>NZ_JABASS010000010.1 GCF_016107545.1 Psychrobacter namhaensis
CAGAACTCAGTCCTTGATATAAACTTAAACCGTCCAACATTTGGGGGTCAGTTCATATTCTTATTAGAATGCAGCCTTTTTTAGATAGGACGATTGATTATGATGGTGAATTGGCACTATCGATTGGTCTTAATGATTGGTACTGCTGTTAGCTTAGAAAATTGGTGAATATCCACAGCAAGCCGTTAATCGCAGCGATACCGACGACCATACTTACCAGTAGCTGACGGCTGATATGATAAATTAATAACACCAAAAGTAGCGCGCCAACTTGTGCCATTAGCAAATGTAAATCTGCGCTATTTAGATCAGTAGACGCAGACAAGTCCTGATAAGAGAGGCTGGTTAACATAAGCAAGACCATGACTGATAGCGGTAAGCTCTCATTCAGTCGATGGAGCCAAGGCGTGTCCAAAAGCTGCTTAGGGATCAAAGCGGGAAGGGCGCGAATCATAAAGGTAACAGCGGCCATCGCAAAAGTGGCAAAAATAAGATAGCTACTACTCATCGGTTTCTCCTAGCAAGCTGTGCTGTGTCCAAAAACCACGGGCTAAAATTAATAGCATACAAATGGTAATCGCTACCAACAACAGCCAGTTGCTAGTGAAAATAGAAGCTACGGCTAAAGAGATTACAGCAATGCCAATGGGAAAATAACGTTTGATACTTTGAAACTGCTCATAAGCCAAAATGACAAACAGACAAACCAAGGCAAAATCCAAGTGTGGGACCAAATCGCTGAGTGTACTGCCGATCATTACGCCAATCACACTTGCTAGCACCCACCAGCTTTGGTTAAAAAGACTGATCGGCAGTATCAAAGCTGACCGTACCTCATTCGGCAAACTGGTCATGACCGAAAAGGTCTCGTCCGTCAGTGCAAACAAGCAATAGGTTCGGGCAAGTTTGCGTGTTGGTAGATACTGCAGTAATGGCATACCATAAAACACATGGCGCAAATTAATAGCGGCAATGTTGGTTGCGATATTGCCAATCGGTAAACCAGCGCTTAGCATCGGCAAACAAGCGTATTGAGCAGCGCCTGCATATAGAATGACACTAAGCATAATGACTGCCCATATAGGGAGTCCAGCAACTTGTGCCAGCACCCCAAAGGCAATGCCTGCCGGTAAATAGCCCATGGCTACTGGCAAGCTTTTTTTGAAGCCTTCAGCCCAGTCATATCGGGCTTCAAACTGCTGATTTAATTCATTTGAATGCGTCGTCACGTAATATCCTAACCTTTATTACTGTAATTTTTCATAGCGACCTGTTTGCTGAGCGCGGTACAAGAAGCCACCTAAAATAATCATTCTCAATAACAATAAACACCAGACACTTAGCCAAATGCCTGTCATGTCCCACTGCTGATAGAGCAGCCAGCTAAGGGGGAAAAATATAGCGGCTAGTATCAGAGCAGCATTGCGGATCACACTACCAGCAGTTAAGCCAAAAAATATGCCGTCCAACCAATAGGCGCCGACCCCGACGATGGGTAGCAGTACTGCATAAAGATGGTAATCATAAGCAAGCGCAAAGACGGAGTCGATATTGGTCATAAATTGCAAGTACGTTGGCATGGCAAGCCACCATGTCGCACTTAACGACACGGCCAGCCCATAACTGACCACACCTGTGCGCATCACGATAACACGAAAACGCGTCCAATCGCGGCGTCCCGCAGCTTGACCGCTCAAGGTTTCAGCGGATACTGCCACGCCATCAAGGGCAAAGGCTGAGATACTAAGTACTTGCAGTAAAATGGCATTGGCAGCCAGTATGACGTCGCCACCTTGGGCGGAAAGACGCGTAATCCAAGCAAAGCTTAACGTTAAGATAAGCGTACGGATAAAAATATCTTTATTAAGTGAAAATAGCCTAAGCATCTTTTCTTTAGTGAAATGTTGCCGATCAGCCTCAAACAGTGCCAACCAAGATATTTGCAGATGTTGACGACTGAGCCATAAAGCCAATAACACACCCAACCAAAATGCGATGGTGGTGCCCAGTGCCACACCAACCAACCCCATCTGCATCACAAAGACAAAGAACAAAGTTAGTCCAACGTTAAGGATGGCAATAAAGCCCTGCTGATAGAGCATATAACGTGTTTTGCCTTGACCGGCAAACCAACCAATAAAGGCAAAGTTCATCAGCTCAGCGATAACCCCCCAAAAGCGTACGTCTAAATAGGTCTTTGCCGCAAGACCACTGGCAGGGTTGGCTGATAAAGCTTGTAAACCGACGTCAATCAGCCAAGGCTTTGCGAGTAGCAAAATAGCCCCGATAACAAAGGCCAATAGTAAGGCACGTTGCAAAATAGACAGTAGGGGGGATGGCGTCAAAGGTGATGACGTTGCCGTGGCGTTTATAGGACTATCACCGTGGTTGGCCAACTCTCCCAGCGCTTGCGCCGACAGCCCAGACGAGGCGTACTGTAAAAAGTTAAAACTGACGAGTAACAAGGACAACAACTGTATGGCCAAGCCCATACCCGCAAGTTTGGCGGTATCGTTCATATTGCCCACAATCGCTGTATCGATAACGCTTTGTAACGGCATGGCCAAGTTGGCCAATAATACGGGCAAGGCAATAGCAATGATACGGGTATATCGGGTATCAATCGGTGGCATCGTGCTAGATGGCGGCGAGATAGTCATTGGTGTTTTCGACTCGTTTATGCTTAAACAATAAAGAGAGTGCGGTTCGTTAATTGACGCCACGAGGCAAGCGTAGCATTTTTGCTCATTCAGCAAAAAACAGCTACAAAGACAAAAGCACCTAGACTCATTATTCACGAGTCAGGTGCCTTTATTAAACGTCATTACCGTTCAATCAACCGTTTAACGAATCACGATTGGGTATTATTGATCATTATTCTATTCAAACATTTTTGGATCATTAAAAGTGACAATTTCTTCTTCAAACTCTGGTTTTACTTTTACGATAAAGTCATCACGCGATAGACCCATACGCAGTGGGATTGAACTTGCAATATAAGTGGATGAGTAAGTACCAGCAAGTAAACCAATGAAGAGCGCCACTGAGAACCAGTACAGGCCATCACCGCCTAAGAACATCATAGCAAGGACAACCAATAAGACGGTTGAGATGGTCATAATCGTACGGCGCAGGGTTTCTGTTAACGATAAATCAATGGTCTGGCGCGGTGTGATACCCCGGACACGGCGGAAGTTTTCACGAATACGATCATAAACGACGATAGTATCGTTCAGTGAGTAACCAATCAACGCCAAAATAGCTGCTAAGACGGTCAAATCAAATGGGAAACCAAATAAGGCAAAAACGCCAATAGTCACGATAGCGTCATGGAACAGCGATAGAACCGCGCCAAGAGACAGTTTAAACTGAAAACGTAGGGCAACGTAACCGAGCATACAAAGGAGTGCCAATGCTAACGCCATGACTGAGTTTAAGTAAACTTCATTACCAACTTGGCTACCGATAATATTAACGTTACTGATCTCAGCAGTATTATTAGGCAGGGCTAAAGCTTGAGTCAGGCTGGCACTAAGTCCATCGATGTTGTCAGACTGAGGCGGCAGACGTACCAGTAGCTCCTCTCGCGTACCAAGGTACTGCACCACCGCATCATCAAAACCGTTATCAGCCAACGCTTGCACGACTTCAACCTGCTCAACAGGCTGCTCGTAACGCACGTCTGCGGAGACACCACCAGTAAAATCCAGCCCTAGGTTCAGACCGTTTACTGCGATAGCAATAATACTAGCAATGACCATCAGTAAAGACAAAATCGCCATTGGCTTTTCTATCTTCATAAATGGAATGATGCGTTGGTTACCAACGGCTTTGATACCACCTTCAGCTTGTGCGGCTGCATCGTCAGCTGCATCACCCAGTGCTAAATCAGGGTCAATAGCGGTGTTGGTATCAAGGGCTTGCGTGGCCAATGCTTGACTGGTTTTTCCGCTACCTTTACCACTACGGCGAGTCTTATTTTTACTCGTGTTTGCCGTGGCCGGGTTATTGGTTTGGGTGTTACTGCCTTTACCATCGCGGCGTGGTTTTTTGCGTCGGCGCGTGCTGGCATTAGTAGTGTCTGAGCCACCTGAACCATTCCGATCTGGGGTATTTTGCTGTTCTAGAGGATTGTTCTTATCGATCGCCATAGTGTTCTCCTAACCGATGCTCAAACGTTTGATAGATTTACGCTTACCGTAAGCAATTTGTACCAGCGCACGTGTGACCAAAATAGCGGTAAATAGTGAGCTGACAATACCAATAGCTAGCGTAATCGCAAAGCCTTTAATCGGGCCAGTACCAATTGCAAATAGAATAAATGCGACCAATAAGGTGGTAATGTTGGCATCGAAAATACTACTAAATGCTCGGTCAAAACCTGCCACGATAGCGGATTTTGGCCGTACCCCGTTTGCAATCTCCTCCCGTATTCGCTCAAAGATCAGCACGTTGGCATCGACCGCCATACCGATGGTTAAGACGATACCAGCGATACCAGGCAGGGTCAGTGAGGAACCTAAAATGGACATAATGGCAATGATAATAATAACGTTCACAGCTAGTGCCACGTTAGCAATAACACCAAACAGACGATAGAAAATAATCATAAAGACAAAGACTAAAAGATAACCGACCTGAGTAGAGAACAAGCCTTTATCAATATTTTCTTGACCTAATGATGGGCCGATGGTGCGTTCTTCTACAAAGTACATCGGTGCAGCAAGTGCGCCTGAGCGTAACAAAAGGGCAAGCTCGGCGGCTTCCGCACTGCTGTCAAGACCAGTAATACGAAATGATGAGCCAAGTACCGCTTGAATGTTGGCACGGTTGATGACTTTGGTTTCAGCATAAGGCGTTCTAACTTCAACAGTCTCGCCAGTTGCTGGGTCTTCTTCATAAGTGATTCTTTGCTTGTTTTCGATAAACAATACGGCCATCTGCTTACCAACAGCAGTACGTGTGGCGTTCTGCATGAGCTTACCGCCAGCACTATCCAAGGTAATACTCACTTCAGGAGAGCCGCTTTCGTCAACGCCAGTTTGCGCATTGGTCACTTTATCACCAGTCACAATCGCTTGGCGCTCAAGCAATACAGGGGGGCCATCGAGTGTTTCAAATGGGAAGGCTTCAGTCCCTGCAGGCGGAATACCACCCATGTAGTTTTCGCTGTCTTCAGCGACCATACGGAACTCAAGGTTGGCAGTACGTCCAAGGACACGCTTGGCTTCTGCGGTATCTTGTACACCTGGTAGCTCAACGACGATACGACTAGCACCTTGTGATTGTACTAAAGCTTCAGTCACACCGAGCTCGGCAATACGGTTACGTAAGGTCGTTAAGTTTTGATTGACCGCATAACTGTTGATTTCATCGAGTGTGGCATCGTTGTAGGCTAGAATTAACGCAGGACCTTGGGCATCTATTGAAGATTGCAAGCTAAACGTGTTGCCCATCGAACCTTGTAGCACGTTCTGTGCACGGTTACGCGTGTCTGTATCTGCAAAATGTAGTACCACACTTCGTTCTTCAGTTTTAATGCCTTTAATCGCAATTCGCTCAGATCGTAGCTCACGACGCATATCACGGCTAGCACTGGTCAAACGCTGCTCAAGCGCCTTATCCATATCGACTTCTAGCACAAAACGTACACCGCCCCGTAAATCAAGACCCAGTTTCATCGGTTTTGCCCCGATATCACGTAGCCACTGCGGGGTCGTCTGCGCCAAGTTAAGCGCGACCACATAGTCTTCGCCTAAGTTCTGACGTAGCACTTCTTGTGCTTTTAGCTGGTCGACTGGATTGTCAAGGCGTACTAGCGCACTGTTGCCCTCAAACGTGCCATCATGATTGTTCAGTCCAGCCTCTTCAAGCAAGCTCTGAGACTGGGTCAAGATACCTTCAGACAGCTGTGTACCTGCGGCTGCGCTAGTAATCTGCACGGCAGGTTCGTCAGGGTAGAGGTTCGGGGCAGCATATAGACCGGCAATGATTAGCACGACGGCAATAAGTAAGTATTTCCAAGCGGGATATTGCATAATCACTTCTTTAGGTTGATAAACGACTGGCGACGTGGGCCACACGTTAGCAGATGGGAAGTTAGCGATAGCGATGGTCGAATGCCGTATTCAGCACTCATGGTAATGCACCATTGCGATCATCCGCGATGATAGTAACGCGTAAAACAGTAAAGCAAATAATACAGAGGTATCTTTATCTAGTCACCATAAATCTTATAGAGGAAACTGATAAGGACAGTGTGTTGGAAAAGTAAGCTGACTATCGCCACTTTCCCTCACTGCTTTAATAGCGAAAAATGACCGTAAACAATGTACGGTCATTTTTTAGTCGTTATATCCATTAAGGATACGACTGTTAAAAAATCACTACTAAAAAGCTAGTAATAATTAAACGCTTTCGATAGTGCCAGCCGGCAATACTGAAATAACTGAAGCACGTTGTACCTTTACATCTGTGTTGTTATTTAGGCTAACCACTGCATAGTCGCCTTCTAAGTCTTTAATACGACCCATTAAACCACCAGCAAAGATGATTTCACTACCCACAGTCAGTGAGTTGACCATGGCACGGTGCTCCTTGGTACGCTTAGACTGCGGGCGAATCACCAAAAAATAGAAAATTGCAAAAAAAGCGACAGGCAGTAGGATTTGACCAAATAGGGACGCAGCACCTGCAGTTTCTGGGGCAGCATGGGCAGCTTGGATAAATAAGCTCATAGTTTCTCTCAGTAAGTCATGGACAATAATAAAATTAAACGCATAGTAACAAAAAATCCCAGACTTGGTAACTGTTAATAATAGGCTGAGAATGTTTTTCTACTGGCAAAGCGCTGAAAGTGGAGCAAACTTCACCTATTAACAGGCTGATAGGTCATCGTAGGGAAATAAAGGGTATCAAAAAATAAAGACATAAAAACAGTGTCTTATTGTGAAATAGTAGCATCAGTGCTACTATCAAATGGCAGTAGTTATTTGTGTTTAGTCGTCTTTGTTTATTAGACTACTGTCCCTTTTTCCTCTTATTTGTTTAGGTTACCGAACTTGTTCACCACTTTTATGCTTTTCCCTCGTTTGTGTCGTGCGCGCGCTCATAAAGAAGCGTCTGCTAAACCTCCTCCGACAACGCGCCATTGCAAGCCTCTTGATCGTAGGAGTCCCGTCTCGCGGCTAGCGGCATTGTTTGCCATGCTCATGACGCTATTGCCTTATCCTGCCTTTGCAGTGGGGGGCGTAGCAACCACAGAAGCCCTCGCAGAGCCAACGGCTATCAGTGTACTGCTACTGATATTGTTTGTGGTGGTCGCCATCGGCATCTCGTTTGTCTGTTCTTTAGCAGAGTCCTCACTACTCAGTATGACACCGTCTTATATCGCTGATGTGCAAGAACAAAATCCAAAAAAAGCAAACATGCTAAGACAATTAAAGGTTGATAACATCGATCAGTCGTTAGCGGCTATTTTGACCTTGAATACAGTGGCTCATACCTTAGGTTCTATTGGCGCGGGCGCCCAAGCTACGATTGTATTTGGGAGTGCTTGGTTTGGGCTGTTTTCTGCGATTATGACGTTGGCTATTTTATTCTTATCCGAGATTATTCCAAAGACACTCGGAACTATGTATTGGCGTCAGCTTAGCGGTATCGTTGCCTACTTCGTTCGCGGTATTATTCTACTACTGTATCCGCTCATTTGGGTCTCAGAGCGGCTAACGAAGCTGCTTGTGCGCGGCAAAGAACCACAAACGTTTAGCCGTCGTGAGTTTGCGGCGCTTGCTAGTATTGGTGAAGAGTCAGGTCAAATCGACCCATTAGAATCGCGTATTATTCGTAACTTACTGGCGTTTGGCGCTATTAAGGTCGAGGACATCATGACCCCGCGTTCGGTCATGCTAGCGTTTGAAGAGAACAAAACCGTTGCTGAATTACTGGTGGATCGCCCCAAACTTACGTTTTCACGGTTGCCCATTTATGATGGTGATTTAGACAATATTACAGGCTTTGTGTTAAAAACAGACATGTTATTAGCAAAAGTTAATCATGCGATGCATAAGCCTTTGACCCAGTTTAAGCGCGACATTACGTTTGTATTCTCAAAAATGAAACTGTTTGACTTATTAGAGCTTATGTTAAAAAACCGCATTCATATTGCGATTACGGTTGGTGAGTATGGCGAGGTCAAAGGTTTGGTGACTTTAGAGGATGTGTTTGAAACGTTATTGGGCCTTGAGATTGTCGATGAAATAGATCGCGTTGAAGATATGCAGGCCTTAGCTCGACAAATGATGGACAGACGGGTAGAGCGTCTGGGCATGAAGCTCAGTGATGATGAGCACTATGAAGATAATAGTGCTGATACTAAGTTTTAGGTAGGCTTGGTTTTAGAGTCATTTACTTTTAGAATGGCGTGGATGACCCATAGTAAATAGAAAAGTAGGATATTATTGCTATCTTTGGAGCCTCCACCACTTATGGGTCGGTATACGCAATAATTACACAGGGTGTCACATAACTGTGAGAATTGAATGATAGTCTCACTCTATGATACACATAAGCTATCGTGACTGTTAAAAGAGTGATGGTTAAAAACCTGTCGTTTAAACGGAAGGTAGCATGGTCGTAAAAGCATTCAATCGATTGCTCATGACGGCCAAAATGTAAACTACTGACTCAACTGACTGGCTCAACTGAGAAAAGCGCGCTAATCGTCACGATGTGACCATGTGTCAACAATGCACGTGTCAACAATGAGTGACAATAACGAAAACAGTATCACTAAGGATAATCATGAAACGATTGTGGGGAAAAGGGCTTTTGGCGCTATTAGTGAAAAGTGCTAGTGTGGCTGCGGTAGTTGCCGTGGCGAGTACTGTCAGTATCAGTGCGCAAGCTGCAACCATGACCGAAGCTTTGGTGCAAAATTATGTCGCGGCCATGAAGACATCAGCAAATAACCAAAATATCAACCAAGTCGCTAGTCTTGTGGCTGATGATGCGCTCATTTCGATGTCTAGAAAAGGGAAATCTACCAGCTTAGATAAAGATGCTTATTTGAGATTGTTGCAAAACAGCTGGAGTAACACTTCTAATTATCGCTATGATATCTCGGTAGATAACATCGTCATTACAGGGGCGCAGGCCAAAGCCAATGTCACAACCAATGAAAGCTGGGTCAAGGATGGCCAAAAAGTCTCATTTATCACCACATCAAGAGTGACACTGTCGGCATCAACGGGCAATGCCGTGCTACTGCGTGCGGTATCACAAGTAACGATTAATTAAATATTAATCAAGCCCTAATCAAAACGGTATTTATCTTCTATTAATTAAACACGGTTGATCCCTTAACAAGGCTTGTCGTAAAGCCAATAAGCAGCTCTCAATAGTTATTATCGGCTCAATATATCGAACCGTTAGTTCTCTTAGGTGAGTAATTAGAATGCTGACTCAACTGATGGCGATTATCTGTTTGTATTAAATTGGGCTTTGCTTTACATTGAGTACTGTACTATCAAACACTTTTATCTTATCACTTCTTGTCGTTAGGAAACTTTCAATATCATGTCTACTGTGCTATCAAATTCTCGCTCATTTATTGCGTTGCCGTTGACGCTTGCGGTATCCACTTTACTTATCAGTGCTTGTAGTAACACGTCAGCGGTAAAAAAGGGTGCGACCAATAGCTCATCTGTCATTACCAAACGTCCTGCTACTCAAGCCACTACGTCAAGTAGTAATGATTACTCGACTGCGTTTTTGGATGCGGACAGTCTGGACGAGTTGGCCGACTTACTAGAAGCCACTGACATGACGATGGTAGAAGGCAATAAACTTGCCATTCAGCAGTACGGTGATTTATGGAATCGTCTGCGTGCTGGGTATCGTATGAATGGTGGTCAGCCGATTTATAATCAGCGTATCGAGGGACAAAAAAGTTGGTTTACCAGCAGGCAGGACTATCTCAACCGTTTGACTGCGCGTGCCAGTCGCTATATCTATCACACTGTACGAGAAGCTGAACGTCGTAATATTCCAACAGAGCTGGCTTTGTTACCAGTGATTGAGAGCTCTTACGATCCAAGTGGTACCAGTAGTGCTGCCGCCGCAGGTTTGTGGCAATTTATTCCAAGTACTGGTCGAATTTATGGTTTGAATCAAAGCAGTACCTACGATGGTCGCCGTGATGTGATTGAATCAACGCGTGCCGCTTATGACTTTTTAACTGCGCTACACAATCAGTTTGGGAGTTGGGAGTTGGCATTAGCCGCCTATAATGCTGGCCCAGGTCGTGTGCAAAGGGCGATTGATGCCAACAAAGCCCAAGGCTTACCCACTGACTATTGGTCACTTAGATTACCGACTGAAACCATGAACTATGTGCCGCGCTTTTTGGCTGTTGCCGAAATCGTTGCCAAACCTGAACAGTATGGCGTGTATCTACCAGCCATTGCCAACCGACAGCATTTCCGTAGCGTACCAGTTAACTATGGTGTCAGCTTGTCTGAGGTGGCACAGCTCACTGGCGTGACTTATGATGAGCTAGAAAGATTAAACACAGCGCTCACATCAGGACGCGTCGATTCTTCAGGGCCGCAGCGTGTTATTATTCCTAACGATGTTAGCCTCAATGCTGACGCCAAACTGAGCTTATTAAGAGGGAACGGTACAGGCAATGTACTCGCGTCTAGTAACACGAGCAGCCCAACGACAACGCCAAGTTACAATAGCAAACCGTACAGTAGCTCGTCATTGCCAACGACTGGTAGTGCTCTGGCTGAGTATGCCGCTAACGCTAGCGTACCTCAGCAAACGACAAGTTATATCTCACCATCCGCCACACAGACGAGCAGCTCTGTTTATAGCAACAATGCCTCGGTCCGTACTGAGCCACCATTGACGACGGCGGAAACGAGTAAAATCAACGCTGAACTTAAAAGCAGCAACAGTCTACCGACTACCTCTGCGCAGATCACACAGAACAATACCATTGTCCAAGAACCGCCGCTAAGCAAAGAAGAGCGCGACTTTATTGCTACCCAAATTCGAAACAACACGTCTGAGACCAACGTGGTCAATGCGGATGGTAATATCAATTTATCAGCCGTACAGACACAGCAGTCGATTCTAGAAGCCAGTGGCGAAGAGAAGAGACTTAGCTTTGCGAAGACATCGGTAAGTAAGCCAAAACCGCAAGGTACGCGTACCACTTACACGGTAAAACGTGGGGATACGTTGTCTAATATAGCCAGTCGTGCGGGTGTGAATTGGCGTGATATCGCAGAGTGGAACCAAATAGATGCCAGTGCCAAGCTGTTATCTGGTAGCACCTTGTATTTGTATAATGCCAAAACTATTGAGCCATTAAGTAATGCCAATAATGCAGCGGCAAAGCAGCCAGATAGCTATGTCGTACAAGGCGGCGATACGCTGATTGGTACGGCGAATCGCTTTGGTTTGTCCGTCACTCAGCTCGCCAGCTACAATAATTTAAGCAGCCGTGCCGACTTACTTAGAGGGCAAAAGCTATGGTTAATACCAGGCAAAGTGACGGCGCCTGCGACGACACCTGCCGCACCGTCCACTAAACCAAGCAAATCGACCACGGCCACTAAAAACTATAAAGTAAAAGCAGGCGATGGTTTGATAGCGTTAGCACGTCAGTTTAATGTTCCCACAGCTACGTTAGCTAGTCTAAATGGAATTGGTGCCACAGACTCATTGTACGTCGGTCAAACGCTTAAAGTACCTGCTAGCGTTGACTTTAATTCGGCGACAAGCACGAGTAGCACGAGTAATTCAGGCTCGGTGGCGACGACCAACTATAAAGTAAAAGCAGGCGATACCTTAATCGGAATTGCGAATAGTGTGGGAGTCAGCCCAACAGAGCTTGCGGCAGTGAACAGCAACTTTGGTGCCAAAGCTCGCTTGCAACGTGGACAAACCATCAAAGTACCAGCCTCTAAAGAGTTGGTAGACCGTCAACTAAATGATAAAGAAGTCAGTTATAAAGTAAAATCAGGGGACACTTTAACAGGTGTTGCGAAACGCTATAATATTGGCTTAAGTGATTTAGCAGCAGCAAACAATCTAACAACGAACTCCAATCTGATACTCGGTCGTACCATTACTATTCCCGCTAGTGGTAGCGCTGCTGTGGCTTCTAGTACCACTCAAAGCAATAGCAGCTCTGCTAGCACAGCGAGTAGTAATGGCAAAAAACTGGGCAATACGGAAAATTACAAAGTGCAATCAGGCGATGGTTTGATAGCGCTAGCACGTCAATTTGGTGTTTCGGTAGAAGACTTGGCTGCGACCAACAACTTGGCGACCAATGCACAACTACAGCGTGGACAAACGCTTAAAGTACCAAAAGTGACTGTCAGCTATACCGTTGGTTCAGGAGACAGTCTGATTGGACTAGCGCGTAAATATGGCGTGTCTACGCAAGAGCTGGCTGAGATGAACAATATAGCGGCTGATACTATGTTACAACGTGGTCAACGTCTCACCGTCCCCAATCGCTAATAAGCGCGTGATGGGGATAGTCAGTGTAAACTGATCAACAGTCAATCAACCTGCACAAAAAAGCGGCTCTTTATAAGAGCCGCTTTTTTTAGCTAAAAACGTGCCACAGTGTTTGTTGATTAAACGGTCTGAGTCTTTATCGTCTCAAGGTAGCTTCTGATATTACTCACATAATGCATCGCTTGACCATAGCGGCTATTAGAGGCTCTATTGTCAGCTAAATAGGCATAGACGTTGGCCCAGCTTTTATCATCGATACCTTGATCTCTTAATTTACGCTGAATGTTTTTTATGGCGTTTGGCCCCATATTGTAGCCAGCAAGCGCAAACCAAATACGGTCAGTCTTTGGCACATCAGCAAACTCACCTTTCATTTGCTCTAAATAGCGCGCACCGCCGCCGATGCTTTGATAAGGGTCAACGCGGTCTGAAACACCCATCGCTTTGGCCGTATTATTGGTCAGCATCATTAAACCGCGTACCCCAGTGGGTGATACCGCATTGGCATCAAGATGAGACTCTTGATAGCCCATGGCGACCAGTAGCTCCCAGTCATGATTGTAATTGCGGGCTTGTTCTTCAAAAGAAGACTGATAATCAGGCAGCTTTTCTGTCAGTGTTCTTTGGAAATGATCTTGACTGTAAGCATCTTTCAATAAGTTTTGATTATAGAAGGCAGCCAGTTTTTGCGTGTTTTGTAATTTGATGCTATCACACAAGAAGTAACTGGCTTTTTTTGAGAGTGGGTCATTGGGTGAGCTAAATGTCCAGCTAACCTTTGGGTGCAAGCCGTTCTTTGTTAAGCTGGCATCATAACCACAACTGACATTAATAGACGACAAATTAAGCTGGCTTTTTAATTTGGTACTGGCCGTAGTTAATGCCATATCCGCCTCACCTGATCTTATGGCTTTTAGGGCCGCTTCCTCATTGGCATAAGCTTTTAGATCAATATCAACACCAAGCTCGTCCGCATAAGTACGCACCAAATCAAAACCAAAACCATGTTGGAAACCATCAGTGGCAAAATAAGTACTGTCGCCTGGAACCGCGGCTACGGTTAAGGTGTTTTGTAGCATGACATTGTCATAGGTTCGCACCTGCGTTCCCATTGTCGTGAGACTTTGGGCAGGTAGAGAAAGCAGCGCGATACTAGAGACCTGCGCCAGCTTTTTGGTTCGGGCAAAACGCGACGATGTCGTCGGGGTAACGGATGAAACGATGTTACTTTTAGTGTTCAGTAGGCGCTTAGATGGACGCAGTAAATAAGAAATACGGCGTTTTGCCCCTTGCGCAGATACTTTTACACGATAAGTAATACGCTGCATGGATGTCTCCTGATTTTAGCCATCCTGCTTACCGTAAAATGCGAATGAGTGTACGTTTACTAGAGACACACACATCACTGTTACATTTTAGAGAACATCACGCTGCTTCATTCATAATAAAAGCGTGACATCCTTTGTTTAACCCTAGTGCCGCTCATAAACCCTTTATAAAAGGCAGCGGTGGCGTATTTTATTAGCTCATTATCTACTGGCGTGTCACTTAAGAGGGCGAAAATACGGCTCTCAAAGCACCAATACCAAAATTTGGGTGCAAAACAACGCGAAGGGTATAAATCAGATGATTCCTTCATCGATGGTAGATACTGCTAATAGTAAAACAACGTCAGATTAAACACAGGTAAGGTCATGAATAAGTTAACAAAACAAAGCCGTAGATAAATTGAGCGACACAGTAATTTTTTATTCATACTCGTTAGACAGTCGTTCAATCATTACTACGCTAACGTCAGTACCTGCCGACTCATTCATTTATAACTGAATAAACAGGTACTAACACTGCATTGTTCCGCAATAAGGGCAGGCAAGGAATCTTGTTTGATAGTGAAAAAATGCTTATAAAATAAGCTATCAATCAAGTGATGCAATACCGTTATTGAGCTACTAAAACGAAGGTGTACTATGCTATTAACCACATATTGTGCAAACACAACACACTATTTAGCAGACAATCCAAAATCTCTTGTACCTTTTAAAACAAGGCGTTTTGGATATTTACCATCATTTAAGCGCCATAACCGGAGGCTGTAATAAATGGGAAGTCTCATGACAAGACATTCTTTCTTCAGGTAATAATATGCGGATACTCCCTAGATTATTCAAGTGTGGTTAAGAAATTAGCGATAAAACTTAACAATAGCACTATAGACGGTTAAAAATAGCGCTATTATTAATAAGTAGAAATGGCAAAAACCAGTCAAAGTTGTCTAATATAGGTAATAAACTAAATAAGTTTGGCGTAAATATCTAAACAATAAAGGCAAAAATAGCGGTGTGGGGGAGTCCTGTTAGGCGGGGTTGTCAATATCAATGAAAGTCACTGGCAACCCAAACTGCTGGGCAATAAGATCTCCTAGCGCCTTTATACCGCCCCGTTCTGTTGCATGGTGCCCACAAGCAAAATAATCAATGCCAAGCTCTCGTGCAATATGAGTGGTACGCTCAGATATCTCACCCGAGATAAACGCATCACAGCCCATCAATGCGGCTTGCTCAATCATGTCTTGGGCCCCGCCAGTACAAATACCCACACGTTCGATCAGTCTGTTATGCTCCATGTTAGCGTCTGTACTGTTGTGGGCGCTATCGTTAGCAGAAATATGTAGTGGTACACGTCCTAGGGCCTGGGTGATGTGGGCAATGAGATTTTGAGCGCTCTGCGGTGGGCAAGTGGCTATGTTACCAACAGGATGCGCCTCATTAGGATATAGGGCACCCGTGATGGTCATGCCTAGCATGTCGGCCAGTTTGGCATTGTTACCGATCAGCGGATGGGCATCAAGCGGTAGGTGGTAGCCAATCATAGAGATACCGTGCTGCATGAGTTTGCGTATACGCCGGCCTTTCATGCCGGTGATGGGCGCAGGTTCGCCTTTCCAAAAATAACCATGATGCACCATAATGGCGTCTGCTTTGTCGGCAATGGCCGCGTCAATCAACGCTTCACAAGCAGTGACACCAGTGACGATACGCTGAATAGCGCGTCCACCATCGACTTGTAAACCATTTGGCGCGTAGTCTCTAAAAGCATCAGCCGATAAGTAATCGTCGCAAAATCGCGTTAATTCTTGTACGCTAATGGTAGAAGGGGTGGATTCGGTTAAAATACGAGTGGCGCTCATGGTTTTCCCTTTTTTTGTCGTTATGTTCTTGTTGTGATGGTACTGGAGCAAACATCAAAAATTATAGATGGTTGCTCATAATGAATGGTCTTTATAGCGCTATTTTAACATGGTGCTGTAAAAGAGGAGAGAAAGCGAATAACTGAAATGGTACACGATACGTTACCACTTAGCCGTGCGGGGCGTTATAATTTAAGAGCGCGAGCCTGTCAAATCGGTAAACCGTAGGTATTTAGTTAAGTGTTAGACTGGTTGCGTTATATTTAGTCAATAACACGCTGTTTGCCGTCTTTATCTTCGTCTGTTTGTCTCAAATTTATAGAGGTTTTATATGTCGTCATCTCGGAACACCAGCAACAAGGCGTCTTTATTAAAATGGTTACCTTGGATTTTATTGCTGATACTGGTTGCAGCATTTATCTGGTTGTTTACGAGTATGAAGACGACATCGGAGGCCACGTGGGAGCCGCCGAGGACCTCGACTGCTGAACAGCAAGCATCGAAGCCTGTGGCTGATACGCCAGCGCCTATCTCTTCTTATCATAATGCGGTCGCCCGTGCGTCGCAGTCGGTCGTGAATATCTATACCACGCAAACGATGGCAGAGCACCCTTATATGGATGATCCGGTTTTACGCCGTTTTTTTGAATTTCATGGTGGTCCGTCACAAGAGCAGGGCAATACTAACTTAGGCTCTGGTGTGATTGTGTCAGAGGATGGGTATATCGTGACCAACGCTCATGTCATCGAAAAGGCAGATGAGATTACCGTCGCCTTTAATGATGGCCGTAAAAGCCGCGCCAGTATTATTGGTACCGATCCTGATAGTGATTTGGCCGTCATCAAAGTCGATATGACGGGGCTAACGCCGCTGGGTTTCCGTGAAAATCCTATTCGTGTGGGTGATTTGGCCCTAGCGATTGGTAATCCTTTCGGTGTGGGTCAAACGGTGACCCAAGGTATTATCTCGGCGACTGGGCGTACGGGACTTGGTGTCAATAAGTTTGAGGATTTCATTCAAACCGATGCGGCGATTAACCCAGGTAATTCGGGTGGGGCGCTGGTTGATGCTCGTGGTGAATTGGTCGGCATTAATACCGTCATATTCTCCCGCTCTGGTGGCTCGATGGGTATTGGTTTTGCCATTCCAACGGCACTGGTTGAACAAGTGATGAACGCCTTAATTAAAGATGGCCGAGTCAGTCGTGGTTGGCTGGGTATTGAGATACAGTCACAATTGCGCGATCCGACACAACTTGAAACGTCAACAGGTGTAGAGGTGCTACACGTGATTGAGCAAGGCCCTGCTGCCAAAAGTGGTCTAAGAGTTGGCGATATCATTTTGACTATTGATGGTGTTGAGATGACGGATGCCAATACGCTAATCCAATACGTTGCTCGTAAATCACCAGATACTGAACTTGATGCTCAGGTATTGCGTAATGGTAAAAATAAGCAGGTCACTATTTTGTTAGAAGAGCGACCAGAGCAAGAGCCTGTTGAGCGGCCAGTGGTGATTCATGACGAAACGCTTGGGGGCGTAGGTCAACCAAATCTACAAGATCAGAGACAAGAGGTGCCTATGATGTCAGAAGCAGAGCGTGACCGTATGCGCGAAGAGCTACTACAGTTATTTGAAAGAAATGGCGCACCCTTATAAGGACTGTTTTAATAAATAGGGACGCTGAGCGTTTTATAGACAAGAAAAAAGCGCGTTATCTAAGAGATAACGCGCTTTTGTTTTTAGCCTTATTTTATGATTGGCTCATGATTGATGTAAATCACCCCTCGCACGCGGCAACAGCAAGGAAGGATCTCATCTTCTTCAATCATGGCAAGTGGCGCAAATGGATAATCAATGGTGTGTGAGCTGGCAATACGCTTGACACGGCAACTACCGCAGTAGCCCTCGCGGCATTGATAATTGACCTCGTGGCCTGTGCGTAGTAGCCCATCGAGCAGACTTTCATCATCGTGCAAGTAAAATTGCTTTTTACTGGTCATTACCCAAGTCATAGTGTTAATCCTATGCTCTTATAATTCAAAGCTCTTATAATTCAAAGTCATCAAAGTCGCTGTCTGATAAATCAGAGTCAATCTGACCCACCAAGTATGAGCTAATCTCTGTCTCTTGCGGCGCCACTTGCACGTTATCAGACGACAACCAGGTATTGATCCACGGAATCGGGTTTGATTTTGAGTTCGGGAATGCCGCTGGCAAGCCAACTGCTTCCATACGCAAGTTGGTGATGTATTCGATGTACTGGCACAGAATGTCTTTGTTTAGACCAATCATCGAGCCGTCTTTGAATAGATAACCTGCCCATTCTTTTTCTTGCTCGGCGGCCTTACGGAAGATCTCAATACTTTCTCCGTAGCACTCATTGGCAATCTCAACCATCTCAGGATCGTCACGGCCGTTGCGCATAAGATTCAGCATATGCTGCGTGCCTGTCAAATGCAGCGCTTCGTCACGCGCGATGAGTTTGATGATCTTAGCATTGCCTTCCATCAGCTTACGCTCGGCAAAGGCAAACGAGCAAGCAAACGACACATAAAAACGGATGGCTTCTAAAACGTTGACCGCCATGATGCACAGATACATCTGTTTTTTCAGAGACTTTAGATCGACGGTGACTTGCTCGCCATTGATGTTGTGCGTGCCCGCACCGTACAAGCTATATAGCTGCGAGTTACGGTACAGCTCGTCATAGTACTGAGCGATATCAGAGGCACGCTCTAGAATGTGTTCGTTTTGCATGATGTCATCAAAGATAATATTGGGGTCATTGACGATATTACGAATGATATGGGTATAACTGCGCGAGTGAATGGTCTCGCTAAACGACCACGTCTCAATCCACGTCTCAAGCTCAGGAATAGACACGAGCGGCAGTAGCACCACATTGGGACTACGACCTTGAATAGAGTCGAGTAGCGTCTGGTACTTAAGATTGCTCAAAAATATATGCTGCTCATGCGATGACAGGTTGCTAAAGTCGATACGATCACGTGATACATCGACTTCTTCTGGACGCCAAAAAAACGACAGCTGCTTTTCAATCAATTGCTCAAAGATTGGGTGCTTTTGTTGGTCATAGCGCGCCACGTTGACGGGCTGACCAAAGAACATCGGCTCTTTTAGCGCATTGTTTGGCGTTTGAGAAAAAATCGAGTAAGTCATGGGACTGCCTTTATCATTGTTACAGTTATTGATTTAAATGGATTTGACTGGGTTTGATGTGATTATATTACAAATTTTTGGTTGATAGCTTTTTAGATTAGAGGTTCTCTAGTGATATCTGGGTTGGTGCTTGTCCATCGTTCATATAGGCTTTAAAAATTTCGCTCAGCTCACTATCGTCCAATCCCTCTAGCTCGTCAACAGCACTCTGGCGTAGCGTATCCAAATCCACGTCTGGGGATTGCTTGGATGATGGCTTGGGCGTTTGTTTAGCGGACAGTTTCTGTGTGTCTTTTTTTGGCTGTCTTTTTAGCGGTTTCTTAGCTGATTTTGCGGCAGCATTTGCGTCTAACTGCTCACGCACGTCTGCGATGTCGACTTCTACTTGTACGATATGCGAGCCCCCATGGTTTAGGTCTGAAAACACATTTGGGATAAACAAACCACCGTCTTTGATGATTGCGGTATATTGCACATGACCTCCGTCGTTTTAGTTCTATCTATATGTTTTAATGATAACAGTAGCCAATCCCGCCTACCGCTTGTATCTGCTTTGCCGCTGGCGTGCAGTCTATCGTGTCTGTTAGTGTTCCAACATTCGAGCGACCACTCCCAGACATAGACTACATCGCCATCGTCGTCAGCAGGATACCGCTATAGTCGCGGCTAAAAAGCCTTGTTATGGCATGGCTTATATTTCTGTAAAGACTTATTCATTATAAGTCTACGATATTGATATCGCCAAAAATATCAAACTTAGCTTGGCTGAACTTCAAATGCTTTAAAAGAGGATTCTGCTGAGCCTTGCTAATTATTTCTTGTTTTTGTACTTCATTAACTGAGTAACCGAAAATTACAGAACTAAAAGCATCAAACGGTATTTCTTTAAGACAAATTTCTGGGTAGCTAGGTAGATTTATTAATAAATTATCAGGTAATTTTAGATCAAAATTCGGCTCAATAGTTGTCTTGGATTTTGTTTCACAAGATATTAGAGGGCAAAGTATTCTTCTCTCTTCTTCATAGCTCCATTTGTTAGATTTCGAATACAATAACCTGTCTACAAGTTCTTTGTACTTATTCTTATCTTGATAAACTAGTTTGTAAATCTCTGATAAATTCATACTCTCATCTAATTCAAAACTTTTTGCATATTCTCCATTTATTCTAGTAGTACCTCTATAGTAAGTAATAAAAGCTCTGTCCTCTTCCTTATAACTTACGTCTTGAAGTCCAAAATTTTTGAAAAATGGATGTTCTTCTTTAAAAGTGACAGCTAATCCCTTACCTTCATTGGTGTAATGTGTCCACATCAACTCATTGTTAGCACTTTTTGATAATGAGAAAACACCTATATGGCAGCTCAAAGCTTCTAAAATAAAATTGTTAAATCCTTCTACCGCCTTTTCCAAGTCTTCTCGTTGCGCTTGGTTGTATGATTCAACTGAATCATACTCTGTAAAACCTAAAAGGGTAGGAAACTCCTCAAGATTGTAGGTTCTACCAATAGGTTTTAAGTAATGGTTAATCAGCTCTTCATCTGATGGCTCTTCAGGATTTAAGTCAGTGTTAAATTGAAAGAAACACTTTCTAGCATAAGCCATATCAGCAGGCGAAAACTTGTCAAAATATGGAAAAAACTTCGCTTCACTACCTTTATCGTTTAGAAATTTAGGTTGTGTCATTCTAAACAAGCCATTTTCTAGAAATTCAGCACGGGGTGTATGTTCGTTTTTTTCATTAATTGTAGTGCCTAGATATTTCACTAACATAAAAAATCCTTATTTAATGATAGTCAAAATCATTGCTATAAGAATAACAAACAGCGAGCTCAACCCAAAAGCCAAACCCGCCATCCATCAGAAATTCTATTTAAAGAGCTTCTCTTGCAAACCTAGATCTTACATGCACCGCCAGCACAATCATCTTCCATATCCGCTTGGGCATCGTTCGCACCATCACGAGTGTTATGGTAGTACAACGTCTTCACACCCATTTTATAAGCGTTTAGTAAATCTTTTAGCAATATCTTCATCGGTACACGGCCACCTGCATAACGAACGGGATCATAGTTAGTATTGGCAGAGATACTTTGATCGACGAATTTTTGCATGATGGCGACCAGCTTTAGGTAACCGTCATTGTTTGGCATTTGCCACAGTAGCTCGTACTGATCTTTTAGCTTGTCAATCTCAGGCACGACTTGCTTTAAGATGCCATCTTTTGACGCTTTGATAGAGACCAGACCACGTGGTGGCTCGATACCGTTGGTCGCGTTGGCGATCTGACTTGAGGTCTCAGACGGCATCAAAGCGGTTAGGGTCGAGTTGCGTAGACCGTGCTCGGTGATCTCGCCACGTAGCGTTTCCCAATCGAGATGTAGCGGCTCTTGGCAGATTTTATCCAAGTCGGCTTTGTACGTATCAATTGGCAAGATGCCTTGCGAGTACGTGGTTTCATTGAATGCAGGGCACGCGCCTTGCTCTTTTGCCAATTTGTTTGATGCTTTCAAGAGATAGTACTGCAATGCTTCAAACGTCTGATGGGTTAGACCAAGCGCGCTGTCGTCTGAATAGCGTGCGCCATTCTTAGCTAAGTAATAAGCATAGTTAATCACGCCCACACCTAGCGTACGGCGGCGCATACTACCGTTTTGAGCCGCTTTGACGGGATAGTCTTGATAGTCGAGCAGGGCGTCAAGCGCACGGACGATCAGCTCGGCTGGCTCTTCGATGTCGCTGACGTTTTCAACTTTACCCAAGTTGACCGCTGATAGCGTACAAAGCGCGATTTCACCAGATTCATCATTGATGTTGTCCATCGGCTTGGTCGGTAGCGCGATTTCCATACAGAGGTTTGACTGACGAATCGGCGCAACGGTCGCGTCAAATGGGCTATGGGTGTTGCAATGATCGACGTTTTGGATATAGATACGGCCCGTGCTGGCGCGCTCTTGCATCATTAGGCTGAACAAGTCGGCGGCTGGGATTTGACGGCTACGCACGTTCGGGTCGTTTTCGTATTTGGTGTATAGCTCTTCGAACTTGTCTTGATCTTCAAAGAACGCATCATAGAGGCCAGGTGTGTCGCCTGGTGAAAATAGCGAGATGTCTTGACCTTTAATCAAACGGGTATACATAGTTTTGTTTAACTGGACACCGTAGTCCATATGACGCACACGGTTGTCTTCAACGCCGCGGTTGTTTTTGAGTACCAGTAATGACTCCACTTCTAAATGCCATAGTGGGTAGAACAGAGTCGCCGCACCCCCACGGACGCCACCTTGTGAGCAGCATTTCACGGCCGTTTGGAACAGTTTATAGAAGGGGATACAGCCAGTATGCTGCGCTTCGCCGCCACGGATTGGGCTACCAAGTGCGCGAATGCGACCTGCGTTGATGCCGATACCCGCACGCTGTGATACGTAGCGTACGATGGCGCTAGTGGTTGCGTTGATGGAGTCTAGGCTATCACCGCATTCGATCAATACACACGAGCTAAACTGGCGTGATGGCGTACGCACCCCTGACATGATGGGTGTTGGTAGCGAGATTTTGAACTCTGAGGTCGCATCATAGAAGCGTTTGACGTAATACAAGCGGTCTGACTTGTCATAACCTGCAAACAGACACATACCAACGAGCATGTATAAGAACTGCGGACTCTCATAAACGGTCTTGGTCACGCGATCTTGGACGAGGTATTTACCCGCCATTTGTTCAACCGCTGCATAGGCAAGATTCATATCGCGCCAGTGGTCGAGGTACTCTTCTAATTCATCAAACTCAGCACGGCTATAGTCAGCTAGGATATGCTCATCGTATTTGCCAGCATCTGTTAGGGTTTTGACGTGATCGTAAAGATGAGGCGGTGTGAATCTGTTGTAAGCAATCTTACGCAGATGGAAGATAGCCAAACGCGCGGCCAAATACTGATAGTCAGGCGTGGTCTCAGAGATCAGATCGGCTGCTGACTTGATGATGGTTTCGTGGATATCACGAGTCTTAATGCCTTCATAAAACTGAATGTGCGATTTTAGTTCAACTTGCGACACCGACACATTATCCAAGCCGTCCGCTGCCCACGCAATCACCTTGTGGATTTTGTCTAAATCAATAGGCTCTAAACGTCCGTCACGTTTGGTCACTTGGATGTTATCAATATGTGTCATGTTGTCCTCTTAATTGGATTGCTTATAATGATGCTGCACGGTTCATACTTGGCAGGCATGCTTTATAACGCTAGTACGTTCTGCTGCGGTAGATGATTTTCTTTAGGCAAAAAGCGACCGCTACTCATAATAATGATTAAAATCACTGAGTACTACATATAGCGTGTTTGTTAGTAGGTAGGCACAATATAGCGGGAAAATTTTGAAAATGCTATATTGATTTTAGACCAAAACTATGTTGCTGCGAGGTTGTAGACGGCCCATATTTTGGCAAAGGACGATGGGACAAGGGTTAGGCGCGATTGACTCAAATAATAAATTTTTTGTAAAAATATCGTGACGATTTGTTTTTATTCTCTCGGTTATTGTTGGCTAATAACACAGGTCACCTGAGTAACAATGCGGGCGCAGATTGTACAGCAAACCACAAAAAATCGCCACCCATATGTTATTACTAGCGAGTGACGATTTGGACGAAAAAGGGGCTGGTTATTTTAAAAAACCATTATTTATTTAAACCACCATGCGGACGGTTTTGGCATTATCAAGCGATGCATAAAGCGTATTCACCTGATCGGCGGTTGTGAGGTATAAATTGACACGTGCTGAGTGAAAACGGCCCGTTCTAGACGGTTTGACTTCGATGGAAGCCAAGTCAAAATCTGGGAACTGACTGCCCAAGATAAGCTTCACTTCATTGAGCAAGTTGTCGTGCTCGCCTTCGTGACCAATGATGCTTAGCGGATAGTTCATTGGAAAATCCCAAAGCTCAGGGTTTTGAATGTCGGTCTTTTTGCCTCGTAACGCGCTTGCATTGGGAGCCAGTTCGGTCACGTTGACCGATTTTTTATTTACTGGATTTTGGCTGTTGTCTTTTGGATCATCACTCATGATGCGTGCCTCATTTTTATGAAAATATCAAATATGGAAATAGTGGTCTTAACCCAACTAAGAATCGCTGCCGTGCTCAGTCTTTAATGGACGGACTTAATTCTGGACGAGTGTCTTTGTTAAGGGTAGTCACTTTATTCACTGTTTATAGTGGCATATGGGCGATTATTCAAGGGCCGTGAGGGCTATGGCAATAGATTGTTGACAAGAATGGGAGGATGTCTTTTCTTTTATTTAGGATCAACCCTATCAAGTCAACCGATCATGGCAAATAGCCATTGATAGGCGCGATATCAGGCGGAATGTCCGTTTCTCCCAGCGCTTCTAACAAGTTGATTTCGATCGTACGTGACAATGCAGTCAGGGGCAGTTTATTGGCAGCCAAGCCAAAAGGCTCTTCAAGCTCCTCACTGAGGGCATCTAAACCAAAAAAAGTATAAGCAATCACTGCACAAATCAAAGGCGTTGCCCAACCTAGGGATGCCACCAAGCCAAAAGGCAACATGATGCAATACAGGTAGGTTGTGCGATGCACCAATAGCATATAAGCAAAAGGCAGCGGCGTGTTATGAATACGTTCGCAGGCTGCCAAAACAATCGTCATAGAGGTCAGGCGCTCGTCCATATTCTGGATTATGTGATCTGACACTAGCCCTTGACGTCGAATCTCTCCAAGCTCTTTACCCATCATACGCATCAGATAGTTGGGTACGTTATGCGATTGGCGCATGCTGGCATGATGCTTTGGGTCAACAAAACGCTCGATGTCTTGCCAAGGTTCAGTATCACGAAGGCGATGGCGCACAGCGTGTGTAAAGGCGATGGTCAGGTACACCATACGTTGTTGGGTACGCTGTCCATTATCGGACTCGTCATCTATAAAAGAGAGCATTTGGCGGGTTAGGCTGCGACACTCATAAACCAGCTGTCCCCATAAGCTGCGCGCCTCCCACCAACGCTGATAGCTCGCGTTGTTACGAAACCCGAGAAACAACGAAAGGGCGATCCCTAATAAGGTAAAAGTCGCCGTACCATAGTAGGGGAAAGAGTTGGGAATCCAGTGCTGAATAATCGTAATTAAAGTACTGAGCAGGGTAATCAGCAAAACTTGTGGATAGATTTTTGGAATGATTGAACCACGGAACGTGAAAAATATTTTGAAAGGATGGGGTTGTTGCCGGACAATCATGTCAGTTTCCTAGCGATGGGGTACATATATGCGCTGTTCAGTGTACAGTAGGTTTCCAAGAGACAGTCAAAACCTATAAAGCTTAAGCTGCCATCAATTTGTTAGCGACTACTATTTGTTATAGATTACTATGGGTGAAAAACGTCTGTATTTTAAAAGTAATTGTCTAAAAGTAGAAGCGTCGTTGACATAAGAAAGCTGAGACAGGCTCAGCTTTCTTATGGTGTTTACTGTTTAGTATTTAAAACCCACTATATAGGTTTAGAACTTACCAATAAATTTAGTCATTCTCTAAGAAAGAGCGCAGGTGCTCAGAGCGTGAAGGATGACGTAATTTACGCAATGCTTTTGCTTCAATCTGACGAATACGCTCACGCGTTACATCAAACTGCTTACCGACTTCTTCTAGGGTGTGGTCAGTTGGCATGTCGATACCAAAGCGCATTTTTAGCACACGCGCTTCACGTTCAGTGAGGTTACCGAGTACATCACGCGTGGCTTCGCGTAGACCAGCAGACGTTGCATCATCGACAGGACTTGAGATAGTCGAGTCTTCGATAAAATCGCCTAGATGTGAGTCTTCATCATCACCGATTGGGGTCTCCATTGAGATAGGCTCTTTGGCAATTTTTAACACTTTACGGACTTTGACTTCGTCCATCTCTAAGCGTTCGCCTAATTCCTCAGGGGTTGGCTCGCGTCCCATTTCTTGTAGCAACTGACGTGAGACACGGTTTATCTTATTAATGGTCTCAATCATATGCACAGGAATACGGATAGTGCGGGCTTGGTCAGCGATAGAGCGGGTGATTGCCTGACGAATCCACCACGTGGCATAGGTTGAGAACTTATAACCACGGCGATATTCAAACTTATCGACCGCCTTCATCAGGCCAATGTTACCTTCTTGAATGAGATCCAAGAACTGTAGACCACGGTTGGTATATTTCTTGGCGATAGAGATCACCAAACGCAGGTTGGCTTCAACCATTTCTTTTTTCGCGCGGCGAGCTTTTGCTTCACCAACCGCCATACGGCGTGCCACATCTTTCATGTCGTGGATTTTCATGTCGAGCTGTTGCTCGTAATCACGAATTCTGCGTTGTAGCAAAATAACATCATCGGTGACTTTTTCTAGTGTACCAGCAAAAGCGGGCTTACCCTTGATGCGCTCAATGAGCCAATCAACGTTGGTTTCGTTACTTGGGAAGGTTTTACGAAACTCTTCGCGCGGCATGCGACCACGGCGAATGACCAAACGCATGATTTGACGCTCTTGCTTACGCACATCGTCATAGACGTCATGCATGATGGCCATCACTTGATCAGACAAGCGGTTGTTTAGCTTTAGCATCATAAAGCGTTCTGCGAGTAGGGCGTAAGCGTCATCAGCTTGTACGCTACCACGGCCATAATCCAGCAAGGCTTGTTTGGCTTTGATAAACAAGTTCTCGATTTCTTCTAAACGCAAACGCACTTCTTCTGCATCAAGGCCGCTGGTTTCTTCTTCGGCTTCTTCTTCAACGTCGTCGTCATCTTCGTCATCATCGTCAAACACGGCCGCTTTGGCATTGGCTTTTGCTTTGATCACAGGCGGGTTTTCTTTCTCTTCTTTGATCCGCTCGCGCTCTTCTTTCGCCGCTTCTTTGGCTTCTTGCGCGGCAATCTTGTCTTCTTCGGTTTCAGGGTCTAAAAAGCCTGTGATGACGTCAGAAAGTTTCTTTTCGCCCTCTTGTACTTTTTGATACTCATCAAGGACGAACTGCACCGTACCTGGCCAGTAGGCCATGGCGTGCTGCACGTCACGAATACCTTCTTCGATACGCTTGGCAATGGCGATCTCACCTTCACGGGTAAGTAGGTCAACCGTACCCATTTCACGCATATACATACGGACAGGATCGGTGGTGCGACCCGGCTCAGTCTCAACAGACGCCAAAACGGCTGCCGCCTCGTCCGCTGCCATGTCATCATCACTTGAATCATCGTTCATCAAGATGTCATCGGCATCGGGAGCAGATTCAAAGATTTTAATACCAACATCCGTCAGCATTTGCACAATATCTTCGATCTGATCGCTTTCGGTAATAGAGTCGGGCAGTTGGTCATTCACCTCAGCATAGGTAAGATACCCTTGCTCTTTACCCATTTGGATTAAGGTGGCCAGTTGAGATGTGGACTTAGAAACTGACTTATCGTTCATAAATACTCGCTTACTTGCATCGGACATTTTTATATTGTGACTCGCTATCGCTTGCTGGCTGCGTTGATCTTATCAATCGATTGATCAAAATGGGGCGTAGAGGTTGTCAATAATATCAAAAATGAGTTGATATGAATAAAGGCTCAAAACACTACAATAACAATGCTAAAAAACAGCTAAAAATTAGAAAAGCTAAAAAGTCTTCAAAATAACAATATCTAAAAAATCATAGGATCTAAAAACTGATACTTAAAAATAACACCCAAAACTTACGCTTAACGCTGCCTGCTTACAGTCGTTAAGCAGTGCTGTCAATACACAGCGACACAGTTTAACACAGACCACCGTAATCAAGCACGAGGTAGTGATAGCTACCGACCGTTTTTTGCGGTTTATTTACGATCAGTTGCCTGTTTGGCACGCTTTTAAATGGGGCCATGACGACTGGGTATAATCACTAGTAGTGGGGGCAGCATTGACACTTTTAAAGGGCGACCGTTTGAGAAATAAAAATTAAGCGTAAGACCTAAGATTGAACGGTGACCATTTGTGCTGACTGCTCGGCTTGCTGGGCGCGTAACCAGTCATTTAATAACTGTGACTGCTTACGGACAATCGCCAGCTTAATATGATCGGGATTTTTTATCAGCTCTTGCATCTTTTTTTGCAAATGTAGTTTAAGTAGCTGCATCACTAAGTTTTCAATGAGCTCATCCAAGCTTAAAACATTTCTTGCCGTTAAGGTTTTATAAAATCCGCCCCAGCTACGGCTAAGCATCTGTTGGGTAAGCGGCTTCACATTCGATAAGACAAAATGCGCGGCCGCATTGGCGTCTTTTGGCAAATAGTTAAGGCAACGTTTGATGGTGCTGACGATGTCAAGTAAGGCGGTGTCTTGCAGGTCTTCCCAAGCAAGCGGACGCAGGATATCGGGCGCCGCTTTTTGTTTAATATGGGCAGGCAGGTGTAAATCATGGATACCTGCCTGTCGCCAAATAGACTCAATCGGGTCCTCGGTGAGGGCGCGCGGCTGGAATAAAAAACAAAGTTGCAGTTGCTGACTGATGGTCATGTCACCGTCAAAATCTAACAGTGCATCTTTGGCCTCGACGTTTTGACTGCGCTTGCCGCCAAGCTTTTGATAAATGTCATTGTTGAGCAAATAACGAAAACTACTGCCTTTGGGTAAGGCGGTGGTTAAGGCGCGCACTTGCGACATCAGCTTGGCTTTGCCTTCTGCCAAGGTCAAATCATAACGCTCACTTAGATAGGCAAAAATGTACTGGGACAACGGCATGGCATTAGCGATTTGCTCGCGCATGGCATCGCCGCCCTGACTTTTGATAAAAGTATCAGGGTCATGATTATTGGGTAAGGTTAAAAACCGCAATTCTTTATCATCCGCCAGCACAGGCAGGGCCACCTCAAGCGTACGCCAAGCGGCTTTTTGTCCCGCACTATCGCCATCGAAACTCAATGTCAAAGTAGGGTTTAGCGTTAATAGCCGTGATATCTGACTTTCATTAATCGCTGTACCCATAGAGGCGACAGCGCCATAAACGCCGGCTTGATAAAGGGCGATGACATCCATATAGCCTTCGACCACAAGCCAGCTATCGGCACGCTGCTGGCGCGACTCATAATAACCGTACAGCACATGCTGCTTATGAAAAACTGGCGAGTCTGAGGAGTTGATGTATTTGGGCTTTACCTCGTCATCGAGCGCACGACCACCGAAACCAATAGTACGGCCTTGGTTATCTCGAATAGGAAAAATGACGCGATCACGCAGTAAATCATAGTCTCGCCCAGACTCTGATTGGCGCACTAAACCGAGTGCCTTTAGTCCCGCGATATCTTGCGGAAACTGATGCTCAAGATGCTGCCAACCAAACGGTGCATAACCCAAACCAAAAGTCTCAAAAATCTCCTCGGTAATACCGCGCGATAAAAAATAATGCTTGGCATGAGGGTGGGTTGTGAGATTGTGCTGATAAAACTGCTGTATTTGCGCCAATAGCTCATACAGGTTGCCGTCTTCTTCAGACTGGCTACTCACACCATGTGGGTCACTCATTCCATTGGTGTCGGTTAGCCATGGTGGCGGATACCCATTATCGCTGTGGTGGTCACTACCGCTTTGATAGTCTGCATCATAAGTATCAGGGGGGTAAGGCGCAGAGGCGTAGTTATCTAGCGGTGGATACTCCCCATAGCTTGCATTATCGTTGTAGGCAGGGGCGTCTGCATACGCTTGAGGAGTTTGGTCAATATTGCTTTGATTAACCTTGTCTTGATTGACACTGCTTTGATTGACGTTGTCTTGAGCTATAGCTGGGCTAGGCACAGGTGGGACAATGGGTTTAGGGGCGCTACGCTGATAACTGACATTTTGTCGCTCTTCTTGTGGTACCTCAATACCAGTCTGCTTTGACAGCTCATTGACCGCCTCGATGAACGTTAAGTTTTCATAGTCACGCAAAAAGCTGATGGCGTTGCCACCGACACTACAGCCAAAGCAATGGTAGATATTTTTTTGTGGATTGACATAAAAAGACGGCGATTTTTCCCCATGGAAAGGGCAGCAGCCCTTAAATTCACTCCCCGCCCGTTTAAGCGTGGTATGTCGCCCAATAATGCTGATTAAATCAGCTTGGCTATTTAGTTGCTCGAGGATATGATTAGGAATGCTCATACAAAAAACAGTTTACCATAGGTCAATTATGTTGGGGCATAGACAGTACCGTGCTTTTTTACATCATTCTTTTACTTTGAATTCATTGTAGAGTAAAAACAGAAAAATAAGGCCAACAGAGCGTTGACCTTATTATTTATGATGTGCAATCGACGGTATAAAATCAAAAAAAGTCACTTAATCTGATTTAACTAGTCCTCATCACCCACATCTGTATCCGTATTCGTTTCAGGTAGCGTTGTACGGCGCGTAGGATTCATGTTTTGCGGATCAACGGTCGCTTCTCGAGCAGTAGAGCCAGTGCTTGATTGGCTGGTGACTCGTTCTGTAGACGCTTCCGGCAGACCTAAGCCCACATTGATGCCGGCGTTACGTACAGCCGAGGTATTGACCGCAGGCGCATTGGTAGTGTTGTCGCTAGGCAGTCTTAATTGGTTGACGTTACGAATCATCTGCGTCTTGGTGGCACCATTGTACTCGCCCGTTGCGACTGAGGTGTCTTGCATACTTGAGCGGCCAAGCTGACCAAAAGTCAATTTGTTAAGCCAAGTGCGATCACGTTTGGTCTCTAATCTCACACGGCCGTCACTGGTTAGCCAATTTGGATAGTTAATTTGTAATAGTGTTTTGTACTCATTTGCCAAGTCCGTCAGACCTAATTTGTCATGGCTATAAGCGAGAACAGCGATGGCTTCAGGAATAGATTCACTGAGTGGATAGTACTGAAACACCCATTTGGCACGATTGACAGCGGCCACGTAAGCTTCGCGCTCAATATACCAATTGGCAGCGCTCATCTCACTTTCAGCAAACTGATTGTAAATAAAGGTCATGCGCTGAGCGGCATCTGGTGTGTAAGGGCTATTAGGGTATTTGTTGATAAGCTCTTGGAAGTTTGCAAAGGCAATGCGTAAGTACGCTGTATCACGCTCAGCTTGGTTTAGCTTAAACAGTTTTAGGCCCTCTGATGAGCCTTGCATATTGGCCACGCCGCGCACATAGTAGGCATAGCTGACTTGTGGATTAGAAGGGTAGAGATTGATGAACTGCTCAGCGCTGGCCGCTGCCATTTCATATTTACCACTTTCATATTGGGCATACATGATATCAAGCAACGCCTGTTCGGCATATTGTCCAGTAGGATAGAAAGTGCGTAGATTGGTCAGATCTTCGATGGCTTGGGTATAGCGACCTTTATCAATCTGGGCGATCGCATCGTTATAATAACCTTGCTCTGACTTTTCGGCCGTCTCTACCGCATCGACGTCTGCACCGCCGGTTAAATTTTTAAAAGTCTGACAACCCACTAGATTGACGCTTAACGCCAGTAGGGTTATTGAGGACAGTTTGATAAACGTATTGCCAACAGCTTGCATACTTCTTCTCCGACACAAGATGCACAATAGCAGCAGCGCTACTATGCTATATAAAAGGTTAATAATAAAAAACGATGCTTATGGTATCAATTAACTGTCTATTATTGAGTACGTTCATCATGAAGCGGACGCGACATCAACGTGATTTTTATCTAATGAGGTTTTGGCCCCGTCCGTGTTACTCGGGCCTTGGGTCAATACCACATCACCACAGCTAACGTTAAAATACAGTTGTTTTAAAAATACAATGCCATAGCATACAGCAAAATATGGCGATACTTTATAGAATAACGTTTGTTTCGTCTATTTTTTGCCTCGACAGACTACTGCTTGCAAGCTACGTGATAGTCGTGTCTTGTCTGCATTTGGTATTTTAACATGGGCGACTATCATGAGCGATGTCGAATGTCATTGTCACTGATAAATATACAGTAAATTACAGCAATGTCATATTTTAGAGAGTTAGCCATTTTGGCCATGATTGTTTGAGACATGACGTTATCATCAAAAAATGACAGATAACACACAGCTTCTATAGGGCTTAAGCGCTCAGCATGGTACACTATTGCAGGACTGGCTCTACTGTTTTTGGCAACGATTATATTTATCATGTGCCATTAATCCGCGAGGGGCAGTCTGTTTTTTATAAAGTTGCGATTACAGCTTCTTTAACCATTTTCTCAAAAGTTGCCTGACCAAACGATTTCAGGGGCTTTGTTATGTATATATCTGCTATGAATAATAATGCTATAACTACCCATTTACCACCGAATCAATCGTTAGATATTGATTCATCAGCACAAGAGTCACCAATGCCAAATGATGTTTTAAAGAATAGTGAGTTACCTGACGATAATCAGACAGCGCTTGATGAGCAAAGGCAAGATGAGGTGCTCGATGATGACGACGTGCTCGAAGAGGGTAGCGATGACATTAATGAAGACGTTGATGATAGCGATGATGACGAGACCACAGTAGCCGGTCAAGCAGTGCCGGTGATTGTGGATATGACGCACACTGTCACAGAAGATCAGTCAGGTCTGCGTATTGATAAGGTAGCGTCGCAGGTGTTTACAGACTTTTCGCGTGTACAGCTACAAGGCTGGATCAGTGATGGCAGTTTACTCTATAACGGTAGTGTGCAAAGACCTAAGGTCCGCGTCAAGGCAGACGATGTGTTGCATCTATCGACCACGCTGGAGCAGCATAGCGAAGATCAGCCAGAAGATATAGATATCGACGTCGTCTATGAAGATGATGATGTATTGGTGATTAATAAACCTGTTGGTATGGTCGTACATCCTGGCGCTGGTAATCAGACGGGCACCTTGGTCAATGCGTTACTGTATCACTATCCACAGCAGCATCATTTGCCGCGTGCAGGGCTGGTGCACCGTATTGACAAAGACACCTCAGGGCTACTACTGATTGGTAAAACCAAGCCGGCTCAAATGGCACTGATGGAGCAGCTAAAAGACAAGTCAGTCTATCGCCATTACCAGTGTGTGGTGGCAGGGGATGCAGCAAGCTTATTACGTCATCGCCGCATTGATGCACCGATTGGTCGACATCGCAATCAGCGTACCAAAATGACCGTAATGACGGCAGGACGTGAGGCCGTCACGCATTTATTAAACGTCACACCTCTGAACGAAAACTACTGTCTATTAGACGTAGGACTTGAGACTGGGCGTACCCATCAGATTCGTGTGCATTTGAGTCATGTAACTTATCCGATAGTAGGTGACCGTGTCTATGGTGGCCGTCGCCAATTGCGTGCAGGTCTGACAGAAGCGCAGCGTCAAGCGATTAGTAACTTTCCCCGTCAAGCCTTGCACGCTTATACCCTAGGCTTTGTTCATCCGGCGACAGGTGAGGATATTGAAGTGACAACGCCCCTCCCTGAAGATATGCTGCAATTAATAGCAGTGCTTAGCGATGGCTATGATGACGAATAGCCATTTTTAACCGTACGGTAAAAGCTCTCGTCACGGATAGGAAAAGCAGTAGACAGCTGTCAATGAGACAAAGACGACTCACTAAGTGGTAAATTGGCATGATAAATAAACTTCCAATAACATTGCTCACGCAAATTGATGATGTGGCTGTTTTTCAGACGGCCGCTTTTACTAATGCTGAGACTGTGAGTGCCAGCGATTTTGACTTAAAAAATCAGCAGTTAGAGCCGCACAATGGCGCCAATTATGGTGAGCTGAACTTAGGGTTGCATGTTAGTGATGAGGCAACAAAGGTGCTGGACAATCGCATGCGCCTATTGGCTGCCATTAATGAGCAGTTTTTCACCCTATCATCGCAGCGCTTCCAAGACATACCTATCAAACGCTTACACTGGGTCAATCAGATTCATGGTAAGCAAATCCATGATGTCGATGCCACTGCCCTCAGTATGCAGCCAGTGGCCGCAGATGCGATGATCAGTCAACAGACAGGTCTTGGACTGGCGATTATGACAGCGGACTGTGTCCCCATTGTCTTGTATCAACCTACGAGTGGACAGATTGCAGCGATTCATGCAGGCTGGCAGGGGCTGGCTGCTGGAATTATTCCAGCAACGGTAAAACGCTTTAAGGAGTCTGGGGAGATCAAGGCTTGGATTGGCGTTTGCATTAGTCAGGATAACTATGAAGTTGGTGTTCAGGTGCGCGATCAGCTACTAAAAGGGTGCATAGAAAATACATCACTGACTAAAGCGAGCATTGATAGTTTTGATCAGCGATATGCTATCCATTCGGATGATGTCAGCAAGAATGGTAGCAAGGCGCCGCATTTACCTGAGACAGTTGATAAAGCGACAATTCACGCGACAAGCGCCGCAAAAAAAATTAAGCTGAATTTACCAAAGTTGGCAGCAGATCAGTTAAGTAGCGCTGGTGTGAGGTTAGCTCATGAGTCACTTATACACTGTAGTTATGCCGATGACCGTTATTACTCCTATCGGCGTCAGACACACTTACAGCAGCCTGCTACGGGGCGTATGGCGCTGGTTATTGCACGCGCTGCTTCTGTATGAGAGTATGCGATGTGTTGTGTAGAGGTTTTAGGCAAACGCTGAGCCTGTCTAACTGACTTCGCCCATTCATTTGTATTATTTTTATCCCATCATTTATAGCCATTATTAGAGTTTGTATGAATAAATCTACCGAGCCGTCTTTCACGTCCACAACCACTGACCACGTGCCCAATGTATCGATTGCTGTTATTTTCCACAGTAACTATGGTCATACTAAGCGCGTTGCCGAAGCAATAGTCAAAGGTGCACACCAGCAACTGCCAGAAACCCAAGCTAAAGCCGTGGATGTCCATGATGTCGATTGGGACTATCTCGATCAGGCCGATTTGTTGGTGTTCGGCAGTGCTGTATATATGGGTAGCGTGACGGCTGAATTTAAGACTTTTATGGATGAGACTTCAAAGCGCTGGTATCACCGTAAATGGGAAGGTAAGTGGGCCGCCGCTTTTGCCAATTCAGGTGGATTAAGCGGTGACAAACTGGCGGTATTACAGCAGATTGCTCTATATGCTATGCAGCATGGCATGAACTGGATTGGCTTACCACTGATGCCAACAGGTCATGAGGAACATGATTTGAACCGTCTATCTAGCTTTTTGGGCTTAATGACCCAGTCACTTGATGGGCCACCTGAAGAAACACCTGGGTCTGGTGATATCGATACGGCCATTTGGTTTGGTGATCATTTGGCCAAAACCATTATTAAGCATCAGCCAGCCGCTTCAAAAAGCTAACGTAGCCTATGATTCAGTTGCTGTTATTAAGTCATTAACAATGTTTTATAGAAGTTAGAGGGCAGATATCAAACCGATATCTGCCTTTTTTGTTTTTCTTATTTTATGGAGTGCCACTTTGAACCACGATGGTGGTAGCAGGGAGATTTTTGACAGGAATGGGACTTTCAACGAATTGAAATGATTGACAGCCTGTAAATAGCATGGTTGTGGTAGCTAAACAGATAACGGTTAACGATTTCATAATGGTGTCTCAGAAGGCAGTTTGACCCAATATAGTGGCTATTGCGTATGAGCAAACACGATCACGGTAAGGAATAAAGTGGGTTTTGAACCATTATATATAAAAACCTCTCAGTAGCAGAGGGTTATTAAACAGTTACCTAAAACCTATCTAATCTTAATTATTTATAATTAAAATAAGCAATTCATCTATCAACCAAAAGAAGTTAAAAAAGCATTATGATCCGTGGTCATATCATCGAACTCAAACCCAACAACGTACAAGCAAATCACTTTGCTCGTGCTTGCGGCGTGGCGAGAAAAGCCTACAACTGGGCTTTGTACGAGTGGCAACGGCAGTATGCGCTTGACAAGGCGTACCGTGAGGCGTGTTTGGCGACTGGTATTGAGATTGATACCAAAAAGCTAAATAAACCTTCACAAGCGAAGCTCAGACGCGAATTGAATGCTATTAAGCGTGAATTATTTCCTTATATGCTGGAAGTCACCAAATGCGCTCCGCAAGCAGCAATCATGCAGCTGGGTGATGCTTATAACAACTTCTTTAAAGGCCTCACGAAATACCCAACGGCTCGTAAGAAAGGGCGTGACGATAAATTTAGTCTGTCTAATGACCAATTCGCTATCAAAGGTAAGTCCATTCGCATACCCAATCTAGGCTGGGTTCGTATGAAAGAGCCGCTACGTTTTGACGGTAAGATTATGTCAGCCACCATCTCCAAGCGGGGCGGTAAGTGGTTTGTCAGTGTGGCCGTTGAGATTGACGATACGATTAAAAAAGTGGTTAGAACTGGAAAAATCGCAGGTATAGACCTTGGTATTACTGATTTATTGGTTTTATCAGACGGCACTAAAATCAAAGCACCAAAGCCACTAAAAGCAAACCTTAAAAAACTAAGAACGCTAAACAAAGCGCTCAGTCGCAAGAAGAAAGGTAGTAAAAACAGAGAAAAAGCGAAAACCAAGCTCTCTCGTTTGCACTACAAGATCAGATGCATTAGGCAAGATTCTTTGCATAAAATAACCTCTGATTTGGTTAAAGCGTTCGATGTGATGGCAATTGAGGATTTAAACGTCAAAGGTATGGTCAAGAACCGCAGATTGTCACGGGCGATCAGTGATTTGGGTTTCTTTGAATTTAAGCGACAGCTTATCTACAAAGCCAATGAGCAAGGCAAGACGGTAAAGTCAGTTGGGCGCTTCTATCCCAGCTCCAAGACCTGTACAAACTGCAATCATATCCTTGGTAAAGATGAGCTGACGTTGAAGATGCGCGACTGGATCTGTCCTAGCTGTCAGACAAAACATGACCGCGACCTCAACGCCAGCATCAATATTTTAAATAACGCGACTGTCATCTTAACAGCCGCATAACCGCGTTTTATTGGACGGTGAGTTCCATCGCCAATTAAAAAAGTCTGTGGAGTCGTGGTCAGTCTAAGTCTCAAACGAGAAGTAGCGCGTGACAGTGAAGTAGAAAGAAAACGTCAAATCTGGCTAATAGTTAATATTAGTTAGGTTTGAGTAAGATTTTTGGAACGGTTAGAAGCGATGTATGCGGAACTTTTACTTTTAAAGAAAATGATCTATTTATGATAGTAGGGGTTTTTCTGTTCGTAAACCCTCTCTACGTTTTACTAACCCTCTGTATCATCCAAAATACAAGCCCCTGTCCAGAGTTTTTACGGACGTGCGAATGGGTTGTATTCTAAATAAGAATAGTGATAATATGTTGAAAGCTGACCAAATAGTCAAGTATCATCTGGTGTCAGTTTTCTATCGAGACTGACACACAATTGCCGCTACCTTTAATGCCACGCTTTCAAGAGAAAAGGGATGTCTTTATATTTTTAAGTTTGATGGATCATGGTGTGTAATAACCTTCTTTATCTAACATAATAGAGTATTGTAGTCATCAGCGTGCTCAGTATGTGGGTTCGTATCGATCGCTAAGAAGCGCTGTCTAAATGATTGCCATGTGATACAAGTCAAGCACTTGATTTTAGTATGCCAGCCGTTCACGTCCTTAAGCCTTATGCTTATATTTATTATTTTATTTTAGCCGAGTCTTGCTATGATTAGTTTTTATTTGAATGGGAAACGCCATGAGCTAACCCAGCTTAACCCTAATACGACGGTGCTTGAGTATCTACGATTGCATGAAGGCCAAACGGATACCAAGGAAGGCTGCGGTAGTGGCGACTGCGGGGCGTGTACGGTCATGGTGCAGCGCCTACCTGTGGCAGGTCAGCCGCAAGGTAATGCCGAACCGTTTTATACCATCAATTCTTGCATCACTTTGGTGTCGCTCATGGATGGTCACCATCTTATGACAGCGTCTTATTTGGCGGACAATCCTGAGCATCATCCAGAACGTGCGTGGCTGCATCCAGCGCAGCAAGCCATGGTGGAGTGTCATGGGTCGCAGTGCGGTTTTTGTACGCCTGGGTTTGTGATGTCGCTTGCTTGTGTCTACGAAAACAATCGTATGCAGAAAAATCAAGAGGTGGGGGGCCAGAGCGCCACAGCCAACCAACTGAGCTATGAGAAGGTGGTTGCCTCGATATCTGGCAATCTATGTCGCTGCACAGGGTACCGGCCTATTATCGAAGCAGGCCTATTGATGAGCGATATTGGTCAGCAAAGAGAGGCCGAGCAGTCAGCGGTGAAAGACTTAACCAGCACTCTAGCGACAGATGTCATGGCAAGTACAAAAGAGTCAGCAGTATCTAAAGAGGCGCCAGTGGCAGCTGCGTTAAACGATGGCGCATCTATGACTGTTGAACCTGCCCTGATTGATGCTGTAAGGCAGTTATATATCCCAAAAACCTTAGATGAGCTTGATGCGCTGTTAGCTGCCAATCCTCAGGCAACTATTTGGGCAGGTGGTACAGACTTAGGATTGAGTGTCACACAGCACTTGGTCGATCATGATGTCATCATTCAGCTCTCAGGGGTTAAGGCTCTAAAATCTTGGACGCTGTCTGACTCAAATAGTGATAAATCGAGTAATCATCAAGCCAAACGCCAATCATTGGTGATAGGCGCTGGTATGAGTTACCAGCAGATGCAACCTGTGCTTGAGCAGTATTTTCCGGTCTTTGCTCAACTGTTTGAGCGTATTGCCTCACCGCAAATTCGTAATATGGGCACCATTGGTGGTAATGTAGCCAACGCCTCGCCGATTGGGGATTTGCCACCGATTTTATTGGCGTTGGATGCGTCCATTCATTTGCGTCATTGCGCGCTTAATCGCGAAAACTCAGGCGGTGAAGCCAAGACAGGTAGTGAAGCCAATAAGAGTAACGCGCTTTATACGGATGAGATCATACCGTTATCAGAGTTTTTCTTAGATTATAAAAAGACCAAGCTGCAAGCAGGCAGTTACGTTGTCGCTATCCATCTTCCCCTGATGCAGGACAACCAGCACTTATTTATTCATAAAATTAGCAAACGTTATGAAGATGATATCTCGGCGTGTTTGCTGGCTGCACGAATCGATGTGTCAGCAGATGGCACGTCTATTGAAAACGCAAAGCTGGGTTTAGGCGGCATGGCGGCAATACCTCTGTTGGCCACAAAGTGTCAGCAAGCGCTTATTGGTCAAGCTACCGAAGTTGCGAGTTTTGAGAAGGCAGCACAAGTGTTATCCGCCGATGTGACACCAATGACTGATGTCAGAGCCAGCCGGGAGTATCGCACCCATGTGGTACAGCGGCTGTTGGTAAAGTGCGGCAAGCAATTGGTAAAAGAATTACAGGCTGAGAGCGTTTGATGGCCAGAGCAATCTAGTAGTGATATTTGCCAAAATAAACAGCAGCATTCATAAAAGCGTACTAATAGAAGAGATTTGCTATGAGCCACCATTCATCCTTATTTGACAGTTACAGTATCCGCCGTGTACGTCCGCCAAAAAACAAAATTGGCACCTCAGCCAAGCATGACAGTGCGATCAGCCATGTGATGGGGACAGCGACCTATGTGGATGATATCGCAAAACCACAAGGCACTCTGCATCTGGCAGTGGGTAAAAGTAATCATGCCCATGCCCGTGTATTGAATATGGATTTAAGCGCTGTCAGAGACGCTGATGGCGTCGTGGATGTCTTAAGCTTCAAAGATTTACCGGCACAGACAGACATTGGTGCGGTGTTTGATGGTGAGCCACTGATGGTGGATGAACTCACAGAATACGTGGGTCAGACGCTATTTGTGGTGGTGGCAACCAGTCATCGCGCTGCCAAAAAAGCAGCTCTGAAAGCGGTGGTAGAGTATGAGCCACTACCAGCGGTGCTGAGTATTGATAAGGCATTAGAGCAAGAGCTGTACGTGCGCCCGAGTCATTTTATGAAGCGCGGTGATGCAGCGACTGCACTTGAGAACGCGCCAGTTCGTATTGAAGGTCATATTCATATGCGCGGGCAAGAGCACTTTTACCTAGAAGGACAAGTGTCTTATGTGGTGCCTTGTGATGATGGTGGACTAGAGGTATATACGTCTTCACAGCATCCGAGTGAAGTACAGCAACTCGTCGCTGAAGTGACGGATTTGCCGTTCCACGCGGTCAATACAGTCGTGCGCCGTATGGGTGGCGGTTTTGGTGGTAAGGAGACGCAAGCTGCTGCGTGGGCGTGTCTGTGCGGTATCGTCGCTAAACGTCACAATGTGCCAGTCAGCATGCGTTTAGATCGGCAAGATGACATGGTCGTGACCGGTAAGCGCCATGAGTTTGCTAATCGCTATGAAGTCGGCTTAGATGAGTCTGGTCGTATACTAGGCGTCGACATGCAATTGGCTGGACTGTGTGGCTACTCACCGGATTTGTCCGATGCCATCGTCGATAGAGCGATGTTCCACTGTGATAATGCCTACTATTATCCTGCGGCTCATGTGGCAGGGCATCGTTGTAAGACACATACGGTATCTAACACTGCTTATCGAGGATTTGGTGGGCCACAAGGGTTGATGACGGCTGAATATATGATGGATCATATTGCCTATACGTTGGGACAAGATCCGCTGCAAGTGCGCTTGGCAAACCTATATCAAAATGGTCAAAGCACTCACTATGGGCAGACAATTGAGCATTTTGATCTGGCCACCATTATGAGCAAGCTTGCCAAAGACAGTGATTATGAGACACGCCGTCAGCAAATCATAAAAGCCAATCAACAAGCCGCCGCTGAAGGTAGCGACAAACGCCTTGGTATCGCTCTGACGCCAGTGAAGTTTGGTATCTCATTTACCGTGCAGACCCTCAATCAGGCAGGCGCGCTGGTACATATTTATACCGATGGCAGTATCCACCTCAATCACGGCGGGACAGAGATGGGACAAGGGCTATATATCAAAATTGCCCAGATCGTTGCCAATGAGTTTGATGTGGACTTAGATACCGTTAAAGTATCAGCGACGCGTACGGACAAAGTGCCGAACACCTCACCAACTGCGGCCTCATCAGGTACAGATATTAATGGTAAAGCGGCACAAAATGCTTGTCTGAGTATTAAGGCGCGTATCGTTGAGTTTGCGGCTGAGCACTTTGAAGTGGCGCAAGAAGCCATTCGGTTTGAGCAAAATCATGTCTATATCGGTGACAAAGAGACACTCACTTTTGCTGAAATGATCCAGCTGGCGTATCAAAACCGGATTAGCTTGTCGTCTACCGGCTACTATAAAACGCCCAAGATATTTTATGATCGCTCTAAAGCATGGGGTCGTCCTTTCTTTTATTTTGCATTGGGCGCAGCCTGCGCTGAGGTTGAGATTGATACCTTGACAGGCGAGTATCAAGTTTTGCGCTGTGATGTACTGCATGACGCTGGGCAGTCGATCAACCCTGCTATTGATATTGGGCAGATTGAAGGTGGCTTCGTTCAGGGAATGGGCTGGCTGACCGCTGAAGAGCTGATTTGGGATAGTACAGGGAAGCTTGCATCTAACAGTCCTGCCAACTACAAAATTCCAACTGCCCATGATTTGCCCAAGCAGTGGAGTGTCAAATTGTATGACCGAAAAAACAGCGAGCAGACGATTTATAACTCTAAAGCGGTGGGTGAGCCGCCATTTATGTTGGCCGCAAGCGTTTGGTGCGCTATCAATAATGCCGTTGCCAGTCTTGGTGATTATCAGAAAAACCCAGAGCTGACCATGCCTGCGACACCAGAAGCCGTACTGAAGTCAGTCATGCGTATGCAGGGCACCCCTTGGGAAGTGGATGCTGAAGTAGACACCGATACGGTTTTGAGTCTAATCAAGGGTGCGGAAGAAAACAGCGATCTTTATAATGATAAGGCGATGCCGCAAGACGTGCGTCATGCCAAAGACATCGATCCAGCGGAGGTCGAGGGCAGGCAAGTGGATGATCAGCCTGAGGCGATAGAGCATCCAAATGTAGCAGGGGCAAGAGGGCCTGCGCACAGTGAATGAGTCGTTAGCAACACCAGTCGTCTGGTATGACGGTTTGGCGAAATATCAGCAGCAAGGCATTGCCCACGTTTTGGCAACGATCGTAGCAGTGAATGGGTCGGCCCCCCGAGCGCTGCAGGCAAAAATGATCGTCACGCAGCGTAGTATTGTGGACACGCTCGGCGGCGGCGGTTTGGAACACGACGTAGTTACCACCGCGCGGCAACTTTTGAACGGCGAGATGGCCGAAACAGTATCAAAAGAGATAAAGCTCAAAGGTGCTGAGATAAGCTGCAAGGGGCCTACAGAGCCTGCTAAAGCTGTGCGCCGCGATGCTGTTTACACCAAGCACTATCCACTGGGAGCAAAGCTCGCACAATGCTGTGGGGGCAGTGTCACGGTGATGTTTGAGTGTTTTAATGTGACGCCGCCGATGTCGATTCTGGTCTTTGGGGCAGGACATGTGGCTGCTGCGCTAATGACTGTCCTCGCTGAGCTGCCTTGTCAGGTGGACTGGGTGGACAGTCGTCCAGAGATGTTTGAGCGTTATTTGATCAATAAAATCAGCACCAGTACCGCTAGCCAAACCGCCGCTATTCATAAAAATGGACAGGCGCAAGCAGCAGAAAATCAATCAGTGCTTTACCAATTGCCAGCGCACATTCGTCCCCATATCGATGATGAACCTACTGATTTTGTGCGCCCATTTATCGAGCAAGGCGGTCAGCGGTTTATTCTGATTATGACTCATGATCATAGTGTCGATTTTGAGCTGGTGCGGACAGCACTAGATACCGTGGTCGCTAACAGCCCCTCACTAGACCGTGATTTAACGGACAGTAGCTGCTCATCCATTTCGATGCCTTACATCGGCTGTATTGGCTCGGCAACCAAAGCCAAGCGTTTTAGAGATCGTCTGATCCAGCGTGGTTATAGTGAAAAAATAGTGGATCAGTTAGTCATGCCAGTTGGGTTGCAGGTTGGGGGTAAAGAGCCTATGGCTGTTGCGGTTTCAATCGTTGCACAGCTTTTACAACAGTATCATCAGGCTAGCCTCTGAACTTGAATTTGCTACTCACTAAGTACAATCTTATCACCTTTAATTGAAGCGCTCAGTATCATTCAGCCATGTGAGACACACGAATGACCTTACACATTTATCAAGCTCGACTGCTACACTATCTGACTGAAAGTGATCTTACTCTACGCACTGTACCTGATGGCAATGCGCCTGATCCTCTCAAAACGCCGACAGTCATTACAGACACAGAGTTACTCCCTGTTATCGAGGGCGTGCGCATTTGTCCTGAGTATATCGCTGATGGTGCGTTGGTTGTGGATGACGCGACGGGTTGTATCGTGGATTATGGCAGCCGTCAAGCCATGTTAGCGGATTACGCTGATACAGCAGCTCAAGAAGGCCGAGAACCGGTAAAAATACATGACCACCGTGATAAGCTGATCATGCCAGGTTTTATCGATACCCATGTGCATTATCCGCAGATAGACATGATTGCCGCATACGGTGAGCAGTTGCTTGACTGGCTCAATAACTATACCTTTGTTACCGAAGCCAATTTTGGTGATCCAAAAGTGGCGCACGATACGGCTCAGTTCTTTTTAAACCAGCTGCTGGCCAATGGTACGACGAGCGCCATGGTGTTTTCTACCAGTCATCCTTTATCAGCGGAGGCCTTTTTTACGGAAAGTCATAGGCTTAATACGCGTATGATCACAGGCAATGTCCTGATGGATCAAAACGCGCCTGCGCCGCTGTGTGTTCCTGCCGAGCAAAGTATTCGAGACACCCAAGATATCATTGATAACTGGCATGAACGCGGACGTCAGCATGTAGCGATTACCCCGCGATTTGCGATCACGTCGACGCCCAAACAGCTACGTATGGCGGGTGATTTGTATGCCAGTTATGACAGTGTCTACTTACAGACGCATCTGGCCGAAAACCGTGATGAAGTGGTTTTTGTGCAAACCCTTTATCCCAATCATAAAGGCTATTTGGATGTCTACGATGATATGGGTTTACTGGGTCGCCGCACAATGTTGGCCCATGGTATCTACCTTGAGACATCTGAGTACGAGCGTCTGCGTGACACTGGCACACAAATAGCGCATTGTCCCACGTCCAATCTGTTTTTGGGTAGCGGTCTGTTCGATTTACCTAAAACGTTAAGTTATACAGGTGTGAGCATTGCCACTGATGTGGGGGCGGGAACGAGTCTGTCGATGCTGACTACCTTATCAGAGGCGTATAAAGTTCAACAATTACAAAGCAACCCACTGTCCGCGCATCAAGGACTGTATCAAATTACTTTGGGCAATGCCCAGTCGCTCTTATTGGACAAAAAGATCGGCAACTTTATGCCCAGTAAAGAAGCGGATTTTGTCGTGATTAATCCAGGGGCAACGGCATTACTGGAACGGCGTATGGCACAGACCAACACGCTCGAAGAGCAGCTATTTGTGCTGATGATGTTGGGTGATGATAGAGTGATTGAGCAGACAGTGGTCGCGGGCGTGAGTCGCTACCAAAAATCTAACGCTTTATAAACTAGTGAAAAATACTCGCAACGAAAAGCCCCGTTTATGATAAATATAAACGGGGCTTTTATCGGTTTGGACTATGCTTATTGAACTGTGCTTAACGATCGCTTAGCTGTGTTCGTCTTCTAATTCGATAAACACCTGCCAGTCAGTGATATCTACTTCATGGCAATTGTTGCCATCGCCATTGATACGATCAATCACCAAAAAATCGCTGTCACGGCCAAGGGCCAATAGCGGGTGATGCCAGACATTGGCATCGTACTGTACGCCTTGATGAGACTTGGCATAAAACACCGCTAGATCATCAGGCGACTGTGGCGACGCGCCAGCCTTAGCGACGACCACGATATAATCTTGACCTTCCATCGATACAAATGCTTGCGTCCCAAATGGATGATACTCCATCACTGAGAGCGCAATAGGGTTCTCACGTTTTTTGGCTCGAAAGATACTCATACCAACGGTGCCTCCATCGAGCTTGCTTGCGGCAAGCGCATGATGGCGAACGGCATAGCCATTATTGATCTCATAGCAGTTGTCTGATGTTTGCTCATCAGCACTATACCGTTCAATAACCGAGCCGTATGGGGCAAAGCCTGCTTTGGTTAAAGGCTTAGCCGTTAGGGTGACAGTCATTATTTGGCCTCTTTGCTATCAATATTAGTATCAACACTGGTATTCACTTTGCCATAAACGCGCACGCGGCTGATACCGCCATCAGGGAAGATGTTGACCCGAATATGAGTGATGGGTTGGTCAAGCTTGAGCTGATCTTTGCCAAAGCTGTGGATATCGTTGGCGTTGGTTTTTTGCGGCTCAAGCAAGGTCTCCCAAAACATGCTTTGGGTGACTAAGGTTTGCTCTGGGGTGTTTGGTGCGTAGACGGCTTGGATCGAGACTTTATCAGGATAGTTGCCTTTGAAATGCGCGGTATCTATCTCGATGGCGTCAACCACACCCGCTTGACCTAAGGCAATAATGCACCAGTCGTTACCGGGCTCACGGCGACGACGAGTCTCCCAGCCATCACCCATATTAGGGGCTTTGGTCGGTAACAATAAGTTGCTTGCCGCACCAAAGTGCGCATCATTACTGGCGATGGCACGGCCACCGTTTAAAGCGCCTGCCAAATCGATCGTCTCACCTTGTTGGTTAAGACTGGCATCAAGCTGGATATCGCCATAGACGCGCAGACGGGCAACGCCGCCATCTGGATAAATATTCAAACGCAGGTGTGTCACGGTTTGGTCGTTATGGATCTCGATAAACTCATGGTTATGACCTTTTAGGGGTGTCATATCAACAAGCGCTTGCCAGTCTTTACTATCCCAGTCTTCTTTGTTCAAACTGGTAAGTTCAGCATCATCTTGCTGTAGGAGTTCTGGCGCGTACAACACATCGATACTGGCTGAGGAGGGGAAGTTACCCGTAAAGTGACTGGTGTCAATGTCAAGACCTGCAATTTTGGTCGGGCGGGCAAGTTGAATAACTAAGTAATCATAACCCAGATAGCGCTTGCGACGCGTCTCCCAGCCGTCCATCCATTTACCATTGTCATCGAACTTGCCTACCATAAATACAGGCGCGTCCGGGTTTAAGATACGGCTTTTATCTGCAAAGAAATCATCGGTGGCAAATAATGATTTTGCCCCCAAACGACTGTCCGCAACGTTTGATTTTTTGGTAAATGTAGGCAAGGTATCAGGCAAATTATTGGCGGAGATGATCTGTCCAACTTCTAAGGTACTTTGACTCATAATGATTCCTGTTATTTGGTAATGGGATTTATTGATAGTGTGCGGCTAGTATGACAAATGTGGGACTACATCCAGTTGGCGGTATTGTCGGGCGTAGCAGGGTGGTTGTCATACCAATGCTTGGCGATGTCATCACGGCGACATATCCACACGTCAGGCTTGCTGGTGATGTATTGCAAGAATTGTTTTAGCGCTTTGATACGTCCAGCACGACCAATAATACGGCAATGCAGACCGATGGTGAGCATCTTAGGCGTGTGCGCGCCTTCTTCATATAAGGTATCAAAGCTGTCTTTGAGATACTGATAAAACGGTTCAGCATGGGTAAAGCCTGGACTGGACGAAAAACGCATGTCATTGGTCTCTAAACTATAAGGGATCACCAAATGCGGCTTACGGGTGATCGTGTTGCCATCTTGAACTTTGACATCAAGCCAGTAAGGCAGCTCGTCCCCATACGAGTCAGAGTCGTAGATATAACCACCTTGTTCAGCGACTAACTCGCGGGTGTTTGGACTATCACGACCTGTATACCAGCCGAGTGGCTGCCCGCCCAGCATACGCTCAAATATTTTGGTGGCACAGCGAATGTGCTCACGCTCAGTCTCGCGGTACATGTACTGGTAAGTGATCCAGCGCAGACCATGACTTGCGATCTCATGGCCATCTTCTAACACCCGCTCGATAATATGTGGTGTCTTTTCGGCCGCTGCTGCACAGGTGAAAGTGGTGATTGGTAAGCCGTATTCTTTAAACACATCTAGTACGCGCCAAACACCGACACGGCTACCATATTCAAACGCAGACTCGATAGACTGATGCCGATTGTTAAATTCTGGTGTGCCTAAGATGTCAGACAAAAAGCGTTCTGACTGACCATCGCCATGAATCACGCTGTTTTCCGCGCCTTCTTCAATGTTTAATACAAACTGTACCGCGATTTTTGCGCCACCTGGCCAGTTGGCTTTTGGTGGGTTGTCAGCGTAGCCTTTTAGGTCGCGGGGATACGTACTGTGATCAAAATCACTCGTAATTTTTTGGGTCATTATTAGGGTTCCTATATCGCTTAAAGCAGTCATTGTATAGTCAAATTAACATAAGAAAGATACCGCGGGGCTGGGGTAAATTTTTTGTAGCATCGAGCGGCGTAGGCACAGCAAGCCAGAAAAATTTGTACCAGTCACGCAGCATAGTATCGTGTATCCATTTTATTCAATATTGACCATATCAATCTCAAAAAATATGATTCGCTTTGTGAGACTCGCTCAGCCTACTCAGTGGCGTACTTGCACATGTTTTCTTTGCTACTCAAATCTTTGTAAATGGTCTACTTATATAAGCGCTGCTGATCAAAAACAACGCTGTGTTGGTTTGCCAGTCAAAGTGCCGATACATATGCCACGAGCTGCTGGCGCTCTGCATCGGTTAACTGCGTGATATTGCCAAGCGGCATATAGCCGGTTTGTACGGCAGTCACTATTTTCGCTTTATGGGTTTTTAGATCATTTGGCGATTGTAAAATAATACCTGCTGGAGGCGCCGCAAAGCCTTGTTGGGTTGGCTGAGCCGCATGACAAGTACTACAGCGCGTATGCACAACATTCATCATAGCGTCATCTGCCGAAGCGCTTACTGGTACTGCTGCAGTAGTGGTGGTACTAGTACTAACAGTCGCATCAGTATCAGCGTTTGTGTCAGTAACAGCGCTTGTCGCTGGTGGGGTGCTATTGTTGGCCGTAGGCACTACTGAGGCCGTAGCAGGCGTGACAGGGGCTGGCTCAATTGGCTCGGGGCGCATCCAGATAATCAACAATACCGTCAGTATCGCCGGAATGACTAAGTAGCGCGGTTTTTTATGCCCCAAATGTTTTTGATTAAAGTAATGGCGGGCGGTTGCGGTAATGACACCGACGAAGACCAATACCAACCAACCTTGCTCATGAGCATACATCATTGGATAGTGGTTACTGATCATGGTAAAGATGAGCGGTAGCGTAAAGTAGTTATTCATCAGTGAGCGGTTTTTAGCTTGTAATGCCAGTTCAGCCACTTCTTTACCGGGCTTTTCGCCGCGCTGGACACAATCAACGAGCGCGCGCTGCGCTGGCATGATACCAAAGAACACATTGCCGACCATCACCGTACCCAAAATCGCCCCAATGTGAATAAAGGAAGCGCGATCACTGAAGAGCTGGTAAGAGCCCCAGCTTGCGATGACCAGTAAGATAAAAATAAGGGTGCTAAAAATTAATGCGTTTTTACCTAAATGACTACGTACAATGACTTCATAAATAAAGTAACTGCCGAATAAAAACAGTAAGCTTGTCGCAATGGCACCAACATCGGTAAAGGCAATTTTGCTTGGATCGATCAGGTAGGCAGTGGCATTGGCATAATAAACGATAGACATCATCGCCGCCCCAGTCAGCCACGTGGTATATGCTTCCCATTTAAACCAGTGTAGCGTCTTTGGCATCTCTTCTGGTTCGAGCTTGTACTTGGCAATCTCATAAAAACCACCCCCATGCACCGCCCAAAGATCCCCAGAAATCCCTTTATCTGTTTTCCACTGCGGCGGCTTACGTAGACTGAGATCAAGCCACACAAAATAAAAAGAAGCGCCAATCCATGCCACCCCAGCGATAACATGAAACCAGCGGAAAAATAAACTCAACCATTCGAGAAGATAGGCGCCCATAAGTGTCCTTTAATATGATGGTGTCTTAATAAAATGTCTTGATACAAGGGAATGAGGTGTGATAATGATGCCAGAAAATATATAGGCATATGTTTAACATTAACGATAGATAAGATACACCTCAGACGATAAGTAAGCAGACTATGAACCGCGATAGGTGCTATAACCGTGCGCGCTGAGTAGTAGTGGTACGTGGTAGTGACTGGCATCGTTTACCATAAAGTCGATCACAACTTGCGGGTAAAATGCTGTCAGCTGCTGGGTATCAAAATAAGACAGGGTATCAAACGTCACGGTATAGCGTCCGATGTTTAGCTGACACTCAGTGCTATCGATGGCGGTGTCAAACTGCCAACTGTCTGGTGTGACGCGTCCATCGGCGTTGGTCGTACCATGGGCCAAAAGCGTGACGCCGCTGCCATGTACGCGGTGTAAGGTAACAGCGATACCAGCGGCAGGCTTACCAAGATGAGTGTCTAAAATATGCGATGATAGGGTGGCAGACATAAAACTTCCTTTGTATTTAGTAGAAACGTAAATAGAGTGATATTGCGAGCGTATTTTATAAATGGGCCACTGTAAAAGACACGATGACACGCTTTAGCGAAATTCGCTTAGCCATCTAAGCGGTGCCAAAGAGCTTGTTTAAACGCAAACGTGTGATTTTATTTTGTTCAGCGGCGGCATTGGTAAGTTCGGTGGTACGATCATTAGGCAGACGCGCTAGTAGCAGATCAAGCATTTGCTGGGCGCTTTTACCCGTCGCAAAGACAATAAAGATAAAACCAAATTTATCCAGATAGTCTTGATTGCCTTGTGCGAGCGCTTCGAGTACGTCATCCTCGGCATTGTTAGCGCCTGATTGCTCATGTGCTGCGCTACTTTGCGTGTTGCGATACTTTTCTTTTAAAGAGGCGACATTACCGATTTGTGGATGGCCGTCAAAGGCTTCTAGTAAGTCATCCTCATTGGTTTGTAGCTTATGCCAGATATCGTCGCTCTTCATTAATAGCGCATTTTGGTCTATAAAGGGTCGTGCACAGGCAAGCTGATGTGCCCAGTTACTACTGGTACAGCAGGTTAAGAGTCGTGCGATGGCTTCTTCTTGAGACAGAGTGTTAAATTGCGCTAAAGTTAAGCTCACGATGACTTCCTTTTATTGTGTTAGGACAGCCCACTACACGTAGCGGACAGTGATTGCTTAATAGTGGTTTAAACATCCTGGTTATTTGCATAAACTTAAGGGTAGAAACAGACGTTTAAGGGATTGATGTTTTTGGTCTTAGGACCGACTCAAAGTCAAATGACGATATTATGTGTCTTGTCAATCACGTGAGGGTATAGACTGTATTCCGCTTGCTGATGTTTACCTCATAATGGACTGACAATATGAAACAGATTTACAGAGAAAACACTGATACTTTGGCCGTATAAATGACATGATCGAGTCATCTTAGTCATAAGGTGAGTGATCTACAGCCCCCATTTTGCTAAAACCTGACTAATTGGTCAACTGTTTTATAATAAATATTTTTATTTAGCTTGTTATATTCCCAAAATCTGTGCTCTGATATCAGAATACACAAAGGAATATAGCGACTACTTTTTCGAACCTGCCACTTGGAATGAGACACTACCGCTATGACGCAAAATAACCAAAAGGTCAACATGCTCTCTACTGATGCGCCCTCGCATCGTAGTCAACAAACCACGCGCGCGCACAATCAAGCGCTTATCTTAGCGGCCGCCGAAGAGGAGTTTGTCCTCCAAAGTTTTCGCGGTGCCACCATGCAAGGGATTGCTGATCGGGCAGGATTACCCAAAGCCAATGTGCATTACTACTTTAAAAATAAAAAAAATCTGTATAAAGCCGTATTGCGCTCTATCATCCAAGAGTGGAATGAAGGCTTGGTCACCATGACGGTAGACAGTGACCCCAAAACAGTCATCGAAAAATTTGTGCGGACCAAATTGCATCAAGCCTTTGTGAATCCTAACCGTCATAAACTGTTTGCCCTTGAGGTCATTGGCGGTGCACCGCACTTACATGATTTTATGTCGACAACCATGAAAGCGTGGGTGCACGATAAAACGCAAGTGATGAGGGAGTGGCACAAACAAGGTAAGATTGCGATTGACGACCCACTACAGTTATTGATTTTGATCTGGGCCACGACTCAGCGTTATGCAGAGTTTGAGATCGAAATTGTCGGCTTGATGGATAAGGCGACTTATGATGCAGAGGATGAAGCGCGGGCATCAGAGTTTTTGGTGCCGTTTATCCTGCGAGGCTGTGGCCTTGAGTGACTGTAATTAAGCCATGTTTATTAGCGGAGGAGGTGCGTAGACTGGTCCTATCGCACCTCTTTTACTAATAGATATCTGTCTTACGCCACTTCGCGAATCGGCTTTAAGCCGTCATCAGCATGTTGCGCGGCAGTATCAAACTCGACACCGTAGTTTTTTGGCAGAATCATATCAAGTGTGATCGCCACAATCCCTGACATGGTGACCGCTGAACCAAAGATGTTTTGAAAAAACTGCGGCGTTTGTGAGAGCACGTCAGGCACGAACGCAATGCCTGTCGCTAGCCCCAACGAAGTGGCAATAATTAAGACATTGCGGTGGGTGAAGTTCACGGTAGATAGGATACGAATACCCGCAGTTGCGACCGTGGCAAACATCAGCAGCGTGACCCCGCCAACGACAGGTTTGGGCAGTTGAGTAAAAATGGCCCCAAGGATTGGGAAGAGTCCCATCAAGCATAAAATACCAGCGACATAAAAACCGACATAGCGACTGGCAATCCCAGTCATCTGGATTACACCGTTATTTTGGCTAAAAGTGGTCACAGGGAACGTGTTAAACACCGCCGCAATCAGAGAGTTGACACCGTCTCCCAACACACCACCTTTAATACGTTTCTCGTATAGAGGGCCTTTAATCGGTTCACCTGAAATCATCGAAGTTGCAGTCAGATCGCCCGAGGTTTCAATACTGGTAATGATATACATAAAGGCAACCGGAATAAAAGCCTGCCAGTCAAAACCAAAGCCGTACTTAAAGGGGATAGGAACCGTAAAAAAAGCCGCTTCAGCGACCAAGGAAAAGTCGATACGCCCCATAAACATAGCTGCGAGCAGACCGAGCATCAAACCGATAAAAATAGCGCTAGAACGAATGACCTTATTATTGATAATGCTAATAAGTACCACACTTGCCAACACGCCACCACCCAAGAGCAGGTTCGGTATACTGCCGAAATCCTCAGCCCCAAATCCACCCGCCAAATCCGTTAGACCTACTTTAGTCAAAGACAGACCAATCGTGACGATAACGCAACCAGTCACAATAGGACTCATAAAGGATTTGAGTTTGGTAATAAACTGACTCAGAAAAATCTCAACAAATGCACCGAGAAATGAGACCCCAAAGATCACTGACAAAATTTCCTCAGGACCACCGCCTCGGTTTTTTACCACAAATCCTGCGGTAAGCACCGCGGCTAAAAAGCCAAAGCTAGTTCCTTGGAGCGCCATCAAGCCAGAACCGACAGGGCCCACTTTGCGAGTTTGGATGAAGGTTGCCACCCCAGACACGATTAACGACATGCTAAGAAGATAGGGAATATGTTCTCCTAAGCCTAAGGTGCCGCCTATAATGAGCGAGGGGGTAATGATACCGACGAAAGCAGCAAGTACATGCTGTATCGCACCTAAAGAGGCTTTAAGGGGGGTAGGACGGTCATGCAGTCTATACAGTAAATCGGTGTTTGCTGGATCGTTTTCACTCATGGTGGTTTCCTCCTAAAGTAACTGCTTAGCACCCGCTTAACTGTAGAGATCAGACAATGTCATAAATCAGTAGGTAAAAGTTAAACCCAGTTCTTGACTTGTTTGTTCGATTTAAACAATAGGGGCACACATCCGTGTTTGAAACAGCCCACAAACCTGTGTGATATTTGTTGGCTATTACTGTAATAACCTGACCAATTAGTCAGGTCTATTTAGGATATATGCAAAATACAAACCATTGCAATGTTTTTTTTCGATCCTGCGCGTTTACTCATTTGTTACCCAGGGAAGGGGAGAAGGAGCGTGATTTCGAATGAGGCAGTTGCGATAGCGCCATAGCTTTGTGCTAACCGTCACCTTATTAGCGTGCTGTCCAGTGATACGTCATAAAAAAGCAGCCCCAATCACAATTATTGTGATTGGGGCTGCTTTTTATCATTAGGTTGATAGACTGTTTTTAATAATATCCTGTGCCAGCCTTTTGAGACTCAACCCAATAGAATGCTTTTGGCAAATAAAAGATTACTGAGGGCTAGATGACCACACGGGTGAGCGGATGACACCTTGACCAGATTTGCCGAATGATTCACCGCCGTTAAGTGATTTAATCGTTAGCACACCTTTGCCGCCTTGGGTGGAGGCATATACCACGCGCTTACCATTGGGAGAAAAGCTTGGTGCCTCATCGATACCAGTATTGCCCAAATTGGCAGTGATGGCGCCGTTGCTATTCATGATGGCGGCTGAGCGTCCATTTAGAAAGGCAATTTTAGAGCCGTCGCTACTAAACTGTGGACTGGTCGCATAGCCACTACTTGAGACTTTAGACGTACGACCTGAACCAAATTCGTAACGGTAAATCTGCGGCTTATTGAATCCTGCGCGATCACTAACAAATACAAAAGATTTGCCGTCAGGTGCGTAACTTGGCTGTACTTCACTACTCGGCCAGTTGGTGATTCTTCTTGGCTGTCCGCCACTGACGCTCATCTCATAAATATCGGCGCTGCCTTCAAAGCTGCTTGAGAACAGTATGGTGCTGCCATCAGGGGAAAACGCGGGACTCAAATTACTGCCAGCAAAAGGCGTTAACGCTCTGGCTCCACCGCCACTCACATTTTGGACATAAATGACTGGATAAGATTGATCACGTTGTACCGAATAAGCGATACGGTTACCATCTGGCGACCATGTTGGTGAGAATATAGAGCCTGTTACTTCAGTAATGGTTTTGGCGTTTTCACCATCTGCATCCATGACCTTTAAACGTGATACTTTCCCTTTTCCAGTGCCAACTTCTTCAATATAAGCAATACGCCCTGAAAAATCACCTGGAACGCCCGTAATCAGCTCATACACTTTATCAGCGATGACATGGCCTGCATAACGCATGCTGTCTTTATTGTTATCAGCGGTTAGGCTTTGCTTGCCCTCAATAACCCGCCCAGATTTTACATCAATCACTTCGTAATTGGTCACTATTTTGCCGCGATTGCTGCGAGTATTACCGACGACTAAATAAGGAATTCCCATACTTTGCCATACCGGCAACGTACCTGCCAGCTCGCTACTGTTATGCGGCTGCTGTGGTAAGTTCTGACTGGTGATTTTTAGCTCTGTTTTACTCAAATCGTTTAAGACAATCGGCGATAGCACAGAATCACCCGCAAATGGCACAAAAGCGACTTGATTTTTTTGGACAGGAATCTCGTAATCCAACTCTAAGACAACAGGCGCGGCAAGCAAACTAGGCGAAATGAGCAGAGTCGAGGTAGAAGCAAGCAAAGAGGCGAATAGTTTCTTATAGGTATGCATGAGTCGGTTGAGCTCCTAAAATAGGGTGATTATCATTTTTATAGGTGATTAGCGAATCATTAAGATAAGACAGGATATTTTGCGGTACAAGCCACTTAATGTAACGTTATCAATAATATAAGATGTGAGCAACTGATTAATTGCTGCCCTTAAACTGTATGGTAAAGGTGGGGTATTTCGGGTCATCAGTGTCGATTGGTAGTTTGCCCGTGTTTAATACGGCTTGTTTGGCTGCATCATTGACGGCACTGTCAGGCCCTGACGCCGACACATTGACTATATTTCCGCTAGCGTTGACGGTGATGGTGAGCGTGGCACTCTGAGTTGAGCCTCTCGCTGCGGTAGGCGGATGATAGTTGCGTTTGATTAAGCGGATGATTTCGCTGTTACTTGCACCGCGATTACCACTTGAGGCAGATTGGCTGCTGCCTTTGGTAGGGCTAGACGTTGCTATATCACCAGAAATGGTGGACTGTCCATCTGATAGACTAAAGGTTTTACCGGCGCTGCCAGTATTGATTTCTATATTGCGATCATTTTCAGTAGGGCGCGTAATCCTAGGCTGAGTATTTTGTTTACTACGAAAATCTCCCAGTTTTTTTTGTTCTTCTATGCGCTGCTCTTTTTTGTCTTGTTCGACTTGCTCATGCTCTTTTGTCACTGACTCATCTAGTTGTGCGGCCCACTCAGCCATACGGCGCTCATATTCTTGGTTTTGCTCAAGCACGCGCTGATGCTGCTCTTCGCTCATTAGCATGGTGCGGTTGGTAGGATCTTCAGTGCGCGTAAAGACAGGCTCGCGCTGAGAATTTGGCTGGCTTGGGGCTTGAGTGCTAGCGCCACCATCAAAGGTTTCTGTCTGTGGGGTACTGGTTGCATCACTTTTGGTCTGTATCGCACTGGCCGCTGCTGCACGATTGGCCAATATTTGTCCTTGCATTTCAGCCAGCTGTTCAGGTGACACCATGACGGTTTCGATGCTACCAGTGGTTTCTACGTCGGTATGTTGATAGGTATAAATGAGTATGCCAATCACCAGAGCATGAGCCAACACACTGAGCAACGTCGGCAATGTTAGCCCGTTACCTTCAGGTTGGGTTGGCACATAAACGGTAGGAGCGTTACGCATGATAGGGATACTCAAAAACGAGGGTCATCAAATTGTCTACTTTATTATAACAAGCGCTGCTAAGCATAGGGTTTATTACAATGTGGGTGTGGGTAAGGGTGCACCGGTTAACAAACCGACCTTTTCAATACCGGCTTGTTGTAAGGTTGCCATGAGTGTCATGATGGCGCCATACTGATTGTTTTGGTCAGCGTTAATCATGACTTGTAAAGGCTGAGCACCAGCATTGCTACTTTGGTTTTGCAGATTGGATAGGGTATCAATCAGCTCGGGCTCACTAATGGGCAAGTCGATGTTATTTTCATAACTGATAAAAATCTCACCGCTATCGGTCAAAGAAACAATGACTGGAAGCTGGCTTTGGCTCATGGTATTGGTCTGCTCTTTTGGCAAATCCACATCGACACCCGTAATCAGCATCGGGGCGGTGACCATAAATATCACGAGCAGCACCAACATCACATCGATATAAGGCACGACGTTCATCTCCGCATTCAGCGCTTTTTTTTCACGGCGATAGGGACTTTGCTTCATAACCCTCTCACCTGGCTGGCAGTAGATTGGGTCTCTTTATGAGCGATGTGTTCTGCACTGGTCTCACGCTGGAGCATGCCGGTCATTTCATCACAAAATAATGCCCGTGAGTCATAGAGGCGACTAGATTTAGCCGTGAAGTGGTTATAGGCCAGTACGGCTGGAATAGCGGCAAATAAACCCATGGCAGTGGCGATTAAGGCTTCAGCGATACCGGGGGCGACAGAAGCTAGCGTCGCTTGCTCAGTTTGTGACAGCCCCAAAAAGGCATTCATGATGCCCCAGACGGTACCAAATAACCCAATATAAGGGGCAACCGAGCCGATACTCGCTAGGGTTGTTAACCCTGACTCTAACAATTGCTGCTGTCGTCCTAAGCCAACTCGTAATTTACGCTCAACACCATCGATGATGTCATCTTTGGGTTGGCGTTTTTTATGCATTCTTAAATACTCCGAAAACCCGACATAAAAAATTTGCTCAAGCCCTTGGCGCTCAGGTGAGCCTTGCACCCCTTGATAGAGTTTGGCCAAATCTTCCCCTGACCAGAACCAAGTCTCGAACTGTTGATCGAAGTTTTTGGCTGTACCAAGCCGCGCACTCATACGAAATATAATCACCCAGCTAAGTAGAGACGCTAACAGCAATAACGCCATCACAATCTGTACCAAAAGGCTGGCTTGAGTAATAAGGTCGATAATATTTAAGGATTCAGGCATGTATGGGCTCATGGATAATGAATAATAACTGGCATGGTGCGATACGCAGATTAAATCGTAACGTCGCTAACTAAAAATAGAGTCGCGCGATCATTCTGCATACTGATATCAACCGCCTAGTGTACTGCTAAATACAGAAAAGGTCATTTATTAAAGTGTTAAACCGATCGAAAATGCGACGTATCCAACTTTTGGTACTTGTCAGTATTTTCTAGTCACCATAGAAGCGAAGTACTACGTTTGTGCCAAATACAAAGGTAGGTGTTTGCTCAGTATCTTTCAGTCAACGCAAATGATAGTTTTATACGAATTAGACACTATCAGAGATTGAGTTTGTAAGATAACTCGTCTAATATGTTACGCTTTGTTACTACGTTCTTCTTAATTGTGGCATCATTATTTTTTGCTAAAATCATGTTGAATTTTAGGTAGTGGCAACTTTTTACTGGCCAGTCGGGGCGACACTTATGAATGCAATTGAACGCTATTTTGGGATTAATGGTGACAATACCACGATCAAAACAGAAATCATCGCTGGTACAACCACGTTCTTGACAATGGCTTACATTATCTTTGTCAACCCTAACGTATTAGCAGATGCGGGTATGGACAAAGGCGCTGTATTCGTGGCCACCTGTTTGGCGGCCGCGGTAGGTTGTTTTATCATGGGTATTTATGCTCGCCTACCGGTGGCGTTAGCCCCTGGTATGGGTCTCAACGCCTTCTTTACGTATGGCGTGGTTCTGGGTATGGGCTATGCGTGGCAAACAGCGTTAGGTGCCGTGTTTTTGTCTGGTTGTATCTTTGTACTGCTCAGCTTGTTTAAAGTTCGTGAAGCGATCATTAATGCCATTCCAATGTCTCTTAAAAATGGGGTAGTCGCTGGTATCGGTGCGTTCTTAGCCTTTATTGCCTTACAAAGCGCCGGCATTATCGTAAGTCACGATGCGACTTTAGTTGGCCTTGGTGATATGACGTCATTTGGTCCTATAATGGCCTCGTTGGGTTTTATTGTTATTATCGGTTTGTCTTACAAGCAAGTCCCAGGTGCGGTCACGATCGGTATTTTACTGGTGGCTTTGATTAGTTTACTAACAGGCTACACACAGTTTTCTGGGATTGTCTCTGCGCCGCCTTCAATTGCGCCAACGTTGCTACAGCTTGATATTGCTGGGGCGTTCGATGTCGGTATGATCAGTGTGATCTTTGCCTTTTTGTTTGTGGATTTGTTTGATACCGCAGGTACCTTGATTGCGACGACGAGACAGGCCAACCTGACTGACAAAGACGGTAATATCCATAATATGGGCAAGGCACTATTAGCCGATTCAACAGCGACTGTGGCAGGCTCATTACTAGGTACCTCATCGACGACTAGCTATATGGAAAGTATCGCTGGGATTGCGACAGGTGGCCGTACAGGCTTGATGGCAGTCACGGTTGGGGTGTTATTTTTATTAAGTGTTTTCTTTTCTCCATTAGCGGGAATGATCCCCGCTTACGCGACTGCTGGTGCCATTTTTTATGTGGCTGTCCTTATGATGGGCACACTAAAAGACATCAACTGGGGTGACCTCACAGAAGCGGCGCCTGTGGTGGTGGTATTGCTCTTTACGCCGCTGACATACTCTATCGCGGACGGTATTGCACTCGGCTTCATCACTTTTACGGCGATTAAAGCAATTGTGGGCAAGTTCTCTGAGATTAGTGTGGCGGTATGGTTATTAACCATCATTTTATTACTTAAGATTGTCTTTTTATAAGACACATTTTTACCTCAGGGACGGCTCTCGTAATCTCGCCCTCTTGATCATAAAAGATCAAGAGGGTTTTTCTTTGACAGCGACATCGTCTTAGGCAACAGCCTAATAATATGGACTACAATTAAACCCCAATACTAAACAGTAAATAGCAAAATGTAACCAACGCGTCATAGTCTGTAAACTACTGATAACTGGTTGGTTTTTTGGCAATATATTAATTTGTGAAAATAATAAATAGTGTTAGTTTGAAAATTTTTTTCATGCTACCATGCCCAAGTTAAGCGCATCACCTCAATCAACGCCGTAGAGGTTTTTCTTACAGTGAATTAGCGTCATATAAGATGGCAGATTTAGTGATAATCAACGCGATGTTTCCTTATCGTTATTTTGATAAGCCACTAATGAGTCTGACCATCACACTCCTTTCACTACTAACAAGAAGAAGGCACTAATGCCGCTTAACTGTTTGTTGTTGCCTTTGTATTGTTAACGTAGCCCGTTTAACACTCGAACGACCTACTTAACCATTTCCAGCCTATGCTGGATTTTCCCGTTTTGTGATGGTGCTGTTTGGTCTTTTGATTATTGCTGTGAGTATCAGTTAATGACCACTATTAGGTTAATGGTAGTCATAAGCAGTGAGACAGGACGATCAGAATGCCTAAAGCACCATTTATTATGGTTTTTAAACGATAGTTATGGAGTTGTTATGAACCCAATAGACCAGTTTACCCCAGAAGAGCCGATTTTATTTGATCCTGTCGATTTGCTGTCGCCAGAGTATATTGCCCAGTCATCAGAAGAGCTGCATGCGCGTATTTCGCCATTGTATAGCGCCGATGAAGATCGCTGGTTGTCTCAATTATTGCCACTTGCCAAACCTAGTACGGATGAACGCAATGCTGCTGCTGAGCAAACGCGCCAGTTGGTTGAGCATGTCCGTAATGATGGCAAAGCTGTCAAGATGGTTGATTCGTTGTTGCTCGAGTACAGCCTTGATACCCAAGAAGGTATCTTGCTTATGAGCTTGGCAGAAGCGCTGATTCGAGTACCAGATAACTATACGGCTGACGCGCTTATTCATGACAAGATGAGTGTGGCTGACTGGAAAAAACATATAAAAAATGACAATGGTTTTATGGTCAACGCCTCATCGTGGGGTATGATGATGACGGGCCGTGTCGTGAGTATTGACAGTAACACCACCGCATCCGGATTTTTGGATCGCATGACCAAAAAAATGGGCGAACCTGTTATTCGTAGTGCGATGCAAAAAGCCATGCGTATTATGGGTCATCAGTTTGTCTTGGGTGAGAGCATCGAAGAGGCGAATAAAAACAGTCAACCGTATCGCAATAGAGGGTATACCTACTCGTTTGACATGTTAGGTGAAGCGGCGATTACCCATAAGGATGCGGAAAAATACTTCAATGACTATCTGCATGCGATTAGAGCCACTGCCAGTATTAAAGTCAAAGAAGGTATGCCAAAGCCTTCGGTATCTATTAAGTTATCGGCATTGCATCCACGCTATGAAGCCACGCAAGAAGCGCAAGTGATGGGACTGCTACGTCAACGCTGCTTATTGCTTATTGAAGCGGCACGTGAAGTGAACGTTGATATCAGTATCGATGCGGAAGAAGCCGACCGTCTTGAGATTTCTTTAAAGCTATTTGAGTCTTTGTACCGTGACAACTTGACGGCTGGATGGGACGGTTTAGGAATCGTGGTCCAAGGTTATTCTAAGCGTGCTATTGCTGTTTTGGCCTGGCTTGCGCGTCTGGCAACAGAAGTGGGTGACCGTATTCCAGTACGTCTGGTGAAAGGCGCGTATTGGGACACTGAGATTAAACTTGCTCAACAAAAAGGCTTGTCAGGTTATCCTGTGTGGACGCGCAAAGAAGGAACGGATACGGCTTATCTTGCTTGTGCGCGTTTCTTATTGTCAGACCATCTACGCGGGCTAATTTGGCCGCAGTTTGCCACTCATAACGCGCATACACTGGCGTCCATTATGACCATGAGTCAACATAGGGACTTTGAGTTCCAGCGTCTGCACGGTATGGGGGATGCACTTTATGATCATATTTTACAAGCTTATCAAATCCCTGTGCGTATTTACGCGCCCGTTGGGGCACACAAAGACTTACTGCCGTACTTGGTACGCCGCTTGCTCGAAAACGGTGCCAACAGCTCGTTTGTGCATCAGTTGCTAGATAAGTCTTACCCGATTGATAAACTGACGGTACATCCCTATGACAAGCTGCTGACCAATGCGACGTTGCACAACCCAGATATTCCATTACCACTAGAGATCTACGGTACACGACGTGCGAGCTTTGGTCCCAATATATTTGTAGAGTCGCAGTGGCTACTATTTAAATCTGCTATCGACAGTCATTTGCATAAAACCTGGTCGGCCACTTCTATTATCAATGGTAAAGCCATTGATGAGTATGAGGCTGATGGCGTCGCCCAAAAGCTTGACCGTCAGACCGTCCGTGCGCCTTGGAACAATGAAGTCAGGGCTGGTGAGGTAACCTATGCCAATGCAGCAATCGCCCGTCAGGCTATCGATGCGGCCGTAGCAGGGCAAAGTACGTGGCAAACAGTACCCGCCAGTAAACGCGCTGAAATACTACGCAAAACTGCCGATCTTTTCGAAGAAAACTACGCTGAATTGATGGCGCTGTGCCAAGTGGAAGCTGGTAAGACCATGCAAGACAGCATTGATGAGATTAAAGAGGCGGTTGATTTCTGCCGTTTTTATGCTGATGAAGCCGAGCGTTTAGACGAGGTGGTATATGAGTTTACAGATTTGGCAGGTAAGCCGTCTCGTCAAGCTTATAAACCACGTGGCACCTTTGTGTGTATCAGCCCCTGGAACTTCCCATTGGCTATTTATACTGGCCAAATCATGGCAGCGTTAGCAGCGGGTAATACGGTGGTGGCGAAACCGGCCGAACAAACCAGTTTGATTGCCCATTTTGGGGCACAGTTAATGTATCAAGCGGGCGTCCCAACAGAAGCCTTGCAGTTAGTGATTGGGGCAGGCGAGGTTGGTGGTGCACTCACAGCGGCTGATAACATTGCCGGAGTTATTTTTACTGGCTCAACCCAAACCGCTCAACGTATCAATCAAAGCCTAAATGATCATGCGCAAACCAGCGGTGATTTGCCTGTGTTTATCGCTGAGACTGGCGGTCAAAACGCCATGATTGTCGATTCGACAGCGTTGCCTGAACAAGTCGTGAAAGATGCTGTGTTATCTGCCTTTGGTTCAGCAGGTCAGCGTTGTTCAGCTTGTCGTATATTGTGCGTGCAAGAGGAAATGGCCGATGATTTGATCGAGCTGCTGCAAGGGAACATGGCTGAGCTGGTGGTCGGTAATCCACTATATGCTGCTACAGATGTGGGCCCAGTGATTGATAACGATGCCAAACAAGGTCTTGAAGCCCATATCGAACGTATGAGCGCGGAGCCAACGGCTACTATTTTGGCACAAACACCGATGAGTGCCAGCTCGGTCGTGAGTCAGGAGCAGTCAACCTTTGTTTTACCAACCGCGATTGAAGTAAAAAGTATCGATGTGATTGCGGGCGAACACTTTGGCCCCATCCTGCATGTACTGCGTTATCAAGCGCGTGACTTAAACAAACTGATTGATGCCATCAACGGAACAGGGTTTGGTTTGACTTTGGGTATCCACAGCCGCATCGAAAATACGGCTGAGCACATCGAGCGTCGTGCTTTTGTGGGTAATACCTACATCAACCGTAACCAGATTGGCGCGGTCGTAAACGTTCAGCCCTTTGGTGGTTGTGGGTTGTCTGGTACTGGACCCAAAGCCGGTGGTCCACACTATGTCGCGCGTTTGATGCAGTTAAGCACAGACCAGTCAACCACTGAGCAAACAGCGTCTCAAAATAATACCACACCCATTCAAACAGAAATCGCGTAAGGAGTAGCAACATGGCGACTGAATTCAAAAAAAATCATGCCCAGGTTTGTGAGTCTTGGCGATTGCTTGGCGCAGTGAATCGCGCCGTTTACCTGCAAGCGGCCGTACCAAAGCTGGCATTGCTTACAGGGGATGCCAATAAGGCAAAGCGCCTGTTCAATCACTTGTTAAGTGCGGCGCCGAGTTTGGATGAAGTGCATCGCATGACGGGCGCGACTGGTGAATCTAACGATCTGTATGTGACCGCCCGTGGTAAAACGATGGTCATCGGCGGTGAGTCAGCGAGAGCAATGGCAGTGTTAGGCCAGCTCATCGCCGCGTTATTAACGGGCAATGAAGTTATTTTGCATTGCCCAAGCCAAGATGAGATGTGTGTTGAAGCGGCCAACATACTTTACGGCACAGGTATCAGCGATGATGTGTTGAGCGTTGCTAACGATTCGCAAACGATCACGCTTTTGTATATCGACCGTCTGGCGCAAGTTGCTGTTTCAGGCAATCGAGATGAAGTGCAAGCCATCAGTCAAGAGCTGGCCAATACCGATGGTATCCTGACGCAAGTGATTGCGGTCACTGATATGGAAGGCTTGTCAGAGATGCTCACACCAGACTATCTGCATCGCTTTGTCACTGAGCGCGTCAAGACAATCAATACCACTGCTATCGGTGGCAATGCAAGCTTACTTGAGCTTGGTACAGAGTAGAGGTTTTCATTAAAGTTGCGCTTAGCCTTTATAAACGCTAAGCGTCATTACCATCGTGTTGAAAGCTAGAAAATAAAAAACCGATGTCTGAACAGTATTCAGGCATCGATTTTTTATGTGTTTATATACAGTATGCAGTGTTATCACACTCAACCAGACTTGTTAGGTTAAACGTTATTCAGCAAACTCTATCCAAATCCAGCCATTTTCTAACCATTCGCTTAACTCATCTGGATCTACGTCCTGCACATCTTGACCGTATAAACGCTCACCATTTGCCAAACGTATAAGTACAGCCATTGCCGCCTCATCAAGACCATCAATACGCTGACCATTTGCATATAGCGTGACACCATCATGGGTTTGATTATAGAGCAGACGATTACTATAGTCCGCTTGTAGGGCTGCACCCTCTGTTAAAGCCTGCAGCAATTCGTCAGTATCTAAGGTGTCTTCTGGCATCAGGGCATCGTATTGACGCTTGCTAACCACTTCAGAGACGGCTTGACGAATGATATGATCACCGCGCTCCGATTGCAGCATTTGTAATAATTGAGCTTTGATCGCATCGATACTATGCGTTTGCAGCTCACCTGACGCTTGCAGCATTTGGGGGAGCAACATTGGGATAAACAAGTCACTGTCGTTGGTTGCGATATCAGCCATACTGTCGATGATTTGCATCAAGTTTGGCCGACGACAGCCAAAAGAGAAGGTCAAACAATCATCTTGTGCCACCCCAAAGTGAGACAGTTTCGGCGGTACGTAGAGTACATCACCCGCTTCTAATATTTCATCAAAGACAATCTCGCCCATATCATCAAAGAGGCGAATTGGCTCGTCAGCGACAAACTCTGTGTCTTTATCACAAAATTTGCCCAACTGCCAACGGCGATGGCCATATCCTTGCGCTAAAAACACATCATAATCGTCGTAGTGTTTGCCAACCGAGCCACCCTTAGGGGCGTATGAGACCATAATATCATCACGTTGCCACTGCGGGATGAAGCCAAACGCTTGCCATAATTGACCAAGCTCTGGCGACCATTGCTCAAGATTCTGTACCAGTACGGTCCACTGTTCTGGCAGGTTGGCAAAATCCGCTTCCGTCAATGGGCTTTTTTTCAGTTGCCACTGCGCCTGACCTTCTTTTTTACTGGCTGCTTGGGTCAGCAGTCTTGCGGAAGCATCTTCTTCAAGCGCAAGGCCCAGCATGTCCTCGGGTTCAAACATGTCAATTAGTTGCGGTAAGCCTTGTTTGATGAGTAGCGGCTTTTTTTGCCAGTACTCTGCTAAAAACTGCTCAGGCGTGATAGATTCCGGTAAACAAAGTGGCATAGAAGTCATTGATACATCCGTATTTGAAAATGGGTATGAGGTTAATAGTAAAGGGCGCTTTATAGGACGGTTTGAATGGTTTATGATTGTCGCTTATCTGATGATTACTGTCAGAGCAGCCAATCAATTGTAGGAAGTTTATGAAAAAATTACATTTTATCGTGATCATCAGCAGCGTTTTTTTACTACAAGCCTGTGTCCATAAGATTGTTACCGTGCCCGCTAAAATCGCTTATAAAACCACCAAAGGCGTGGTCAAAGGCACCGTCGCTGTTGGGAAAGCTATTATACCGGGTGACAGTGACGATGATAATGACAAAAAGGATAAAAAATAAAACCTTACCCATCCACTATGTATGGTTAAAGACCAATCATAGTATCCAAAGTAAGGTTGTTATCTATCGAGACATAAATGGATGGTCAGTCGAACCCATTTATATCTGTGCTTAGCGACTATTAAAGTTTGGCAATCCACTCTTTAATAGTACGGGCTTGCTCCGCAGCGTTACCTGTATAGGTAGCAGGTGTCATCTCGCGTAGACGAGCTTTGTCAGCGTCGCTTACCGCAGACAACTCATCACTTTCAACGAACGTCAGCATGGCTTCACGAGTCATGGCATTACCGCGGGTTAGGGCTTTTAGCTTCTCGTATGGGTTTTCTACGCGGTAGCGACGCATCACCGTTTGAATTGGCTCAGCCAACACTTCTTGTGCTTGATCAAGATCGTCATTCAAGCGCTGGGCATTTAATTCAAGCTTACTGACGCCTTTTAAGCACGCATCAAAAGCGATCATGCTTTGTGCCAGACCAACACCAATATTACGCAGAACCGTTGAATCAGATAAATCGCGCTGCATACGTGAAATGGGTAGCTTTTCACCCAAATGTGCAAGCATAGCATTGGCAACGCCCAAGTTACCTTCTGAGTTTTCAAAGTCAATCGGGTTGACTTTATGTGGCATGGTAGAAGATCCCACTTCACCGTCTTTTAGGCGCTGTTTAAAATAGCCTAAGCTAATATATTGCCAAATATCACGGTTAAAATCGATTAAGATGGTATTGAAACGTTTTACCGCATCAAACAACTCAGCGATATAATCATGTGGCTCAATTTGCGTGGTATAAGGATTAAAAGTCAGCGCTAGACGCTCATCAATGAACTGCTCTGCATGCGTCTGCCAGTCAACCTCAGGGTATGCTGAAAAATGCGCATTATAGTTACCGACTGCGCCATTGATTTTACCCAGTAGTTCAACTTGACCGATTTGCTTGATTTGACGGGCGAGGCGGTAAGCCACGTTTGCCATTTCTTTACCAAGCGTCGTTGGGCTGGCTGTTTGACCATGCGTACGTGACAGCATTGGTTGGTCGGCATGAGCAACGGCCAAGTCTGTGATGCTATCGATCAGTTGCTGCATTTTAGCGACCACAATCTCGCGGCTGTCTTTGAGCATTAACGCATACGATAGATTGTTAATATCTTCACTGGTACAGGCAAAATGAATGAATTCTAATGAGTCAATGAGCGCATCCTGACCACGGAATTTATCTTTGATAAAGTACTCAACCGCTTTTACATCGTGATTGGTTGTGGCTTCGATGTCTTTAATCGCTTGCGCGTCGCTTTCACTAAAGTCATCGACAATGCTGTTTAAAAAAGCATTGGTATCCGCATCAAACGCTGCTAACTCACCAATGGCACTATTATCCGCTAGTGACTGTAACCAGCGAATTTCTACCGTAACGCGGGCTTTAATCAGACCAAATTCAGATAAATACGGGCGCAAGCTGTCCGCTTTGGACGCATAACGGCCGTCGATTGGGGAGAGTGCGGTAAGTGGGGTCATAGCAATACCTCAAGTGGTTATTGGGAGTGGAAGTGACTCAGAAAAAGGAAAAAAGACATCAAAATACAAAAAAATTAAAATCCGCAAGGCGCATCGATAGAGGCAATCACGCCACCACCCAAACACACTTCATCTATATAAAATACCGCTGACTGACCAGGGGTTACCGCCCGTTGCGGCTTGTCAAATACCGCACGGACTTCGCTACCATCAGCATTTGTCGCAAACACACGGCATGCTTGGTCTGGCTGACGATAACGAGATTTTGCCATGCAGCGGAGTCCCTCACCGCTAAAGATATCGTTTGGTGGCAGACCATCGATCCAGTCAAGCTTGTAAGCGTGCAGCTCATTACTCATCAGCATGGGATGCTCATGCCCTTGGCCAACGATTAAACGGTTTTTATCTAAATCCTTGGCTAATACAAACCACGGCTCTTCTAGACGGTCTTTGACGCCGCCAATGCCGATGCCGCCACGTTGACCCAACGTGTAGTACATCAAGCCATCATGAGTACCGATGGTTTTATGGTCATCCGTGACAATGTCGCCTTTTTGTGCAGGCAAGTACTGTTGTAGGAAGTCTTTAAAACGGCGCTCACCGATAAAGCAAATACCGGTAGAATCTTTCTTTTTTGCGGTAATCAGATCATGCGCTTCAGCAATTTGACGCACCACAGGTTTTTCAAGCTCGCCCACTGGGAATAGCGTTTTGGCAATCTTATCGCCGCCCACCGCATGTAAGAAGTAGCTTTGGTCTTTATTATTATCCAGTCCACGTAATAGCTGGGCGACAAGCGTACCCTCTGCGTTGGTATAGTTCACACTGCGGCGCGTATAGTGACCGGTAGCAATATAGTCAGCACCAAGGGTTAACGCGTAGTCTAAAAACGCCTTAAATTTGATTTCTTTATTGCACAGTATGTCAGGATTGGGCGTACGACCCGCTTTGTATTCTGCTAAGAAGTGCTCAAAAACCCGATCCCAATATTCCATGGCAAAGTTAGCCGTATGCAGCTTGATGCCGATCTTATCACACACAGCTTGCGCGTCTGCTAAGTCCTCCATCGCGGTACAGTACTCAGTACCGTCGTCTTCTTCCCAGTTTTTCATAAACAAGCCTTCTACCTTAAAGCCTGCCTGCTGGAGTAAGACGGCCGAGACAGAAGAGTCGACCCCACCTGACATACCCACAATCACATGTTTGGCATTTGGATTGTCGATATCGGCAAGCGTTAAAGGACGATGGGCGGTAAAAGTATCTGAGTTTGGTAGGATGGCTGACATAGAACGGCTCAACTATTTATACTTTTTCCAAAATTTATAACGGCGCAGACAGTAAGAGCACGACGACAATGGATCGTCTTAGCAAGTTGACAGTGCCAGTTTTTCTTTTGGATTTGGTATTATGATAAAATAAGCGTCACATTATACCAGTTAATTGAAACTGGTGGCGACCTATGGCATTTTACTGTGAGGAAAATCGCTTTCAAAATTCAGATAGTGGTTTTGAATAATTTTAATCACAATTTATTAATTCGGAATAATAATGATAAAAATTGGACAAGGTATCGACGTTCATGCTTTTCACAATAATGGAGAGCAGCAGCAATATGTCATACTAGCGGGTGTGCCCATCGAGCACACCCACAGTTTGCTGGCACACTCTGATGGTGATGTGGTGCTACACGCGCTCGCAGATGCATTGCTTGGGGCATTGGCGCTTGGTGATATTGGTCAGCATTTCCCTGACACAGACGCGGCGCACGCTGGTTTGGATTCGAGAGTGTTGCTACGCTACGTTTATAGCAAGGTACGAGAGGCCGGATATAAGCTTGGTAATGCTGATATCACGGTCATGTGTGAGCGCCCAAAGCTTGCGCCCCACAGTCAAGCCATGCGCGATAACATTGCCAGCGACCTACAAACCGATGTGAGTAATGTCAGTGTTAAAGCCACTACCACTGAAAAACTGGGATTCACAGGGCGCCAAGAGGGCATTATGGCCAATGCCGTGGTATTATTGGTCTCTAACGCTACCGAAGTTTAACGTTTAACGGCTGTTTATGCCAATATAGCAATTGTGCTTGTAATATGGCGGCACTCGCCCCATGTATCAGCCATATTGTCATCCAATACCTTTGCAATATCGCTATTTTAATGTATTGCCTTTTTAATGTACCGCCTTATCAATAGGAGTTTTTATGAGTGAGCAAACCCCAAATACTGCTACAAATGATGTCGAACAACTGATTCGTGACCAAATCCGTGACAACAAAGTTATTATCTATATGAAAGGCACGCCGCAATTTCCGCAGTGTGGTTTTTCTGCCCGTTCTATTGAAGTATTGACTCAGATTGGTCGTCCTTTTGCGTTTGTCAATATCTTAGAAAATCCAGAAATTCGTGCCACGTTGCCAAAAATCGCCAATTGGCCAACGTTCCCACAGTTGTGGATCGACGGTGAATTGATGGGCGGATCAGATATTATTTTGCAGATGTATCAGTCAGGTGAACTAAAACCATTGGTCGAAGCCAATAGCCCAGCTGCTTAATACTAAAAAAGGTTTATGGCATTACTATTTATGGCATTGTTATGATGTTTTAAAAATCAGTGATACATGAATCCGTTTTGCTATTGAAGCACCACGAACCCAAGTAGTCTTATGGCTATTTGGGTTTTTTGTTGTTTTTGCCCTTTATTGCTTTTACAGGTTTTGACCCCATATAGGGGTTAACATAAGCGAAATGACAGTGGCTAATAAATAACATAGTTAATCCGCTATAAAATAAATATAGCGCGACCAAGATAAATTTTTCATCGACTCTGTCTGCGCAGACACAGCAAGCAAGGACAATTTATCTCAGTTGCGCGTCGTAGTGTATGGGCTTTTTATCTAAAGCTGGCTGTAAGTACAATTAACAAAAAAGAGAATCTTATGAGTAATCAAACACTTGATGAACAAGCGCAAAAAGCCGCGGCCGAGCAAGCACTTATCGAAAAGCGTCGTGAGCGCCTAAAAAATGACTCTGTGCGTATCATTGAGATCGCAAGCAACGAAGCCAACTCAGCCCTTAAGTGTATTCATCAGTTGAGTGTGGCAGGCGGTGCGACAGAGGCGACTTATATTGCTATTGAGCAGCGTATTGTTGCAGATCAAGATCCTGCTGGCGCTTATCATTTGGCACTACTGGCACAAAGCACGTCAGATTTGCCGATTGATGCGCGCCAGCTGATTGAGCTTGTGGTCAATAAAGGTGACAATCAGCAACGCTTAGCCCTGCTCAAAAACTTACCGCTACCGCCAGTTGACATCATTAAAGAACAGATTTTAGCCAGTGATGATGGTGACGCTATTGGACAAATGAATGCGTATTTGCAGATCAATCCAGAAGGTTATGGCAGTCACCATATGCTGGCTAGTGGTCAATCAGATCAAATCGTACCCCTGAGTCCCGGTAATTCGTCAAATTAATGTGGATAATTGAGAGGTAGCCCGGCCGCTTTGATGGGTGGGTTTTTCTATCATTTAATTTTAATGGTTTTTGTCTTAACGTTTTTTAAACGTCAAAAAATTGTTATAATTACCGGTTATCTATTTAAGTTTTAAAGACTTATATCATCCGTTTATAAAATACGATTGACGTTCATTAATCAGGCAGTAAGTTGTTGTTATCAATAATTTATCGGCGAAAATAGCGTCATTCAAGCGAGGCATGCATGCAATATCCAAAAAATTACGACGTGGTAGTGATCGGTGGTGGTCATGCTGGTACAGAAGCTGCTTTGGCTGCCGCACGTATGGGCGCGCAGACCTTGCTGTTGACACACAATATTGAGACCCTAGGACAGATGAGCTGTAATCCAGCGATTGGGGGGATCGGTAAGTCACATCTAGTACGTGAAATTGATGCGTTGGGCGGAGCGATGGCGCTTGCGACGGATAAAGCGGGTATTCAATTTCGCGTGTTGAACAGTCGTAAAGGTGCGGCTGTCCGTGCCACTCGTGCGCAAGCGGATCGTATTTTGTATAAAGCCGCGATTCGTCATACGTTAGAGAACCAGCCAAATTTAGACTTATTTCAGCAAGCCGCTGATGATATCTTGGTAGAGAATGGTCGTGCTACCGCAGTTGTGACTTCTACAGGCATTATTTTTAAGACCGAAACGGTGGTGTTGACCTCAGGGACTTTCTTAGGCGGGGTTATCCATATTGGCCTTGAAAACTCAAATGGTGGCCGCGCAGGCGATCAGCCTTCTATCAAGCTTGCCGATCGTTTGCGTGAGCTGAAACTGCCAGTTGGACGTCTTAAGACGGGTACGCCAGCTCGTATTGATGCGCGCAGCGTTGATTTTAGTGTCATGACGGTACAACCAGGCGATACACCGCTCCCAGTCATGAGTTATATGGGTGATGTTGCTATGCATCCTGAACAGGTTAACTGTTATATCACGCATACCAATACTCGTACTCACGACATCATCCGTGAGAATCTTGATCGTTCGCCCATGTTTTCTGGCAAAATTGAAGGTGTCGGACCCCGTTATTGTCCTTCTATTGAAGATAAGATCCATCGTTTCGCTGATAAAGACAGTCATCAGATATTTATCGAGCCGGAAGGGTTGACCACGCATGAGCTGTATCCGAATGGTATTTCGACCAGTTTGCCATTTGATGTGCAGCTAGACTTTATCCATAGTATGAAAGGGTTAGAAAAGGCGCATATTACTCGTCCAGGCTACGCGATTGAGTATGATTACTTTGATCCGCAGAGCTTGAAGCCAACGCTTGAAACCAAATCTATTGATCGTTTGTACTTTGCAGGTCAAATCAATGGTACGACAGGCTACGAAGAAGCGGGTGTGCAGGGTTTGCTGGCAGGGACGAATGCGGCGTTAGTAACCACCAACAATAGTGAGTTTGAGACGTGGACACCGCGCCGTGATGAAGCCTATCTTGGTGTCTTAGTGGATGATTTGATTACCCATGGCACCACGGAACCATATCGTATGTTTACCAGTCGTGCTGAGTATCGCTTGTTGCTACGCGAAGACAACGCTGATCAGCGCCTAACTGAGACGGGTCGTAAGCTTGGTTTGGTTGATGATGTGCGCTGGCAGGCCTACCAAGAAAAAATGGAGGCGATCGCCACAGAGTCCTCACGCCTAAAAGACATGTGGGCCACGCCTACCAATGCCTTGGGGCAGCAAGTGACTGAGCAAACAGGGGAGGTGCTATCAAAAGAAGCGACGGCCTTTGATTTGCTAAAACGCCCGCAGATTCATTTTGCTGACATCGCTGCTATCACTGACTCAAAAGTCGATACACAGGTGGGTGAGCAGATAGAAATCTCTGTCAAATACGCAGGCTACATAGATCGTCAGTCCGATGAGATTAATCAGATGAAGCGTCTGGAAAATACCGCGCTGCCGGTGGATTTTGATTACACGGTGGTCTCTGGGTTATCAAATGAAATTGTACAAAAGCTCACGCAAGTGCGCCCTGCAACGCTTGCCCAAGCGGGACGGATAAGTGGTGTGACGCCGGCTGCTGTACAGTTACTAGCAATGACGGTCAAAAAACAAAAAAAGGCAGCAACGGCATTAAATTTATCGTAAGCAATCAGTAAAAGAACCTAAAAGAGCTCATAATGAGATAACGTTGTGAGCTTTTTTTATGTCTAAACGGTAACAATGTCAAAACAACTTAGGCCGTCTTTATGCTGTTTTGAGAAGAAATAATGGGTAGAATGGAAGTTAGTAGTCAATGATGCTAGTTTCTTACAGAAAAGGAGCGATTTTATGCCTTACGATAAATTATCAGACTTGCCAGACGAGGTAAAAGACAACTTACCCAAACATGCTCAAGAGATATTCAAAGCGGCTTTTAATAGTGCGAGCGAACAGTACGATGAGGAGTCACGCTGGTTTGCTATTGCATGGGCAGCCGTTGAAAATGTTTATCAGAAAAATTCTGATGGTAAATGGGTAAAAAAACCAGATCACAAATAAATACTGAATCAGTGACGATTCCATCTACCTAATTACTTACACTGACCTATATCACACATGCTCTCATGGCTCAATAACATGGCTTTGAGTACGTGGTTGATTTGAGCTTATCTATGATTGAAGCTATTATATTTGCGATTACTATCGTACTGCCCAACCTTGCTTTGATGGGGTTGGGTTTTTTTATGCAAAGACACGGACAAGCCAGCAAAACCTTTATCGACCAGTCGTCAAGCTTTGTTTTTAACTACTGTTTGCCATGTCTGTTGTTTTTTAGCGTGGTCGATAGCGACGTTGATTATGGTAAGCAAATCACGTTGATCGTTGCTGGCATTCTTGTGACCTTTATTTTATTTATTGGGGCAGAGTTTTACGCCAAGCGTTTTGTTGGTAAACCTGCCGATCAAGGCGTGTTTGTCCAAGGCGTGTTTCGGAGCAATATGGCCATTATTGGACTAGCAACCGTTGCGAATGCCTATGGGGAGCGAGGATTAAGTATCGGTGCTGTATATATGGGGGTGGTCACGATACTGTTTAATATTTTAGCCGTCATTACCCTGAGCCGTGTCTCTAAAAAGGTGGATGATACGTTACGCAGTCGTAGTTTGATGATTGTTAAAAAGCTATTTACCAATCCCTTAATACTGGCGCTGGTGGCTGCATTTGCGTATAAGGCGTTCATGTTACCACCGCTTACCGGTGTCATTCATACGACGGGCGACTTACTAGCAGCAGTTGCATTGCCGTTAGCATTGATTTGCGCTGGTGCCAGTATTGATTTGAAGTCGATGCTACACCCGTCAGGATTATCCATGCAGGCTAGTATTGGGCGTATTGTTATTGCTCCATTAATAGCCATCGCGATTGGATTGGGATTTGGTTTATCCGGTGTACATATGGGCGTGCTTTTTTTGATGGTGGCATCGCCAACTGCAGCAGCCAGCTATGTGATGGCAAAGGCTATGGGTGGCAATGACGTGCTTGCGGCGAATATTTTAGCGTTTACCACGGTCGTAGGGATGTTTGGCATGGCGATTGGGGCCGCAATCTTACGTGTGTTAGGTCTAATGTAAGATTATTTTTAGCGTCATGCAATATTAGCGTCGTACTATACAAGTAAGCCCAATAAGGAGAGGTGCATTGGTACACTCACACTGCCATTATTAAACCAAATAGTTCCACCGAATATCCATATGCGGAGTGAGCGTTAACTTGCTGCAAGCGTGTGACATGTGAGTGTGTTACTCATGCGTATAGAAAAAGCCCTCTTTTTCAATCAGAAAAGAGGGCTTGTCTTATTTTAAATTGTCTCGATTGCGCTTATCTTCTCGGCGCTGTTTGCGCTTTGGGCTGACTCGGTAGGTAAAATAAACCCCTACTACCGTCACGACGAACAACGCTGCAATGTAAAAAAATATCGATGAACCAATAAAAGTAGAAAATTCCATGACCTTTTTCTCGTTATAGTTTATCAATAATTATGCAAGTGCTATTTACGATTGTAAAGTAAACAACTTTAGCTGAGATGTAAGTTCAAGTGAACGCAAGCGTGCTGCCTGATCATAGACATTGGCCGTAACGATCAGTTCATCAGGCTGATGCGTGGCTATAAACGCCTCAAGTTTTGGTTTGACGGTTTGTACAGAACCAATAAAGGACACTGACAACGCATTATCTACCATCATTTTCTCAGCAGAACTCCAAATACTGTCCATATCATGAGTCGGCTTTGGCATTTGACCGCGTTCACCTCGACGCAAACGTACGAAACTTTGCTGAGCTGAGGTAAAATGGTAATGGGCGGTCGCATCGTCATCCGCCAGTAGCAAGTTTGCGGCCAGCATCACATAAGGTTCGTCCAAGTACGCTGATGGTTTGAATTGTTCACGATAAGTACTAATCGCTTGAGCGAGCATTTGCGGTGCAAAATGAGAGGCAAACACATAAGGCAGCCCAAAGTGTGCGGCTAAGGTGGCGCCAAACAGAGAAGAACCTAGAATCCAGACAGGAATGTTGGAATTCGCTCCAGGGAAGGCTTGGACAGGACTGTCTTCTGTATCATTGCCTAAAAAATACATCAACTCTTGCACATCTTGAGGAAAACGCTCAGCGTCTTTCATTTGCCGACGTAATGCTTGAAAAGTGGCGCCATCCGTACCAGGGGCGCGGCCTAAACCCAAATCGATGCGGTCTCCGTACAGTGCCTGTAATGTACCGAACTGCTCGGCAATCACGAGAGGCGCGTGGTTTGGCAGCATAACGCCGCCTGCACCGATACGTATGCGCTTGGTTTGACTACCGATATGCGAGAGTAGTACTGAGGTTGCCGCACTAGCGATACCTGGCATATTGTGGTGCTCTGCCATCCAAAATCGGTTTAGACCGAATTTTTCTGCTTGCTGCGCTGTCTCGACAGTTTGAGCGATGCCTTCAGCGATGGTTTTACCTTCAGGAACGGGTGCGAGATCTAAAAAGGATAAGGGGATTGTATTACTCATAAATCATCCAGTAAAATAGTTAATTATTTTCTATTGATATGCTTGTGGTCAGTGCTAGTTTCAAGTAGATCTAGCAAGTATTAATAAATCATAACAAACCGTGCAACGCGACTTTGCATTGCGCTGCATGGCGATTAATCGGAAGTACGCTTAATCGTTAATAGTTTTATTGATAAGTAGGCGTACGCCACAAAAAAAGCAGGTGACCGAGTCACCTGCTTTTTTGGTTTATCCAGTTCTAAAACAAAAAACTGGACGATTACTAGAACGGTCTGATCAATAACACATAATACTATTCGGCTTGATCGGCAAGTTTATAGGCCATGACATAGTCACCAATAGTTGTGCCAACTGAACCATGTCCACCAGCAACCAACACTACCATTTGCTCACCTTTAGAGTTCAAGTAGGTCATTGGCGTGGCCTGACCGCCTGCGGGGATGCGCACATTCCACAACACGTCGCCATTTTTTAAATCATAAGCGCGGAAATTGTTTTCAGTAGCAGCTGACAAGAATGCCACGCCCCCTTGGGTAATAATGGGTCCACCAATACCAGGAACACCCAGCTCCAGTTTTAGTGGAATAGGCGATAAATCCTGTACAGTACCATTTTTACGCTGATAGGCAATCTCACCGGTCGCTAGGTTAGCCCCTGCTATGGTGCCCCATGGTGGCTGCTGACATGGTACGCCTAACGGTGATAAGAAGGGTCCCATTTCTACCGCATAGTCTGCGCCTTTATTGGCATTAACCCCTTGTTCACCTTTATTGGTTTCTGCATCACCAAGATTGTCTCTAGGAATGAGTTTTGACTTAAATGCCAGATAAGTTGGCATACCAAACATTACGCCATTTTTAGGATCGACAGCAATACCGCCCCAGTTAAAGGTACCGAAATTGCCAGGATAGACTAGAGTGCCTTCAACCGATGGTGGCGTATAACGACCATCATAATTGAGCTGATTAAATTCAATACGGCACATCATCTGATCAATTAAGCTTGCACCCCACATGTCTTTTTCAGTGAGTGGCTCAGGCTCAAAGCTCAAAGCAGAGTAAGGCTGCGTGGGAGCGGCGTGTTCACCTGCTACCAGATAACCTTGTGGTGCTGGGCGCTCTTTGATCGGTACAATGGGTTCACCTGTCGCACGGTTTAGGACATAGACATCGCCTTGTTTAGTAGGAACGACAAGGGCAGGCTGCACGCCATCGGCGGTGTCTAGATCCAGTAACGTGGGCTGGGCAGGTGTATCCATATCCCAAAGGTCGTGATGAACAAACTGCTGAACCCAGCGTGCTTCACCTGTTTTGAGATCTAAAGCAACAACGGACGTCGCGTATTTTTCTTCAGCGGCGTTTCGATAGCTACCTAGTTGGTCGGGCGTACGATTACCCATTGGGAAATACGCCAATCCAAGCGCTTCATCGGCACTGGCTGTCGACCATGAATTTGGCGAGCTGGTGCGATAAACTTGGGTTGGATCATTGACGTCAAAAGGTGCTGTTTTGTCAGGATCGCCTGAATCCCAGTTCCACATGAGCTCGCCAGTATTGACATCATAAGCACGGATAACACCAGAGGGTGAGTTGACATCATAGTTATCATTGACTGCACCCGCCACAATAATAACACCGCCTGCGACGATCGGTGGAGAGGTCGAATAATAATAACCGGCTTGCTTAAAGGGCATGTTATGCATCAAATCTAACGCACCATCGTCACCAAAATCTTGACAGCGTTGTCCAGTGTTTGGGTCGAGTGCGTATAATTTGGCATCAGAGGTAGGAATAAAGATTTTGGCATCGCATTGAGTCGAGGCGTTATCAAAAGTGTTGCCCGCAACTTTTTGTACCATCACATTGCTGGTGGTCGCTTTACTAGTAGCAGTGTTGATGACACTACTATTGCCACTTGCTGCCGTATTGGTGTCTGCAACGACGTTATCAGCATCCGCTTGACCAGCATAGTAGGACACGCCTCGACACGTTTGGTGTTGACGTTGTAGGTTTTTTTCTACTTTAGGATCAAACTTCCACAAGGTCTCACCAGAGTCTGCATCCAATGCCAATACCCAGTTGTGCGGAGTACACATGAATAAGGCATTGCCGATTTTTAGGGGCGTGGCTTGATAGGTCGTCTCACCGACATCATTAGGACCTTTTACATCGCCTGTTTGGATTTGCCAAGCAAGCTCTAAGTCTTTAACGTTACTGGTGTTGATTTGAGTCAGAGGAGAGTAGCGTTGCCCATAGTCAGTACGACCATATGCACTCCATTCACCCTCTGACGTTTGCTCACCATTTGATAGTGGGTCACCAAGACTGGCAGACGTATCAGTTGAAGTGGCGGTTAAATCAAGTTCGCCTAATTTGTCTGTGGCGTTGTTTGCTAAGCTGCCAAAAGAAAGCAGGGCACCAACACCAACGCTGGCTAACAGACCCCAATAATAAAGAGGGTTTTTCTTAAAATTGTCTTTATTTAGCGCGCTGTTAGTAGTATCTGCCGATACTCGGGTTTTCTTGCCGTGCATCTTATTAGCTACCCAAGGCAACAACATCAACAGGCCAAATATGAGTGGAAAGCCGACTCGAGGCGCTAGTGCCCACCAATAAAAGCCGGACTCCCAAAGTGCCCAAGCGACAGTGGCAATAATAAAGACAGTGTAGAGCCCGTAAGCACTCCAATGTCTTTTAAACAATAAAAATGCTGTGATGAGCATCGTGATGCCAGCAATAACATAATAGGGACTGCCCCCTAAAGAGAGCAGATAAGCGCCGCCGATCAGCAAAGGGGCGGCAAAAACTGCCATAATGATCGCTACGAGTTTTTCCATGAGCGGTATCACCTGTTTACATAAGAGCAAATGGACATGCAGTGATCGACACCCAGGCACAATTAAATGTCTAGGCGTCCAGCAATACATGCAGAAATAAAAAACAAATCAAACGTTGAATAACATTCTAGACTCTATTTTATCACTTATACATAAGCTCGGTAAAGGTAGGGTAAGGTGACACCAGCGGTTTAGCCGCCTTGTTTTAGTTGTCAAATTGTTTCTGACACAGCTCCATAAAGGCACGACCGTATTGGCGAATCTCTGCGTCATCACGTACGGCCATCCAACTGGTGAAGCGGCCAAAATGATCCACTGGAATGGCCGTTAAGTTTTGATAGTGGCTCGGCTCAAATGCCATTTCTGCGATAATACCAATGCCTAAACCAAGACCCACGTAGGTGCTGATCACATCAGCATCGAGCGCTGCTATGACGATATCTGGCTCTAAGCCGGCTTCCTCAAAAGTCTTGTCAATCGCCCCGCGTCCCGTAAAGCCGCCGTGATAGGTGACAATGGGGTAGCTGGCAAGAGTTGGTAAGTCAATAGACGCTTGGTTGGCAAGTTCATGATCGCTTGGTACGATGACGCGATGCGTCCAGTCATAGTATCGGTAGCATCTGAGGTAACTGTTATGAAGTAGAGACTCGGTGGCAATACCAATGTCCGCTTGACCACGAATGACCATCTGCGCGATGGTCTCAGGATCTGCTTGTTGGAGGATCAAATTGACCTTAGGAAAACGATCTTTGAATTCTTTGACCACTTGTGGCAACACATAACGCGCCTGCGTGTGAGTGGTGGCAATGGTTAGTGTGCCGATATTTGGATTGTTAAAATCAAGGCTAAGGTTTTCAATCGTACGGATTTCAGCAAATATCGATTCGATGTGCGGCATGAGGGCTGTGCCCATAGAAGTCAAGCCGGTTAGCCGTTTGCCTTGACGAATGAAAACTTCGGTTTTAAGTTGATTCTCAAGCGCAGCAATGTGTTTTGACAAGCTCGATTGACTGGTGTGCAGTACTGTCGCTGCTTGGCTTAAGTTATAGCCATTAATCACCGTATGCCATACTGTCTCCAGCTGTTTGAGCTGAATTTGTAAATGCCGCTGATTGACCACTACATCGATTGCCATTATTGAATCCTATTGTGTAAATATACAAACCCTGTCTGTATACATAAAATGAAAAGGTAAAAATATGTCGTAAAGGAGTAGTGTAAAACAAAGTTATTATTCTTGTATATAATAAATAGCTATCAATTTATAATAATTGGGAATATAGAGTTTCTCATTTATTTAAAGATAAGCAGGAATGATGGGAAATAAGCGGCCCTGACTGCATAAAAAAACCGCTGTCTTCTAGAAGACAGCGGTTTATCGATTGTACATTCAATCACTAAGGTTGGAGTGAATTAATACCTTACTCAGCGATATCAAAACGATCCGCATTCATGACTTTGTTCCAAGCGCGGACGAAATCATGAACGAATTTTTCTAAATTGTCGTCTTGCGCATACAGTTCAGCGTAAGAACGCAATATAGAGTTTGAGCCAAACACTAAGTCCACACGGCTGGCTTGCCATTTGGTTTTTCCTGTACTACGCTCGCGTACCTCATAAGTATTAGCGGTACGGCTTGTGTTATCGCTTGTTTTTACAGGATGCCAAGTGTAGTTCATATCCGTTAAGTTGACAAAAAAGTCATTGGACAGCACGCCCGCCCGTTCAGTGAAGACGCCATATTGGCTTTGACCATGATTGGTGTCTAGGACGCGCATACCACCGATCAGCACCACCATCTCAGGCGCGGTCAAGCCCATCAATTGAGTGCGATCGAGCAGCATCTCTTCAGGTGATACGATGTACTCACCTTGAATCCAGTTACGATAGCCATCGTGTAAAGGTTCCAAATCTGAGAATGAGTCCGTGTCAGTCATGGCGTCGGTTGCATCACCGCGTCCCGCTTTAAATGGGACAGTGATGTCTACGCCAGCGGCGTCTGCGGCTTGCTCAATCGCCGCATTACCAGCCAAAACAATCAGGTCAGCTAAGCTGACGTCTTTGCTAAATTCCGTTTGAATACGTGTTAACGTCTCAAGCACACGTTGGAGCTGCTCTGGCTCGTTACCTACCCAGTCTTTTTGCGGTGCTAGACGAATGCGCGCACCGTTGGCGCCGCCGCGATAGTCTGAGGCGCGGAAAGTACGTGCGCTATCCCATGCCGTGATGATTAGCTCACGGCGGCTCAGCCCACTATTTAACACTTGCGATTTTAAAGTTGCAATATCATCAGCCGTCAAGTCAGTGTTGCCTGTTGGAGTAGGGTCTTGCCAGACAAAGTCCTCTTCTGGTACGTCTGGGCCTAAATAGCGAGACTTAGGACCTAAATCACGGTGCGTCAGTTTAAACCATGCTTTTGCAAAGACTTCATCGAAATAGTCTGGATTCTGATGAAACTTCTCTGAAATCTCACGATATATAGGGTCTTTGATCAAGGCCATGTCCGCATCAGTCATGATTGGGTTGCGGCGTACACTTGGATCGTGCGCATCTAGCGGGCGGTCTTCTTCTTTGATGTCGGTCGGCTCCCACTGCCAAGCGCCTGCTGGGCTTTTGGTCAATGCCCAGTTGTGACCTAACAAAAGCTCGAAGTAGCCATGATCCCATTGAGTAGGATTGGTTGTCCAGGCACCTTCAATACCACTTGTAACGGTGTCGCCTGCATTGCCACGACCTTTAGGGTTGCGCCAGCCTAAGCCTTGCTCAGTCACATCAGCGGCTTCTGGTTCATCTTCTAATACAGTCGCATCGCCATTACCATGACACTTACCAACGGTGTGTCCACCCGCGGTCAATGCCACAGTTTCTTCGTCGTTCATGGACATGCGAGCAAAGGTAGTACGCATGTCTTTAGCGGTTTTTAGTGGGTCAGGATTGCCATCCACACCTTCAGGGTTGACATAGATTAAGCCCATCTGTACGGCTGCTAATGGGTTTTCAAGCGACTCACGGTTTTCATCGCTGTCGTAACGATTTTCGGTAGCGGCCAGCCACTCACGCTCCGAACCCCAGTAGATGTCTTTTTCTGGATGCCAAATGTCAGCGCGTCCACCAGCAAAACCTAAGGTTTTAAAACCCATTGATTCGTAGGCCATATTGCCTGCTAAAATCATCAAATCTGCCCAAGACAATTTACTGCCGTATTTTTTCTTGATAGGCCATAATAGGCGACGGGCTTTGTCAAGGTTGACATTGTCAGGCCAGCTGTTTAATGGGGCAAAGCGTTGGTTACCCGTATTAGAGCCGCCGCGACCGTCAGCACGACGATAAGTACCAGCAGAATGCCATGCCATACGAATCATAAGACCACCATAATGGCCCCAATCTGCTGGCCACCACTCTTGTGATTCAGTCATTAAGTTTTTTAAATCTTGCTTAACCGCTTCTAAATCTAGCTGCTTAAAAGCCTCCGTATAATCAAAATCCGCACCCATCGGATCGGTCTTTTTGTCATGCTGATGCAAGATGTCTAAATTCAAACTGTTCGGCCACCAATCAGTGGCGGCAGAGGAAGTGGTGGTGTGGGCTTGGTGCATGACAGGGCAGCCACCCATACTAGGGCGCTGTGGCGCGTGAGCGTGATCTATATTTTCACTATGAATGGTGGGACCTTGGTCGTCACCTTGATCATAGGTGGTGTTAGTAGCAGCCGTACTGCTGTTGTGATTTACAGGGCAACGCTCCATGTCTGGCGTCGCTTTTTTATCATTTGGGGTAGCGGTTGAGTCGGTCATTGTGTAACTCCTAGACTATGGTGATAGGGTGGATAAACAGTTAATCGTCATAACCATTGCTTATGTACTAAGCATAACTAAGTATTTATAATTTATAAAACTTATATATAAGGATTATAAGTTTTAAATAATTAATCGTGAAAAATCTTAACATTTTAAATTATCAATGCGCTATCAACGTCCTTATTCGCTATCGCTAAATGATCTGGCGCTACTGTCACCTATACTTATATATTACACGTAAAGTAGTGAATTGCTAGCCATCTTTAATGAGAGAAGATAGAAAGGAAAACATCGGTCAATGTAACCTTAATGAAAAGCTAGCGTCATCTGCGTTACCCTATGAAAAATAAGCCCTCCCTAAACCTTGCAATCAGTCAGTTAATGCAAAAACATCTAGTCAAGGTAGGCGTTCTCAAGTACCATAATTGAATTTTGTTGTAACGGCCGTATTTGTGCAACGTTAAGCAATTTTTATCGATCCTCATGGTCGACATCTGATAAAAATGATTGATAAAAATTGTGCGCAGTTGTGTTCTTTGTCCCAAGTGTTAGTGAGTGATTATGTCTGCTGTCAAATCTGTACCACCCAACCAAACCGTTGCCAAAAAATCATGGGGTGAGGCGGCGAAAGCGTATCTCGATCGCCGCGCTATTATCATGTTGTTTTTGGGCTTTGTTGCTGGCATTCCAATTCTGCTTATTTTTTCAAGTTTGTCACTATGGCTTCGTGAAGCAGGTATCGATCGCAGCGTCGTGACCATGTTTAGCTGGGCCGCCTTGGGTTACTCGTTCAAATTTATTTGGGCGCCGCTGGTCGATGCGGTACCGCTGCCTATATTAACTAAATTATTGGGTCGTCGCCGCAGCTGGATATTGGTCGCTCAATTACTGATTATTCTGGCCATTTGTTTGATGGCTAGTGTCAATCCAGTCGATGAAAGCAGTCTGGTTTGGATGGCAGTTGGTGCCGTCCTGCTTGGTTTTTCTTCTGCCACGCAAGACATCGTCATCGATGCGTACCGTATCGAGCTTGCACCGCCAAGTTTACAGTCTGTACTATCGGCGATGTATACGGCGGGCTATCGCTTGGGTATGATTGTTGCGGGCGCAGGCGCTTTGTACTTAGCAGACTATTTTGGCTCGACAGAAGCACTTTATAGCTATGAGGCGTGGCGTAATACCTACTGGATTATGGCGGGTGTTATGGGGATTGGTGTGGTCACTACGCTCATCATTCATGAGCCGGTGAGTGAGCAGGTACGTGTCCCGCGCCAGACGTCAGACTACACGCGTTTGGTCTTGGTCTTTGCTTTATCAGTGATTGGTTTTGTCATGGTGTTTGCCAATGTTGGGGCCATACTGCCTGATACTGAAAGCGCGCTATGGGGCTTTTTAATTGAAATGGTGCATTTGGCGTTGAGTTTGACTACCGCGTTAGTCATTGGTTATGCACTAGTAAAAGTCGGCGTGGTCAAAGAAGAGGTAGCAAGAGCGACATGGATCGAGCCTATTGCAGATTTTTTTCGTCGTTACGGCAAAAAAGCCCTGTTACTGCTGGCGCTGATTGGTCTCTACCGCATATCTGATATCGTCGCTGGCGTGATCTCCAACGTTTTTTATCTCGATATGGGCTTTACTAAAACAGATATTGCCAACGCTGTGAAGTTAGTTGGGGTCGTTATGGTGATTGCGGGCGGCTTTTTAGGTGGCCTCATGGCGCAAAAGCTGCGCATGATGCAAGCGATGATGGTCGGCGCGATTTTGGCCTGTGTGACCAACTTATTGTTTGTGCTGTTGACTTATCATCAAGGCAGCTTGCCTGTGATGTACATGGCGGTGATTTTTGATAATTTAGCGGCAGGATTGGCCAGTGCGGTCTTTATCGCCTTCTTATCCGCACTGACGTCTATTCGTTTTACGGCGGTACAGTACGCCATCTTTTCATCGCTTATGACCTTACTGCCGAAAGTATTGGGCGGTTATTCAGGTACTATTGTTGATAATATGGGTTATCCATTCTTCTTTATTTTCACCTTTGCCATCGGTATTCCAATTTTGGTGCTGATTTATCTGGTTGATAAACATATCGTCATTGGTGACAACGATGATATCTACGGGGATAATGATGGCAATGATGACGGTGGTAACGACGTCACCAATAAACTTGCCAAGGCCAATCCGAACTTGACAGATACCAAAGAGCCACCACGCGCATCAGAGTAGCGGACGGACTCAGTAGTACGTTAGTTTGTTTATCACCTACAATATTTAAAGAGTAATTTATGACCACAGTAACCATTCGTCAAATAAAGCAGCACATTCAGCAACTGACGAATGGCGACACGGATAATCAGTTACCGTCGTTTTGGCTAACGGATTGGTTACTCCATGTCATTCATAAACCTGCGCTGTTTTTACTCACTGATGAAGGCTATGAGCTGACGAGTAGTGAGCTTATGCAGTTCAATGCGGGTGTGGTTAAAATGCAGCAAGGGACGCCACTGGCCTATTTAACGGGTCAGCAAGCGTTTTGGTCCCTTAACTTTACTGTCAATGAGCATACGCTGATACCTCGGCCTGATACGGAAGTATTGGTCGAGCAAGTATTAGGCTGGATAAGTACTCAGCCAACGTGTACCAGTAAGAAACAACTACTTGATTTAGGCACTGGCTCAGGTTGTATTGCCATCAGTCTTGCGCATGAATTAAAGCATGATAATTGGCAAGTGGTGGCGGTTGATTTATCGCAAGAAGCGCTTAACGTTGCTCGGCATAATGCCGTTGTCAATGATGTCGCCAACATTGAATTCATACAAAGCAGCTGGTATAACGAGCTTTTTATGTATGAGAAAAATTCATTCGATGTCATCGTCTCCAATCCCCCTTACATCGATGAGGCAGACGCGCATTTAGCACAGCTAAAAGCCGAACCTATCAGTGCGCTAAGTGCACCCAAGCAGGGTTTGGCTGATATCGAACATATCGTAGAGCAAGCATTACCTTATTTACGCGTAGGGGGGCTGCTAGCGATTGAACACGGTTTCGACCAAGGCGCTGCTGTCCGTCACATGTTTTTGGATAATGGTTTTGAGTCCGTCAAGACGGTGCAAGATTATGGCGGTAATGATCGCGTGACGCTTGGCCAGAGTCAATAAGCAGATAGCTGACAATCATCGCTTTAATAGATAATGATCATCGTTGAAGATTTTTTAATTGATAGTCTCTTTTAATCAGTAGTCAGTTTTATCATAATAAAGTTGTTTAATCATCGGTTTCAAATAAATCATAGGTTTCAAATAAGTATGACGCACTCACTCGAGACAGGGCAGTTATTAGATGAAGAGTTGCTGCGTTATGCGCGGCAAATATTGCTTGATGGCTGGGATATTGATGCTCAGCTAAGATTGAAGTCTGCGCGCGTGGTAATCATTGGTGCAGGTGGCCTCGGTTGTCCCGCTTCTGAGACCTTGGTGCGAGCAGGACTGGGACAGGTTCATCTGATTGATGATGATGTGATTGAGGCGAGTAATTTACAGCGGCAAACGTTGTTTTTGCCCGAAAATATCGGTCAACCCAAAGCCCAGACAGCGGCGACAATGCTAAAGCTTATCAACCCATTGATAACGGCGCACGGTACGGTGGCACGATTGAATGAAGACAACGCTTATGAGTTGCTCGATATGGCAGTGAGTAAGCCTGATTTACTCTTAGACTGTACGGATAATTTTGCCACGCGTGACATTATCAATCGCATCAGTGTGCGCTATCAAATTCCGCTATTGTCGGCTTCAGCGATTGCAATGCAAGGGCAGTTGGCGTTGTTTGAACCGCATCTAAATACGGGTTGCTATCACTGTGTGTTTGGTTCAGTGGTACTTGATGAAGCAAGTGATGAGCGTACTTGCGCCAATTCAGGCGTGCTTGCCAGTACCACGGCCATTATGGGCAACCTACAGTCCAATGCCGCCTTGCAATACTTGGGATTAACCAAAAATCCACTGACAAACAAGCTGCTACTATGGGATGGTAAGCAGATGCAGCAACGGCTGATGGGTTATCGCAAAGATCTAGAGTGTCCTGTCTGTAGCAGTCACTAATCTTTATTGAACACTGACTGTTTAACGCATGCTTGCCTGTCCTTTAACCTTCTTTTTATTACCATAGTTGTTTTTTATGAAAATTCATCGTCCGCATTTATTAAAGCACACTTTTAATGTTGTGAATCGTGTTCGCCAGACGGCGAGTGTTGCTGGTCTATCGGCGCTAAGAGTCGCCAAAGGTGAAAAGCCTGACGCGATGCTACTCAAAGAGACGTTTGAGCAGTTAGGTACGACATATATCAAAATTGGTCAGTTTATTGCCAGTACGCCCTCACTGTTTCCACGTGATTATGTCACCGCGTTCCAGAGCTGTTTGGATCAAACCACGCCATTGTCTTACGCTTATATTGAGCAAGTATTAACAGACGAGTTGGCGATTGATGGTCTGACGCTTGACGAGATGTTCGCCCATATTGACTCAGAACCGTTAGCATCAGCCTCTATCGCTCAAGTCCATGCGGCACGTCTACACAACGGTGATGAGGTGGTGCTAAAAGTACAAAAACCTGGTGTCGAGACCATCATGCAGACGGATTTAGGCGTCTTGCATGGTGTCACCAAATTGCTTGAGATACTGATGCCATCGATGAAGTTTGCCAGCATCGCGCCGATTATCGATGAGATCCGTCTGCGTATGCTTGCTGAGACAGATTTTATCGCTGAGGCGCAGAATATTCGAGATTTTCAGCAGTTTTTAGCGGTATCAGGGAATACCCGTGTGGTGGCCCCAAAAGTATACGAGGCGCTAACGACCAAGCGGGTACTGACCATGAGTCGCTTATACGGCGTCTCTATGGTAGATGAGTCGCTAATGCGTCAGTACTGCACGGATCCTGCGCAAGTTATGGCAGATACTTTAAATACATGGTTTGCCAGTCTTATGCTGTGCAATAGTTTCCACGCTGATTTACACGCTGGGAACTTAATGCTACTGACTGATGGTCGCATTGGCTTTTTGGACTTTGGTATCGTTGGCAAGTTAAAAGCAGAAAGCTGGCGCGCGTGTATGGGTATGATGCAAGCGATGCAGGACAGTGATTATCAAGCGATGGCGCGCCATATGATCGATATGGAAATGACTCATGGTGGCAATCAGGTGGACGTGGTGGCGCTGGGGGATGATTTACAGCGTATGATGAAAAATATCATGGCAGAAGACAAAGCCTTTACTAGCGGTGTGCCTTTTAACAGTAAAGAGCAAGCCGATGAGCTTAATACAATGATGCTTGAGATTGTCGAAGTGGGTAAGCGTCACGGTATTCACTTTCCCCGTGACTTTGCTTTGTTGACCAAGCAGATGCTCTATTTTGATCGCTTTATGCGTACACTTGCGCCTGACATGGATATGTTCAACGATCAGCGCGTACAAATGCTCGGACAAACAAAGACCGAGACGGATACAGCGTCAACGTTGGATGTGTCCTAATTTTTCATAATGTTTTAAATGATCTGCTCGTTACTGCTTTCGACTGTTTTAACACAAAGGATTGTGTGCTAGCTGCCACAAAATGGCTCTGTCATGATGACTGCTTTCAAAAGCCGTGCGTTTCCTACGATTACCAATGAGACCGCTATTGCTTTTATCGGTCTTTATTGCATGGCAGTGGTCATGGGTTATGGGCGCTTTTTGTTTACCGCCACCTTGCCTGATATTATGGTGCAACTGTCGTTATCGACGACGATTGCAGGCTGGCTTGCTTCCATCAATTACATCGGTTACTTTATCGGCGCACTCATTGCTATGTTTGTCCCTCAGCGCTCGACATGGCAAGCAATGATGCTATGGACGGTGGTGAGTGTCGTGACGACGATGCTGCTGGTTGTGCCCGATATGTCATTAAGCCTATGGTATATGATTCGGCTGTTGGCAGGTGTTGCAAGCGGGATAGCGATGATTTTAAGCTCATCCTTTGTCATTCAAAGCTTAACCCTTGCACGCCGATCGGTACTCTCAGCAGTACATTATGCCGGTATCGGTGTTGGGATCAGTGCCTCGGCTATATTGACTTGGTGGTTATTGGTATTAGGCTATCATTTTGATGTGATTTGGCTAGTGGCGGGGTTGAGTAGCCTGCCGCTTTTATGGTTACTCTGTGCCATAAGGCCCAAGAACTCTGACCCTATCGATTTAAATCATGCCAGTCCGCGCCTCTCACTATATCAAACGTATTTAAGCTTTAAACACGCCTTGTACGAAGCTATTGCGGGTCATCATAAAGCCATTGCTTTATTGTCAGCAAGCTATGTGCTGGCAGGGTTTGGCTATATTACGTCTGCGACTTTTTTACCTGTTATGGCCGCCCAGCGCCTCACAACGCAGACGTATGCTGGGCTACTCATTTGGTTGGTTGTGGGTATTTTTGCGATGCTCTCTAACCCCTTATGGGGGGCCCTAGCCAAACGAGTCGGGGAAATAAAAACCTTAATAGGCTTAACCATATTACAAGCGTTTGGCATGTGTTTGCCGCTCTGGTTTGACGGTGCTGTGGGTCTGTATGGTAATGCCGCCATTCTAGGGCTGACTTTCGTTGGTATGGTATCAATGACCCTGACGTTGATTAAAAATATCAATCCCGCTTACTCAAATTTGCTCATAGGGCTGGCCACACTGGCCTATGCGTTAGGACAGTTTTTAGGGCCATTGGTGACAGTGGGCTTAGCAGGGCAAAACGGCAATTTCAATGCCGGGCTACTCGTTGCCGCTATAGGTCTATTTATTGGTTTGATACTACTTTTATTGTTCCGTCGGCAAACCAACCGCGAAAGCTGATGAGCATGACCTAAACTACACTACGGCTAAATACTTCTCGCAACTCAAAACTGGTGTGTACTTGTGCGACGCCTTCGATACGATTTAGTCTGTGTAAGAGAAACTCTTCATAATGCGCCATATCACGCACCCGAACTTTAATCAGATAATCTTCTGTGCGACCAGTGACAATACTACAGCTGACGACTTCATCAAAGCTTTGGATCTTCGTTTCAAATTGCTCAAAGCGCTCGGCAGTATGACGGTCCATACTAATCGCAATAAAGACCGCTAGTGGGTAGCCCAGTTGTTGTGCATCCGTTTTGGTATGATAGCCGGTAATAATCCCTGCCTCCTCTAAACGTTTAATACGGCGCGCGCAAGGAGTGGCTGATAAGTTGACGCGTTCGGCAAGCTCAGTAATACTCATGCGTGCCTGCGTTTGTAATAAGCGTAATAACTGTCTATCGGTCTCATCTATATCGGCTAAGAGTTCATTATCAGAATGGCTGTTTGGCATAATATGCTAATTTATTAGTGCATTTATCTAATTATAGGCAGTTATCAGATGTTTTTCACTAAAAAGGTTAGGTTTTTAATGACAGAAAGCTGATTTCTGTGCTAAAAATTTTGATATTATAATGGTATAAGTATGGGTTGTCTCGTATGATAAACAGATGGTCTCATCGCAGCCTTCAGCCAAAAATATAAATGCCCACCTCATCTAAGGATTGATTATGTCTGACCAAGCCACACGTCATGTAGCCTCAAAAACTGCAAAGATGACACCAAAAAGCGCCGCTTTTGACTTCCGTAAGTATCGTCCTTTTGCGTTTGCGCCTTCACTGCCAGATCGCACTTGGCCGAGCAAGACGATTGAGAAGTCACCAATATGGGCAAGTGTGGACCTGCGCGATGGCAATCAGGCGCTGATTGATCCGATGACCATCGAACAAAAAATGCGCTTTTTTAAAACGTTAGTAGACGTTGGTTTTAAAGAAATTGAGATCGGGTTTCCGTCAGCTGCACAGGTTGAATTTGACTTTGCTCGTAAACTCATCGAAGAAAATCATGTGCCTGACGATGTGACGTTGCAAGTTTTAGTACAGGCTCGTGAGCATTTGATTGCTCGTACCTTTGAATCATTAAAGGGCGCAAAGCGTGCGGTGGTTCATGTTTACAATTCAACCAGCCGTGTACAACGTGAAAAAGTGTACGGTAAAGATAAAGCTGAGATTAAAGAGATTGCTATTGCGGGCGCCAATTTGTTGGTGGAGTACGCGGCTAAATATCCTGAGACTGAATGGGTTTTCCAGTACTCGCCTGAAAGCTTTAGCCAAACAGAAACGGATTATGCCGTAGAAGTCTGTGATGCGGTTTGTGAAGTATGGCAGCCACAGCAAGGGCAGGAAGTGATTCTTAACTTACCAGCGACCGTTGAGGCCTCTATGCCTAATGTGTTTGCCGATCAGGTTGAATACTTTTGCCGAAACCTTGCCCAGCGTGAGCATGTGATTATCAGTTTGCACACGCATAATGACCGTGGCTGTGCGGTGGCCGCTGCTGAACTTGGCGTCCTTGCTGGTGCTGATCGCATCGAGGGTACGCTATTAGGTAACGGTGAGCGTACGGGTAACATGGACATTATGGTCATGGCCATGAACCTATTTAGCCAAGGCATCGACCCTGAGCTGGACTTCAGTAACATGAGCGAAATCGTACAGGTCGTGAGTGAGTGCAATAATTTACCTTTGCACCCCCGTCATCCTTATGTGGGCGAGTTGGTCTTTACAGCCTTTAGCGGTTCGCATCAAGACGCCATCAAGAAGTCTCTCGATTATAATGAGAAGCATCAAGATGAGACCGACAATGTTTGGGATGTGGCTTATCTGCCAATTGATCCGGCGCATATTGGTCGCAGCTATCAAGATGTGGTGCGTATTAATAGCCAGTCTGGTAAAGGCGGCGTCGCCTACATTTTACAACGTAACTATGGCTTTAACTTACCACGCTGGATGCAAATTGACTTCAGCGGTGTGGTACAAAAGCAAGCTGAAATGGCGGCGCGAGAGCTACAGAACGATGAAATCTTACAGACTTTTGAAGATACGTATCTACAGCAAGGCAAGTTTGAACTATTAGATTATAGTGTTAACAATAAAGGCGGTGACGTTTATTTTAACGGTCAAGTGCAAATGAACGGTGAAATCATCAATATTGATGGCACCGGTAATGGCCCATTATCATCATTTATTGATGGTCTTGCACAGCACACGGGTAAATCACTCCACATTATTAACTATGCTGAGCATGCGATTAATCCGCATCACAACAGCGGTAACGGTATCGATGATGATACCAATAGTGATAACAAGACCAATGCGAATGCCGCAGCTTACATTCAGCTCAATGTAGATGGTGAGGTTTACTCAGGCATTGGTACTTGCAGCAGTACGGTATCGGCCATGCTAAAAGGCGCTTTATCTGCCTTTGCTCAAGCAGTAAGTACTACAGCTGCTTAACGTCACAGGGTGGTTTAACAGCTAACACTAGCTCTTTCTCAACGTCATTGCTTCTTGTGTCTTGCAAGTAAAGCGATGACGTTATTTTTTTGAGTAAATAAGAGTGCTAGTATGATACGCAGTTCGATATAGACCGATACGTCAATTGTATTGTTTTTAAGGTAAGTCAACACAAAGCACACTAAGTTGTTATCATGATCTATCGTGTCTTTTTTGCAGACATCGCGACGAATAGCATAATGTTACTTGTGTTTTTGGTGTCTAAGACTTACGCTAATGTACATAGCGCACATTATTATAATTAAAAGGTTAATTATGGAACCTCTATCATTTGCTTCATTTTCATTGGCATCTATTCTGGCGTCATTGCCAGCAAATGGTGAAGTGATCACCAAACCGACCATTACCACTCACATTAGCCCGGCTATTGCTGGACAATGGGAGATAGATTTAGATAGTGGCGTCACGATGACAAAAGAAGCGGAAGCTAAATTAAGAGGCAGCCAAAAGGCGAAGAGTGACGAACCTAAAGTGATTGCTGGTACAGAAGGTGGGGTTCTGACTCAAGAAGAAAAACGTGTTCTTAGTACACAGCCCAATACCAATAAAAAATTAATCGCATCTGCTAAAAAATCTAACCAATGCCGTGAGCTATATAACTTTGGCGCTGACAATGAGATGTGGTCAGTTAGTGGCAAAGAATGGACGTACGGCCGCTACTTAATCACACACCGTGAAGAAGGGCTGCCTATTATTGCGCTTAAAACAGTGTATGACAACAACGAAGTAGACTGTTCTGGTAATCAGATTGATCAGACCGATGAAGCGTTGATTGCCTTTTTAAATCATGATGACAATCACATGCAGTGGTGTGCTGACCCTGATGGTAAAGAATGCTTTATGAGGTTCAATAGAATTTTACCCTAAGCAGTGACGTGAACAAAACGTATCGATTATGAAAAGATCCATTCGATTACACTAAAAAACCGCTACTCAATAGCGGTTTTTTAATGTGTATAAGTTATGGCAGAGTGCTTATGGCCAAAGTTATGCTGGTTTTTTGGCTTGGTTTGCGGTTAAAAGCTCTCTTTCAAGATAGTGAATGTTTTGCGCTTCATGAACAAAGTTTTTATCGGCCAAAATGACATCACGATGCAGGGGTATGTTGGTTTTGATACCTTCAATCACTAGCTCATCAAGGGCATGGAGCGTTTTAGAGACCGCTTGTTGGCGGGTTTGACCATGACAGATAAGTTTGCCTATCAATGAATCATAATACGACGGTATCTCGTATCCAGGATACAAGTGTGAGTCAAAGCGCACGCCCGCGCCACTGGGGGCAAACAACTGGTTGACCGTACCAGGGCACGGCATAAAGGTCGCTGGATCTTCAGCATTGATACGACATTCAATCGCATGGCCTTGAATCTCAATCTCACTTTGACGATAAGACAAGCCGTAGCCCGCAGCAATTTTAAGTTGTTCAACGACCACATCAATACCAGTAATCATTTCAGTGACTGGATGCTCAACCTGTACCCGAGTATTCATTTCGATAAAGAAAAATTCGTTATTTTCAAATAAAAACTCAAACGTACCGGCGCCGCGATACTTCACCAGCTCACAAGCTTTTACGCAAGCTTTTAGGATGGGCTCACGAACGTCATCAGGGATATCAGGAGCGGGGGCTTCTTCTAGTACTTTTTGGTGACGACGCTGCAATGAGCAGTCCCGATCGTATAGATGGATAGCATTACCGTTACCATCGCCAAGTACCTGTACTTCTACGTGACGTGGGTTTTGTAGATAGCGTTCCATATAGACGGTATCATCGCCAAACCACAGCTCAGCTTCTTGCTTTGCGGCTTGTACTTGTCCGACGAGCTCATCAAAGCGCTCAACGACTCGCATGCCGCGACCACCACCACCAGAAGCCGCTTTAATCAGTAGCGGAAAGCCAATGTTGCGCGCTTGTTCTTCGGCATTATGTAGTGTGACAGCACCCACAGAGCCTGGCACTGTCGGCACGCCGGCCTTTTTCATGGCATTAATCGCTGAGACTTTATTACCCATTAGGCGGATGTGATCAGCGTTAGGACCAACGAAGGTTAAGCCTGCTTCTTCAACTTGTTCAGCAAACTCAGCATTCTCTGATAAAAAACCATAACCGGGATGAATGGCGTCAGCACCGGTGATTTCAGCGGCGGTCAAAATGGTATTGATATCAAGATAGCTTTGATTGGCATTAGGTTTGCCAATACAGATTGCCTCATCAACAAAGCGCAAATGCATCAAGTTTGCATCAGCCGTGGAATAGACGCCAACGGTTTCTATTCCAAGTGCTTTACAAGCTCGAACAATACGTAGGGCAATCTCACCTCTATTGGCGATGAGCAGTTTTTTTATCATGGGGTCATCCTTGTCGAAGCGGCAGTCATCGACTGAGTCTCGATATATGGCATCGTACTATTAAAGATAACGTGACACATATCAAAAGACATCAGTCATAATGAAGTAAAGGGTGGCAAATAGCGTTACGCTTTATAGCGTATGACAGGTTGGCCAAACTGTACCACTTCAGAATTATCTACCAAGATTTCATCAACAATGCCACTTTGAGTCGCTTCAAGAGGGTTCATGATTTTCATGGCTTCAATGATGCCTAAGGTATCACCGGCTTGAACTTTTTGCCCAATCTTTACGAATGGGGGATCGTTCGGACTTGGTGCTGAGTAGAAAACACCAACCATGGGAGACGTCTCAACGCTACCCGCTTTTTCTGCTGGTTTTGGCGCAGCAGCAATAGGCGCCGCGCCTGCAGTAGGAGCGGCCATCATTGTAGGGGCGGGCGTATCATAGTGACGAGTCAAGCTGATATGTTCGTCGTCTGAGCTGATTTCTAAATTAACCAGTTCGCTTTCTTCCATGAGTGCAATTAGGGTGCGTATTTTTTCAATATCCATAGTTTTAATCTTGCCTTGTACTAAATTCGAGAAATAGTGTAACTAAATATTGTGTAGATAACTGCTAATGATACCTATATTCATGGCAATGAGCAATCGATGTACAGTTGTTAACTGAGTTTTTTTACATATTATGACGTAAGCGGGCTTGCGAGTAAGAAATATTCAATGATTTATCATAGTCTATGTGCCCATGGAGTGCTAGTCATTATCACTAGTGACGACATTTGAACGGGCACATAGTTAGCACTCCATAAAATGGTTACACTGATACTCATGTTATGGGTATAAATTTTAGCTCGCTATTTGTAAGCGTAACAGAGACAGCAAAGAAACTTGGCCCGTAGCTCTGTATCACTTTAAAGCCTTATAACTATACTCTAAATCAACATACCCTAAATCAACGCCAGATTGTGGTTAAGCGTTTTTGTTGATAGCGCAGTCGTAGGGTCAGTAGAATAGAGGATAAAAATAGACCTGTGATTAATGCCATCCAAAACCCTTGTGCACCGACGTCAGTAAAGCGCACTAAGTAAATACCGAGTGGTAAAGCAACCAGCCAATAACAAAACAGCGTGACCCACATTGGGACGGTGGTGTCCTGCATACCGCGTAATATACCCGCTACGTTCACTTGCCACCCATCAAACAGCTGATAAGCAAGCGCAAAGATAAGTAGGTGCATAGATTGCGCGATCACCAATGGATTGTCAGTGAAGGCGGCTGCCAGTTGTGGTCTAAATAGCCATATTCCCAGCATACAAGTGAGCGCGATCAATACAGTCCATATCAGACCAGTGGCTTGCACTTGACGTAGCGCCATCAGGTTTTTTTCACCAAAGCGATTGGAGATCATGATGGTTAGAGCCATGGCGACCGATATAGGTATCATGAACAGCTGTGACGTTACGGCCAGTGCCACTTGGTGTGAGGCGGTTGCCAACTCACCCAAAGGACTAATGACCAGCGCTCCTAAGCTAAACAGACTGGCCTCAAAGAAAATGGATATGCCAATAGGTATACCAAGCTTAAGCAGCTTTTTGATCTGTGTGCGATTCGGACTAGCAAAGGCATAAAAAAAGCGTGTGCTGGCAAATTGCTGGCGCTTAGTGAAGCTGGTGTAAGCGGCAAGTAATAGCACGTTTATCCATAACACTAAGGCCGTCGCGACCCCGCAACCAGCCCCGCCCATCTCAGGCATTCCAAACAGACCATGAATAAAAATATAGTTCAGAGGAATGTCGGCCAGCAGGCCAATGATACTAATAACGGTCACCGGCTCAGGTCGCCCAAGTGCCTCGCAATAACTGCGTAGCACGGCATAGACTGCCAGCGCTGGGAAGCCAAATGACACGCCATGTAAATACTGCGTAGCAATCGGCTGGATATTTTCAGGTACACCCATGATTCCAAGTACACTTGGTGCTAAATTGACCACAATAAAGCCAATAATACCAATGACGCCAGCCGTCCATAAAGATTGTTGCGTGATATGGGGTACTTGACTGTGCTGATCTTGCCCTATCGCCTCACCAATCAGAGGCGTGGTTGCGATTAAAACACCCGTGGCTAATAAAAACAGTGGTAGCCAAATCCCAGAGCCAACAGCCACAGCCGCCAAGTCCAGCGCAGAAACTTGACCTGCCATAATGGCATCGACTACACCAAGGGCTGCTTGGCAAAACTGAGTGATTAAAATAGGCAGTGCAAGCACGCCTAAACGTAAACTGTAACTTTTGAAATCTCTAAAAGATAATGGGAAAACCATAGTGAGCAACTTTTTATTCTTTGCAGTCATTATTATTGATGAGCAAACACTGCCATCAACAAGTTAATAGCGAGACAGTAAAATAGGAATAGTGCCGATAATACTCCGATAAATAATATGAGCAAGCCCATATGAACAGAGTACGAAAATAAAAGTGAAGGCACAAAAATAAAAATAACCCGTCAATCCAAGCAGTAGATTGACAGGTCATAAATAAATAAGATGGTAAAGAAGCTGGGGTATGATGTCAACGGCTTCTTCACCGGTGGTTTTAATTGACCAACGGTATTAAGGTTTATGGATACCATCAAAGTTTTGCGTCACCTGATAGAAGATCTAGGGTTTCTGCCATGGCCATAATGGCATGCCAATGTTTGGGCTCTAGTGGCATAATGGTCAACTGCTCACAGCCTTTTTTAAGCAACAGCGAGTCTTCAAGCGCGGGCAAAAACTTCAGTTCTGACAAAGGTAGAACGTCTACAAAGGCCTGCTCAAAAGTCACATCGACCATATACCAGCGCGGTGCGTCTTCGGTTGCGAGCGGGTCGTAGTGACGGTGCTCAGGGTGAAACTGTGTGGGATCAGGATAGCCTGCTTTACTGACAGTCATGATGCCAGCCACCCCCGAGGGTTTGGCGCTAGAATGATAAAAGAAAACCTTGTCACCAACACGCATATCATCGCGCATAAAATTGCGGGCGCGGTAGTTGCGGACACCATCCCAACTGTCTGTTTCTAACCGTCGCAAATCCTCAATCCCAAAAAACTTAGGGTTAGATTTCATCAACCAGTAAGCCATCTATTTCCTCCTTCCATTATTGGCTATTGATTAGCCGTTTTATATCAAAGCGCTGTGGATAGCGTTAATCCACCATAAACATCATATACAGCTACTGGAATAAAGATTACTTGTATGCTGTGTCTACGCTGACAGAGGCGGCGCAGCATTTATCCCAGCCGCACATCAACATTAACGTAAAACTATGTCTTGTATCGACTATATCTTGCCGATAAGTTACCAGCATTAACACCCATTTTTGTAAGTGGCTTTATGGATACTTTTGTTATCATCGTGCTTTTCTTTATGCGGTCTAGCCGTTATCCTAGCGCTACTTTTGCTAATCACAGCAGCTAACCATTTATTGAGACATTCAATTATGTCAAATACCAAACCTGTTCACGTATCAGACAATATCAGCCCGCCTAATAACGCCACTGTGGGCACGATAGACGTAAAGGATATCCCACTAGCGCTTTATATCCATATCCCGTGGTGTGTCAAAAAGTGTCCTTATTGCGATTTTAACTCGCACGAGCTGCCGATAGATACCCAACTCTCCATGTATGACGAGTACGTAGATGCGCTATTGCTAGACGCAAGTATGCAACAGTCATTGTCTCAAGGGCGCAAGATTGGTTCAATATTTATTGGAGGGGGGACCCCGTCCTTGCTGCCCATTGCCCAGTATCAACGACTATTTTCTGGCCTACGCCATGTCTTTACATTTGCTGATGACATCGAAGTGACGATGGAAGCCAATCCAGGCACGCTAGAGCACGCACCTTTTGCCCAGTATTTGAGTGTGGGTATCAATCGCTTATCGATTGGTGTGCAAAGCTTTGCTGCTGATAAATTACAAACGCTTGGGCGTATACATGATCCTGTTCAGGCATTATCAGCCATTCAGGCCGCGCGTGCGGCTGGCTTTGAGCGGGTCAATGTGGATTTGATGCATGGGTTGCCGCAGCAGAGCATGGATGAAGCGCTGGCTGACATACAAATGGCGCACGATGCAGGTGCCACGCATATCTCTTGGTATCAGTTGACGATTGAGCCCAACACCGTGTTTTATCGTAGCCAGCCTATACTGCCAGATGAAGACAATCTGGCGGATATTGAGCAAGCAGGTCAAACCTTACTACAGCAATTGGGCTACAACAATTATGAGGTCTCCGCTTGGGCGGGCGCATCAGATAAACCATGTCGGCACAATGTTAATTATTGGCAATTTGGTGATTATCTCGCAATTGGCGCAGGCGCGCATGGCAAAGTGTCAATAGGCAACAACGCCTCAGCACGAGATAGTAACGAGTCGAGACCGTCCGACAAAGATAAAGTGCTAGAGAATGACTGGTTGGCAGAGGCAGGTATTTATCGTTTTAGCAAATCACGTTTGCCTAAAGATTATATGCTTCAAGACGGTATGCGCTATCAACCAGCTGCGCACTCTGATACTCACCAAAATGCACCAAAAATGGTGGGCTGGCAAAAGATTGCTAGTGATGAGCTGGTTAGTGAGTTTATGCTAAATGCGCTACGGTTACACGGCGGGGTAGATTGGGCATTGTTTACCGCAAGAACGGGAGTTGGTTATCAGGACATTGCAGGACAAGTGAGCAAACTCGTGGAGCAGGGATTATTGATAGACAGCTCTGAGCAGCTACAGCCGACAGCGTTAGGACAGCGTTATCTCAATCAGATATTACGAGCATTTTTATAGCACGGTCTTTTACCCGTACTCTTGGGTCAAAAGATAAGAGGATAAAAAAAGAGCTTATCAAATAAATGATAAGCCCTTTTAAAAGTCTAAGAAGTGAGTACTTAGATTTTTTGTTTGACGTCTGTCGCTGTGTTACTTACTGCTTCACCAGCGCCTTCTACGTCTTGGCCTAGACCTTTAAAAGTGTTGCAGCCAGTTAGAACAAACATAGCAGTTAAAGATGCGATGATTACTTTTTTCATAATAGTATCCTCAAAAATAAATGGGTTGTTAAAAATAATAACAGTGACGCTAAGCGCTGGGCGCAAGCTTCACTGAGGGGTATTAGACACGCTGATAATGTATAACTATTATCTCGCTATCCGTTACAGACATCATAGAGAAAGTTAAAAACGCTGCCCAGTATCAAAATGTAATTATTGCCAGTAAACTGTAACTTTTATTTACACACAGCTCATCAATTTCACCATAGTTCGGCTTTACCACTTAAGGAGTTAGTATGACCATTCACATTGTACTGGTAGCCCCCAAAATGCCTAGTAACACGGGCAATATTATTCGGTTATGTGCTAATACGGGCGCCCAGCTGCATTTGGTCAGGCCTTTAGGGTTTGAGCTTGATGATAAAAAGCTACGCCGTGCAGGCTTGGACTATCATGAGTATGCCCATCTACAATTACATGATGATTGGACAGCAGCAAGACAGGCACTACAAGCTGCTGACTGCCAAACCGTTACCGCTCTGACCACCAAACTGAGTCAACCTTTCTATGACTATGACTTTATTGGTCAGCAAGAGGCTGGGGCCACAGGTGAGGCTTTAATGCCTAATATTGCGCTGGTTTTTGGTTCTGAAACCGCCGGATTGGCAGATGAGATTCGTGAAGATATTGGTGCGAGCAATTGGTTGCGATTGCCGATGCTGGCTGATTCACGCAGTTTAAATTTGTCCAATAGCGTGGCAATATGCCTGTATGAGATATGGCGTCAGCAAGGCTTTCGTGGCGATGAAGGCCGTAGTATCGGTTATGAGACATTAACCGTCTATGACTCAAAATAAACACTCAGATGCTGACTGGTGTGCTCAAAATGCTAAAGGACTAATGCGGAGCGGAGCAGTCCCCATTAGTCTTTATAAACAATAGTTTTTATAAACAATTAGGCGGCTTAGGCAGGCCAGCAAGGCGATTTACATGGCGGGCGACCAAGCCAGTATTGAATAATTGCTGCAATTTTTGATTGTTGATGTCTTGCTCCGGCAAGGTTTTTTGTAGCCACTTAATGAGCGGCCTTGTCGCTGGCGCGTGATTAAATTTAGCAAAAAACGCCCGTACTTGTTGCAAAATCTGTATATGCTCAGTGCCTAAATCCACATCTAACGTGTTCGCCAGTTGCTGGGCAATATCGGGTGTCCAAAGAGTATGGTCACACAAATGGCCATCTTGATCTAGCTCAATGTTCATAGCGGTCATAGTAGGGGTGGTCATATTATTGTTGCTCATAAGGCTATGGTCACGACTTTATCAAACTGATTGTCTTGAGTCAGATTGACCCACTCTGTGTCTGTCAACACACCACTTAATTTAGCGGATAGATTTAACTTGGCGCTGGTATTAGTCGTGAGCTGAGCCACATCATCGGCTAGTGCGTAAATGCCCGCGATACCTTGTATCTCGCTATCAGCGACGTAGGCATCGAACCAATCGATAAAAGCGACCGTGGTGCCAAGCAAGACAATACTGTCACCAGTACGCCACGTGCGCGACATCTCTTCGGTACTGCGCCTAAGCGTGTCCATGGTACTGTGTAATTGATATAATGTTGTCATAATGATGTCCAATTGCGGTAGTTATTCTAGTATCAAATATTCTCGTATCAAACAGGGCAGCTCATATCGGGTTAAACAGAGAGTATTGCCATTAGAATCTCAGTATCTGCTCAAAGGCTTGCGAGTTTATCACATCCGGAACTAGTGTCAGTTGTGAGGCCAAATCGGCTGGCAACATCCCTATGGCCCAGCCACTAAAGACATCATCAGGCAGCCAAGCGGCTGGCATATCGTACAGCTCAAGCGACTGAATCATGCCATGCAAGCGTGACTCAGGTTGCATCAATAGGCCAAAGACTGGGGCGTCTAAATACAGCTGTACTTCATGGCCAAAGGTAGCCAACGTTAGCGCAAGCGCACAGCCTTCATAGCTGGCCATCTCTGTCGGCGTATGCAGCTGAATTAATAATTTCATGATTGGTTCCTAATCTGTTTGATCGGCTAGGATCGATATCGTAGCGTCCGTTTTATAACATTGCAGTCTATCAAAAAAGCAAAAGAGGACTCCACCCGACATTAGGGTGGCGGTGAATTTTGCATCGCTGGCTAGCCTTGCTGGTTCTGAATATATTGTTTAATAATATCTAATGGCGCACCGCCACAAGAGCTTGCAAAGTAGGAACGTGACCAAAGCACAGGCTTGGAATAAGCTGCTCTTAAATCAATAAAACCTCCCCTCATTCGCCTACTTGTGACTGACTTCAAGTTATTAACCAATTTGCTTAATTGCACTGTTGGTGGATACTGGATAAGCATGTGAATGTGATCCGCCTCACCGTTACATTCCTTTAGCTCAGCATCAAAACTTTTACAGACCTCAGCCACACACTGACTAAAACACTCATGATGCAACTCACCTAAAACCTTTTTTCGGTACTTAGTAATAAAAACTAAGTGAACGTGAAGATTAAAGGCGGCATGGCGATTTTTATATATCTCACTCATTGCAACAAATATCCTTAAATGCTAGTATTATAAGCATAATATCAAATACATACTCATTAATAAAGAAAGCATTTATGAAACTCAACAAAGCGTATAAATTTAGGCTTGAGCCTACTATAGAGCAGGAGATTATTCTAAATAATCTTGTCGGCTCAGCGCGTTTTGTTTGGAATCACATGCTGGCAATCTCATTTGAGATGTTTGCTAAAAATGAATTTATCAATGCCACCAACCTCGTTAATAAAATTGCTGGCTTAAAGAACAACCCTGATTTTGCCTTTCTGAAATCTAGCTCTAATGCCGTAACCTTACAACAAAAGGTACGTGATCTTGCGTCTGCTTGGTCACGATTCTTTGACCCAAAAGTACACGCCAGATTAAAAGAAAATAAAAAGAAACCCAAAAAGCCCAAGTTCTTTAAGCTGGCTAATGGCACAGAGATTCAACTTCGCCCATTGATGCCACAATTTAAACACAAAGCAGATGGCTGTGACTCCATTCGCTTGGTTCAGTTTGATAAATACTGCCGT
>NZ_JABASS010000011.1 GCF_016107545.1 Psychrobacter namhaensis
CAGAACTCAGTCCTTGATATAAACTTAAACCGTCCAACATTTGGGGGTCAGTTCAAATCAGCCCTTTTTTATGGTCTAATTTTTACTATTTAGTTAACTAACCCCAGTTCGGGATAAGCCACATTGTAACTCATTGATACTATTTACAATGTTGCTACCTGTCCCTGCTGAGGCATATTTTTGATGGTGGGTTTATAGGGAAACCAGCAATAAGCAATTAAACCTGACAGCAAGTTTGTGATAAACCCCGTGACACTACGATGGCGTGAGTGTTCGATTTGGCACAAGTTTTTAAGCTCTCCAAACACCGTTTCAACCAAAGAGCGATGATTGAGTAGTGCCTCATCCATAGGCTCAAGTAATTGGGGTTTCATATTACGCCGAAGTTTGGTTATCAACGTGGTATCACTGTGTTTTGTGAGCCACTCGTTTAGGGCTTTACTGATATAGCCTCTATCCCCAAACACCTTGCCAAACACAGGCGTTGCCATATCCTTAACAGGCACTCTGTCATCCGTATTACCCGCAGTGACTTTAACAGATACAAGCTCGCCCTTATGATTGATAATGGCGTGTAGCTTAAAGCCATAGAACCAGCCCATGCTGCTTTTGCCTCGGGTTGCAAGTCCCTTAAAGACTTTATGACGGTAGATACGCTTGTTATGACAAACTGCTATCTTGGTTGAATCAATATAGCTGATACCCGTACAGTCGCCCATCATGCTTTGCAAGTAGCTGCACAGTGGCATGATACTGCGCGGCACAAGCTCTATAAATCGCGAGTAGCTCGGCAGATTTGGAAACGCCCGTTTCATCATGCCAAGCATGTGATGGTAGTAAAACGCCTTAAACTGTCGATACCGCAGTTGATGAAACAGTACCAAGATGGTCATAATCTCTGCTACACTTATCTGGCATGCTCTTAACCTTTGGTGTCCCGTTGCGATTAAATGAGCGTCAAACTCAGGTTTGAATTGCTGATAAAAGTCGTCAATATGGCAGTATAGTTCGGTTAGGTTGTCCATGTAAGAAGTCCTTGTTGTGAAGTTTGTCTTGGTAAACTCACTTTAGCAACTTCGGACTTCTTTTTTTATCTTTTTTTTGAGCCCTTATCCCGAACTGGGGTTAACTACCTCAAATGATCAGCATCTACCTCAATCACAGGGGCTGGCATATCGAGCTGACGTTTGAATCGGCGTAATTGTTCAAGCTCGTCTAACAGCTCCAGTATCAAACCAATAGCAGGGACGCTGGCTTCAAAGTCGCGGCTAAGACGTGAGGCACGGCGCACGGTTGTCAGCTGATAACCAGTAAATTGCTCATGCTCTGGCACATCATACTCAATGATATTTTCTTCAATCAATTCGATCACCCATTGGCGCTCTTGGCCACAGGCAGATACTAGCTCATCTAAGCTCATGATAATGTCGGTCAATTCAGGCGAGTGTTTCATAGCTGTTATCCTCGTTTGCGCTTTATTTCATCGTTATCGTATGGTTTTATCTCTATCACAGTGGTTGATCAAACACAGCCATTAACGGTTAATGCTGGTCTCAGAAAAAGCTTGTTTGAGCTGCTCGTAGGCCTGTGTTGCAGCCTCCGTACTGATATCAGGGTTCACGATGTTTAACGTTAAATACAAATCGCCCGCTTGTTTGGCCGGGATACCCTTACCTTTTAGGCGTAAGTTATTACCAGTTTTGCTGTTTTTAGGAATCGTCACCGCCAAAGTTCCTGCTGGCGTAGTCACGTTAATTTTGTCACCTAATGCCGCCTCCCATGGCGCGATATTAACGGTTTGATAGACGTCCGCTCCTTCGATACGAATGTTATCTGCATGACGAATTTTCACCTTTAAGAATAAATCGCCATTTTTGCCACCACCATTCCCAGCAGCACCTTGTCCTGCTAGACGGATTTGCTTACCGTCAGTGATGCCTTTAGGAATTTTAATTTTAAGCGTTTTATTATCGTACGCCACGCTACCATTAGGCTGGCGGACCGGAACATTCAACTTAATACTATAATCATCACCACTATATACCGAGGCTAAATCAACCGTAATCTCTGCATGCTGATCTTGCCCTTTGCTATCTTGCGAGCCAAAGCCTCCACCAAACTGATCAAAGCCGCCACGCTGCGACTGTCCACCTGCCGAGCCGCGCGCACCGCGACCGAACGCTGAAAAAATATCGTCGAAGCGAAAACCACCCTCGCCAAACGCTTCGCCATCACCGAACTGATCTTTGACATCTTCCCAACGAAAACCGCCCTGACTACCGCCTGCAGCTTGACCACCAAAACCGCCCCCTTGTCCAGCAAAGGGGTTGTCTAGCATGGCGTCATATTCAGCCCGTTTTTCTTTATCTCTGATGGTTTCGTAAGCGTTATTAATCTCCGCAATCTTGTTATCAGCGTCTGGATCATCACTGACATCAGGGTGATATTGACGGACGAGCTTACGGTATCTTTTTTTGATATCAGCGTCTGAGGCGTCTTTTTTGACCCCTAAAATGTCATAATAATTTTTCTCTACCATGTTATTTTTCCTTATCGTATTTATTATTAACGGTTTACTTAATACATAATATAGGGATGATGAGGCAATGTTTCATTTTTTGTTGCTGACTGTTGGTGTCGATAGTCGCGTTAATTTTTAGGGGGCACAAATAATTACATGTCGATACGTAACGGATAATCCAAACGAGACGCTGTCACTTATAGTGAATTCTCTGTATCGTTAAGAGCTCATCAATCATGGTGCCAAGCCTTAATGACTACTGGGTCTACAGCCTCGCTTAAAGCAGTATTATAGGCGTGTGTCAGTATGATTCTGGCATCATTGCTCTTCGATAACTGTTGCCGTAATGTCAATTTAGTAAGTGCATTTGCGGTACGGCCTTCGCGCTGAGCTACCACATAAGACAGCTCAGCACTTTGTATGTCACGCTTAGCCCGCAGGACCCGTTGTCTGCATGTCGGTCTTGATCGTAAATCACTGTATTTACCATACCATAGCCAAGTAGCTACTGGCCAAACGTTGCTCCTACCCTTGTACTCACTTGGATATAAGGACTGTGACTGTGATCGGTAAACAAATCGGTGCGCGCCCCTACCTTTAATGGCCAAGACAGCTTGAGCTTATCTGCTAATGTTTAGGTTAAGTTGTCCATTTTCTGTCTATCCCAACAGACAAAATCTGTCCGTATCCATTTATGATTATTAAGATCATTACCCCAAAGCAATGTCGACAGCATTAAATATTTCTGGTGCTAAGATCATGTTTAATTTTATAAAAACTACAATATGGTAATAATATAGAAATATTTTTTACACTAGCCTAGCTACTCTTTCATTTTACCTTTATTGATAGTGTTCAGTGACCATGAGCCGCTTGAGCGGTTGTACCTCATAGCTTTAGCCTAATCGGATCCCAAGCATTATTTATATTTTTCTACTGTGTTGGTTAGATTGCAAGAGACATCACTGATGATTATGTTACACAAATACTGGTTGACTCTATTATCTAGAGACACCGTTTTATTAGCAGACAGTAGGTGTAGCAACGCCTACCGGGCATTTTGTCACACCTGCTCACTGGCTGATTTTTTTGGGGCGATTTTTTGAAGTGTTAGAAGGGTAATATTTGAACTTGGGCGTTCTTTTACAGAGCCGTAAGGATACGACAATTTATGTGCTTTAAAATGAATATAACGTCGATACTCGTAGGGAGTATGGATGATATAGGCAAGAGTAGCTGTCTATCTTATAAATTGCTTAAAGGTATTAAATGTCTTATTTAATCAAGTCTTTGGTTATCACGTTGTCACTATTGCTGAGCACCACCGTTTTTGCTGGTAACACCAGTTATTATGGGAGTAAGTTTCATGGAAAACGTACCGCTAGTGGTAGTATCTTTAACATGAACTCTTTAACGGCCGCGCACCGTACGTTGCCGTTTGGAACGAAGGTACAAGTGACCAATCAAAAGACAAAGCAGAGCGTAGTTGTAAAAATCACAGACAGAGGGCCTTTTATTCGAGGCCGTATTCTGGATTTATCAAAAGCCGCTGCTGGTCAAATAAACTGTCAACTGTGTACCACGACAATGGAAATATTATCTTATGGTGATGGTAAATACCGTAAGGAATAACGTAATAAAAAAGGGAGGGCTAATGCCCTCCCTTTTTTACGTCTTTTTTGTATTAAAAACGACTGTCCCCATCAAAACCTGCTAATAAGACTCCTTTATTCAAAACCCGCTTCCATGTCCTCTAACGTCGTCATCGCTAACAGTAGCTGTTCTTCATGGTCACTATGCTGCTGCTGTAGAGCCGTTTGCTCATTGAGTAATACGAGCAAGTCAGATTTACGGCTGTCTTCGTAGAGGGTGCTGTCGGCAAGCTTTTCTTCAAGCGTGTCTAGTTTTTCCGCAATCTTAGCCAATACTTTTTCTGTGTTTTCAATATCACGGCGCACGGGTGCGGTTAATTTGCGTTGTTCCGCGGCTTGTTTACGCTGCTCTTCTTTGCTCAGAGCCGACTCAGCGGCTTTTTTTTTCGATGCTACCGTAGGCGCTTTATTACTCGTTTGACTATCGGCTGTTTCACGTGAAACAAACTTCTTACTCTCTTTTTTGTTTTTCTTCTTATGGCTACTTTTATCTTGTGAGTTTTCTTGCTTCCGCTTTTCTGCCAACCACTTACCATAGTCACTGATGTCACCATCGAATTCATCGATTTGCCCATCATGGACCAAATACAGCTCATCACAGACATTGGCAATCAGCTCACGATCATGCGAGACCAGTACCACCGCGCCTTGGAAGCCTTGTAGTGCGATGGTCAATGCTTGGCGCATTTGTAAGTCTAAATGGTTGGTTGGCTCATCCAGTACCAGCACATTTGGACGCTGCCAAACAATCAATGCCAAGGTCAAGCGCGCGCGCTCACCGCCCGAGAACAGCTCACTTGGCGTATCGATACGATCACCGCGAAAGTCAAAACTACCAAGGAACGAACGCAATAAGGCGTCTGAAGTCTTACCTGCCAAGCGACGCAACATCTCTATAGGCGTTGCTTTGGCATCTAAAATATCCATTTGATGCTGGTTAAAGTAGCCTAATTTTAGGGTATCAGACACACGGTACGTCCCTGATAAAATCCCAAGCTCACCCACTAATGCTTTAATCAGCGTTGACTTACCTGCGCCATTCATACCCAGCAGGCCAAGACGCGTGTCAGGCGTTACTTGTACATTGGCGTTGTAGAGAAGTGGCGTATCACTATAGCCGATATCCGCTTGTGTCAGCTCAATCAGCGGGGAGCTCATGTTGGCAGGCTCATAAAAGCGGAAAGAGAAAGGATTGTCTGCCATCATCGGTGACAGCTCTGCCATACGCTCAAGCTGTTTGATACGGCTTTGGGCCTGTTTGGCTTTACTGGCTTTGGCGCGGAAACGACGAATAAAGTCATCCAAATGCGCTTTGGTTGCTTGCTGCTTTTCAAACGCTTGCTGCTGCTGCGCCATACGCTCATGACGTGTACGGATAAACTGCTGATAATTACCCGTATAAAGGGTGATTTTTTGCTGCTCAACATGCAAGATGTGACCGACCGTGGCATCTAAAAATGCTTGGTCATGCGAGATCACAATGACCAGACCCGTATAGGCATTGATCCATGTCTCAAGCCATAAGATTGCATCCAAATCCAAATGGTTGGTTGGCTCATCAAGCAGCATTAAATCCGCACGGCTCATCAAGGTTTTGGCCAGATTCAAACGCATGCGCCAGCCACCCGAAAACCCCTCTACAGGCAACTCATGCTGGTTGGTATTAAACCCAAGTCCTGCCATGATTTGCGCCGCTTTGGTCGGCGTACGATAGCCATCGATTTCATCAAACTGCTGATGCAACACTCCAATCTGCTCATCGCTGACACTACTCAAATCATTTAACGCCGCGTTAATCTCATACCACTGCTCATCACCGCTCAATACATAATCAATCGCCGTCTGAGTACTGGCTCCCACTTCCTGCGCCATGTGCGCCACATGCCAGCTATCTGGAATGCTGACCTCACCCCGATCCAGCGTGACTTCAGTCTCGCCCTTGCCCATTTGCGTCAATAATAGGGCAAACAAGGTAGATTTGCCCGTGCCGTTATTGCCCGTTAAGCCAACCTTGTGGCCCGGATGTAGCTGGAAGCTTGCCCCTGCAAACAATTCACGGCCATCACGGCGAACACCAACGTCTTTAAATTCGATCATATAATTTCTTCATCTCAACAGTAATATAAAATATAAGGCAAGAAAAACACACATCTGGCATGTTAATTGGCGGCTATTATTTCAAACGCATGACCCATAGGCAAACGATTAAATAACTATTTCAAAACTAAGTATTTATTTGCGTAAAAAGCGCTTAGAGTTACAAAAAATAATGGGCATCATAAAGGCTAAAGTCGCTACATTAAATTTGGTTGGCGGTGACACGCTTGACAAACGATGTGCCACCCCCATTATGATATACTGCTACAAGAGATGTGTCAGCAATCAACGAAAACGTTGTGGTGGCACCAAAGTAATATTTATAATGTTTTAACAGCGTTGCCACAATGACAGCACCCAATCAAATCAAACGCCGTGCGTATCTTTATTTGCAAACAATGAATTGCAAACCCAAACAGGACGACGACAGCCTTTGATCCTAGCAACTGAGGTAGATATGAACGACTCAACCAACCAATTTAACCCAAGCTCGAGCCAACCTGTAGATCCAACCGTCTTGAGCCTCACTGACAGCGCAGCACAAAAGGTCCGTCGCCTACGTGAAGAAGAAGGTGACAGTGACCTGATGCTACGTGTGTACGTGACTGGCGGAGGCTGTTCAGGTTTTTCATATGGCTTTAACTTTGCCAATGACTTAAATGAAGACGATGCCAACTTTGACAATGGTGATGTGACGCTCGTCGTAGATTCGCTAAGTTATCAGTACTTGCAAGGCTCTACCGTTGATTATACTGAAGGACTAGAGGGCGCGCGCTTTATCGTGACCAACCCAAATGCCACCACCACTTGTGGCTGTGGCTCGTCGTTCTCTATTTAAATGAGGACGCATTACTTGTCCGTCATGATGCCTTAAAAGCTCGTCCGCGCTATGATAATACGCTTACCGTAGCGCTTTCAAAGCATCTATCTAATGGGTAGATGCTTTTTATTTTATAGAGTAATAGTAAAGCGCTGTTGATGAATAATTTAAACCAAATAACTGCTGGAATCTAGGCAGTTGAACCCTTGCAAAGCTTATCGTATTTGTAATTGTTCGTGGTTTTCAAGACAGCTTTAAGCTAAACTGACGGCATTCTAAATCCAATATTTACCTCTGTTATGGTCAAACGCCAGTCGTGTTTTGATCCACCATAATAAATAACAATAGATGACTATTATGAGTAATTTTGCGAGTAGCTTTGTTAATTTTGAAATTCCCAACTGGTTTGACACCAATCTGCTAACGGGTATGCTACGTGGTATCGAAAAAGAGGGGCTTCGCGTCAAGCCTGATGGTTACTTGGCCCAAACCCCCCATCCCAGCAAACTTGGGTCAAAACTCACCCATCCTTTTATTACCACTGATTATTCAGAAAGCTTACTTGAACTCATCACTGAGCCCAAAACCTCACCAAAAGAAACGCTGAACATGCTGCGTCAGCTGCACGTGTTGGTCTATCAAGGCATACCCGAAGGTGAGCTGATGTGGCCGCTATCGATGCCATGTATGCTGTCGGCTAACGATGAAGACATTCCATTAGCCAATTACGGCAGCTCTAATACTGGTAAGCTTAAAACCTTGTATCGTAGTGGACTTGGTATCCGTTATGGTCGTCGTATGCAGGCGATCGCAGGTTTACACTACAACTTGTCTTTTGGTGATGGATTGTTTGCAGCTTGGCAGTCACAAGTGCCTTCAGCGCAAAGCCAAACGCTGACAGAATTCAAAAACGAAAAGTACTTAGGACTTATTCGCAACTTTAAGCGTCTGACCAGTCTCGTTCTTTACTTACTTGGGGCCAGCCCAAGCGTGTGTCCTTGTTTTATAGCAGGGCGTGAGCATGATTTAGAGCGACTAAATGACGCAACCTACTACAAACCTGCCGCAACCAGCCTGCGGATGGGCAAGCTTGGCTATACCAATAGTGTGCAAGAGCAACTTGATATACGTTATAACTATCTACCAGAGTATGTGGATGGATTGCGCCGGGCGATTCAAACGCCGCATGAAAGCTTTGCCAAGCTTGGCTTAGATGATGCGGATGGCAACCCTATTCAGATCAATAACCATATTTTACAAATAGAAAATGAATACTATAGCCCTATTCGCCCAAAACAAATCGCGATGAGCGGCGAGACACCGACCGAAGCGCTTGAGCGTCGCGGTATCGCTTATGTTGAATTCCGCGCGATCGATCTCGACCCTTATAGCGATGTCGGCATCCGTCTCTCTAGCGCCTGTTTCTTAGAAGTCATGGCACTCTACTGTCTGCTGAGCGACTCACCCAACCTGCTACCTGATGAAGAGGAAGCGCTGGCCATTAATCTTGAGCGCGTGGTAAACGAAGGTCGCCGTGAGGGCTTGCATATCTTAGACAGTGGCAAAGAGAAATTACTCGAAAGCTGGATGCTAGAACACTTAGAACGTATGCAACCGCTTGCCGCATTACTTGACGCTCACTATGGTGGCAACGATTACCGTGCTGCAGTCGCCTTAATGCAAGGCAAAGCAGGACATCCTGAGTCGACCATCTCAGCCCAAGTCAATTCTGATAGTAAGCGTCTGGGCAGCTTATGGCAGCTTGGCTTTACCTTAGCCGAGCAGCATCGTGACTCACTATTGCAACAAACGCTGAGCCCAAATACCCAAGCTAAGTATGAAGTGCTGGCAGAAAAATCACTACTACAGCAAGCTGATATTGAAAAAGCCGAAACAGAAGACTTTATGGAATTTTTACAACAGTATCGCTAAGTCTTGACTGTGACCTTCAATGTTTTTGAATGTTATCTCATTTTTATAGATAACTACTTTATAAGAGTAACCATTTGATGCTACAGCTGACCACTTACCGCAGTTTACAAGTATTTTTAGTGATAATGGCCGTGATAGGTATGAGTTTTGCCCTGTTTTTTTTGCAGCGCCATCTGGGGCTTTTACCTTGTCCACTTTGTATTTTCCAACGTATTGGCTTGATGGTCATGGGTGGTTTTGCCCTCATAGCAGCACTATTCAACCCCAAATCTGTGGCTGTCAGGTTGGGGTTGTGGCTTGGTAGCTTAGCGGGGACTGGCTGGGCAACTGCGGTGGCGGGGCGTCACGTTTGGTTACAGCACTTGCCTGCTGATCAAGTGCCTTCTTGCGGCCCAGGACTCGACTACTGGCTAGACACCTTACCTATTTTACAAGTATTTAAAGAGGTCTTTGCAGGCTCTGGCGAGTGTGCCGCTATTGACTGGACATTTATGGGATTAAGCATCCCTGAGCAGTCTTTGATTTTATTTAGTTTACTACTGGTGGTACATGGTCTGATCTTATGGCGTATCCTGCGACCTGCCACCCATAATCGTCTTGCTTAGTAGCAAATTAGAATTCACATGGGTTTTCCGCTATAATCCTCTATCGCAGCAGACATGAGTGATATCCTCCTTCCTGTCTGTGTTGAGGTAAGCCCCTATTAAGCGCGGCTGCCAACCTTTATTAATCAGATCTACTGGTTGGTTGGGTAGTCAGCCTGACCTTTTAGATAGTTTGTCCATAACAAAAAAACCACAGATATAGCGATAGCTCTTGCTATCTTGACATAGCCTATGGGCCTTTTGTTTGAACAATGGGGTTTAGTTACGCAACCCTTTTAACCGCTAAGCTTGAGACTGTTGGTAACATCCTCTTAACGATAAAAATTTAAATGACGTTATTAAGTTTGCAACCTTTGGTTCTTTGAAAACTTATATATTCTATTATCTTGCATTTTTGACAACAGCGTTGTGTTGCCGATAGTATAGATAACCTTTAGACACACTGTTTTAAAAACTGTTTTTGGTATGACCATGATATATTTTGCGCCTATTCGCTCTATCCCTCTGACTGTCATTAGACGCGTTGGCTGCTCTTTGCTTGCGTTACCGATTTGTTTGCTGCTTGTTGGCTGCGACAGTGCCTCATCTAATGCCAATAAAGGCGTGGCGACTACCTTTGCTCCTGTGAGTAATTCAGCAGACTCTGATTTACAAAGTGCCGCCGTGCGCTTGCAAGATAGTAGTGTGGGTCAAGTGGAGTCTGATAGCGACTGGGATACAGGGGCCGATGGGCAATCGCTCATTGCTGCCGCCCAGTCTCAATCAAGCAATGAGGCGTATACGCAACAGACGCTGGTGGGATCAGACACGCCTAGCAGTAGCGCTCTACAGGCTACGTTAATGGGCGATTATGGGGGCATGGTTCCTTGTAACTCCTGTGCTAATATCGATGTTACCTTAAACTTGTTTGCTGACGGCTCAGTGCTAAAGACCAGTATTTATAACTATCCTGAAACACCACGTGCGCCGCTATTGGAGTCTGGTGTGTATCGCCAAGACAACAATATCATTACCATTGTCTATGAAGACAAAAACATTGAGACTTACTATATTCAAGACAATCATCTCGTGTTAATGGATGAGTACAAAAACCTTGACAGTGACTATACCCTATCGCGTAAATAAGACAGTAGCAGCATAGACAATGAGACAGCCAGTCAGAAAAAATAAGCGTCTGCAAATTTGTGGTTAGCCGTTATAAGATAAGGGTAAATCAGTCATATTGATGAGAAGAACAACGCCTACACGCTAGGCGTTTTTTATTGGTCATCTAACGGTGTTTACTTTACAATGAGTGCCTGTTGCCACACTGGTATGCTAGTGTCTGTTTGCACTTTTTAAGACAGACAATAGCCAGTGCTGATGATAGTTAGACAGCAGACCTCCGACCATTGCCAGCCCTTGAATGCTGCCAAAGTTACGGGGAACTCTGCCCTTTTACTCCTTTCATTTAAGTTCGTACGGAACGTCTATGCATATTCACATTCTTGGTATTTGTGGTACTTTTATGGGCTCACTGGCGCTACTGGCCCGTGCGCTTGGGCACACTGTCACAGGCTCAGATGCCAATGTTTATCCGCCCATGTCCACCCAACTTGAGAATGCGGGCGTCACGATCGAAGCAGGCTATCTGATAGAGCATTTACAGCCGGCACCAGATTTGGTGGTCGTCGGTAATGCCATGAAGCGTGGCATGGATGTCATCGAATATATGCTAGACAAAAACCTACGCTACACCTCAGGGCCGCAGTTCTTATCTGAGCAAGTGCTACAATCGCGCCATGTGATCGCTGTGGCGGGTACTCATGGTAAGACAACGACGACGACCATGCTCGCTTGGATACTGCAATATGCCGGCATCGACACTGGATTTTTGATCGGCGGTGTCCCCTTGGTCGATACCACTGACGCACGCCTACAGCAAGTCTTCGCACACAGCAGCTATTTGGGTGCAGAAAAAAACAGTGATGATAACTCAAAGACGGGGTATTTTGTCATTGAAGCGGATGAGTACGACTCTGCGTTTTTTGATAAGCGTTCAAAGTTCGTTCATTATCGCCCGCGTACCGCTATTTTAAATAACCTTGAATTCGATCATGCTGATATTTTTGCTGATCTCAACGCGATTCAGACCCAGTTTCATCACATGGTGCGCATGATACCCAGCACTGGCAAAATCATCATGCCAGCCGCGACCATCAGTTTAGAGGACACCTTAGCAAAAGGGGTTTGGACCCCCATTTGGCGTACAGCAGTGATCGACTCTACGGTGCCTGAACCGACTACAGAAGATAGCTCCCTAACAAACAGTAGTGACTGGCAAGCGGAGCTGTTAAGTAAAGACGGTAGTCAGTTTAAGGTGGTTTTTGCAGCTGATACTAATGAAGTAGCCATTGTAGATTGGTCGATGAGCGGCATACATAATGTGAACAATGCATTGGTGGCGGTGGCTGCAGCCTATAACGTTGGGGTCAGTGTTTCGACTGCTTGTGCCGCGTTATCTGCGTTTGCTGGTATCAAACGTCGCATGGAGCTGATTGGCAATGTAAACGACATCTTAGTCTTTGATGACTTCGCCCATCACCCCACTGCTATTATGACCACCTTAGACGGCGCCAAAAAGAAACTGGCTGGTAGACGTATCTGGGCAATCATTGAGCCGCGTAGTAACACCATGAAAATGGGCATTCACCAACACAGTCTAGCTGAGTCTGCCGCGCTCGCTGACCACACGCTTTGGTATGAGCCTACCGGTCTAGAATGGGGTCTAAAAGAAGTCATCGAACAGGCCACTGCCACAAATAGTGAGATTGGCCATCAGCAAGTGCTCTCTAGTGTCGATGCTATTATCGAGCACATCAGCACACATGCGCAAGCAGGCGATGCGATAGTGATTATGTCGAATGGTGGGTTTGAAGGTATTCATCAGCGTCTCTTAACTGTGCTACGTCGCAAATAACGCCCCAAATAACAGCGAGACATCCCTTGATTTAGACAAGAGCGTAGCTTTGTCATAGACGAGTTACGCTTTTTTATTCTCGGGTTTTGTGATTGTCTTTCTACTGATAGAAGACCTCATAACTAACGACGCTAGCGGTTTTGTAACTGTCGCTACCTTTGTAACCTTTCATTTACTTATCCTCTCTGCACATTAGCAAATCCCTGCTTTTTCTCACATAGCTCATACATTGGTAACATTTCGCGCTTACCTTTACGCCTATGCAGTGCTTACAATGTATTTATCAAAATTAGCAAAATATGATGAATGATAATAAATTAGGAGAATAGAATGAGCTTTATTTGGATGATTATCGTAGGTTTGGTCGCAGGTCTATTAGCACGTGCCATTAAGCCTGGCAGTGACCCTATGGGCTGGATAATGACCATTGTACTGGGTATCGTTGGTGCGTTGTTGGGCGGCTTTCTTGCAGGCCTCATCGGTATCGATGCGGATGGCGGCTTTACGGGTCTGATCTTCTCAGTGATTGGTGCCATCATCCTACTTTTCTTGTATGAGATGATCGTCAGCAAACGCGGCGTATAAGTGCTTGCTACACATCAGCTGAATCAAAAACAGAAAAGCCTTGCGGATTGCAGGGCTTTTCTCTGTTGAGTTTGGCTGATATTGTTCGACCTTCGCCAGCCAAAAAAGTGTGATCTAGGCGGGAAAGTATTGATAAGCATTACTTTTGTCCCCATTTATCTTATAATATCAACCCTATTTTATCCTTATCATTGAGGTGAGCGTTATGGCATTACTCCCTATCTTAAATTACCCAGACCCGCGCTTGCGCACCATTGCCAAGCCTGTCAAGGAAGTGACTGCTGAAATCAAAACCTTAATCGCTGATATGATTGAGACCATGTATGATGCCCAAGGTATTGGTCTGGCGGCCAGTCAGGTGGACCATCATATTCAACTCATTGTCATGGATTTATCTGAAGATAAAAATAGCCCTAGGGTGTTTATTAACCCAAAAGTGACGCCGCTGGTAGAAGAAAAACAACCGTATGAAGAGGGTTGTTTATCGGTACCTGATGTCTATGATAAGGTCGAACGTCCGAATAAAGTACGTATCGAAGCGTTGGATGAGAATGGTGAAAAAATTGATGAAGAAGTAGAAGGCTTACTGGCGGTATGTATTCAACATGAAATGGATCATCTAAATGGAGTAATATTCGTCGATTATTTATCACGTCTAAAACAAACGCGTGCTCGCGATAAAGTGCGTAAAGTCATCAAGATACGTGAAAAACAAGGCGAACACACAGCAGATAAACAGCCGCAAACCACCAATTCTTGATCGGGCTTTTATTTAGCGCTCTTGTCATATAAAGCGAGTGTTACATCAGCCAATTGGCTCATAGGCTTAAATTCATAAGCTTAGATTCATAATGGCATGAGGCAATAAAATAGTGATGTGACCTCGCTTTAATTCTCTAACATATATTTTTCTTCATTAAAGGTTTTCTACCATGACCATGATCAAAATTGACCAATATTTTGACCCTGCCGGCTGGCAGAAATTCACCAAAGCGGCTGAAGGTCGCGAGACGCCACTTTTGGTAGTGGACCTAAACCGCATTAAAACCAAATATCATGAAATGGTTGGTTTTTTCCCTACTGCCAAAATTCATTATGCGATGAAGGCCAGTCCTGCGGTCGAAGTCATCGATCTACTTGCTGATCTTGGCTCAAACTTTGACTGTGCGTCAATTTATGAGCTTGATAGAGTGCTCGACTGCGGAGTGGATGCGTCACGCATCTCTTACGGTAACACCATCAAAAAAGCCGAACATGTCAAATATGCATTTGATAAAGGCATCACTTTATATGCAACCGATTCAGAAGCAGATTTAAAAAATATCGCAAAGCACGCTCCAGGGTCAAAAATCTTTGTGCGTATCTTGGTGCAAGGGTCAGAGACCGCTGAATGGCCATTGTCACGCAAGTTTGGTTGCCACCCTGATATGGCGATTGAGCTGTTGATTCAAGCTCGCGATTTGGGCTTGGTGCCTTACGGCATCTCGTTTCATGTGGGCAGTCAGCAAAAAGATGTCGCTGCTTGGGATGATGCGCTGGCCAAGGTCAAATACATGTTTGACTGGATGAAAAATGAAGAAGACATTAAGCTACAAATGATTAATTTGGGTGGCGGTTTTCCAGCCAACTACATCAGTGAAGTGAATCCCATCAAGGTCTATGCAGAAGAGATCAATCGCTATCTGACGGATGATTATAATGCCGAAGACATGCCTGAGATTATTCTTGAGCCAGGACGTTCATTGGTTGGCGGTTCAGGGGTGTTGGTCAGTGATGTGGTCTTGATTTCTCGTAAATCAAATACGGATTTGACGCGCTGGGTGTATACGGATGTAGGCTTGTTCCAAGGCTTAATCGAGACATTGGGTGAATCCATCAAGTATCCTGTTTATACGCCAAAGATGGAAACGTCCACCAGCGAAGGTACGGTGGTATTGGCAGGCCCCACCTGTGATTCAACTGACATCATGTACGAAGAAGCAGGCTATCAGCTACCTGAAGAGCTGGAGATTGGCGATAAAATCTTTTGGTTGACGACGGGTGCTTATACCAACTCTTACTCATCGGTTGAGTTCAATGGTTTTCCGCCATTAGAAGTGGTTTACGTTGACTAGTTTCCAATCATTGATTGGTTTTTCATAACTGGCATTAATAAAAAGCGCGGCACTGTATATCGCAGTGCCGCGCTTTTTTGTGTTTGACCCTCTCACCAGCCAGCAACTACTGTACTCTTAGAGAAATTAGAACCAAGGCGGTTTGGCGTATATAGCCAATAATCAAAGCCATCATATTACTAAGCGTCGCTATCAGCCCTCCTCTAAATTGATTCACGTGCCATTCCTCATGATGAGTAAATCAGTACAGCCATAACTAGAAAACCCTACTCATTTAAGCCTAAAACATCCTGCATGTTATATTGCCCAGCTGATTGCTGAATGACCCAAGTGGCAGCACGTACCGCCCCAGCAGCAAAAGTCATCCGCGCTCGTGCACGGTGGGTAATCTCAACGACTTCGCCATCGGCAATAAACATCACGGTGTGATCGCCAATGATCTCGCCTCCACGAATGGCATGAATACCAATCGTCCCTGCTTCGCGCTCGCCCGTTTGACCTTCTCGGCCATACACGGCCACGTCTTTTAGTTGCTGTCCACGTGCTTCTGCAACGGCCTCTGCCATCATATACGCTGTACCTGATGGGGCATCGATTTTATGTTTGTGATGGGCTTCGATGACTTCTACATCAGCCTCTTCTCCAAAGGCTTTGGCAGCCATTGCTAGTAGCTTTAATGACAAATTGACGCCTGTTGAATAGTTACCGGCGTAAACAATGGCCACGTTCTCACTGGCTTGTGTCAGTACTTGCTCTTGCTGCTCATTAAAGCCCGTGGTACCGATAACCATAGCGACTTTGTGCTCAGCACAAATTTGCATGTTTTGTTCAGTGGCATCAGGCAAGCTAAAGTCAATCAAGACGTCGATGGCGTCTACTACCGATTTTAAATCGTCGACTATCTCTACGTTTAAACAACCGATCGCCGCGACTTCGCCCGCATCTGCGCCAACGAGGCTTGAGCCTTGACGTTCAATTGCAGCTTTTAGCGTCGTTTGGGGGTTGTCATTGATGGCTTCGATGAGCATACGCCCCATACGTCCACCCGCACCGATTACCCCTACCTTGATAGATTGATGACTTACTTGCTCACTCATATTTTTATCCTACGCCCTTTATAGTTAATACCGTTGTTTTTAAACACTGTTTGTCGTAAGTTTAGCAAATATCGCCCCATGAATGGTTTTTTATACCACCAATAAAAAGCCCAAAGGTTTCACATGGAGCCTTTGGGCTAGTATGCTAAACAAATCTCTGTTAGACAGGACTTTTAGTCAAACAAGTCGCCAATCTTTTTAAAGAAAGACTTTTTATGGGGCGATTGCTGATGCTTGCTATCATCATCCAACGTATCTTGGAATTGACGTAGCAGATCTTTTTGCTCACGTGTGAGGTTCACGGGCGTCTCGATGACCACACGGCAAATCAAATCGCCTTTCATCGTCGTACGAACTGGCGTTACGCCTTTACCCCGTACACGTAGCAATTTGCCACTTTGGGTCCCTTCGGCAACTTTGATTTTTACTTTGCCATCTAAGGTTGGGATTTCAACTTCTTTACCCAATGCCGCATCGGTAATACTCACTGGCACATCCATGTAGAGGTCAGCGCCTTGACGAGTAAAGACGTTGTGCGGTTTGACGCGTACTTCGACATACAGATCGCCATTTTGCACACCCGCACCGCCAGCTTCGCCCTCGCCTGCTAGACGGACGCGATCCCCATCATCAACGCCTGCTGGGATAGAAACCTCTAGCGTGCGTGATTTGTCCTTCACCCCATTGCCATGACAGTCAGGACAAGGGTTTTTGATTTGTTTACCCGTGCCGCCACACTGCGGGCAAGCTTGTTGAACCGCAAAAAAGCCTTGTTGCATACGAACTTGGCCTTGCCCATGACACATCTGACAAGTCACGACATCAGAGGCATCTTTTGCCCCTTTACCATCACAAGTGTCACAAGGCGCAGGGGCAGTAAAACTGATTTCTTTTTTGCAGCCGCGTACCGCTTCTTCGAGCGTCAGCTCAATCACATAACGTAGGTCTGACCCACGACGCGAACGCCCACCGCCGCCACGCGACTGACCAAAGATATCACCAAAGTTACCAAAGATATCGCCAAAGATGTCTTGGAAATTGCCGCCGCCTGCACCGCCAAAGCCGCCACCGCCCATGCCATTTTCAAAGGCAGAGTGACCCATACGGTCATAGGCTGAACGTTTTTCTTCATCACTCAGTACTTCATAAGCCATTGACGCTTCTTTAAATTTATCTTCTGCATCAGGGTCATCAGAGTTACGGTCTGGGTGATATTTCATCGCCAGCTTGCGGTAAGCCCGCTTAATCTCTTTGCTATCAGCCGTCTTGCTGACACCTAACACTTCATAAAAATCGCGCTTACTCATGGGCTCTCCTATCGTCTTTACAGTCTACCGGCCAGTCGATTCATTAACCCTAATCCATCCTCTCTAACCTCCCACCATCGCACTCTAAGGTTTCACATGAAACATAGTAGAAGATAAGGGGAAAACGAGAAGATAACGTATGAATCTATAAGCGAATACGGCAGGATGCTGCTTAGCCAAATCAATTATTAAAAGTTTGCGCTATTTATGGAGATGGCACAGCGATTTATCAAGCGCTTAGGCAGGGAAAGTGTGAGTTAGGATGAGATAGCCCATACAAAAAGGTTTTATTAAGAAATACACAAAGGTTTTCGTACCGTCATAACGGTCAGCCATGCTAGTATTTATCGCCCTGTTTATTGTTGAATAAACACTGCGGTTCATATTTACCTTCAAAGCCATTAATTTGTGATAAGGAATCGATTGTTATGAAGAAGCTGATTGTTTTATTGATGGTCATAGCAGTGGCAGTCTATGTAGGTTCGCCTTATTACAGCGCTTATCAGCTCAAAAACGCTTATGATGCCAAAGATGGTGCCACCATCGCGGCGGCTATTGACTATGATCAAGTGCGACCCAGTATTCAGAACCAATTAACCAGTCAGTTTTCGGCGACTATGAGCAACTATCCGTTGGTCGCTGAGCTGGGCGGCGAGCCATTAATCCAAGCCGCCAACAGTTTTATCGCGCAGGCAGTCGATGGCGCGATTACGCCGCAAAATATCGAAAAAATCATCAACACGCAAGGCCAAGCCAATACCGCCACCAAAGAGCTGGCGGCAGCGTGGGCAATCGCCAGCAATCAAGTCGACTTAAAAAACCTGATTCAAAATTTAATCATCCAGCGCGGTGATGTAAACGCGGTGGTTCAAAGCCAAATGCAGCAAATGATGCAAAAACAAGCAGCCGTACTCGAACAACAAGCAGCCCAAGGCTCTGATAGTGACAAACTAGAACTGAGCTACTGCGGTATAAATTGCTTCCAAATCAGCGGTCAAGTTAAAGGCTATCCCCTCACCATACAGATGCAGCGTGAGGGCCTGATTGACTGGAAAATCGTTGATATTGTTTTGCCTTAAACGTCCGTTATCCCAACCCATTATCCCAAATAGAAACCGCCCCATGATACTCACTCATGGGGCGGTTTTTTTATAGATCATTTTTATTAAAAATTTGATAAGAACGATTTAGAATGAGTGGTACTGGCTACTCTACTCCCAAGAACTCGAGAAACTCAGGACTCTCAAAGCTTGCTTGGTATAGCACGCCATCTTCACGATAAATGGCCGGTGTGGCCATCACGGCAAGCCCTGCGGCTTTTTCGCGATTGGGCGTGATAGGATCGATGTTACAACTGGCAGGTGCGAGCGTCATCTCACCTTGCAACATGGCTTTATCAAAGGCTTTACGTCGGCTATCTTCATCACCTTGACACCAAATACCACGCATTTGCGCGGGCGACTGCTCATATATCGGATAGCCGATAATATTTACCGTGACGCCTTTTGCATTGAGCATGGGCAAACGCTGATGTAGACGGCGGCAGTAGGGACAATTCACATCGTCAGCCACGTATATAACGGCTCTCTCAGGACTGGTGGCGGGATAAGTAATCAGCTGCTCGGCATCCAATGTCGCAAATACCGATTGGTTTTTACGCTGCTCAAACTCTGTATCAAGACCAACAAACTGACCGTTTTCGATCACTGATATCTCACCATCGGTGATGTACTGCGCATCGTCCGATAGTAAGAAAGGCACACCCTCCATCGTTGCGCCCCAAATAACGCCCGGCACTGCGGTATAAAAGAACGGGGTTTTGGTGCTCATGTTTTTGAGCGCGCTCATATTGGCAAGCAGCGCTGACTTGAGCGCAGAACTGACTGGCTGACCTATTTGTGCGCGGTGACTACGTTGCGCCATGTTGGACACTACTCGCTTGCTTGGGTTCTTTTGTAGCTCGCCTTGAATGACGTACTTACCATCTGCGGTCATATGCAGTGGCAACTGACCCACCAAATTGACTTGATACATATGGGGGAAGTTGGATGGCACAACAGAGGTAATTTGCGTTTTGATGCCTGCTTGCTTTAGGATTTGGCGCAGCCGCTTGTCGACAGACGGACTCACCGTGCCAGCCGCCTGAGTCCTTGCTATATTTTGACTGGCCACATTTTGATTGGTGTGATTGCTGCTAACATTAGCAGGGTTAGGCTGAGCACAAGCGGTGGTTGCCACGATAAAAGTAGCAATAAGAGTAGTGGATGTTAATAAAGAGCGTTTCACAGAGACAGTCCTATCTGGGTTTTCATAATGAGTATGTTTTGGTGATCAACATAGTACTCATACCTAGCCTATAAAAAGCGAATGAGCCATATATTATGCAAAAACATATATTAAAAAGAAAGATAGACTGTAGCATGGAGTGGATTTTTGCAAAGGCTTAAAAACGCATTATTGCAAAATTGCTACCCAGCTTTAAGAGACAGGCAACACAGAGCGCTGTTAGACCTAGCTGACAGTGTACAGACAGCAAAAAGCAGCGGACGTTTGGTGCGCTGCTGATGGTTTTCGGGACGACTTTTTAGGGCAGTGTCTTACTTAAAACTTGGCGACTTCATCGGCTGTTAAGAAACGACTGTCGCCTTTGTCCAGACCGTCTAAGTTGATATGGCCAATGCTGGCGCGATGCAGCTCGATCACTTTATTACCAAAATACCCCATCATACGTTTGACTTGATGGTACTTGCCTTGCTCTAAGGTCAGACGCGCGTGCGTTTCATCAATGAACTCAAGAATCGCTGGCTTGGTGGGTTCGTGATCGCCTTCTAATAAGATCCCTTCGGCAACTTTTTTTACCGCTTTTTCTTGGGCGTCGCTATCCATCGCATCTGCTAAGGTCAGCTCATAGACTTTTGCATGCTCGTGCTTAGGGCTGGTGACACGGTGCAGCCAGCCGCCATCATCACTGATGAGCAGCGCGCCTGTGGTATCGACATCGAGTCGCCCAGCAATACGTAAGCTGCCAAGCTCTGGTACGGCGATCAGCTCGGTGACGATTGGGTACTCTTTGGCTTTTAAGGTACACTCAAACCCTTCAGGCTTATGCAGTAAAATATAGCGGTTACCAGTCGCGACCGATAATGGCTCGCCTGCCCACATCACATCGTCATTGACGATATCGACATGCAACCCTGGATCTTTGATGACTTGATCGTTTACCGTGATTTCGCCAGCGTGCATAATCTTTTTCGATTCTTTGCGCGACAGCTCAGTGGCTTTACTAATAAATTTATCTAGACGCATACTATTGACTACCATCCGTTTTATGATACCTACTCTGCCTCTAAAGCCAACGTCGCAAGTATGCACACTTATCTTGTTCGCTATCTTAACTGGTCAGAAGTGGTACTATAATAAAAAATAAAATGAACACTGCGCCAAATACGGACAGCAGTGAAAGTTAGACCAGTTTACCATATCCAACCTAGACCTGATGAAATATGAGCTATCAAACGCTAAAACGTGCTGTCAACGCGCGCTTAGAAATCAAAAAATCTGAGTTCATTGCTTACGCTTATCCCGTAACGTCACGTGACGACGCGATGTTTCACGTGGAACAATTACGCGAGCAATATGCGGACGCCCGTCATCACTGCTGGGCGTATATTATTGGCGATCCCAACAATACCACCAGCGCAGGTTTTGATGATGATGGCGAGCCAAACGGTACGGCAGGCAAACCCATTTTAAATGTTTTGCAGCATAAATCTATCGGCAACGTCATTATCATCGTGGTGCGTTACTTTGGCGGCATCAAACTGGGCGCAGGCGGCCTCACCCGCGCTTATGCAGGCTCAGCGCAAGCGGCCGTCGACCAAATGACATTGAGCCCGTATGTACCACTGCTGCAAGTGCAGATTTTGGCAGAGTTTGCGACCGAAGCGCAGTGCCGCTATGTGATCGACAGTCTAAACGGTCATATTGATGAGGTACATTATAGTAAACAAGTTACCCTGACTGCGACATTGGCTGCAGCAGATATAGACAGTCTAAAAGAACGCCTTGCGATGGATGGACGGGTCTTGGAGAAAACGTAAACGTTTTTGCGTCAGTGGTTTTGAGTAACCATGCGTTCACTGAAACTTGTTGGTTTTAACCATTGCTGACGTTATGATAACGCATTGCTTTTTAACGATAATTAAATAAGATCCCGCTATGTCCACTTCAAAACCAACCAACGCTTTCTCTCCAGCCCCTTTTAAACCGCCATTTTGGTTGAAGAATGCTCATCTACAAACGATCTTGCCTAGATTTATTGCGGCGAAAGCCCCTGAATATCGCCGCGAGCTGCTCAAAGACTCACTCGATGAGAGCGAGATTGCCTATGATTTTTATGATACTAATGAGACGCTGGCAGATCAGGGAAAATACCAAAAACCCCTAGTCGTCTTATTTCACGGTATGGAAGGCAGTAGCAACAGCCACTATGCGCGTACCCTCGCCCATGCCGTACAGCGTAACGACTGGCATTTTGTGGTGGTGCATTTTCGTAGCTGCGGCGGCGTCCCAGTCAAAGGCCAAGTGTTTTATCAAGCAGGTGACACCAGTGAACTTGAGCACGCACTACAGTATTTAAATCAGCAGTACCAAACGGTCTATAGTATTGGCGTGTCTTTGGGCGGTAATGCTCTGGCAAAATACATGAGTGAATACGGTGAGGCAGCGCTTTGTAAGGCCGCTGTGGTGGCATCTGCGCCTGTCGATCTGATCTCCTCCTCGCAGGCGATGGAGCGGTTTTTGGGTCGACGTATTTATACACCTTACTTGTTAAACCCCATTGTCAGCAAAGCCATCAAAAACAATTTGACCGAAGATGAGATTAAAGCCATTAAAGCCACCAACCGCATCAGCGAGTTTGATGATATCTTCACTGCGCCGCGGCATGGCTTTCGCTCCAAAAACGACTATTATTATCAAGCATCCGCGTTGCCGCATCTGATTCATATAGCCAAACCAACCTTAATCATCAGCGCCAAAGATGATCCATTCTTGGGTGCGACTGCCACACGTGGCGATGTGTCTAACAATGTGACCTTGATTGACACCGATCACGGCGGGCATATTGGGTTTATCAACTACCGCAATCGTAAATTTGATTTGGGTTGGCTGCCGAGTACAGCGATGCGTTTTTTTGTAGAAGCAACCAAGACCGATGATGACTCAGCGGCCTCTGCGTAAATCATCATAAGTCATCTGTGTTTCTAAGCTCTGCCCTATTTTCTCATTTAGAGTCCGATTATGTATCCATTTATCCGCTATGCCAGTATCATCGCTCATGCCGCCCTACAAGTAAAAAAAGGTCAGACCTTAACGCTGAAAGAGACCAGTGAGATTCAGTTTCGCTGCCGCTTGACGGATATCGATAACTTCTTAGAGATGAATAATGGTCGCGTGTTCACGCTGTATGATTTGGGACGTATCGACTTTGCGGTACGTACAGGACTTGGCAAGCAGCTATTGAAACAGCGTTGGGGGTTGGTCGTCGCTGGCAGTACCATCCAGTATCGCAAGCGTATTCGCGCCTTTGAAAAAGTCACGCTTAAAACCAAAATCGTTGGCATTGATGCGCGCTGGATGTATATCGAGCAGTCGATGTGGGTCAAGGGTAAGCCCTGCTCGTCTGCCATACTGCGTACGGGCGTGACCAAAGGCGGTAGAGTCATTGATACATCAAAAGTGCTCGCGGCGTTGGGTCAATCTGATTGGGAGTTACCGCCAACAGGTTACGTGGCCGAATGGATTGAGAGTGATGCTGAGCGTCCTTGGCCGCCGCAGGACTAGATGTGTGCTACGTCTCTCATCAAAGGGTTTGCCGATCTCTTATTCGTATTTATGCCAAACGCTTCTTGGGACTCGACTCGTTACAACTAAGTAACCTTATAGCTACTATTTCCTTACAATACATTATATTAATAAATATATTAATTGTTAGAGTATCAATAAGTATAGTCAGTTCAAGATAATTGGCTGGGCAAGTCTAATTCCCTATCTGATTTATGTAGAACTGACAGTATTATACGCACCTAAATAGGGTCTTATAAGGAGAGCGATATGGCTAACACGACGGATTATGTTGGTACATTATTTGATAATAGTGAATCAAACCCAAGCAAAATCACGCTAGCCTTTACCATGGCAGGTGTGGCCCTTAAAAAAGGGCACTCTGCCACTGTAATTTTGATGATGGACGCAGTACATCTGGCAAAACCACATGCGCTAGATAATATTGATATTGGAGATCCATTTGAGCCTGCTGGCGAATTGCTGGAAACCTTTATTGAAAAAGGCGGGCAAGTATTGGTCTGCGGCGCTTGCATGAAGCACAATGATGTGGAAGAGCCTGCCATCGACAAACGCTTTAACGTCATCAGTGGTGATGATGTAGTTGAACTATTGATGAATGCGACAGGATCATTGCAGTTGAATTAGTCATAAAAGTTGAAAAGTAAAGTTATAAGAATGGGTCAGTTTTCTTAGTCATCTTTTTAATGGCTTAGATAATTGGCTCTTTTTTTAGGATAAATCAGCCTTTGAATCTATTCTAGTGTAGTTAGAAAATCCTCGACAATCGAAACTACTAGCATTTCAAAATCGTTAACAATATCTGTTAGTTTTTCATACTCAGTATCTTTTATTATTTTGAAGTCGTGAACCACCAAATTCCTAACATCATAGATTAAATCCCCTATAGTGTTCCTAGGCTCTCTCTTACAACTATTCAGTAGCTCAACACAATTATCTTTTAGATTGGAATACTCAGACTGCTTCACAATATTTTCAGTTAAGATGTTAACCCTTGTTCTTTCTTTACGAGATGAGCTTATTCTTTCAATAAATTCATTTTTACTCATTTGATTATCGCTAAATTTTTTTATTATTTTATCTGATTTATTATCAAATATTATATCTATGCAGTATTCGACCACTTGATAAAGCAAATGAAATCTCAGTAGACTATGTTCTAAGTTTTTTAGATACTTAGTAAATAAATTATAAAGAAACTCATTCTCTCTAATGTTTATATCTGTTTCTTTCAATACAATTTTATCTTTATTTCTAATTTCATCAAGGAAGTACTTTTTATGACTAATACTTCTAGTATTTTCTATATGATTGTATTCATATTTAATCAAGCTAGGAAAGTAGTCATAAATATTTGATTCTGTAATCGAATTTAAGTTTTTTTTACATACTATAAAGACAATGACATCGTCTTCATATATATCAGATAAACTATATTTTTCTTTGTAATTAATAAATTCCTTATTGCAATTTAAAAGAATTAATAAAAAAGCTACAAATTTATACTTATTAAGATGTACATTATCGACGTAATCATGTTCCAAACTCTCTAAGTTAGATATTGTAAATATCCAACCAAGACAGTTTTTTACCGGCTTTCCATTTACAATTTTTTCTCCAAAAACCTGAAACACATCGTTCTCAGCTTTTAAATATTTATTTTCTAAAAGAATCAACTGATAATCATTCTTATCATATTCTGTATAAACTGTAGGCTTATACTCAAAATCTAGTGATGATTTTCTCTCGTTGTCATATATACGAAAAATATTTCTTGAATTTATTTCTTCAAACTCAACATCATTAAACTCTAATCCATTAAATTTTATAGTCATTTTATTGTGTCTTTCTAATATACATGGAGTAAGCCTCATCGACGGAACGATCAAAATTTAAATACGCGTCTCCTTTTTTGTCAAATAACTCACGAAATAAGTAGTGAAAAAACAAACGCTGATCATTACCTATTTTCGTAGCTGTTTTCCTTATTAAATCTAACTTAGTAATATAGTTATTGAAACCATTATTTACACCTATTGCGTTATCTTCTATTTCAGATAAGTTTATATCGTCGATTAAAACTAACACATCATCTATACTTTCAAGAGCATTGAAATCTATAAGCTTTCCTATAGCAGAGCCAAAACCAGTCATAACTTGAGGCTTCCTGAATAAGCCTATGATATCTTTTCCAAATGGTGATGTAGATAGTTCCGTTTCTAAAGTATTATCGTCAAATATCCAACCACTAGATTTACAAGATAAAATATTAATAAATTTATCAAATGCTTTTAAATAACTTAAGAATAAATCATCTTTTTGGCTTTTAGACTCTGAGGATAACTTATCTAAACTTTTAATATTTTCAAGCACAGTGCTCCTATCTATAGGAAGGTAATCTCTATCTAGATAAGAATTAAAACCTTCAACAATGTCTTTGAATTTATATTCACTTGGATTACTAGGTGATTTTTCATCTGACTCCATTATTAGCAATACTCCATCCAAATCTTTTTCTAGATAGTCGGAATAAAGAATTTCTATTTGATGTCTCATTGACATAGGAGTTTGACCAGTATTTAAAGTTAGCATTCTATACAAGATATCAGTCTTGCTCATTCCAAAATAAATCTCAATCCTCAGCTTTTGATTTTTTAGATTTTCAAGTCTAGAACTATCTTCAGAGTCGTTTAACTCTTTATATAAATCCCTGATCGTAAATGTTCTTTGGAGTCCATCCAGTATAATCAGTTTATCTTGTTTTTCTTGGATGTAGTCATTATATCTTTCTTGTTTGAGGTTTGAATTATCTTTAAATTCTTTATCAGAAATAGCTAAAACAATTGGAGGGATGATACAACCTACTACTAAGTCTTCTTTTAGCAAACTATACACAGTAGAAGAAGACTTTACTCTTCTCCTTTGAAACTTATTTTTAGTAAGAATTTCGGTTGATAATAAATAGTATTCTTCAATACTCATTTCAAAAAGAATATTAACCGCATTGATACGATTATCATGTATCTTACTTATTAATTCCACGTATTATCCCTTTTGTAGTTTGGTAATCAATTATTCAATGTTCTAAGAGTTATGAAAAATTTGAGCATTTCTCATTGTAGACATGCAAAGCATGCTTGAATGATATCAAAATTTATACATGAATGTGGATTATAATTTATCTTCCATAACTAATACCTACTCGTAAAGAAACTTAATAATCTTATTGAATTTATTAGTCAAAATACCATATCAACAGCTCAACTTAACTCTTAAGATATAGGTGTTTTAGCTAGGATCTCTCATGTAGTCCAAAACTTTCTGCCATATTCAGCAACTAAATAAACACTATCCAACACGCGCTCTGCCTTCCTCTGCTACAGTAAGTCATGCAAATATCCTAATAAAAAGGATCTATCATGAGCTTACTTAATACGCTTAACCTAACCTACCCCATCATCCAAGCACCAATGGCAGGCGGAGCGACCACGCCTGAGTTGATTGCCTGCGTCAGTAATTTTGGTGGGCTGGGATCGTTGGGTGCTGGCATGACCGCGCCAGATGTTTTGGATAGTCAAATCAATACGATTAAAACCATAACGGATCGCCCCTTTATGGTCAATCTGATGGTGTTGTCTGAGTATGAGTCGAGCACCTTTGATACGGCTATGCCTGCTTGGCTGAGTCAATATTACCAAGAGCATAATATAGAATTTACGTTACCTGAGCGTCCTGCACAACACTTTGCCGAACAGTTGCAAGTGCTCTATGACAATCCTGTGCCGGTCGCCAGTTTTACCTTTGGCATTATCAGTGCTGAGCAAGTTCAGCGGTTGCAGCGTCTAGGGACACGCGTCATCGGTACGGCCAATCATCCATTGGAAGCCAAGCTATGGGCGGATATAGGTGCGGACGCGGTGTGTGTACAAGGAGTGGAAGCAGGCGGTCATCGTGGCGGCTGGTTACCACAAAGCGAAACCGATCCTTTGGGATTATTGACGCTGATTGGCCAAACGCGCGTTTATACTGATATTCCGTTGATTGCAGCGGGTAGCATTATGACGGCACAGGATATCAGAGCGGTACAAACAGCAGGTGCTGAACTTGCGCAACTGGGGACGGCATTTTTAACCACAGATAAATGCGGTATCAATGGCACTTATAAACAAGCGCTACTTGATGCCAGTGAAAGGGCACGAAGTACTGAGACGCGCTTAACTCGCCTGTTTTCCGGCAAGCTTGCGCGTGGTTTATTAAACAACTATTTGCAAGATTTTGCACAATTTGAGAGCGAGCAGAACCTACCGCCCTACCCACAATTGAATGCCATGACCAAATTTATGCGGGCGGATGCGACTAAGCGCTTGGACGCAGAGTATCAATCTTTGTGGGCAGGACAAGGCGTCGCTTTGGTTAGAGATGAGAATACAACGACATTGCTAAAGCGCCTGGTAAAAGAATTATAGCTTACTTATCTTTAAGCCCTGCCCGAAACCTTTTATAATCCTCCGCCGTCTGATCTACTGCTTCTACCATCGGTATGTGGCCAACCTTAGGCATCGTAATGACCTTCGCTTGCGGCATTAATTGTTTCATCACGACTGCTGTCTCAGGCTTTATAATTTTGTCCTCAGCACCCCAAACGACAAGCGTTGGAATATTGTGTTGAGCAATGACTTTGGCGCGTGCTTCCACATCGTCTTCCGTGATCTGCTTAAGGATGTTGGCATGCAGCTCTCGGTTGGCAATGTTGCTCTGAGCAAAGACGGCTTGCACGGTTTTGGGAATATAGGGCGGGTCGTACATGACCAAATCATATAAGGCAAAATAGTCATCCGCATTCTTGACCAACAGCGGGCTATCTTCAAGACTACCATCGCCAAACCTGTCTTCTGGAAACCCTGCTGACCAAAAGCCACCACTGTCGAGTAACCATAAGCTTTTGACGCTATCAGGGTACATGGCTGCGTAGGCGACACTGATACCGCCGCCCATCGAGTTACCGCCTACATGGATACTACCAGCCAAGCCTTTAGCTTGCATGAGCTCGTGCAAACGCTGCGCTTGGGCATCCGTACGGTAGTCGGCTTGCTGCGGCTTACTCGACTCGCCAAAGCCCAACAAGTCAGGAATGATTAAATGATAATCTCCCAATTCTTTAGCAATACGGGTAAAGTTATCTTTGTTCGCCCCAAAGCCATGGATCAATAACAAAGGCTCACCATTTAAGTTACCGCCTTCTAGGTAGGTCATGGTATCGCCAGACGCCAGTGTAAATACCTTTTTTTCAAGGTCGGCTTTATTTCGCTCATACTGTACGAGCTTTTGGGCGGTGTTGACTGTCACGGTATTGGGTGTGGTACATCCTACGACCGAAACCAATAGTAACGCGGTGATACTGGCGCGCAATAATGTCATCAAAATCTCCTTATTCATCATAGACAAAAAGCTTATCGCAATTTTTAACTCGCCATAAAACTATAGCGGATAACGACCCATTAATCTTTATTTAATAAGAACGCAACAGCCGCTTTTGCATGAATAGCCGTGGTATCAAAAACGGGCAACGGACTGTCCGCTTGCGTGATCAATAGGCCAATCTCTGTACAGCCTAGTATCACACCTTCAGCGCCTTGCTCAGCAAGGGCTTTGATGACATCGACGTAATAGTGACGCGAACTGTCTTTTATTTGCCCTTGGCACAGCTCCTCATAGATAATGCGATGTACTTCTGCTCGTGCCTCCTCTTCTGGTATCAGTACTTGCAAGCCTGCATCCATCAGACGCTGCTTATAGAAGTCTTGTGTCATGGTAAATTCGGTGCCGAGTAAAGCAATCTTGGTCAGGTTTTGTTCTTTGATCGCATTAGCAGTCGCATCAGCAATATGAATTATGGGTAAATTGGTCGCCTCTTGTACATTATCCATAACTTTATGCATGGTATTGGTCGCGATTAACAGTCCTTTCGCGCCAGCCGCTTGCAAGCGTGTGCCACTACTTGCCATGATGTTACCCAACTCATCCCATGCGCCTTGCGCTTGTAACGCACCGATTGGCGCAAAGTCCACACTATGAATGAGTAGGTCTGCTGAATGTAGACCGCCAAGCTCAGCCTTGACCCCTTCATTAATCAGACGATAATAGCTTTGGGTACTCTCCCAGCTCATACCACCGATGATGCCCAGTGTGTTTTGTTGCTGATTTGGCATGTACACCCTCACATTTGTCGGTTTTTTAGTACGGTAGACTCAGTTTTTTAGCATACTTTTTTTATAGAAGCAGGACAATATAATATGGCAAAGGCCAAAGTTAGTAATAACGATTTTACCCGCTTATCATCACAAGATATCATGAGCGCTACTAGCCGACCATCTCGTGACTCACGAGCATTTATCTGCTCACCATTATCTGCATTATACGTGCCAGCATTATCCACGGCGCGTAGCGATCGCCCTGTAGGACACCCTTAATATTATGGCCAAACTCCCTCTCATCAGAATACGCATACGGCGCAAGTACTACCGCCTTATTTTTACCGGTCTTATGGCATTGATGATGTCTTTGATTATTTCGTCAGCGTTACTACTCGTCAAAGTCGGCTACGTCGATGGCTTCTTTACCGAGCTTTTGCACTCCTGGGGTCTGGCCTTTATTTTTGCGTGGCCAAGTGCTTATGTCTGTGCCTATATGGTGCAAGAGCATGTGCTCAGTCACATTGAGTTTTATTAAGTAAGCACAGCCCACAAGTGATATCACTACCTCATAAAAACCGCTAAGATAGTCTGCAAATTGTTCTTAATGAGAGAGTGCTATGAGTCAACCAAAGCGCACTATTGAGCATTTACTAAAACACGGCACGCTCCCCATCAGCCGCGTCGATGCAGCGGCTACCCACCTTGGAATCTATCCCACTAAGCAGACATGGCTGGCGTTTTTTGATAAAGCACTGCTGGTTATTGGCGCGGTGGCACTGGTCCTGTCTCTTGTTTTCTTTATCGCCTACAACTGGCAAAACATGGGCAAGATGGGTAAATTTGCTTTGGTTGAAGGAGCGTTGGTCATCACCATCGCTCTCTACGTTGGTCTTCATTTTACAAGACGGTTTAGACAACGATTCCAGCTTATTCGCCAGTTATTACTGCTCATCGCCAGTATTATTACTGGTAGCTTATTGGCTTTATTTGGGCAAATTTATCAGACGGGCGCAGATACTTGGCAGTTATTTTTCATATGGGCCTTATTGATTACGCCATGGGTCATGATCGCGCGTTTTCCTGCGCTGTGGCTGCTGTGGCTGGCGCTTATTAATACCTGCTTAATGCTGTACTTCGATGTCACCAGCTTGCCGTTTATCAACGCAGGCTTTCAACATCACTTTCAGGTAGCGATCCTGTCGCTATTGAACCTTATCGCCTTATACGGCTGGCTCAGCGTTTTTGATCATCAACGCGCCACTTTTTCTAGTCATCCTTTTGATACTACGACTCACAATAGTAATACTGCTATTAGCGTAACAAGTGTGCAAAAAACAACCAGTTTACACTGGAGTACGTATGTCGTCGGTTTCTTGAGCACCTGCTTTGTGACGTACCTTGTCACTATCAGTGCCTTTGACGATGGTCCTATTGTAGTCACGCTGATGTCGATCACACTATGGTTAGGCTGGTGCGGGTTTATGCTTTGGCATTTTTATCAGCGCCGCGTGGATTTACTCATGCTCACTTATCTGGCGTTTTCTCTTATTACTGGGGTGATGGTTTGGGTAGGACGATGGCTGTTGGACGATGCTAACGCCGCTGGCTACTTAATATTAGCCCTGCTGCTGATTGGGATGAGTTCAGCCGCAGTGATATGGCTACGCAACGCTGCGCACTTAGATAGGGATAATAAAACCCAGCCAATCAAAAGAGGCGCAGACGATGAATGAAAAGATGAATAAAGAGAGGCAAGTACTGGCTGAGCTAAAAAACCTTGGTGTCATTGATCGCAACTTGTCTGATGCCAATGAAATGAGCGCAGAGATAGACAGCAGCAAAAGGGCTAATGACGATCCTTGGTTCTTACAGGTATTTTTTGGCTTTAGTGGTGTCTTGGCGAGCTTGTTTTTCATTGGGTTTTTATCACTCATATTATGGGAAACCAATGTTTTCGACAGTACGCTCGGTGCATTTGTTATCGGCCTATTACTGAGTGTCGCAGGATTGGGGTTATTTAAAAACAAGCATATGCGCCGCCACAGTTTTTGGGCCAGTTTGGCCTTTGCCATCAGCGCTGCGGGTCAGTTATACCTCATTTTTGCATGGTTGGACGCCGACATAGACCAGCCTCTGAGTATCTGGCTATTTTTGCTGTTTCAGAGCGCAGTGACCATCATGATGCCAAACTTCGTGTATCGTTTGTTAAGTAGTATGGCCGCACTGGGCAGTATGGTCTATCTGCTTAATTATTATCAGCTGACCGAGGTCAGTTTGGCGCTACTGGCACTGATTACTATTGGGGCCAATCTACAACGTTATACGCTATTGCGTTACGCTCCTAGCAAGTGGCGCTTAAGTGCTTTTGAGGTCAGTAAAGCGCTCATGTATGCCAGTGCGTTGACACTGCTTGTCTTCTCAGTCTATGTGGTTGCGGGCGAGTCCAGATCCCTCTTGGTAGACAGCAATGAGGCATTTCACTATAACTACCTCGTCGCACAAGGGCTGCTGGTAGGGGCGAGTCTATATGCGGTCTACCTTATTCTTAAACGTTACAATGTCAAACTATGGTCAAAACATGGCGTTATCGCGGGCGGCGCCACCATCGTTCTTGGCATAACGTCGATTTATGTCTCAGGCTTACTGGCCACCAGTTTGCTTATCATTATCGCCATAGCCAACAGTCAGCGCACCCTGTTAGGCCTCAGCGTTTTTGCCTTGGTTTGCTACGTGTTTTGGTATTACTATCAGCTCGATACCTCCTTACTCGTTAAGTCCGGCTCGATGCTCATCATCGGCATCGTCCTGTTGCTACTGCGCTGGCTCGTCATCAAACGGTATTTTATGGATAATCTCACTGCTCCTGTTGCTGATGATCTTACCCGTCATACAAAGCCACCAAGCAGCATTACCAATAGTCAGGAGCGTCAGCCATGACAGACAATATCTTGACTAAACGTGCGTCTAAGCCCGCCTCCAAGCCCTCCACGCCCCCCAATCATTGGAGCCAAAAACGCGTATTTACCATTGCCGTTGCTCTATCTGGACTAATATTAATTTTAATCGTCATGACGCTCAGTGTGGTGAAATATGAGACGCATCTTATGACTGGCGATACGGTGTTATTAGAGCTCGCTCCAGTAGACCCGCGTGGCTTTATGCAAGGGGATTATATGACGCTTCGTTATGACTTGGAGCGTGATATTTTGGAGAGATTGGCGACAGCTAGTGACCGCGAAAAACCCTCTGATGGCTATGTGATAGTCGCCTTAGATGAACACAACGTTGGCCACTTTGTGCGCTTGGCTGACAGCCATCAGCCTGCCACTTTAGCTCATAATGAGAAAGCCATTCATTACCGTAGGCGTCATAGCTCGATACAGATTGCGACCAACGCTTACTTCTTTCAAGAAGGGAATGCCGAGGCTTTTGAGGCAGCAGAATACGGTGTGTTTCGTCTCAACGATAATGGTGAGCCGCTACTGGCAAGTCTAGCCAACGAAGCGTTTGAAGTGTTAGAGCCAAAAGAGCGGATTAAAACGCCATTGGATAACCCACCCGACTAGACGATGACAACTTGGTGAGAAGTCATGGATAACCTTACTTAACCAAATAAGTACTGATAACGATAAGGTGGTCTTGCTACTGTGGTGATCGAATTGTACGCTTCTCTATGGAGCGTTGATTGCTAATAACCTAATAACTAAAGTACGATTACTCAAAAATAAATAAAGGAAATTAACATGCGTAGTGCCACTTATAACACCTTTGGTAAACCCACTGAAGTATTGAGCCTAGGCGATAGCCCTGTCCCTGAGCCAAAAGCGGATGAAGTCCGTGTCAAAACCATGCTGGCCTCTATTCACAATCATGACCTGCTGACCATTCGTGGACAGTATGGCTTTAAGCCTGAGCTGCCAGCAATTGGCGGTAGCGAAGCGGTTGGGATTGTCGATGCCATCGGCGATGATGTCAAAAATGTCAAAGTCGGTCAGCGCGTCGCTGCTGCTAGTGTACAAGCCACATGGGCTGAGTACTTCGTCGCTGCAGAAGATATGGTGTTCGCCGTTCCTGATGACTTAGAGGACGAAATAGCCGCTCAGCTTATCGCCATGCCCCTTAGTGCCTTGATGGTGATCGAATTTTTAGAACTAAAAAGCGGGCAATGGGTTATCCATAATGCAGCCAATGGGGCGGTCGGTACCTCACTCGCCATGCTGGCAGCAGCGCGCGGTATCAACACCATCAACGTCGTCCGTAGTGCTGATGCCGTAGCAGAATTAGAAGCGCTCGATATCAAAAACAACATCAACTCATCAGATGAGGACTGGAAAGATCAAGTCCGTAAAATCATTGGCGACGATAAAATCAGCGGCGCGATTGACTCTGTCGGCGGCGAGTCCAGCAACGACTTGCTATCGTTACTGGGGCATGGGGGCACATTGGCATCGTTTGGTATTATGTCAGGGCAACCAATGGCGCTCGACCCAACCAATATCATCTTTAAACAAGTGACTATCAAAGGGTTTTGGGGCAGTAAAATCAGTCAAGAGATGAGCGTTGAAAACAAACAGCGTTTGATTGATGAGCTGATCGAGCGCGCGATCAACGGCAACCTCAAACTACCGGTTGAAGCAACTTTTGATTTGGCCGATATCAAAAAAGCGGTCGATGGCAAATTGCAGTCAAACAAAAACGGCAAGGTATTGCTTAAGCCTTAATAAGTAACGCATCCTCACATTGATGGCTAAACCCGTCCCCTCAAAACACAGATAAAAGCCCATTCGTATTAATATAACAATACAGTGGGCTTTTTTTGTTTTAATGATATAGGTAAGTCATTAATAGTGACCGCCAATAATGTCTATCAATAATAATGTTTAATAAGGATATAACCATGTCTAACAACACAGCATCAAACACCACGTTTAAAGCCTTGGTCGTCGAAGAGACCAATGACGGTGAGTTTAAAAAAAGTATCAAAGAACGCAATGTCAGTGACTTGCCAGACAATGACCTGCTAATTGAGGTACATTACTCCTCGCTCAACTATAAAGATGCGATGTCGGCTTCGGGTAATAAAAGAATCACCAAACACTATCCGCATACGCCCGGTATTGATGCTGCTGGTGTGGTCGTCAGCGACAAATCTGGCACCTTCACCGAAGGCCAAAAGGTGGTGGTATTTGGTTATGATCTGGGCATGGATACGCCGGGTGGCCTAGGGCAAATGATTTCTATACCTACCGACTGGGCCATAGAATGTCCAGAGTCCTTGACGCTAAAAGAAGCCATGATCTATGGTACAGGCGGCTTAACGGCAGCCTTAAGCGTGCAAAAATTAGAAAAAATGGGCGCAAAACCAAGTGATGGTGAGGTCGCTGTCACTGGTGCAACGGGCGGCGTCGGTAGTATCAGTATCGCTATCTTAAAGCAGCTCGGCTATGACGTCATCGCCTTCTCAGGTAAACCTGAACAAAGCGAGCATCTAAAAGAGCTTGGCGCAAGCGAGGTACGTCATCGCGACACCATCAATGAGATCGGTAGCAAACCTATCGGCCGTGAGCTGTGGGCCAATGCCATCGATACGGTAGGCGGCGATTATCTAGCAAACTTGCTCAAACAAACCAAAGCTGGCGGCGCGGTCACCAGTTGCGGGCTGGCGGCATCACCTGAGCTCTCGATGACGGTAATACCTTTTATCACTAGAGCGGTATCCCTGCTCGGTATCGACTCGGTATATATTCCATTGACGGACAAAAAGGCCATCTGGGAGCGTGTCGCCACCGACATGAAACTGCCCAATCTCGAAAGCTATGGCGAAGAGATTACGCTAGAGCAGACACCAGAGTATTTAGATAGATTTATCGCTAGCAAAACCGTGGGGCGTTATGTGGTAAATGTAAAGGGTTAGATAATATACGCTTTCACTTAAAAACCATACTAAACTTAGATCCAGTATGGTTTTCATTTTATAAAGAATAACCACATAAACGTGTTGTATATTGCAGACGTAATCAAACCATTTATTATTGCAACTTTATTCTGGTTCCAATAATTGCTGATAAAAAGCATTGAGCCCTCAATATTATTAACAAAAACAAAGCTCTTACTTGATAAATCTAAGTCTTTATCTAAATATTTTTGAAGGAGGTATAATGAAACTATAGCCTCTATTATAAAGTAATCATAATATTCTGAAAAAACTTTCTTTAAGGATTTTTGGGTTGTTTCAGACAAGTCATTGAAGTCATCTACAGAAGATACTTCATCACTTATCCTTGCATCTATCTTTTGAACTTCAGCCAAAGAATCCTCTATTAGTCTAGTTGCTTCATCATAATTTTGTATCCATAGTTTTTCATTTGGGAAATTCTTTAGTCTATATATTGCTTTAAAAGACTCAAGGTTACGTAACGATTCAAGCTGCTTAACTATACCAGCATATTCTGAGATGGTTGATTCAGTAATAATTCTAGATGTTTGCAGCTCTCTCACAAGATTAGCAAACTCACTTCCATTAAACGCCTTGCCAACTGTATTGAGAGAATCTCTCAATGGCTCTATCGATTTTCTGAATTGACTGAATGATTTCATCGCATCTTTATACACATTATTTCTATCCATGCCTTGCCTAGCACTTTCTGCCGCGCGCATGACATTGTTGTTCGCACTCAGACTTCCTGTGATGTGAAGAAAAGTATCTTGCACAGCCATTGCTTCTGGGACTCTCAACTGAGCATTCATTGCTATTGCACTATGGTCTACAACACTACTAGAAGCGAAATCCACTGGTTGAACAGCTTTTCTTGCAATATCCGCAATACTCACAGTTGGGTTAAGACGCTCATACTGGCTTGCTATTCCCTGTATACTATTTATTTTTTCGAGCTGGTAGGATAACGGGTTCATTTGACTCTGAACTTTATCAAACATTTCACTAATTTCTAACATCGATGGTAGTCTGTGTTCTTTTATAGGTTCTTCATCCATTTCCAAATTCCTTTTACTGAACCATTTTTAATTGTCCAAAATCAATTTCAAAGATAGCACAATAGTTAGTGAAACAGAGCACTAACCTTTACTTGTCTTCTACTTCTTTGGATCACAAAAAAAACACCCAACCAAGTTGAGTGCTTTTTTATTTATGACAAAATGTATATCAATTCAAAAAATTTGAGTAGCAAGGAAAACGAGTGATAGCACTACATTAAGTAGGCTGAACGAGTTTGACGATGCTAATCAGATTTTTGGTTTGATATTATTCCCATTCAATCGTTGCTGGTGGCTTGCTCGATACATCATAAGTCACGCGTGAGACGTCTTTGATTTCATTCATGATGCGGTTTGATACCGTCTCAATCAAATCATACGGCAGATGGGCAAAGCGCGCGGTCATAAAGTCTACGGTCTCAACCGCACGTAGCGCAATCACCCACGCATAGCGGCGGCCATCACCGACCACGCCGACCGATTTGATCGGTTGGAACACCGCAAACGCTTGCGCCGTCTTGTCATACCAGCCTGAACGCTCAAGCTCTTGCATAAAGATGGCATCGGCCAAACGCAGGATATCGGCATATTCTTTTTTCACTTCGCCCAAGATACGCACACCCAAACCTGGACCTGGGAATGGATGACGATAGATCATTTTTTCTGGCAGACCCAAAGTGATACCCAGCTTGCGTACTTCGTCTTTAAAGAGGTCACGTAACGGCTCAACCAACTCAAACGCCAAGTCATCCGGCAGACCGCCTACATTGTGGTGGCTCTTAATGACGTGCGCCTTACCTTGATGCGACTTGGCAGATTCGATCACGTCAGGATAGATCGTACCCTGCGCCAAGAACTCAACGACTTTGCCATCGCTTTGCTCACTCACTTCGCGCGCACTATTGGCGAATACGTCGATAAAGGTCTTACCAATGATTTTACGTTTTTTCTCTGGATCAGACTCACCCGCCAGCGCATCTAAGAACAAATCTTCGGCATCGACACGAATGACTTTAACACCCATGTTTTCGGCAAACACTTGCATGACTTGATCGCCTTCATGCAGACGTAAGAGGCCATTATCAACGAACACACAAGTCAGCTGATCGCCAATGGCTTTGTGCAAAATTGCCGCGACCACTGAACTGTCGACACCGCCTGATAATCCTAGTAATACTTGCTTGTCACCGATTTGCTCTTTTAACTGCTCGACACGCATATCAATGATGTTGTCAGGCGTCCACTCACCTGCACACTCGCAGATCTGATGGACAAAACGGCTGAGCAACGCTTGCCCTTGTAAGGTATGCGTGACCTCTGGGTGGAACTGCAGACCGTAATATTGCTTATCATCATTGGCCATGATCGCAATCGGACAGCTTGGCGTACTGGCGACGATGTCGAAGCCTTTAGGGGCTTCTATTACTTTGTCGCCATGACTCATCCACACATTTAGCTTGGCTGACTGACCGTCAGTTTTGCTGTCTTCAATGCCTTCAGTCAGCTGCGAGTGACCATTTACTTCGATCGTCGCGGCACCAAACTCATGAATGTCACTGGCATGAACCTGTCCACCGAAACGATCCGCCATCGCTTGCATACCATAGCAAATACCCAAGACTGGTACGCCCAAGTCAAACACCGCATCGTTGATACGTGGGCTGTCGTCTGCATGTACGCTTTCAGGACCACCCGATAGGATGACGCCTTTTGCGCCAAAATCGATGATGCGCTGGCTGTCGATATCATAAGGGAACATTTCACAAAACACCCCAGAGTCGCGCACACGGCGGGCGATCAGCTGGCTGTATTGCGAGCCAAAATCGAGAATTAAAATGCGGTCTTCTTTGATTGCAGGCGTGGCAGTGGTCATAGATCGATATCCATCAATAGATAAATTGGTGCCCTATTTTAACAAGTTTAGACACGCTATTGGCTATTAGATGTTCAATTATTCACAGTTATGTATAAATATTTCATTTTTAGGAAGGTAAGCGCGAAAAAAGAAGGTCAAGCAGAATGAACAATAAGAGGGCGGAGAACTGCCAAATACTTTTTGTACATAATTCAATAAATACAACCAGACATTATTCGCTAGTATAAACAGCAGCTTATCATAAAATCATGGAGATGAATGATGACCACACCCGACCAAAAGCCGCCTAAGGATACGCAGTCTTACGTCCTAACGAAGTCCGCTATAGACAGCACCACCGAGACCAAACATATCCATCAATTCAATGAACGCGCCATTCGCCACACCGTCTCGTTAAGTGACATCGTCGGTCTTACTAAGTTTGGTTTGCACCTTGTGCGGGTTGAGGCAGGCGATGAGACGACGACGCATCACTACCATGAAGAGTCCGATGAGTTCATCTATATGCTGTCAGGCGAGCTATCACTGCGTTATGGCGATGCGCATTATCAGCTAAGTGCTGGCGACTTTGTGGGCTTCCCTGCGCATGGCGCGCCGCACTCGATGCGTAATGATAGCGATGCCGATGCCACTTACCTGATGGGCGGCAATAGGCCACCGATTGACATTACCCTGTATCCGGACATCAAGCGTAAGATGTACAACATTCATGAGGAAAAAGAGTATGTGGATTTGGAAGATTTGGGTGAGGTTTGAAAAGAGTGTTAGTTGCTAAATAAGCCCGTGTTAATGGTTGTTTTAAACAACTACCAACATGGGCTAACTAGGTGATTTACTTTTTCAAATGAACGACTAAATGTTATTTACCTTTAAACTCAGCCTCACGTCTCTCCACCATCGCCATCGCGCCCTCACGCGCATCTTCTGAATAAAACAAATCTGGCAGATAGCTATGAATATTTGCCAGTGCCGCGCCGACGCCACTACGGCTGACATCTTGTGCCGACGACAGTAGGCTTTTTACACCAAGCGGAGCCGCTTGGCAGATCTCTTTGGCAATCGTGAGCGCTCGCTCATATTCGGTGCCGTTTTCTACCACTTCACTGACCAGATTGAGTCGATCTGCCGTCTGTGCGTCAAATGCTTTGCCTGTGAGCAGATACGGCATGGCTTTTTGCCAGCCTGCCGCTTGTACAAATCGGACGGTTGCCCCGCCAAACGGCATGATACCGCGCTGCACTTCCATTTGCGCAAAGTTGCAGTTGCTACTTGCAATGACCACATCACTGTTGAGCATCAGCTCAATCCCAGCGGTAAAGCATGTGCCTTGCACCGCGACGACCACAGGTTTGCAGCGTAATTTACCGCTGATGCCCCACGGATCGATTTGGCTATCGTCAAACTCAAACGCGCCTTTGTCCCATTTATCTTGTAGCTCCATCAGATCCAGACCGGCAGTGAAGTGCTCGCCATGGGCGAAGATGAGCGCACATCGTAGATGATCGTCGTTTTCGTAGTCAGTGAGCGCCTCGGATAACTGCTTAATCATATGGCTATCAAAGGCGTTGCGTTTGTCCGCGCGATTAAGTCCAATCAGACAAATATAGCCGTCGGTTTGATAGGTGATGCGATTGTCGATGTGTTGATTGTGGTCCGTGGTCATGACGTTATCCTTGTCGAAACTGGCGTTGTAAGAGCGTTATTAGAGGGGCAGTTGCTATAAACTTATTTTTATTAACGTGCTTTTAATATAATCATCCTTACACTAGAACACAAGCAGCAAAGCATTGATTTATAAAGGTCATTATTCATAAAAGTGTGCGTTATTAGCAGTTGACCTCATTTACGATAAGTGCAACTATCATTAAGTTTTGTGGCGTCACTTCATTTATTTTTCGGCATAACGGGATAACGGTCTTATGGAATTTTGGCACGGCTTTTTGCTTATCACCAGCGTTCACTTGCTTGCTGCCGCCTCACCTGGCCCTGATTTTGTCTTGGTGTCGCAGCAAACCTTATCAAAAGGTCGGCGCACTGGTCTGGTTTGCAGTCTCGGTATTACGTTTGGTTTGGGTATTCACATCATCTATTCTGTATTGGGACTGGCGACTATCATCGCGCATTCGCAGCCGCTATTGACCGCGATTAAGTGGCTGGGCGGTGGTTATCTGATTTATCTCGGTTGGCAAGGGATTGGGGCCAAACCCAAAAAGCCATCAGATTTGGCAAATTCAGCAGACTCGGCAAGGTCAGCTGTTAACGTGCCACAAGATGTGCTTACCCATCAAACCACGATTTCTAATAAAAACCTCTCTACCAAAAAACCATCTGAGAATACCGACTCAACTACCGCTATTTTGCGTCGTGACTTTTTTTGTAATGTCTTTAACCCAAAAGCGCCCGTGTATTTTGTGGCGATATTTACGCTAGTGTTGTCGCCAGACATACCCCTTTGGCAGTTGGCCATCTATGGCGTATGGATGATGGTCTTGCAGATGGCATGGTTTAGTACGGTCGTCATGCTGCTCTCTATCCCAGCGATCCATCGCCGCTTCCAACGCTTTGAGCATTGGATAGACCGCGTCTTGGGGTCAGCGATGATCGTATTGGGGTTAAATCTTATTTTACGTAGCCGATAAGCCGTTCGTTCCTTGTGAAATCTGCTAAACTGGTTGATTATATTCAGATATCAAAGCCCCACACTATGACAAGTAAGCCTTCAAACCAAAAACACAGAAACCGATCGCCATCTACGGCCAAAAAACTTGGCCAGCTGCATCCGCGCAACCCGCATCAAGGTCGCTATGACTTTGCCGTACTGACCCGCGCTTTGCCTGAGCTCGCTGACCATACCATCACCAATCCTAATGGCGAGCCGACGATCAACTTCTCTGATCATCAAGCGGTGCGTGTGCTTAACAAGGCGCTGCTCGCCCATTATTATGGCGTCAAATTTTGGGACATTCCCGAAGGCTACTTGTGTCCGCCTATCCCTGGGCGTGCCGATTATATTCACTATATCGCTGACTTGCTTGCCCAAACCAGCCACGTCAATGACGACAACACCCCACCAACAGGCAAAGAGCTCCATGCTCTCGATATTGGCACGGGGGCCAGTGCCATTTACCCTATTATCGGTAGCCAAAGCTACGGTTGGCGTTTTACCGCAAGTGATATCGATCCCGTTTCGGTCAATACGGCAGCGCTGATTTGTGAGGCTAATCCAAAGCTCAAAAGCGCGGTAAAGGTAAAGCTGCAACCAGAACCCAAATTTATCTTTAAAAACATCATCGGTCGCCAAGATTACTTTGATGTGGTCGTTTGCAACCCTCCCTTTCACGCCTCGTTGGAAGAAGCCATGGAAGCCAACAGTCGTAAGCAGCATAACCTGCAACGACATCGTGGCAAAAATGAAAACGAAAAGATCAGTCGCCATTCCTCAAAAGAAGGCAATGCCGCACAAAACCTAAACTTTGGCGGTCAGCATAAAGAGCTGTGGAGTGAAGGCGGAGAAATTGCCTTTTTGACTAAGATGGCAAAAGAGAGTCAAAGCTTCGCAGAGCACGTTGGTTGGTTTACTACCCTTGTCTCTAAGTCTGAAAATGTAAAACCTTTGCAGCTTTTATTAAAGCACCTCGATGTCGCCCAAATGCGCATTATTGAGATGAGTCAAGGTCAAAAAAACACACGCGTTTTAGCATGGCGTTTTAACACTGATGAAGACGCATAAACAGTAACAGCATTTAAAAAGTTTCACGTGAAACAAAAAATCACCGCTTTACTAGCAAAGCGGTGATTTTTTATCGTAAAAATAAGTGACTGTAGTCAGGCTAATCAGCTAAAAAACATCACTTTTAAGCCAATAGCAATGAGTACCAATCCACCTAATGCTTCCGCTTTATCTTCTAACCACGTACCAGAGCGCCAGCCTAAATAAACCCCCAGCAGACCAAATAAAGCGGTGATCACGGCGATAATTAAACAGGCCAGCCACGCATTAAGCGCCAACAAATTAAGGGTAAATCCTGCGGCCATTGCATCGATACTAGTGGCGATCGCTAGGGTAAACATGGTTTTATGATTCACACTTTTATACCCGCTATTTTTTGCTAATACCTCCTCAGCAATGTCATCAATCTCTTCTTCATTATGACCAGCAAACACTTCATAAAGCATTTTGCCACCGAGTACGATAAGAATAATTCCGCCAATCCAAGGCGCTGCAGCCGCCAGCCAACCTAATAACGCTGCCCCTAATAAATAACCAATAAGGGGCATGATGCCCTGCGCAATACCAAAATACAAAGCAGCATACATAGCCAAACGCAACACGTATTGAGAGGAATGTTTTTGCGACTTGGCACCCAGCCCGATTGCAACAGCAAACGCATCCATCGCTAAAGCAATAGCGAGTAATAGGACTTCTATCATTTTATTTTTCTCTTATCATAAGTAGCGTATTTTTAGCGTTTCACGTGAAACAAAAATACCGCTTTGGAAGCCAAAGCGGTATTTTCTGTCATCAATTAAAAAGGAGCGCATGTCTAATCATGGTGTTTATATGTCTAAATTAGACACCGTCAATGCGTTTTCTTCAATAAAGATACGGCGCGGCTCAACATGATCCCCCATTAAGCAGGTAAACATGTGATCTGCAGCGATGGCATCTTCAATAGTGACCCGTAGCATACGGCGGTTTTCAGGATCCATCGTCGTATCCCAAAGCTGATCGGCGTTCATCTCCCCCAGCCCCTTATAGCGCTGAATCGCCAGACCACGACGGGCATCTAGCATCATTTGCTGCCATAAATAGTCAAAGTCGCGTATTGGGATATCTTTGGTAGTACCAGCACTGGCTTCACGGCGGATAAAGGCATCCTCTGCCAACAACGTGTTCCACTCAGCCGATAAGCGCAGTAGCTTGCTGTATTCACCTGAATTAATAAAACTAGAGTCTAGCAAATAATGATGTGCCAGCTGATGCACGTATACAGTCACCCGAGGTAGCCACTGTGCTTTAGTCGACAACGCCTCGCTATCAGACTCTGCCCCTTCTTCAGTGTCTACTGCTGGTGTCATACCCAATAAATCAGCAGCGGCAGCATCCATGTTTTTTGGCTGAGGCGCATGGATGTTCACCAACTCAATCTCAGGACTTAGCTCACTGCCTAAACGGTCAAGTTGAGTTTGCATGGCCTCTCTCCAACCTTGCATAGCCGACTTGTCATAAGTCATGTCGGTACTAAGTTTTGGCGTATGGGTTAAGGCATCCAAAATTGTGGCCGGAAAACGGATCTGCAAACGTGCTTTGATCAGCTGCGTTTGGTTATAGTCATTTAGAAGCGTTTCAAGCGCTTGACCAGTGATAGCAGGTGCATCAGCACTGACATGCAGCTTAGTATTGTCAATCGTTGATGACAGCAGATAAGCCTTAAGTGCCTCATCATCTTTTAGATACAGCTCTTGGCGCCCTTTTTTCACTTTATATAACGGTGGCTGAGCGATATAAACATAGCCACGTTCAATAAGCTCAGGTGTTTGACGGAAAAAGAAGGTCAACAGCAACGTACGAATGTGGGAGCCATCAACGTCCGCATCGGTCATGATAATAATTTTATGATAGCGTACTTTATCAGGGTTGTACTCATCAGGACCAATACCACAGCCAAGCGCGGTAATTAGGTTACCAACTTCAGCAGACGACAGCATTCTGTCAAAGCGGGCGCGTTCAACGTTGAGGATCTTACCTTTTAAGGGCAAAATCGCCTGCGTTTTACGGCTACGGCCTTGTTTGGCCGAGCCACCTGCAGAGTCACCCTCCACAATGTACAGCTCTGACAGTGACGGATCTTTTTCTTGACAGTCAGCCAGTTTACCTGGCAAACCGGCGATATCTAATGTGGTCTTACGGCGGGTCATCTCACGTGCTTTACGAGCCGCATCACGCGCTCGTGCAGCATCGATAATCTTATTGGCAATCGCTTTACCTGCACTTGGGTTCTCGAGTAGATAGTCATTAAACTTATCACTCATCGCCGATTCAACCGCAGATTTTACTTCGCTTGATACCAGCTTGTCTTTGGTTTGACTTGAAAACTTTGGATCAGGAACCTTAACAGAAACGATTGCCGTTAGGCCTTCACGGGCATCATCACCAGTCGCAGCGATCTTCTCTTTTTTGAATAAGTTTTCGCGATCCATATAGCTATTTAAGCCGCGCGTTAATGCTGAGCGGAAGCCTGATAGATGCGTACCACCATCGCGCTGCGGGATGTTATTGGTAAAACACAGGACTTTTTCGTTGTACGTGTCCGTCCACTGCAACGCCACTTCGACGCTGATACCCTCATCTTGGTCACTCGTGAAGTGGAACACGTCATTGATGCCATCTTTGCCCGCGTTGATATAACTGACAAACTCCGACAAACCACCTTTATGCTCAAACTCGTGACGCTTATCAATACGCTCATCGGTTAAAACAATACGCACGCCAGAGTTAAGAAACGATAGTTCACGTAGACGTTTGGCTAAAATATCGTACTCAAAGATAGTCCCTGTAAACACATCAGCACTTGGATAAAAACGAATCTGTGTGCCTGTTTTATCCGTTGGTTCCATCTGCTGAATGTCAGCATCAGGCACGCCATCGGTGTAGGTTTGGTGGTAGTGATGGCCTTCACGCCAGATATTCATCTCAAGCTTTTTAGACAAAGCATTGACGACCGAAACCCCGACACCATGTAGGCCGCCTGACACTTTATAGCTATTGTCATCGAACTTACCGCCTGCATGCAGTACCGTCATGATAACCTGCGCGGCCGACACTCCCTCTTCTGGATGAATGTCGACAGGCACACCGCGGCCATTGTCCATCACACTCACAGATTCATCTTCGTGGATGATGATATCAATCTGATCGCAATGACCAGCAAGCGCCTCATCGATAGAGTTGTCCACCACCTCAAAGACCATATGATGTAATCCGGTACCATCATCCGTGTCACCGATGTACATACCAGGGCGCACGCGTACCGCTTCTAATCCGCGCAATACACGGATATCTTTGGAGCTATAATCAGAAGGTAAACTTTCAGGCACCACAGTTGACGCCATGGTTTCAGTAGCACTGTCTGACATCAGTTGCTCGTGGTCGGTAGGTAATGAATCACTCATGTGCATTCCTTAATCTAGCCATAATCAGCCGTTTGTTATTGCCCCATCACTACGATGACGCCTTATAACGTTATTTTAGACTCAATTTTATAATCAAAATCAATGATACGTCTCATTGACTAACACGATTCGCCAAAACTTTATAAAATGTGATAAAGACTTAAAAAAATATCAAGTCAGCGCTTTATCATTCCCGTACTCGCTTCTTTTTTTTAAAGATTATTAAAGCAAATACAATAAATCAAACACATACTTATCAGACACTTGAAAATCAATAGGCAATAAAAAACGTCTGTACAACGCTATCAAAAAACTTGCTGAAAACAGGACAAAAATAAAGCCTCATTTTAGCATTTTTTTGCCTTTAAGTCACTGTTTACTGAGCGTTTTATGGCGATTAAACCCGTGTCTAAAGAGAGTAAAGCTTCAGGAGAAAATGGCAAAACAGGTTGGGGTAGTATAGGTATTTTGGAGAGCGGAGAGAAGAAACACCACCGTTTAAAAACAGGGCATATTTACCCCATGGAGACTTGGCCTTGTTTCACGTGAAACACGTGCGGGTTTGACCATAACGCTCTGACCAATGGTAAAACATCATCAGTCAAACTGGTCATAAATACCTGACACGGTAACTGAGACAGCGCTGATAACAGGATCTCTATAGCTCTCGCATCCAGCTCGGCAGTGATATCATCTAGCAACACCACGGGGGTTACTTGGGAGTTAAGGCCACTATTGGACAAATCGCTGCCTTCTTCCGTATGCAGTAGCAAGGGCAGCTGTGACAAGCGCAACGCGGTGATTAACAATTTTTTTTCACCGCGAGACAGCACATTAGCCGCCTGCTCTTTTAGCGTGGGCAACGGGCTACTCCCATCGGTTTCTATGATGGTATTTGCATGCTCGCTATTCGTTTGTACGGAATCGCTAGAGCGCCAATGAACATGAACATCGGCGCGATGATTGCCGATACGCGTGTATCCCAGCTGCAGATCCTGCTCTAAGCGCTCGTTAAGCTGCACATCAAGCGAAATATTGGTGTCGTAACCCGGATTGTAACTCAAACTTAATTGTTCAGCGTAGGCAGGCAATAGCTCAGCGACAGTGTCAGCAAAATAAGGCTGCCATGCTGCAAACACACGTTCACGGTAATGATGAATAAGCGCAGCATGGTTACTTAGCCCCTTATCCCATGACTTTAACTCAGCAAGCTGCACTTGGGACAAGTGGCGCGTCTTTTTTAACAGACTATTGCGTTGTTTTAGTAGGCGCTGATAGGCTACCCACTGTGGGTGAAACCCTTGTTTCATGTGAAACACTAGCCAATCTAATAGTTGCCGACGACTGGCACTCCCCTGCTCCAACATATCCATTGTCGAGGGGTCTACCAATAACGTGGGTAGTTGTTCAGTTAGGATGCTTTGGTTATAAACAGTGCTTTGATTAAGACGTAGGACCGTTGTAGCATCGGTTTGCTTTTGGATAGCCAAGGTACGGTTATCATTGAGTTTTGCATGCACGGTTGCGGAATTTTGATGGTGCTGAATGTAGCGTTTGGGCTGATGGTGACGAAAACTCTTACCTCTAGATAATAAGAATATAGCTTCAAGCAATGACGTTTTACCACTGCCATTTTCCCCAATAATGACGTTGCAAGCAGCAGACTGGAGGTTGGTTTGCGTCAAATTACGCAGATGGGAGATTTGTAGACGTTCAATCATAATACCGACAGCCGCCTATGGATGTTGCTGAAAAATTAGCGAACAAAAATTTATAAAAATAATAAGTCAGACAAAGATTGGAAGTTAAATCTGGATTGCAAAAACTGCTCTACAGCCTAACTCCCTGTCTTTAAAAAACAAAACGTACTATTTAAAAAACACTATATACGCATCGGCATGATGACATATTGATGGAACTCATCGTTCAGCTGATTGACCAATACCGAGGCATTTGATTGACTCATATGCATCTGTAAGTCGCCTTGGATGACACTTAGCACATCCTGTAAATAGGCGGCATTAAAAGACAGCTCCATCGGCTCACCTTGATACTTGGCTTGTATCATCTCGACCGCTTCATCTTGCTCGGCGTTATTTGCGCGGACTTCTACCATGCCGTCACTGGCAAAGTTGAACACCACACCGCGCGATTTTTCATTACTTAAAATGGCGACACGGCGTAGCACATCCGCCATTTTTTCTTGATTGAACAACGCGAGCTTATCAGTATTACTCGGCATCACGCGGCGGTAATCAGGGAACTTGCCATCAATCAGACGCGCTGTGAACGTAACCATCAAGTTTTGGTTCACCTGCCCTGCACTATCGACGTCGCCAAAAGGTAAGCTCACTTGTAAAAACTCACGGCCAAAGCTTAAGGTGACCTGATTGTCTTGCTCACCAAGCATTTTACCAAGTTCAGTAGCCAAACGCTCAAGCTCAATCACAGCCTTACGCGGCAAAATCGCCTGCATATTTAGATCAGCGCTCACATCGATAACACTGCGTGCCAAAGCCAAACGGTGGCCATCGGTAGCCACTGTCGTCAATTGCTGCTGTGAGACGTCAAACAACATACCGGTTAGATAGTAACGGACATCTTGGATTGCCATCGCAAACTGAGTCTTGTGAATCAAATCAATAAGACGACTACGACTGATGGTCAATGGCGTGATGTTTTCTGGGTTACCCAAACTTGGGTAATCTTCACTAGGCAAGGTTCCCAAAGTAAAGCGACTTTTGCCGCTGGTCAGTAAACAGCGCTCGTTTTGTTGAGTAGCAAGGTTGATCTGTGCTTGAGCAGGCAACGATTTACAGATGTCTTTTAACTTTGTTGCCGGTAATGTTGTGGTACCTGCTTCAATACAAGCACCAGCAGGCAGTTTTAACGTCGAGGTTAGCTCTACCTCTAGATCTGAGGCAGTCAAAATAAGCGCCGACTCAGACAGCTGTAGCTTGATATTGCCCAAAATAACCATATTGTGGCGCTTATCAGCCGCCTTCGCGATCAAGTTAATGGCTTTTAGTAACGACTCTCGATTAATCGATAATTGCATGCTTAGTTACTCTTATTATTAGTTACTCTTATTAAATGATTTTTTATAGTATAAAAATATTGTCTCAATAATACCTTGTCTACTGCCTAGAATCCATTAGCTATCTGTGTGCTTATATTTGCAATATTATAAACCATATCATCTTACTACAACATAGGGACGCCGCGGCCTTCTAACCAGCTTGCAACATGAGGGCTAATGTTTTGTAGTCTTTGTCAAACGCTGGATCTGCGGCTCTTAGCTCATTAACTTTATCGCAAGCGTGCATCACTGTCGTGTGATCGCGTCCACCAAATGACTGTCCAATCTCAGGAAAGCTATCACCAGTCAGCTCTCTTGACAATGCCATTGCGATTTGACGTGGTCTTGCAATACTGCGCGTGCGTTTGCGTCCCATAATGTCTTTGACCGTCACGTCATAGTACTCTGCGACCATCTTACGAATATTATCCATATTTACCGCTTGGACACGCATCGCAACGATATCTTTTAGCGCATATTGCACCATCTCAAGGGTAATCTGTGCCCCAGTCAAGTTGGCATTTGCAAACACTTGATTGAGAGCCCCTTCTAAGCGTCTGACATTAGACACCACGTTTTGAGCAATAAATAGGGCACACTCTTTAGGCAAAACCATGCCGTATGAGGCCGCTTTTTTCTGTAAGATTTGTACACGAGTATCAATCTCAGGAGGATCGACAGCGACTGTTAACCCCCAAGAAAAACGTGACCGAAAGCGTTCGTCAAACTCAGTCATTTGTGACGGATGACGGTCAGACGCTAAAATCAGCTGTTTATCACCGCTTGTAAAATCTGCAAATAGTGTCAAAAACTCATTACTACTTTTGGTCTTACCTGCTAATACATGAATATCATCTACAATTAATAAATCTACTTTTTTAATTTTCTTTTTAAAATCTTCTATTTTATTATTTCTTAATGAATAAACCAATTGATTAATAAATTTTTCAGAAGTGAAATAATAAAAACTTTGATTATTTTTTAAATATCGGTGTGCTACTGAATGCATTAAATGCGTTTTTCCCAACCCAGAAGGACCATATATAAATAGAGGATTGTGTCGATTTTTTGATTGACGTTTACCAAGCTCATAACAGGCCTTGTAGGCTAGATTGTTAGATTTACCGGTAACAAACGTCTCAAAAGTGAAATCAGGGTTTAGATAGCTTAGCGATTTTGCATCAGCAGAATCGATTGACTCTGTGTGTCGCATATTGGCATCAATATCTGCTTTCGCATTGTTATGATGGATGGTTTCAAACTTATGATCTGTCGGGGTAGGGGAGGGCGTATCCGCCACAAACAAAGACCCTGACTGCAACTGGTTGGCCCCATCCGTATTACGATCAGCGTTATCGACGCGGACGACGACCTCCTCGATACTCCCTTGGCTGTGCTTAGTAACCAATTGCTGAATGTCTTGCAAATGGTTTTTTTTAATGTAAGTTACAAAATAATCATTAGGGGCAAGTATGATAAGTGTTTGTGCTTCTTGGTGAGCTGATAATGGTCTTAACCACATGGTAAATACGTTGTCTTTGACGTTATATCGTAAATCGTTTAGACATTTATCCCAAATGTTTGCTGTGTCTATCATGAAAAGTGCTAACCCTATAAACTAAAATAATAGATATGTCTCAACGGTATAAGAGGCTCGTTAACCTCTGATGCCATCCATAATTCCTAAACCAAAATCAATGGCCGTGCAGGGAGCTAATCTAACACAATACCCCTGTGGATAACACCTTGTTTTTTGTGGATAAGACTGTGGATAGTTTTGGGGATAAGTTCATCATCTAGGTTATCCATATTTAACCCACAGGTTATCCACAGGCTTACCCATAGCTTAGTATTATGATAATTAAAAGAAAGGTGGACTTAACCACAGAAAATATGGGTCCCAATAACAACAATATCTATATATATTAATGAATTAATTATTATAGGGTTCGAGGCAAACTGTGGATAACTACCAAAATTAAGAGCGGGTTAACAGTAAGTTCTAGTCACTAGGTAATAAATTTATCAATCACAATGTTTTGGAATAATGGAGTTTTCTCCAACAGGACAGCCAAACAACAAAATGCTCCGATAGTAACGTAAGTCAAATTAGTTTATTGACCAAAAGCAGATGGAATGATATAATCCTCCGTTATTACGAATTTATTCCATTATTTTGATAGGTGAGTTATGAAACGTACATTCCAACCAAGCGTGATCAAGCGTAAACGTACTCACGGTTTCCGTGCTCGTATGGCAACTAAAAAAGGCCGTCAGGTCTTAGCTCGTCGCCGCGCTAAAGGACGTCATCGTCTTACTGTATAATCAGTAGACTGCGCTAAGCATACCTAGTAATGCTTATTGCGTTGCTGGTATCTATAGATCACGATAGTCAATCATCAAAACTGACACGTAGCCATATATTAAAAGCGCCCAGATAGGCGCTTTTTTTGTCTCTATATTTTGTGGCTATTCCTAAACTTGCCATTCGCTCTCATACTAGGTTGTAATATGCCCAACACTGTCTCAGCCACACCTGCCGCCCGCTTCACTAAAGAGCAGCGCTTACTCACACCAGCAGCGTTCCGTGAGGTGTTTGACGCACCTGAGCGGAAGCTTCACCAGAGTCATTTGATGGCTTTTGTACGTGATAATACTCAAAATAAGCCACGAGTAGGTATGGCAATTACCAAGCGTAAAGTCCCCACTGCGGTCGCACGAAATCTTATCAAACGTCAAATACGTGAGCAGTTCCGTATAAAGGCTTTTAAATTAGAAAACAAAGATATTGTTTTTATTGTTAAAAAATCTATAAAAGATTTAAATAATAAAGATTTAATAAATGAGATAAATAATATATTTAAAAAAATAGAAAAAAGTTAATATGAATTTTATATTAAAAAAGAAAAATAATATTTTTAATAAAATTATATTGTCTATTATTTGTTTTTATCAAAAAATAGTAAGCCCTATGCTACCGGCACGTTGTCGCTACTATCCAACTTGTTCGAATTATGGCAAACAAGCTTTAGCATGGCATGGGGTCCGGTCAGGCAGTTGGTTACTATTAAAACGTATCAGTAGGTGTCATCCACTAGGGGGACACGGCGTCGACTTCGTACCGCTACCTTTGGCTTCTTATAGCTATCATTACGTACCCGCTATTTGTACAAAAGACATAAGTGCGCAAGGATTGGGTATTTATCGGGATAGTAGTAGCTATGTTTCACGTCTCAATCAGTTAATGAAGACTGAGTCAAAATAACGCTGACACCGCTTTAATATCATACCTTTTGAGTTACCCACAAGTTATCCACACTCTTGGTATCATTTGAGGTGGTTTTTTAGTAAAATGATGCACATTTTATGTAAATGACTGTCAATGCTGTTGTCATAGATTGGGGCAAACAGAGTGGGCGGTCATGACACATGCCCTAATTTTTCATTCCCTAATTTTTTAATCTAGGAAAGGTTTATGCAAAAGATATTTCGGGTGATGATCATCATTGCGATGCTAATCACCGCTTATCTGCTGATTTTGGCATGGCGAGACGATTATGCCGATGCGCCAGCTGTAGATGCGGTGCCAGAAACGACCACTTCAGTAGGTGCGGACATTCCTTCTACGACTGGTGCAGCAGGTGATATTCCGGTACAGACGCTGCCTGTTGATAACGGTACTGTGACTGCCACCCCTGCTAAAGACACAGGTCTTATCACGGTAACGACCGATCGCTATGATATAAAAATCAATCCAGAAGGCGGTGATATCGTTTATGCTGCGCTCAAGCAGTATGATGCGACGCTCGATAGCGATAAGCCTTTCGTATTGTTAGAAAATAATAGTAATCGTGTGTATGTAGCCCAGTCTGGTCTCATTGGTCCAAATGGTACTGATACCGCAGAAGGCCGCGCTAATTACAGTCATACTGCTAATAATTACGTCATGGAAGCGGGGCAGCAAACCTTATCAGTCCCGCTTACTTATAAAAAAGATGGTGTCACCATCACCAAGACGTTCACCTTTACAGAAAACAAATACCCCATTGATGTTAGCTATCAGATCCAAAACGCCTCTACAAACGCGTGGCAGGGTCAAATGTTTGCGCAGCTAAAACGCGACGATAGTAAAGATCCTGGTATGTCTGATAAAGGCGCGCTGAGTATGGCCACCTATTTGGGCGGCGCTTGGGGTACACCCGATGATCCTTACAATAAGCTAAAGTTTGGCGATTTTAATGATGGTGAGTTAACCACAACCAGTGACAAAGGTTGGGTGGGAATCGTACAGCATTATTTTGTCTCTGCATGGACGCCTAACAATTTCACGGGTAAGTTTTTTAGTCGCGAAACTGGCGATGATTACTTTATTGGATTTAACAGTCAGCCTGTCAATGTGGCACCAAATAAACAAGTGACGTTGGACGCCACCTTGTATGCTGGCCCAAAAGTACAATCTGAGCTAAAAGACGTCGCTGTAGGTCTCAATCAGACCGTGGATTATGGCCTGTTGTGGCCAATATCAAAAGTCTTGTTTGCTATCTTGGATGGCGTTCATAAGGTTGTTGGTAACTGGGGTTGGTCGATCATCATACTAACTATTTTGGTCAAAATTGCCTTAATGTGGTTCTCTAATAAGAGTTACTACTCAATGGCGAAGATGCGAGCTATCGCCCCAAGACTAAAAGCTCTCAAAGAAGAGCATGGCGATGACCGCATGAAAATGTCGCAAGAAATGATGGCCATCTATAAAGAAGAGAAAGTCAATCCGATGGCAGGCTGTTTGCCTATCTTGATGCAAATGCCGATCTTCTTAGCGCTGTATTGGGTGTTGGTTGAAAGTGTTGAGCTACGCCATGCGCCTTGGATCTTATGGATTCAGGATTTATCGGCGATGGATCCGTGGTTTATTTTGCCATTGCTAATGGGTGCATCGATGTTTGTACAGCAGCAGCTAAATCCGCAGCCAGCGGATCCGATGCAAGCGAAAGTAATGAAGTTCTTACCGATTATCTTTACAGCGTTTATGCTATTCTTCCCAGCAGGTCTGGTACTGTACTGGACAGTGAATAACTTGTTTAGTATGACCCAACAATACATTGTTAATAGAAAGGTTGAAGAAGAGCAAAAACGTCGTACGGTTAAGGTACTCGATTAGTCATTAGTTAGCATTATAAAAGGAACCATCGCGTAAGCGGTGGTTTTTTTATGCGTGACAGCTTTGCACAACGGTTAATGGCGCGCCAATATAAAGCCTAAAGTAAGATCAAAGTAGGGCGATTTAAAGTTTGCTTTGTCAGTCTGCGCTCAGCCGTCTATAATGGTGCTTTTAGCTATTGAGAGTTATTGTGGATTCTTTGGAGATGGCGTTGATTGCCCCTCATTCATCTGAAAATCCTAGCCCTTCTGGGTTGGCGACTATTGCTGCCATTGCCACACCACTTGGCCGTGGTGGCGTCGGCGTGATACGTCTGTCAGGCGCACGTGCTTATGCCATTGCCTGCATCCTAACTGGTAAGTCTGCCTTTACACCGAGAATGGCCAGTTTTTGTCGTTTTTATCAGGCAGATGGTACGGTCATTGATGAAGGGTTGGTACTGTACTTTAAAGGTCCGCACTCATTCACTGGCGAAAATGTGATTGAGCTACAGGGTCATGGCGGCATGATCTTGCAAAACCAGCTATTAGCCCGCGTTTTTGAATTGGGCGCAAAACAAGCGAGCGCAGGCGAGTTTTCTTATCGGGCTTTTGATAATGATAAATTGGATCTGATCCAAGCAGAAGCCATTGCTGATGCGATTGACGCCACCAGTGCCGCCGCCGCTAGCAGTGCCATTCGTTCACTAAGCGGTGAGTTTTCCCAAAAAATCAATCAATTATTAGAACAACTGATTCATCTGCGCTTGCACGTTGAAGCGGCGATTGATTTTCCTGATGAAGAAGACGTGGACTTTTTGTCTGATGGGGTGATACAAAATAAGCTTGAGCAAACACAGGCCAAGATTCAACAAGTACTAGCGACTGCCAAGCAAGGCCAGCTCTTACGGGATGGCATACATGTGGTGTTGGCAGGCAGACCCAATGCTGGGAAATCAAGCTTACTGAATCGTCTTGCAGGACAGGAGCGTGCGATCGTTACTAACGTAGCTGGCACCACTCGTGATACGCTACAAGAGACAGTGGTACTCAATGGTTTAACGCTACATTTAACCGATACCGCAGGTCTACGCGAAACTGAGGATACGGTTGAGCGCATCGGTATTGAGCGTGCACGTACCGCTATCACTCAGGCTGATATGCTCCTGATGGTCTACGATGTGACCCGAGATCTTGAAGAGGAGAGTACACCACTACAGCTTGCAGAGCAGCTATTTGGCGAACTCCCAGAGGCCAAACGCTTACTAATTATTGCAAATAAAAGTGATCTGTTAAGTGAGTCTAGTGATGAAAGTGCCACTGCTGTCTCGCAAATTGAGATAAAAAATCGAGGCTATGAACAAGTCAATGTTTCATGTGAAACAGGCAGCGGCATCGATACCTTAGCCGACACCTTATGTGCTAAAGTGGGTTTTCATCCACCAGAGAATAGCTTGATTGCCCGTACGCGCCATCTAGATGCATTACGAAGAACAGCAGACTATTTAACAGAAGCACACGAGCAGCTCACTGTGTTTAAAGCAGGAGAGTTGGTGGCTGAAAGCTTGCGCCAAGCCCAGCTTAGTTTGGGCGAGATTACGGGTGAGTTTAGTGCGGATGATTTGTTAGGTAAAATATTTGGCAGCTTTTGTATTGGTAAATAATCCATAAGCGTGGTGTTTTAACCGCCTGATATCACCGATCATGCTTTGAATGGCTACTTTTATTTTTAATATTATCATAAGGAAAAAGTCATGCACTGTCCGTATTGTAATGCGTCAGACACGAAGGTGATTGACTCGCGCCTTGCAGCGGAAGGTGCCCAAGTACGCCGCCGCCGCTCATGTAATAGTTGCCAAGAGCGTTTTACTACCTTTGAGATGGTAGAGGTGGTGATGCCTAGAATTATCAAATCGAGCGGCAAAATTGAGCCTTATGACAATGAAAAATTGCGTCGCTCTATTTTATTACCCCTGCAAAAACGCCCTATCACCATTGATGAGCAAGAAGCGATGATTAGCCGTGTGGAAAAACGCGTCAGACAGATGGGGGAGCGCGAAGTCAGTAGTAAAGTTTTGGGTGAGATTATCATGAGTGAGCTCAAAGCGTTGGACGATGTCGCCTACGTCCGCTTTGCCAGTGTTTATCGAGATTTCCAAGACATAGATGCTTTTCATCAAGAAATTGCCAATATTCGACCCAATGAAAAATAATAAATAGTTGAGAAATCGCTCACTCCTTAGTTACCTCTCAGTCTTAGTATTTTCAATTTAATAGATACGCTTTTACACCGTGACTATCCAACTCTGATTAAGTATCCCTTTATGTCAACCCATCACCACTCGCAAGATGCACAAGACCGTTATTTTATGATGCTGGCTATCGAACAAGCCAAGCACGGTTTGTATACCACCCGACCGAATCCGGCAGTCGGTTGTGTGATCGTCCACGCGGGTGAAGTGGTCGGACAAGGGTTTCACCCTAAAGCAGGTGAGCCGCATGCAGAAGTGTTTGCGCTCAAAGAGGCAGATGCGCGCGCAGTCGGTGCCACTGCGTATGTAACCCTAGAGCCCTGTAGTCACACAGGACGCACGCCGCCCTGCGCACTTGCCCTTATTAACGCTGGTGTGAAACGAGTTGCGATAGCAGGTCTTGATCCCAATCCACAAGTGGCGGGGCGCGGTGTAAGGCTACTAGAACAGGCAGGTATTGAGGTCAAGGTGGGGGTGTTGACCGCGCAAGCAGAAGCGCTAAATCGTGGGTTTTTAAAGGCGATGCGTACGCAAATGCCCTACGTGCGCCTCAAAATTGCCACCAGCCTTGATGGCCGTACCGCGATGGCATCGGGAGAGTCAAAATGGATCACGTCTACAGCAGCTCGCGACGATGTACAAAAACTACGCGCACAAAGTGGCGTGATTATCACAGGCAGTGAAACAGTTATTGCTGATGATCCACAATTGAATGTACGCTCTAACCAACTAGCTGTGTCACCTGAGCAAGTGCCTGCGCCTATGGTCGTCGTGCTTGATAGGCGTCAACGTCTAGACTACGATCCGCACGCTAATTATCAACTATGTCGTCGTCCAGAGACGCTTTACTGGCGCAATGATGACCTGCCTTCGTTGTTAAAAACGTTAGTCAGTGAGCATCAATGTTATGACGTACTGATAGAAGCTGGTGCAAGCGTGGCAGGCAGCTTTTTAAGTCAACAACTGGTCGATGAATTGGTCGTCTATCAAGCGCCTTGCTTATTGGGCGCTAAAGCACGGGCAATGGTTGAGTTTAATCCGCTGTCTCTGGCGCAGCAGTTGCGTTTTGATATTTATCAGCATGAACAGATTGGTGTTGACCTTAAACTAACGCTATTACCTTTATAAAACGTGTTATTTATAAACAGTTTATCCGCAACCTGTGATTAAAGTGGGATAAGTGTGGATAACGTGTCTCCTAAACGTAAGGTTTCACATGAAACTGTGTATAACTTCGTTTCACATGAAACAGTAAAGACGTATTTTTATCTGATTTTCTTTATAATACTATATATATCAATGACTTACATTCAAGCTCACTATTTCTTAGATTTGATCTAAAATTCAGGTTTGCTGTGGATAACTCTATGTTTGGAGGGGTGTTTAAAGGAATCAGGTGTGGTTTCTCTTTACTTATCCACAAGTTATCCCCGAAAGGCTTGAAATAAGCGCAGGTTTCACCATCAATTTTAGTTAAGTTAGGCAACTGCTGGCAAAAAATTAAGACGTTGAAATACATTGTTGATCACGTCTACCCAATAATGAGATGAGGTTTATATGTTTACTGGAATTATAGAAAGTGTTGGAAAAGTTAAATCCATGCAACCAACAGGTGGCGATATACGTTTGATAATAGAGTCCGATGAGTTAGATTTCAGTGATGTCAAACTGGGGGACTCTATTGCCTCAAATGGCATTTGTCTAACGGTGGTAGATTTTGGGAGCAATCATTACTCCGTGGATGTTTCACGTGAAACGATTGTCCGTACCGCACTAGGAACTCTAAAAGCAGGCCATATTGTCAATTTGGAAAAAGCGATGCTGCCAACCACGCGTTTTGGCGGTCATATCGTTGCAGGTCACGTAGATGGCGTAGGCGTTGTTAGTAAGCTGCAACAGGACGCGCGCTCTATCTACATTGAGATTGAGATACCCCAAGAGCTTGCGCATTATACAGCGACTAAAGGGTCTATTACGGTCGATGGTATTAGTTTAACGACCAACCTGGTACAGGATAATATTGTCTCTTTAAACATCATTCCTCATACTGCCCAAGTGACCAATATTGCCAAGCATTGGCTGGTTGGTAGTAAGGTCAATATTGAGGTAGATATCGTTGCTCGCTACTTAGAGCGTCTGATAAATAAATCGCAAGCCAGTGCTATGGCTGCCCCCAGTCCGCAAAGTCAAATCACAGAAGCCTTCTTGGCAGATAATGGCTTTATGAAGTGATGTTTAAAAGAGCATAAGTAGCTATAAAGTCATTAGGAAGGTGATGACCAAAGGTAGCACACATATAGACAGGCAGTAGGTTTTACAGGCTTTTATGAGGGTTTTATAAGGCGCTGTAAAACCGCCTCTAACGCTTCTTTATTGATAGGTTTGGATAAAAACTCGTCCATTCCTACTAGCATACAAGCCTCGCGATCCTCGCTGGTGTTGTTTGCCGTCAGTGCGACGATAGGAATGGCATCACCTTGCGCGCGGATAGCCTGAGTAGCCTGTAGCCCGTCCATCACTGGCATACGACAGTCCATTAAAATCAGCGAGATATCTTGTCGCTGTTCTTGTAATTTATCTAACGCTTGATGCCCATCTTCTGCGATTACACTACGATAACCAAGCTTGCTTAGTATTTTGCAGGTTATTTTTTGATTGGTTGGACTGTCTTCTACCACTAAGACCAATGGAGATGGGGCTTCACTGGCGAGTTTATTTGCTTCTTTTGCTAAATGCCTACCGTTATTTCTAAAGCTTGCTGTCTGGATAAGTTTTTTTCTTGCTGGTAACGTCAAGCGCAGCAACTCAGATAGCAGTAAATTAGCATCCAATGGCTTGGTCAAAAACCCATCATATTTATCTAATAACACAGAGGGTATACGGCGCTCAGGTTTGATACTAAACAGTATCTTTGGTAGTGATGAATGAGCGAGTAGTTTGTCTAACGCTTGCTGTCTCTCATGGTTCGTAAACACTTGATTTTCTGGTTTTAACTCTTTCATTTCTGAATGACTCAAATCTCCATTCTTTGACAATAAAGGACTGGATAACGCAAAAGTAACGGCGTCATAATATTCATAATCGAGCAGCAACACAGGAGCGAGTGTCTGCTCGACCTGTACTAATTGGCTTGCCAGCTGCTGTACAGTGGCCAAATCTACAGAAGTGTAAATGGTCGTCGATATCGATAAATACTCACACAAGTGTTGCAAATGTTTGGCAACCAATGCTTGGTTCACGACTGCGATCAGATGGATATGAGTTAAATGCTGACTACGATGATACACCGGTTGATAGTTTGGATGGCGACAAGGTAGGTACAGATTAAAAGTGCTTCCGTTACCGATAGTGCTTTGCAGTTCAATAAAACCGCCTAATAACTGCGCAAAACTATTGGCATTATTTAAACCAATGCCTGTCGCATCGATATTTTGCGCCATTTTACTATGAGTTTGACGATTACTTTGATGCACGTCAGTTCGTAGCTGGTTTTGTTTGTCGATAGCGATGCCACCACCTGTGTCTTTTATACTAAAACGTACCCAGTGAGATGACTGACTTACCCTCATGTTTTTGTTGGTAGGGAGCAAGTAATCGCTATTTATTTGTGTGATTTGTTCATGGGTGACGCGATCGATAGTGAGCGCGATATAGCCCAAGATTGTAAATTTTGAGGCATTGTTTAACAGGTTTAAAAGTATTTGGCGTAGACGCACCGCGTCAGTGTCAATACAACGTGGACAATCGGGCGCAAAAAAATAGATCAACTCTAGCCCTTGCTGCCTTATATCGTCTAAGATCAAATCATTAACGCCTCGACTAAGTTTGTAAATATCGACAGGCTCACTACTAAGGCGAGCTTTTCTTACCTCTACCTCGCCGATATCTAGCGTGTCATTGAGGGTCGTCAACATACTTTGACTGCTTTTGATCAGTGTTTTTAGTATGTCGTGCTGCTTGTAAGATAAGGTTTTAGGGTTGATCGGTTCTAGGGTGTCGATCATGGTCTCTAATGGTACCCGTAGCTGATAACCGACAAGCGATCGGAGCGTTGCTAACTCATCAAGTTTTTGCTGTAGCTTTTGGTTTTGCTGCTGTAGTTGCGCGATTTGCGTGGTGAACTCGTTGATATTATTGAGAATGACAGTAAAGTTGTGAACTTGTCCATGTTCACCAAACCATGGGGTGATATGGAGCTGGTATATCTGCTGATTTTCTAGGCTGTAGACGGTTAAGGTGCGAGTGATACGCAAGTTGGATAAGGTTTGTAACAGGAGCTGTGTAAACTCATCTTTACCAGCAAAAAAATCCGTTAACTCATAGCTTTCATCCTGTTGCGATGAGGAGTCGAAGAGCTGCTCAAAGCGTTGATTAAAAAAGCTGATTTGGCCATGGCGCATAATCATTAGCATCGGTAATGGCGCTTGTTCAACCAAGCGCTCAAGACGGTGTGTTAGGGTTCTAATACGGTGGTAATCACTGTGCAATTGATAGCTGACACGGCTGAGGGCGTGGCCTAAACGCAAAAACTCAGTCGCCGATTTTTTGGGCGAAAACGGGGGCGGCGTATAAGCGTCCTTTGCATGACCACTCAAATTATCACTATAAGCGAGCAGCTGGTTCCAACTGTTTTGACGACTGAGTATGTACAATAAAGCGGTAATCAAAAATATGATCGCTATCATTAACGGTAGCCAGTAGTGATAAGATATCCAGTCGATAGCAAAAGGCTCGTGGCGCAATATAAGATAAATTTGATGACCACTTTTAAGCTTAATAGTGCCTGTAACGTTGTTGTTATTGAGCGTGTGCGCACTATAGCTACCGCTGTTAGCGGAAGATGGGGTAATGGTGGGAAAGGTCACGGTCGCAAAAGCCGGCTCACCAGGGCGAGCATGACGATGAATATAAGTCTGTCCAGATGGCGTTATAAAAATCAGCTGATAGCTAGTGTCCTTAAAAGCAGGGTTATCTAGAATTTCTTTAATATCACGATTTAACAGCTCGTCACCGCTCGTGACTTTATGTTGTAATAAATAAAAGGTGTCGACACTGTGTTGTTCGCCATGCTTTTTTATTCCATAGAACATGTTGAAATAATACAGTCCTAACATGACCAGTAACGTCATTGCATAAAACGTGAGTAAGCGCTGTAAGGACTGAAACTGTTGCATGAAAGCGTGGTCCTATGTTGACTTGAGTAAACGTGGCAGTTTTATAACAATTTTGGCAAAGTCGTGGATTTGCATAAGCCATTCTGGTGTTTTATTAGAGGTAGAGCGCTGCTTAATAAAGTACTGTTTTATAAGCATACCTACATAAAAGAGTACTTTGCTTGTTTTTTATTATAAAGATAAACAGCATCATTAGTAACGTCCGATTGCCACTGTTACAATCATGGCACAACATGGCAAACTCACCTATAATGGGCAAATCGACCCTATATAATGCATGATTATGACGACAATTGCTTCTGCCCCAACTTTATCGACTTCCGCTACTACTGACAACTACCCATCTGGCACGCCCTTAAGGGTTGTGTTTGCGGGTACGCCTGAATTTGCCGCGACTGGTCTTGAGAAGCTCATCAAGCAGCAAGAGGCACTAAATATAGATATCGTCGCCGTATATACACAGCCTGATCGTAAGGCTGGGCGTGGTCAAAAACTGGCGGCTTCTGCAGTCAAACAAGTGGCGTTAACTCATGATATTGCGGTTGAGCAACCCGCTACCTTCAAAAAGTCTGACGCCGCAGGTATGACAGCGCGTCAAACCCTGCGTACGTATCAACCTGACGTCATGATCGTGGCCGCTTACGGGCTGATTTTGCCGATTGGTGTTTTAACCACGCCAACTCATGGCTGTCTAAACATTCACGCCTCGTTATTGCCACGCTGGCGCGGGGCGGCGCCGATTCACCGTGCGTTATTGGCAGGAGATGGTGAGACGGGCATTACGATTATGCAGATGGATAAAGGCTTAGATACCGGCGATATGCTCTACAAAGTCAATTGTGCCATCGAAGCAAAAGACACAGCAGCGAGTCTCCATGACAAGCTGGCAGCGCTTGGCGCGACGGCCATCACTACCGTATTAAAAGATTTACCCAGCTATCAGGCGCAGGCCAAGGCTCAAGAAGACAGTCAAGCCAACTATGCCGAAAAGCTGGTCAAAACCGAAGGCGAAATTGACTGGACACAACCTGCTACTGCAATCGAGCGACAAATTCGCGGTTTGACCCCGTGGCCTGGCGCTTACACTTTCTTAGATGGGCAACGTGTCAAAATTTTAGCCAGCTTACCAGTAAATACCTCGCAGCAAACCGATAAACCAGCGGGCACTATCATCAGTGTAGGGCGCAAAGCGATTTTGGTCGCCTGTGGTAAAGACCATCACAACGACCCACTGGCCAGTACCTTAGCGATTACGGACTTACAGTTTGCAGGGGGTAAGCCGATGACAGCTGAACAGGTCTGTCATGGCAACCAGTTAAACGATGGTGATCAGTTCACGGGCAATTCCAAATAACATCACACAGTTCATTTATCTTAGTAAAAGATCACTGAAGTATAATGTATTTACCCACAACTCAGTTAATATAAGTCACTTAATATAAGCCACCCAACTTGCACAAGACGTGATCCATAAGGCGTCAAGGAAAATCAATTTAATGAGACAAACCACTACTGCGCCAAGAAACAATAAGCTCAAGCCATCAAGCAACCTTATCATGAACGGCAGCGTACGCGTGCGGGTGATTCACACCTTGTTGGCGATTCAAAATGGTCAGTCGCTCTCAAGCGTGCTTGACCCATTGTTGAATAGTCTGCACGACGGGGATAAAGGCTTTGCCCATGCGCTATTGCTGACGACATTACGCCAGTGGTATGCGCTTTCGCGGTTGCTGGATACCCTAGCAGACAACCCTATTGATGAGGTTGAAGTGCGTACTACGATTCAAGTAGGGTTGGTGCAATTGTTGTATTTGGAAGTGGCTGACCATGCTGCGATTCATGAAACGGTTGAGGCCGCAAAGGAGATTGAGTTCGCTCATGCTACTGGCTTGATTAACGCTATTTTGCGCAAAGTGGCTAAGAATCCAAATAAATTCCGTAAAAAGTGCAATAAAAACCACAGTCTGCCCAATTGGCTTGCTTATCAGCTTAAGCAGGACTGGAGCGAGCAGTATAACGAGCTCACCCAAGGCTTGCGCCAATCAGCGCCAATGTTTTTACGAGTGAATACGGCGGTTACATCGGTCGATGACTATCAACAAGAGCTGTACGGCGCTGAAATTGATACAGACTTGGTTGAGCTAACGAGCGGTTTTAACTTACCTCATTCTTCAGACACGGCGACTTTATCGACTCAAGCGCTACGACTACATCAAAGCACCGCAGTCAGTGCGTTGCCACAATTTGCTGAAGGGGCTGTTAGTGTGCAAGACATGCATGCGCAACTTGCGGCACCTATCATCCATAAAGCCCTAATAAATAAGATTGGTAAGGATAAAAATGTCACTGACCTACATATCTTAGATGCTTGCGCCGCACCTGGCGGTAAGCTTGCTCATTGGTTAGAGTTAATACACTCAGCGAAACACTCGCCCTTGTTTCACGTGAAACAAAGCGATGCTGAAGCGGTGTCTGGGATTTCTAAAATCAAGCTAACCGCCATCGATAATGAAGCACCGCGTATCGAGCGTATTTATGATAATTTAGACCGTCTCAATTTAAAGCAGGAGAACCTAGAGCAAGCTGAGAAAAACGTCGAGCTTGAGATCGTCTGTGCTGATGCCACCAGATGGCAGGGTGCGGGGAAAAAAGACACCAGCGAAGCCGTGTTCGATGCCATATTGCTGGATTCACCTTGTACGGCAACAGGAGTGATTCGCCGTCATCCTGATATCAGTATCCTACGGGCTGAGGAAGACGTTGAGCAAACGGCTGTCTTACAAGCAGATATCTTGCACAATCTGTGGCCACAGCTCAAAGTGGGTGGTTATCTGCTCTATGTAACATGCTCTATTTTAAAGCAAGAAAACGCCCTGCAAATGCAAGACTTTATCAGCCATCATGATGATGCGGTCGCGGTTGAATTTACCGAGGACTGCAATTGGGGCATCGCACAAACCATTGGTCGCCAGTGCTTGCCAATTGATGGTATCAGTGGTGATGGCTTTTATTATGCGTTGCTGCATAAAGCTGCTGAATAAACCGTTTTTAAATATTGAATAACATCATTGTAGACAGGACAATCTAATGAAATATATCAGTACCCGTGGTCAGACAGCGCCGATGGATTTTAGTGATGTGCTTTTGATGGGGCTTGCCCCTGATGGCGGTTTGATGCTGCCTGAGCACTATCCGAACATCGACAGTGCTACGCTAGAGGAATGGCGTACGCTTAGCTATCCGCAACTTGCGATGGCAATTATGCAGCGCTTTGCCACTGATATTCCTACCGCTGATTTGCAGGACATTATTGAGCGTACTTACACCGCTGATGTGTTTGGTTCTGATGAGATTGTTCCTGTCCGCAAGCTTGAAGACAATTTATACATTTTAGGTTTATCAAACGGTCCAACGCTGGCGTTTAAAGACGTGGCTATGCAGTTTTTGGGTAATGCCTTTGAATATGTGCTCAAACAAAAAGACGCGCGTATTACCATTATTGGCGCCACCAGTGGTGATACGGGTAGTGCGGCAGAGTATGCCCTGCGCGGGAAAGACAATATCGAAGTCTTTATGCTATCGCCTCATGGCAAAATGAGTGAATTCCAGCGTGCGCAGATGTATAGCTTGACCGATGACAATATCCACAACATCGCTATCGATGGCATGTTTGATGACTGTCAGGATATCGTCAAAGCGCTGCAACAAGACGCGTCGTTTAAAGCCGCTTATAGCTTGGGTACGGTCAACTCCATTAACTGGGGTCGCATCCTCGCGCAGATTGTTTATTACTTTAAAGCCTACTTTGCCGTCACGACGAGCAATGAGGAAAAGGTCAGTTTTAGTGTGCCCTCAGGCAACTTTGGTAACATTTGCGCCGGTCACATCGCCCGTGAAATGGGGTTGCCAATTGAGCGCTTGATCGTTGCCACCAATGAAAACGATGTGCTCAATGACTTCTTTAATCAAGGTGCGTATCAGCCGCGCCCCACTGAAAAAACCTATGTCACCTCCAGCCCATCCATGGATATCTCTAAAGCCTCTAACTTTGAGCGATTTGTTTATCTACTGCTAGACAAAGACAGTACGCGCGTTCATGAACTGTTTGAAGGCGTAAAATCAGGCCAAGGTTTCGATTTATCTGAATTGATGGAAGCGGTTAACACCCGTTATGGCTTTGCGGCTGGCAAGTCTACTCATGATGATCGCCTGCGAACCATTAAAGCGATTTATGAGCAGTATGGGGAGCTGGTTGATCCACACACCGCTGACGGTATCAAGGTCGCAAAAGAATTACAGTTAAAGGGCGAAGTCATCGTTTGTGCGGAGACCGCATTGCCCGTTAAGTTTGCTGACACTATCGTGGAAGCCGTTGGCCAAATAGATATCGATCGTCCTAAACACACAGAAGGCTTGGAGAGCTTGCCACAGCACGTCGTAGTATTAGACAATAAAGCTGAGCTGGTCGCTGAACAAATCCGTCAGTACGTCACACCAAACCCCGCTTAAACAAAGGGTGTGGATAAGGGCAGCGTCTAAGGAAGTCTTCAAAAAGTATCCACATAAGGTTACACTATTGTAATAACTTGTTTATGATTGTGTTATCGTAGATATGATTGTAATATTAGAAATAGCGTCGGCGGATGTTCATTACGCTGAGCGCTTTTTTCGGAATAACACCAGCCAAAACAGCGATACATACTGTGGGTACAATAATGAAGATGCGCGTAAAAAAGATAGCAAAGGCCCTGTTGATCACGACATTTAGCAGTGCAATGCTGATGACCACCGCTCACGCTAACAATCCACCACCCAGCATCAAAGCAGATGCGCCCAATCGCTACACTGTCAAAAAAGGGGATACGTTGTGGGATATCTCAGGACGCTACTTAGACAGTCCATGGCGCTGGAAAGAGATTTGGGCGACCAATAAACAAATCAAAAACCCACATCTTATTTATCCGAATGACATTCTTATCTTGTGTGTGATTCAAGGCAAGACGCTTGTTGGGGTGGACACAGGTGAGGGCTGTGCTGGGGTGGAAAAACAGTTAACGGGTGAAGTGGTCGCGGGCACGGTAGCCGTGACCTCAACCGCCAATAGTATTCCACCTATTCCATGGTCAGCTATTCAACACTGGTTGGATAAAACCGTCATCGTCAATCCACAAGATTTCAATACCACCCCCTATGTTTTAGCTTCTAAGAACCGTAACTTGATTACTGCTGCTGGTGACAAGGTTTACGCCAAAGGCGTGCCACTGATCGTCGGACAGCGTTATGGTATCTACCGTGAAGGTGAGCTATATGTCGAGCCTAAAACACAAGAAGTTATTGGTCTAGAAGTCACGCAAGTGGCAACAGGTTTGGTCACCTCCACAGAAAGCAATGGTGTCACCAGCTTACAGCTGACGGACAGTTACGGTAAAGAAGTGCGTGAAGGTGATCGCGTATTTGTTGAGCTAAATAACTCGATCCCGCCAGTGTTTTATCCAGCCCCAGCGACGGTCAGTCGTGGTGGGTTGATTGTACGAGTAATGGACTCAATCAGTTCAGCGGCAAAGGGTAGTGTGGTCGCCATCAACCTAGGGAGCACCCATGGGGCTAAACCTGGTGATGTCCTAACCGTTTATCAAAAGGGTCCCTTGGTACGCGATACCAAAGACAATGATATGCCGGTACGTTTGCCAAATGAGCCAAGCGGTATGGTCATGATCTTCAATACTTTTGACCATATTAGCTATGCGTATGTGTTAGATTCTGAGCTACCCCTCAACGTTGGTGATCAATTACTACCGCCGCCTTATCTATAAACACATCACTGGTTCATTGGACGAGCCAATCTAAGCCCGTTTAAGCCCGCTTGTGTGAGAGAAATGACTATGACAGCAGTCTCCTCTTTATTAACCGACGATCAGCGCGCCATATTGGCGCTGTGGTATGAGGTGAATGCGTCATTATCTGCTTACCACAAGCTGCTCACCGCCTTTGGTCACGCACAGCTTGCTTGGCAAGCCAAAGTAGACGCATGGCGGCAGTTAGGTATTCATCATACCCATCTTAAACGTCATGAACAGCCCGAGCAAACACGCGCCAATATCGATAAAATCCAGCAGGCGTTAGTCGCCGGTCGGTATGGCCTAATATTCGCCGATCAGCCCGACTATCCCGCCCAGCTCCTACAGATTTATGATCCACCGCCCTTATTGTTTTACCGTGGTAATAGCACGCGTTTACAGCAAGCACAAATTGCTATCGTTGGCAGTCGAAAACCCACCGCCCATGCACAAAAAACCACTTTTGATATGGCGCAGTATTTAGCCCAAGCAGGCTATATTATCACCAGTGGTCTCGCTATGGGGGTCGATAAGCGCGCCCATTTAGGGGCTTTGGCGCAGGTAGATTCTGAGTATCAAGGTCGCACGGTTGGGGTGATGGGGACAGGCATTGATGTGAATTATCCCAATCACCATGATCAGTTATTTGCACAGATTGTCGAGCAAGGTGGCTGTATTATCAGTGAGCTGTTGCCCCATACCCCGCCGCATAAGCACACGTTCCCACGTCGTAACCGTTTGGTGGCTGGTCTGAGCTTGGCAACGATCGTGACAGAGGCGACGATTCAGAGTGGTTCACTTATTACCGCCCGCTTAACCTCTGAGCAAGGCAAGCAAGTCTTTGCGATACCAAGCCATATTGACAACAGCAATGCCGAGGGCTGTCATCATCTGATACGCGAAGGGGCCACTTTGATTTATCACCCTCAGCAAGTCATCGAAGATGTAAATAATCAGTTGGCTTACGGTAGCCTTGTACGTCAAGCAGAAAACCTTTCTAATTCCCCTGTATCTAGTACCACTGATCCTCGATCGGAAGTTCAACAGCCGTCTCATGCTATGGATAGAGATAGAGCCGCTGTCTCAGATAACAGCCAGCTATTGGCATCTAATAACAACTCTCAGCGTAGCGCTATCTCCGTACCTGCGCACCTAACGGCAGTTTACGAGCAGCTCGACTGGTATGGACAAGATTTGGATGCACTCATCATTGCCACTGGACTCATCGCACCGCAGCTGATAGGACAGTTAATGGAGCTTGAACTATTAGGCGTTATTCACGTACAAGGTGGGCGTTACTTACGCGTTTAGAATGACAGCTCTGTGTTTCTACCAGTATGGTGCTCAGATCACAGCCGCTAACTGAGGCGTGCGTCTGTTGTGTTATTATTGGTGCTTATCTTTATATCATGATGATTTATTCAAACTATGAACCACTCTGCTTCCATCACTACGTCTTCTACCGTTCAAGCGGCTAACTGTCTAAAAGCAGGACAGCTGCTTGCTTATCCAACCGAAAGCGTGTGGGGGATAGGCTGCGACCCCTATGACAAACAAGCGGTTGAGCGTATTTTAGCCATCAAACAGCGCCCACAGTCCAAAGGGATGATTGTCATTACTGACAGTGTAGAGCGTGTGAAACCTCTGCTAGCACCGTTAAGTGAGGCGCAACGTCACCCCATGCTCAAGAGCTGGCAAACGGATAGTGAGCATGTAGAATTACAATATAAGCAAGCGCATACTTGGTTGGTACCTATCCCGCAAACACTGGCTACCACTATTCCGCCTTGGATAACTGGCCAACATCAGACCGTGGCTATTAGGGTGATCGCCCACCCTCTAATCCGTGAGCTGTGTCAACAGCTGGCCGGCGCTCATAATCCATTTGGTTTGCTGGTTTCTACCAGTTGTAATCCATCAGGGCAACCGCCAGCTAAGACTTTTTCTGAAGCGTATGCTTATTTTGGTGAGCAAATCAGCTACTTGCAAGCCGAGACGCTCGGTTACACGTTGCCCAGCCAAATTCGTGATGCCACCACAGGCTTAATCATTCGTTAAAGGGTGGGGTTATCTCTCCAGTAGGGCCGCACAAACCTTAGCTTGCGGTTAAGATACCGTTGGTTTTTATACTCGTCTTAGCGTTCTTTGGTATAGTTAACCTACTGTTGTATAGGGTAGGGCTTTACCAAAAGTATGTAAAAGTCCTTTTGATATCACCATCAAAAAAGCAGACGATGGTGATAAAGGCTCAAGGCTTACTGAGTGATAAAAACCAATCTAGGGAGTAGGGCATGAATATTTTAATCAGCGGTGGCTCGGGGTTTTTGGGAAGCGCGTTCAGTAAGGAGATCCTAAAACGCTATCAGAGTGCAGATACAGACCTACATATTACTTGGTTAACACGTGATAACAGTCAGGCGCATCCCAACGATATCCAAATGATGACTTATGACGAGCTTGCACAGACTGATCTGGGCTTTGATGTTATTTTAAATTTAGCGGGTGCGGGTATTGCTGATGCGCGATGGAGTGATGAGCGTAAAGAGCAGTTGCTCGCCAGCCGTATTAAGCCGACCGAGTCCATACTCGCGTTTATCGCTCGTACGAGTACTAAACCTAAGTTGCTGGTCAGTGGCTCAGCCATTGGCTGGTATGGTACCCAAGGCGATAAACCGCTCAACGAAAACAGTGGTTTTGAGCCCGATTTTGCCCATCGATTGTGTGATGAGTGGGAGCAACTAGCCTTAGCAGCAACCAATTATGGCGTCCCTGTGGCGATCGTACGTACGGGTGTGGTCATTCATCCTGACGGCGGTATGCTTGGTAAGCTTTTAACGCCTTTTAAAATGGGTGTCGGTGGGCAGCTAGGCGACGGCAAACAAATCATGAGTTGGATCAGCCGTGAGGACTGGGTGGGGGCCGCGATATTTATCATTGAGCAGCATCTTACGGGTAAGGCTGGTAGTGGGCTAATCGATACTGGGGAAATGGATACTGAGAGCGTTGAGCGCGCCGCCACCGTTGACAATACCTTACCGACTGCAAACGAGACACCAGCGGTCGTATATAACCTTACTGCTCCTAATCCAGTGACCAATCACACCTTTACCAAAACAGTGGGAGCGTGGCTACATCGTCCCACCTTTTTTACCTTACCAGCGTTTTTACTCAAGCTTATGTTTGGTGAGATGGCAACCTTGTTGATTGACGGACAAAAGGTGTTACCGCAAGCGCTCCTTGACTCAGGTTATACGTTTAGACAACCAACGCTCAAACAGGCATTAGAAGAGCAGGACTAGTGATGTTAGGATTGTTTCATGTGAAACATAACAGTTGAATGTAACACTTGTCAAAACCTCTACCATAACAAAATAGTAGAGGTTTTTTATTGTCACTAGAGGCGCGCTTTACTACGCGGCTAACTGATTTTGTGCGCTAATGGCGTCTCGTACGAAGCGAGCAAAGCCATCAATGATGTTGCTTGTTTCTTGAGCAAGGCCCTCATGAACGCTCATAAAATGAATAAAACCATGCGGTGCACCAAGTACTGTACTTGTCTGGACTGGGATGCCATGCGCTTTTATTTGCTTGGCATAAGCAAATGCTTCATCACGCAAAACATCTAACTCAGAAGCAACGATATAAGTGGGGCACACTTTACGGTTATCACCGAGCATTGGCGCGTTCAGCACATGCTGGCGTGGTAATGAGCTGTTTTTAAAACACGCTGCGTCAAATACAGCCACGTCAGCATGATCTAAGAGTAAACCTTCACCATACAACTCCCAGCTTGGGTAGTCCGTTTCAATATCCGTAACAGGATATAAAGGTATTTGTGCCAGTGGTTTGGGTAGGCGCTCTAATAAGTTAAACGTCTTTTGACCATTAGCTCCTAAGTCGAGCCACGCGCTTTCAGTTGGCGCGGTGAGCTGCTGAGCAAGCAGGGTGCATAGTCCGCCACCCGCACTATCGCCTGCTAGGACAATACGCGACGGTGAAGCGTTTAGGGTGTGGCAGTGCTTAGCCAGCCAAGCATAAGCAGTAATACAGTCTCTCAATGCGGCTGGAGCAGGGTTCTCAGGAGCCAAGCGATAGTCAACACTGACGACTGGCCACCCAGTGCGCGCGCAAACGGTGTGGCAGAACTCATGATGAGTATCGATATCACCAATACAAAAACCGCCCCCATGAAAAAACATCATCACCGTTTCATCAGGATTTTGTGTAGGGCGTTTTTTAAAGCCAATACCATTAGAGCGAGATAGCGTTTGATAGCAGCGAATCGTCATGTCGCCATCATCAGCATTGGCAATGATTTTGTCTTCCCAGCAGATAGGCGTATCACCTTTTTGGGTAAAGCGTTTGATATTGCTGAGCACACTCCCACTCGCTTGTTTCCATACTTTTGGTGCTTGCATGGCCACAGCATCAGCGGCAAATTTTTCGCGCAGCTCACACATTGGCGTGAGCTCTAGTGGGGTTTTAAGCTGACTATTTATCGCGAGAATCAAACGTAAATGTGCGTCGGCATGGAGGTATTGTTTTGACGTCGGCCCTTTTAAATAACCGACCATACGCTCTAATAAAGGGGTAGGTAGGTAGCCCAAGGCTTTCATAGCGTGGTGCAAAGTATGCGGATGACGGTTGGAGATTGAAGCGTAGCCGAGCATTTTTTCTTTCACGGTCAGGCGTTTTCGTTGAGCGTTTTCGTTGTTTACATTGTCAGCAACATTATCGACTTGGTCTATCGATGCAAGTTTCAACGTAAACAACGCTTTGTTCAATAAGGTATTGACTGATAAAACGGTCGAATTAGACATAACACTTCTCATCAATAATAGTTAGTATCTGCAATCTCACAGTCGCGTGTGCTTTAACGTGAGTTTTACGATATTTGTAGCAATCATAAAGTAATGAATAAGAAAACTGCGTATGGTTTGGTAATGGTTTGGAAAGTAAACGTAAAGGTTTTGGAATTGAAAGGAAGTTTTGTCCATCTAATAGCGAATATCTCTATTGATTGACACTTAACAAACGCCTGACGAACGTTTTACTGCCCATTTAAAACGTATTTGTAGTAAATGAGAAAAATTCCTACGCTTTAGGCTTGAAATTTGTACCCATCACCTTTATCAAGCAGCTAGTAAAGCGCATTAATAAAAACAATGAGTAATAACGGTTAAGCATCCAATAAATAAGAGCGCCGTGACTAGCGGTGAGCGAGTTTATTGTGTCTAACATTAATGGTCATTATTAAGATTCCAAGGAGCTATCATGAGCGAGAATAACACCAACCACGAATCATCAAAGCAAAATGTGGCGCATGATAATGTTGATCACAATGACAGTATTTTAGAAGAAACCATGCAAGAGTTTGATCCACAAAATGCATCAGAAGACGATATGACGATCGAAAATGAAATCGATCTCGACACTTTTAAGGCCCGCATTGCTGAATTAGAAGGCGAGGTCAAACAGGCCAAAGAAGGTACTGCCCGTGCCAATGCAGAGGCGTATAATGCGCAAAAACGCATGGAGCAAGAAGCTGATAAGAGCAAAAAATTTGCCCTGCAGAAATTTGCTAAAGAGTTGTTAGAAATCGTTGATAACTTAGAGCGTGCCATTGAAAATGCTGATGCCAATGACCCAGTCGCTGAAGGGGTACAACTGACACACAAAGCACTTGTGGCTGTATTAAACAAAAATGGCGTAGAAGCCGTTGATCCACAAGGTGAAAAATTCAATGCTGATTTGCATGAAGCCGTCGGTATTGATGCAGACGCAGAAGCGGATACGGTTGGAACAGTGCTACAAAAGGGCTATAGCTTAAATGGTCGTTTATTACGCCCAGCGATGGTTCGTGTCGGCCAATAGGTTTTTAACGTAAAAAACCCTACTTACATGAAGGTTTTTCACAAAAAGTCACATGAAACACAGTTTTTGCTTGATTATTGACTTGAAAAACGCCATAAGAAAACCGATATAAAGCAACAAGTGACCGACTATGGTCTGAAGATACAAAGATTTATATTTAAAACAATTAGGAGTAATTCATTATGGGTAAAGTAATTGGTATTGATTTAGGTACAACCAACTCATGTGTCGCAGTCATGGAAGGTGACAAAGTTAAAGTCATCGAAAATGCTGAAGGTACACGTACCACACCATCGATTGTCGCCTATAAAAATGACGAAATTTTGGTTGGTCAGTCAGCCAAGCGTCAAGCCGTCACCAATCCAAACAACACATTGTTTGCGATTAAGCGTTTGATTGGTCGTCGTTTTGATGACAAAGTTGTGCAAAAAGATATCGGTATGGTGCCTTACAAAATCGCCAAAGCTGATAACGGTGATGCATGGGTAGAAGTTAACGGCAAAAAGTTAGCGCCACCACAGGTTTCTGCTGAAATCTTGAAAAAAATGAAAAAAACAGCAGAAGACTATCTTGGTGAGAGCGTGACCGAAGCGGTTGTAACTGTCCCTGCTTACTTCAATGATTCACAGCGTCAAGCCACAAAAGATGCGGGTAAAATTGCCGGTCTTGATGTAAAACGTATCATCAACGAACCAACTGCCGCCGCTCTTGCCTATGGTATGGACAAAAAGCAAGGTGATAGCACCGTTGCGGTTTATGACTTGGGCGGTGGTACCTTTGATATCTCAATCATCGAAATTGCTGACGTTGATGGTGAGCAACAGTTCGAAGTACTAGCAACCAATGGCGATACTTTCCTTGGTGGTGAAGATTTTGATTCTGCTTTGATTGATTATCTAGTTGATGAATTCAAAAAAGACCAAGATGTTAACCTAAAAGGTGACTCATTGGCAATGCAGCGTCTAAAAGAAGCGGCAGAAAAAGCCAAAATTGAGTTGTCAAGTGCCCAAAGCACCGAAGTAAACTTACCGTACATCACCGCTGATAGCAGTGGTCCTAAGCATTTGGTTGTGACGATCAGTCGCTCAAAACTAGAAAGTCTCACCGAAGACTTAGTACAGCGCACGATGGGTCCTTGTAAAATTGCTCTTGAAGACGCTGGCCTAAAAGTGGGTGATGTCGATGATGTGATTTTAGTGGGTGGTCAGACGCGTATGCCACTTGTACAGCAGAAAGTACAAGAGTTCTTCGGTCAAGAACCACGTAAAGATGTCAACCCTGATGAAGCAGTAGCAGCAGGGGCGGCGATCCAAGGGGCGGTATTGTCTGGCGACAAAACTGACGTATTGCTACTTGATGTCACGCCATTGACGCTTGGTATCGAAACGATGGGCGGGGTCATGACGCCAATCATTGAGAAAAACACCATGATTCCTACTAAGAAATCACAAGTGTTCTCAACGGCTGAAGACAACCAGCCAGCGGTTACCATTCAGGTTTATCAAGGTGAGCGTAAAATCGCCAACCAAAATAAACAGCTTGGCCGTTTTGATCTGACTGACATTCCACCAGCACCACGTGGTCTCCCGCAGATCGAAGTGACTTTTGACATCAACGCTGATGGCATCATGAACATCTCAGCGAAAGACAAAGGGACTGGTAAAGCACAAAGCATCCAAATCAAAGCAGACTCTGGTTTGTCGGATGAAGAAGTCGAACAAATGGTTCGTGACGCTGAAGCCAATGCAGCGGAAGATGAGAAGTTCGCTAACCTAGCGCAAGTGCGTAACGAAGCGGATGGTCGTATCCATGCCGTACAAAAAGCACTAAAAGAAGCAGAAGATAAAGTGACTGATGAAGAAAAATCAACAGTAGAAACGGCGATTGCTGAGCTTGAAGCAGCGGTGAAAGAAGATGATCATGATGACATCAAAGCCAAGCTTGAAGCGCTAGACAATGCCTTCTTACCAATCAGTCAGAAGATCTACGCTGATGGCGGTGCTGGGGCAGAAGGCATGGATCCAAGCCAGTTCCAACAAGGGGCGGACGGTGCTGAAGACAACAATCAAGCCAATGACGATGTCGTTGATGCAGAGTTCACTGAAGTAGACGATGATAAGAAGTAATATCTCTTAACATCCACTAGAGTTAAGATAAAAAACGCACCTTTCGAGGTGCGTTTTTTTATGGCTGATAAGCGTTGATGATGAGCACTTCATAGGTGAGATACACACAGGGCTGGCCGTTTTCGTCTTGCCCTGAGAACTGCTGCCAGTAAGCTTGCTCAAACTGCTGCAAGCTTGTCTTTGTCCAAATAAACGGTTCTATGCTTTGCTGCTCTACGGTAGTTTGTCGTTGGGTTTGATTCGTCGAGACACCAGTCATTTTCATATGTTTTAGCACGTCATACGGCCGACTAAACGGTATATCGAAACGCTGGGTCGATAACTGTATCTGTTTGAGGTTGGCTTTATTTAATGCTAAACGCCAGGCTTCAATAGCTGGATAGTACAGACCTTGACCAGTGAGGGTCTTGATCTGCTGAAAGTTATTTGGTGTAAAAGTGCTCAGCAGTAGCTGGCCACCTGCTTTGAGCCGTTTGGTTAACTGTGATACAAAACCTAATGGATCATCAAACCACTGTATGGCATTGGCACTGACAATCAAGCTGTGATTTGTCTCTAGATCCATCGTTTCTGCATCGCCAATACGCAGTTGTGCCGCCGGCAGTATAGCCTGTAAGTTTGTTGCTTGCTGCGCACACAGCTCGTTGATGATCCAGCGTTTGCTTTGCATGCTTGCTGCCAGTAACTGGGTCATCTGTCCGGTACCGGCACCCACTTCCAGCACGCTATCTTGATGCGTATGGGTGATGGCAGACAGTAAGTGTTGACAGACATGCTGCTGGATGTGAGCGTGCTGATCATAGGTATTGGCTTGGGCAAAATGACGAGCAATGATCTGCTTTCGAGCGCTCAGCTCGCGTATTGTACTGGGGTGTTCTATCATGTTTATTCATCCAAAATGTCATGAGTGTTTGCTTGGGCAGTCTTAATAAATTTTTTGGGTTATAAGTGCTCGATCAAACGCTGACAGTCCGCTTGACTTACTTGGGCATTCATTACCAAGCGAATGCGTGCGGTATTGGCAGGAACGGTCGGCGGTCTGATGGGTAAGGCGTAGAATCCCGCTGCCTGTAACTGCGCGGCTTTGGCAAGCGTTTGGGCGTTATCACACAATATATAAGGCACGATAGGTGACTGATAAATAATCTCTTGCGGTGCTGATGATGCGCGATGCGCGGGTGCGATGGCTTGGCTAAGTTGGAGAGATATCTGAGCCAAATGTTGTCTACGCGCTTGCAGATCAGGCATTTTTGCCAAAATAAAACGTGTCCAAGCATGATTGATTGGTGGTAATGCGGTACTAAAGATAAGCGGACGCATGTGATTGATCAGCCATGATTTCACCGTGTCATCGCACAAAATATACGCGCCGATCGACGCAAATGCTTTACCAAACGTTCCCACTAAATAATCGATATCAGTCAGCGTTTGCGTGTCTTCTGCCAAACCGCAGCCGTGGTCACCAAAGACGCCGACCGCATGGGCCTCATCCACATACAGCTCAATACGACTGTCTAACGCTTTTAAGCTTACTAAGGCGCGTAAGTTCGCACGGTCGCCATCCATACTAAAAATACTTTCGGTGATGATAATAATGCGCTCAACGTCACCCTCAGCTTGGGCTAATAATGTGGCCAAGTGCGCGTAATCATTGTGTCGATAACGCCGATAAGTACATAGTTTATTTTGGCTCAGGCGGATACCGTCGATAATGCTGGCATGCACTAGCTTATCTGCCAGAATAAGGGTTTTAACGGGCAAGGCAGTGAGGGCGGGCAAAATACCAATGTTGGCGTGATAGCCACTGTTTATTACCAACGCCGATTTCGTAGCGGTTTTATTTTTTACACCAGCGCTATTTTTTGTACCCGCGGCCAGTTGATACCATTGTTGTAGTTCGCTCTCCAGCGCTGATAGTTGTGCATCATTGCCTGTTAAAAGGCGTGAAGAGGTGGCACTCATTTTAGGCAAGTGTAATGAGGGAAGCTGCTGTATGTATTCAAAAAACTCGTGTTGTAGGGCTGTGTCGCTACCTAATCCAAGATAGTCATTACTGGCAATGTTTAGTAGCGCTTTGCCATGGCTGATCACGTAGCGCCCTTGATGTTCAATATCTGGTAGGTGGCGGTACTGCTGCGCGCTTTTTAGCTGCGCAAGGGCAGCTTGTAGTCGCTCATGAATTGGAGTAGCCATACTGAATTGTCCTTTATCGTATGTTAAACCTAGGGAGGAGGTGGCATCACAAGAGGGAAGTATTGCACAGAATCGATAAATGTAACAGAAAGTTTCATATGTCTGGCTTTGTTACCCAGGCACTGATAAATACTTGCAAATCTTAACTCGCATACCATCAAACACTGACAGAGTGCTCGAAATAGTTTGTTACTATGTATTCATCGTTAGCAAACAAGGCGATGGGGTCTAAAAGACCGATATAAAACTGATAACTTGTTTGTCCAAATTTATTTCAAGGAGCTAATAATGAAAACTCTACAAAAAACTCTACTTGCCCTAGCAACTGGTTCTTTACTTACCGTAAGTGCGCAAGCAGCCATCGGTTACGGTAACGGCTACACAGGACAGCCTTATGCTGGTGTAAAAGTTGGTCAGTTCGATTTAGACGAAAATGGCGCTGATGATCCAACTGCATACGGTGTATACGGTGGTTACAACTTCGATCCTAACTTCGGTATGGAAGTCGAGTATGTCGGTTCAGACGATGCTGACTATAGAGGTGGCGACATTGATGCTAAAACGTACGGTGCTTATGGTACCTACCGTTATGCTTTCCCAAACACTGGCTTATATGCCAAAGGTAAATTGGGACTTGCAAAAACTGAAGTAGAGGCTAGCAACACTAATTTTGCGGGCGCATCTGACTTCTCGGATGATGATACCAGTATTGCTGGTGGTGTAGGTCTTGGCTATGCAGTAAACCCTGACTTCAGCGTTGAAGCTGAGTATGACATGCTAGGTAGTGATGCCGACCTAATGACTGTTGGTGCCCAGTTGAAGTTCTAATAACTTCTTAGGTAGTAGCTTATTAAGTAAAAACGATCGCTTCGGCGGTCGTTTTTTTATGCTTTTCATTTCTATATGCTTCCATAAGTTTATGGAGAAACATCCCCTCTAGATTGATGATTTTTAAGAAGTTGTATTCTCTAAAAGTGTGTTACATTAAAAGCTAGAACCTCAGAAAAAATACAGGGAGGGTATCCGTAATGGAGACACTTTGGATGATTGAACCGTGGCATTGGCTGGTATTAGGCTTCGTGCTGCTCATTATTGAGATGTTTGTGCCGACATTTGCAAGCTTGTGGTTTGGTGCAGCTGCCATCATAGTTGCTGCGTTGACATGGTTACTGCCTATTGGGTTCTCTGTGCAGATCGTTATTTGGTTGGTACTTTCTGCGGTTTTTCTGGTGGTATGGTTCAAGTTTATTAAACCTTTATCGGTGGATCGTACTAAGGCAGGGCTTGGCGGTAGTGTGATCGTTGGCGAGACAGGTATGATCGTTCTACAACCGCAACCAGATAGAGCGGGCGTCGTACGTTTTAGTGTCCCGATTGTGGGGGCGGCAGAATGGATGTGCCGTACGAGAGGAGAGGTAGTCGCTGTCGGTGATCGGGTTGTGGTGACGGATATCGTTGGCAATGAACTCATTGTGAGCAGTCTGAAATCGCAAGCTGTGCTCAATAAAAACAGGCAAATACAATAATAGGGATGGGTTATGGAAAGCTTTAGCATTGTCATGGTGGTACTGGTCGCACTGGTCGTGTTTACTATATTCAAAGGAGTGCGAATCGTACCGCAAGGGTATAAGTGGGTCATTCAGCGATTGGGCAAATACAGCCAAACCTTAGAGCCGGGGCTAAACTTGATTATCCCTTATGTGGATGATGTGGCTTACAAAGTAACGACTAAAGATATCGTGCTTGATATTCCTTCACAAGAAGTCATTACGCGAGACAACGTCGTTATTATTGCAAATGCAGTGGCGTATATTAATATTGTACGCCCTGATAAAGCGGTTTATGGTATCGAAGATTATGAGTACGGTATTCGCAATCTAGTACAAACATCATTGCGCTCAATCGTTGGTGAAATGGATCTAGATAGCGCGTTGTCTAGCCGTGATGAAATCAAAGCCAAGCTCAAACATGCCATCTCAGAAGACATCTCTGATTGGGGTATCACCCTTAAGACGGTAGAGATCCAAGACATCAATCCGTCTGCTACCATGCAAACAGCCATGGAAGAACAGGCAGCAGCCGAACGTCAACGCCGTGCGACAGTGACACGTGCTGATGGCCAAAAACAAGCAGCTATCTTAGAAGCGGATGGCCGCTTGGAGGCCTCACGTCGTGATGCTGAAGCACAGGTGGTGCTCGCCCGTGGTTCTGAAGAGTCAATTCGTCTGATTACGAATGCGATGGGGACTGAAGAGATGCCGATTGTTTATTTGTTGGGTGAACAGTATATCAAAGCGATTCGTGAGCTGGCGGAATCTGACAACTCAAAAATGGTGGTCTTACCAGCTGATATTTTAAGCACAGTGAAAGGGATGGTTGGGGATAAGTTGAAAGTGTAGTAACAGTATTTATATAGGCAGTTCAGAAGCACTCATTCCAGTCGCCCTGACTCGCTTTTAAGATGAATCGACTATATTTCAACCTCTATCGTTCACAGCAGTAATTAAATAGTTAAAGTGCATTCTAAAAATAGTCAGTAAGCGTTTTACGCGCTGGCTATTTTTTTGAGTGTGATTTACCAGCAACCATTTTACTGGTTTAATAAAAATAATGATGCAAGGAGTGCGGAAATGACGAAGCAAGATGCACATGCTGAAATGAGACAGATGAAGGCGTTCTCTCAAGGCAGTCCACTGCCTTATACCATACTTGATGCCACGCATACCAACGCTGCCTATCCTAATCAAAAACTAGAGATCCGCAATGGTGGCTATGGTTCAGACGTGGCCGCCCATCCTACCAATGCCAATCAATTCTATGTACTGACTGATCGTGGTCCCAATGCCGACTTTGACGGGTGTGCTGGAAAAGGTAAGCAATTTCTTGTGCCAAACTATACGCCGTCTATCGGATTATTTGAGCTGCAAGCGGATGGTAAAATTATTAAGATAAAAGAGATACTGCTTAAGGATAGAGACGGCAACCCTATCTCTGGACTGCCAAATCCAAAAGCCTTGGGCGGTACCAATGAAGTACCTTATGATGTCGATGGGAAACCAATGACGATGAACCCACATCTACCGTTTGATGAAGTGACCAATCCTATTAAAACCGATATTAATGGTTTGGATCCTGAAGGGCTGGCGGCACTTACAGATGGGAGTTTTTGGATCGGCGATGAGTATGGTCCGCACCTCGTCCATTACAATGCAGAAGGTGTGGAGATTGCACGTATCAACGCGTTTGCCAGTGATGAGCGTAATAATGTGATGATTAATGACAAGCCGATTTTATTACCGACAGAGCTTACCAAACGCCGTGCCAATCGCGGTATGGAGGCATTAACGATTACGCCAGACCAGACCACGCTAGTAGGTGTTATAGAGTCTTCATTAGATAATCCTGATGAGTCAGGGCGTATATCTGATGTCGTACGCATTGTGACGATTGATTTAACATCGGGAAAAATAGCACAATATCTGTATCGTTTGGATAAAGCGGTGCACGTGACGTCGGGCATAGTAGCGCTTAGTGACCGTGAGTTTTATCTTATTGAGCATGACCGTAAATTCCCGCTACAGGATAAGTCTGCTCAAAAGCTCATTTATAAAATCGATATCTCTCAGGCAACAGATATTACAACCATTTTAAACACCAACAGTGTCAAACAAGACGAGGCTGTTGGTTTGACAATCAATGACCAAACACTTGAACAGCTTATTGCAACAGACGAAGAAAACTGGCAAACACTTAAAGGAATGTCCATCATGCCAGTGGAAAAAACCTTGGTCGTTGATGTTTTGGCTACCCTAGATTATCCACATGACAAACTTGAAGGTTTGTGGTTGCGCCAAGATGGTTCATTGGGCTTACTGAATGATGATGATTTTGCAATGACAGATTCAGAGACCATGCATTCAAAAAATATGCATTCAGGGACAATACATTCAACAAGTACTGTTGAGAAAAAGTATTTGGATCGAGAAAAAACGATAGAAGATGCTAATAGACTGTATATCGTTATGCCCACTGAATAAAATGAGTGGAGTATTGACAAATAAGAGTACGAACAGCGGCCATAAAAAAGACCTCATTTGAGGTCTTTTTTATGGCCAATAATTGGCTTGTAGATCTATTATTTTAAATGACTTTGATTCTAAATAACTTTTGAAAAACGGTTTTTGTGTTTTTTCTCAAGATATTCGTCAAACACCATGGCGACATTGCGACCTAACAGACGACCTTTGGGTAACACTCGAATACCCGCTGCGTCCATGTCAATTAAGCGGTCTTCTTGCATCGCACCCAATTGTTGAATTTCATCAATAAAATAGGTAATGGCATCGATACCGAATTTTTGATTCACGTCTTTGAAGTCAATGTAGTCGTGGCACAACAAATTCATAATGACGTATTCACGCAGGCGATCTTTGAGAGACGTTTTAATATACTTTACCGCAGGCATAATCATCAGATTGGTTTGCGCAGCATCGATGTTGGCTTGATAGCCTTGTAAGTCGGTATCGTTTTGTAGGATGTAGCGCGTGTTAGCATTGGCAATCTGACTGATGGATGAGACCCCGAAACCCAATAAATCACAGTCGCCCATGATGGTGTAACCTTGGAAGTTACGATGTAATTTGCCTGCGCGCTGGGCCACTGACAGCTCGTCATCAGGCTTGGCAAAATGATCAATACCAATATATTGATAGCCCGCTTCTGTTAGCGTATTGATGGTATTACCCAGCATAGTCAGCTTAGCGGCTGGGCTTGGTAGGTCTTCATCTTTGATTTGACGCTGGGCTTTAAAACGTTCTGGCAGATGGGCGTAGTTGAATACTGACAGACGGTCTGGTGACATCTCAATAATGCGTTGCACTGTTTTATCTAAGGTAACAGGCGTTTGATGCGGTAGACCATAAATCAGATCGATATTGATAGAATGAAAGCCCAACTCGCGTGCTTCGTTCAACACATTTTCAATCAACTCTGCTGAATGCACACGATTGACGGCAATTTGTACCGTCTCATCTAAATCTTGCACCCCTAAGCTAATCCGATTAAAACCAAGATTCCGTAGCGTTTTTAGCGTCTCGCCACTCAACTCGCGTGGGTCAATTTCAATAGAGTAGTCGCCTTGGTCTTCAGGTAGAAACTCAAACTGCGTCTGCAAAAATTCCCACAACTGAACCATTTCCTCATCACGCAAAAACGTGGGCGTGCCACCGCCTAAGTGCAACTGCTTAACCAGAGGCTTGCTGCTGCCTTCTGGAGCCGATAGCAAGCGGCGTTTGTGCTTAATCTCAGCGATTAAGTACTGCAAATAATCGCCTGAGTCGCTATTTTTTTTGGTGATAATTTTATTGCAAGCGCAGTAATAGCAAAGATGACGACAGAATGGGATATGAAAATATAAGGACAGTGGCGCACGGGCTTCACGGTTTTGAAGAATTTTTATCTCAAGATCATCAGGGATTGGTGAGAATTCAAGCGCCGTTGGATAAGAAGTGTAGCGAGGTCCTGAACGATTGTACTTATGGATAATGGTTTCATCAAAGGCGGGCAGCTGCTTACTAGAGATACTGCCACGCGTACTGGCATAAGGACTTTCTGTCTGCATAACAGGGCGCGTGGTCGACGGTTGCGCTTCCGCATTGTTGTAAGGCTGCGGATTGTTTTGTGTTAAATGGTCTGTCATGCGGTATTCCTCGTTTTAATCCTAGATATTGCTGCTGATAGATTATTCATGGCTGCATGTATAGTCGCTATTATAGCAAATCCTTATTAGCAGTGGGGTGGTAGGGTCATGCTTTTCTCTTATACCCTATAAATAAAAGACGACATTTGCGCACTAATAAATAATACTTTATGATAAATTATTCCCTATATTAGGAAGCACTGATGTCGTTTGCTCAAGTTTATACCCGTTCGGTCGTCGGTTTGCATGCGCCTAAGGTTATTATTGAGGTGCATTTATCGCAAGGACTGCCAGCCTTGACCATTGTCGGTTTGCCTGAGGCGGCGGTACGAGAAAGTAAAGATCGCGTACGTTCTGCGATTCTCAACTCAGGTTTTCAGTTTCCCAATCGGCGTCTGACGATTAATCTGGCACCTGCTGATTTGCCAAAAGATGGTGCCCGTCTGGATCTACCCATTGCCATAGGAATACTGGCGGCAAGTGGACAGTTGGACCCGGACGTGCTATCAGGATTTGAGTTTATTGGTGAGTTGGCGCTCAATGGTGAGCTTCGGCAGGTGACAGGTAGTCTGGCAGTGGCACGTGCGATCAAAGCTGAAGGCTTGGCATTAAAATTAGCACAAGTGTTAGAGGATAATGGTCAAAAGCGCAGTGAAGCATCACCTTCAGTGCAGACGACACCGCAACTCATCGTACCAATCAAGAACGGTGCTGAGGCCAGTCGTGTGGATGGTGTAACGATATTAGCCGCACCAAGTTTAAAGAGCGTCTGTGATCATTTGCAGTCATTATCAGACTCAGGTGAGCTTGATATGCGTTTAGAGGTGGTACCGCCTAGCCCCGCACCAAAGCAGGTGGGCTATAAAGTGGATCTAGCGGATGTGAAAGGACAGCATCACGCTAGGCGCGCGCTTGAGATTGCAGCAGCAGGCGGCCATTCGTTACTATTTACAGGGCCGCCCGGCTCAGGCAAGACGTTGATGGCATCGCGGCTACCCACTATTTTGCCAGATTTGAGCGCTGAGGATGCGTTAGAGGTTGCCAGTACGTATTCTGTCGCAGATAGCGATTATGATTATGGTACACGGCCATTTAGGCAAGTTCACCATACCATATCGGCAGTGGCGTTGGTGGGTGGTGGCTCGCGCCCCAAACCTGGCGAGATTACCCTTGCCAATAAAGGCGTGTTGTTTCTTGATGAACTGCCAGAGTTTGATCGGAGTGTGCTGGAGGTGTTACGCCAGCCGTTAGAAGCCAAGCAAATCACTATTAGCCGCGCCAATTCTCAAATGACTTTTCCAGCCAATTTTCAATTAGTCGCTGCCATGAATCCTTGCCCGTGTGGTTATGATGGTGACGGATCAGCCAGATGTCGCTGCCGTCCTGAGCAGATTAGACGCTATCAAGACAAACTATCAGGGCCACTGCTTGATCGCATTGATTTGCACATTACGGTACCAGCGTTACCGATTGCTGATTTGCAAAATGCGGCGGCTGGCGAAACCTCCGAGCAGGTTCGGCTTCGAGTCGCTGCTGCTCATAAGCGCCAATTACAGCGGCAGCAAAAAGTGAATAATGAGCTTAGCCCTAGCGAGATTGACAAATATCTGCCTCTAGGGGAGGGTGAGCAGCAATTACTACAGCTCGCTCAGCAACGCTTAAATTTATCGGCACGTGGCTATCATCGAGTATTGCGAGTCGCACGTACCATTGCAGATCTTGCCGATAGTGCTGATATCACTAGTGCCCATGTCTCTGAGGCCCTCAGTTATCGCAGTAAATAACAGAATTTAAATGTCAGCCACATTTCTATTGTAAAGAGCTGACCACCCTTTTTATTTAAGTACCCAATCTAGCAGTGCCTTAAAGCTATCAAAGGCTTGATTGGGCTGGCTATCACGAATATCTTTGCCATAATTATAACCATAAGATAAGCCAACCGTATCGATATTGGCACGCTTGCCAGCTTGGATGTCATTGATAGAGTCCCCAATCATGAGCGCTTGTGTGGGATCAAACTGTAGTGTCTCACAAACATGCAATAAGGGCGCAGGATCGGGTTTTTTGACAGATAAGCTATCACCGCCCAAGACCATGGCGAAATATGACGTCCAGCCTAGGCTTGCTAATATGTCGGGCACAAAGCGTATCGGTTTATTGGTGACCAATGCTAGGGTAAAACCAGCGTCTGTTAACTGTTTTAAACCTGTCTCGACGTCAGGATAAGCGCTGGTCTTGCTCGTGTCGTGGGCAGCATACGCATCGAAGAACAAACGCTCAGCCGCTTCTACCTCTGCGTCTGACAGATGGGGATCAACCTCAATACTACCAGAGAGTGCACGCTCAACCAGCATACGTGAGCCGTTGCCTACCCACGCTTGTATGGTGTCAATAGGATAGCTCGGCTTGCCTAACTGGCCAAGCATGATATTGGCGGCGTCAGCCAAGTCTGGGACGCTGTCGATCAATGTACCATCAAAATCAAAAATCAAAAGTTTCTTATTGTCTATTGTCATTATTGGTGTCCGCGTGATAGATATTTTGGAAGAGGGGCGCTAGGGCTTATTACCTTAACACAGCAAGTCGTTAAGCCTCACTGTTTTGCTGCTAGCCATTATAAAATCGTTGTGATTTGACATGCGAGGCACGATTATTAAGGCGTTTTACGCTTACTCAACGTCTTTATAACGCTCACGATGTTCAGCTTTCATTGTCAAATAACGCTCGTTTTTTCGGCACAGATCCCATTTTTGTTTAAAAATACGCGCTGACTCTGCTTTAATTGGGTCCTCATCTTGCCGCGGCAGCTCTTCACGTCCGTGCGCCCCGCTTTGGCCTTTTTTATCATCAGGGACTGGGCCTTTGTACTTTTTACCGCCTTTATGATTGGCATAGCGGCGAGCGCGGGTATAGCCCATCTGGATAAATTTACGCGCCATATCAGCGCCAATAAAATCATCAGCCGCCAGATAATCCAAAAACATCTGATAAATCGTCTCGCTGCTCTCTTTGGCAATATCAGGCGTCGCAAAGCGCCAGTGCGGCAGTATCTCAGATTTATAAGGCTCGACCAATAACACGCCTTGCTCACCGCGGCCAACCCGATACAACTCAGGCTGCGCGCGCAAATCCAGGTTTTGATAGTCCAAATCGTAATCAAACTCTCTCATAACGTCCCCTGTTGTGGGCAGTGACATTTAGTATACTGAGCCGAGCCGTTTAAAAAACAGTCTAAAAATGTTGTCCAGCTGTGAAAGGTTGAGGGTGATAGACTTTATTGCCATAAAATCGCACTATTTTTAGGCATAAAAAAACCCTCAAATATCACTATTTGAGGGTTTTTCGAATCTAGTAACGAATGGTGGCTCGAGGCAGGATCGAACTGCCGACACACGGATTTTCAATCCGTTGCTCTACCTACTGAGCTATCGAGCCGTCTTCGTTGAGGTCGCTATTAAACTAAATATACGCGTTGCTGTCAAGCTATTTTCGCATTATATGTGATAAAAGGCCAAAAATAAGCAAATTTTGATAAAATCAAAGGGTTTAACGCTGTGTTTAGTCCTTGACGCGCAGTAACTCGTATTCGCTCATGATACGATGAATATCGGCATCAGCAGGGACAAATTCACGTACGCCTTTTTTTACCTCAGCATCATAGACCAGTTTAATGAATTTTGCATCGATGGCACGGCCGCGATTTTGTGGATGGACCGTCAGGTATTGCAAACGTTTGGCATTGGTTTGCCCATCATCAAAGCAGGCAACGGCCGCAATAGGTTTGTCATTGAACATGCCGACATAGAGATATTGACCCCGTGTAAAGCCTTGCTCAACGAGACTTAATACTTCTGCCCCATAAGGCTGTGTATCATCGCTATCATACAAGGCGTGTAGACGCTCCGATAGCTCATTCTCACGGGCAGGCTTTTTAATCAGGGGCGTATCCAAGCTATGGATGGCGATGGCTTCTAAAGGCATAGGAGTTCCTATAAACAGACGGTTTCTATAATGTGATATAGCGTGGCGTTATAGCGTCGGTCATGATTGATTAAACTGAAGTCACTATTTTAGCAGAATGAGGCAATTTTGTGCGTGGTTTACGGCTTGGTCGTGGCAGTAAATGTTAGGGTTTGCTATGATGAGAACAGACAGTGTCACCTATGCTAAAAATTAAACTTTAGTATCTTGTATAAACATTATGCCTTCTTTGAGATATTTTTAGAACATCTTTATGGTTAACTGATTTAGATGCTAGCAAAATGTACTGGGTGCTTTTCTGCCCTATTTTATTGACCGCTTTTTATTGATAGAGAGTCGCCATGACAGCCAATGCTTCTGAGCAAAACCCTTCGCCAAATGCGAACCTATATGGTCGTCCCGCCCGTACTGCGACTGTGGAACGCAATACGGCTGAAACACAAATCACTTGTACCGTAAACCTTGATGGTACGGGTCAAGGGGTGGTGGATACAGGTGTGCCATTTTTGGACCATATGATCGATCAAATAAAACGTCACGGCTTGTTTGACTTAGACATCAAATGTACGGGCGACACGTTTATCGATGATCACCATAGCGTTGAAGACACGGGTATTACGCTAGGACAAGCGTTTAATAAAGCGCTTGGTGATAAAAAAGGCATCCGCCGTTACGGGCATTTTTATGCGCCTTTAGATGAGTCCTTGACCCGTGCAGTCGTTGACCTATCCGGACGCCCAGGCCTGCACATGGACATTCCTTTTACGCGCTCGCATGTGGGCCGCTTTGATGTCGATTTGTTTAGCGAGTTTTTTTATGGCTTCGTCAATCACTCATGGATGACGGTGCATCTGGACAACCTCAAAGGCAAAAACAGCCATCATCAAATCGAGTCAACCTTTAAAGCCTTTGCCCGTGCGCTGCGTATGGCTTGTGAGTATGATGAGCGCGCGCTTAACACCCTGCCATCGACTAAAGAGGCGTTTTAATGGCCAAAGTGACCAAAGTAGCGTTATTAGATTATGGTATGGGCAATCTGCATTCTGTGAGCAAAGCGCTGGCGCTCGTTGGTGCCGAAGTCGCTATCACCAACGACCCAAAAGTAGTCGCGGCCGCGGATAAGATCGTATTCCCGGGCGTTGGTGCGATGCGCGACTGTATCGCTGGCATGAAAGATGCCGGCATCGACGAGGTCATACAGCAGGCGATATTCAATAAGCCTGTCATGGCCATCTGTGTCGGTATGCAAGCACTGTTTGAGCAATCAGCAGAAAATGGTGGGACAAAGTGCCTTGGTATTTTAAAGGGCAGCGTAGAAGCGTTTGATCCCACGTGGAGGGATGAGCAAGGCGCGACCATCAAAGTGCCGCACATGGGCTGGAATACCATCAGCGGCATGGATCTTGATCATCCGTTGTGGCATGGTATCGAAGACAACGCGCATTTTTATTTTGTGCACAGCTATTATTGCGAGCCTAGCGATAGCTCACAAGTGGCTGCTATCTGTGATTATGGTCAGCCGTTTTGTGCCAGTATCGTGCAAGATAACTTGTTTGCCACTCAGTTCCATCCCGAAAAAAGCCATACCGCGGGCTTACAATTGTTAAAGAACTTTGTGGAGTGGGACATTTAGACAATATGAACTGAATATTTGGTGCAGTAGGATGAGTTAGTAAGTGTGTAACCTGAGCGAGGAGGGCGCAAAGCACGGTTTTGCCTCGCGCAAGAGAGTTTGCATTGTCGCAAACTCTTTTTTATTTTTAGTTATTTCCTACTCTTTTATATGTGGAAAACAAAGTGGACTTTTATATCTTTAAGACAGGCATTATGAATGCCACAGGGCTAGAAAAAGATGCGCTGCATATTTACGTCGGTATGAGCGTGTATCTATTGAGTTTAATTCTGCTGCGTCCACTCTTCAAAAAATACAGTGTCAGGGCGTTTATGGCTTTAATCCTGGTGACGGGTATTGCCCTCTTGGGTGAGTATTTGGATAACCGCCATACCATCACCGAGTTGGGCGTTTCAGGGATGGGACGTGCTGAGCTAAAGGCCAGCATTCATGATATTGTGAATACTGGCTTGTGGCCGTACGTGCTCTATGCTCTCACCTTATGGACAAAAATTTTTCAGTCAGTCACTCAGGTTAAACCCATGATTAAACGCCATAAAAAAACGGACTACTAGTCCGTTTTTTAGTTGCTGTGTGTCACATTGTTACGATTCACGTTTTTAAGACTTTTTACTGATCGCCTCACTAGTCATTACTGTAATTTGCCAGATTAGCAGCCCCGTAACGTAGACGCTTAGCAACTCACACTTACAAAGCTTACGAAATATAAAAAGTCTGGACTATTTAACGCTTCCTCAGTTTGTTATCTTAAATTCAAAGGGTAGCGACATTGACGTGTCTTTTAAAATTATCGTCTGTATTTATTACTTAACTCGCTATCCGTTCACTATAACTAACACCTTCCAAAAGTTTGACCAAGTTAATCGTCCGTTTTGGGATTGTTATAATAATAAATAGGAAGCACTATGAATATTCAAGACCTACTAGACAATGCAAAAGATACGTTGGGTTTACAGCCCCAAGAAACCAACGCGGGCGTGTATATTCCTTCGAAGTCATCGCTAAAATTGGCAGCACCAAACAAAACCAATTACGACCATACCGAGTACGACACGCCTTATACCGGCAATAAAAAAATCCTGATGGTCTGTACCGAGCAGCAATACATGACCATGGAAAACGGTAAAAAGTTTGAGACTGGCAATCATCCGGTTGAGATGATGGTGCCATTATTACACTTTAAAAAAGCGGGCTTCAATGTGGACGTCTTTACGCCAAATGGGGAGTCTGTCAAAGTCGAGCAATGGGCGATGCCAGAAGACGATGACGACGTCAAACAAATATACGCGGAATACCAGTCAAAGCTTGAGAAACCTAAAAGTATCGCTGATTTTGTCAAAAATGACATGGCCGATAGCGATGACTATGCGGCCATATTTATCCCAGGTGGTCATGGCGCAATGATTGGCTTGCCGGAAGATAAGAGCCTTGGCGAACTGCTACGTTGGAGTCATGACAACGACCTATTCATCTTAGCGATCTGTCACGGGCCTGCGGCTTTATTGTCTGCGAACTTAAGCGGAGTGGACACAGCAAGTAAAGAAAATGAGTCTGAGCGCGACTTTATCTTTAAAGGCTATAAGATGGTGGCGTTCCCAACAGTGATGGACAAGCAGATGCCAAAAATCGGCTACTTGCCGGGTACGATGCCTTGGTACTTTGGGGATAAACTCGAAGAGCTAGGCGTCACGATTGATAATAAACTGGCATCAGGGCAGACACACCAAGATAGAAAGCTCATCTCAGGGGATGGCCCTTTGGCGGCCAATGATTTTGGTAAGCTGAGTGCTAATCAATTACTAAAAGTGCTTAATTAAAAGGTTGGTATGCGCTTACAGCACAAAAAAACGGACTATTTAATAAGTCCGTTTTTTGTGTTTATCACGAACGGTTTTTACTTGGTTTCATCATAAAGTTGGCGTACCACTTCCCCAATCACTTTGATACCATCGGTTAGCGTTTGCTCGTCCGCCGCGATACTCATACGAATGCACTCGTGCGCGTGTTGGTAATCACTGACGTCGACGCCGGGGAAGAAGTACTCGCTTGGCACAATCAATGTGCCTTTGTCTTTTAGACGCTCGTATAGCTCAAGGGTCGTAATCGGTAAATCCTTAAACCACAACCAAAAGAAGATCGCGCCTTCAGGCTTATGAATCATTAACGGATAATCACCTAATGCGTCTTTTAGCAGCTTCACCGCGAGTTTCGCCTGCTTCTGATAAAACGGCTTAATCTCATTATCAGATAGTTGCTTGATACGATCGTTTGTAACCAATGGTGTGGCAATCGCTGCACCAAAACGTGTTGGCGCTAGATTCACCACCGCATTCATCGCGCTGACTGCTTCGATCACTTTGGCATCGGCCACGATGATACCCGTACGCATACCGGGCAGACCAATCTTCGATAAGCTAAAGCACAAAATTGTATTGTTATCCCAATGCAAATTGACATCAGAATAAATGATATTGGGGAAGGGCATGCCATAAGCATTATCGATAATAAGCGGAATGTCATAATGCTTGGCAATCTCGGCCAAGTGCGCCATTTCGTCATCGGTCAGGACGTTGCCTGTCGGGTTGGTCGGGCGTGAGCAGCAAATCGCCCCAATACGGCCTTCCTTGAGCGCTGGCAAGTTCTCTAACGCCTCAAAATCCACACGATATTTAAAGAAGCCTTCCTCACCATCATGCGTCACTTCATCGATATGCGGTAATACGGCGGTAAAATGCTGACCTTCAACATGTACATCACTATAGCCAATATACTCAGGGGTCAATGGCAGTAGAATGGATTTATCGACAGATTGGTTTTCTTTATCTTGGCTCTGTTCATCAGTGAAAGCACCGCCGAACAGATTAAATAAATAGAAAAAGGCGTTTTGCGAGCCATTGGTCAGCGCAATATTTTCTGAGGTGAGGTTCCAATCATAATGACGATTGAAGAAGCCAACCAATGCATCGATAAAGGCAGCATCGCCTTGCGGATTAGAGTAGTTCGCCATACTAATAATCGCGCTACTATTAGCCTCGTCCGTATCGTTATCAACACCCAGCGCCTTATACGTCTCTAAAAACAGCTCATTGACAGCCTCAATTTTGGCAGGGTTACCACCGCCCAGCATGTTGACTGGTTGATCGCTTTTTAGCGCATCGCCCAGATCATCCATCAATTGTGAGATGCCAGTGGGCTGGGTAAATTTCTGACCGAACTTTGAGAATTTCATAAGGCTACCATGCTGTTTTGGAGGGTGTTATAAGTTGGTATTTAACCGATAAAGTTGGGCTAGTATAGCAAATGGTGGGGGTGAGGGAAGCACGTAGTAGTGTTGATATTGGTTTATCTACCTATACGTTCTGTGAAGCAAAAAATGCCCGCTAAGTGGATAGGAGGCGTTTTGGTTTGAGGTTTTAAAGACTGAGGTTTGTTACTAATCCTGCTTTTCGCTTGTAGTTGGCAGTCTATGACGCACAGCACCTAAGCACAGGTGCGTTTCAACATTCGAGCGATCATTTCTGAGCAAGGTACCGTAAGAGACACATTCCACCAAGCTAACGCTTCAATCAGGGCTAAAAACTTTTGCTATGACAAAGTTTACGGAGATAAGCAAAATCTTAACTTGTTAATTTTGAATAGAGGTTGGTAGGTTATTCTATTGCTAACCCATGCTAGATTTCTTGAAATAAATTTTTACGAACTATAATTTATTTTTGACTTGAAAGTTTTTTAATCAAACAAATATAAATAGCATAGGAACAATAGAATTTAGCGAAACTAAAAAATTGCTATATTCTTTAAATATAAATTTGAAGGGAGTCAAAGAATGAATGATAAGCCATTGTTATATACTCCTTTATTGAACTCTAAGCGAGGGGAGTATAATGCTCTTTGTGATTTAAGTAATAATGTAAAACAGTATGTTAAACCGATAATCATATTAACTAAAGAAAAAACTATTGCGAGAGGAGAGATTCTTGCAAAGACAATCAAGTCTAAATGGGGTAATAATCCTATATATATTGATTTAGACCAAGCCGATAATGTTAGTATTCAAGGAATGAATTACGTAGACTTTATATTGAATGCACTTGATATTAACAGTGTTGATTATTCACCCGTGATAAATGTTCTTCATCCCAACCAAAGAATTATCAGGCACATTGTTCAAAATGGGTTAAGTAGTTGTATTAGGATCGATATTAGCACCTTTGATAGCAGTACAGTCGTAAAGTTGCAAAATTTATTGAGTGAACTGTTAGAAGGTAACGCATATATTGATTTACTTCTCGACTTTAAATCAGATATCAAGTCTAGCCCTAGTGCTCATGCTCATTATATTTCTACTTATTACAACGCTATTAGTAGTAAATTTGGAAGTCAGATTCACAGATTTATTATAGCTGGCTCTTCTACTCCTGAAGAGTTTGTAAGAGCAGATTACAATCCTTACGGTTTAAAGCAGCGAGTTCATTGGCTAGGATTTTGTGATTTTTTAACTTCAATATCAATAGATACTAAAGCTATAGTTTTCGCTGACTACTCTATAACCTATCCAGGCGAAGGCGAGCCTATAACTTATGTGAACCCTAATGCTAAAATTAGATATACCTTAGCAAATGATTATATGTACGCCATTGGACATCCAGTTCATACACACGTTGATGGCTTTGGTCAGTTTCACGATATATCACAAATTATAGTGAATACGCCCCATTTTTTAGGCTCTAACTATTCTTGGGGTGATAGGTATTTATATGACTGTGCCCAAAAATTGGTAAAGTGTGGAAATATGGAAACTTGGGTGAGAGTTGGACATAACCATCATATAACGTATGCCACTAAACAGAACGCCAGTCGTCACGGGATTTCAATATAGTTCTTATATGATTTCTTAGTTCATCATGCGAAAAGCTATCTACCACTAGCTGGTAGATTTCTCGTTTTTTTAGTTTCTTAATACGCCAATCTACTAATATACGTTGTGACAAAAGTTCAAGCACTTCATCTTTCCATGCTAGTTTAATCAGCTCTAAAGGTTCAATGGATTTGTTTAGCTTGGTTCGGCGTTCTGTTTTTAAGGTAATCCCTCCTCTACTACCCTGAGTAGCTATTTTTACTCCCCACCAGTCTGGAATTAATTGGATTGCCTTATCGGCATGAGTAGAGCCGACAACTAAAGTAACTTTATCCATCACGGCTGAATAAGCTTCAACTTGTCTAGGTAATCTTAACAAGTTGTCTGAATCGCTCTTTAGTTCGTAACCATGTATCTCTCCATTAATAACCGCAATATCGATACGGCTTCTACCAAAATTTAGTCCTAATTCTTCTACGACTAAGGCAGTAGGGTCGTGAATATGGTTTTTGATAATATTTTTTTTTACAACCTGACGTATATCTTTATCAAGCATTTTTTCAATAGCCATTTAAATTAACCTTAAAGATACTTAGAAATTTTGACGCAAAGCATACATTACCATAAATAATACGTTTTTCGCTATCAAGTAAAAACATATTGGTTTTGTGTTTTTAATTTATTAAATATAACGTTTGACCCCTGCCGTCAATCCCGTAGACTTAAACTTGGGAGATTTTAGTTACGCAGC
>NZ_JABASS010000012.1 GCF_016107545.1 Psychrobacter namhaensis
GTGGCTTGTTGCGTTCAAACTTGGCCTTTGCCATGGGTATTTCCTCTTTTTTTGGGGTCAAGTGCTTAGCTCGTATAAATACGCTATCTAAGACAATCTTGACCACATTAAGATAATTGTTAAAAGGTCGCACATACTAATGTGCAGATATTATAAGAAAATCACGACCAATAACAAGTCTTTTAACAAGTTATTGGCGTATTCTCGACTGACAATATAGAGATCTGCTTTATATTGTCACCTTCAATAAACTTTTATTTACTCGTCATCATCTTTAGAGTTGTACTTAGAGATGATCTCAGCAGCAACTGACTTTGGAATTTCAGCGTACTTTTGGAATTCCATTGAGTAAGTAGCACGGCCTTGTGACATAGAGCGCATTTGCGTGGCATAGCCGAACATCTCTGCTAACGGTACTTCTGCACGGATCTGCTTAGTACCACCAGGTAAGTCTTCCATACCCTGTACTAGACCACGACGACGGTTAAGATCGCCCATGATATCACCCATGTAGTCTTCAGGTGTTTCTACTTCAACTTTCATGACTGGCTCAAGCAATGCTGGATCAGCTGCCATGAAACCTTTTCTGAAGGCCATAGAACCTGCCATTTTGAACGACAATTCATCAGAATCGACGTCATGGTAAGAACCATCATACAAGGTTGCTTTTACGCCAACGACTGGGTAACCAGCAAGTACGCCATTTTTCATACGTTCTTGAATACCTTTGTCGACCGCACCATGGAATTCTTTTGGTACTGTACCACCAACAACTTCTTCAGCGAACTCATACTCAACTTCGCCCGCTGGATCAAGTGGCTCAAGACGTAACCAAACGTGACCGAATTTACCACGACCACCTGTTTGACGTACGAATTTGCCTTCTTGTTCAACCGTATTACGGATCGTTTCACGATAAGCAACCTGCGGCGCACCGATGTTGGCTTCTACGTTAAACTCACGCTTCATACGATCCACAAGAATCTCTAGATGTAGCTCACCCATACCACTGATGATGGTCTGGCCAGATTCTTCGTCAGTATGTACACGGAATGATGGATCTTCTTTTGCTAAGCGACCCAAAGCGATTGACATTCTTTCTTGGTCAGCTTTGGTCTTAGGCTCAACGGCTAGAGAGATAACTGGATCTGGGAATTCCATACGCTCAAGCGTGATAACATTTTGCTCATCACATAGCGTATCACCAGTGGTCACATCTTTCATACCAACTAACGCTGCGATATCACCAGTACGGATCTCTGCAAGCTCTTCTTGAGAGTTTGCCATCATCTGTACGATACGGCCAACACGCTCACGCTTCATTTTAACTGGGTTGTAAACACTACTACCCTGCGTCATAACGCCTGAGTACACACGAACGAACGTTAAGTTACCAACGAATTTATCGTTCATGATTTTGAATGCTAACGCTGAGAACGGCGCGTCATCTGACGCTTCGCGACTGCCTTCAGTTTCGTCTTTGTCATCAAGAATACCGCGAATTGCAGGTACGTCGATTGGTGCTGGAAGATACTGAATGACCGCGTCTAGCATTTTTTGTACACCTTTGTTTTTAAAGGCAGTACCACAAAGTAGCGGGATAATTTCATTATCAATCGTCAACTGACGAATAGCTGTATTGATCTGTTCTACAGACAGCTCACCATTTTCAAGATACTCATTCATGAGCTCTTCGTTGGCTTCAGCCGCACTTTCTACTAGATGCTCGCGATACTCTGCTGCTTTTTCTTGTAGTTCAGTTGGGATTTCGCGTTCTTCGTATTGCATACCTTGAGACGCTTCGTCCCAATAGATAGCTTTCATAGTGACCAGATCAATAACGCCTTCGAAGTCATCTTCTTTACCAATTGGAATAACCAATGGGACAGGATTACCACCCAGACGGGTTTTGATTTGTTCAATAACACGATAGAAATCAGCACCAACACGGTCCATTTTGTTGACAAAAGCAAGACGTGGTACTTTATATTTGTTCGCCTGACGCCATACGGTCTCAGACTGTGGCTGAACGCCGCCTACTGCACAGTAAACCATGCAAGCGCCATCAAGTACACGCATAGAACGTTCAACTTCGATTGTGAAGTCAACGTGGCCTGGGGTATCGATGATGTTAATGCGATGTTCGTCAAACTGTTTTGCCATACCTGACCAAAAACAAGTGGTTGCCGCTGAGGTAATAGTAATACCACGCTCTTGTTCTTGTTCCATCCAGTCCATGGTGGCTGCGCCATCATGTACTTCGCCAATTTTGTGGCTAACACCGGTATAGAATAAAACACGCTCAGTAGTGGTCGTCTTACCAGCATCGATGTGCGCTGAGATACCAATATTGCGATAGCGTTTTAGGGGAGTTTTACGAGCCATAGTGTTTTCCTAGGAAAAGTCGTGTATATAATAATGTATTGTGTCTCTACCTCATACTCTATGACAAAGCGGTCAGCTTCGTAATATTACTTACTGATTATTGAGCCTAATACGGACAAAAAAAGAGCAAATACTAAGAATAGTGCGGCATCAAATTTGGGACGCTCTCCAATTAAACAGTGTGTTTTTGGAGAAGCATCTTGATAGACGTCCGCCATCTCTATTACTCACAGGCAAAGCCTATTTGTAATTGGATTAATGATGGCGGCAATCAATAGAATAAATAACAATGTAAGATTAATGGGCCGAAGCCCGTTAATCTAAAGCTACTATCAAACAATAATGTAAAAGAGTAGCTTAGAAGCGGTAATGAGAGAATGCTTTGTTAGCATCTGCCATGCGGTGAACTTCGTCACGCTTTTTCATAGCAGCGCCTTTGCCGTCAGCAGCATCATTCAATTCGCCAGCTAAACGCAAAGCCATTGATTTTTCAGAACGCTTAGCAGCAGCTTCAGCTAACCAACGCATAGCCAAGGCAGTACGACGGGAGGGGCGTACTTCCATTGGTACTTGATAGGTTGCACCGCCAACGCGGCGAGCTTTTACTTCTACCATTGGGCGTACATTTTCAAGCACTTCTTCGAAGAAAGATACTGGATCTTCGACTTTACGTTTCTCGCTTACTGTCTCAAGTGCACCATAAACGATACGCTCAGCAGTAGATTTTTTACCATCACTCATTACATGGTTAATGAATTTTGCAACAGTTTGGCTACCGAACTTAGGATCTGGAAGGATCTCACGGGCAGCAACGACGCGACGTCTTGGCATAATAATTTTCCTTATCTTCAGGAGTGTCCAACATTCACAACATCACACGGGTCAACAGAATATAGTAGTGAGTTGTCAGTTAGCCTTACTGCATGGTGGTATGCTTTAAAGATGATTACTGATATAAAATTATTTATATACCCGTAATACTATCTGTGACACCAAACCCATGCACAGTTATTGGGTAGTGCAAAAAGCTTACTTAATAACGTTTAGTTATTAAACTTTAGGCTTCTTAGCACCGTACTTAGAGCGACCTTGCTTACGGTCTTTTACGCCAGCACAATCTAATGCACCGCGAACAGTGTGATAACGTACACCCGGTAGATCTTTTACACGACCACCGCGGATAAGAACAACACTGTGCTCTTGTAGGTTATGACCTTCGCCGCCGATGTAGCTTGATACTTCATAGCCTGAAGTCAAACGTACACGACATACTTTACGCATGGCTGAGTTAGGTTTTTTTGGCGTGGTAGTATATACACGAGTACATACACCGCGACGTTGTGGGCACGCTTCCAACGCAGGAACTTTTGACTTTTCCTTGATGGTTTTGCGACCTTTACGAATCAATTGGTTAGTTGTTGCCATAAGGCATCCTTCTCCCGTTTGGTATAAAACAAAAAAATGGGGTACTGCGCTATCTATCTGACATTATGACAGATTTTGGCGCACCCATTTTTAGGACAGTGTATTATAAAGAGTTGTTGCTGCTATTTCAACCACTTATGAGTGATTGTGCTTTACAACATTTGATAGATATGCATTCAGCCTACTACTATACCACTTTATCTGTTTTTAATTAAAAATTGGCTAAAAAACAACCCACTAAACGAGATAGCAAAAGTAGAATAACGTATGGTGTGAGACACATCTTTAGCACTAAAAAGCAGTACTTTGTAATGACTAAATGGCGACACTGTCTTATTTTTCAAGTGAAATAAAACAGTGTCGCCACTATTAAGAAAAGATTACTGAGCTATTCTAACTTATTCGCCTCGTTTGCTGAAGCGTAAATCGCCAACTAACGGGCGTTCATATAAAATTTCTTTGCGCTACTTTTTGGCAGCTTTATCCGTATCATTTGATTGACTTTCAGAGTCCGCTGACTCATCCACGCTATCCTTTTTTTTATTACTGTTTTTCTCAGTATCTTTTTTTGTTGTCTCTGTTGCTTGATCTTTAGCGTCTTGCTGATCATCACCCTGACTATCAGCCGCGTTACTAACCTCAGCTTCGCTACTACTGTCATCTGTGATAGCACGATTGGCAAGTTTTGCATCTGGCGCAAAAGTCGCTTGGGCCACGCCAATCACTTCATCAATCAGATGGCTGTTGTAGCGCATGCCAATCACGACTGCTGTCGCTGGTAACAAGCGGCGCACCCACGTTAAATTGATTTGATCCAAGTCAACACCAACTTGACTGGCAAGACGATCAACTTGTTTGGCATAAAAATTCACGTTTTTATTTTTTAGACCTAGGTTTTTAAGCTCGTTGTGTAGACCATTGCTTTGGGCGTTATCAAGTAACCCTTTACCAATACCAATACCAGCCAGCAAGGCTTGTTTTTCTTGCATCTTACTTAAGTCGGCACTGGCGAGTAGCTCATACGCCATTTTGACGCCTTGCTTACCGGTCAAAGGCTTGTTATACACAGCACCTAGCTGATAAACCGTACGCAATGACACTAATAACAACCACAATGTGTCAGCAAGTAGACCTGGTAGTCCCGCTAAACCTGTCAGGCCGCCCATCGTGGCCAATGCCCGGTTTTGGTTGGCGATGTCAGTGGCTAAGGCATAACGCTCTTCGTCATCTAAGCTGGCGATATTGGCAAAACGATGCTCGTTAGGTAAATCAATTTGGCTCCATTGAGACGCAAGATTTGCTACTTGAGCAAAAGCCCCATCGACAGTCGATTGAAAAAAGCTGTTTGGTACCACTTTTTTGGCATATTTACCATAAGTCGCGAAACGGGGCCCCAATAATTGCTGAGTCGCTTTTAGGGTTTGCTCGCGAAATAAATCTTGTTGATAGTCTTCGTCACCCAAATTGACCGCTTTATAGTGGCGTGGTTTGCTTGTCTTAGCATTCATACTGTCAATCACGGCGCCCACACGCTCTAAGTTATTACGAGTAAAAGAGCCGACAGTGTTGATACCTTTAGAGAGAGTGCTACGCTTTGCCATCGTGATATCCTTAATATGATGATTGGTTTTGTTTTATTATATACTAGGTCGCTAACCTTAATGAATACGTCATTTTAGCGAATCAGCTTGCTGGGTGTCAGTGCGAACAATGTTATTGCAATCACAAATTTTGTATCTAACCGTATCACTTACTTTATCAGTTGCTTCGCCCATTATTTTTTTCAGGTTTACTTAGAGGCTTACTTAGAGATAATTCTTAGAGGTTATTTTTGGTGTCACTCACAAGCACGCTACTGTTAGCGTTTTTGGCCTATAGACATTTAAGCAACTTCTACTAGAGGACACTATTTTGTCGCTATTTTGCACTTGTACAAAGATTTTGAGTGCTTGATACGTTATCATATGTCATCCGTTAAAGCCTGATTGCAACGTCACTTTGTAGAACCGTTTGTGCCACTTGTAAAACGTTTGATTGTATGATGACAGCAGTGAGGACTATAACAGAAGCATTTAACGCTCAAAAGCCCTCGTGGCAAGATGGTTGCCATTATAGAGGCATACGGTTGACGTTAAATAACGGGTCTTTAAAAACGATTATTAAAAGTAATGATAAAAAGTTGTTACTCATAAGGAATAGAATATGCGCCGCGTTGTTATCACTGGAGCAGGGATTGTCTCTTGTATCGGACATGATTTAGCCACTGTTACTGCCGCTCTTAAGCAAGGACAGTCTGGCATTACGTTTAACGACGCTTATGCTGAGCATGAGTTTAAGTCGCAAATTAGCGGTAGTATCAATCAATCGACGCTTGATACCAGCGGCATTGATCGTAAATTAAAACGGTTTTTTAGTGAAGCCAGCCTCTATGCGTATGTCAGCGCCTTAAATGCGATTGAGCACGCCGGCTTATCCCTTGAAACCATCAATAATAATCCGCGTGTGGGCGTGGTAGCCAGTTCGGGCGGAGCATCGACAGAAAATATCGTGAATGCTGTGGATGCGATGCGCGAAAAAGGCCTGCGCGGTGTTGGTGCTATGGCGGTGCCAAAAACCATGGGCAGCTCGGTATCAGCGGCACTGGCAACGGGACTAAAAATCCAAGGGGTCTCCTACTCCTTAACGTCGGCTTGCGCGACTTCCACCCATTGTATCGGTCACGCCGCTGAGCTGATTCAGCTAGGCAAAGCCGATGTGGTGCTCGCGGGCGGTAGTGAGGCTGAGCATTGGACACAGTCTTGCATGTTTGACGCCATGGGCGCCGTGAGTACCCAATATAATGACACGCCATCACTGGCATCACGAGCATACGATAAAGATCGTGATGGTTTTGTCATTGCCGCTGGCGGTGCCATGGTTGTCGTTGAAAGCTTAGAGCACGCCCAAGCGCGCGGCGCCAATATTTTGGCCGAAATCGTCGGTTATGGTGCCAGCTCCGATGGCGCAGAAATGGTCGCACCAAGCGGTGAAGGTGCGGTACGTTGTATGCAACAAGCTTTGGCCGAGGCAGGCTTGCAAAGTGTCGATTACATTAACAGCCACGGTACCAGCACGCCACTAGGCGACATCACTGAGCTAAAAGCCATTGCCAAGGTGTTTGGTGATGATGTCAGTAACGTCCCTGCCATCAGCTCAACCAAGTCTATGACAGGCCACAGCTTAGGTGCCGTCGGCGCGCAAGAGCTAATCTACTGCTTACTCATGCTACAAGAAGGGTTTATCGCCCCTAGTATCAATGTCGAACAGTTAGACCCTGCGGCTGAAGGATTTGATATTGTCACTCAAATGCGTGAGACCAATCTTGAGACGCTCATGAGCAATAGCTTTGGCTTTGGCGGTACCAACGCAACCCTAATCATCAAAAAGTTTGACGCTTAGCACATGCTCGCAGCAAACGATAATACCACTGAGCAGACAGACTCTGCCCCATCGCCAGCCAGTCAACCTAGCTGGCGTTTTGGTGATCTGCCTGCGGCCGAACTGCTGCCGCAGCTACAGCAATATTTGCTGACGCAAGATACTGAGCCAAACTGGCAACTGGTTTGGCTTAACAACGATGGGCGACCAGTGATTGGCTTATTACCTAAAGTAAGCTGGTCCATTTATCCCACTGATAAGCAATCTTCCCGTGATTCACTAAATACTTATAAGGTGGTCAAACATTGCCGCAGTACGGATGTGAGTAGCGGTACTAGCGCTAATAGTGGCCATGCTATCACGACAACTTATATGAGCTATCTAGAGTGGCAAGATGAACTTATCACTTATAGTAACGCTCAAGCAGCTGATAACGACACGTCATATATCAGTATCCAAGAAAGCACCAAATCCAGTTACCACCATGGGCTAGTCGGTTTTATTGGTTATGATGTGGCCGCTCAAGAGCTAAGCCCGACAGCCAACATTAAACTGGCATCGCAGCCTTGTGCCGTATTGGGACATTACGATATTTATCTGACCCCAACCGATGAATGCAACAAATCAGTTTGGCAATTGAAAGTAAATAGAACCTATGATTACAACAATAATGATGAGAATAAGAATGCACTTGTAACAGCACTTATTTCCTACTTAGACGAATTAGATCAAAAATTGTCTGATAAGTCTTTAAATCAAACGCCGCTTAAAGCGTCATCACAACCTGCTCCATTAGCACTAACAGCACGATGGGCTAAAAATGATTACCAAAAAGTATTTGAACAAACCCAAAATTATCTACAGCAAGGCGACTGTTACCAGATCAATTTGACCCAAGAGTGGCACGGTTGTCTTGCCCATCAAAATAAACATGATGAACCACTATCAAAATCAAAAATCATTGACTATTTACCCGCTCTACATCGTAATACCAACGCACCATTTGCTGGGTATCTAGGCATTACGCATATTAGCAATGAAATCCATACTAGTGCACAAGACAATACCAGTAAGCAAAATAACCTTACTCAGCAAAAAAGTGATTTTGAACTATTAAGCTGCTCGCCAGAATTATTTTTTACCTTTAGCAAAGACAACGAGACTGGCAAGCACCATATCCGTACCAAACCAATCAAAGGAACGATGCCGCGTGGTGCAACGGCTGAACAAGACAGTATCTATAAACAGCAACTGATTGATAGTGAAAAAGATCGTGCTGAGAACGTCATGATTGTGGATTTACTGCGCAATGATTTGGGCAAATATGCCAAGATAGGTAGCGTTAAAGTGCCACAGTTGTTTGCGATTGAGAGCTTTAGCAATGTGCATCATATGGTCAGTACCATCAGCGCTGAGCTAAAAACCGACACGCATCCATTGGCCGTATTGTTTGGCAGTTTGCCAGCGGGCTCCATCACGGGCACACCCAAAAAGCGGGCAGTTGAGATTATCTCTGAGCTGGAGACCGCACCGCGCGGCGCTTACTGTGGCACCATGGGTTATATGAATTTTGATGGTAGTGGTCAATGGAATGTGTTGATTCGTACCATTCAGGCCAACCTATCATCAGATAATGGAATAGATCAAGAAGGTCATGTCAGTTTATGGGCAGGCGGCGGTATTACCGTGGCATCCGACTGCGATGCGGAATATCAAGAGTGCTTGGATAAAGTCGGTAATCTGCTATCAGTACTCGCTCAAACAACGTAAGCGGATAACGGCAAATTTTATACCCCAATATGGCAAAAAATACAGCCTGCTCAACATGATGTTGGCAGGCTTTTTTATTAAAATGACTACCGTGATTTAGCCATCGATTATTACAGTGTCAATCGCGAACAAGCTGTTAATCAGTCACGGCTTCTGCATTTTTCTGCAAGGCTTGTAACGCCTCTATCAAGCGATTATTTTGCTCTGCCGTACCAACAGTGATACGCAAGTACTCATTGATGCGCGGCTTATCAAAATGACGAACGATAATGCCTTGCTCACGTAACGCACTGGCCACCGCACTAGCGTTGCCATCTTTAGGACGGACAAATATGAAGTTGGCGTGCGATGGCAATACTTGATAATTCAGTGCTGTCAATTCTGCCGTTAGTGACTGGCGCAAATCGATCACCTGCTGACAGGTCTGTTCAAAATACGCGGTGTCCAAAACACTAGCGGTCGCCCCAGCTTGCGCCAATTTATCGAGTGGATAGCTGTTGAAGCTGTTTTTCATACGCGTCAGTGCTTCAATCAATGAAGCATTACCAAAGGCCATACCAACACGCAGTCCTGCAAGCGAGCGTGATTTTGAAAAAGTTTGCGTCACAAGAATGTTATCGCAGTCACTAATGAGGCTTACCGCTGAGACCTGCGCATCGACGCTACCTGCTTCTACCTGAGCAAAATCGATATAAGCCTCATCAATGACAATCACCGAATTAGAATGCTCACCAGCCAGCTTACGAATATCAGCAAGCGATAACAGTAAACCCGTTGGCGCATTAGGATTGGCAATGATGATACCACTACACGGCTGACGATAGGCATCAGGGTCAATACTAAAGTCTTCTTCTAGTGGGATTTGTATCAGGTCTACACCAAACGTTTGCGCGTATACGGGATAAAAGCTATAGCTAATATCAGGCGCTAACACAGGGCGCTCTTTTAGGAAAAAACTGGCAAACACGAGTGCCAATACCTCATCTGAGCCATTACCCACGAACACTTGATTGACACCAAGATCATATAACTGTGCCAACGCGGCACGCAAATCATCAGACTCAGGCGCTGGATACAAACGCAAGTCATCCGCTTGCTGCTCTAAGACCTTTGTGATTGCCTCCCCTACTTTTGGTGAGGGCGGAAATGGGTTTTCATTGGTATTCAACTTGCATAAGTTATCATGTTGCGGCTGCTCACCTGGGACATAAGGTGACAAGTTACGTGCTTTAGATGACCAAAGTCTGGTGTCTATCTTTAACTCACTCATAAGTTATCCTACTATTTGCCACAAAGACTATTAAACATAAATGTCAAAGGTAATTATTAAGGTGTTTTCACGGTAATCAAAACAAGTTATTGATAGCGATAACGAGCCGAGCGCGCATGGGCCTCTAGATCCTCACGCTGTGCTAAAATGTCTGCCGTCTCCGCTAACGGCTTGCTGCCCGTTTCACTACAATAAATAATGGACGATTTCTTTTGGAAATCATAGACACCAAGCGGAGAAGAAAAACGCGCGGTACCCGAAGTCGGTAACACATGGTTAGGTCCCGCACAGTAATCACCAATGGCTTCTGGCGTGTGACGGCCCATAAAGATGGCACCAGCGTGGCGAATGTCACTAAGTAGCGCATCAGGATCATCAACCGACAACTCTAGATGCTCAGGCGCAACTCGATTGATTACCGCCATACCCTCACTACGATCTTTCACTAAAATAAGCGCGCCACGGTTTTGTAGAGAATCACGGGCGATATCAGCCTTTGGCAATTCGGCCAATGCTTTTTCTATCTCAACTGCGACTGCGTCTAACTGCTCGCTACTGGTCGTGACAAAGATGGCTTGAGCAATGCGGTCATGCTCAGCTTGCGACAGTAAGTCCATGGCTAACCAGTCCGCACGATCTTGCGCCTCGCCCTCTGCATATACCAGTACTTCTGAAGGGCCTGCAATCATATCGATGCCAACTTGGCCAAACACAGCACGTTTGGCCGCTGCCACATACTTATTGCCAGGGCCTGTGATTTTGTCCACGGCGGGTATGGTTTCAGTACCGTAGGCTAAAGCTGCGACAGCCTGCGCGCCACCAATGGTAAAAACGCGATCGACTTGCGCCAGATGCGCTGCTGCCAGTACCAAGGGATTAAGTACGCCTTTTGGCGCGGGTACGACCATAATGACCTCATTAACCCCAGCCACTTTGGCAGGAATGGCATTCATAAGGACAGAGGACGGATAAGAGGCCAAGCCGCCTGGCACATAGATGCCCACGCGATCAAGTGGCGTGACTTTTTGCCCCAAGCGGTTACCCAGCTCATCTTCATACTGCCACGTCTCTTGTATTTGACGCTCATGGAATGTCTGTACGCGGTTCGCCGCCGTGGTTAACGCTGTTTTTACTTCATCATCAAGATTGGCAAATGCGTCAGCAAGCGCTTCCTTGGACAGCTCCAACTCTTGCATCGTCGTTGCTGGGTGCTGATCAAACTGCTGGGTCAACGCCAGTACCACACTATCACCATCATGGCGCACTTGCGCGATGATACGATCAACGGTCTTTAATAAATCGGCATCATTGACCGTTTCAAAAGCAAGCAGTTGGGTCAACTGACTGTCAAAGTCGGCATCTTGAGTACTTAATTGGCGCATGACTTAATCCTATATTCGTGCATAAAATACTGCTATAAAAATTAAAAACCTAAAACAAATCAAAGGTCGCAATGAACTGTACAACCGCTTATGTATGCTGATCTGACTCAGATTGTACTGAGTCTCTATTGTCTGATAAGTTTCTGGCAAGCAAATATAACAAAACCAGTTTAGCACGCTATGTCTATCATAGAGCGCCAAACTGGTTTAAAAATTCGTATAACAATGCTTTAGATTACCAATGATTGGTAGGGATTCATGAAGCGCTGGCAATACTGTTTTTAAAGCTATCCAAAATCGGCTCTAGTAATGCAAATTTACGTTTATAACTGACTTGATTGACGATAAGGCGAGAGGAGACATCACAGATATGATCACGCGCTTCTAGGCCATTCGCACGCAACGTATTGCCCGTATCGACCACATCGACAATCAAATCCCCCAAACCAACTAGGGGGCAAGCTCCATGGAACCATAAAGCTTAATAACATCTACTTGCTGACCTTGGCTGGCAAAATAAGCGCGGGCTACATTGACGTATTTGGTGGCGATACGCAAACGACGATTGGGTAAGGGAGCATCCTTCACACCAGCGGTCATCAGCTTACACTGCGCAATCTGCAAGTCCAACAACTCGTAAACATGATTGGCACCATGCTCAAGCAACACATCTTTACCCGCCACCCCAAAATCAGCCGCGCCATGCTCTACATAGGTTGGCACATCGCTGGCACGCAAAATCAACACACGTACATGAGGATTTGAGGTTGGAAAAATAAGCTTGCGTGATGCTTCAGGGTCTTCTAGCAAGTCGACACCAGCAGCACGCAGCAATGGCATGGTCTCTTCTAAAATACGACCCTTTGATAAGGCCAGTGTTAAGCCTGAGAACTCATCATTTACTTCGTTTAATAAACCGCTGGCAGGTATTGATTTGATTGCTTCAGTCATAATGACATCGTGTCCATGTACAGTTGGTATCCCCACCGAAGAGGATGCTTTGGTTTTATAAGGCTAAGCGTTGTATGTGAGAAGGTCTGGTACGCCCATTTATACTAGTCTTTGGTATTGATACGCTCAATATTCACACCAAGGCCGCGCAGTTTATTTTCAACATCTTCATAACCACGATCAATATGATAAATGCGGTCGATTAAACTCTCGCCTTCAGCGGTCGCCGCTGCCATGACCAGTGACATGGACGCACGCAAATCAGTTGCCATCACAGGCGCAGCCGTAAAGTTCTCGACCCCTTTCACCACCGCCGTGTGGCCGTCTACTTGGATAGAAGCGCCTAAGCGATTAAGCTCAGGCACGTGCATGTAGCGATTTTCAAAGATATTCTCGATAAAAGTACTGGTACCGTCGGCTAAGCAAGCAATAGCCATTAGCTGAGCTTGCATATCGGTGGGGAAACCAGGATGCGGCTGAGTGCGAATATCAACCGCCTTTGGACGACCTTTCATTTGCGCACGAATCCAATCATCACCTGTGGTAATAATCGCACCCATGTCTTCGAACTTTTCTAATACTGGGGTCAACAATAAAGCGGAGGTGTTTTTGGTCAATACATCCCCCCGCGTCATCAACGCGCCAGCCAGATAGGAGCCGGTCTCAATACGATCCGCTACCACCGAATACTCACAACCGTGCAGACGCTCCACGCCTTCGATCGTCATGGTTGAGGTACCAATACCGCTTATTTTGGCGCCCATGGCGACCAGCATGTTGGCCAGATCGACCACTTCTGGCTCAAGGGCACAGTTGCCCAAAACCGTCGTACCTTTGGCAAGAGCTGCCGCCATAATGACGTTTTCAGTACCGCCAACCGTGATCATATCAAACGAGAAGTTACAGCCAATCAGTTTGCCACCTTTTGGGGCTTGGGCTTTTACATAGCCGTTTTCTACGCTAATCTCAGCGCCCATCGCCTCAAACGCTTTTAGATGCTGATCGACAGGACGTGAACCAATGGCACAGCCACCTGGCAATGACACTTCTGCCTCGCCAAAACGTGCCAATAATGGCCCGAGCACTAGAATGGAGGCGCGCATGGTCTTCACCAAATCATATGGTGCATAGAAATTGTCGATACTCTTGGTATCACACGTGACCGTATCGCCTTCTTTTTTGATTTTAATACCCATGCCACCAATCAATTCAATCAGCGTTCGCACATCTTGTAGCGATGGTACGTTGTGCAATGTCGTTGGGGTCTCGGCCAGTATCATGGCTGCAAGTAACGGCAACGCGGCATTTTTGGCGCCTGAAATAGTAACTTCCCCTGCGATACGACTACTACCAGTGATTAAAAATTGATCCATAAAGGTGACAACCTAACGATGAGTATAAAAAATGGTGAAAACCAAACTGATTAAAACCCGCCACTTACCATGGCCAGTCTAAAAAATTTAGCCCTATAATAATGGTTTAGCTTTTTGCTTGAGCATCCCACTCAGCAGGCGTTAATGCTTGAATATTGAGGGCATGAATATCGCCACTCGCAATCTTATCATTGACTAACGCATAGATCGCTTGCTGACGCTGTACGGCGCGTTTGCCTTCAAAACTGGCATCAACCACACGTACATCAAACTTATTACCTTGGTTGGCCGCTTGAATAAAAGCGTCTGGGAAATGAGTCTGTAAAAATGCAATCAGGTCATCAGCGTTCATGCTCATAGAGTGTTCTGCCTTAAAGTAAAATGGGGTATAGATGTAAAGTGTGACATTATAACAAGAGTTTGCGTATCTTACAGTACTGTCTTACGCAACTGCATATGAGTGTGAGAAATCGCGTTACAGACAGCCAAAATCTCTATCAATGATCTCTAGACAAAACATATAATAAAAGTTGACTATCTTAGCGTTTTATCCAAGTACGTTAATACTTGCGCGCGCACATCATTGACCCAGCGTAGGGGCGGCGCCATCGCCCCAATACTGGTGGCATGGCTTGCACCTTTGATCTCACCGTTTTCGACCGTGACACCCGCAGCTTGCAGTGCTTCGGTCATCTTCATAGTATTGGTCGCATGGACGACCTTGTCTTTTTCGGCTGTCAGTAATAAATATGGTGGCTGCGCGCCTTTAATTTGGCGATCGGGCATGACCTCATCTGGCGTCGCATTCGCCCCAAAGGCCGTCGCACTACTAAACTTACGAAAATCATAGCTGTAAGGGCCAGCGATACCAATCACAGCGCTCAAGTCTTTGGGTTCTATACCATAGGGCGCTAAAAAATCTTCATTAGCGACGGCAGCGACTGCGTTAAACGCCCCAGCAGAATGCCCGATCACGGCTAAACGCTCAGGGTCAGCATAAAATCGCTTGGCATTGTCATAGCTCCATGCAATCGCTTGTGCCGCATCTTTGACATAGTCTGGATAGACGTGCTCAGGTGCTTTGCGATAGTTAATGACTGCCGTCACATAACCTGCTTGAGCCAAGCTTTGGCCAACAAAAGCGTATTCTTCTTTATTACCGCTTTCCCATGAGCCACCATGGACAAACACCACCATTGGATAAGTGGTATTGATCGTGCTTTGGTTTTTCATCGCTTGCGCTAACGGCTTGGGATAATAAAGGTCTAAGTCTTGTGAAGGCTCATCACCGTACAAAATATTTTTGCTCACACCGACACCACTATTAGCCGTGATACCGTTGACGATCGCCAGAGCAGACAGTGCTTGTGCTTGCTGTGTGGCCAATACCATCCCGCCTACCGCTAACGCCGCAGTAACGCCTTTACCGGTGAGTTTAAACGCCCGCGCTTTGTTAGATGAGCTTTCTGTAGATGAATCCTTCATAGCCCCTATTCCTATATACGTCAGTCAATGGATAGTAGAGGGAGTAGCGCTTACTATTATGCTATTGGTGCTGTCCCCTCTATTTTTACTGCTCATATCTTACGTACTGACAAAAAGTTTATCGTGCTTTTACTGTTATCACGGTTAGGTTTATTGTCATTGAAAATCCTACGCTATTGGCTACTATAAACACGAAGTAAGGACTCTACTCTGTTTAAAATAAATCGACTGTGTGACAAGCTGTTGCTCTATCTGCTTGATAAACACCAGCATTCAATAACAACATTTTTTATCACGAGGTTTTTATCTCAAGTCGACTTTTACGCAACGGCCTTTACTGACCCTGATAAAGATCAATGTATGGGCTTGATGACGACTGGTCAACAGTAGCCTCTTCCTCTGTGAGGATAATCGGCGTCGCAGTACTAGTAACGTCTGATGTGGGTACATTATTGGCGCTCGACACTGCTCCACCTTCGACTACTGGCACTGCGGCAGGGCTGGCCAAATTATTCTCATACATAATATCGTCTTCACCGATTTTGATGCCCCTATTATCGACGACCGTCGTCAGTAACACCAGCTCTGTCACCCCAACCGTGCTATTGGCGATATCAATTAAGTAACTCTGCTGAGTAGGGGTCATACGCCCCATAATATAAACCACCCCATTATTGGTCACCGCTTTAATCTGTGACGCTTTAACCCCATCACTTGTGGCCACTTTTGCCAGTAGTTTTGAGGTGATATAACCGTCATGGACAGTCGAGCTATAGCCTTTTGAGGCACTCACTTCCAGCTCGTTATAGACGCGGCGCACATCTGGCATAGAGTTGACGACTTTTTCTACTTCTGCTTTGATCGCTTCAGTCGGTACTTCGCCTGTCAGTAACACTTCACTGTTGAAGCTATCGATGCCCATACGACTGGTTTGTTGCAGATCTTCTCTTAAGCCATAAACATTGATTTTGGCCGTGTGTTCAATACTTCGATCAAGCAGACGCTGCGGAATGGTGCGCTCAGTCATTGGCACACCATAAGTTCCTTCAGTACTGTTGGTTAAATAGTTGGTGGTACAGCCAGTACTGACCACACTAGCCATCAACATCACCCCTATCGCAGTGCGACGTGATGAACCAAAAATAGCCGTGCGCAAATGCAGACGTGTCATAGTTTACCTCTTAGAGCATGGTTGTGACGATTATATAAACTCGGTTAAGTGAGCAAGTCTTAATCTAGTAGCGTTGAATGTAGCTACTTTACTTAATTTTTGCGAGTGGCGGTTAGGTTTTTGGTAACGGTCATGGCTTGCCAGCCTCTATTACCATGCGCTCGCTATAAAAGCGCCTTTGAGCCATTCTGGTTGAGTGTCTGCCAGTTGCTCGTTTGGCGATGTTTTACCGGTGGTGTTATAGGCAATGACATCAAACCGGCAGTCATAATGAGCATACTCAGGATGCTGCTGCAAAAAACACTTGGCGGTTTGAATGACTTTACGTTGCTTACTCATCGTGATGCTGAGCGCCGCATCACCATAATCTGAACGCTTCCGCTGACGAACTTCAATAAATACCAGCGTTGACCATGCTGACCCTGTCTCAATCATGACCAAGTCTAGCTCACCGATTTTTGGCTGTTGCCAGTTTTGTGCAATCAAACATAGCCCTTGCGCTTGCAAAAACTCACATGCCTGCTGCTCAAACCGACTGCCCTGACGCTGTGTGGGTGAGGTTAGGGTCAAGGTTTTATGGAGCGGTTTATGATTTGCCATGATGTTGCTTGGTCTGGTTAACATTTCAGAATTATCATAGCACAACATGCTAAACTAGCCACTTCTGCGCTATCTACTCTCAAAATCTATGGGATTATTCACTCACTATTTGACCGAAAAAACGGTAAATAACGACTGTCTATAATGGCGCACTATTATTTTTAACGACCCGAGGTTTTCATGTCTGCCCCTACTGCGATGCCAGCTTGTCTTTATATCGTTGCCACGCCGATTGGTAACTTGACCGACATGACCCCGCATGCGATTGATATTTTAAAGCAGGTCGCTATTATCGCCTGTGAAGACACCCGCACCTCAGGTAAGCTGCTGTCACACTTTGGTATTGAGACCAAAGGCGGTAAAACTGACGACACAAAAGATTTATTGAGTCATGATGCTGACCATGATGCCAATACGACGACCAAACAAAAAGGCCACAATAAGCTTTGGGCTTATCATGAGCACAATAGCGCTGTGCAGACTCCTAAGATTATTGAGATGATCGAGCAAGGTTACTCGGTCGCCTTAATCAGTGATGCCGGCACGCCACTGGTCAGTGACCCAGGTTATCAATTGGTGCAGGCTGCACACGCGGCAGGCGTTACGGTATCCCCTATCGTGGGTGCATCTGCTGCTATTGCTGCCCTGTCGGTCGCAGGTCTTCCATCAGACCGTTTTAGCTTTATTGGCTTCTTACCAGCCAAAGCCCATGGACGCCAAAAACAACTGGCCACCTTAGACACACGCACCGAAACCCTCATATTTTATGAAGCGCCGCATCGTATCGTCGCCAGCCTAGAGGACATGGCAACTATATTTGGTGCAGAGCGCGACGTGACTTTTTGCCGTGAGCTGACCAAAACTTTTGAGACAGTACATAAGAGTACACTTGGCAGTTTGGTTGACTTTGTAAAAGCAGACGACAACCAACAGCGTGGTGAAATCGTGGTGGTCGTCGCTGGTGTCAGTGCGGCAAAAGACGCTGACGATATCAGCGCTCATGACGCACTATTGCAGCGTCTGTTAGAGGATTTATCAGTGAAAAAGGCTGCCGCGTTGGCCGCTGACATTACGGGCGTAAAAAAGAATGCACTCTATCAGCGCTTGCTTGCGTTACAGGCTGAATAATTGTCCATAATAAAAAAGATGTAGATTTACAAATTAATTGAGGAGAGGTAAGCAATGTACGACGTAATGGCAATAGGTAACGCGCTGGTTGATCACGAATATGTGTTGTCGGATGCCGCATTGGAAGAGACAGATCTAACCCGTGGCAATATGACATTAGCAGGTATCGAAGAGCAACAGCAACTACTGGCTTACTTCAAGCTTGCTGAGATTGAGCCATCAAAACAAGCGGGTGGCGGCTCAGCAGCCAATGCAATGTATACCTTTGCCAGCCTAGGGGGTAAGCCTTTTTATGCGTGCCGTGTCGGTGATGACACTCAAGGGGCCTTTTACCTAAAAGACCTGCATGAAGCAGGCGTGACAACCTCGGACAAATCCATACACGCAGGCGGCGTGACTGGCTCATGTGTGGTCGCCGTCACAGAAGACGGTGAGCGCACCATGCAGACCTATCTTGGCACGTCAAGCGAGATCACGGCCGACAATGTCGATTTTGATGCGCTAATGCAGGCTGACTGGCTCTATCTAGAAGGCTACTTGGCTATGTCTGAGAGCATTCAACCAGCGATGACTCAGTTGCGGCAACAAGCGGGGGTTCATAATGCAAAAATCGCCGTGAGCTTTGCTGATCCAGCGGTGGTAAAGTTTGCCAAAGAGGGCTTACTTAATATGCTGGGCAATAAAGTTGCCGTGATATTCTGTAATAGTGAAGAAGCCAAGCTGTTCACCGATAAAAAACAAGTCAAAGCCGCCGCACGTGCATTGCTTGATTACTGCCAAACAGCAGTGGTGACGGATGGTGCTAATGGTGCAGTCATCGCACGCAGGTCTGATGACGAGTCAGAGATTGAGATTCATGATATTGCGACGCCAGTGGTGGCCAATGTCATCGACACCAATGGCGCTGGTGATAACTACGCTGGTGCCTTCTTATATGCTTTATCTCAACAGTATAGTTTGCCAGAATGTGGGCGTCTTGCCAGCGAAGTATCCGCACAAGTCATCCAACAATTCGGTCCGCGTCTGGCCTCACAAGATTATAGAGATATCGCTCAACGTGTGCTAACCGCTTAGTCACTGTATACGTGTGTTTGACGCGAATAAAAAAGCCCATATCAAATCGATATGGGCTTTTTTATTCGCTAGAATTGCTTAAATAATGTGCTTCATTAAGTAAGCCGTCTTTAATTAAGCAGAAGCCAAGGCTTGCGCCAGATCCGCCTTAATGTCTTCGATATGCTCGATACCGATAGACAAACGTACCATGTCTGCACTCACGCCCGCCTGCTCTAACTCTTGACCATTTAATTGGCGATGGGTCGTCGTTGCTGGATGACAGGCCAATGATTTGGCATCACCGATATTCACAAGACGGGTAATCAATTGTAGCGCATCGATAAAGCGCGCCCCTGCTTCTAGACCACCTTTAACCCCAAAGGTCAAAATGGCAGAAGGCGTGCCTTTCATGTATTTTTGAGCAAGTTCATGTTCAGGATGGTCTGATAAACCCGCATATTTCACCCACGCGATTTTATCGTGGTCACGTAGGTATTCTGCCACTGCCTGTGCATTCTGTACATGACGCTCCATACGTAGGCTGAGCGTCTCCATACCCTGCATAATACTAAAGGCATTTAACGGGCTAAGCGCGGCACCAGTGTTACGTAGTGGCGCCACACGAGCACGCGCGATAAAGGCTGGCGCGCCCACGTCTTTGACAAAATTGACACCATGATAGCTGGCATCTGGTGTGTTCAATAGTGGAAAACGCTCAGGGTAATCGCCCCAAGCAAACTGACCACTGTCGACAATCGCACCGCCAATTGACGTCCCTGTCCCGCTCATGTACTTGGTCAATGAATGAATCACAATATCAGCCCCGAACTCAAACGGGCGACATAACGCAGGCGTGGCGACTGTATTGTCAATCACGACTGGCACACCATACTCGTGAGCGATGTCACTGAGCGCCTGAATATCCACGATATTCCCCAGTGGGTTGCCAATACTCTCTGCAAAGACCATTTTGGTTTTATCATCGATTAAGTCACGAATCGCTTCAGGGTTTTTGTGATCAAAGAAGCGCACTTCGATACCTTGACGCGGCAGGGCGTGAGCGAACAAATTGTAAGTACCACCATATAGCGTCGATACCGCGACGATATTATCGCCCGCTTCACAGATGGTCTGAATCGCATACGTGATGGCCGCCATACCAGAGGCCACAGCCAGCGCCCCGATACCACCTTCAAGCGCCGCCACGCGTTCTTCTAGCACGGCATTCGTGGGATTCATGATGCGAGTGTAGATATTACCCGTTACCTTTAGATCAAATAAGTCAGCACCGTGCTGCGTATTGTCAAAGGCATACGAGCTGGTGTGATAAATGGGCACTGCCACCGCTTTGGTGGTCGGCTCAACGCTATAACCTGCATGAATCGCTAGTGTCTCAAGACGCGGGGTATGCTCATTTTGCTTAGTCGGTTGTCCGTCACTCATATTGTGCTCCTTATGTTCATTCACTATCAATTAAATACTTAAACAGCAAAAAACGCTGAAAAATTCCTATTAAAACGCCTATTACTAAACAATAGACACAAAAAAAAGCTGAGTTAATCATAACTCAACTTCTTTATGAAAAGAACAGCCAATTATTCAGCACTTAATGACAAAAAGTTATAAGTGAAAAATATAATGGACATACTTATCGATTGATAGCAGCCAGTTAGCCTTTATTTATAGTAGGCATTCTCGGTACGCGTGTGGTCAGTATCATCAATCACTTGAGTCAGCTCGGGTATTTGCTGCTTTAGCTGCACTTCCACACCTTGACGCAACGTCATATCAACCGCTGAGCAACCTTGGCAACCACCACCGAACTTCAATACAGCCGTCAGGCCAACACCTTCTTCATCGATCAACTCAAGCAACTGTACGTCACCACCATGCGCGGCTAAACCTGGATTAATCTCTGATTGCAACACGTAATTGATGCGCTCCTCCACACTGGCATCCGCGCCCACTTTGGGTACTTTAGAGTTTGGCGCGCGGAAGGTCAGCTGACCACCGAAACGATCTTTATTATAATCAATTACCGCGTCTTCTAAATAAGGAACTGATGCCGCCTCGATAAAAGCAGAGAAATCAGCATACGTAAAACGCAGATCAGCGCTGTCTTCTTCACCAGGCTGGTTATACGCCATACAGCACTCTGCACGCGGGGTACCAGGATGCTCAACGAAGATACGCACACCGATACCATCGGTATCCTGCTTAGATAATAACTCCGCCAAATATCCTTGGGCTGACTCGGTAATCGTAATATTGCTTTTTGCTTCAGTTTGCTCAGTATCTAGCGCTGACTCATAGTCTGCTGACTGGTCCAACTGGCTATCAGCTTGGTTGTGCTCACTCATAATATTTCCTATACGTTATGACACAAATGCGATATCTATCAGGGCTACTGTGTCGTGAATGTGGTTATATCTTGAATTTGGTTTGATGTGATTTATGGGGATTATCAATTATCGCGGCCTATCGGCTTGAAGCCCTGACTGCCGTTGTTATCACGTTTTTAAAAATCTATGGCGACCATTATACCGCACTTAAACGATAATTCCGACTGCGCCACTGTGATTTAAAGCACAGCGATACCTAATGACTCATATCGGTTTTTTTAATGACACTTATTATTTAATGACACTTAGTGTTTAATGGCTTTATCTAACCCACTTAAGCAACGCAACTTAAGCAAAAAAGCCGCTTAAGCAACGAAAGTATAAAAAGTACTACGGTAAAAACAGCTTGTTTGGTCATTGATACGTCACCCCTCTATATAAAGACAACGGCAAGCGTTATCAAGCGCCCTCAACATCTAACGAACAAAGCCGTGTGGTCTGCCAGACAGCTTATAGCAATACTAAATAAAAGAGGCCCACACTATGCTGCGTGCTACTGGTATTGATTGCGCGTCGCATCGAGCGGCGTAGGCACAGCACGCAAGGGAGATTGATACCAGTAGCACTGTACCTATTTTCAAGTGTATTAACTATGTATGACTGCCAAAACGAGAAAGACCTTTTTCTACGCTTATCACATCATCACACCTCTAAACAACTTTACACTTGTCAGCCAGTGATGGGCTGTGTCAGTATTGGCCGCATTAACTTATTTTTAACCAATGAAACTTGAGTAGTAGGAAATTGGCGCATATGAGTGACTCATCAGAACAACATTCAGATAAGAAAAACGATAAACACTATCATTACTTGGTGTTTATCGGACGTTTTCAGCCGTTTCATCGAGGGCATAAAGCGGTCATCGACGAGGCATTAAAACGCTCGGATGAGGTGATTATGCTTATCGGCTCAGCTAACCTTCCACGTAGCTTACGCAACCCATTTAGCGTGGCTGAGCGTGCCGCCATGATTAAGGGCGCATATTCTGCAGAGGAAGCCGCGCGTATTCACTGCGTTGGGTTAGACGATGCGCTCTATAATGACACGCGCTGGCTGCAATATGTGCAAGCTGGGGTAAAATCTGTCACAGGCGACTTGCAAGCTGACATCGGTTTGATTGGCCATTCAAAAGACAGCTCATCGTATTATTTGTCGCTCTTTCCAAACTGGGCGTCGGTTTCTGTCCCCAATTACCACAACCTGTCCGCCACTCCTATTCGTGACAGCTACCTGATGGGCGCGACCCCAACGCCTGAGCGCACCCCAGAATCGACGCGCAAGGTCTTGAACGATTTTAAAAAAACAGATGAATACCAACAGCTGCATGAAGAAGCCGATTTTATTGATAAATACAAAAGACAGTGGGAGTCTGCGCCTTATCCTCCTACCTTTATGACAGCTGATGCCTTGATTGTGCAGTCAGGGCATATCTTGTTAGTCGAGCGCCGTAGCATGCCAGGACGTGGACTATGGGCACTACCAGGTGGTTTTATCAATCCAAAAGAGACGCTGTTTGATGCGTGTATCCGCGAGCTACGCGAAGAGACCCGACTTAAAGTACCTGAGCCCGTTTTGCGTGGCTCTTGCCACAGTCAGCATACCTTTGACGATCCTTATCGTTCAGCACGCGGTCGCACGATTACGCAAGCATTTTATTTTCAACTTAAAAACGACCCAAAAGGCTTACCAAAAGTAAAAGGCGGCGACGATGCCGCACAGGCATTTTGGTTACCGTTGGCAGAACTTGATGCCAAAATGATGTTTGAAGATCATTATGCAATTATCACCAAAATGGTTGGGTTGTAGCCTTTTTTGTCGTTGACGATTGATACATTGTTTACCAGTGGTTCACTAATGACAGTCTATGTCATTTATTTTATATACTTTTATGCCAACGCCGATAGACGTCAATGGTTAATCTAACCGCAGTTGATCTTCATTAAAGCAGCTGCGGTATCTAAAAGCAGAGGAGTTCTGTGATGTACACCAGTAATTTGAATAACTTAATACTCAATAGTGACAGCTATAAAACCTCACATTGGGTGCAATACCCAAGCGGTAGTGACTATCTGTCGAGCTATATTGAAGCGCGTAAAGGCGACTACGATGTGGTGTTTTTTGGTTTACAAGCCTTTATTAAAGAGTACTTAAGCACCCCTATCACGCATCAAGACATTGACGAAGCCGAAATGGTCATTCAAGCACATGGCTTGACCTTTAACCGTGCGGGCTGGGAGCGTTTGGTCGATAAACACAATGGTTATTTGCCACTACGTATCGAAGCTGTACCCGAAGGCAGCATCGTGCCCGTATCCAATGTGGTCTGCCAAGTCATCAATACCGATCCTGAGTTTTACTGGCTACCCAGTTATATCGAAACGGCCCTATTACGCGCGATTTGGTATCCCTCAACGGTCGCTAGTGTCTCGCACTACTGCAAATGCATCATTCGTCAAGCGCTGGAGAAGTCAGCGGACAACACAGAATCGCTCACTTTTCGTTTGCATGATTTTGGCGCGCGAGGCGTTTCTAGCCAAGAATCGGTCGCCCTCGGCAGTTTGGCGCATTTGGTGAATTTTGCTGGCACCGATTCTATGACTGCGCTGGTTGCTGCCAGTCGCTGGTACCAGATGGATAAAGACATGCCAGCGTTTTCTATCCCAGCGGCCGAACACAGCACCATGACGGCATGGGGACGTGACGGCGAAACCGCCGCCTTTGCCAATATGATTGAGCAGTTTGGTGGTAAGGGAAAAAGTTTTTCTGTCGTCTCTGACAGCTATGACTTGTGGAATGCCATTGACAATGTGTGGGGTGGCAGCTTAAAAGACGAGGTAAAAAACATGGGCGGCACCTTGGTCATCAGACCAGACAGTGGCGACCCTGCTAAAGTGGTTCGTGAGGCGTTAGAGCGTTTGGCGGTGAAGTTTGGTACGAGCATCAATAGTAAGGGTTATAAAGTACTGCCGGACTATGTACGCGTCATCCAAGGCGATGGCATCAGTCCACAAAGCTTGAGTAAGATTATTGATGTGGTGATGAAAGCAGGCTTTAGCGCTGACAACGTGACGTTCGGTATGGGCGGCGGCTTACTACAACAAGTCAATCGCGACACCATGAGTTGGGCGATGAAAGCCAGTGCTATCTCTATCGATGGGGCATGGAAAGACATCTACAAAGACCCTGTGACCAGCCGCTCTAAACGCTCAAAAAAAGGGCGCTTAGCCTTGATAAAAGACAGCAGCGGCGCACTAAAAACCATCAAAGCTGAGGCGTTGGCCACAGTTTCTGACAATCTGCTACGGGATGTCTATATCGATGGTGAATTATTAATCGACGACAGTCTTACCACTATTCGGGAGCGTGCAGGATGGTAGCAATATGATAAATAGCAATAAAGTAACCTCTGTCGCAAGAGATGTGCTCCTCGCCCCTGTGTACCTGTATCAAGGGCGCAAAATCAAGCGTGATACCGTACGCCTACCTGAGCCAAATGGAGAAAGGCACGGTCATGTGTCATTACCAGAAGCTACCATTACGGCCAAAAATAAGCGTAAGCCAACCCTAAATCTCATGATTGTTGGTGACTCGGCAGCAGCGGGGGTTGGTAGTCAGACCCAGCAAGAGGCGCTAGTCGGTAAGCTGATTCCCATATTAGCGCAGCAGTCCGATATTTATACTCAGTTTGATGAGCTGGTCTGGTCGTTGCAAGCGACCACTGGCCATACCAGCTTTGATATCTTGCGTAGGCTATATATCCTACCTCCGCCCAGCCAGCCTGTTGATGTGATGGTACTGAGTGTCGGGGTGAATGACACGACCTCTAACGTCTCTGTGCATAAATGGCAACAGCAAATTAAAGACATCATTGCTATCGCTCAGCGTAAATTTGGCGTACGCGAACTGATTTTTTTAAGTCTACCGCCGATGGCACAAATGCCGGCGATACCGGCCCCGCTCAATAACTTTGTTGGCGCAAAAGCCTCAATTCTTGACAAGGTATTGCAGCAAGAGTGTGCTGCTAATGACAGCGTCACCTATATGGCAACCGACTTTCCACGGATGATAGAAGAGCACGCTAATGGCAAGCCAATTGATATCGCAGTCATGTTTGCCAGTGACGGTTTTCATCCTAGCAGCCTCATGTATGGTTACTGGGCGCAGCAGGTGGCCGAACGAATCATTCAGGTGCTTGATGCTTCCACGTCTTAGTTTTCTAGCTGTAAAACAGGGGGGATTTACTTTTAACCACCCAATAAAAAACCGCTGACTCATCAGCGGTTTTTTATGGTTTAGCGAACGACCTTTACACAATAAGTGTAAATTATTCAGCAGAATCAGCGGCTTTCTTGCTACGGCCACCGAATGCACCAAAGCGTTTGTTGAAGCTAGCAACACGGCCTTCAGTAGAGGTTTTACGCTGCTCGCCAGTATAGAACGGATGCGACGCACTTGAGATATCAAGTGGGTAGTATGGGTATTCTGTGCCTTCGTATTCACGAGTGGCTTTCGTCTTAACGGTTGAACGAGTCAAAAAGAACACGTCAGCGTTAGTGTCATGGAACAAAACTTCTTGGTAATTAGGATGGATATCTTTACGCATAATAAACTCTCTAGGTCCGATGTATGTAGCGTGATTTTTACACCATCTTTATGGTGGGTCAAACCAGCAATGACATACGTAACTGAGGCACTAAGGACATTTATAAGTATGGCAACTGCGTCACTGGCTTATTCCAGCACAGAGCACCACACCCCTGCTCACTTAGCCTTTCCCCAGCGGGAAAATCAAAACGCGATTTTAACGGTTTTCGACGTTCTATGCAAGCAGCAGTTATGAGGGTTATATGTGATAAGTTGTCAGCAAAACAACCGCGGTATTGAGATATGCGGTTTATACCAGTACAATATTCCATTAGATAAGGTAACCAATCTTATCTAATGTTATAGATTAATTTAATAATAGTAGTTTATAGGGAGACGTTTGTCATTCACAAAGGACATGGGTAATGAGGTAAGTGACTACCTACTATCTCCCCCTGACTGCTTTGGTATGATAAGGGTTTCTCTACTAATTATTAGCCTACATCAATAAACGACCGTCATGAATGAACGCTCAATTAATGCACACTCAATAAGGATACGCTAATGATAAACGCTGCAATGAAAAACACCGCAAAAGCCCTGCTAGTCAGCTCCACCCTTGCTGTTACTACCATGGCTAGTGCTGCACTTCCGAGTCAATGGCAGTTAGACGACTCGCATACTCGCGTCGGCTTTTCTGTTGAACACATGGGATTTTCTACCGTTATGGGACACTTTAGTGATGTAGAGGGTACCGTACAATTTGACCTTAAAAACCCAAACCAAGCCCAGCTTAACTTTGTCATTGATACAGACAGTATTGACACTGCTTGGAAAGCGCGTGACGAGCATCTAAAAACCGATGAGTTTTTCAATGTTGAAAAATATCCTACCATGAGCTTTAAATCGACACAGGTTAACTTTATAAACCCACAACAAGCAAAAGTAACCGGTGACTTCACTTTACTGGGTCAAACCAAACCAGTAACGCTTAACCTAACGTTAAAGAAAGTCGCTAACAGTCCAATGACAAATGAGCCTGTTATCGGCTTCCGTGCGACAGGGACTATCGATCGTACGGCTTATGGTATGGATGCGTATTCTCAAGGCGTTACTACCAGCGTGCCTATTCAAATAGATGGTGAGTTAGTAGAGAAAAAAGCAAAATAGTCCTAGCTTTTAGACTAAAAAAGAACGTTACTCTCTCTGATTAAAATAAAAAAGCAGCCACTTTGATGGTTGCTTTTTTGATTCGGCTCAATCATAAATCTCACGTATGGGCGGCGCATTAGTTGGTTTTAACGACATGCCAAACGCCAAGTTTGTTATCGCCATTTTGGTCGCCAACTTTTGTGTCATTGGCATAGAAGTATAAAGGCTTGCCATTCACTGCCCACTGGTATTTGCCGTCTTCACGTTGAAACGCTGAAAATTGACCAGAAGCTTGTGCGTTACTAGGCGCCATAAACGCCGGCCACACCAACAAACATGCAGAACCGCACTCTGATTTATTCATAGAATCTTTGTCAAAAGTATACAAGGTCATATGGTTAGTGGCATCGACTAGTACGCCGTTTTTACTGGCTACTGGCGCCGTATTTGTCGTGGTGGCTTGCACCTCATGCATGCCAGAATCATCATTCCCGAATACATTGTTTAACGTTGAACACCCACTAAGCGTCAAAACACCAGTGAGCGCGGATAACATAAGCACACGTTTCATAGTAACTTCCTTATCGTTGTCATTGTCATCGTAAATTTTTATTTGAATGTCTTTTTATCGTTTATCACCTATGAGGGCAATAAAGAGCGGTTTGAACCTAGCTTTGTGCCGTTTTAATATAGCACATGCTTTTAAAGAGTCGTCTCTATCCACTCCCGAATTTACAAAAGCGTATCATTCTTAACAATTGGGTAAACGAGCGCCTTAACGGTACAGACGTCAGCTCTCCACCCAGTTCTAATAACAAGGTGAAGCGTATGCAAATATTTATTGCGGTTTGCTATTGTCCATTTTGTACTAATGAGCTTAATTTTGCCGCCACTCCTCTATCACTGATAAAACCGTCTCTATTCGTTGACAAAACTCATGTATCTTCTTACGTATTTGCCGTTACTTTTCTTGTAGTTTTTCGTAGAATATCGTCACGCAAATTAAGAATTACTAAACAGTGATAGATGTGACCATTGCGGCTTAATATAAGTGTTGAACTTGACGCGCTTTGCACGCATATCAGCACTCACAAACTCATTAATGAATACGCCGAGCATGACCTGATGGGGATGCTATCAAGGATACAACAACGATAATGACTCACTCTACTAATAAAAAACCCGTTCATTCCGGCAAACGCGTCGGCATTCTTGGTGGTGGGACGGCAGGCGCAACCATTGCTATTCGCCTAGCCGCGCTAGGGCTTGAAACTTACTTATTTGAAAAAAATAAGTCGCTTATCGATGGGCCGCCGATGTGTCATTTGCATGCGGGTGGCAATCTTTATCGTGAGATTCCTGATGAGGACTGCGTTGCGCTCCTCAAACAGTGTATCGATATCTTGCGTCTTTATCCTTATACCATCGATGTACGTCCCACTGTGTTTGCCGTCCCCACTCGTGATGAAGGCCTGCCCGAGGACTTGTTGCCACGCCTTGATATATTGACAGACGCTTATCGCGACCTTATTTCCCAAGATAGCAACAATAAAGTACTGGGTGAGCCTGAGAACTACTATCAACTATATAGTCATGAACAACTGACTGAACTGGCTGAACGTGAGCAAGTCACTGTGCCAAGTACCGTTGACGAATGGATGATACCGGTTGCGAAGTATTTGGATTTAAGCAAAGTCAAGTTTCCGCTGATTGTCGTACAAGAGTATGGTTGGAATATTTTTCGTTTAGCTGCCTCTGCTCAGTTGGCGTTAGAAGGTGATGAGCATGCTCACGTCTTTACTGATACTCAGGTTAAGCAAGTCCTGCCGGTCGATTGTGAAAACTGCTCAAACGCGGATCACCATGTCACCAAATGGCGCATCGACTATCAGCAAGCGGCTGGTTCCGACTCTGTATCTGAGTCCATCGAGGTAGACTACTTAATCAACGCGTGTGGCTTTCGTACTGGCGTGATCGACGATATGGTCGGCGTAAAAGTCACCCGCATGGTCGAGTTTAAGTCTTCTTATATTACGCATTGGGAGGATAATGGCGGCCAGATACCGGAGATTATTGTTTATGGTAATCGCGGTACACCCGCAGGTATGGCGCAGCTTACCCCTTATCCAGGCGGATATTTTCAAATACATGGTATGAGTAAATTCATCACCCTATTCGATGACGGACTGGTCGCTTCTAGTCAAGACAGCGCCCAACCAGAGTTGCCTCAGCAATACGTACATTATATCGAAGAGGGCTGGGATAAAGCACCGCTACAAGCGCGTAGCCAGCAAGCCATCAATCATATAGCGGAGTTTGTACCGACGTTCCATAGTGCGCGCACAGTCGGTAACGCCTTATATGGTGGGCAACAAATCCCCGGTCAAGACGATACGTTACGAGTTGCTGATGTGAGTCTGTATTCTAATATACGCTACGCCCGCGCTGAAAATGTTAAAGCGTCATCGACCTTAATTGCTGCCGATCAGATTGTGGACGAGTTGACGGCGCTTGGGTTGATTGATAATGACACGCCCGCCAACCGCAATCGTTATGCCCATGAATGGTCTTATCTTGTGCACAATAATAGCTTGGGTATTGACAAAGTCGCCCGCATGCTCGCTGAAGAGCGCGGATTTCCGCCAGCGATGGCGGATGTGAACCACGGTATTCGCGAAAAAGCGCTAGATAACTTATTATCAGATAAAACCTAACGCTCTAATGTGTTTTGCTCCTATAGGCTGCTAATAAAACAAAAAAGAGCAGCAGTAATCAATCATTGACTACTGCTGCCCTTTTGTCTTTGTCTTATCGCTATATAACGGATTTCATCATGGTTTACACAATCACAGCTAGGTTTTAGCTTTCACTACCAGCCATTTTTTCCGTGTCGACGGTGTCGTCTATCTTGACCACTGTCTTTAGCAGGTCAATGGCTTCATTGATGGTGTTGCAAACCACCAAACGCTCAAGATCTTCTTGCTTCATAAAGCCCTGCTCAGCGGTGTATTTTAGATGCTCAATCATACGATCATAAAAGCCATTGATATTAAGGATAATCATCGGCTTTTCATGTTGATACAACTGTCGCCATGTGGCAATTTCCATAATCTCTTCTAACGTCCCAAGCCCGCCTGGCAACGTAATAAAAGCGTCGGCGTACTCTGCCATCACTGTTTTACGCGTGTGCATGGTATCGGTTAAATGCAGGCGGGTCAGCTGTTCATGAGCAATTTCGTGCTTGAGCATAAAGGTGGGAATCACCCCCACGGCTTGCGCCCCGCCGCGGATAACCTCATCAGCAACCGCCCCCATTAGCCCGATACTCGCCCCACCGTAGACCAGACCCAAACCATTATCTGCCAAGGCAAGGCCCAGCTCACGAGCAGCCTGCTCATACACCTCACTGTTGCCCAAACGTGAGCCACAATAAACCGCCACCAGTGGCATCATCAAGGTTGTTTTATCGACTGCTTTTTCAATATTGGTAATGTCTTGGCTAGTAATGACCTCATAAGTATCATTATTAATTTTCATTTGCATATAACGTCCTTAATTTTCATTTCAATTGTTTTTACGAGTGCTTGCTGATGGCGACATATTTATTAAAGCGTGTTAAATATTTAAAACAGGATATGCATTCAAATATTTGTGGACAGTGTCATCGAGGATAAATCACATAGAACTTAGAAGTCATATTTGATCGCCTGGCTTACCAGCATTTATCTTAACATAAGCGATACTACCACGTGGTAGCAACGATTTATCTCTACACAATTATGACATTTTTGGCGCTGAGCATTGATAAATTATGTCAAGTAAACCGTCACTCTCTACGCTAACAAACAATAAAAAACTTTAAGGTAACACCATGGATAACACTCGCACTCCCCCTTCTATAGGGCGACTAAGCTCTAGAGACAAGCACCATAACGATGCTGGTGCTGATATTGACACCTACTCACTGAGTATCATGACCGCGCGTAATCACCCTTTAGCAGCGACAACCTATCGCCCTAAGACACAGGTAAAAACAGCCGTTATGATAGCGCCAGCAACGGGTATCAAACGTCAGTTTTACCACAACTTTGCAACTTATTTAGCAAAAAATGGCTTTGGTGTGCTGACCTTTGACAATGAAGGAGTTGGTGAATCACTTTCAACCGATTTGGCAAAATGTGACGCCTCACTCATCAGCTGGGGTCGCCACGATATGCCAGCCGTGCTCGATGCATTGCAAGATGAATTTGCCGATGCTTCTTATCACCTCATCGGTCATAGCGCGGGCGGTCAACTGCTTGGTTTAATGCCAAACTACAAGGCCATTACGTCCGTATTTAATGTCGCCTGCTCCTCAGGCTGCATCAAAAATATGGACATGCCTTACAAGCTCAAAGCAATGGGCTTTATGGACGCGTTTATTCCACTGGCCAACCTAACGCTGGGTTACACGCCTGCGGATAAAGTCGGTATGGGCGAACCATTGCCACGCGGGGTTGCTCGTCAGTGGCGTGAATGGTGCAACGGCTCAGGTTATATCAAGACGGCGTTTGGCAAGAGCATCCACACGCATTTTTATGATGAGATAAACACGCCAGCATTGTGGTTAGGCTTTAGCGATGATGATATCGCCAATAGTAAAAATATGGACGATATGATACGGGTGTTTACAAAAATGCCCGTGGAAAAACGTTTTTTATACCCTAAAGACTTCGGCCTGAGCCACATCGGACACATGCGTTATTTTAGTAGTAAAACCCACACCAAAGCGCCAGAGTTGTGGCAGATGGCAGTAGATTGGTTAGATAAGCAGCCATAATCTCGTATTTGTTTTAGGGCGTGTCCTCAATTCAAATAACGCTATTTATTCCTTCGCGCCTTTTTCTGCATTGATGCGCTTCGTCAACGCAGAATAAAGCGATGGCTGCATGTTATGAATATTGCCCATCATCCATCTAACATAGCTGATGGGCACCTCTTTGATGGGCTTGCCTTTATATTTACCAAAGGGCATTTTACTCACTGGATTGGCGGTATTCGAGATAGCATGTGCCGCTGCAAAATCGGTCGGTGCAATCGCCAAACGCTCACAGCATGCCTGATAGAGCAGATAGCACATCCGTGCATCCCCTAACGCGTCATGGGCGGCCATCGTTATTGCACTCGCCTCGCCCTCGCCCAATAATTGCTCAATACACTTAGACTGACCATAAGCGCTCCATTCTGGAAAGGCGGCACGCGCAAGCTTTACGGTACAAATCAGCTTAGTAGATGGGCTGCCAATCACCCGCCAATCAAACCGGACATTATGGCCAATTAAGTACGCTGGTAATTCAAACTCAGCCAAATCAAAACGCTCAAGCCCTGCGACATCCTCATCGGTAATGCCGTGCACCTTGATGACAGTAGGTGATATTGAGCGGCCGCTGTTAAAGTATTGCATCCACTCATAGCCCGTCGCTACATTAATAGTCGCAACTTGGATAGGCCGTGGATCACGCCCTTGATCGGTTTCGGTGTCAATAATAAGCGCTGTGGCAGCCATAAAAAAATCAGTCATAAAGAGTCAGCCATCAATAACAGCCATTGTATTTTAAAAATTGTGTTTTAAAAGAAGCGTTATATTTATGAGGTTAAAATGCTGATATAACAATGCTATACACACGTTAATCGGCCACACCCATATAATGTTGAATCAGGCAATAAAATATATATAAGAGATATCGATGCCAGCAGATGAAAAAATCCCGCAATCAAAGCCCTCTTTTTTCAGTCGTGTGATCAGCATACTGATCAAGGCCACGCTACTGCTAGCGCTATTATTTGTCTTGGACAAACTGCTACCGAGCATTAGCCAGCAAACCCAGTCATTTGTGGTCGCCAAATGGCAGCAGCTGAGTCTGTTGCAACAAGCGCTGCCCACAGAGAATAGCTTACCCAGCCCACTCCCAGAGCAAAACCTGACAGACACTTGGGGCGCAGCGCGTAGTCAAGGGCGCTCCCACGAAGGCATCGATATTTTTGCACCTCGCCACACCCCTGTTCAGTCGACAACCCAAGGTATCGTCAGCAAAGTTGGCGAGAATAATTTAGGTGGTCGTGTGGTCGTGGTCGTAGGGCCGGGCGGTGCAGGGCACTATTATGCGCATTTAGAAGACTATGCCGACATCGCTCCCAATGACTGGGTCAACCAAGGCGAGGTGATCGGTTATGTGGGTGACAGTGGCAACGCAAAAGGCACACCGCCCCATGTGCATTACGGCATTTATATTAATGGTAGCGCGGTGAACCCTTATCCGCTTTTGCAAAAAGAGTAGCGTTTGCAACGCACTATTTAGCACGTTCAAAGACCGCTTATTAACAGAGCGCGTATCCTTAATCCGTAGACGCAGAGCGCACACAAGCTGCTGGGAACACCGCGCTAAATGTCGATCCCGCCCCTTCTACTGAGTCAATCTGCAAGTGTGCCTCATGCTGGTGCAAGACGTGCTTTACAATGGCTAGCCCTAACCCCGTACCGCCTGTCGCACGGCTGCGACCTTTATCGATACGATAAAAGCGCTCTGTCAAACGGGCAATGTGCTGAGGTGCGATACCAAGGCCATCATCTTCGACAGCAAATCGACAACCATCTGCCGTCCGCGTCCAACTGATGGTAATATTGCCGCCTTTCGGTGTGTATTTGATCGCATTAATCACCAAGTTGGACAACGCACTGTTCAAATACATCTCTGACCCATATAGCCCATCATAAGTATCTATATGCAGATGAATGATGTGTTTGTAGGCCTGATTGTAAGCCTGCGCATCGTCATAGATATTGGTCAACAGTTTGGTCATATTTATGTAATTGAGCTCGTGAGCCTCTTCAATCTCTATCTTAGACAACAGCAGTAAGTCATTTACAATTCTATTCATACGCGCAGTCTGCTGGGTCATCAGCTCAAAACCGCGTCGCCACTTCGGTGGCATATCTGGCTGATCTGAGAAGTTTTCTAGATAACCCATCATCACGGTCAAGGGTGTGCGCAGCTCATGCGAGACATTGGCCACAAAGTCCTGACGCATTTGCTCTAAATGCCGCAAGCGGGTCACATCATAAATAAACAACAGCTTCTCATCTCCAAAAGGCGTGATCTCACACTTTAGATACCGACTGGGATCACGCCACGACTCGAGATGCACACCGTCGTTGGGCAGCGTGGTGTTTTTATAATACTGCCGAAACTCAGGTACCGTAATGTAATCAAAAATACTTTGACCTTTATCAATGGGCTGCAACGATAGCAAATCTTGCGCCGCTTGATTCCACCACTCTAGACCATCGTCATCATTGAGCAAGATCACCGCATCTCGTAGTGCTCGTAGTGCGCTTCTGATTTTTTGCAGTTGCTCCGCTGTATTCTGCTGGGAGATCGACTCTAATGTATTTTGCTTATTTTGTATGGGTGCCATCTTATCCATTTCTCATCCTTACCACTATCCATTGCCTTAGATTGACATGGCTTATACCAGATTAATTTGGCTCAATAAGGCTAGAAAATCGATAGCCTGTACCGCGTACAGTCTGTATCAAAGTATCGCAATCGTGAGGGCGCAGCAATGTACGCAAACGCTTGATATGGACATCAATGGTTCTGTCTTCAATATAAACATTGCCGCCCCATACTTGATCCAGCAACTGTGTGCGCGTATAAGCACGCTCTGGATGACTCATAAAAAATGCCAACAATCGATACTCAGTAGGTCCAACGTCAATGACCCTACCAGCAGCGGTCACACGCTGACTTTTTGGATCTAAGCTTAGTTTTCCGATTTCGATAGACTTGTCGCTACTGAGTGCATTACTACGACGTAATACCGCTTTGATTCTAGAGACCAATTCACGAGTAGAAAAAGGCTTGGTCATATAATCATCGGCGCCCGCATCGAGGCCATGCACTTTGCTGTCTTCTTCGCTTTTAGCTGTTAGCATGATCACTGGTATCTCAGAGAGCAACTCATCGTTTTTGAGCATGCGACAAAAATCCACACCACTCTTATCGCCAGGTAGCATCCAATCCAACAAAATCAGCGCAGGCCTGTGGTCGACCACTTGCTGGTGCGCCTCAGACACATCAGCGGCTTGCAGGCTATCAAATCCCGCCATCTCCAATGTCATGACGACCATCTCACGAATGGCAGGTTCATCTTCAACAATCAAAATTTGCTCATTGTACATATGGCATCTCAGTGTTAGAGGACAAAGTTTAGCAGGTAAAAAGACAATACATATTCGTCAGCTTCTATCTATTAAACGGATTAATTGTGACAGCTTAATGACAGTGATCGTTTAAATTTCTCATGCTCTAAAGCACTTCGGTGGTTTAATTTACATCTAATAAAAAGTTTATCGGTCCATCATTGATGCTCTCAATTTGCATGTCAGCGCCAAACTGACCAGTAGCAACGGTAGAGTGCTGAGTCTTTGCATACTCGACCAATTGAGCAAATAAGGCTTGTGCCGCATGAGGTGGCATTGCCCCGCCAAAGTCAGGCCGACGACCTTTGTCTGTTTTTGCCATCAAGGTAAATTGTGAAACCAGTAACAATCCACCACCCACTTGCTGGACATTTTTATCCAGTTTACCGTATTTGGCAGGATCGTCGTCATTCTCAAAAATACGATACGTCAGGATTTTATCAATCATGCGCTGTGCGGTTTGGAGGGTATCATCGGGACCCAAGCCAATGTACGCCAATATCCCCTGCTCGATGCTACCCACACAATGCTCATCGACGGTGACACTCGCACAGTGTACTCGTTGTATAAGTGCTTTCATTTACTGATTCCTTACAGATTATGGTCATACAATACACGGCTGTCCATGATAAAATATAGCCATTCACTTGCCTATTAATGATTACACTAAACTTTATTTTGGTAGCCTTATTATGAATTTATTCACCACCTTACAACAGCTTGTCCCGCAGCAGCAGCTGAGTAAAGTCGCAGGGCGTTTGGCCGCCAGCCGTCATCCTTATGTCAAACGTACCTTTATTCGTAGCTTTGCCAAAGCCTACAATGTCAGCTTGGATGAGTATGAGCGCCAAAGTCTCAACGCTTATGAGAGCTTCAATGATTTTTTTACGCGTGAGTTAAAAGAAGATGCGCGCCCTATCGACAACACGGCTGAGGGCATTGTCAGTCCTGCTGATGGTATTATCTCTCAACTAGGACAGATTGACGACCATAAAGTGTTTCAAGCAAAAGGGCGTTATTATGACGTTGGGCAATTACTGGCTGATAGCGAAGATGGTCGTTATTTTGCCGACGGCAGTTTTGCGACCGTTTATCTAGCACCCAGTAACTATCACCGCGTCCATATGCCATTTGCGGGTACATTGACCAAGACTCGCTATGTGCCTGGCACGCTGTTTTCTGTCAATACCACCACCGCTGCTAACGTGCCCGACTTGTTTGCGCGTAATGAGCGTCTGGTCTGTATGTTTGATACCCAGTATGGCAAAGCGGCCGTTGTGATGGTTGGCGCGATGATCGTCGCTGGTATTGAGACAGTGGCGACAGGCAAGATCGCCCGTACTGAGGACATACAAGAAGCGAATCACGATATGCGTTTTGAGAAAGGTGATGAGCTTGGGCGTTTTTATCTGGGTTCCACTGCTATTGTCGTGCTACCAAAAGCGGCAAAAGCTGACTGGCAAGAGACGATGCAAGCCAACAGTTTTGTAAAAATGGGACAGTTATTAGGGGTCACTAATAGCAAATAAGCTTGCGCTGTAATCACGACATAAAAGCCCAGTGCTACGTGGATGACGACGTGTTACTGGGCTTTTATGTGTCTGTCATTTATAGAGATTTTATCCACTTACTCATCAATCAACCATCCTTGCTGGGTCGCGTATTCAATGTTTTTCGACAGCCAGTCATGAATGGCTGGAAAACTGTCTTTAATAAAGGCGTGCGCGCCCGCCACTTGGGTGCGCGTGACGCCAAGCTCAATCCACGTTTTGCCATTGGTATTTAGGTTTAGCAAAAATGGTAATAAACGATCAACCACGCGAAGCAGCTGAGCCTCTTGACTGCTGCCTGTCTCTTGCGCCTCCCAAACCTCACTCAAGTCCCTAATACCATTGCCCCGCTCGCGTTGCAATCTAGCGATACCAGCGCGCTCTTCGATATGGGCATCACGTCGCGTATTGGCATACAAAAAGGTGTCTCCCGCATCAATCTCGCCCAAATCATGGACCAACGCCATCTTGAGTACGCTCTCATGATTAACATCCAGCTCAAATAACTCAGCAATAGACCAACATGCCATCGCTAAATGCCAAGAATGTTCAGCAGAGTTTTCATGACGAGTGGTCTGTGTCACGTAGCTGCGGCGATTGATACGTTTGAGTGCATCTAATTCCAGTAAAAAATGCGTGACATCATCGATATCGATGTTTGAGGTGAGCGAGGCGTTGGTGAATGACATAGGTTTGTTTAAAGACATATTTTTCTCTGATGAAAAGCAAAATAGCGCTTATTTTATCAAGCGCTATCTCATTCAAATAACTGCGACGGGCTGCGTCAATTATTTGACTAAATGACTGATGGTTTTAAAAGCAGGGTCTTGACTGCTTCGGCACAGCTCAAACAAAATAGTCTCAACGGTGGTAATCACTCCACCTGCCCGGCGAATACGGCGAATGGCTTGTTTTTTATCATAAGGAAAACGTGAGCCGACTGCATCACCAATAATGACTGGTTGCATACCGTTATCAAGTAAATCGAGCGCTGTTTGGAGCACGCAGACGTGTGCCTCAACACCGAATAACAAGATAGTGCTACGATTCTGCTGCGCCAGATAGTGCCATGCGTCATTATTATCACAGGCGCTAAAGGTCACTTTTTCGAAGCTTTTGGCATTCTCACCTTCTAATACATCACGTATCTCGGGTAACGTATCGCCTAGACCTTTTTTATACTGCTCATTGAGCATAATAGGAATGTTGAGCGCCTGCAGACCTTTGATCAGCGTTACTATTTTTTTTAAAATATTTTCATGGTCATAAATGTGCGGCGTTAAGCGCTCTTGTACATCGATAATCATCGCTTGTGTGTTTTCACGCGCAATGCGATAGGTACGATCGGTAATCATAGTAGACATAGTACACTCCTTGTACGGCTGACATTTTTTATTAAAAGCGATATTAAAGGTAACATCAATAGTGTCTTAGCTCAGCTTACTCTTATTTAGTCACAGTTTGGCTGATGCGTCAATGGAGATAACTTTTAATCACAACACTTTAAGAAAACTCACTTAAACATATCTTGCATTTCACCTTTATTATCTTTGGATCTGCCAACTAATTGTAGAAAATCCTTTTTATTGGGAATACTATCACTGTCTTCTAATATCTTATTTCGTCTTAGTGAGACGTATAGTGCAATAGCATTTGCTTGACAACTAAAAGATTTCTTGGGATTAAACTCAATATCTGTAAAGGCATCATACTCTAACACTTGATTTTTAAGGTTGCTATTCAAATTCAACACATTTAAATACAACCAATTATAAAAAGCAGTTTTTGGTTCAATATCCCATCTATCACCTTTATGCTCGAAAGCGATAATATCACCTGAACTTTTTAACCTTTCATCTCTTTTAGCTTCTAATGAACTTTTATATCGGATATCATCATAAGGGCCTCCTTCCTGGAAGACCTTTGATGACTGATAAAGACTCTCGACACTAGCTTTGTGGCCATTGCGCAGTTCAATTTGAAGGTTAAAAGCACTAAGCATAATACCTAGTTCAGAGTCAGATTTAGAGGATATCTCTAATACATTTTTAGTAGGATGTTTTTTTTTAAAAGCGCAGTGCAGCGATTCGACTGATTTTTTCTTTTGTGCCACACTAAACCCAGCAAACCATTCAAAATCTAAATCCTCAATAATAACCAACTCTTCATTTGAATTACTAGGTACAAATACTGGACGATTAGCCATCTCTATATCTCCTTTGATCGAATACAATATCATTCTCAGTAACTTTATACCCAAGCTCTCTAACCCAGTTAAGGCTCTCATCTTGATGATTAGTATATATCTCTTCAACGAAATCTACTGGAATATTACCTAGGTATAGTACTTCGGCTTGGTTGTCGTAAGTATAAGTTGGTAATGCCCTACCTATTGGTGACTCAAACATCTCTAAAAAAGCATTACACGTCATTCTTTCATCAATAGATAAATTTCTCACCTTATTAGACGCTGCGTTTGTACTACAAAAAACTGCCTTATTAAGATAATTAAAGTTTTCAATTCTATTAGACGTTTGCTGCTCTTTTCCATATATAAGCGAAGGTGAAATTTTAAGCACCACCCAATCATCATCACTAGTTTGTTTTCTATATCTATAGAACATCTTGAAATTTGGATGGCTAAATGATAATGAAATAGAGTCTAAAACTCCATCTAGCCTCATCTGATCATTAAACGCATATTTAAGGTTCATATTGTTAAGGTTTGTTCTTGTTAAAATCCCATATTCTAATATAGATGAGAGGTTTGACTTGTGAGTAAAATGATATATGGCATCAATATTCTTACACTTACTACTATCAAAAACTGTCGCGCTGACAATATTTTGCCATATAGAACTATAAAAACTTTTATCAAGATCTGAGAATTTAAAATTAAAGTATTGATCAACACATTGTAAGTCTGGATAACCTCTTTTACCTGCAAGATAGAAACGTATCTTTAAAAAATCAATTAAGTAGCTGTCAACCTCTCCTGCATACTTATTAATATCTTCAATACTGGCTGTATCATTGGAAGCTTTAGCTAATTTATCTTTAGCTAATTTATCTTTAGCTAATTTATCTTTGGCTAGCTTATCTCTTCTAAGTTCACCATACTCACGATTAATAAAATACTTCTCTTCATTAGAAGAAAAAAACCCAGATTTAACATCATTTTTCTTGATAACTAAATGGGATATTTCATCATAACGTCCAGCTCTTTTAAAAGCATTAACCATCCATGTTACTTCATCAAAATTATCTGTTAACCCTAAACTTATATTAAGCTCATTGAAGTCTTCTAGGTCTTCTCTTTCAGAAAGCTCATACAATCTATTTTTAAATTTTTCAATATTTTTTTCTTCTAATTCGCTGCCAAACTTATCTAAATTATTACTCAACTCATCAAGAAATTTATTAGTTTCATCAAGGAACTTATTAGTCCCATCTTTAGCTTCTTTAGCAAATTTGATAGCAGTTTTAACGTCTTTAGATTTTGATGTCGATGTAAAAAACCATATAATCAAAAATACAATTATTATTATAAATATTTCCATGACACACCTATAAACACATACCCACAAAAAATGCCTCTAACATTACGCTAGAGGCATTCGGTTTACAAGATATTCAGAAAAATAGTTTACTTACTTCGATTAAACACGCTCAATAACGGTAGCGATCCCTTGACCAAGACCGATACACATTGTCGCTAGACCGATTTCAGTGTCTGATTGCTCCATCGCGTTTAGCAAAGTCACTGTGATACGAGCACCAGAACACCCGAGTGGATGACCAAGCGCGATCGCGCCACCATTGATGTTGACGATGTCTTGCTTGTCAGTCAAGTTTAGGGCTTTTAATACGGATAAGCCTTGCGCTGCAAATGCTTCGTTTAGCTCGATGGTTTGCATGTCATCGATGCTCATGCCAGCACGCTTCAACGCTTTATTGGTAGCAGGGACAGGGCCATAACCCATAATAGCCGCATCACAACCAGCAACGGCCATGCTACGAATACGAGCACGTGGCTTTAGACCCAAATCTTTGGCTTTTTGTGCGCTCATGACGAGCATCGCTGACGCACCGTCAGATAGTGCAGATGAGGTTGCCGCAGTCACTGTACCACCTTTTGGATCAAACGCTGGACGTAGCTTTTGCATTTGCTCCATCGTTGCATCTGGACGAATGACTTCATCCACGGTACACAGTTGCAAGCGACCAGCAGCATCATGACCTTCGATGCCGATGATTTCATTGTCAAAACGACCTTCAGTGGTGGCAGCCCATGCACGACGATGTGACTCAAGACCAAAAGCGTCTTGCTCTTCGCGTGTGATGTTATTCATACGGCCAAGCATTTCAGCCGTCAAGCCCATCATGTTTGAGGCTTTAGCGTAATGCTTTGATGCTTCAGGATTGAGATCAACACCATGCATCATGCCCACGTGACCCATATGCTCGACACCACCAATGATAAAGATCTCACCTTGGTTGGTCATGATTTGCGCGGCGGCCGTGTGTAGCGCCTGCATAGAAGAACCACACAGGCGGTTCACCGTTTGGCCACCCGCTGTCTTTGGAATGCCCGCCAATAAGCCGATGTTACGACCGATATTTAGGCCTTGTTCTAGCGTCTGGTTGACACAGCCCCAGATGATATCTTCAACGTCACGTGGGTCAAAGTCGTTACGTTCAACCAACGCACGTACGAGTTCAGCAGACATGCTATCAGCGCGCACATGACGGAACATACCGTTTTTAGATTTACCCATCGCTGAGCGTACGCCATCTACGATGACCACGTCTTTTGGACTTAAAGTTGTCATACTATCTTCCTTTTCAATTTTTATTGTCAGTGTAGCCAGCTCATTTACGCTTTATCACATCGCAATCTTGCTGAAGGTACGATAGGTACCTCTGCGCGCGATGCCTTTGTACCAGCGTTTGAACCAACTGTAACCGTACGTTTGCCCCTAAAGAGTATCGTCACACCAGTGGCTTTCCTCTCAATAAGCAAACGTACTGCACTTCATCCTAGTAATGACCGACCATTACGCTGTTGCGTAAAAGGTCTCGCCTGCTGCTGCCATGTCGCGAATCTTTTGCGGCGCTTCATAGGCTTTGCCAAGGTGCGCGTATTTTTCACACAATGCCAAGTAGTTATCTAGACCCATTTGGTCGATATAACGGCAAGGACCACCGCGGAATGGCGGGAAACCAACGCCCATAATCATCGCCATATCCGCTTCAGATGGCGTAGACACAATGTTGTCTTCTAAGCAGCGTACGGTTTCATTACAGAAAGCCAGCATGGTGCGGTCGATGATCGCTTGATCATCAAACGCTTGCTTGTCATTATCAGTCGTGGCTTTTAGCAACTCATAAGTGGCATCATCCGCAACTTTCTTTGGCTTACCGCGCTTGTCTGTCTCGTACTTGTAAAAACCAACGCCGTTTTTCTGACCTAGGCGCTCGTTTTCATATAAATGCTGAATCGCCCCTTTATAATCAGGCTTCATGCGATCTGGGAAACCTTCCGCCATAACTTCTGCGCCATGGACACCCGTGTCTAAACCGACCACGTCGATTAGATAAGCAGGGCCCATTGGCCAGCCGAATTTTTCCATGACTTTATCGACATGAGCAAAATCAGCACCTTGCTTTAGTAGCAAGTCAAACGCGCCAAAGTATGGGAACAGGACACGGTTTACCAAGAAACCTGGGCAGTCGTTGACCACGACAGGCACTTTGCCCATTTTAGAGGCGAGCGCAACGGTGGTCGCGATGGCTTCTTCAGAGGACTTCTCCCCGCGGATAACCTCTACTAGCGGCATACGGTGCACTGGGTTAAAGAAGTGCATACCAACGAAGTTTTCTGGACGCTCAAGCGCTTCTGCTAGATAAGTAATAGAAATGGTTGAGGTGTTTGACGCTAAGATGCAATCGTCCTTAACCAAGCCTTCCACTTCTTTTAACACACTACGCTTAACGTTTGGATTTTCTACCACGGCTTCGATGACGATATCGGTATCGCTAAAGTCACCATAGTTTAAGGTTGGACGGATACGGCTTAACGTTTCACCCATTTTTGCTGGGGTCATTTTCTTACGTTCAACCATTTTGCCAAGCAGTTTGCTGGCTTCACCCATACCAAGGTCTAATTGCTCAGCCTTGATGTCTTTCATGATGATTGGTAGGCCTTTGCTCGCCGCTTGATAAGCGATGCCGCCACCCATGATACCTGCGCCCAATACCGCCGCTTCAGTGATTTCATGGGCTTTTTTGCTGTGCTGCTTCGCTAATTTTTTGACCAACTGATCGTTTAAGAACAGACCAACCAAGCTTTCTGCTTGTGGGGTTTTAGCGGCTTTTGCAAAACCGGCAGCTTCTACCTCAATCGCTTTATCACGTGGCAGATTGACGTGCTTCTCAATCGTCTCGATGGCGATTGCTGGTGCTGGGTACTGTTTAGGATTGGCTTTGGCAAAAATCATGCCTTTGGCGCTGTTAAACGCCATGGCTTGCTCAAGCTGGTTTAGCTTAACAGGCGCAAGCTTTTCTTCGCGTTTCGCTTGCCAATCAAGCTCACCTGAGATACATTTTTTGACCAAATCAATCGCCGCATCTTGCAGGTCATCAGCTGGTACTGTTGCATCAACCAAGCCTAGCTTTAAGGCATCAAGAGGTTTTTTTGGCGTGCCAGTCGCGATCAGCTCAAGCGCATTGTCGATACCAATCACACGCGTACTACGAACCGTACCACCAAACCCTGGGAAAATGCCCAGCTGAGTTTCTGGTAGACCAATGATTGCTTTGTCACTCATGACACGGTATTCACAAACCAACGTCATCTCACAACCACCGCCAAGCGCTGCACCATTGATGGCAGCTACTTTCGGAAACGGCAAGTCTTCAAAGCGGTTAAAGGCGTCATTAACGTCAACAACCCAGTCTTTAATCTCGCTTTCTGGCTTCTTAAAAGAACCAACAAATTCTGTGATGTCAGCACCAGCGATAAACACGCCTTTACTTGAGGTGACGATAAGGCCTTTTACGTTGTCATCTTTTTCTAAAGCGCTTACAGCTTCGCCAAATTGCTTATTGGTCTCAGCATCAAACTTATTCACGCTCTCATTTTCGGCGTTGTACTGCATGTTGGCGATGCCATCCTCTAGCATTGTCACCGTAATGCGATTTCCTTGGTATACCATTTGAAACTCCTTTCTATATAACGAAAGCTACGTTTTGGATTAAAATAAATAGCCAGTTACTGTTAGTAAAATGGGTAATAGCACTGTATTAACCTGCCCGCTCATTATGATAAACAACCCCATCATGATAAACACCTAGCAGATTAATCAGTGAAGATATCTTTGTTATCCAGCGCTCATGATTTTGTATTCACTGCTATTTTGACGTCTCTTGCACAAACTCACACGGCACGTTATTTATATACTATTGGTGCCGATAATAATGTGACAAACACGGTTTAGGCTTGGGTCTCGTGTGAGTTTTTCGCTTAGACAGATGGGCAAAACCCCCATTCTCATCACCAGACCACTTTTACGCCAATTAGTGTAGGGGATTATGCCCCTGACTGTCACAAGCTAATACCATACTCGCAAGTCACTCTTAAAGCTATAGTAGCCCTTTACCTTCCTGCCAACGTGCTTTAAATGACTGCTTGCACACTGATATTTTATCCCAAATATCCACGCTTCAGCACGATCGACAGTAGCTTATCAGTCTCTCAATTGCCTCATTTATCAAAGCACATTCAAACAGCAAATTAAATCACCAATACGTAACGAGGGCTTGTTGGCGTATTTCACGCTGTTTTTAACATGAACCAGCAAAAAATAATTCATCGACCATACCTGCCGGACAAGGAATACAATCTATCATGCTACACTAACGATATTTTTATTATTCCTCTTATAATTTATTATTCCTCTTATAAATGGTTGGGTTATGACTGTTTCTTCTACACCAAGCTTTATGTCTTTTGATGGCGCTGACCACAGCACCGAGCAATTCCACAGTGCCGTGCGCGCCCAATTGGCCCAAGATATCGAGGTGATGTTTGCTTATGCCAAACTTCCTACTCCCCTAGTTGATGCGTGTCGTTATGTGATGACCGGCCAAGGCAAGTTGGTGCGTCCGTTGATGGTCGCCAGCGCCTTTGCCAGCGTCAATGATGGTATGAAGGTGGCTACAAATATAAATACTGCCTCAGACGCCCTTTCATCTAATCGTACCAACCTGACAGATACCGCGCTAAATGATGATTTAGAGATGCTGTTAGAGAACGACTCAGATTATGATATGTGTCGCCGTGCTGCATTGGCAGTGGAGCTGTTGCATACCTATTCATTGGTGCACGATGACTTACCCTGTATGGACGATGATGAGCTGCGCCGTGGTCAACCGACCTGTCATATCGCCTTTAGTGAAGCGACCGCGCTACTGGCAGGAGATGTCCTACAGACGCTCGCCTTTGAAGTGTTGACCGCAGAGATGCCCACCTTTGCGCCCTTTGATACCGCTATCGCAAGCCAGCTATTTGCCATATTTGCGCCGCGTGCCAGACGTATGGTGGCAGGCCAAATGCTTGATCTCAATGCTGAAGCCAGCCCCCACATTTCACAAAGCGATTTAGAAGCCATCCACCGTGATAAAACGGGCGCATTGATTGAAGCGGCGATGCTCATGGGCGGTATTTGTGCTGGCGCGACGGCTTTGCAGCGCATGGCGTTACAAGAGTGCGCCCAGCACATTGGTCTCGCTTTCCAAGTCCAAGATGATATCTTAGATGTGACCACCAGCACGGATACGCTCGGCAAACCTGCTGGTAGCGATGAAAAACTAGACAAGTCCACCTATGTCAAACTAATGGGTGTTGAAAACGCAACGGCTTATGCGCAATCGCTGTTTAATGACGGACGCGCTGCCATTACTCGTGAGCTGAGCCGTCATGAATCAAGCAGTAACACCGACAATGATGCCCTACTAGCGTTAATAGAATGGCTATGGGCCCGTAAAAAATAACCAAAAATTTAATCATCAAAGAATGGCAATGAGTGGTCAACATGGACAGTAACCCTACCCCGCGTATTTATCTTGGCACTGGCGGCTATAGCGATACCGATCTGCTCGGCACGCTGTATCCCACTGGCACCAAAAAAACGGATTTTTTGCGTGAGTATGCCAAACAATATGGCGCGGTGGAGGTTAATAGCACCTTCTACGCACCCATCGGCCAAAAAGCCTTTGCCGGTATGGTCGATAAAGCCTATGCGCAGGCAGACAGCCAATTAAAATTTGCCGTGAAGCTACATCAAGACTTCACCCATGCACGTAAAGGCACTGCCGATCATGCGCAGGCTTTTTTGACCGCGCTCACGCCGCTTATCGAAGCGAATGCTTTAGCCCCATTACTCTTGCAGTTTCCACACGGTTTTGATCGTACCCGCGAGCACAGGCTTTATCTGGCCAACCTTGTCAGTTGGTTTCAGGACTATCCACTCGCCATTGAGTTTCGTCATAACGGCTGGCACACCCCGCAAGTGGTCGATAGCTTTATCAAGCAAGGTTTGATTTGGTGCAGTGTCGATTATCCGAAAGTGAGCGGGCTCCCGCCATCGCGGTTGATATTTACCGAACGCACAGGTTATTTGCGTATGCATGGCAATAATCTAAACTGGTGGGATGCGATGAGTGCGAGCGACCGTCATGATTATCGCTATAGTGAGGCGGAAATGAAGGACTGGGCGCAGGCGATTGCCAATCAGCGCCAGCATTTTGACACGCTCTATATCTTCTTTCAAAACACCGTCAACGCGCATGCCTACTATAATATTGCGATGCTTAAAGAGGCGTTGGTTAAGTTTGGGTTTGAGGTGTTGTAGCTATTTCTACTCATTACTAAAATATTTTACACTTATTTGAACATTTATCTGGATTCATGAAATGGAAGATATTGAAATATACAATCTAGCTACAGATGTTATTTCTTCTATAGCTGCTGATCTGAATGAAAACTTATATTCTAAGATTAACGGTGTTTTATCAGTTTTGTGGAGAACAGATGAAAAATTTAATGCCTCAGCTCAATCAAATTCGAAAGTAGATGAGCCTCCAGTGCATACTGTAAATATGTATTACGAGTTAGCACGTCAGCTATATCGAGATATTGAGGAGTATTGCGCTTATATTGAAAGCGAATGTGACAAACCTATATTCGATACATTATTTGGAAGCCACCATAAATATAAAGAACTAATACCTTCAAGTTTTTCGAAAGCGGAATACAAAAAAAATATGTTTATCAGTACATTAACTTGGGTATTTTTTCATGAAATAGCTCATCTTAATCAGGAACATGGACACATTCGAAGTCAAATACTTCAAAGTGACAATCATTCAATAGATGAATGTAATATTTATAAATCAGAGAACTTAGAAGGAAGAGCTGCTGCCATATATCATACGACAGAAATGGCGGCAGACTTTGAAGCGGTATATATCTGTATCAAAGAATTAGTAAGGCATTTTAAAGGTATGGATTTAGAAGATTCTATAGGATCGTTTGCATGTGCGCTTTCTTGTGCTTTATATAAATTTCACGGTATTAAACCATTAAACATAGATTCAGCACCTAAAGGTACTCATCCTTCGGTAATTGTTAGATTAGAGCACCTTTTACCCCAGATATGGGAGTTTTTTGATATAGCAGAGGTGCAGTCTTTAGGTAAAATTAAGCTCAGTCGTTCTGAGCTAGTTTATATTTGTGAACTGCATTCGGTAACTGTAGGCTTATTCTGGTTCAGAAAGCAGCTATTATCAGAAGAAAAATTTCATGAGTTTCTTCATATAAGGACTATCGATAGAATAGGGGGTAGAGAGTATATGAAAACCATCATCAGTACGTGGGATGAAATTGAGCCAGAGATAAATAAGAACAAACGTTTTGACGACCCTCTTGCTTTGCTCAGGTTTACTGGACAGTATAGGGAGTTAGTATTTGAAACAATAAATAGCTAATGACTGTAATCAATCGAGTATATTCAAACCAAAAAAAGGACACCTCTCGGTGTCCTTTTTTAAATCAAATGCTTAAGTCTTAAAGATTACTCTTCAACGCCAGCGTCTTGACCTTTATATTTTGCGTTTGCGTAGTCCCAGTTCACTAGCTTGTCTAGGAACGTGTCGACATAGTCAGGACGACGATTGCGGTAATCAACATAGTACGCATGTTCCCATACATCACACGTCAATACGGCAATTTTGTCATGAGCAAGTGGGTTATCAGCATCGCTAGTATTCATTACTGAAAGTTTACCGCCTACTTTATCAGTCACGAGCCACGCCCAACCTGAACCGAACTGTGAGGTAGCTGCGTTTTTGAACTCTTCACGGAACTTATCATAGCTACCGAAGTCTTCTTCGATTTTGCCTTTTAGATCACCAGTAGGTTCGCCGCCGCCGTTATCTGGCGTCATGCAATTCCAGTAAAACGTGTGGTTCCACACTTGCGCTGCTTGGTTGAACATCGTTTGCTTGCTATCATCTTTCGCAGTCGCTTTGATGATCTCTGGCAACGTTTTGTCTTCTAGACCAGAACCTGGTAGTAGATCTTTTAGTTTGTTTACATAAGCTGCATGATGCTTATCATGATGATACTCTAGCGTCTCGGCACTGATATGTGGCTCTAGCGCGTCTTTTGCATATGGTAGGTCTGGTAAAGTAATGTTTGACATAATTATTTTATCCTTGCTGTTTTTGGCCGTTACGTGATAGAAACTGAATTCTACACTGTTCTTACCCTAAAAAATAGCGGCCTAAATTGGCTGAGTTTATTGTTTGAACTGAGTGTTTTCGCTGCATACGTGTTATTGCCTAACACAGTAGCACGTATTATTATGAATCCAAAATTGACTTAACTATTATTCTTTGCCCAAAAGCCAAGTGTTTGACTTTATGCGCGTTTATTAACGTCATATTTACAAGCCATAAGATATAATTCACTGTAGCTTGCCGCCTATTATAGCAATAGTCAGCGTTAATATCCGTTACCAAATGTTATAGACGGCACAATCTGTATAGCCACGGGATATTTTTTACTGAGTAGTCACACCTGTCTTATAGCCGTAAGCTACCAGCATTAAGCTCACGATTGGGTCGAGCAATATAACCATAGTAGTATAACCACAGCAACCGAACCAAAAGTCCAAAACAGATTGACCAAACCATCACTACTTACCTGACGGAATGACTCTATGAGCGCCACTAATCCATCAAACTTACTATCAGCCACTCAGTCGACAACCGATCATCAGTGGGTGCTCGCCAGTAATAATAAAGGCAAACTGGCTGAGTTTCAAAGGTTGTTTGCAGAAGCGAGCTTGGATGTCACTATCGTACCGCAAGGTCAGCTCGATATCGAAGATGCGATCGAGGATGGTCTAAGCTTTGTAGAGAACGCCATTATCAAAGCACGACACGCCAGCCGTATCAGCGGATTGCCTGCCATTGCTGATGATTCAGGCTTATGCGTTCCTGCGCTGGGTAATGCCCCAGGTATCTACTCTGCTCGCTATGCAGGCGAACACGGCAATGATAGCAAAAACAACGCCAAGCTCATCGCTAAGTTGCAGCCTATTCGTAAACAACAGCCGGATAACGCGGTGCAAGGTATGTTCGTTTGCGTATTGGCGATGGTGCGACATGCCGATGATCCGTTGCCGATTATCGCACAAGGACTATGGCATGGTGAGATTTTAGAAGCGCCGCACGGTGATGGCGGTTTTGGTTATGATCCGTTGTTTTGGCTACCCAACTTGCAAGCGAGTGCAGCAAGCCTAAGCGCGGCTGATAAAAACCGTATCAGTCATCGTGGTCAGGCAATTAAGCAATTATTGGCACAGCTGCCTTTGTAGATCATCCTAAAGCTTCTAGTCGATTCCATTTAGCGCTTTGACTGCTCATACGGATACAAGACAACTGAAGGAAATCGAGCGCAAATTGTCCTTAAAGTGAGATTGACGATGTAGCAGATTCAAAGCGGATGGACGATAAAGAGATAATTTTTACTTTAATAAACAGATAGATTATACTGTTCTACTTTTAAAATTTTGCTGAAAGCCGTTATTTGTCTGTATAATTCACCAAAAAGCGTTATTATGCGGACCATTTACGGTTTATGATTGATATTTGATAGCCTTTATAATATCGGCAATTTCACAGCTTTGTACTCTTTAGTGCCAAAGGCGATTGCTTGGCACTGACTGCGAGATTGCAGGCTATCATGCATTGTCCCCTATTTATTCCAATGGCAACGCCTAGTACATGCCCCTATGTTGAGGCACGGTTGTCTATTACCATTTAACTCCAAGTACTATTAAATCAAACGTACTATTTAATCCTAAAGGTGTAATGAACATGGCTACAGATTTACAAGTCACAACCAACAAGCTATCTAATAAAGAAACCCAGCTAACGGTTAAAGTGCCCGTTGAAAAAATTCAAAACAAAGTTGAAGGTCGTATTCGTCAAGTGGCGAAAACTGCCAAAATTGACGGTTTCCGTAAAGGCAACGTTCCTATGTCACACATCCGCTCTCAGTACGGTGCTGGCATTCAACAAGAAGTCATCAACGATGTGATCCGTGACACAGTTTTTGAAGCGATCAAATCTGAAGACATCCGCGCGGTTGGCATGCCTAACATTGATGATGTAAAACTTGAAGATGATTTCTTGGTCTATCAAGCGACTGTTGAAATCTTCCCAGAAGTTGACGTGCAAGGTATCAATGAAATCGAAGTTGAGCGTCACACTGCCCAAGTGAGTGACGAAGACGTTGACACCATGATCGAAAACCTACAAAAACAACGTGAAGAGTTCGTTGAGAAAAAAGGCATGGCGGCGAAAGACAACCAAGTGACGTTTGATTTTGAAGGTTCAATCGACGGCGAAAAATTTGAAGGCGGCTCAAGCGAGGACTTCAAACTGGTGATCGGTAGCAACCAGATGATCCCAGGTTTTGAAGCGGGTATCAAAGGCATGAAAGCTGGCGAAGAAAAAATCATCGACGTGACCTTCCCAGAAGATTACCAAGCTGAAAACTTGGCTGGTAAAGAAGCACAGTTCAAAATCAACGTAAAATTGGTTGAAAAATCTAAGTTACCTGAAATCAATGAAGAGTTCCTAGAGCTATTCGGCGTGACCGAGGGCGGCGTTGAGAAATTAAAAGAAGACGTTCGCAAAAACATGGAACGCGAAATCAAAAACGCTGCGCGTAGCCAAGTGAAGCAAGCGACTTTTGACGCTTTACTAGAAAAGAACGAGTTTGACGTACCAAACGCCATGCTAGAGCAAGAGATCGAGCGTCAACGCAACATGATGATGCAACGTTTCTCTCAGCAGTTCGGTGCGAACGCTGATAGCTTCGATAAAGACATGCTGCCAAATGAGCTGTTTGAAGAGCAAGCATTACGTGCGGCCCGTCTTGGCATCATCGTTGCTCGTATCATCGATACCAAAGGCTTAGAAGTGGATCAAGAGCGCGTTGAAACCTTCATCAAAGAAGCCGCCGAAAACTACGAAGACCCAGCGGAAGTGATCGAGTACTACACCAATGACAAGCAGCAGCGCGCTAACATTGAGTCTGTAGTACTAGAAGACCAAGTGGTTGATTATCTGATCGAGCAAGGCAAAGTCACTGACAAAGAAGTCAGCTACCAAGACTTGCTAGCCGCTCAGCAACAACAGCAGCAAGCAATGTAATTGATGTGACATGCTGTCTTTTTAGACACGCATTAGTCGGTTATCAAAACTAAAATGCGTCCCCAATCAAAAGACTGGGGGCGCATTTTTTATGGTGTTATGGCATTTCAGTGGCAGCACGATCTAGTACTAAAGTCATCAATACATATAAGGTGCTTACAAAGACACAGCTGCCAAAGCCACACGCCTACAAGTCAAAACATAAAGAGCGCGTTACACCAAAGCAGGCGCTAACACCGCCCCTACGCCCAATAATACTAATCCACGCTGTAGCCACAAGTTACCACCCAAGCGTTGTTGCAACTGCTGACTGATCAGCGTACCGACTGCATATAACGCCACCATAGTCACCAGCATGCCGGCGTAAAAGCCCAGCTGACCGCTCATACCAACGTTTGCTGGCACTTCCAGCGCATGCGCCAACCCATGAAACACTGCCAAACCACCAAAACCAAATAATGACAGCTGTTGCATACTGGGTGTGCGTGCTGGTCGCGTTTGCACTGAACATGCGTCTTGTCTACTTTTAGAGCTCATTAAAATCATGGCCAATACGACCACTGATAGTAATATGGCCATTTCCACAAACCCAGTTGCAGCGGCAAATCCCGCGCCCCCCATCAAAACGCTAGCAGTGCCTAATATCGCCCCCAAGGACAGCCCTGCTGTCAGTGACACCATACCTAGACGTTGTTTTTGCAGCCCATAAAACAACATGCCCATACCTACTGCCAAAAACAGATGATCCAGCCCCGTCACTGGGTGCATCAGCCCCGCTTGCAACGTGCCTACAAATGACAGCGCCTGCCCTGTCGTTGAGTGAATATGTCCTGAGTGCGCCTGCGCTAATGACGGTAGCATTAGTGATGTCGTCAACACAGTTGAGCCCGTCACGATGCTACGAGCTGAGAGAGCTTGTGAAAAACGCGAACTTTTTGTATTTGCTATCATGGGATTTTCCTTATTATTCATATTCTAATTTTCGATGATCTTCATTGGTGAAGCGCCGCTGACTAAGCGAGCATACCGTGCTCTTTGATAAACGCGATGATCTCATTGAGCCCATCTCCCGTTTTCATATTGCTAAATATAAAAGGTTTGTCGCCACGCATTTTTTTCGCATCGCGCTCCATGACGTCAAGCGAGGCGCCGACCATTGGCGCCAGATCGGTCTTATTAATAATTAATAAATCAGATTTGGTAATACCCGGGCCACCTTTACGAGGTATCTTATCGCCTGCCGAGACATCGATGACATACAAAGTCAAATCAGACAGCTCTGGACTAAACGTCGCGGCCAAATTATCGCCACCTGACTCGATGATGATCATCTCCAAGCCCTCAAAGGTCGCTTGCAGCTCAGCGATAGTGGTCAAGTTGATTGACGCATCTTCACGAATGGCAGTATGCGGGCAGCCGCCGGTCTCTACGCCGCGGATACGCTCAGCTGGCATGGCATTGTTGCGCGTCAAAAACTGCGAGTCTTCTTTGGTATAAATGTCGTTGGTCACGACTGCCATATTGATCGTATCACGCAGGTTTTGGCAAAGCCGTAAGGTCAAAGCCGTCTTACCACTACCGACAGGGCCACCAATACCAAGGCGCAAACACGATAGCGCAGAAGGTGCAGGCTGGTTTAAACTGTCACTACCTGCTAGTGAGTCTGAGGTAGTTTGGGTGTGTTGCGGTTTGAGCGGGGTTAGAGACATGCTGGGCTCCTTAAACGGTTCATATGCGGTAAATATAAATAGGAACAACTATCAAACTATGAGCGAAATAACCGGCTGTATTGCTCCTCATGCATACTTGAGAGGATAGCCAGATTGGGTAAATTATTAGAAATATTAAGACTTTTATAGAGGTCTTGACACAGCCGCTGACAGACTTGATCTTCACTTGCAGCGAGCGTATCGACAATCTCTTGCGCCGTGGTTAAGTCCTCAAAGGCACGCTGTACCCTATCACTCAGCGTATCGACCTGCACGCTAAGCTTACGCTGTAATTGCCATAGGATACGCTGACCTGCCATTTGTCCTAGCGGCACTGTTTTGACGGCGGCGAGCACCATATTCTCTAATTGAGCAAATCCATAAGTACTCATTGATTGCGACATTGGCAGTTGCCAGTGCTGAGCAATATGGGCGAAAAGCGGTAAAAACCCATCTTCAGGCACCTCCGTGGGTACGCCAAGACTCAGCACTTCGTTGAGCCACGCCACCATCGCTTGTGCCAGTTGCTGAGACTCAAGTACAAACTCTTTACTCTCTAAGCTGGCATGATAATCGTGTGCCAAACTCGCAGCCAGCGCGTCATGACCTTGACTCAGCGCTTGCATGATCAGCCCCAATATGGGCAGCTCGTAGCCAATAACGGCAAGCTCTAGGTAATCCTGCATGAATACAAGGGTACTGGCCTCATCAAAAATCACCCCTGACTCAATCGCTGCCTCCACACCTTGTGAATAGGTGTAGCTACCAATAGGTAAATTACTAGACGCCAGTATTAGCAGCCGTCCGAGCTGATCGGACTGATGTGACTTATGTAACTGAGCACTGTTATCAACCATCATTTAAACTGGCCTGCAGGCTCATCAGGATGGCTATGTCCGTGACCGCTCTCATGGCCTTGCTCATGCTTATGACTGTGTGAGGTACTGTGCGGATGACTATGCGCGTCGCTACTTAAATGAGAGTGAGAATGGCTATGCGAATGCCCTTGGCCTGACTGATAGGCGCCCGTCTCAGGCTCGAATGGGACTGACGTAGACTCGGTATGTAGACCAAGATTTTCGAGCATTTGTGCCAGAACATGATCGTTTTCAAAATATAGCGCATACCCTGCATCACCCTGATCAAAACTGTGATCAAACATGAGTGGCACATGACGATTGCCCAAGTGATACGCGCCTTTCATTAATAAAAAGTCATCATCAGCCGTTACTTTGGTTACCGCTTGCGGCTTGGCGATGACTTGCATCAGCTCGCCTGTCGCACTGATTAGGACATCATCTCCTTTTAATACGCCTGTACGAGGCAAGTCAACACCAACGGCCTCGCCTGAGACTGTCATGGCTCGAAAGCGAGAATGCTGACGGGTATCAAAATCTAGCAGTAGATAGTCATCGGCTTGCTGCTGTTCTGCTAATTGTGCTTTTTGAATGTCGCTAACCGTACTTAAACGGGTGTTAAATATTTTCATAAATAGGCTGCTCTACTGATTGTTGCTCAAACTATTGGTCAGTAATATGGATGGTAAAGGGGCTAGAGATAAAGGCAAAACCTCACCCAAAAAATCCCTTGTACATCGTTTTTAGCCTCGCCTTTAACATCGTTTTTAACATTGACTGTAGATATGAGTGTCTAAAAAAGATATAAGTGTCTAAAAATTAGAATAAAAAATAACGCTGTGCCATGGGGAGTACGTCAGCTGGCTCACACGTAAGCGTCTCACTATCTGCACGTACTTCATAAGTCTCAGGATTGATGGCCATGTCAGGGCAGTAACTGTTGAAGCGCATATCGCTTTTGCGAATGTCACGAATACCGTGTACTGGCTGGATGACTTTGTTCAGCCCCAGCTGTTTATCCACTTGCTTGTTTATGGCAGCTTGCGACATAAAGGTAATGCTGGTTTGGGCAACCGATTTTGGATACGTGGCAAACATGGTGCGATAATGCACAGGCTGAGGTGTGGGAATGGAAGCGTTAATATCGCCCATCGGCACCGCAGCGATAAGCCCGCCTTTGATGATGCATTCTGGTTTCACCCCAAAAAACTTGGGCGACCATAGCACCATATCGGCCCATTTACCCACTTCGATAGAGCCAACCATATCGCTAATACCATGAGTAATCGCAGGGTTTATCGTGTATTTCGCGATATAGCGTTTGATGCGAAAATTATCATTGTTCGCGCTGTGATCGTAGTCTGTTAGCGTGATGTGCTGGTTTTGCTGCTCAAGATCAGCGGTTGCGTCTGGGGCAAGATGCCCACGTTGAACTTTCATTTTGTGCGCGGTCTGCCATGTGCGAATGACCACTTCGCCTACCCGTCCCATCGCTTGTGAGTCACTACTCATCATCGAGATCGCACCCAAATCATGCAAAATATCTTCTGCGGCAATGGTTTCTTGGCGAATACGACTCTCGGCAAAAGCCACATCTTCGGCGATAGCAGGGCTCAGGTGATGACAAACCATCAGCATGTCGAGATGCTCATCAATGGTATTGACAGTATAGGGGCGAGTGGGATTGGTCGAGGATGGCAAAACATGTGACTCGCCAATGGCCTTTAGGATATCAGGCGCGTGACCACCGCCCGCGCCTTCAGTATGAAAAGTATGAATACAGCGGTTCTTAAAGGCGGCAAGCGTGCTTTCAAGATAGCCACTTTCGTTTAGCGTGTCGGTATGAATGGCGACTTGGACGTCATACTGATCAGCGACGCTTAAACAGTTATCAATGGCTTGCGGGGTTGTACCCCAATCCTCATGGAGCTTAAGCCCGACGGCACCTGCTTCTATTTGCTCGGCAATCGGTGCAGGCACACTCACATTACCTTTGCCAAGCAGTCCGATATTCATGGCGATACTGTCCGTGGATTTTAGCATCGAACCAATGTGATAAGCCCCCGGTGTGCAAGTGGTGGCAAGCGTTCCTTGCGCAGGTCCTGTACCACCGCCAAGCATCGTGGTTACCCCTGACATAAGGGCGGTCTCACACTGTTGGGGCGCAATAAAGTGAATATGGCTATCGACGCCGCCTGCCGTTAGGATTTTCCCTTCACCAGAGATAATCTCGGTCGCACCGCCAATAGGAATGTCGATGGCAGGCTGGATATCAGGGTTACCGGCTTTGCCAATGGCGCTGATACGGCCATCTTTGATACCGATATCTGCTTTGTAGATACCGGTGTAATCCACCACCAAGGCATTGGTAATGACAGTATCGGCGACTTCTGCACCCAGCAGTTGTCCTTGACCCATGCCGTCACGGATGACTTTGCCGCCACCAAATTTGACTTCTTCGCCTTTGATTTCTGTGCTCTGGCTGATACTTTCACCACGTTGCAGCGCCTCTGTTTGGTCAGTGATCGTGTCTTTGTGACTGGTCAAATCAGCCTCAACTTGTAGCCAAAGCTCGGTATCAGCAAGACGAACCTTATCGCCTGTCGTAGGCCCAAAATGCTCAGCATAAATACGTCGACTCACCTGCTTCTGCGAGGTGGTCGCTTTTTGGTCGATGGCTTTATCTGATGCCTGCTCTGGTTTGACCGCGCCCATCACCCGCCCAGCAAAACCGTACACTTCCTGCTTGCCAGCATAAGCCACCAATTCTACTTCTCGTGACTGTCCCGGCTCAAATCGTACTGCCGTCCCAGAGATGATATTGAGACGATAGCCACGGGCCTGCTCTCTCTCAAAACTCAAGGCATCATTGACTTCATAAAAGTGATAATGCGAGCCGATTTGAATGGGTCGATCACCCGTGTTGGTGACACTAAGCGTCTGTACGGGTCGCCCTTGGTTTAAGATAATATCGCCATCTTGAATCTGGTATTCGCCTGCTTGCATGAGAGCCGCCTTATTTTGGAATGATCATTTCGGTGATAGATTTCAGTGATAAGCAGTGCTATACGATGGGATTATGTACCGTGACGAGTTTGGTGCCATCAGGGAATGTCGCCTCGATTTGTACTTCATCCACCATCTCGGCCACGCCTACCATGACATCATCAGCAGACAGATACGTGGCCCCCTCACTCATCAATTCAGCGACGCTTTTGCCATCCCTTGCGCCCTCCATGAGTAGCATACTGATATAGGCAATGGCTTCAGGATAATTAAGCTTAACTCCGCGATTTTTGCGGCGCTCAGCAACCATGCCAGCAGTGAATAGCATGAGTTTGTCTTTTTCGGTGGGGGTCAGGTGCATGGATACTCCTTATTATATTTATCATTGCATCGTCGCAGATTGAGAGGTTTTGGCACGTTAAATACGACTGTCGGGGCAGCCAACATAAACTTAGGTGTCCCAAATACGCGGGCGGCAGGGCTCAAGCTGCCACCAATGCTCACGTAAGACCTCCCTGAGCTGATAAAAAGCTTCAAAACAGCCGCGCACATCTGAACCAATATAACGGACATTCACCGCTTGGCAGTTGTGAGTACAATAAACGGGCAGTTCAGCTTGGGCAATGACTTGGCGCAATGCCACGACGGTATCGTCTAAGTAGTAGGTTAATGCCTGTTTGGTGGTCGCTTGGGCAGTCTTAGTTGACTGCGTGGTTTGGGAAGCCGATCGTGCGTGATTGTCACGCAGCTTACTCAAGCTTGGTACTGCCCAGAATGATCCATAAATGTGCTGACCTGCTAACCCCAAATCTGACGTGAACCAGCGACTTTGGGCAGGCTGCGCCACACGCTCAGCTACGATTACTTTGCCTTCTCGATAGATATTTAACCCTGTATGGTAATACCCTTGCAAAAACTGCTCATCGTAAGCTTGCCGCCCAAACACGCTAATCTCCCATGTCATGAGGCTAGACGAGTCTTTTAAATCAAAGCGACTTGTTGCATGCATATTGGCATCGTTATAAATGATACTCTCTTGTGGCAGCCATTCTAAGCGAGCATGTGCCGCAAGCGTGGCTTGCACATCTTGGCTTGCATAGGTAGAGGTATCGTTTTGAGCCCCGCAGAGTTGGACAGCTTCAGTGTCATTTATAATAGCCTCGCCCTCTAACGCCGCGTTTGCGTCGAGGTTGGGCTGGGGAGCTGATTGACTCGACAAGCCTTTTGTTTTTTGGCTGACACTGTCTTTGCCATACCATTTACCCGCTCCTGGGGTGGTGATGACAGCATGGCTATCTTGATCTAAACGCAAGTCGATGGTCAGTATGTCACCACCAGCGATACCTGCTGGCGGATACAGCATCAGTATGTGGCAAATGTCTTTCTGAATACTAGGCTCAGGATATAGGGGCCGTTGTACCATTAAAGCACCCGTGTGCTTGCGATGATACAGACGCGTCTTCAGGCCAGTGGCAGTCATACTGTTGGCAGTATCTGTGCGTTTAACAGTATCAAAACTTAATGCTAAAGAAGAAGCCCAACTCATTTTATCTACTCAGTTACTTAATTATTTAGTCAAATACGAACTAACATTTGTCAATGGTCATAGCTGCCCCATCACCACAGACTTCTGATTCACCAATGCCATTAACTGTTATTATCCATACAATCTTTATGCCAACTTATGTACACCTCCTATCAAGCGCTACTATGAGTAAGTCTTAAACTAATGATATTGCTTAGATTTTATCTATACATATTTTTCACTCAGTAACCAATTTATTTTATTCCCCCTCAAAAACTGTTCAGCGATGCGAATTTTTTTAGAGTAATATTTGTCTGCACCAAAACTGCACAATATATCACTATATCTGCACCATTTTTTACCATTTTCTCTATTTTTGCTATCCCGTCATATCAGCTACAATAATCAGCAGCAGCAAGATATTTAAGCCAGCAGATTGCCGTTATCAGGCACTCCTTGATGATAGAACCCAAAATTCCCGGACGCTTTGGTAAGGCATTTTTATTGGCGGCTTATGGGCTATCTTTATGAATAGTTTATAGATAACCCCCTTGATAAACGTGTACAGACGCCTTATTAATAGGAAGTCACTCATGTTATTAATAGAAAGTCATTTTTCACATGAAAAGATTACTATTGCCCCCATAAAAAAGTTACCATTGGCTCAACTATTTTTAGCGGCCTCTAGGTCGTACCATGAACTCTAGTTGGCTTTATTAACGAGCGGCAGTATTTACAATGATAAACACCAATAAAAGCTTCGCCGTTTTCTAACCTTTCGCCCTTTATTTTATGTACTTATAAACAGGACATTTTTATGACAGATTATGATCGCATCACTGCCAATCCACATTTCGATATGCTAATGAGTGCGCACAATGAAGTGCAAAACACACAAGCTGCCTTAGTCCCGATGGTCGTTGAGCAATCATCACGCGGTGAACGCTCTTTTGATATTTTTTCACGCCTATTGCGTGAGCGTGTGATCTTTTTGACCGGTCAAGTCGAAGACCACATGGCCAACCTCATTGTCGCCCAGCTGCTGTTCTTAGAAGCTGAAAACCCTGACAAGGACATTCACTTGTATATCAACTCGCCAGGCGGTTCAGTGAGTGCGGGATTGGCCATTTTTGATACCATGAACTTTATCAAGCCTGAAGTGTCAACCATCTGTATGGGCGGTGCTTATAGCATGGGTTCATTCTTGTTGGCCGCAGGTCAAAAAGGCAAGCGCTATTCACTCGCCAACGCGCGTGTGATGATTCACCAACCATCAGGCGGCGCACAAGGCCAAGCAACGGACATCGAAATCAATGCACGCGAAATTCTGAAAACCCGTGCTCGCTTAAATCAGATTTTAGCTGAACGTACGGGGCAGCCAGTAGAGAAGATCGAAAAAGACGTTGAGCGTGATTTTTGGTTAGATGCGCAAGAAGCAAAAGAATACGGTTTGGTTGACGAAGTATTAGAGCGTCGCCCTGACTCTTTATAATATTGAGATAAAAACCTTGTTAAGCATCGAATGCCTTGGCGTATAAGCGCTGGCATTCGTGTTAACCATTAGAATATTTTTAAGCGTTAAATTTTAGGAGCGCCTTTTATGGCAGAAGATACTACCCCGCATTGCTCGTTTTGCGGCAAAGCCAAAAGCGATGTACAGCAGCTGATTGCTGCTGACGATGCCAATATCTGTAATGAATGTATTGAGCTGTGTACCGATTTAATCGCAGACAGTGCTGAAGACGGTGATGACGATAGCGACATTGATACCTCATGGGTCAATAAAAAGCTACCAACGCCAAAAGAGTTGCGCGCCAAGCTTGATGAGTATGTCATCGGTCAAGACGCTGCCAAAAAAGCCCTGTCTGTTGCCGTTTATAACCATTATAAACGCTTAAAAGTGAGTCAAACGTTAGCCAGTGACAGCAAAAAAGCCAAGATCGGTGCTGACGATGCGATGGTCGAGTTGGCCAAAAGTAATATCTTACTGATCGGTCCAACCGGTTCTGGTAAGACACTGCTTGCGCAAACGCTAGCGCGTCTACTTGATGTACCCTTTGCCATGGCTGATGCCACGACTTTGACCGAAGCGGGTTATGTCGGTGAAGACGTTGAAAACATCGTGCAAAAACTGTTGCAAGCATCAGACTATGATGTGAGCAAAGCTGAGCAAGGCATCATCTACATTGATGAGATCGATAAAATCAGCAAAAAAGGCGACAACCCTTCTATCACCCGCGATGTATCAGGTGAAGGCGTACAGCAAGCCCTGCTAAAACTAATCGAAGGTACCGTTGCTGCCATTCCACCGCATGGTGGTCGCAAGCATCCACAGCAAGAGCTTATCCAAGTGGATACCAGCAACATCTTAATCATCGTTGGTGGCGCGTTTGCCGGTCTTGATAAAGTCATTCAGCAGCGTACGGAAAAAGGCGGTATTGGCTTTAACGCGGATGTCAGCTCAAAAGATGACAGCCGTCGCAGCTCAGATTTGCTGCAGCAAGTTGAGCCAGAGGATTTGATCAAATTTGGTCTGATTCCTGAGCTGATCGGTCGTTTGCCTGTGCTAGCTGCCCTACAAGAGCTTGATGAGGAAGCATTGGTACAAATTCTCACTGAGCCCAAAAACGCTCTGGTTAAGCAATATAAGTATCTCTTTGATATGGAAGGCGCTGAAATCAGTTTCACTCAAGAAGCGCTTGATGCGATTGCCAAAAAAGCCATGGAACGCAAAACAGGTGCTCGTGGTTTGCGTTCTATCGTAGAAAACGCCCTGCTTGAGACGATGTATGAGCTTCCTTCTATGAAAGACGCCAAAACCGTCATGGTTGATGCAGAAGTGATTAATGAAGGTAAAATTCCAAAAATTGCTTAATTTTTTATTGAGTTAATATAGCCAGCTATTATTTACTGGCTATTAACATACAAGAAGCGTCTGGCATCCTGTGCTCAGACGCTTTTTTTGTGTCTGCCTTGGCGGCTGTTTAGTAATTATAAAATGACAGCAGCGTTTATCAATCGCCACCAGTCATGCATACCATTCATGCTAAGGTAGATAGCCTGTCACGCTCGTTTTTGGCTTATATGCTCCATCGCATGTGGCCTATATGAATACCGATTATTAATAAGACAAAGGATTGTTTATTATGTTTAACCATGTCACTGCTATGGCGTCTTCGTTACGTCAACACTTGCCCTTTTCTACACCCAGTAGACAAAATAACGATATTGCCCCTTATTACCGTGACCATGTCGCTGCTATCACTGGCGCAGGCTCTGGCATGGGACGCGAGCTGGCGATTCATTTGGCACAAATGGGCTGCCATGTTGCGCTCTCTGATATCAACAGTGAGCAGCTGACTGCGACCAAACAGTTACTCGTCGGTTACGATATTAAAGTCACAACGACCGTACTGGATGTTTCAGACAATAAAGCCGTGCAAGCTTGGGCTGATAGCGTGATGAGCGATCACGGCAAAGTAAATTTTATCTTTAATAATGCAGGCGTGGCACTGTCTTCAACGGTAGAGGGCTGTAGCATTAGCGAGCTTGAGTGGGTGATGGACATCAATTTTTGGGGCGTGGTTTATGGCACCAAGGCGTTTTTACCCTTAATCAAGAACAGCGTCAAACAAAGCGAAGTGACGAGTGATAGTAGTGATGGGAGTAAGGACAGCAAACCGCGCCAGTTTGCTGAACATGGTCATATCATCAATGTCTCAAGTTTATTTGGTCTGACCGCCCAACCATCGCAGTCTGCCTATAATTCGAGCAAATTTGCCGTCCGTGGCTTTACAGAAAGCTTGCGCCAAGAGTTAGAAATACAGCACTGCGGCGTTTCAGCGACCTGTGTCCATCCAGGCGGTATCAAAACCAATATTGCTAATAACGCACGCGGTAATGACAGCGTCAGTGATATTGGCATGCATACTGGTGACAAAGCCATTAAGAGTTTTAACAAGCTGTTAAAATTCGATGCCAGCGACGCAGCTTGGATTATTCTGCATGCGGCAGCGACCGATCAGCCTCGCTGTTTGATTGGCAATGACGCTAAAACGGTTGACGCGGTACAACGAGCATTCCCCTCACATTACAGTCAAGTGCTAAATGGCGTCAATAAGGTAACGCGTAAATTAAAACCGCGTCGTCATAGACATTCCAAACACGGCTAAATGCTTTAGTTCCACAGGCCTTATTTGTAAAAGTGAGCTTAAACACTGTCTATGTTTGAGCTCCTTTTTAGTTTATGGCCGATTGATGTGGCCTCTTAAGACTATTTTTTACGTCTTACAACATTAAAGACCACCTACTTTAAACCAAATACACTTTACGTATTTATATACTAAAATGATTTATATTTGATACAATTATGTTTCTAGCAAATTACAGGTTGATTACTTGGCTATTTAATATCTTGATAAAATCAAGTTAGACAGAGCCATTATGGTCCTTAATCTATCATAGAAATATATATTTAGATATTATTTTTTATAATAAGGATATTCCAATGAAAATACTTCTGCGAGCCAATGCTTCTCTGCTCATGGCGGCTATCCTCGCTATCAGTGCCACTAGCATTACAGCGTGTAGCGAATCAGGTACCAAAGCGGTTGACCGTGTCGAAGAAGCTGAGGCCTTAGCTCGAGTCAAATCACTCGAAGCACGGGCCGCAGAAATTAAAGATGACATGGCGGCAAACCCAGGTGCCAAACTGAACGTCAGCATGCCAGATGCGTCAACTATCCCTGATGATGAGTATGGCGCAGCCGTCCGTCGAGGATTGGAGCTTGCCAACCATACTTATCGAGAGCTGCCCAATAATGTAGGCAATAAGCTTAATTGTACCAGCTGTCACTTAGGCAATGGTTCAGAGGCTTACGCTGCACCATGGAACGGCCTACCAGGTATTTTTCCTATCTATCGCTCACGTGATGCACGAGTCAACTCATTACAAGAGCGTGTCAATGGTTGTTTTCAGCGTTCAATGAACGGCACACCATTAGATATGGACTCAGATGAGATGAATGCCTTTATCTCTTATATGACCTGGTTATCGCAAGATATGCCGATTGGTGTCTCACCTGAAGGCCGTGGGTTTGTAAAAGTTGATAATACGCTAACCCCAGACCCTGTAAAGGGGAAAGAAATCTTTGCTAAGACCTGCACGACCTGTCATGGTGAAAACGGTGAAGGGCAGTATAATGATGATGGTACTTACGTCTATCCAGCCATCGCAGGAGAGCACTCATTTAATGATGGCGCAGGTATGGCGCGCACATACAAAGCCGCATCGTTTGTAAAAGGTAAAATGCCTTTTGGCCAAGGCAACACCCTTACTGACCAAGAAGCCATCGATGTGGCCAGCTACTTTACTCAGCTGCCACGTCCAGTAAAAGCCAATAAAGACAAGGATTGGCCAAAAGGCGGTGCGCCTGTAGACGTACGCCGTTAATAGAAATAAAGTCAAACATAACGCATTAAAATGTCTCATAAAAAAGCCCAGCTCATAAAAAGAGCTGGGCTTTTTGATCTCTAATGTCATCAATAAACGCCTAAAACTTAAGGCAATTTCATATCACCAGCGACCAACCAGCCCATACGGCGCATCAAGTAAGCCACTGTGCCAGCAATAATAGCCGGCAAAACAAACATCAATAAAACAATGGCTGTCCATAACTGTGTCGTACTCATCATTCCTTGCGATGCTTCAATGATGCCAAACACCCCGACCAATCCAGCAGTACCCATACCTGCACCTGTCGCCGTACACGCCAGCCCAAAACCTACTGTTGCGATAGGCCCAACGATGGCGCTGGCGATGACCGCAGGTAGTAGAATCAATGGCTTTTTAAGCACGTTAGGGATCTGCAACATACTGGTGCCCAAACCCTGAGATATCACGCCACTAACACCATTGTCTTTAAAACTTGCGATAGCGAAACCAATCATATGCGCAGCACAGCCAACGACTGCCGCCCCACCCGCCAATCCCCCAAGCCCAATAGCGATACAAATAGCGGCGCTCGACGTCGGTAGGGTCAATAAAATACCAACCACGACTGCAATAACGATACCCATTAATAACGGCTGTAATTCAGTGGCAGCATGGATACCTTGGCCAATCGCAGCCACAGCCGCGACGATAGGCGGATTAAGTAGGGCGCAGACCAATAGAGCAATGCCGCAGACCACAAGAGGCACCAATAAAATATCTAATTTGGTCCTACCAGCCACCCACGTACCAGCGCGATAGGCAAATACGGAGGTCAAATACGCCCCTATCGGATTGCCAGGTAACGCCACAAATGTCGCAGGCCCTCCCACTTGCGGCGCAAATAGGGTCCCCGCCATCAGCGCTTCAGAATGAGCACCCAGCATCCCCGCCACCAAGCAGCTGAGCATGACCAGCGTTGGCGCTTTTAGATAATAAGCAATCCCCACGCCGATACCAGCCCCCATTAGTACTGATGCAAGCTTGCCCACCGCTATCAATGCTGGAAGATCTAACCAGCCACCGATTTGCGAGATGATAAGACCGGCTATCAAGGTGACAAATAGCCCTAATGCCATGCCAGTAAACGCATCGATAAAATACTTTTGAAAAAATGATTTTATAGTACCAGCCGGCGGTGTTACTAAGTTAGATACAGTCATAGCCATACTCTTTATGGAAATTTTGATAAGACACACTATACCAAAGGAAACAAACCACTCTCCTAAAAATAAGAGACAAAAAAAGCGTCATTGCGACGCTTTTTCTATTAATCACAAACCACTAAATTTATCAAAAGCCACTCTGTCTAACGGCGCTGTTCAACGATAATAGAATCAATACCGTTATTTTGCAGGCGCTGCTGGGCAGTGGTAACTGCTTGACGGCTATTCATCGGACGTGAGATTACCTGATAAATGGGCAAGCCATTACCCGTGGTATTTTTAACCACTCTCGCGTCGACCCCAGCCATGAGCACTTGCGCTCGGCGGCGATCGGCTTCATCTGCATCACCAAAGCTATTGATCTGCAAAATGTAAGTGGCAGCAGGTTTAGCGGCCTGAACGCTCGCCGTACCTGCACCTGCGTTGTTTGTCCGATTGGCTGAACTGCCACCGCTACTCGCCGGCGTCGAACCATCATAGGTCGCATCTTCTTCTACGATCACGATATCATCGCTGCTACTGGTTGCCGCATTGTTACCACGGCTAGGCTCAATCGTGGTACTTTCGCCGATACCAAAGTTACCCGCATCGTCATTACTGGCTGACGTATCCTCAGGTTGGGTAACCACCACGTCAGGCTCAAAGTCACCAATGTCACCCATTTGATCGTTATCCATCTCAGCAATGTCTTCATCAGGAATAGTGGCCATTTCTTGATTGGGCAAGATATCATAAAACTCATAATCGCCATTATCAGTATCCGTATCGACGCGTGGTTCTACCTGTCGATCATTTTCAGCGGCGCTGTCAGCTGGACTGAAATCAAACAATGGGGATAGGTATATAAATACCCCGATCATAAGGGTCAATATCGCCCCAACAAACATCCACAATAAGCCTGACACGCTACTCGATTTGCGCTTTTCAGTCGCACCTTTAGGTTTTTTGGCTAGCATGGATCTGGTTCTCCCTACTGAATCTAACTGTTATCAATTTATTGCTCTCAATCATCTATTTATACTACATGCTAGACGGTGCAGACAACCCTAATAAACCAAGGCCATTGGCCAATACTTGCCGAACCGCTTTAGACAAACGCAGACGCGCTTGCATCAAGTCCATCTCGTCTGTACTTGGCGTCTCACCTGAGGTCAAGCTCACGGGCAAGATACGATTGCTGTCGTACCAACCATGGAACAAGGCGGCCAACTCTTTTAGATAGTTGGTCAGCACATGCGGCTCATAGCCGGTCGCGGCGCGTAGTAACGTCGCTGGATACCCTGCTAGCAGTTTAATCAACTCATCTTCGTTGGGGGCGCTAAGCAAGTTTTGCTGCTGCAAACCAATCGTATCGTCTACCACAAAACCACTGTTTTGTAGTTTTTCTAACACTCGGCAGACGCGCGCATGTGCGTACTGAATATAATAAACTTGATTGTCTTTACTTTGTGATTTGGCAAGCTCCAAATCAAAATCAACATGTACTTCAGGCTTACGGGCCACATAATAAAAACGCGCCGCATCATTACCGACTTCCTGACGCAATTCACGTAAGGTGACAAACTTGCCTGAACGTGATGACATTTGAACTTTTTCACTACCGCGCCATAGGGCTACAAACTGCACGAGCACCACATCTAAACGCTCAGCATCGATACCGAGGGCTAATAAAGCCGCTTTTACTCGTGGGACGTAACCATGGTGATCGGCACCCCAAACATTAATGACTTTATCAAAGCCACGGTCAAACTTATTCTTGTGGTAGGCAATATCAGAGGCAAAATAAGTAGATTGACCGTTGGCACGGCGTACCACTCGGTCTTTTTCATCACCAAAATCGGTCGACTTAAACCAAATATTGCCGTCTTTTTCGTACAGATAGCCTTTGTCATCTAAGACTTGTAGGACAGGCTCGATCTCACTATCAATAGATCTTTCGCTAAACCAGCACTCGTAGCTCACACCAAAGTCATTTAAATCGTCTTTAATGTCGGCCAAAATACTACTCAATGCTGCATTTAAAAACAGCTCATAGCCATCACCAAGCAGCGCTTTACTGTTGGCAATCAGACCATCAATGTGCGCTTCTTTATCACCTGATAGCAATGTTTTTTCGCCCTCAGCATTTGTCTCAAACTGCGCATCTGCTGGCACGCCTTGAGCAATTTTAGCAAAGCTGTGGACATAGCTATCACCATGTTGCGCTTTTAGCGTTTGGGCGATATCACTGACATAGTCGCCTTGATAGCCATTGACTGGGAACGTTACCTGCTCACCACTTTGCTCTAAATAACGTAAATACGTACTGGTCGCCAAGATATCCATTTGGCGGCCCGCGTCATTGACATAATACTCACGCGTAACGTCATAACCAATCGCCTCTAGCAAGTTTGCCACACTCATACCAAATGCGGCACCGCGTCCATGACCGACATGCAGACTAGACGTAGGATTGGCAGAGACAAACTCCACTTGTATCTTTTGCCCATCAAACTGGTCGCTTAAACCAAAACGATCTTGCAAGGTAAAGATATCATCTAATACAGCAAATTTGGCTTCAGCATTTAAAAAGACATTAATAAAACCTGGGCCTGCGATTTCTACTTGGCGAATGTCTTGATTTTTGGGCAGGGCATTGACGATTTTTTCGGCGAGCTGGCGTGGATTGGCTTTGGCCGCCTTAGCAGCAGTCAGCGCGATATTACTGGCAAAATCACCATGACTAAGATCTTTAGTACGAGTGATTTGGCTGTTATTCTGCCAATCAGCCGGTAGCGTGCCATCTGCCTGTAGAGTATGAATGGCATCATTAAATAAGGAGGCAAGTGTATCAATTTGGGTTTGTGACATAGGGTTTGAACTCAGTTAAATAAACAACAAAAACAAGACGAAATTTTGACGAATACGAGCAGTCGATAGCTGCTTATTATAATAGCGACCGACACTGTAAGGGATAAAATCATGCAAAAAGATAAGTAACCTGTAAATATAACAACCTTTGCGCTTTATTGCACCATTTGCCCCAAAATTAGCACTAAAATCTTACGGTTATGCTAGCTGACCTAAATCACTAGTCGGACCAAAAGACTTATCTATACGCTAACGCTGATGAAATCGGTACGAATAGACCAATAACAATACCGCCGGTTGGTACAGATAAATGAATCACGCTAATTGTAGCGTTACTGTTGCTCGTCCTTAGCAGCAGTTTATACCCATTCGCTTCCGCGTTATAATGAACGTTTGTATTGGTCTTCTTAAAGATAGAAGATGCGTTACTACTTTTATAGGATTATGCCATGTTTGCTATTGCTGCCAGTACGATCACCAGTTGGGGACTGTATGTTTTATTACCCATCTTCATCGCGTTCTTATTTTTTATCATGTGGGATATCTCTAAAACGTCAGACGCTGGGCGCGCGGGTACTTTTTGGATTTTCTTAGCGCTGGGCGCAGGTTTTGTAGGCTTTTTGCTCAAGCTATTGCTAGAAGTCGCCTTTAAAAGATGGTTTATATAACCAGCAACCGCTACCCCTCACCTTCTTTTTATTTAAACACGCTATTTATTAGTACAAACGGTTTGCTTATTTTTTTGCGATGAGCGTTGCGCGCATCGGAGCAGGATAGCCCTCAATGGTCTTGGTTGCATCATTGGGATCTAAGAAATCTGCCAACGAATGATAACTCATCCATTCGGTTTTACGCTGCTCATGGGTAGAAGTCACGGCTACATCGACGCAGCGTACCTCTGTAAAACCAACCTTTTCTAGCCAGCCCATTAGCGCTGCTACTGATGGCAAAAAATACACGTTATTCATCTGGGCATAGCGGTCATGCGGTACCAGTACCGTATTGGCGTCGCCTTCAACCACCAAGGTTTCTAGCACCAGCTCACCACCTTTTACCAGCTGCCCTCTGAGCTGCTGTAAATGCTCAAACGGCGACTGACGATGATAGAGCACGCCCATACTAAATACCGTATCAAACAGCTGGCTGTGCTCAGGCAGTGCCTCGAGCGGCACTGGAATATAATGGGTACGGTAACGGCCTGTGTCATGCGCGTCAGCGCTACCGACAAAATGACGAATCGCCATAAACTGATGATAAAATAAACAAGACGGATCAATGATGATGACCGTGTCCGCACCAGCCCCTGCCATACGCCAGCCGTGATAACCAGAGCCGCCGCCCACATCTAACACGCGGCGACCTTTTAACGTGCCTAAATGCGGTGCGACCCGTTGCCACTTCCAATCACTGTGCCATTCCGTATCTATAAATATTGGCTCACTTTTTTCGCTACTACTTTGACTGTTATTGGCCTGACTACGACCAATCTGAAAAGGCCCTTTGCGCCATGGCATCAATTGTTTTAACAATGCAGTGGTTTGTTTGCGCTCAGAGTCCGTCAGCGCCGCGTCAATCGTCAGTATGTCACTATCTAAACTGACTTTATCAATCGTTAAGTCTGGCAAACGTACGACCGATGCTTGATAAGCAGGCGCATGAGCATAGTTGGCCTTATCCTTGATATCATTCAACCACGTTGGCAGTTGTGTGAGCCATTTATAAGCACTCGGCTGCTGCTGAGCCAGTTCTAATAGGGTTAAATACAGTTCGCGTTCGGCGTGAGTGATGGTGTCGTTGAGCATAAAAGCAGATACCGTATGAATCAAAAAAGAGTGTGAAAGGGGTTTTTAAAAAGCGACGTGATATATAAAGGTCACGTCAGCACTATTTAAACGCCACAATCGACACAAAGTTTAAGAACTGAAACCACGTCAAATGACGAGCAAAACCAACTTGATCAAGTCGCGCGTGATGCTCATCTAATGTGTCGGTAATAAGGACGTTTTCTAGCGCATTACGTTTGCCGCTAATTTCCATCTCAGTATAGCCATTGGCACGCTTAAAGTCATAATACCGCTCAACCAACCACGCATCGTATTGCTCATCAAACGCATGGGTCTTTTCAGTGAGCACCAATATCCCGCCCTCGCTTAACGCGGCATAAATCTTCTCTAACACCGCCACCCTATCAGCGACTGGCAAAAACTGTAACGTCAAGTTTAAAATCACCATATCGCACGGCTCAAACTTAACATCGCGAATATCCGCTGTCATGACTTCTATATCGTGTTCAGGATAGTTATCACTTAATAAGGTAACCGCTTCAGTCGTCATAGCGGGTGAGATATCGATCGCTTTGATCTGCAAATCTTGTGGGTCAAACTCGCCAGCCAGCGCCATACTGGCGGCGCCCAATGAACAGCCCAAGTCATAAATTCGGCTGACACGCTGACTGCTATCGCTCTGTTGGCGATACTTACAGTGACGACGGGCAAATATAGGCAGCATGGCTAACACCTGCCCATAACCCGGAACACTACGACGAATCATATCGGGAAAACACGCCACCACTTGCTCATCAAAGGAAAAACGCGCGGCCTTATCCAGTGGCGTGGTAAACGGTTTGTCAAATAAGGTATCATGTTTAACGGTAGCAGGATTGGATTGGCTCATGGTGCGACTCTTTCTTTGAAAATAAAACTGAAGTTAGGAAGTAGGTAGCAGTGTTGCTTGACGCTATTAATCGTTTTGTAAAAGCTTGCGCAGATAGCAAAAGCCCATTATAACATTACTGTTTGTTACTTAGCGCTAGCAGATGCCCTGCTAAGCTAAATAGGTCTTGCTGAGTGTACGAATCGTACTCAGCCCCTGTTATATACTTATAAAAATAGGAATAAACTATGCAAACCATTATATTAGGTGGCGGCTGCTTTTGGTGCACCGAATCGGTATTTTTATCCGTGAAAGGTGTGCAGTCTGTGGTATCAGGCTATATGGGCGGCGATGCTGTCTCTGCTAATTATGAAGCGGTCTGTAGCGGTAACACCGGACACGTCGAAGTCATCAAAGTCGAATTTGATGAGTCTGTCGTCCCATTAGAAGTGATACTTGATGTTTTCTTTGCGACCCATGATCCCACCACCATGGATCGTCAAGGTAATGATGTCGGCAGTCAGTATCGCAGCGTCGTCTTTTACACCGATGAAGACCAAAAGCCCACCATCGACCGCACAATCAACAAACTGCGTGACATGGGTATCAATGTCGTCACAGAAGTGCACCCTGCCCTTGAGTTTTATAAAGCGGAAGAAACCCATCAAGACTTCTTTAATAGAAATCCAGGTCAAGCCTATTGTAACTTTGCCATACCGCCAAAACTGGCCAAACTGCGCAAAGAATTTAGTCAATACATGGTCAGCTAAACGATTGACTGGATAAAAATGTTATGTTTACTGGCAGCCAAACGCTTAGACAATAGGTGTTTGGCTTTTTATTGTGTTAAACATTCTTATATAAACCGTTATGATAATGGACTGAAAATCAAAGAATGCCTTATGATAACAACCCTTACCGATAGGCTTATATTATGAATCCTGAATTTTGGCAAAATCGTTGGCAAGAGAAACGCATTGGCTTTAATCAGTCTGAGGTCAATTCACTATTAATAAAATATTGGTCAGCATTAAATTTTCCAGCCAGTAGCCGCGTCTTTGTCCCTTTATGCGGCAAATCAATTGATATGGTCTGGCTGTCAGCACAAGGTTTTGACGTGGTGGGTGTTGAGTTGGTTGAGTCAGCTGTGCAAGCGTTCTTTGCTGAACAAAACATCCAGCCCACCATATATCAGCATGCAGAAAACACCGAGATTAAATGTTATCAAGGAGAGCTGGGAGATAGTGAGGCTAAGCGAACTATTACCTTATGGGTCGCCGATATCTTTGCGCTGACCTCCACAGATATTGGCTCTATCGATGCGGTATATGACAAAGCAGCATTGATTGCCCTGCCAGCCGATATGCGTACACAATATAGTGAGCAAATATGCCTGCTTAGCGGCACCGCCCCACAGTTGGTAATCACCCTTCATTATGATCAAAGTAAAAAGGATGGTCCGCCTTTTTCAGTGAGTGGTGAGCAAGTACAACAATACTATGGCAATCGTTATCAAATTACCGAGTTGGCACGTGAGCCTGCCACTATTGGTTCTGCGCCTGACCTAACAGTTTCCGAGCAGGTTTGGTTATTGAGTGAGTAATAGGTAGATATAATCAATCCTAAATAAAACTGGCACATACTATGCCACGGGCGACTGGTATTGACTTCGCGTAGCATCGAGTAGTGTAGGCACAGCACTCACGGGCAATTAAATACCAGTAGCGCTGTACCTATTTTAACTTTTCAGCTATAGGTTGCTATTAACAGACTTTTAATCATTTGATACTGATTAAACGGTCATCTTTTCCAAAACTTCTCATAATCTCACGCTAACGTCAGCTTATAGTAACCATTTATGACCGTGGCACTTCGTTCGCTTTTCTTTACTGTTTAGATTGGTTACTCTAAGTTAAAGTCATTTTTCCTTTTTTACTTTCTGCTACCTACTTTGATGTTTATAGGATATTTTCATGCGTTTGACTCCCCTCTCTGCTTTATCGCTGCTCAGTATGGCTGTTGGCATCAGCCTTGCCAGTACTGCTCAAGCCGCCCGTCCACCAGCCCCAGACTTATCTAACGCTGAATTTCAACAATGTTTAGATGGCTTAAAAAATTCTAGCAAATTCCGCGGTGTCGATGGTTTTACCTTTAACAACTATCGTCCCAGCCAGCCTGATCCTAGCGTGATCCAATCACTTAACTACCAGCCGGAGTTTCAAAAAGACGTGTGGGATTATCTCTCAGCACTAGTGGATAAAGAGCGGGTCGAAGATGGTATTCGGGCAAAGCATCAGTGGGGCAATACACTCCGCCAAATTGAATCACGTTATGGGGTAAAGGCAGAGCACGTATTAGGGGTGTGGGGTGTGGAGTCCAATTTTGGTCAGACACTGGGCAAAAAACCCTTATTTGAGTCCTTGGCGACCCTATCGTGTTTTGATCGTCGGCAAAGCTATTTCCAAGGTGAGTATGCTAACGCGCTAAAAATCGTGCAAAATGGTGATATTGCGCCAAGCGATATGACAGGCTCGTGGGCAGGTGCCTTTGGGCAGACGCAATTTATGCCAAGCACCTTTTTAGAGCTAGCCGTTGATTTTGATGGCGATGGTCGTCGTGATTTGGTGAATAGCGTGCCCGATGCGCTTGCCTCTACCGCTAACTTTTTAGACAAACGTGGCTATCGTACGGGCGAGCCATGGGGATATGAAGTCAAGCTACCTAGCGGTTTTTGGGCCGCCTCTAACCGCAAAGATAAAAAATCTATCAGTCATTGGCGCAATCAAGGTATCACGCTTGCCAACGGTAGCCCGCTACCTTACGACTTGAGCCGCGCAGGCTTATTGTTACCCGCTGGATTGGAAGGCCCTGCATTTTTGGTCGGCAAAAACTTTGACACGTTTTATTCGTACAATGCGTCAGAAAACTACGCATTGGCAATCGCTCACTTATCAGACTTAATCACGCGTGAAGACAGCAGCAAGACTGATTTTGTGACCGCGTGGCCAACAGACGACCCTGGTATCAGTCGCCAGCAAGCCAAAGATATTCAACAGGCATTACTAAACGCCGGTTACGATATTGGCGGTGTTGATGGCATCATCGGTGATAATACCCGCACTGCTATCCAGCAATACCAATCTAGTCGCGGTATTTTTCCAGCCGATGGCCGTGCAGGGCAAAAGTTCTACCGCACCATCATAGGTAACATGGCTCCTAGCAGCTCACAATACGATAATCAGTACGGCCAACCAGCAAATAGCCAGCCCTTGAATCCTGCCCCTGCCGATCGTATGGGACAACTGATCCAGCAACAAACGACCAATCCTACTACTTACTCATCCCAGCCCTCTGCTCAACCATCACGCTCTGGCAACACACGCTATCGCCGGGTCACGGGTTCTGATGGTGTCGTAAAGCTTGTCCGTATTGATGAAGGTTTGTAGTACCCGATCGAACCAGTGATAAGTGCATTCATAGTTGCACCAAAAAGGCCACGCTAACCATAGCGTGGCCTTTTTATGAGCGTTATTTTCTAATATCACTTATCTAGCAACTTTAATATTTAAACCACAACGCTTCAATATACATTTAGACGATAGGGGGCGGATTTGGCTTGCCGTTATCACCATTCCAGTTTTCACGGGCTTTTTCATCTAAATCAGCAGGCGTTTTTGGTTCCCATTTGCCATTTTCTTTCCAAGTGGCATCGCCCCAATCTTCATCCTCTTCTTTTCTATCCATCTCTTTATATACTTGACTCGGATCGATGCCGCGACGTTTCATATCTGCCACTTGCTCTTCTAAGGTGTGAAACTGATCCGCATCATGCATAGATTTTTCTAGGCCATCAAGCTCTCTTTTTAACTCATCATTTTTAGCGTTACTCATTATGCGCTCTCCTTAATTGGTCAGTATGATTGTACGGTCTGTCTGGTTGTAATTTTAATATAAATGATGCACTCGATATTACTCGCTGCTTTATTCTATTATTACCAGTCTTGCTTAGATTCACAACCATTGACGCGTATGCTTTGTATTACAAAACGTAGTCATAGGCGCAGACGAGATTTTATAACCGATATGATGCTTAGCTTTATTAAGCGGGAGAAGCCCAACACCATTCGCATTCAATTTTGATGGTTAAGGTTAGATATCTTCATTACTTAATAGGTTTTTTGCATAAGCGGTCAATTTCCAAAGCTCTTGTGAGACTCGAGTACCGTAGGTGGTTAGCTGGATCCAACTTGCAGCCACCAGCTGGCGTTGCAGATTGTTTAGATCATCTTGGAAAATTTGGCAGCGTGAGACGGCGTGGACATTTGGCATGTCTTTTTTAATGTCTCGCTCAGCTTTTGATGCTATTAAGCGGTTAATAGCGTTTTGCAATCCATAACTGGAAAAGGGTGACGGAATGTTCATTAGTACCACCAATATCTCTCGCCACGTTAGCAGCATGGTTCTAGAGACGTCTGTTAAGTTGCCGCCTTCATAAGCTTGTGCGCTATATTTAACGTCAAAGGCTTCCATTAACACAATGGGTCTACTAACTTTATCTGCTATGAGTTCATCATCAGCGTTGCTGTCTTGGTTATTGGCTTTATTAGTCGCTAAAAGATCGGCAAATCTTTCGGCCACCGTTTGCTGGCTAAACTTGATCATCTCCTCGCTGGCTCTTACCCAACCACCAGACACTTTATGATTACTCACGACATTATAATAAGCTTGTACAAGTAATTGCTCGATGTCATTTTCTGTATCATAATAATAGAGCTCGTTGTCTTGCCGAGTCACTGATTTAATGAATTCTTGTAGTTGCCGACTGATATTGGCATCCTGATGATGGTTTTTGATGAATATCAGTAAAGGTTTGAGTTTGGCTTTGGCATTTAAATAACTCAAATGCATCTGGCTAACACCCGTTTTTTGTACCGTACCGTAGCTGTCTCCGATGATCATCAACGCATAATCGCAAGAGTCAATGCATTGGCGCCCATATAGTGACGCTTTTGGTAGTTTACTCGACACATCATGGGTTAAGAACGCACGAGACTGAAAGAAGATCGATAAGCTGTCTAAGACCAGCAATTGATCATTGTCAGCGCATATGACATGAATATGATAGCGACAGTTTGACACAGTTACCTCTAAACTTAGGTCGTGGCATAAAAGAGTATGATATCAAGTACAGCACAAATATCTTGCTGGGCACAGCCTAGCATAATCCTACAAAGATGAGCTCAATTTATTTGATTAAATCACTATTTAGGTTATGGAATTGATTGAATCAATATCAATAGCGGCTATTTAGAGTAGTATTGCAACGCTGCCTTTTTACCCAGCAGACGCTCTATTAAAACGTCCAGTTTATCATCAGATTTTGTGGCATAAAAAGTTAGTGGGAGTTGCTTGCCGTCCTTAGTATGGTTCAACGGCTTTGATAGACTATTATCTGCCCCACTACTGTCTAAATAACGCCCCTCTGTTTCATTATCAGAGCGTGCAGACATTTGATTTGCCACCAACAGCTGCTTGACTCGCTCAGCAATCGCTTGCCCAGAATCCACTACCTGTATCGATAATTGCTGCTGGGCAATCTCTTCTAATAAAAACGCTTTAAAAAACGGATAATGCGTACAGCCTAGCACCAACTGATCTACCCCATCATTCGCAAATGTGTGTAGCTGCTGGCGTAAGCGTAGCGCTGTGTCATCCTGTTCTGGCATCCCTGCTTCTACCCACGGCACCAGTTGGGGATCAAAATACTTGATGACTGCCGCGTTATTGGGGTGAGCAAAGTGGTTGATAACCTCATTAAGCAATGACCCATTCAAGGTTGCCTTAGTCGCCAATACCGCCACACGGCCACTTTTACTCGCCAGTACTGCGGGTTTCAAAGCAGGCACTAAACCTACGATGGGCAGCTGAGGATAACACCGCCTTGCGGTCTCCAACGCGTAGGCTGAGGCACTATTGCAAGCAATGACGATGAGTTTACAGCCCTGCTTATACAGCCACTCTACTGCGGTGAGTGTTAAGGCTTCAATATCATCACTATCACGACTGCCATAGGGTACATTTAGGGTGTCGGCATAATAAACATAACGCTCGGCAGGTAGCTGCTGGGCTAAATGTAGATAAATGGATAAACCACCAATGCCAGAGTCAAACAACCCTATTGGGGCGCTGCGGTCTTTATTTGTCAAAGCCGTCTGAACAGCAATGTTATTAATATCTGCTTTATTGGCCCCTATTTTTGCCGTGGTAGCCTCCTTCAAAGTCTTGCCACTAACCGTGTCTGTCCCTTTTTCAACCACATTGCTGGCATTACCTACGATAATATCCATCGTTATGCTACCGCTACTTTTATATACATATCATCATCTTAATACGAGTTAGCCACTGATAAAGTGCGTTAAATACGATGCAGCGTGTAGCTAGCAAATCGTTCCGTAAAAAATTATAGTACCTATACAGTGGATTGCAATGAATAAATTGCTGTTCATCAGTTGCTTTAAATGGTTCCTCTAAATAGTGACGGATTCTTAGTTGGCTGGCATCGACAGCTGATAAGACTTACCACCACTTTGTAAGGTGAGAGTCGTCTCGCCGTTTTGTTCGGTCAGCTCACCAATTTCGGTCAAATGATAAAAAGTATTGCGACCGATAAGTGCGGTTAAACCATTTCTCACAGGCATATAGGGCCGTACTTGCGCTTCGACTGCGACTTCCTGATTACTGTACGTCTTTAACATGATGGGGTGCTCTTCATCTAGCCGTAGCACATCGCCCGTCGTCGTCGTAAATTCCAACCAACTGGTATCGCCTTCATAGACTATACCCACATCGTTGATCAGTAATGGCGCGTCCTCAACTTGGATACGGATTTTTTGTACAGGAGTCTTTAAGAAGTACTCAGTCTTGCCGTTATTTTCTTCTTTCCATAAAATAGTGGCAAACAAGCTCACCAATGACTCACGGGTCATCTGTCCTCCTTCATGCCACCATTCCCCGTTTGCCTTTATGACTAAGTCCATATCCGCCACATTCTCAGGGTGCCACTTTTCTAGTGGCGGTATGGCACGACCTGCCCGCTCACCGGCAGTAGACTTTAGATAGTGACTGAGTGCTTCCATACTATTTAGGTTGGATACCTTGTCGTTTGGGGAGTTAGCCACACTGTTATCATTTTCCGTGATGCTTTTATTATCGTTATTCATCTTGTCATCCTTTACCTAGTGTTCAAAGTTTGGCAAATCTATTATTACTATAAATTTTAGTTTCGGGTATGATGAAACCATATTACGTCAATACCCTTATTATCTTAAACTTACCTTAACACCGATACTCATAAATGCGTATCGTGTTTGTAAGACTTTTCTTTTATAATGAGTAACGATTTTTTATTGAATTGGTCAAGTGGGTGTTGTGTTAATGACACACTTTACGTCATAGGTTGATGTCTTTAAATAATTGACCTTAACAGCAACGTGGTCAACTGATGTCACAAAGGCAGTTTTTATTGGGCAGCCATATGTCTGAGTAGCGTTAGCGCCGCAAATCTATTATTTAATTGTTAAGCTAATGATGCCCTGAGATAAGCCACTAAAAGTTTAGGAGTAGGTATGCAAGAGCAAGACAATCAAAAGCCAGTCATGGATGGTGACACTGTGAATACGGGCACGCCAGTAGCAACAGAGACGGCAGAGCCAACAGCTGCGACTCAAGAAGAGCAAATAACTGAAACAGTTGCTGCGGAAAAAGCGCCAGAGTCAGTAGTAGAGCCTGTCGCATCAGAGCCTGAGATTGAACGTGAATCAATGGAGTTCGATGTCATCATCGTCGGTGGTGGACCTGCTGGTCTCTCTGCTGCCATCCGTCTACGTCAGCTCGCTATTAAAGCCGGCAATGATGAATTTATGGTTTGTGTGGTTGAAAAAGGCTCTGAGTTCGGTGCGCATACCTTGTCTGGCGCCGTCATCGAGCCACGTGCTTTGAACGAGCTGATCCCAGACTGGAAAGAAAAAGGCGCGCCACTTAACGTGCCAGCAACCGAAGATCGCTTCTACTACTTAAACTCAGCCACGCGCTCTACCAAAGTGCCTGATTCATTAATTCCAGGTCCGATGCACAATAACGGTAACTATATTGTCTCGCTGGGTAATGTGGTTCGCTGGTTGGCCGTACAGGCAGAAGAGCTTGAAGTCATGATGTTCCCAGGTTTCCCTGCCGATGATATCTTGTATAACGACGATGGTTCAGTCAGAGGCATCTTAACAGGTGATATGGGTGTGGCCGCCAATGGCGAAGCGAAGCCTAGCTTTGAGCCTGGTTACGAGCTACTGGCCAAGTACACCATCTTTGCCGAAGGCAGCCGCGGTCATTTGGGCAAACGCTTAATCAGCCGTTTTGGTCTTGATAAAGACTCTGACCCTCAGCACTATGGTATCGGTCTAAAAGAGCTGTGGGAAGTTGCGCCAGAAAAACACGAGCAAGGCGTGGTCATGCACGGTCTTGGCTGGCCATTAACAGAAACTGGCTCTACCGGTGGTTGGTGGTTGTACTTCGATGAAAACAACCAAGTCAGTTTTGGTCTGGTCGCTGACTTGTCTTATCACAACCCATACATGTCTCCATTTGATGAGATGCAACGCTTAAAAACTCACCCTGTCATCAAAGAGGTGCTAGAAGGCGGTAAGCGTATTTCTTACGGCGCGCGTGCGCTGACTAAAGGTGGTTTGAACTCATTGCCAAAATTTACCTTCCCAGGTGGCGTATTGGTCGGTGATGATGCTGGATTTTTGAACCCAGCCAAAATCAAAGGCACCCATACCTCGATGAAGTCAGGTATGCTAGCAGCCGAAGCTATCTTTGAGGCACTGCAAGCAGATCGTCAACATGACGAAGTCGTTGCCTATAGCACGATGTATAAAGAGTCATGGCTCTATCAAGACAATTACGAGTCGCGCAACTTCTCACCTGCGATGCACCGTATGGGCCAGTTCATGGGTGGCGCTTTTATCTTTATTGAGCACAACCTGCTAAAAGGTAAGATGCCATTTACCATACATGACAATCGCCCAGACTATGATCAACTAGAACGTGCCAATCATGCTTATCAACCAACCTACCTAAAGCCTGATGGTAAATTGGTGTTTGATAAATTGTCATCGGTCTTTATATCTAACACCAACCATGCTGAAGATCAGCCGACGCATTTAAAATTGACCGACCCGACAGTACCTGTGTCGATCAACTTGCCGTTGTATGCTGAGCCAGCACGTTTGTACTGTCCAGCTGGTGTCTATGAAGTAGTAAAAGACGCTGAGGGCGCCAAGTTCGTCATCAATGCCCAAAACTGTGTTCATTGTAAGACCTGTGATATCAAAGACCCTTCGCAGAATATTACTTGGGTAACACCAGAAGGCGGCGGTGGTCCTAACTATCCAAACATGTAAATCGCAACTGCGATAATGCTTGTTTTAAGACAGTAACAGTACGCCAATAAAAAGCGCCCTTCTTTTATATAAAAGAAGGGCGCTTTTTTATACTGATACGTTTAACCATCAATATGAATCTTTCAGCTTAATCCGTCCAAGCATCACGATTGGCTTCATCTTTTAGCTTCACAAAATCATCAGGGTCAAATTTGATTTGATCGCCTGTTTTGCCTTCTTTCACTTGACGCTCATAGTCACGCAATATTCTCAGCGCCACAGGAGACAACAGTAAAATAGCCACTAAGTTGACCAAGGCCATCAGCCCCATCGATAGATCAGCAAAGTTCCAGATCGCTGGCAAACTGGCAACGGCACCGACAAACACCATGCCCAGCACCATAAAGCGGAATATCATGATCATGACTTTGGCATTTTTGGTGCCAGAGATGAACTCAAGGTTTGACTCACCATAACTATAGTTAGCAATGATGGAGGTGAACGAAAAGAAGAAAATAGCAATCGCGACAAAGATAATGCCTAAGTCACCAACATACTGCGATAGGGCCAACTGAGTGAGCTGAATACCCTCTTGCTCAACATTTGGATCGACCACACCAGACAAAATAATGATTGACGCAGTTGCTGTACAGATAATAAGGGTATCCATAAACACCCCCAGCATTTGCATAAACCCTTGCACCGCGGGATGATCAGGATGACTCTTCGCCGTTGCAGCAGCATTCGGTGCTGAACCCATACCCGCTTCATTCGAAAACAAACCACGCTTGATACCGTTGATCATGGCCTGAGCAATGCCATAACCAATAACCCCGCCAGCTGCTTGCTCAAAACCAAACGCTGACTTGACAATCAACACAATCGCTGCTGGGAACTGGCTAAAGTTAGTGACGATAATAAATAAGGCCAACAAAATATATAAAATCGCCATGATGGGTACGATTTTACCCGCGATACGCGCGACCGAACGCAAACCACCGAAGACCACTGGCGCAACTAAGGCCACCAAGACCGCGCCTGTCATCCACGTTGGCACCCCAAAGGCTTCATTGGTCGCTTGAGCAATGGTATTTGACTGTACACCGTTGAACGCCAAACCAAAAGCCACGAGCAGGCACACTGAGAAAAATATGGCTAACCAACGCTTACCGAGACCTTTTTCAATATAATAAGCAGGTCCACCGCGGTAGACATTATCATTGTGTGGGACTTTGTACGCCTGTGCTAAGGTGGATTCGATAAAGCTGGTCGACATACCAACGATCGCTGTCATCCACATCCAAAATACCGCCCCTGGACCACCGAGATAAATCGCAATCGCGACCCCGGCCAGATTACCGGTCCCAACGCGCGCCGCTAACGATGTCATCAAGGCCTCAAACGAGCTGATACCACCATCTTTACGCCCTTGATTGGAGACACGTAACAATTGCCACATGTGACCAAAATGACGGAACTGGATAAAGCGTGTGACCACGGTGAAATACAGGCCAGCCCCAATCAGTAAGAACATTAACAGTCCGTACCAAGGATTACTCGCGATCAACCAATCATTGTTTCCCCAGATAATACCAACACCGTAATTCACGATGTTATTAAACCAACCTGCTACCCCTTCGCTCATACGGACTCCTCATTTACCCTTTATATATCTTGCTTGTATGTCTTATTGATATCGTTGTCGCCCAATTCTAACCTTAAAAACGCATACTTAAAATGGCGGAGATCAAAATGTCACGTGCATTCTATAGTTATAAGGTTGTCTACAATCATCACGTTTGGTTATTAACTCAGTAACTTTATTTATAAAATAAATGTTACTTACACTTGATATCCTATAGAATGTATTGAGTAACAATTTAATAGCATAAACTAGACCGTTTACGTACTATCACCATGATGTCAACGTCTAATGTGGCAACTTACATACTAATTATTATAAATAACCTTGATTTATATGAATATTTTTTATGTTTTATTGTTGATAAAACGATTTTATCAATGTTAGTGTAAATTAACCATTCAATAATCTGCATGAATGGTGAAAGCATTAAAAACTTTAAGAGGCTTGTCAGGAAGACAAGATTGCGAAAAAGACAGCGGACTGTCCTACCTCCCCTTTCTTCCTCGATAAACCCTGTGCCTTTTACATGGCAGTCTTAATCAAAGTGACCAATGCGATACCTGACGATTGAGTGATTGTTTGCAAACACAACAGGTTAAATACGCGTGTTTATAGTTACACATTAACGGTCTCACTGTTTGTAACGCTTACTTTATAAAGCAGTACCTATCTATTTTTTATGGCCATTTAAGTGATAAAAAATAGCCAAAGCCTCTCTCATATTGTTGTTTGTGTTAACGCTGTTAGATTACTTGGTATTGGCTGTCTATCAAGCAAAGTTTTTGCTGTAGAGATAGTGTCATCGCAATCGATAAGTGCCAAATCGTCGTAATTTATTAGGGTTAGACCAACAATTGTATTTTAGGTAGACAAAAGGAGTTGTCCTATGGAAAACCACAACGATCCATCCGGTTATTGGCGTGCCAATGTCCGTCTCATTTTAGGCAGCCTGATTATTTGGGCGCTATGCTCTTACGGGTTTGGAATTTTATTACGTCCTCTTTTAGCAGGTATTAGAATCGGTGGGACCGATTTGGGCTTTTGGTTCGCTCAACAAGGATCCATTGGGGTATTTATCATTTTAATTTTCTTCTACGCTTGGCGTATGAATAAGTTAGATAAACAATACGGTGTAGACGAGGAATAGCCCCATGAGTCAATTTACGATTAATATTATTTTTGTAGGTCTATCTTTCGCTCTCTACTTCGGTATTGCGATTTGGGCGCGTGCTGGTTCAACGAGTGAGTTTTATGTTGCAGGCGGCGGCGTGCATCCAGTGGTGAATGGTATGGCAACCGCTGCTGACTGGATGAGTGCGGCGTCATTTATCTCGATGGCAGGCTTACTTGCTGCTGGTGGTTATGGTGCATCAACGTATTTGATGGGCTGGACGGGTGGTTACGTTCTACTCGCCATGTTACTTGCGCCTTATTTACGTAAGTTTGGTAAGTTTACCGTTCCTGATTTTATTGGCGATCGCTTTTATTCTAAGACCGCCGCTATGATCGCAGTGGTTTGTTTGATTATCGCATCGACCACTTATGTTATCGGTCAGATGACGGGTGCTGGTGTTGCTTTCTCACGCTTCTTAGAAGTTGAGAACACGACTGGTCTTATCATTGCAGCTGTTGTGGTCTTCTTCTACGCGGTCCTTGGTGGTATGAAAGGGATTACCTACACGCAGGTTGCGCAGTATGTGGTTCTTATGATTGCTTATACCATTCCTGCAGTTTTCATCTCACTTGAGTTGACGGGCAATCCAATTCCAGGTTTGGGTTTATTTTCAAACCATGTGGAATCTGGCGTTCCTATCTTAACCAAGCTCGATCAGGTAGTGACTGATTTAGGTTTCACAGCCTACACCGCTGATGTCCCTAATAAGCTAAATATGGTGCTATTTACCTTATCGCTTATGATTGGTACAGCTGGTCTACCACACGTTATCATTCGCTTCTTTACCGTCCCTAAAGTGGCTGACGCTCGCTGGACAGCTGGTTGGACGTTAGTGTTTATCTCGCTTCTGTATTTTACTGCGCCTGCAGTAGGTGCTATGGCGCGTCTAAACCTTATCGACACTATCTATCCACAAGGTGTCGCAGAGCCTGCTATCGACTATGATCAACGTCCAGACTGGATGAGAACATGGGAAGACACGGGCCTCATTAAATACACTGACCTTAATAATGATGGTCGTATTCAGATGTATAACGACAGTGGACTTGGCGCTGCAGAAACTGCATTAGTCACTGCACAAACTGAGGGCGGTGATGTGGCTGCCGCGACCACTGCTGTTGAGACAGCACGTGTCGCACATGATCTAGAAGTTGATGGCCGCTTTGCTGATGCAGGTTGGGCGGGTAACGAGCTTGATGTCAATGCTGATATCTTAGTATTGGCCAACCCAGAGATTGCCCAGCTTCCACCATGGGTTATTGGACTTATCGCCGCAGGTGGTCTAGCCGCAGCACTATCAACAGCCGCGGGTCTGCTACTGGCGATATCCTCAGCCATCAGTCATGATTTGATTAAACGTAATCTTAATCCAAATATTAGTGATAAAGGTGAGCTACTAGTCGCACGTATTACCATGAGTGTCGCGATTGTCGTTGCTACATGGCTTGGTATTAATCCACCAGGGTTTGCAGCACAGGTGGTAGCATTAGCATTCGGTATCGCTGGTGCCTCACTCTTCCCTGCGCTAATGATGGGTATTTTCTCTAAACGTGTTAACAATATTGGTGCGATCGCTGGTATGCTGACAGGTTTGATTAGTATCTTGGTTTATATCTTTGTCTTTAAAGGCTGGTTTTTCATCAGCGGTACGGCAAACTTCCCTGATACAGCCGACTACTGGTTGTTCGGTATCTCGCCATTATCATTTGGCGCGATTGGGGCATTGTTGAACTTTATCGTAGCGTTTATTGTTTCGTATGCGACTAAAGCACCGCCGTTACATATCCAAGAATTGGTAGAAAGCGTTCGTTCGCCACGTGGCGCTGGTGGAGCCATAGACCACTAAGCTTCCAAATGATGATATATTGTCAGTTACCATATATCACTCACAGGCAGTAGCTGCTTGTGAGTGATTTTTTTATCTCCTATTTATTATAAAAGTTTGTGGATTTTTGCTTTATTCAATGTGCCTATCGTATTAAGGAAGATTTTATGCTTTTTGAGTTTATCGCTACCATAGCTGCCGCATTTGGTATGGCTGGGCTGGCACTAATCATAACTCATCTCAGTAAACTGGCAGGCAAACGTGCACCCAAATGGCTGATCCCTCTATTTGCGGCTATCGGCATGTTTGCTTTTCAAATACACCAAGAATATAACTGGTATGGTCAACAAGTAAGTAAGCTACCAGAAGGCGTGCAAGTCGTAAAAACCGCGGAGAGTACCGAATGGTTCCGCCCATGGTCATATGCTAAGCCACAAATATTACGTTTTATAGCTGCCGATGTTGGCAACGCCACTGTGCAAATCAACAACCCAAATATATACTTGGTCAATTTGTATTTATTTGAACGGCGTAGAAGCGTGCAAAAAGTGCCACAAGTCATCGATTGCAGCATCCCTGCACGCGCAGACTATGTGTTACCCGAAAAAGGTAGCCAGCTGTCGATTGATGAACACGTGAAGCAAACAACAGCATGGCGAGATTTGGCGACCGATGATCCATTATTCACCAGTATTTGCACTGATAAAAACTAGCAATGCCATAAGCGTGAGCAATAGATCGATCTTGAGACATAACGATGAGAGCGGTTCTATCAAATTTTATGTGTTTGGGGCATTTAATAGCGCTGCGAAGTTGCTGAATAAGTATGCTTTGAGTTAGCTCCTAACAGTAGTCCGGCGCACAAACCACCAAAGTGCGCCGCAAATGAGATGCCTTGTTGGGGCATTAGTCCTTGCTTGATAGTCAGCCAATAGCCAGTCCCCATAATAATACAGGCCACTAGATATCCCCAGCGACGAGCAAACACGGCGCCGCCTATCATGTAACCGAGCATCGCAAAACACAGTCCTGAAGCACCAATATGAATAGAAGATGGTGAGCCAATCACCCAAGTGACCAAACCAGAGGCGACAATCAGCTTTAGCACAGTACGATAAGCATTTTTTTCAAACAAACCAAACAAGAATAAAATTTGTAACAACGTGACAGTGTTACCAAGTAAATGCGGAAAATTGCCATGCATCGTCCACGAAGCAAACACCCCTATCAGACTGCCCACATCTAAAGCACGCGGGACAATACCAAAAATATTCCACAGTCCAAACAGCGCGGCTTCATTCAATAAAAACATACCCCACATGGGTATTAATACAAAAGCATATAAACCAATCACCTGCTTTATTCGTATCACAATCAAGCTGAATAACTGCTGCCAATTCATACCACACCTTGTCTTTTTGTGAATGACCTTCTTGTTGCCCTACTTTTTTTAGAACCACCTTAATGACTCACAGCAAAAAGGGGGCGCTCTACCGGTGTAAAAGCCAACAAGGACGCATCTTTATCCGCCGTTAAGTAACTGTCGCCGTGTAGTAATGATGTCGAATGATAGGGAACCAGGGCAGTAGGAATGAAGCTACGTGCTGCATCAATATGTTTAATCGAGTCATCAAAAAAAATGTGGGGAGCAAACGTTCTCAGTACTGCTGTTTTTTCTAGGCCACCTAAGAAAAACGCCATATCGACATTGACTCCCCATTCTCGTAGTGTCTTAATCGCACGTAGATCAGCGGGAGCGTTACGGGCGGTCACCAATGCAATCTTTACTGGAGAGTATTTGAGACCAGCTGGCAGGCGCTCTTGTAACTTTGATAGCTTAATCAGTAACTCCGCATAAGGGCCTTTTTCGATGGGTAAGTCACGCATCTGCATTTCACGATCATGAAAGGCGCGCAGACCTTTTTGCTTATAAAGTAGCTCGCCTGAATCATCAAATAGCACCGCATCTCCATCAAAAGCGATACGTAGCTGATTGGTATCTAACTCATACGTGTTTACAGGCGTCGCATCGAGTATCGCGCAAGCGCAGATATTAGCGTCGGCAACTTGCTGCGCATCATCACGGTTGGTGGTTAAAAACAAGTCGACGTTAAAGTCCTTAATGTAAGGCGCAACAAGGCTGCCTGAAATAAACGCTGATCGTGAAATGTTAAGCCCGTGTTCAAGAATCGCGTTAAGTACTTGGATGCCTGTATCTGGACTGCTTTTTGAGACGATAACGACTTCCACTAGTGGTGCTTCAATCTCTAACTCTGTGCCATCTGTATTACAGTAGTCGTTTAGATTGAGCAGTGCTTTGATCAACGGATAGCCAGCACCAATACTCAAAGGATCGTTTTCACGCTCGGTCATGTAGTCACGGAACTCTTTAATAGCGCTGGTAGGTCGCTGCTCTAAGAGCTGCAGTAAATAATTTTCTGACTCTGTTAAGTCAAAAAGCGCGGTTGCAGAAATCGCGACTATTAGCGTGTTACTAAAATCGACTGCCATGTATCTTCTCTGCCTATCATGTTATCTATACGAAAATATCTACCAGTTTACTACATTCACCCGCCCTTAGAATGCTAAGAAAAGTTATCACTGTGCAATATAACTTAACCGTACAACGATGCTTGAACTTGAGCGGACAAAATAACAGCTCAAAGTGTCTTTATTATTTTTATATGATGGTGAGCAGTCTAGCCTCTAAACCAACTTATCGCTTTCCCATAAAAAAGCCACATTGTGATGACCACAATATGGCTTAAAACATAGATAAATTGTTAGACAACGGCTTACCAACTCTTCAGACTTTCTTTTATCGTTAGCCCTTACGTTAACAACACTAGAGATATGGCTGGGAACGCAACCAAAATAACCAGACGAATCACATCAGAGACAATAAAAGGCGCGACCCCGCGGAACATATCGGACAGCTTAATGTGCGGTGCCATCGCTTTAATGACAAAAATATTCATCCCCATGGGCGGCGTGATCAAACCAAGCTCTACCGTCAACACCGCAATAATACCAAACCATACCGGATCAAACCCTAAAGCAACTATGATGGGATAGACCACAGGAATGGTAATGACCAACATCGCTAAAGCATCCATGAACAGCCCAAGCAAAAAGTACATAATCAAAATACAGATGAGTACCACCATCGGACTGACTGCGAGTGTACCAATCCAAGTCGCGAGCGAGTAAGACAAGCGAGAGACTGAGATAAAGTAGCCCAATGCCTCTGCACCCAGCAGCATAAAAAACACCACCGCAGATAGTGCGAGCGTTTCAATGAGCGATTGCTTCAATCCTTTCATACGTATGCCTTTGGCAAAAGCATAAGCCCAAGAAACAAAAGCACCTACAGCTGCCCCTTCTGTTGGGGTAAATAACCCAAAGAAAATACCAGCAATAATCACAATAAAGATAAAACTAAAGGGTATCAGACCAGTTAATGATACAAGCTTTTCTTTCCAAGGCGTAGACTCACCGCGACGCGCTAAGTGGGGCTTCCAGCGCACCATGATCATGACCGTGATCGAATACATCACCATGCCAAGCATACCCGGTAAGAAGCCAGCAATGAACATATCACCAACAGATTGCTGCGTTAAGATGGCGTAGACCAGTAAGGCAATACTGGGCGGAATCATGATACCCAGCGTACCGCCAGCAGCAAGGACACCGCAGGCAAAGCCTGGCTGATAACCGTACTTCTCCATCTGTGGTAAGGCAACTTTCGTCATAGTAGAAGCGGTAGCGAGAGATGAGCCTGAAATGGAAGCAAAGATACCAGAGGAGCCGATACCAGCAATACCAAGGCTTCCCCTCACCCCACCAAATATGGTTCGGGTGGCTTCAAACAGTTTGCCCGCCATACCCGAATGGGTGGCAAAGACCCCCATCAAAATAAACAAAGGAATGGCACTAAAGTCATATTTGGCCAAGACATCGACTGGGATGTCTTTGAGCATTTGTAGGGCGCCGCTAGGGGCGGTGACCGCACCAAACCCAACGAGACCCACACCTAACATCGCAAGCGCTACCGGTACACGTAAGACGACCAGTAAGATCATGACGATTAAGCCAATTGCACCGATAATTTCTGGACTCATGCGCCTGTCTCCTCGGCATCAAAGAACTCGCCTGTCTTAAAGATATTAATAGATTCGATCAGTGAGCGAATGGCGAGCAACAGGCTTAAAAAGGCGCTGATGGCATAAATGGGCATCATGGATATACGCAGATCTTGGGTGACTTTGCCGTACTCAAGCGCGTCAATGGCACTCTCATAAAGACCCCAAGTAAAGACAACGCCAATAAAGAAGAAGCCAAGCATGAAGAGGCCCATCAAGTAACCTTTGATGGACTGAGGCATTTTCTGGGTAAAGACGTCGACGATGATTTGTGAGCGCTCGACGAAAGCGGCAAAGGCGGCCAGCAACGCAAACAGCATAAAGTAGGAGACAATCTCCACACCCCCTTTGACCGTAAATCCAAGCTCACCACCAGTGAGCTTGAAGATGTAGCGGGCAGTCACGTCTAACATGGTGGTTAGGACGATAATGATAAGGCTGATGCCACCAATAAATTGGCACAGCCTTGAGATGAGGGTACTAAGTTTTATTAAGAATGTCATAAAGCGCCTCCAAAGAGTTATACCACTTTACAGGCGGCACTGGCAGCTTTCGCTTTTTCATAGACACTATCAGCGTCTAGACCCAAAGCATTGACATCACTTAGGTATTTTTGTGTTCCTTTTTGCAGCGGTCCTTTCCAGTCTGGATCGTTTAGGGGATCAGGTATTTCAATGATTTCATCGCCTTTATCTTTGGCAGCTTGTATGGCCATTTGGTCATGCTTGTCAAACACTTCACCAACTTTATTGGCCAGCGCCATCCCTGAGTTTTTATCCAAAACTTGCTTTAAATCATCAGGTAAACTTTCATACTTGTCCTTATTCATAGTGACCATAAGTGCCGAACTATAAAAAGGGATATTGGTGTGATACTTAGTAATCTCGTCAATCTTAAAGGCCGTTACCGCCTCCCAAGGGAAGCTTAGCCCATCAACGACTCCGCGCTGTAGCGAGGTATACATGTCATTGGCAGGTAATCCGACAGGCGACGCACCCGCACTTTCAATAATATCACCAGCAACCGCAGAGGGCCGGCGGATACGCATACCTTTCATGTCTGCTGGTGTTCGAATCAGCTTATCCGTCGTATGAAGCGACCCAGGACCCGCACCATACATGAACAAAAGGTGTGTGTCCTCATATTCACTAGCAAGTGTGCCATCATTATAAAGGGTTTGCAGCATACAACCCATTTGGGTGGCTGAATTCGATAAGCCCGGAAGCTCAGTGATCTGAGTCAAAGGGAAACGACCATTGGTATAGCCATGAGCTTGTGAACCAATATCTATCGTTCCTTTCGCAGCAGCTTCATAAGTAACATCTGCTTTGGCAAGACCCGCTGAAGGATACAGCTCTACTTTTAGGCGACCATTAGAGTCATTTTCTATTTGTTTGGCCCAAGGCTCAAATACTTCTGTGCTAATAGAGGAAGTTGCTGGCCAAAAGTGAGAAAAACGTAAGACAGTGGGATCTTGAGAGGTCGCTGATGAGCCATTAGCAGTACTAGCCGATGGATTAGAACAGCCTAAAAGACTAATAGCTGCTAAAGCACCTATTGAAAAAAGAGGAGCTAACTTCATTATCAATTCCTTTTGATAATTATGAGAATAGGAGTAACACTTATATTTAGTGCTTTAAGCCACTAACGTGCCGTTATATTTAATCAGCTAATACTTCCATGTGGTTAGCTTCAATAACATACCATTTAAAATTATCAGTTAAAATGATATAAGTCAAATCATTTTAAAAATATATTTATGTGAGTTTTAGGGTCCGGTATGAGTTTTATGCAATAGGTTTAAGCAAAGAAGTGACGTTCACACATAAACGTTCAAATGAGGAGCGGTAGAAAGCAGTTGATTGTGAAAGCTCCAAACAACCCCAACAAACCACACACAAAGAAAAGCCCCTTGATACGTTAATATCAAGGGGCAAATCAGGAATAGAGAGCTGACGAACGAGAAGAGCGCCATTAAGGCAAAGCATTGCTAACTGCGAGCATAGCTTTTGTCTTGCGTCGGGCGAAACCGTATTTCGCTTATTCCTCCTCAAGGCAGCGCAAGAGCAAATCCTTTCAATAGGATTTGCTGGGTAGGTCACTAGGAATAAAAGATAAAAAAAAGAGCCACCCGGTTAAGGATGACTCTTTTTAAGTATAAGGAGCTGACGATGACCTACTCTCACATGGGCGAACCACACTACCATTGGCGCTACG
>NZ_JABASS010000013.1 GCF_016107545.1 Psychrobacter namhaensis
TCGTAACGCATAAAAATACCCCATAAGTTGTGTCCAACTTATGGGGGTCAGTTCAGTTAGGGGGCTTTTCTTATGCAGAGACACTTACAGAGACATTGATCGTCTATCAAACTTCTTCGTTTGCAAACTTCCCCGTTTGATAATCACGAAACGTTTGGCGCAGCTCTTCTTGGGTATTCATGACAAAAGGGCCATGACCGGCCACTGGTTCACCAATAGGTTCGCCGCTGAGCAACAGTAGCTTGACAGGCGCTAGCGTTTGCCCGTCAGCAGTGGTACGAGGGTAATGTAACTCAATCGTATCGGTAGCAGGGCGAGATGCGTCAGAGGCTGGCTTTTTTTGAGCGTCTAGGCGGCTTTGAGGGGGCGCTGCAAATTGAATCAAACGGCCTGCACTCACTCGTGTGCCATTGACCAGCAATTCGCCTTCTTGCACTAATAGGAGCGTATTGTGGGTGCTGGGGACGTGTAGGGTCGTCGCTCCAGCGGTATGCAGCTCAATATCCCACACATTAATGGGCGTAAACGTACTGGCTGCCCCTGTGACGCCGTGCCAGTCGCCAGCGATGATAGCAGCCTGACCAATCGGCGCTTGATGGTCAGCGTCACTACTGTCTGTCAGCTCGATGATAGGCATCTCGGCGCGCTTGATGGATTGATACTTTGGCGCGGTAAGCTTATGGGCGCTTGGCAGGTTCACCCACATTTGCACCATACTAAAAACGCCACCGCGCTGACCGAACGCCTCTGAATGAAACTCCTCATGCAAGATACCGCGCCCTGCGGTCATCCACTGTACATCGCCTTCTAAAATATCACCGTGGCCACCTGTTGAGTCTGCGTGACTGATTTCGCCTGAATAGGCAATGGTGACGGTCTCAAACCCTTTGTGGGGGTGCTGCCCGATGCCATGCGGCTGCGACTGATAATGAGGGTTGGGTGCAAAGGTGGTCGGCGTGCCATAATCGAACAATAAAAATGGATCAGTATGGCTATAATTAAAATTCGGGTTATCCTCAATGTGATTGATAAGGGTTTTTACAAAAAAACCATCCCCTACCCAGTGTGGCGCTTTGTCACCATGTATATTTTTAATTGGACGCATTGCTCATCTCATCAGTCTAAGTAAAACAAATATCAACAACTCAACAATATTTAGTAATTCTACAGTAAAATCGACTTATGTTCTATTTTTTCTACAATGACCAATGCATGCTTTAGCGTTAGACGACTTCACCACTGACAAAACCACTTGCCCACGCCCATTGAAAATTATAACCGCCAAGCCAGCCTGTAACGTCAAGCACCTCGCCGACAAAGTACAATCCCTCTTGCAATTTGCTTTGCATGGTTTTAGAGGATACCTCATCGGTTTTGACACCGCCGCGCGTCACTTCCGCTGTGCGATAGCCCTCTGTACCAGAAGGTTTTAGTTGCCAGCCGTTGAGAGTGGTGCCCAGCTCAAGCAGCCGCTCATCTTTAATATTGGCAAGTTCCGTGTCTTTTATATCGTCCCATAGTTGCGTTTGCAGTGCTGCCAGTAGTTTTTTGGGTAGCGCGCTGTTCGTATTTTCGGTCAGTACCGTACGAATCAGTTGTCTTGGGTGCGATTTTTTGTGCGCAAGCAGCAGCGCGGTCACATCGGTGTCTGGTAGTAAATTGATGCTGATGCTCTCGCCCGTATGCCAGTAGTTTGACAGCTGTAGCATGGCAGGGCCCGAGAGTCCGCGGTGGGTGAATAACAATGGCAATTTAAAAGAGATGCGCTCGTTACTGGCAATCACGGGCAGACTAATACCCGCTAGCGATCGAATCAGCTCGCCTGTTTTATCGGTAAAGGTAAAGGGTACTAAGCTTGCGTCAGTGGCTATCAGTGTGTGGCCAAACTGTTGTGCCAGCTCATAACCCAAACCGCTTGCCCCCATGGTGGGGATAGAGAGTCCGCCCGTAGCGACGACTAACGACTCACAGCTATAGCTGACTTGAGAGGATTTAGCCCCACTCGCCATGTCTTTTTTATTGAGTGCCTTACTGGTGGCTAACTGGAAACGGGTTGTATTATCCCGCTCGACAGTGTTGACGCTGTCAATTTTGGTGTTGAGCCGTACTTGTACACCGACTGCGCGGCATTCATCAAGCAGCATGGTCAAAATATCTTGTGCAGAATCATCACAAAACAGTTGTCCGTGTTCACGCTCGTGATAAGGGATCTTATGCCCCTCAACCATAGCAATAAACTCCCAACTGGGATAACGACTGAGCGCAGATTTGCAGAAATGAGGGTTGGTGCCGATAAAGTGCTCAGGCTCAACAAAGTAGTTGGTAAAATTACAACGGCCACCACCTGACATGAGAATTTTTTTACCGGCTTTATTGGCATGGTCTAACACTAGAACGCGCCGCCCACGCCGACCGGCAGTGAGCGCACAGTATAACCCAGACGCGCCCGCGCCGATGATGATGACATCATAGTGAGTGGGGGGTGGGGTGTTGTGATGATTACTCATTGTGGTCTCGTAAAATGACAGGTATAAAAAGGTAAGAATAAAGCCAATGGCGTATGTTAACCATTGCTTACGTTAAAAAATCAGATTGGGTTGATCGTTTTAAGCGATAACGTTTGTGTAGCTATTGTCCATATTTCATATCAGGTTACAAGGGTTAAATTTGCCAGATTCAAATGTTAGCCCAACTCAGTCTCGGTAGCCACGATATTGAGGCCGAAGTAAAGGAGGTGTTTAACCTCGTTCTACGGTCATAAGTGGCCTCGCGTTACCAAGTGTACACCTGTGCAGTGAAATTGTTATGATTGGCAGTTGATGTCTTGCAACCATCCTGCTTATTTGTCACACTACTGATAGGTGTTACACGTTATGGAAGATGACTCTTATTACCGGTACAGACAGTCGTTATCGACGGTTGTGAGTACAGTTTGTAATAATTAAAAAGGATGAGCACTATGACACAGAAATCATTTCCTATTGCCGCCGAGTTCCTCGCTGCTGCCAATATGCCAGCTGAACAATACGCCACAGAGTATCAGCAGTCGATCGAATCGCCTGACTCCAATGCAGCCTTTTGGGCGCAACGTGCCGAGCTGATTGACTGGATAAAAAAACCCACCAAGATCCGCGATGTGAACTATGATTTAGACGATTTTCGCATCAAATGGTTTGAAGATGGTGAGTTAAACATCTCTACCAACTGTCTTGATCGACATGTCAAAAAAAATCCCTACAAGCCCGCCATTATTTGGGAAGGGGATCATCCCTCACTTCATAAAATTATCTCTTTTAAAGAGCTGCATGAAGCGGTTTGCCGCTTAGGGAACTCAATGCGCAAGCTTGGCGTCAAAAAAGGCGACCGTGTGACGCTATATATGCCGATGATACCGGAGGCGATGGTTGCGATGCTGGCATGTGCTCGTATTGGCGCGGTGCATTCCGTGGTTTTTGGGGGTTTCTCTGCTGAGAGCTTGGGCAATCGCCTGATAGACAGCCGCTCAAAAATCGTCATCACTGCTGATGAAGGCATACGGGGTAACAAGCGTACGCCGCTCAAAGCCAATGTCGATCGGGCATTAGATATGGATGGTACAGACAGCGTTACCAACGTCATTGTCGTCCATCGTACGGGTAACTCTGTCCCCATGAGTGGCCGCCGTGACGTTTGGTATCACAGTTTGGTGGATGGGGAATCCGTACATTGCGAGCCTGAAGTCATGAATGCCGAAGACCCGTTGTTTTTATTATACACCTCGGGTTCTACGGGCAAACCTAAAGGCGTGGTGCATACAACTGGTGGCTATATCACTTACGCCCTCTCAAGCTTCCGAGATGTCTTTGATGTCAAAGACGATGACGTCTACTGGTGTACAGCAGATGTAGGCTGGATCACAGGCCATACTTACTCAACCTACGCGCCGCTTGCCAATGGCACGACGACCGTGATGTTCGAGGGGGTGCCAGAGTATCCAACGTGGGCACGTGTTGGCCATATTATTGATAAGCACAATATCACGATTTTATACACGGCACCGACGGCGATTCGAGCGATGATGAAAGAAGGCGATGCGTTTGTTCGTGAGTCGGATCGCTCAAGCCTACGCTTGCTTGGGTCAGTCGGTGAGCCGATTAATCCAGAGGCTTGGGACTGGTATTATCATGTCGTCGGCGATGGCCATTGTCCTGTCGTCGATACGTGGTGGCAGACCGAAACTGGCGGCATCCTAATGGCACCGATTCCAGGGGCGGTCGCTCTCAAACCGGGCGCGGCGATGAACCCACTATATGGTATCAAACCAGAAATCATTGATCGCGACGGTACGGTATTAGAAGGCGCTGCTGAAGGTAACTTGGCAATTAATAGTAGCTGGCCGGGACAGATGCGAACGATTTACAATGACCATGAGCGCTTTTTGCAGACTTACTTTAGTGAGTATCCAGGCTTTTATTTTACGGGTGATGGCGCCCAGCGTGATGAAGATGGCCATTACTGGATTACGGGGCGGGTGGATGATGTGCTCAATGTCTCAGGCCATCGTCTGGGTACCGCAGAAATAGAAAGCGCCGTGGTCGCTCACCCTGCTACGGCTGAGGCCGCTATTGTCGGTATGCCACATGAGATTCGCGGTACGGGTATTTGTGCTTTTATTATCCTAAAGTCTGGTGAAAACGAGACGGAGTCACTAAGGGCTGAGCTGAATCGACACGTGCGTGCTGAGATCGGTCCGATTGCCAATCTAGACACGATTCATATTGTCAATGCGCTCCCAAAAACGCGCTCGGGGAAAATCATGCGCCGTATCCTACGTAATCTGGCAGCGGGACAATATGTGGGGCTGGGCGATTTATCTACTTTGGCTGATAGCTCGGTGATTAATAAACTGGTCGAGGTGGTTAAGGCCGAGCGTGGAGAGTAGGCTAAGTCGCTGACAGTTTGGTTATACATCATCAAAGGCTATTATTAAAAACTGTCGCTAAAGACTATTAAAGATGGCCTTAAAGACTCACGGCTAACCTTCAAAAAGCCATGTTACTAGCGATAGCATGGCTTTTTTACGTAGATGATATTGCTATACCCGCGGTTTCAAGGTTCAATATTATGTAAAGCAAACCTATTTTTATCCATAGCCGTTTCAATATAAGTTGGATACAAGAAAGACGAGTAAAGGTACTACAAATAGTAGACTAATCGAGTCTGACACCGTTTCCGACTTATAGGAAATTGACTATACATTCAACTTTACTCAATGCTTTATAAGGCCCACTGTCATTATGTCCAATTATGCATCGCGTCCTGCTGATACCACCTCACCAAAAATCGCTATCATCGGTGGGGGTTTGACGGGGCTATTTACTGCCACCTTACTAGAGCGGGCCTTTAAACAAGACCAACCTCAAAACCCTACGGCAAACTATAGGGCAAACTATAGAGCAAAAGAGAGTCCAGCCACCTCGCGCATTCCGCAAATTACCATTTTTGAGAAGTCACGCAGTGTTGGGCGGTTGGCGACGCGTTATCGTACCAAGAGCCAGACAGCTACTAGTAGTCCGCAAAATTGGCAGTGGGCGTTTGGCGCGCAGTTTTTTACTGCCAAGACGGCTGGTTTTCAGCAATTCATTGCGCCTTGGTTAGAGACTGGGTTGCTACAGCCGTGGTGTGCGCAAGTGGTCAGCGTAACGCCCCTCAATGACGAGACTCAATCACCTGACATCCAAAATAAAGAGCAATGGAATACCACGCAAGCTCGCTATATCAGCACGCCCAAAATGACCAGTTGGGGACGAGTATTAGCCGATGAACTGGTGCATACCACCATAAAATTTCAGACGCGTGTTGCACCATTGAATCAAGATGCCCACGACCGTGTGAATAAAAAAACCGAACTGTTTGATGACAGTGGCGCCAGTCTCGGCTGGTTTGATTGGGTCATTTGTACGGTACCTAACGGACAGGCTGCCGAGCTTATGGCAAATAGTGGCTTTGGACTGCAAACAAAAATCTCTAAACCGAAAATGTTGGCGTGCTATACCTTAATGTTAGGCTGGGATCACGAGCAACCATTGCCTCAGACTATCAGCCATCAGACGCCCAATTGGGATGTGGCTTATGTGAGTGATTCGCCCCTAGACAGAATATTTATCGAACACCAAAAGCCTGCGCATAATAAATTACTACCGAGTATGACTATTCACGCCCGTAATGACTGGTCAGAAGCGCATGTCGATGATGATATTGAAGCGGTAAAAGCGCACCTACTACAAGCCGCACAGCAAGCACTAAATTGGAGTGCTGACAGTGCGCCCACTCAAATTGACTGTCATCGCTGGCGTTATGCGGCAACGATGTTGGAGACTGACAGCCGAGACAATGATGAAGTGCTAGGCATTTTGCTGGATCAGGAGCATCACTGGGTCGTGAGTGGTGATTGGTGCGGGCAAGGCAACATTGAAAGCGGCTACCAGATGGCACAAAAAACGGTAGAAGCCATGGTTTCTACAATGACAATGCTGCCTGTCAAGGAAGGGAGGTAAACCATGTTTGGGTTCGATATAGATTTAGAGCTGATGGGCTATCACTTTTTTCAACTGGGCGTTGCCTTTATCCTCTCATTGCCGATCGCTCTGAACCGTGAGATGAAAGACAATGGGGCAGGACTCAGAACATTTCCATTAGTCACCATCGCCTCATGTGCCTTTATGCTGGTGGGTATGGATATTTATGAATCTGCAGGTGAAGCGAGAATTATGTATGCCATCATCACGGGCATGGGCTTTATCGGTGGTGGGGCTATTTTTAAAAATGAACAGGGCTCAAAGGGCACAGCGACGGCAGCCAGTTTATGGAATACGGGCGCTATCGGTATTTCTGTGGCATACAATCGTTACGAGATTGCTATTATACTCTCGGTTGTTGGCTTCTTAATCCTGCAATTTTCAGAACCGTTTAAGAAAGACGACAAACTGCAGGAGACGGGAAATGAGGACAAAAAATCTTAAGGATTGACAGTCATAATTTAGTCAAAAAAAAGCCCACAGAGGAGGAACTGTGGACTGAGGAAAACTTAACAGGTGATAAAACCACAAGTAAGTAGATAAAAATTTATTATTCTTACCGTAAAGATAGTGGCAAACGCTCAGAATTCAAGAAATTCTTACATCTGCTTACAAGTTCTAGTGTACAACTGTATTGAGGTCATCTGGGGGTCATAGATATCAGTGATGAAAATGGCGGTTAAAACAGAATAACGGTTAAGGCTGCTTTAAAGAAAAAATCCGGCAACCACACAAGCTGCACAAGATTGCTAGTGTTGAGGAAGATGCAGAGATGGCATGACGGCATCTGTGAAAAATGCTAAGCTAGCAACATTCTTACGTCCACTATAAACTGGGTTTGCCATGACCGAGAGTACACATCTGCACACGCCAGAGCAAAAACCGTTACCAGGGCAAAGTGAAAAAAGCATTTTTAATTTGCCTAATAACCTCACGATTGCACGTATCTTAATGATTCCGCTGTTTGTAGCGATTGCCTATTGGCCACCTGCCATGGGGATTGGCATGCCTGCCATCTCAGACAATGTCATTGCTCGAGTAGGCATGAGTGAGTTTAGTGATAGCTTATTGCGCCATTTGCTATTGACGGGTGTTTTTATCATTGCGGCCATTACCGATTGGCTTGATGGCTATTTTGCCCGTAAGCTAAACGTGGTGTCTGCCTTTGGCCGCTTCTTAGATCCGGTCGCTGATAAGCTGATGGTGGCGGTAGCGCTGATTGTCTTAGTACAATGGCATCCCAATATCATCATGGCGATAGCCGCCATTGTGATTATTTCACGTGAGATTGCTGTGTCAGCGCTACGTGAATGGATGGCGGAGTTGGGCAAAAGTACCAGTGTCGCCGTCTCTTATGTTGGCAAGCTTAAAACGACGTTTCAAATGATAGCGATCACCGTACTGTTACTCAACTGGCAATCGCTTGAAACGATTGGCTATGTGTTGATGGTTGCAGCCGTTATTCTCACCTTGTGGTCAATGCTGATTTACTTAAAAGCAGCATGGCCGTATCTAAAGCAGAGTGGCTAGCCCTAAGGTGATGGGACGTAGTGTTAAGAGAGCAGAATAAAAAGTATCATATGAGAAAAAGAGAAAACGCCAGTCGCATGAGCCACTGGCGTTTTTTATGAGATCTCACTTCGTTAGACTAAAAAATAGTGCTATCTAACTTACTTAACTTATTTACAACTTAGTTATTTAGCTGATTAAAGAGTGACTGAGTTGTTTTCACCCAAGTTGGTCGCTTTTTTGCCTTCCATAACCGCAGCCGTGGTCATTTTAAACATATTGGCAACCGAGCTGCCACTGAGCCAGTATTCTGCCCCGTGTGGCACCACTTTAATCAGTTGGACATTTGGGTCTTCTTTACCTTGCTCATAAAAAGCGTTGTAAACTGGCGACCATAGCTCATCAAGCTTGTCTTGGTCATCGACCAGCTCTGCTTTACCGTTGATTGAGACATAGTCTTTGGCATCTTGACTGACATACGCCAAGTTCACTTGCGGATTTTGCTTAATGTCTTTGACGGTTTCAGTCGTTTTATCCCCGATGAACCAAATCTCTTTTGCCCCAAGACTGGTCTCACTCGTCGTCATCGGGCAAGCATGTAAATGATCTTCGTGTGTGCGAGTGGTCATCATGGCAAACTTAACGTCTTTTACCAACTCTTGGACTTTATCGATATGGTCTTGTCTACTCATAGGAACTTCCTTTTTTATAATGATTGGATGGTGTTCATTAAATCTGAATACTTTAGAAAAATAATTTTTGTTCAGAAAAAAGTGCTAATGGCTTAAAATTTAAAAACAAAGTTAAAAACTTAAAGAGTAAAAACAAACAGCTCATCGGCAACTGGCTTCTAGAATACCGATTTGTAGCGGGCTATTTATATAGGCGCCCAGTAATGCGATGTGAGTGTTTGTAAGGAATATAAGGGTTAAGTAAAAATTGTGACGCCATCCCCTTAATCCTAAGCTTTAAGGGCCTTCAGGGTTACAGGCGGCGTACCTGAATAAAGGAGTGAGGGCGGCTGGTTGAAGTTTTCTATATCTCTGCCTGCAACAGCGTCGCAAGTTAAGAGAACTTATAGCAGTAAAACGCTTTTATAGACTGAACTTATTTAGTGTAAACGGATGACAACAAGCGTCATATGAAGCAGGCGCACTGAGGTATTTTATTTGGATCAAATAGCGGCGTGACGACGATCCTTTCAACAATTTATCTTGGTTTAGACCTGCTTCTTATATGGCTTCTTGTTATAATACGCAGACCATTTACTTAGCATGGCAGTGATGCCTTGATCTTACGGATTATGCCTTTATGATGACCATCGCCGGACAACCGTTACTTACCGATTTTCAGACGCAGCAACTCATCAGTCAATTTCAGCAAAAAACCGAGTTAAATGTTAGCCAAATCCATACGCAGCAGGTATATGTGCTATCACGCACGCTCTCTGGTGATGAACATAAAAAAGCGTTGAACTTGTTTGAGATTCGTGACCGTATTGAGCTTGCAGCGCCGCAAGACAACCAACGACAAGTCATCGTGAGTCCGCGTTTTGGCACAATTTCGCCATGGGCCAGTAAAGCGACCGATATCTTTAACAACTGTGAAATTAAGATCAATCGCGTTGAGCGCGTCATTGTTTATACGCTAACGCTTGATAATACAGCGGCCGATAGTATGGTTGACAAAAAACTGCCCGCTGCTGCTGAGCAATTATTGTTTGATCGTATGACCCAAAGTCTGGTCTATGACTTAAATGACGTGAATAAACTGTTTGATGACGAGCCGCCAGCATCGCTCCATCATATCGATGTCATCGGCCAAGGTCGTACGGCGCTAGAGTCAGCCAACACGGCATTTGGCTTTGCGCTATCAGTTGAAGACATCGACTATCTGATGAATGCGTACGTCAATGAGTTGGGTCGTAACCCAACGGACGTTGAGCTGATGATGTTTGCACAGGCCAACTCAGAGCATTGCCGTCATAAGATATTCAATGCCCAGTGGACAATCGATGGTACGGCGGCGCCAAAGTCTCTGTTTCAGATGATCAAAAACACTTACCAGTCGAATCCGCAAGGCATCTTGTCGGCTTATAAAGACAACGCCGCTGTGATGGCTGGCTCTGATGGTATGCGTTTTTATCCTATCCCGACGGACGCGACGGATGCCAGCTCGATCCATCCTTATAACTTCCATCAAGAAAATATCGATATCTTGATGAAAGTTGAGACGCACAACCACCCAACAGCGATTGCGCCGTATTCTGGTGCAGCGACGGGTGCTGGCGGTGAGATTCGTGATGAGGGCGCAACCGGTCGCGGCGGTAAGCCAAAAGCGGGTCTGACAGGCTTTCACGTGTCACATTTGCACATTCCAGAGCTGGCCGAGAAGTGGGAGCAGTCAGGTCAGCTGAGTACGCAAGCGTATGGTACGCCTGATCGTATGGCCACCAGTCTTGAGATTATGACCGAAGCACCATTAGGTTCAGCCAACTTCTCAAACGAATTTGGCCGTCCAAACCTATGCGGTTACTTCCGTAGCTTCCAGCTGGATACCTCGAAAGATAAAGATGGCAGCGAGATGCGTGGCTATCACAAGCCCATCATGCTGGCAGGTGGCTACGGCAATATCAAACGCAACCTCATTGAAAAAAATGCCATCCAAAAAGGCGATCTGCTCATCGTCCTTGGTGGCCCCGCGATGCAGATTGGTTTGGGCGGCGGTGCAGCCTCGTCAGTTGATAGTGGTGAGCTTGATGAAGGCTTAGATTTTGCCTCAGTGCAGCGTGACAACGCTGAGATGGAGCGTCGTTGCCAAGAAGTTATCGATCGCTGCTGGGCGCTAGCTGGTAATGATGTCGATGTAAGTAATAACAGTAAAGATGGCAACCCAATTGTCTCACTACATGACGTAGGAGCAGGTGGTCTATCGAATGCCATGCCAGAGCTGGTCAATGACCATGAAATGGGCGCGCATCTGAACTTACGTAAGATCCCATCATTAGAAGCGGGCATGTCGCCAATGGCCATCTGGTCAAACGAAGCGCAAGAGCGTTATGTGCTGGCGATTCGCCCAGAAAGCAAAGATCAGTTCGATGCCATCTGTGCCCGTGAGCGCTGCCCGTATGCGATCTTAGGCGAGGCGACGGACATCCGTCAGTTGGTTGTCAATGATGAATTGCTCCCTGAGCAGCCTGTTGATATGCCAATGCAAGTACTGCTCGGTGGTACGCCAAAAATGCAGCGTAGCTTTGAGCGTACTGATAGCACGTTGCCAGCATTAGAGCTTGACGACGTTAACTTAGCCGAATCAATCACTGATGTATTGCGTCATCCAACCGTGGCGAGCAAATCCTTCTTGATCAGCATTGGTGACCGCTCGATCACGGGTATGGTCGTGCGCGATCAGTACGTGGGTCGCTATCAAGTGCCCGTTTCGGACTGCGCGGTGACCGCTTCTGGTTTGATGGCGATTGACGGTCAGCCCATGAGCGGTGAGGCGATGAGTATCGGTGAGCGTACGCCTGTTGCGCTAATCAGTCCAAAAGCCTCTGCGCGTTTGGCCGTGGGCGAAGCGATTACCAATATCGCAGGTGCGCGAATCGCCCAGTTATCTGATATCACCATGTCAGCGAACTGGATGGCGGCGTGCGGTGATGATGCAGAAGACGCAGCACTGTTCGATGCCGTTCATACTGTCGGTGAAGAGCTGTGTCCAGCCCTTGGCATTGCGATCCCAGTTGGGAAAGACTCGCTATCGATGCGTGCCAACTGGAGTGACGAAGACGCTGATAATCAAAACCAAGACAAATCAGTCGTGTCGCCAATGAGCTTGGTGGTGACCGCGTTTGCCCCTGTCGTTGATGTGGCAAAAACCCTAACGCCTGAGCTTATTAACGGCGATAGCGCGTTTTATCGTATTGACTTGTCCAAAGGCAAGCTGCGTCTGGGCGGCTCCATCCTCGCGCAAACGCTTAGCCAACTCGGTAATGACTGCCCAGATCTAGCGCAGCCAAGCGACCTGATCGACTTCTTTAACTTTATCCAAGCGGGTAACGCGCAAGGCGTCATCAGCGCCTATCATGATATCGGTGACGGTGGCCTGCTTGCCACCATCGCTGAGATGCAATTCACCAGCCGCCAAGGCATCAAGCTGGCATTGAATGATGACAATTTACTCGGTCAGCTGTTCAGTGAAGAGCTGGGCGCGGTCATCCAAGTATTACCAGAAAACGTCGCGGCGCTCATGCAATTGGCAGAAGAGTTCAATGTCAGTGATATGCTAAGTCTTGTGGGTCAAAGCTCAGAAGAAGACAGTTTACTTATCCAAACGCCATCACGCATGGGTGACGACACCTTACGCTTTAGCCGTAGCGAATTGCAGCAAGCATGGACGCAGGTCAGCTATCAGATCGCTCGTCGCCGTGATAACCCAGCGTGCGTACAAGAGGAATATGACTTAATCAGCGATGCCAGCCATCAAGGTCTTATCGCCGCGCCAAACTACGATCTGAATCAAAAAGTGGAAGAGCCGTACTTAAACAGCCGCGAAAACAAACCTAGAGTCGCCATCTTGCGCGAGCAAGGCGTTAATGGTCAGACAGAAATGGCAGCAGGCTTTACCAAAGCTGGTTTTGAAGCGGTTGACGTCCACATGAGCGACTTGCTCAGCGGTCGTATCAATCTACGTGACTTCGACGGTCTGGTTGCTTGTGGTGGTTTTAGTTATGGTGACGTACTGGGCGCAGGCTCTGGCTGGGCGAACTCTATCTTGTTCCATGACGAGCTGCGTATGCAATTTGTGCGCTTCTTTGCCCGTCCTGATACCTTTAGCCTTGGCGTCTGTAACGGTTGTCAGATGATGGCGCAGCTCAAAGATCTGATCCCAGGCGCGGAAAATTTCCCACGTTTTATCGCTAATAAATCTGCACGATTTGAAGCGCGTACGGTCAACGTAAAAATCGAGCGTACCAAGTCGATCCTATTTAAAGGCATGCAAGATAGCATCTTGCCAATCGCCATCGCTCATGGTGAAGGCTATGCCACGCTAGACAGTACTGAGATCGACGGTATGGCAAAACACGGTCAGCTAGCGATGCGTTATGTCGATAGCCAAGGCCATCCAACTGAGACGTACCCGCTCAATCCAAACGGTTCGCTCGGCGGTGTCACGGGTCTATGTAGTACCGACGGTCGCGTCACTATCATGATGCCGCACCCTGAGCGTAACTTGAGTGCGTATAACCACAGCTGGAAACCAGAAGCGTGGGATGAGGACGGCGCGTGGATGCGTATGTTCCGTAACGCTCGCGCTTGGTTGCGTTAAGATGGACTGATTTTATTTAGATTATTGTTTTAAGCATAAAAAAAGGTGGGCTTCGGCTCACCTTTTTTGTGTCTGGAATTTGGGTTAAGTGGTTGGTTCAAAAATTTTATCTAATGGGGTTAAATCAATAGATTGAAAGTTTTTTCCACGAATATATGCCTCATATAATTCTAAATAATCTCTTTGGATTGTATCAATAATATGTTTACAAATTTCATCATTAAGAATTTTGATTTTATTTATTGAAATATCATTATGAAAATTATTATATAGCTGTTCTATAGGAGTTAAAATCAATAAATCTCTAAATAGTATAAATGGGAATATATAGTACTTATCATCTTCTTTATTAAGGAATAAATCTTGAAATTCTTCTTTATTTCTAGGAAAGAAGCAGGAAGATAATCTATTAACATTATATATTTCAGGCTCATTCCCTAAGGAAGCTGAGTTTACTGTATAACCCCTATGATCTCTATGATTTTGTAGGAAATAGTTTTTCAAAGATTTATTTAGTGATTCTAAAATATCTTTCAAAGATCTAAAATAGATCGAGGAACTGCCTTCCAAAGGAATTTTAGTAAAATCATTTGTGCTTAAGTTGTCCTTTGAGTATATAACTTCACTACCATAATCTTTTGAAAAATCATTTGTATTATAGATAAAACATTTAAACTCATTCTCTTCTAGTATATTTCTAAATGAATCAATATGTAAGAGATCTTCAAAGGTTATAGACTCTATTATTTCAAGGTTAGGAATTTTTTGTATACACTTTAGTGATAAGGGCTTTGTTGAAAATTTTTCTAATTTAAGTAAGTCAGAAAATTTTGTTTTGCTAGCTATTAGATAGTTTCTCCATGAATTTTCTAAATTGTTAGGATTTATTTCTAATTCAAGCAACTTAAATAACATACTATATTTGCTTTTTTTATGTTCCTTACTAATATCGTGAGAAATGTTTATCTTATCTGGATTATTTATCATGTTTGCAAAAGTCTTTTCAAAAATATTAGCTACCTCATATTCTTTATTCGCACCACTTCTATTTAGATTTAAAATTTCTTTAGCAGTATTACCATAAATATCTATACTAAATCTAAAGTTACCACATAAGTGGATATTGTTTTTTATATTGATACCATGGTTTGATACTAGTCTACAGACGAAACTACCTTTATAGTAAAAAAATATATTAGAAGAATGCCAAGAGTTATATCTTTCTGAGGCATCTAATACCTCTACACTAATCTTCGATGAGTTATCTGCGTCCCAGTAATATACATCGTCCGTACTGCTCCGCTTTTCAATTGTAGAATCAATATTTTCTAAATTTCTTGATAACCTTATATCTATTACAGGAAGGCAAGATGTATTTATTATGCTTTTTATTTTGGAAAGAGTGATAAAGCTTTGATAGCTGCCTCTAAATATATTTTTTTGATAAAAATATTTAAAACTGTTAGCATTACTAATACTGTTTCTTTTATTAAAAATAGAATCTTCATTTTTTAATAAATTATCATTTGTAATATCTTTTGGACGTTTCGATTCAAAACTGACTATTAGCTTAGTTCCATAATTATCTCTATTATCTATTTCTTCTATAAAACAGTAACCTGATTTTCCGGATAAAGGAGAGTTTAGTTCTATTTTTAAACTTTCATGAGTGAGTCGGCTTTTCGTAAAGAGGAGGATTTTTTGCTTTTCAACTGGTAAGTCTTTCATAAGTAGAAAAGCACTGTGAAGGCCAATGCCAAATTCTCCCGATGGGCGCATCCATGCTGGCATCTGGCGGATAATTTTCTGCTTTTCCTTATTGTTCTTTGAGCCTGCTATTTTTTGCATATATTCAAGATCTTTACGAGCAATACCAATACCATGGTCTTTAATACTAAACTCCCATAACGTTGAATCATCGTTATCGGCTACTTTTTTGCAGTCTACCTCAATAGAGTATTTTTCAAATATTTTACGAGTACCTTCATCATAAGGGTTTGCATTAGGTGATAAAGGTTCTTGAGAACTCTCTGATCCATGTTCTAACCAAACGCGAATCATCGTGGCATCAATCGCATTCTGAATGAGTTCTCGATAAATACTCATGTCATCTTTATATAGATTATTACCCTGTAATAGCTCAATAGCACTACGCTCATCTAGTGAGAACTTCATTGGCTTGTCATTGAGTAGAATTTTTTTGTCAGTCATCTCAACATCAAGCTTATTAATAGTTGGAAGTAATCCGAAGTCACGACTAGGGACGATATTTTTCCATTGTGACATCTGATTTTGAATCTCTTCTTTAATCCAATCAAACCAGTTGCGACATTCAATATATGCCATCTCAGTACTACAAATAGCCGTTACGCTTACCGTTTCATTATATAGCTGAAATTCTCGAATAGCTTGATGCTTATGTTTATGCGTTTCGCTAAAAGACGGCATATTACCAACTTGTCTTGCCATAACAGGGCAAAAGCGGTTGTCATCGATATCAAACAAGTCACCTAAGCGGAGTAAGCAAGCGACGAAACGAGGATGACAATCTTCTGTACCCATACCTGTTTGGCGAAAAGGTAAGTCCTGCATGACGTAGTTAAAACTTTTACCATGAGATAAACAGATTTGAGCGAGATACCGATAAATACGGTTTGGGAGTAACTCGGTACGTGGAGAGCTAATATTTAGCTTTTCAAATGGTTTTAAAACGACTCTTTCGGAGTTGGCGGGGTGGTCACGCCGATACCATTCGGCAACCATCTGACGATATTTTTCAACGCCTTTATATGGGTTATCATAATGAACAAGAGCAGCTTCCCAACCGTCGTTATGCCACACTTTGGCAAACTCATGTAAGTCTTGAACATTGTTATTAGCAAGATCTTCAACGTAGTCTTTAAAATGCTCATTTTTAATTACATCTTGAACTTCATCAGCATTAAACAACATACCGATATCATGCCAGTAAGCCGCTTCTAGAATTAACCATGTATCTGTTGCTGTTAGCTTTTCAATATTGCTACCAAGTAGACGTTCGACATTGACGAGGATTTGCTGCGAGTGCGATTCGTTGTGGCTACTAAAGTGCGGATAATAACTCCCCACATTTTCAAGCGACTTACCGACGAGCTTTTCATCAAACTCCCATTGCGACATCAAGATTCTGGTATTGCTATCTTCTTCGGTTTTTCTTTTTAAATGCTTGATTAATCCTGCACTCATCGTAAGTCCCTTTTAATTTCTACATATGACGTTTGAGTTTTATATCACTTATAAACATAGGTTGATTCTACCGTAAACGCATGATTAGTGGATGAAAATCTTTTTATTCAACTATTTATATTTTGAACGCTTCTGAGCCTCTGAAATTACCTTGTAAATCTCATCACCTTTTAATACCCAAAAAAAACGGCACTAAAATCAGTGCCGTTTTATCAGTCGTGACAATTTAAACCCTAATCACGACTCCTCAAATGCTAAATCACCAAATTAATCCCAGCTTAAAATTACCTTACCGCATTGTCCACTTTCCATGATATCAAAGCCCTCTTGGAAGTCATCGATGTGCATGCGATGGGTAATGATTGGCGACAGATCAATACCGCTAATCAGCATTTGCTCCATCTGATACCACGTCTCCCACATCTCGCGCCCATAGATACCTTTTAGGGTTAACGCTTTAAAGATAATCTTGCTCCAATCTACCGTGGTAGTGTTGGGTAAAATACCCAAGAGCGCGATTTTAGAGCCGTTATACATGTTACTAATCATCGAATCAAAGGCCTGAGGCGAGCCTGACATCTCAAGCCCAATGTCAAAGCCGTGCATTTTTAACTCAGCAATAGCGCCTTCGATGGTTTCACCCTTGGCTGGGTTGATGGTCATCGTCGCGCCCATTTTTTTGGCAAGCTCTAGGCGATAATCGCTGATATCGCTGACCACAATATTACGCGCCCCGGCAAAGCGGCAAATCGCCGTTGCCATTGAGCCAATCAGCCCCGCACCTGTAACCAGCACATCTTCACCAAGGACAGGAAAGGATAAGGCAGTATGAGTGGCGTTGCCAAAGGGGTCCATAATAGCGGCCATCTCATCGCTGATACGCTCATCGAGTTTGATGACATTATCGGCAGGGATCACCAAATATTCGGCAAACGCGCCATCGCGGTCAACGCCCACGCCTATGGTGTTTTCGCACACATGCAGCTTACCACGGCGGCAGTTACGGCAATGTCCACAAGCGATATGACCTTCGCCGGTGACTCGGTCGCCCACTTCAAGATGCTTGACACCATCGCCCATTTCACTAATGACACCGACGTATTCATGTCCGATAATCATCGGCGTCTTAATGGTGTTTTGTGACCACTCATCCCACTTATAAATGTGCAAATCTGTCCCACAAATGGCGGTTTTTTTAATTTTAATTTTTACGTCATTGATGCCGACGGTCGGTTCTGGCATGTCTTGCATCCAGATGCCTTTTTTGGCATGAGCTTTAACCAGTGCTTTCATATTTTTCTCTTATTTCTGTACGTTGTATTTTATTGTTAAATCTAGATAAATACTGAACTATAGCCAAAGAACAATAGCTTAGCTGCGGTACTGCTGGGATGAACTTTTCGAAGCCTCTGTCACGCTTGCGAACAGCCAGCGAGGAAATTTTATACCAGCAGTATCTGATCTATCGATGTAATTTTTCGCTGACTATATTTTAATCAATCACCTTCATTTGCTTGGCGACTTTGATAAAGGCGGCGATACACTGGTCGAGCTGCTCGCGAGTATGGGCAGCAGAGAGCTGGACACGAATGCGAGCTTCATTTTTGGGTACGACAGGGTAGAAGAAGCCAATCACATAAATGCCTTCTTCAAGCAGTGCGTCTGCCATTTGTTGCGAGACATTGGCATCATAGAGCATCACTGCACAAATGGCCGATTCAGTAGGCTTAATGTCGAAGCCTGCATCTTGCATTTGCTTCACAAAATAAGCGGTATTTTCATGCAGTTTGTCTTGTAGGGTGTTGTCTTGCGATAGCATCTCAAACGCTTTTACCCCAGCGGCAGCTACCATAGGAGGAATGGAGTTTGAAAACAGATACGGGCGTGAGCGTTGACGGAGCATCTCAATGATCTCTTTTTTACCCGTCGTAAAGCCGCCAATCGCCCCGCCAAATGCCTTGCCTAACGTACCCGTGATCAGCTCAATATCACCGCGTAGATCAAACAATTCAGTCACGCCGCCACCAGTGTGACCGACGACGCCTGCTGAATGCGACTCGTCAATCATCACCATGGCATCATATTTTTGTGCGAGCGCATAAATCTCATCCATTGGCGCCACGTTACCATCCATTGAAAACACACCATCGGTGACAATCAAACGAAAACGCTGTGCTTGCGCCGCTTGCAATTGCGTCTCTAAATCTTGCATATCCGCATTGGCATAGCGATAACGCGCGGCTTTACACAGGCGCACACCATCAATGATGGAGGCATGATTTAACGAATCAGAAATAATGGCGTCTTCGCTGGTCAGTAGTGGCTCAAAGGCACCGCCATTGGCATCGAAACAAGCCGCATACAGAATCGTATCTTCGGTATTAAAAAACTTAGAAATCGACGCCTCTAATTGCTTATGCAAATCTTGCGTACCACAAATAAAACGTACCGATGACATGCCATAACCTGAGTCTTCAATGGCTTTGATCGCCGCTTGTTTAATCTCAGGGTGGTCAGACAATCCAAGGTAATTGTTGGCACAGAAGTTAAGCATCTCACGACCATCCGCGATCTTGATTAGCGCATCTTGCGGAGAGGTGATAACGCGCTCGTTTTTATACAATCCTGCCGCGCGGATATCGCTGATTTCTTGTTGTAGATGTTTTTGAAAGGCTTGATACATAAATTTTCCTTTTTTAATATTATTGGAGTTTGCATACGTCATGCAAATATTAGTAATGCCGATAGTAGGCCTGCTGATAGCACCAAACGATCAAAGCCACGCATCATTCTAGTCTTTAGTAAAACCAACGAGACGGTGCGAGCAGTGATACTATCTATAATCCGGTAATCTATAACCCCGTAAGCGGCAATTTTATCATTAGCCCATCGCAATAAGTAGCCCAAGCAACGCCTTATCAACTAAAGCATCGAACACAAGATAAAAAAGGATGCCAATCACCATGCTAATGATATAGTTAGGTCGCTATAAAAGGGATACAGATAGACTGGTATAAATTTTACTTGCTTGCTGTGCTTACGCCGACAGAGGCTGCGAAAAATTTATACCAGTCTAGTGCATTTATATAATGCATCTGTTTCATTCAGCGTTGACTACAGAAGGTGTTGACGGGTAGATGGCTATTTATCTATTTATCTATTTATCTATCAAGAGTCTCGCCTTGCGCCTGAGCCATCAACTCATGAATTTTAGCGCTTTCTTTGAGCACACAAGCGTCATACGCAGAGAGCGGTTGCGACTCTTGTTCTTGTTGCTGTTTCTGCGCTTGCTTATCTTTTTCTTCTAGGTATTTTTGCAGATCGTTTTGCTCATCTTTTTGAGAATGACTCATGGCATATCTCCTGCTGTTTTGTAACGTTTAATAAAAATCATCCTTGCCAGCATACTTCTGATTTAGCGCCTGCAAAATCGCATAGGTCTCGCTATCCATATTACCTGTTGGCTGCTGCGGGCGAAAGTGCAACTGAAACGCATAGATGACATCACGGCTGGCTTTATCCCACGTATCAGTGTCGTTGATTTGATAGCCATATTGGCGAAACGTTTGCTTGATCTCAGGTATCGTGGCCGATGCAAATCCATCTTGATTCAGCAAGAATTGCTTATCAAATTCATCATACCAAGCGCCGATGCCATAATCGAAATGCAGTCGCTCCCAAGGAAACTTGGCACCGGGGTCGATCTTGCGCGAGGGTGCCATGTCCGCATGACCAATGATGTTTTTGGGTGAGATGTCATAGCGCGCGGCGATATCTTGCACCAATTGTGCGACTTTTTTAATCTGCAACTCATCAAATTCAACATAATGATGATAAGGACGATAATCGAGCGTGCTGTTTTTGAGTGCATCTCGATATTCAGGCTTGATACCGCTATTTACGATCTCGATGCCGATAGAGGTATCGTTTAATATGGTTCTGCCTGAGAATCCGCCATCGCCTGCGTGCCACGCGCGCTTGGACTCTGGCACGAGGTTATAAATTTTATCATCGTCATTGTCCAATATCAGATAGTGCGCACTCACATTGCCCGTGGTCAATGTCTTTATCGAGCGCTCATTATCTGAGACCGTATAGTGCAGGACGATGGTTTTGATACGCTCACTTTTGCCAGTCGCTTGATACGTTTTACTATCGACGACGTAGTTTTTGGTCGTTGCCACTGGCGGGGGCGTTGTCATGCAGCCAACCAAGGAGAGGGTTAGCCCGCAAGCCAATGCCGTCGATATAGTGTTTTTTGCCATGAAATGCTCTGCATGAATAAAGGTGGGGGATACGCATCTTTATTTTACGTGTGTATTGCGATTAGAGGATGTCTAATGTTTTAAGACTTGTGTTCAACCTTGCCGAGTCTTCTTAGCCAACACTTTTTTCCAACTGTCTTCTAAACAATCAATCGCAAGCCACGGCTCAATGACATCAGCATCGAATTTTTCTTTACTATTCGCCAGCTGCCAAAGTGTCTTAAGCGTGGCAAACGGGTAAGGGCGCTCAACCAAATAAACAGGCAAATCCGCATGAATCAGACCGTCACGTACGACCTGAAAGTACCAACCAGCAATGCCTTGCTTACTCACCCATGCGGCAATATTTGGCACTTTGGTGAATTGGCCGATTTGGTCATTGATCTTATAACACGGACGGCGCGGTTGGACGATACGAAGTTGTACGCCATCCTCACCGTTTATATGGTCTTCACGCAATTGCCCATACTGATAGACATCGCCAATACAGACCGTCGTCTCATCCATCTCTGGTAAACCATTGACCGCTTCGGTGGTGAGGTTCTCGCCCAGTGTACCGATGCGCACTTTTAAACCAAACTCTGCATTCATCTGCTCGTACGTCGCGATTGGTAATTGATGCACCGCTTTTAAGGGGCCACCATGATGCTTACGATCCGCTTGCTCATCGGTGGTCAGACCCATAAAGTTGACGGCGACGGGTGCTTTGATTGGCGCTTTATCGATGGCACTCATTTGCTCACGGGTGAATGGCATGGCTTTGCCAGCACGCACACAGGTGAGGTTGGCAATATGCAGGGGCAGGGTTTGGTTAAAGTCCGTCTGGATTTGTACGCTGGTATCGGCTGGTTCTGTGTGCATCACGTTTCCTAATGGCTGGTCATTTTTTAGCAAATACGATTTGATGATTGCCATTATCTTATCGCAATCATAGGTCGCTTTCAGCTCATTTATATTGAGTATACAAATGGGGTTATTTATAGACAGTCAAAAAAAAGACCAGAATCAGCATCTGGTCTTTTTAGTACTCTAAGTGAGTGTTATAAGCTCACTGCACGCAATACGCTTATTTGTTTTTGTTGCGACGACCTGCCGTTTTCTTTTCGCGCGGGGTGGCGACCAGCTCAGCCAACTGCTCAGGTGATGACCATAGGCCTTCTAAGTCATAGAACTCGCGCGCTTGTGGCGTCATCATATGGACGACCACTGCGCCCAAATCAATCAATGTCCAGTCAGAGTCGATGCCGCCTTCACGGCCAAGTGGCATAAAGCCGCCTTGCTTTGCTTCTGCGCCGACACTATCAGCCATCGCGCGTACATGGCGCTTTGAGGTACCATCAGCGATGACGATACGTTCGGTGACGTCAGTCAAGTCTTCTACATTTAATACGGTGATGTTCTTCGCTTTCATATCAGTCAGCGCGCTTTGTACAAGGTTTAAGCACACGGTTAAGCGTTCTTCAGTCATGGTGTTGGTCATAAATTTTCATCTCTTGAATCGTCAATATTTAAAATAAAAGGGTAAATCGTTAATTTGGATTGTCCAACTGCTCAGGTGTCGTCAGTCATGTATAAAGACAAAATGGGCAAAATGACAAAGATAAGGTGATTTTAACGGAATTGGGCAGCAGAATATAGCTGATGGGCGATAATATAGTGATAAACAGCAGGATTTAGCCATTTAGTCAATGGATTGGATTTATTAGGGTGCATGATATCATTTATTGGCGGTACAGATGTCATTTGCCTGTCGGCTGAATGAGTGATATCGGGTTGCTCTTTTAACGACTGTAGCTGCTGGCGTATTTGGGTACTCGATACTGCTTTGATCGGGCGCGTATCTATATAAATGCGGCCTTGGTGAGCATTTTTCAAGGGACTATTGGCTTTAAGCATTTCTGATGAGGGCGTTATCAAATCAGTCGGCGAGTCGATGACGAGAGATTGCAACTGTATGGGTAGTTTGGCTTGAATGGCAAGGGTGTCCTGAGATATGTTATTTTTTTTAGTCGCAAAAAGGGTATTGTCCATATCAGACGGGCTACTGACGTTAGGACGACTAAAAATCCAAAGGTTGACATAATCAGTCAGTCTAAGCCCCTCTTTCCATTGGCCTAAATTCAGCGCGCTGTCCATACCAATGATAAAGATCAAGCTGTCATTTGGATAGCGTTCTCTTAGCGTGCGTACGCTGTCGATGGTATAGACAGGCGGCGTCTGCCACAGCTCAAGCTCATTAATCTGCAGCGGCGTGTTGAGTGTCGCAAGCTTTAACATGGCCAGACGATGGGCGGGGTCAGTGCTTTTTTGCTTAAAAGGAGAGCGGGAGTTTGGCAATAATGACACGTGCAGGTCGCGCTGTTGCAGCCTAGCTATGGGCAATAAACGTTGATAGACGGTCATTGCCATTTGTAAATGCCCCTCGTGCACAGGGTCAAATGATCCGCCCAAATAGGCACGAATGGCGGGCGCAGGACTTTTATCATGACGGTTATGGGCAGTATTTGGCATAAATAAATGAGCAAAAAAGCGTGAGAGAAGAGCAGTATTGTAGAGGGTGCGTGGGTACCTGTCATTAAAAGCGCGCAAAAATCGTGAGAAACTTATAATAAAAAACCGACCATCATGACGATAGTCGGTGATATGCAGTACGGTGACGCATAAATTCTAACGCAATTAAATCTGGTCGCTATAGGCTTGGATGGCGGTTAGGGCGATGGTATAAACAATATCATCGACCAAAGCTCCGCGTGATAAGTCATTGACGGGCTTATTCAAACCTTGCAACATCGGGCCAACACTGATGACGTTGGCGCTGCGTTGTACCGCTTTATAAGTGGTATTACCGGTATTAAGATCTGGGAAAATAAAGACGTTGGCTTGACCAGCAACAGGCGAGTCAGGGGCTTTTTGTTTACCCACGCTCATGACTGAGGCTGCATCATACTGTAGTGGTCCATCGACTTTTAGATCTGGCGCACGCTCGCGTACGATTTGGGTGGCACGAGTGACTTTTTCGACATCGGCGCCTGCCCCTGACGAGCCAGTAGAGTAGCTAATCATCGCAACTTTTGGATCGATACCAAAGGCGGCGGCAGACTGGGCTGATTGAATAGCAATCTCAGCCAACTCTTCAGCATTCGGGTCCGGATTGATGGCACAGTCACCGTAGACGACCACTTGCTCAGGCAATAGCATAAAGAAGACGGATGACACGAGTGAGTACTGCGGAGCGGTCTTAATCAACTGAAACGCTGGACGGACGGTGTTGGCAGTGGTATGAATCGCACCTGAGACCAAGCCATCGACTTCGTCCATTTGTAGCATGGTGGTGCCCAAATACACGGTATCTTTGAGGTATTCAGCAGCGACATCTTCAGAGGTTTTGCCTTTACGGCGCTCGACGACAGCAGCGACATATTTGCTTATATCAAGGCTATCGGGATCGATAATCTCTAGACCCTCTGGCAGCGTTAAGTCACGGTTTTTCGCCACTTGCTCGACGTCGCTACGCTTCGCAAGTAGGACACAGTTGGCGATGCCGCGGCTTTGACAGATACAAGCTGCTTCGACTGTACGAGGTTCAGAACCTTCTGGTAGTACGATGCGTTTTTTGGCATGCTGCGCTTTTTTGACCAATTGATGACGGAAGGCAGAAGGAGACAGACGCGGCTTATAATCGCGGCTGAAGTAGTCTTTAATCCAGCTTAAGTTTAAATGCGCAGCTACGTAACGAGCCACTTCTTCAGCGCGTTCTGTATCATCACTTGGGATCTCAGAGCTCATGTGCATCAGACTCTGTACGGTCTCATAACTGTCGCTTTCGACACTCATCACAGGAATACCCGTTTTGAGCGCTGATTGCCATAGCTCAGCAACCGTCATACTTGGCTCGACGCCGCCTGTCAACACCAAACCTGCCAGCGGGATGCCATTGATGCATGCCAACCCAGCAGCCAGTAATAAGTCATCACGGTCACCAGGAACGACGATTAGGGTGCCACGTTTGAACACTTCATCCACGCGGTTCACGGAGCGTGCCGTTAGGCTAATACGATTGATGCGACGCGTTTTTGCGTCACCCACATTGAGCCACTTGGCATCAAGCTCAGTGGCAATATCCCAAGTGCGAGGCACAGACAGTGAGTCACTAAATGGCACCACACCGATTAAGCGAAATGCTTCAGTATCAAAGTGAGGAGACAAGCGTTGGACTTCCTGCATGAAGGTGTCGTCCAAGCTCACGATGGCCTCACCAGGAGCAACCGGCTGGGTCTCAAAGGTATTTGGCACATCGTGCACCCGCATCAAAATCACGCCTAGCGTACGGGCATTGGCGATACCGCCAAACTCGCGAGCGTGGACATCGAGCTTGTCGGCCAGATAGGCAGGCTTGCTGGTGTCAGCCGTGCTGACAAAAATGATTTTGGCGTCTAGCGCATGGGCAATGGCACGGTTGATCTGTGAGGCATACGAGGTTTCGGTGGTTGGTACCAGACCTTCGCAGATGACCACATCATGACCGTCACCAATCGTGTGATAATTGACGACCACTTCTTCCATCAAGTCATCAAGATTGCCATCACCAATCATGCGCTCAACGCGCTGACGACTGATGGATTCGGGCGGGTTTAAACCAAAAGCGTGCATGGTTAAGGCACTTGAGCTGTCTAAGCTGCGCTGCTTATCCAGAGTGTCGTCTTGCAAAAATGGCTTCATAAAGCCCGCTTTTATACCGTTGTAGTCAAAAGCACGGATCAGGCCGAGCGCAGCTGACGTGACGCCAATGCCGCGGCTGATGGGAACAAGTAAAATGGTTTGCATAGTGTATCCTACGGTTTATTATATTCTGACAGCTCAAGTCATCCTTGCTGAAATGAGAAAAACGTCGCGCTTCTTACTTATCTATTTATAAGAAGCGCTGGTCTAAGCAACGACTCAAAACGGTCGCGTTTAGACTAAGTCCAAAGCGTCACGAGTTTCTTGGGCGATGCGGCACTCTTCATCCGTTGGTACCACCCATAGCTCGATGCTGCTATCATCGGCGTGGAAGCTACCTTCACTGCCACCGAACAGGCTTGCGTTTTTGTCCGCATTTACTTTGATACCAAAATGACGCATCACTTCTAAGATGCTCGTACGCGTGGTCACTGAGTTTTCACCAATACCACCGGTAAAGACAATACCAGTAAATTCTGGCAGCGCACAGCTCAAGCTGGCGAGGTATTTACCGACGCGGTAACAGAACATCTCGATGGCAAGCTTGGCGTCTTGATGTCCTTCATTGGCCGCTTGTTCGACAGTACGTAAATCATTAGATAGCCCTGAGACACCCAATAGACCACTTTCATTATTGAGCATGGCATCGATCTCTTCCAAGCTCATACCGAGCTGGCGCTTTAGGTGGATGTGTAGGCTTGGGTCGACATCACCACTACGCGTACCCATCATGAGTCCCTCAAGCGGGGTCAGGCCCATACTGGTATCGAAGCTTTTGCCATCATAAACGGCCGTTGCCGAGCAGCCGTTACCCAGATGCGCTGTGAGCCAGCCATGTGGGCCTTTAGACTCTGTAATCTCACTGGCACGCTCTGAGACGTAGGCATGAGACGTACCATGAAAGCCATAACGGCGGATTTTGTGCTCTTCATACAGAGCTTTTGGTAGCGGATAGCGAAAAGCAACTGGCGGCATGGTTTGGTGAAAGGCTGTGTCAAAGACGACTACTTGAGGAATATTAGGATAAATCGCCTGTACCGCTTCGATACCCAAAGCGTGGGCAGGGTTGTGTAGTGGCGCGAGTATTTTTAAGCGTTTTACCTCGTCCAGTACGTGTTCATCGACACGGACAGCTTCAGAATACTCACGGCCACCATGGACCACGCGATGACCAACCGCGATGAAGTGATATTGTTCTAATAGCTCAAGGATTTTTTGTAGCGCTAACTTGTGACGGCCACCTGGGATCGAGATTTCAAGCTTGTCACCATTCAGTGTGGTGTGTTTGATACGAGCAGTATCAAGCCCTAGGTTTTCGGCCAAACCAGTGATACGAGTAGAGTTATCATCGCTAATCAGCGCGTATTTAATGGAAGAGGAGCCGCAGTTGAGAACTAAGGTAGGATTGGTCAGGGTTGATGTGTCAGTATTTTGGTCATCAAAAGTGGTGGTTGGGCTAGCGCTCATACTCTATCCTTAGATTATATGTTATGAATGGTGATTCATCATCGATGAATACCGGTTAAATACATAAAAATCAGCCACATCCATGCTGATATACAGTGAGCAAGTATATTGCTGATTTCATCCCCTTTTGCGTTGGCACTATTGATAAGTGCTCGTAAGTTGCATGCTAGCGCCTTACTACCGCCTCAAGGTAGAGCATAATGTAACATATTTTTGTGGCTATACCACGATAACTATAAGGGTTAACGCAAGAGAAGGGGGGTTGTCGAATACAACTGTACACCGACTGTGGCTAGTGTTTGTCGGGCGCTACAGCAAAAAAGTAGAACCAATAAAAATTGTAAGAAAATTTTTCTAAATAACCTTAATGCGTTTTGCACGCGGGTTATGGTGTACTGATATACCTGTTATCGTGCTAAAGCAGTAAACCTGAATAATTACTAAATTTATTAGGCAGACGTCTCCAGTATGCGCACAGCTTTATGTAATAATGTTATGATTCAAAACAGCCGTATCTGCCGTTTTACTTATCGTCTTTCTTTTACTGTACTTACACCGTTGCAAGCTTACAGGTTATCTATTTTATGCTTATCATACGCCGCACTTTAAAAACTAAGCACGCCAACGCCCTTCATATCAGTCGCCGTGCTCTTTCTACTGTTCTTATGGGTGGCGTTTTGATGCTAAGCTTGTCGGGCTGCGGACAAAAAGGCGATCTATATTTGACAGATGCTAGTAACCAAACCATACGGAGTTCAGCTGGACTGGAAAGTACCAGCCATCCACAAGATGCTGCTTTTGCTGGTATCGATGATGATAACTATCAAACCATAACCGATGGCCAAAAACCGTCCGATTTTGTGTTACCAGAACCCAGCAGTGATCCCAACGATTACTGATACTGAGTACATATTTACTTTTAAAGCGCGTTGCTGCTTTTTTTAAACATGATTTCCAACCTTGCTACCCTGATTACATTAGAGATGTTCATATGAGTCATTCTGAGCCACAAGCTGGCGAGTCCGTCACCACCCAGACCGAACAAGGATTATACATCGATCCTAAAGCCTTAACCGCTTGCTTGCCCGCATTGCATTATCGTGATGAGGCGTTGTATATGGAGCAGGTCAGTGTTAAAGAACTGGTCAAGCACTACGATACGCCATGCTATGTGTACTCAAAACAGGCGATATTAGAGGTTTATCAAGCGTACACCGATAGCTTTGCCAGTCTAAAGCACCAGATATGCTATGCAGTAAAGGCCAATTCCAATTTGGCTGTACTGGGCGTATTAGCACAAGCAGGCGCTGGATTTGATATCGTCTCACGTGGTGAGCTGATGCGCGTGTTGGCGGCAGGCGGCGCGGCATCACGTGTGGTGTTTTCGGGAGTTGGTAAGACGTATAGCGACATCGAGTTTGCGCTTGCTCAAGGGATCGGCTGCTTTAATGTCGAGTCGATAAGTGAGTTGGCGTTAATCAACGAGGTAGCAAAGACGCTTGATAAACCTGCGCCAATTTCATTACGCGTCAATCCAAACGTCGATGCCAAGACTCATCCGTATATCTCAACGGGTCTAAAAGACAATAAGTTTGGTATTACCCATGAAGAGGCGCTGGCGGTCTACCAGCAAGCAGCGGATTTATCTCACATCGATGTCGTTGGGATTGACTGTCATATTGGCTCGCAGTTGACTGAGGTCGAACCCTTCGTCGCGGCTTTGGATAAAGTCATTGAGCTGGTCCATAGCCTACGCGAGCAAGGTATTGAGCTGCGTCACATCGATTTAGGCGGCGGTTTGGGCGTGCGTTATATCGATGAGACGCCGGTGTCTATCGATGAGTTTGCGACTGCTTTATTACCGAAGCTTAGCGCGCTTGGCTTGACGGTTTTCTTTGAACCGGGTCGCAGTATTGTGGCCAATGCTGGTATCTTGCTGACTCAAGTCGATGTGCTAAAACCTACTCCCCACAAGAACTTTGCCATTGTCGATGCGGCTATGAACGATTTGATTCGTCCTGCGTTATATCAAGCCGACATGGCTGTGATTCCTGAAACGCTACCAAAAAATGGTTTGGATACTGAGGGTACGCAGGTGTGGGATATCGTTGGGGCGATTTGTGAAACGGGTGATTTTTTGGCCAAGGATCGGCTGTTATCCTTAGCCACTGGTGATATTTTGGCAGTCACGGGCGCTGGTGCTTATGGGTTTACCATGAGCAGCAATTACAATTCGCGTCCGCGTGCCTGCGAAGTCATGGTGGATGGTGATCGTCATCAATTGATTCGTAAGCGCGAAACGATTGAAGCGTTATATGCCGATGAAATATTGTGGCAAGACAAGTAACATCGCCAAAACCACTTCTTTATTTGACCATTAAAGAAAACCCACTGTGATGATAACAGTGGGTTTTTTTGTGGCAGACTCTGATTGTATAGAGTGAGACTAAGCTGTCAACATCACTTGGTATTTGATAGCAGTGATAGTTATGATTGTAACTGACAGCGTGCTAATATAAGACATACATAAAAATAGGATAGGATATCAAGGGTATGCTAATAGAATTTACTAAGATGCATGGTCTGGGCAATGATTTTATGGTCATCGATTTGGTGACCCAGCGCTTAGATTTGACCAAGGATTTGGTGCAGTTATTGGGCGATCGTCACTTAGGCATTGGTTTTGATCAACTGCTCGTTGTTGAGCCGCCGATGCGTCCTGACGTTGATTTTAGCTATCGCATTTTTAATACCGATGGCACAGAAGTTGAGCAGTGCGGCAATGGCGCACGCTGTTTCGCCCGTTTTGTGCAAGCCCGTAAGTTGTCGTTTAAGCAGCGTCTGCGGGTTGAAACTGCCAGCGGCATCATTTCTTTGACCACAGATCGTTATGGTTGGGTCGAGGTCGATATGGGCAAGCCCAAGTTTGAGCCGGATGAGATTCCATTTACGCCCAGAGCCACGACTAAAATTCAAAACGCCTATCACTTAGATGTCAATGGTACGCCCGTGCAACTGTATGTGGCTAACATGGGCAACCCGCATGCCGTGATCAAAGTTGATGATGTGCTTGATGCAGAAGTCGAAACCTTGGGCAAAGCCATCGAGTCGCATTCTGCTTTTCCAGATCGGGTGAATGTCGGTTTTATGCAAGTGATGAATCAGCGTCATATTCGCCTGCGGGTTTATGAGCGCGGTGTGGGAGAGACGCAAGCCTGTGGCACAGGCGCTTGTGCAGCGGTGGCTGTCGGCATACGGGAAGGCTGGCTGGATGAAGGCGAAGAAATACGCGCACAGCTATATGGCGGCAGCATGATTATCAAATGGCAGCCGGGATATTCGGTCATGATGACTGGTCCAACTGCCTTTGTCTATGAAGGCGTGTTTAGCCCAGATGGTCTAATGGCGCAAGCAGGTATGAAGCCCAATGCAGAAGGCTAAAGTTTGGCGCAACAGGGTAAACGGTGCACGTGTGCTGTTAGACCAATAACAGGATAGGTCTTATGGTGATCTCGCGTAAAAATAGCCAGTCTACAAGGACAGAAGCGTGGCTATCAGCTGAGCTGGCAGCCACTGTGGAGGCAGATGCTGCCTTGCGCGAATTACTATCGCCTGTCCATCGTTGGCTAAACACATTATCAGTGCGTAATCACTCAGAACACACGCTAAAGGCTTATTTTTCTGGGCTGAATCAGTTGGCGCTGTTTTTGCGCGGCAAACGTTTGACATGGACGCGCTGTGACAAACGTCAGCTGGCCCAGCACATCAGCCAGCGCTTAGATGAAGATAAATTGGCGCTTGCCAGTGTTCAGCAAGAGCTGTCGGCTATCCGTCACTTTTATGGATGGTTGATTGAAGAAAACCTAGCACGTATCAATCCAACCACCGGCTATCAGTTAAAACGTAGTCCTAGGCCACTACCGTCTATTGCCGATGTAGATTTATTGACGCAACTGCTGGATCAAGAGGTTCCTGACACCCCAGAGCAAGCTCGCTTGTGGTTGCGTGATAAGGCCATGTTTGAGTTGCTCTATAGTAGTGGTTTGCGCGTGGGCGAGCTGGTAGCATTAGATATGGCAGATGTAGATTTGTCCGTTTTGCGTGTACGAGTGACTGGTAAAGGCAACAAGACGCGCTTGATACCCTTGGGCGCGAAGGCAGCAGAGGCGATTACGCGCTATCTACCGCATCGGAACCTCTGGGTGGAGCAGATGGACAGCGCATTGTTTATCAGTGAAAAACTCGGCACACGGCTATCCACGCGAGCCGTACAGCAACGCTTAAAGGTTGCCGCTACCCGTGCTGGCATTGCCCAAAATATGTATCCACATTTATTGCGTCACTGTTTTGCGTCTCACATGCTATCGGGCAGTGGTGATTTACGCGCCGTCCAAGAAATGCTTGGGCATAGTGATATCAGTACCACGCAGATTTATACCCATGTGGATTTTGCTAAATTGACACAGGTATATGACCGCGCCCATCCACGCGCGACTCACACTCATAGTGATAGTGACGCTCTTTAAGCATACTCAGCCACGTTACCAATCAGCTAAGTTGGTAGTTGTCCTAATGATCTAAGCTACTAATTATCTAAGTTACTTTAAGCCAAACGATGGCAGTCAAAGATTGGCAGTTTTTGGCGGCCTTGTACTTGCGCCTGTTTGTCTAATGACGCCATGACTATGGCATAATTCTTGTCTGCTTTTGCCCCTGTGGGTTTATCCAGCTCGCTGTGATCATAACTGTTGATCATCGTTCCATCATAAGCGGTAATCGCTGTGTGTCCCCATGTCTGACGGATGTTACCGTCTTTGTAGACATGGTCGCCGCCTTGTGCCGCGCCAATCACCATACATTGACTGTCTAAGGCACGCGCACGCAGTAAGAGCGACCAGTGGGCTTGACCGGTCAGGTAGGTAAAGGCTGACGGCGCACTCAATAGATCAGCCCCTGCTTGACGCAGACGTTGTGCCAATGCTGGAAAACGCAGATCAAAGCACACCATCATACCTAATTGATAAACCGCATCATTGACTTCAATCGGTGCCATCACGGTTTGTGTGCCCGGCTCAAAAGTTGCCGCTTCATTATAGCTGCCTTGTTTGTCCGCAACCGTCGCGGTAAACAAATGAATTTTGTCATAGCGTGCCACCCGCGAGCCATCAGGCGCAAACAGCTGACTGACTTGTCGTAACCTACCATTAGGAACGATCACACCATCAGGGCGATAGGCGCAAGGTAGTGAACCTACCAGCACGTAAATATTGTACGTGTTTGCATAGTTTGCGAGCGTCGCCGACAGCTCATCAAAGCGCTCAGCGGTGGCAAATTGTTGCCCCATGCTACAGCAGTTTTCAGGTAAGACCACAAGCTTAGCGCCTTGCTTATGGGCATCGATAATGGCGGCTTGTATATCCGTTAAGTTTTTCTCTATGTCTTGCTGGCTATTCATTTGAATGGCCGCTGTGGTAAATGGATGATTCTCTGTTGTGTCACTCATAGTATTATTCCCAGCTGTTGATTTTAAGACTGATGTCATTAACCCTAGCATTACTAAACAGTTATCTCGTTATTTTTTATAACACGCTTACGATTGTGATCAGATTTTTGTTATGAGTAATGCAGCGTTTAATGACGAAATAAACAAATTTAAAAGGTCTTATAAGCAGAACATAACAAGCGTATCTGGGCAGGGTATAAATTATCATAGCAAAATTGCGGTAAAAAATGCTATCGTCATGTCCTGATTAGGTTAAATCATTAGTTTAACTGGCTATACATATAGACTATCCCCACCATCGGAGTGTAATAAACCACGCATGAGTATGTCGTTCGGATTGGCGACCACGCTGAGTACCTCACAGAAACTGACACCGCAGATGCAGCAAGCCATTAAGTTGCTGCAACTCTCTAGTCTTGAGCTGGCGCAGGAGGTTCAGCTCAAGCTGGATAGTAACCCCCTGCTAGAACGTATCGAGGATGACGAAGAGGAATATGACGCCGATGATAGAGGGGAGCCTTTAACACTTGATGACTGGAACCAAAGTGCGGGCATGGAGTCATTTAGTGGAGAGTCCGACGATCCCGAGTCAATTTCTGATTATGCCTCTGAGTATAATGATGATTTTAGTGATGCCTTTAGTGATGGTTTCGACAAATTACAGCCAGCGAGTATTGATAATGGGGCAATGGAGTATCAAGCGACGGATAGCGATGACGACAGTGGTTTGGATGACAGTAACGTTGACCACAACAGTTTTGAGAGTAGCAACCATGCCTCTGCTGCTACCACGTCAGCTAACAGCAAAAGCGACGAGGATTTTGATAGTTATCAAGGCGGCACATCCGCCACTATACAAGACCATGTGCGCTGGCAGCTAAACTTTAAGCGTCTATCAGAGACGGACACGCTGATTGCCACCTATCTGATGGACGCTATGGATGATATGGGATTTGTGCGGCTCGATATCGACGAGCTGTTACAAAGCTTTGACACCATGGCGAGCTTTTATCAGTGGGAGACACGGGTTGAACATGACGAAATAATGGCGGTGTTGCGTATTATTCAATCTTGCGACCCGCTGGGGGTGGGGGCGCGCAATTTGAGTGAATGCCTAGCGATTCAGTTAGCTAAACTACAGGCTGACACTGAGCATTTAAAAGAAGCGCAAGCATTACTATCAGCAAGCGAGCATTTGGTAAGCAACAATATCAAAGCACTCACTGAGCGCACAGGGCTTGCTCCTGAGAACATCACCCCAGCACTCAATCTATTGCGTACTTTAAACCCTTCACCAGGACTGCTGTTTCAAAGCAATCAGCCAGACTACACTCAGCCGCCTGCCAGCTACGATATTCCTGATGTGCTTGTCACCCCTATGCGTCGCCGTGATGGAGATAGTAACTCTGATACACAAGGCGGAGGCTGGCATGTGCGTCTGAATCCTGACACCCTGCCAAAGCTACGAGTCAATCAAGAATATGCCAACTTAGTCAAACGCGGTGATGACAGCCCTGACAATCAATACCTACGTGAAAACCTCACCGATGCGCGGCTGTTCATTCGTAGTATCGAAGAACGCAATCAAAATCTACTCAAAGTCGCCACCAGTATTGTGCGCTATCAGCAAGACTTCTTACAGTACGGTGCCACTGCCATGCAACCGCTTATCTTAAAAGTTATCGCAGAAGAAGTGGAGTTACACGAGTCTACTGTCTCGCGTCTGACCACCAGCAAAACCATTTTGACACCGCAAGGGTTGTTTTCTTTAAAGCACTTCTTTTCTTCACACGTGAGCAGCACGGATGGGGATATCTCATCAACCGCTATCAGTGCCATGATTAAGCAACTCATCGCGGATGAAGATCCTAAAAAGCCACTGTCAGACAGCCGTATAAAGGATTGTTTATTGGCAGAAGGTATCGATATCGCCAGAAGGACGGTGGCCAAATATCGGGAAGCGATGAATATTGGCTCATCTACCCAGCGTAAACAAAAGTATTAACGGTCGTGACTTACTGACTCATTAGCAGGGTCAGATAGCTGTTAAAACGATATGGATAAATATAAAAAATAAAATTTTTTGATTATATAGAAACATTTAGGAAACAACAGGATTTATTACATTTAATTACAATATTTTGTCTTGCTACTATTTAGTTTTCATGACAAATTAGAGTCATACCAACAAGGTTACCTCAGTCATTTACTACTTAATAAAAAGGCAGCTATATAAGGATAAGTTCCTCTTTTATTAAAAATACTCAGGCAGTTGTTGGTAAGGCAGGATGATAAAGGCAGGAATGCCACCTCATCTGTTGACTGTACGTAATAATAAAAGGACGATAATATGAATGTTTCTATCAGTGGTCACCATATCAGTGTTACCGAAGCTATGGACACAGCGGTTCGTGAAAAGCTTGTCAAAGTAGAGCGTCATTTTGATCAGATACAAAGTATTAAAGTGATCTTGTCGTTAGACAACAGCGGCGCGAGCGATGGCGGTCAAAAATGCCACAAAGCGGAAGCGATTTTGCGAGTCTCAGGTCAAGAAATGTTTGTCCAATCTTGCGAAGATGATATGTATAAAGCCATTAATGACATGGCCGACAAACTTGATAGACAGGTGCGTAAATATAAAACCCGTCAAGAGCGGAAAAAGACTCAGGGTGCAGGGCGTGATGGACGCTATGAAGACCTCACCACCGCTGATGTGGCGCCAGCCGTATAATGCTAGTGACGTTTAGTGAGCGTAAGATTTAATGAGTATCGACTAATAAAATAATAAAGGTATAAATAGTCAGATTATTCGATTTTACTGCCTCTAAACTATGACGCGTAAAAAGAAAAAAGACTTCAACCGTATCATAGGTTGAAGTCTTTTTTATGAGCCATAAACTTGAGTAGCAATAAAGCGAGTCTTAGAACGTAAGGTAGGGCGTCAGTAAATGAAGCGAACGTGACGCTGCCGTCTTAGTTTTAAACACCGTGCTTCATCAGCCGCCACCGACCGCTTGTACCACTTCAATATTCATACCTTCGACGACACGTAACTGGGCAAGCTCACTTTTTGGAATCAACTCACCATCGACTTCTACGGCGTAACGGCCTTGGCTCAGTCCCAGCTCATTGATGACCAGCTGCACCGTCTGATGGGTGGTTTGTAAATTCTTGCCATTGACGCTAATGGTAATCATAAAACGCGCTCCTAAATTATTAAACATTCCTTTTTGACCAACTTACCTCTATCGACTACTTGACTAATGACTATCTCCTGCTTGGCATTTAGGTCTCTAAATGACCTAAGCGAAAAGCCGTTACGGCAAGCCAGAGCCAACCCATAATCATCAAAACACCACCGATAGGCGTAATCGCGCCAAACCAACGCGGTGCGCCAAGCGTCATCGCATATAGGCTACCAGCAAATATAAGAATGCCAATCTGTAGTAGCCATGCCGTGGTTTGCGTGGCGTATCTGAACTGAATCAATAGACCAACCAGTAGCAAGCCCAGCGCATGTACAAATAAGTAGAGGGTTGCCGTATGCCACCATGCAAGCTGCTGGGCGCTCACCATACTTTTTAGGCCATGCGCACCGAACGCTCCTAGTCCAACAGCGATAGCCATATTGGTCGCTGCAATACCTATCCAATTTACCATAGCGAAACTCGCGTTATTTAAAGACACATCGCAACTAAAAGGCTGCTCTTATTGAAGGTCATCGGGCAAAATCACGCTATCAATGGTCATGGCATCGCGAATCTTATCCATGGCATTTTTTTCGATTTGGCGTACACGCTCAGCAGAGATGGAGTAGACGGCTGCCAACTCATGCAAGGTAGATTTTTGCTCAGAGAGCCAGCGCTGCTCGACAATATCACGTGAGCGATCATCTAACGTGCCCATGGCTGCTATTAAGGCTGAAGAATTATTCTCTTCCCAGTCCTCTTCTTCTAACTGCTCAGCAGGATCAATCCCATCTTCTAAGAACAGTTGCGGCGCATAGCGGCCGTCGTCATCATCGCTAGACTGTGCTTCAAAAGACGCATCATAGGAAGTCAGGCGTGATTCCATTTCTAGCACTTGCTTGCGAGTGACATTTAAGTCATTGGCGATGGCATCCGCTTCCTCTAGCGTCAGCTGATTATTGGTTTTTTTGAGGCTACGCAAGTTAAAGAATAGCTTACGATGTGCTTTGGTGGTCGCCACTTTGACAATGCGCCAGTTACGAATAACGAATTCATGAATTTCAGCCTTAATCCAATGCACCGCAAAAGACACCAAACGGACGCCTTTATTCGGATCAAAACGTTTTACCGCTTTCATGAGTCCCAAGTTACCTTCTTGGATCAAATCGGCTTGCGGTAAACCATAGCCTGAATAGCTGCGAGCAATATGAATCACAAAGCGCAGATGTGACATGACTAGCAGACGCGCGGCTTCCACATCACCCTCGTCATAATAGCGATGAGCCAGCTCTTGTTCTTGGACGGGCGTCAAAATTGGGATTTGATGAACGGTATTGATATATGCACCCAAATTCACCCCTGGCGCTGATAAATGAGTGGGCATCGCGGGCACTAAGTCTCGCGTGCTGGTATCACCAAGCGCACTGGAATCATACGGAGGGCGCTGTGCCGCTGCTTTTAACGCGGCATCCCGTGCCTCATTTTTTATAGGCGCTGCATCGTCTTTTTTACTCGTTTTCGCAGCATCATTAGAAGTATTAGCCATATTCTTGACCTTGGTTAAATAGTTAAGCAAATAGTCAGATAAAATCTTTATAGTTGTAATTGTAAAGGATAGCGATACTTAGTTGCTATCAGTTTTGGTAATGATGAAGTGATATATTGTATCGAAACGCTGTGATGGTACGCTATCATCTGGCGGTGGATTAGTGACCCTATGAAGGCTCAGTAATAGCTGGTTTGCTGTGTCTGTTTGCTGGCTTTGACGACAAAAAGCCGTGATATCCGCTTGCGAATTGGCATCAGTGGCGACCACGTATAACGACTCGCCACTGGTGACATCGCGTAGCGCGACTTTGGTTTTTAACAGCGGCATGGGACAAGCAAGTCCGCGGCCATCGACGAAACGCACAATATTAAGCGTAGATTGCTCTTCTTCTGTTTTGCTACTTGCAGTTGCCGCATCATTCGCTGGCAACAAGGTTAACAAGGCATCCACCGCTTGTTGCTCAGCGCCAGACAAGGTCGCTGATAAATTTATCGAGTAAGGTGCGTATGTGAGGGTGGGCTGACTATCAGCAGACATAAGATATACCTTATAAACATCAAATTTTTGGTTGGTAATATTGTTTTTATTATCAGTAGGTGGCGTCAAAATCTCGTTATTTAGTTTTTTGTACTAATCAGCTGTTACTTTATAGCGAGTCAAACCTATCGTTGTAGACGCTTATTATATCAAATAGCCAGTAGGTAATTGCAGTTGAATATAGTCAACGTCATGTTCGATTCTCTAGAATCACATAACGATGTTTCACAACAGTGACGGGCTACTTGGTTATTGGTAGTCAAACGCTTACTAGAATTGACCTTATATACATAAGCTCGTATAGTCAAAAAGACGTTGTCTTCACTCACTTGTACTTGTATAGGATAAGCACTTGTCCCACTCTAATAGACAGTCGATGCTTGATAGGGCGACCATGAAGCAGTTGAATACAGGCAAGACAGCCAAGCGTACGCTGGAGGTGATATCGCCCTTCTATTCGCAAAAAAGAATGGGCGGCGCTATCTCAGTAGTACGCGCTCTTAAACTGGTGGTTTCAGCTACGCTGCTGGCGGTGACCACCGCTGCTAACAGTAATGACAGTAGCAATAGTAATAGCCAAGCGGCGCCATTCGCCTACAGCTCGTGGCAATCCCAAAACCCAGAAGAGTTGAGTTTACCCAATTTGCGCGGGCAGGGGTTAAGCTTTGCTGAGCAGTATCAAAACAAACTGCTTGGCGAGTGGTCGCTCCGAAACGTCAATGGGCGCATCAAGATGGAGCATGACCCATGGATTCATGAAACCGTGAAAGACATGACGTGGCGGCTAAATGCACAAGCACGGCAACAAGCACCAATAGGTTTGGTTATTATTGACAGTCCGAGTATCAATGCCTTTGCAGCCCCAGGCGGCGTCATTGGTCTCAATACAGGGACGATCTTGGCCGCCAGTAGCATGGATGAGCTTGCCAGTGTCGTGGCGCATGAGGTCGCTCACATCAGCCAACATCACTATGAGAATGGGGCAGATGAACGTAAAAAAGCATTACTGATGCAGATAGGCGGTATGCTGGCCGCGATTGCAGCGTCAGCTGTCGATAGTGATGCGGCGGCGGCGGTAATGATGGGAAGCCAAACCGCAACGATGAACAGTAGTATGGCTTTTAGTCGTAGCAATGAGCGTGAGGCGGATCGAGTAGGGATGCAAATCATGACCCAAGCGGGTTATGACCCAAGAGCCATGCCACGGTTTTTTGCCACGATGAATCAACAAAGCCAGCTCAATCAAGTGGAGAAACGGTTTTTACCAAGCTTTGTACGGTCGCATCCACTCAGTAATGAGCGACTGAGTGAGTCACAAAGTCGCGCGCAGCACTACCCCTCATTATCACTAAACCAGCAGCAACGTTATCAGACGTTATTTGATCTGCTTTATTGGCGCGTACAAAGTACGGGTCAGCACGCCTCTGAGACAGTATTAACGACCGCTGCGAAAAATAGCGTTGGTGCCAAACTGGCCTTGATGCACTGGTATGGTGAGCAGCAACGCTTTGAAGACGCCGAGGAGATATTGGCTGAGATTAAAGCGTGGCCAGCGGCGCGGCGTCAGGGATTAGAGCCCTTGCTATCGATTACTCACAGTCAGATTTTAAGTGAACAAGGCAAGTGGTCACAGGCCGCTGATATTTTAGAGAGCCAGCAGCGCCTGTATCCTGAGCGTCGTGACCTGCGCCTTTATTTGGCGGAAGCACTCACCAATAGTAACCAACCTGTGAAAGCGCAAGCGTTGCTCAAACCGTTGACTGAGCAGCAATCAAGCGATCGTTACGCGTGGCAGAGTCTACAACTGGCCAATGAAAAGCTTGCCAAAACCACGACATCACCGCAATTGGCCAAGATTGCGACCATCAACGCATTACGCTATCGCAGTCATGATCAGCTATGGAGTGGTCGTTTTGATCGTGCGCTTACCTCACTCACCCAAGCCAAACAACTGACGGAAAAAATGCAAAATACCGCACAAGCCAGCAGCGCCCGTCCGCTATTAGCCAATATTAATGCAGAAATAAAAGCGGTAAAAACCGCCAAAGACTTTGAGCCTTAGGCGGTTGTTTTTTACGATAGGTGATGGTTTTTATGACAGACGGTTGCTTTTTTTGATAGGCGATTGGTTGTAAAGCATTGTCTTAAGTGGTGGCGATCGATGCAGCATTTATGATGCCACAAACAACGATTAGCCCTGTAGCGCCTCTTTAACCAGTTTAGAGATTAACGCAGGATCCGCACGGCCAGCGGTTTTGGTCTTTAGCACACCCATCACGCTACCCATGTCACGCATTGAGGTCGCACCCTGCTCAGCGATCTCAGCGTTGACTAACGCACTAATTTCATCATCACTCATTTGTTTTGGCATAAATTCATTAATGATATCAATCTCAAACTGCTCTTTGGTCGCTAAGTCATCACGGCCATTTTCTGTAAAAATAGTGAGCGACTCTTGACGCTGTTTTAGCTGCTTTTGTAATACTTCTAGTACTTGGGCATCATCAAGTTCTGTTTGACGGTCAATCTCAATTTGTTTGACGACCGATTGCACATTGCGCAAGACTTTAACCCGCTCAAGCTCACGAGCTTTCATAGAAGTTTTAATATTGTCTGATAAAGTCTGTTTGAGTTGGCTCACGGTTATTATCCTTGTACGTTAAGTTTTATGGGTGAAACGCTATTCGTTCAATGTTAAGGTGAAAGCCTGCTGATGCGGACTCTCATAAAAGCATGTGTCAGCAATAATAAAAATTGTAGCATAAAAAACGCCACTGATATCGATGGATAACAGTGGCGTTAATGTAGCGCTTGTACTTAACTAATCGTATTATCGATTAGTACATACGAGTGGTACGAATAGTTTCGCGTTGTAACTTTTTCTTATAACGCTTTACAGCAGCTGCTTTTTTACGCTTACGTACTTGCGTTGGTTTTTCATAAAACTCACGCTTACGTACGTCTGATAATACACCAGCTTTTTCACAAGCGCGCTTGAAACGACGGATAGCGATATCAACTGGTTCGTTTTCTTTAACCTTAACTGCAGGCATGAAGACTCCTCGATTAGGATGAGATACAAAGGCATTAGTTTGGCTGTGTATTAGTATTTAGCCGTAATATCTCAAGATTACTGGCATCAGCTCAAACTAGGATAATATTGCGCAGGAGCACAAGGGCAGGTATTTTAATAAAAAATATCAACAAAGTCAATGCTTTTAGCGCATTAATCCCTATTTATCATTAAGTTGCAGAGTGCCACAGAAACTCATCACATCATGAAATAGACGTGTTGACAGGCAGGCGCTACTGATAAGCGTGTTTCAAATTTATGGGGCAGCAATGTAATAAAAGCGGTAGCACAATGACCCAAAAAGCGCTGTATGGTGTGAATAAAAAATCCCTACTGTCTATAACGGTTTGGGCGGAGATTATGCTATGATAATTTGTATGGAATACTAAGCATATTACCCGTTTTATAGGCATTTTATTGAGGATGTTGGAATGAGAAAAACAGTACTAAACACGGCGTTAAGCACAGCATTTATCGTCGCTTTGGGTGTGAGCGTTAGCGCTTGTGGTGGCGAAAACGAGCACGACTCACACGAAGTATTGGCAAAAGATCGCGTTGATGAAGCTGCGGCACTGGCTATCAAAAATGCGCCGCCAGCTGAAGACATAGATTTTCCAGAAACAGCTCCGATGCCAGCTGCTGAAGCAGATGCCGCAGCAACGGCCGAAACAGCGACGACTGATGCAACAACTGAAGCGGAAACGACTGGCGCTGATATGACAGAAACGGCTGCTACTGACGATGCGGGTGCGGCGGGTGCAGGTTCTGACAGTGCCGAGACGGCAGCTACTAGTAGTGCGGCGCCTCAATAAGCGCTTGCTGGCTGAATAAGTCGTAGTTAACGGTGGTTAGCGCTGGCAAGTGGTAGGTAAGAGTGATGAGGTTCTATACTGTCATGAGCCGCCATCCCCATGAAATATCGAGTAGAGGTGTGATCATGAAGTATAAACAACAGCGTGTGAATAAACTTACTTTATCTGCTATTGGTGTCAGCGCCCTGTTGGTGCTAAGTGCTTGCAGTAGTGACAACGAAGCGGTGGAGGAAACTGCTGTGGTCAATGAGCCTGCCGAAACCACCGCTGTGGTAGAAGAGGTGCCCGTAGCTGAGGTTGAAGTGGTTACGCCTGAGCCTATCGCTGAGGCCGAATCTACTGAGATAACAGATACTGAGGTAACGGCTACTGACGCAAAGGCTGCGCAAGAAGTGACTGCTGAGCCTGAAGTCTTGGCCGCTGATGCAGGCGCTAAACTGTATGAGTCAAACTGCAAGGTCTGCCACGAAGCCGGTTTGCTTAATGCGCCAAAATATGGAGACGCAGCGGCGTGGAGTGCTCGTTTAACCAAAGACAAAGAGACACTGTACATGCACTCGGCTAAAGGCTTTAATAAAATGCCAGCACAAGCCGTAAATGGTGTCAGCGAAGCGCAAGTAAAAGCCGCTGTTGACTACATGCTAGCGTCAGTAAGCTGATACGGTATATATAGAATATATCAGCCATTGAAATTTGCTAAAATGACCGTCATTGTGACTGACAATGACGGTTTTTTTATGCCCGTTTTTTATTGATACCAATCTCAAAAATGTGATGAGCTGAGTCAAACGCATTTAGCCCACTAAGTGTCGAACTGACATTTTTGCTCCTGCTGCTGACATTTCTTGAAACGTATAAAACAAAAAAACGCGGCAAAAAACGATATAAAGGCAACAGTATGAAGGTATTAGGTTTAGAGACATCTTGTGATGAGACAGGGTTAGCGATTTTTGATAGTGAGCAAATAGACAGCGACAATCAAGGGCTGCTCGGGCAAGTGCTGTACTCACAAATAGAGCTGCATGCGCTTTATGGTGGCGTGGTGCCTGAGCTTGCCAGTCGCGACCACATTCGTAAGCTTGTGCCTTTATTTAATGAGCTTTTGGCACAATGCGATATCAGTAAGGACGAGATTGATGCCGTCGCTTATACCAAAGGCCCTGGCCTTATTGGTGCCTTGATGACAGGGGCATTGTTTGGGCGCAGCTTGGCCTATGGCTTAGGTATCCCAGCGATTGGTGTCCATCATATGGAAGGGCATCTGCTTGCACCGCTGATGGGCGCCAATCCACCAGCGTTCCCTTTTGTCTCGTTATTGGTGTCAGGTGGCCATACATTGCTCATCGCCGCTCGCGGGGTTGGGCAATATGAAATACTGGGGGAATCGATAGATGACGCTGCAGGTGAGTGCTTTGACAAAGCCGCCAAAATGCTGAACTTGCCCTATCCTGGTGGCCCTAATATTGCCAAATTGGCCGAAAATGGTGATCCCAGCGCTTATGATTTACCGCGTCCGATGCTACATCGCGGCTTGGATTTTTCCTTTAGTGGTATGAAAACGGCCGTGCATAACCTGATCAAAGACACTGAAGGTTCAGGGAGTGGCTCCGACAGTAATCCACAAGTCCGCGCCGATATCGCCGCCAGTTTTCAGCATGCTGTGGTCGACACGCTAGTAAAAAAATGCGTCAAAGCGTTAAAGCAAGCAGAGATGAGCCGACTGGTGATTGCAGGTGGCGTTAGTGCCAACATCCATTTGCGCGAAACATTAGAAGCCGAGCTTGCCAAGATCAATGCCACGGTTCATTATGCGCCGCCTGCTTTATGTACCGACAATGGCGCGATGATTGCCTATGCCGGTTATGAGCGCCTGCAAGCGGGACAGGCTGATGATTTGGCGGTCAGCTGCGTGCCGCGTTGGCCCATGACTGAGCTGCCAGCGGTTTAATGGCTTGTTGCTTGAACATGTATCCATTAACATCTCGCTAACGTAAGGATCGTTTATGCAGTGGTTCGCCATTGGTTTAGGAGCAGCGTTTGGTGCCTGCCTGCGCGCGTGGCTATCACGTTTTAATCCTGTGCACAGTTGGATACCACTTGGCACCTTGGGAGCCAATATCTTGGGTGGACTACTGATCGGACTGGCATTGGTGTGGTTTGAGCGTATGGGAAGTGGTCTGTCTGACAATGTACGCGTGTTTGTGATTACCGGTTTTTTGGGCGGACTGACCACCTTTAGCACGTTCAGCGCAGAGGTATTTGGTTTTATTCATGATGGACGACTGCTGGCAGGGTTAGCGCTGATAGGGCTGCATGTTGGACTGACATTACTGGCGACGGCGCTTGGTTTTTACTTTTTTAAGCTGGTTTTGTAGCCTTTGATAGAATTATTTACTTAGTAGTCTGATTTAAGTAGTTCCTTTATAGCAGTCTATTTTAAGTGGTCTATTTTTTTCTTATTAGGTCTGTTTGAGTGGTTCCCTTGAGGTATACATTTCTAGACTATTGCATTGATAAGAAAGATAGGTAAGACTACATGTAATTTACTTTATTTGCCCTGTTCAAGATCTTCTAATATGGCACAATCTGCATTTTTATCACCTGAGCAATGATCAGCAGATATCTGTAACACGCTTACTATATCTTGCAATTGAGCTATTTTTTGGTTTAAGACTTCTATATGGGTCAGTGTCAATTGTTTGACATCAGCACTCTGCCGATCTGTGTTTTTCCGCAAATCAAGCAACTCTTTCATCTGTTTAGAGGAAAAACCTAAATCACGAGCCTGTCTCAAAAAGCATAAGTCTTTTATATCTTGTTTAGAATAGATTCGATATCCTGAATTTGAGCGTTTTGCGGCATCAAGCAACCCGATCTGTTCATAATAGCGGATCATTTTGGGAGAGATTCCTGATTGCTCTGACGCTTGACCGATATTCATAACTTTCCTCCTGATATAAAAAGGGTTGAAGCCAAACTACCACTTTAACCCTATCTTAATACAATCTATGCTTTAATCGTTGGCACCTGAAAATACTTTAAGCGTAAGGCATTACCTAGCACAAAAACAGAGGATAGCGCCATTGCTCCTGCTGCAAAAATGGGTGACAACAAAATTCCAAACGCTGGATACAGAACGCCTGCGGCAATTGGAATTAGAGCAATGTTATAGAAAAATGCCCAAAATAGATTTTGTCGAATATTTTTGATGGTGGCCTTACTTAAAGCAATCGCATTAGGAACCCCTTGTAGACTACCTGACATCAACACCACATCTGCTGCCTCAATCGCCACATCTGTCCCTGTCCCAATTGCGAGTCCGACATCAGCTTGAGCAAGAGCGGGTGCATCATTAATACCATCACCAACAAAAGCCACTCGTCCATATTGTTGTTGCAGTTGACGTATCGCATCTACTTTTCCATCAGGCAACACTTCTGCGACCACTTGATCAATATTTAGTTTTGCTGCAATCGCTTGCGCAGTATGGCGATTGTCGCCTGTAATCATGGCTACTTTTAAGCCCAATTGATGTAAACCTGCAATAGCGGTATAAGTGGTGTCTTTAATAGGGTCTGCAACGGCAATAATGGCTGCTAGCTTCTGGTCAATCGCAACATAGAGTGGGGTTTTAGCTTCTTGTCCTAAGTGTGCCGCTTTGTCTTTAAAGGGAGTAACATCAAGTCCTAATTGCTGCATATAACGATCAGCACCAATATGAACGGCTTGACCTGCCACTTCCGCTTTGATTCCAAATCCCGTCACAGAGTCAAAAGTAGTAATCGGTAATAAGCTAATATTTTGTTGCTCAGCTGCCTGAACGATGGCTAAGGCAATGGGGTGTTCAGATTTTGCTTCAACCGATGCCACAATACGCAAGACTTGTTCGTGTTCAAACCCTTGTTGGACATAAAAATCCGTTAAGGTTGGTTTGCCTTCAGTCAATGTGCCGGTCTTATCGACCGCAATGACTTTAACTTCCTGTAAAGCTTGTAACGCTTCGCCTTTACGGAATAAGACGCCCATTTCTGCACCGCGACCTGTACCAACCATAATGGAGGTAGGTGTTGCCAATCCCATTGCACAGGGACAAGCAATGATTAGGACGGCAACGGCGTTGACGAGAGCAAACGTCAAAGCAGGGTCAGGACCAAAAATAAACCACACAGCAAAAGTCAGAGCCGCTAAGAGCATGACCATGGGTACAAACCACATAGTGACTTTATCAACCAATGCCTGGATCGGTAATTTAGACCCTTGAGCCTGTTCAACCATGCGAATGATTTGCGCCAATACCGACGAGTCGCCAATGGCAGTTGCCCGAAAATTCAATGTTCCATTCTGATTGACCGTTCCTCCTACCACTTGATCACCGACTTGTTTTTTGACAGGAACGGGTTCACCTGTAATCATGGATTCATCAATATAACTTTGACCTTCAATTACTTCACCATCGACTGGAACACGCTCACCGGGACGAATCTCAACAATCGTTTCTGTGGTCACCTCTGCAATCGGTACTTCAGTCACTTGCCCATTGTGGTGAACGCGTGCTGTTTTTGCTTGCATACCCACTAGATGTTGAATGGCTTGAGAGGTACGCCCTTTGGCTTTTGCTTCAAAATAACGCCCTAATAAAATTAAGCTTACAATCACAGCCGCCGCTTCGTAGTAAACATTAACAGTGCCTTCAGGTAGAACTTCTGGAATAAATGTTGCGACTAGTGAAAAACTATAAGCCGCCAGTGTTCCAACCGCGACCAATGAATTCATATCTGGGGCAAAGCGCCATAATGCTGGAATACCTTTTTGGTAAAAACGTCGGCCTGGAAAAATGAGTACCAACGTAGTCAAAACACATTGAATCAGCCAGCTTTGTTGCGTGCCGATATTGTCCATGACCCACATATGAAAAGCTGGAATCATATGTGATCCCATTTCTAGAATAAAAACAGGCACGGCTAAAATTAAAGAGATCATTAAATCTCGTTTCAGCTGTTGCTGTTCTGTGGCTTTTTTATCCTGTTGAACACTCACACTTTGCTCAATCTGCTTAGCTGTGTATCCCGCTTTTTTAACGGCTTGAATCAAATCACTACTCTGTACTTGAGCGTTGCCTTGTACCCATGCGCGTTCAGTAGCAAGATTGACGTTTGCTTGTTGTACGCCCTCGATTTTTTTTAAGGCTTTTTCTACCCGTCCAACGCAGGAAGCACAGGTCATACCTTCTATCGACAGCTCGATCGGCTGAGATGCCAAAACCTTATAACCGGCTCGTTCTACTGCTTTGGTTACTGCGATAAGGTCTAAAGGTTGAGACGAGGAAATCATGGCTTTTTCAGTCGCAAGATTCACCTCAGCATTTTCAACACCTTCAACTTTTTTTAATGCTTTTTCCACCCGTCCCACACATGAAGCACAGGTCATACCTTCAATGGGCAATGTTTCATTGTAAAGATAAGACTTACTATTTTCTGAGTTCATAACATCCTCTATCATGTTCAATCTGTTATCAACAGCATATAGGTTGACATAATGGTAAGGTCAAGCTTGTTTTTTAAAAATGTGTTTGACCTTACCATCATGACAAAGCGTAAGCTTAGTGATGAAATAAAACTTATTTGGAGAAAGATTATGAAACTATTAATTGTAAATATGACTTGTGGTGGTTGCGCCCGTGGTGTGACAGCAACTCTTAACGATGTCGATCCAAATGCCAAAGTCGATATTGATTTGACAACAAAAGTGGTCAGTATCGACACCATCGCAAGTGTTGATCAGATGATGGCTGCTTTAGCAAGAGATGGTTTCCCTGCACAAATGCAATGAATCAGCCTGATAGTCGTGCATCTTAGACGATTAACAGAAAGGAGGGATGGGCTTAATAATTTCGAGATTATTAACTGCTTGGAAAAAGCTGGGGTGGGCAACTGCATCTTAGTGATGTGTTTGCCCCTTGAGATGGGTTAGATATCAAATTTTAAGTATGAAAAGTGGTGATATTACCTTCATTCACCTAGATCAGGTAAGTATTCATCACTTAACTAAATTACTTGCTAATAAAGCCAGAAAAAACCTTTATCTATGACACGAATTATCGGCAAGCGCATGCAATATTCCGCAGGATTCAGCTAGCGCTTCACTTGCGCATTTTTGCCGCAACTCTAGTAGATGTCGCTTTAATTGTATCAGCTCTTCCATACGTGTCTCTACCGCATTGATATGCTCATCCAATAGTATATTGACCTCACCGCAGTTTTCATCAGGTTTGTCTCTATATTGAAGCAGGGTTCGTACTTCATCCAAAGTCATATCGAGCGTACGGCAGTGCAGGATAAATTGTAGACGCTCAAAATGCGCCTCATTGTACAAACGATAGTTGCTTTGGCTGCGAGTAGGCTCTGTTAATAACTTTTCTTTCTCATAATAGCGAATGGTTTCGACCGTCGCTCCTGTGCGCGTAGCAAGCTCACCAATTTTGATTAGCATGTGTATCTCCTTAAATAGTATTTTCTATTATCTAAAACAATAAAGTAACTATAAGGTTTGCTGATAAAAAATCAAACCTCTTTGTCATTAAAAGCCTTGACCCTGAAGTTACTATAGGATCCATAATATCTTTAATAAGAGGGGAAATAACTATGCAATATCATATTGAAGGTATGGACTGTGCAAGCTGTGTTGGCAAAATTGAGCGGGCGCTAACACGTATGCCTGGTGTCTCTGGGGTTCAGCTAAACTTTTCGACTCAGAAGCTAGAGTTAACCCTAGAACCTGATACGAGTACTGACGTTAAAGATATCGAAAAGACTATTAAGCGCTTAGGGTTTGGTGTATCAGCGTTAACGAGTCAACAAAATGAGATGGGAATTGATGGTGGTCAAGCAGCGGTAAACGATCAGCGCTGGTGGCAAACCATAAAAGGCAAACAGGTTATTGGTACTGGGCTTTTGATGAGTGCCGCATACGTGTTGTCTTTGATTTTCCCTGAATATGGCGCATGGGTTTTTATTGCCGCTGTGGCTATCGGTGTCCTACCATTTGCCCGTAAAGCTTTTGCACTGGCGTTAGTAGGTTCGCCTTTTTCAATTGAAATGCTCATGTCTGTTGCGGCTATCGGCGCCCTTATCATTGGAGAGGCAGAAGAAGCTGCTGCCGTGGTGTTCCTATTTTCGGTTGGTGAGCTATTAGAAAGCGTCGCAGCTGATCGTGCGCGCGCAGGTATTCGAGCGTTATCCTCGTTAGTGCCAAAGACTGCTATTCTATTGGACGCGAAAGGACAACAACGTCAGGTGGCAGCGACTGCATTACAGATTAACGATAAGGTGCTTGTGCGTCCTGGTGATAGAGTTTCTGCCGATGGAGTAATTATTCAAGGGATATCTAGCCTTGATGAGTCGCCTGTGACAGGAGAATCTGTTCCTGTTGCCAAAACCATAGGCGATGAGGTCTTTGCTGGATCTATCAACGTTGATGGGGTACTACAAATACGCGTAGAAAAAACAGCGGCAGATAATACAATTGCGCGTATTATTGATCTTGTAGAGCAAGCGCAAGCGTCCAAAGCACCGACCGCACGCTTTATTGAGACCTTTAGCCGCTACTATACGCCTATCGTTATGGCGATTGCCGTACTGATCATTATTGTTCCACCTCTACTGATGGGGGCAGAGTGGGGGACATGGCTATATCGTGGTTTGGCGCTATTACTGATAGCTTGTCCTTGTGCTCTTGTGCTATCAACACCTGCCGCTATTGCCTCAGGTTTGGCTGTCGGCACGCGCCATGGACTGCTTATCAAAGGCGGCAATGTCATGGAGTTGGTGGGTCAGGTCAGTACTGTCGCTTTTGATAAAACGGGTACTTTGACTGAAGGAAAACCACGGGTAACCGATGTTATTGGTTTTAAAACAGTACATTGCGATGTTGATGGTCACGATAAACTACTGTCACTGTTTGCAAGTGTCGATGCTACATCCAGTCATCCGCTTGCTATCGCTATTGTGGATCATGCCAAAGCCGCTAAGGTAGTGATACCTGATGCCTCTAATGCTTTTGCTACGGCAGGCAAAGCCGTTCATGCCACTGTCGCTGGACGCTCTTTGGCCATCGGCTCACCAGTCTACGTCGCTGAGAAAGTGATGTTGCCAGCTGAGCAGCAGATTCAAATTGAGATGCTACAAAATGATGGTAAAACGGTTTCTATTTTATTTGATGAGCAAACGAGGGAGGCGCTCGGATTGGTTGCTCTACGTGATGAGTTACGAGAAGATGCACAGCAAGCTATTGCCCAGCTTAATAAGATGAACGTGCGCTCTGTCATGCTCACAGGTGATAATAGCCGTACGGCAAAAGCACTTGCTAGTCAGTTAGATATAGAGTGGAAAGCGGAGTTATTACCTGAAGACAAGCTACGTCTACTCAGTGAGATGCAAAGCAATAGTAAAATAGCGATGATTGGTGATGGTATCAATGATGCACCCGCTTTGGCAGCGGCAGATATTGGCATTGCGATGGGCAGTGGCACGGATGTGGCTATCGAAACGGCTGATATTGCCCTATTAAAAAGCCGCGTGATGGACGTTGCTAACCTTATTGCCTTATCCCGCGCCACCATGAGAAATATCCATCAAAATGTCATATTTGCACTTGGGTTAAAAGGCATATTTCTGATAACCACTGTACTCGGCGTGACAGGACTTTGGATTGCTGTGCTAGCGGATACTGGTGCTACAGTATTGGTGACGCTGAATGCATTGCGTTTACTGCGTTTTAAAGGAATGTCTTCCCGTTAATGACAGTTAAAGAATAAAACGGTTATGGCTACATCAGTAGCCGTTTTATTAAATCTTTCTCTTACCTAGAAGCAGTCAATGTGCCTACCTTTAACTCAGCCACCGCCTAAACATCTTATCCTTTATTCGAATTAAATCTGCGCCGATACTCACTTGGTGTCAACCCAACAATGCGCTTAAATATCTTACGAAATGCACTGACATCACCATAACCCACCTTCCAAGCAATTTTCTCAACAGGAGACGACGAGAACTGTAGAAAGTCTTTTGCCTCTCCTATCCGTAATCGTTGACAGTATTCTGTTGATGTTATGCCCGTTGCCTTATGAAAACGCCGCAGAAAAGTACGCTCTTCTAACTGCGCGCAATTGGCTAAGGTAGATAAATCAATATCTTGTGCATTGGTTCTTTGCAGCCAATGCTGTACTTTTAATATGGCTGCGTCACCATGGGTGAGGTTGGGTGAGAAGGTACTGTAATAGCATTGTTCACGCCTTGAGGGATCGATTAACAACGCACGAGCGGTCTCATTCATTACCTGTGAGCAAAGAAAGCGATCCACCATCCTAAGCCCCAGATCGGTCCAAGCCATAGCGCCCCCAGCGGTCACAATATCACCGTCTTCGATAATAATGCGATCAACATCAAGCTCCACATCGGGGAAGCGCTGTTCAAACTCTTCTACATGACCCCAATGTGTGGTTGCCTTTCGCTTGGAAAGTAGTCCTGTTTCGCCCAATAAAAAAGCACCTGCGCAGACGGACGACACTATCACACCTGTCGAGTGCAACTCTTTCAGCCATTCTAGCCAAGGTGCTGCTGCTTGCTTTGCAATAGGCGCCTCTAACGTTGGCGGAATGATAACAGCCGCTAATTTTCCTGCGCTATTTGGATTACTCGAAAAAGTGCAGGTAGGACGCAGATCAGAACCTTTAATCTCCCAGTGACTGACCTGTAAAGGCAGATCGGTTATATCTTCACGTTTGGCAGCGAGTTTACTGGCAATCATAAGTAAATCAGTCAGTCCAAGGACAGCGGCCATTTGTGCTTTCTCATAGACAATCAAGCCGATTTCAATCGCATTGTTTTGATTCATTTGTCGTTATTAGCCTGTTATATGTCGATGTAGCCACTCGTTAGTGTAGCATAGTACTTGTAGAATATATGTCTATACAGTCACTTTCATAAACAAAAAGGAATTATCATGAACACACAAGCACTGATCGTTGTCGACATTCAAAATGAGTACTTCCCACAAGGTAACTTATCACTCGTAGGTATTAACGAAGCCGCTGATAATGCTGCTTTGGTGATTGCGTCTGCTAGAGAAAAAGGTCATACCGTCATTCATATCCGTCATGAAATGCCCTCTGCTGACGCCCCAATCTTTGCGCCTGGTACTGATGGTGTAGAGATCAATGAGAAAGTAAAACCGATAGAGGGTGAGGCTGTCATTACTAAGCACTATCCCAATTCGTTCCGTGAGACCGATCTGAAAGAGCTATTGGATAAAGAAGGCTTCAAAGAGGTGACCGTGATTGGCGCCATGAGCCACATGTGTGTGGATGCCACAGTTCGCGCGGCAGTAGACTTTGGTTATACCACAACTACGGTTCATGATGCCTGTGCCACGCTTGATCTTGAATTTAATGGCACAAAAGTACCTGCTGCTCAGGCTCATGCCACCATCATGGCAGCGATTGAGTTTCTATATGGCGAAGTGATTGATACCCAAACCTGGATTGCCCGTTAAGCCAAAGTTTTCAAACAGATTCATTGATAAGGTAATCATTATGAATATCGTAAAATCGCTGACCGGCACCACACTATTAAGTGGCGTCATGTTGTTAACGGCATGCACCACCTTTGCCAGTCCAACAGCAAATTCTAACGCGGTAAAACAGACAGCGACCAATACCGTTGAATTTCAGCAAATCCGTAATGCCACAATTAAGCTTGATTATGACGGGACCACGTTTTTAGTGGATCCGATGCTAGCGGCTAAAAACGCTTATCCAGGGTTTGATGGCACAGTAAATAGCCAAATACGTTATCCAATGGTGGATTTGCCGATGACTGCTGCCGAAGTGCTTAAGGTGGATGCCATTATTTTGACCCACTTACATGACGATCATTGGGATGAAGCTGCACGTAACCTCGTGCCTCGTGACATGCCAATTTTTACCCAAGATGCAGCCGATGCGGCAATCGTACGTAAAGATGGTTTTACTGATGTTAGAGTATTGACCGAGCAAGGCGCTGTGTTTAAAGGCACTAAGATTAATAAAACCATCGGACAGCATGGTACTGATGAGATGTACAAAGTGGCGCCATTAGCTGAACTGCTGGGCAAAACGATGGGGATTGTATTCCAGAAACCAAACTATAAGACGGTCTATGTAGTAGGGGATACCATTTGGAATAAAGACGTAGAGAGTGCACTCACTCGCTACAAGCCTGATGCCGTCATCCTGAATACAGGGTATGCGAAGCTGACTACCTTTGTGGATGGTTCTATCATCATGGGTAAAGACGATGTATATCGTGCGTATCAATACTCTCCTAATGCGCAGATTGTTAGCGTACATATGGATACGGTCAATCATGCCACACTCACAAAAGCAGAGCTGCGCCGCTTTATCGAAGAAAAGCACTTAGACAAGCAGCGTGCGCTTGTTCCTAATGATGGTCAAACCTATAAATTCTAGTGCTTGATGGCTGAGTCTTTAAATCTTTCTTGTATGGCAATACCCAAGGGGTGTTGCTATACCTCATCAATACGCTATAACTGAGATCGTTTATGAATATTCCAAATTATTCAGGTAATGCCCCTTTCGTTCTATCGGTGCTCGACAATGCCTTTACCGGTGTTGGTCATACGTCAGAGAACACCATTCAAGAGATGATTGCGCTTGCAAAACTGGCGGATAAAAGGGGTTTTGAGCGGTTTTGGATGTCTGAACATCATGCCATGCCGGGCGCCGCAGTTCCTTCGCCGCAGATGATGGTGGCTCGGCTGACTGGAGAAACTGAGAGCATTAGACTTGGTGCAGGCGGTATCATGCTACCCAATCATGTGCCTTTGGTCGTCGCTGAACAATTTGGTATGCTCGATGCGATGGCGCCAGGACGAATTGATCTTGGTTTGGGACGGGCGCCGGGTACGGATTGTGCAACGGCTTCCGCTTTGCGTCGGCATAAGGCAGCAAGCGATGAATTTCCTCAGCAAGTCGCAGAATTATTGGGCTTTTTACAAAACAGCTTCCCAAAAGATCATCCTTATAATGCGGTTCATGCGGTGCCAGGCCCATGGCAAGCCGAGCAAAACCGAGTACCCCCATCAAAGACCCCTGCGGATGTCTGGATCTTGGGGTCATCGACTTATTCCGCACATTTGGCAGCCTAGCTTGGCAGACCCTATGCCTTCGCTTTACAGTTTGGCAGTGCTGATGTCTTAAGTGCCATGCGCATTTACCGAGAGAATTTCCGTCCTTCAAAAATTCTAGCCAAGCCATATAGTTTGGTCATTATTGGCGCGATTGCGGATGAAGATCCTGTAGAGGCACGTCGCCAGTCAACATCATCTGCTATGGCAATGTTAAGAATGTTCCAACGTAAGCCTTTTGCCCTACTGCCACCTGATGAAGTGGCGGCTTTTCAAGGCAACGTACAAGAGCGCCAGATTATTGAGCAGTATACCAATCAAACCCTGCATGGCACTGCTGCCGAGGTCGCAAAAATTTTAGAGAGTATTCAGGAGCAGACAGGAGTCGACGAGGTCATGTTAGTTGTTCAAGGTTATTCGCGCCAGGCTCAATCGCGCACTGTTGAGCTAATCGCAGATCACTATGGTATGCCAAGTCACTAGCTTCTGTTGAGAATAATGATATTAAAAGGTGAGCAAAGAGCTTAATGCCTAACCATTAGTCTTGTTGTTAGGTATGCCAGTAGTACTCCTTATTCCTATAACAGCGCTAATGGTAAATAAAAATAATGATCCAAAAGCTCACTGCATGTACACCACGAAGTACATTGTGACTATTTCAGGGAGTAAAGCCTCTATATCATTAGCACACAGCCGAATATTCAAGTCCTCACTAGGGAACCATGGTATAAGAAAGTATTTAGCGTTACTTAGCTAAAAAATGTTGTCTTACAACGGCTTTACAATCCCTTCTAACAAACTTGCAAATCCTTGCATATAAGCCGTCTCTTGACTAGACGTGCGCGTCGCTGCATACAGCTGACAATACACGCCACTACCTAATGGACGTGAGACCACCCAGCCTTTTTTCTCATATTCAGCCACCACCCAATCAGGTAGTGCTGCCACGCCGCGCTCACTAGCGACGAGCTGAATCAGCATCGCTGTCAACTCAGTCGTACGCACACGCTCAAAGCTTACCTGCGCTGGTGTCATAAAGTTGGCAATAATATCAAGGCGCTTGGCTTCTACTGGATAAGCAATCAAGGTCTCATCACACAAGTCCTTCGGTGCAATAAAGTCCTGCGCCGCTAAATCATGGGTTGGTGACAGCACTAAGCGGCTTTCATATTCAAACAATGGCTGATAACTGATTCCCTCTATCGGTAAGTCACTGGTGGTAATCAGTAAATCAATATCACCTTCCATCAATAAATGATGCGGTTCGGGTTCAAAACCGGTGGCAAAGTCTAGCTCCACATCCGACCATTCACGGCGATACTGGTTTAGTATCGGCATCAGCCAATCAAAACAACTGTGACACTCAGAAGCTAGGCGTAATCTGCCTGCTTGACCATGCGCTAAGCGTTTAAGATTAGACTTAGTACGGGTAACTTGCGGCATGATGCTGTCTGCCAAGGCCAGTACCGTTTTGCCCGCTGGCGTAAAGGTGAGCGGGCGGGTGCGGCGATTCACCAAGCTGATATCGTAATAGTTCTCCAGCTCTTTTAGCTGGTGCGAGACGGCAGAGGCCGTGACGTGTAGCTCATCAGCCGCTGCCGCTAATGAACCATGCGCCCGTAGCGCGGTTAAAGTATTGAGGTGGCGAAGCTCGAGCATAGTATTACCTGACCGCTAAAGTGAGAAAAATTCATTATAATAAATATAGCGCTGACTTTCACTCAAAGCTTATGATTAAGAAACAAAAGACAGCTAGCGCCGACGTAACAGGAGCTGTGAGATGATGACCAATACCAAGGAAGCCACTAGCAGCAGCGTACCGATGGCGTTGACCTCGGGTTTGAGTCCGACCCTGACCATAGAATAAATACGCAGGGGTAAAATCTCATAACTGGGACCAGTAACAAAGGTTGAAACCACCACATCATCCAGCGACAAGGTAAAGGCGAGCAACCAACCTGCCACCACCGCAGGCAAAATAACGGGAATAAGTACCGTACGTACCATCGTTGATTCATTGGCGCCCAAGTCACGTGCGGCCTCCAAAAGACGCTCATCTAGGCTACTCAAGCGTGCAAAGACCGTGATAACCACAAAAGGTAGGCAAAAGGTGATATGGGCCAATAGCAGCGAAACAAAGCCTAGTTGCAGACCAATCAATAAAAATAACGCCAATAATGAGATAGCAAGGACGATCTCAGGCGACATCATCAACACAAAGAGCAATCCGTTCAATAGTCCTTTGCCGCGAAACTTATAGCGATGTAGGGCAAGCGCAGTAAGCGTCCCTATTAAGGTTGAGACGGTCGCAGCGACCAGTCCCAATACAATCGAATGCCAAAACGCATCGAGCATGGCTTGGTTGTTAAACAGCGACTCATACCACTTTAAGCTAAAACCGCCCCAGTTGTAGCCGATTCTTGACTGATTAAATGACATGACCACCAAGACAAGGATGGGCAGGTAGAGCAAGGCGTAAATCAGGCCAAGATAGCCTTTAGCCGCGATACTGCCAATCTTGATAGTGCGTTTAGGTTTGGTCGGGGCGCTATTTAAGGAGTGGTTCAGTGGATTATTGGACATTAGGCCACCTCGTTAAAATCAGTTTTGCCAATACGGCGACTACTGGCACGGTAGGCGAGTAACAATATGGCCATCGCCAATGTCAGTAACACGCTGGCGGCTGCCCCAAACGGCCAATCGCGCGCATCCAAAAATTGGTTTTTGATAATATTACCCACCAACAGATTGCGTGAACCGCCTAAAATATCGGCCACATAGAACATGCCCATCGCAGGCAATAACACTAAAAGTACCCCTGAAATGATACCAGGCGTCGTTAATGGTAGTACCACATGCCAAAAGGTCTGCGTCTTTGAAGCGCCCAAATCTTGTGAGGCCAGCAGCATGTCGTTACGCAAGTCCGTAAACACCGCGTACAACGGTAATACCATAAAAGGGAATAGTAAATAGGTGAGTCCGGCAATCACTGCCCCTTGCGTGTATAAAATATCTATAGGCGCATCGATTACCCCGATCGCTAACAAAGATTTATTGATCAAACCGTTATTGGCAAACAGCAATTTGAGCGCATAAGTCCGTACCAAAGAATTGGTCCAAAATGGTAGGATCAAGAGCATCATGAGTAGCGGTTGCCAGCGCACTTTTGCCTTGGAAACTAGCCAGGCAAAAGGGTAACCAAGCAACAAGCAAATAACCGTCGTGATACTTGCCATCCATAACGAATGGACAAACACCTCAAAATACAGCGGGTCAAGCATGCGCACGTAGCTATCGATGCTGATAGGCAAGCTAATAAAAACACTGCTATCACGGGTCAAAAAACTGACAGCGATCACCAAAATATTGGGCAACAGCGCAAATATCAGCAACCAGCCCCAAATCAGCCAAAGAGTGGCAGTACGAAAAGGGCTTTTACTGCCTAAGCTATTACGTGCCATCAGCTGCCATCCTTTTGCGCCGTTTTACTTTTTATCGCCCCGTCTTCTTCGGGCAATACCCACTCCCAGCCATCAACCCAAGCGACTTTAACCGCCTCATACAATTTATAATCAAAGCTTGGGTCATCCTCATCAAAGAACTCAGAGGCTTTGATCACATGACCGTTGGCCAGCTCAATGATCGAATCTAAGGTGCTGCCTTTATAGTTACTTTCGATGACACGACCTAGTAGGCCACTATGAGCCGTGTCTTTGGGGTCATAAATCCGCAAATCTTCAGGGCGGAGGAGTAAATTGACGATATCGCCAACTTGCACATCGTTCGCAAAATTAGGGCGACGCAAATTACGTAAGGTCGTTGGGCCATCTTGTGCTTGCGCTTCACAGACTTCAACCTCGATACGACCATTGGTTACATTGCCATCACGGTCTGGCTGCTCAGGGTAGACGCCTTGAACCTCTGCTTTAAAGAGGTTGGTCTCACCGATGAATTTAGCGGTAAACAAATTGGCAGGGGTTTCATAGATTTCAATCGGCGTACCGATTTGTTGAAACGTGCCGTCTTTCATCACGGCAATGCGATCTGACATGGACAGCGCTTCTTCTTGGTCATGAGTGACAAAGACAAAAGTAATGCCCAGCTCACGTTGCAGACGCTTAAGCTCTGATTGCATTTGCAAACGCAGTTTGTGATCGAGTGCCGATAGCGGCTCATCAAGCAATAATAATTTAGGACGATTAATCACCGCGCGTGCAATCGCCACGCGCTGCTGCTGCCCACCCGATAAATCTTGCGGCTTACGATTGGCCAAATGCTCTAATTGCACCATGGCGAGCATCTCGCGCACGCGAGTGTTAATCTCGTCTTTAGGTACTTTTTTGAGTTTCAATCCGTAAGCGACGTTTTGCGCGACAGTCATGTGGGGAAACAGGGCATACTGCTGAAACACCGTATTGACCGGACGCTTATCGGCTGGCAAGCCTGCCATCTGCACACCATCTAAATAGATGGCGCCCGCGTTTGGTTGCTCAAAGCCAGCGATTAAGCGTAGTAAGGTGGTTTTACCGCAGCCTGATGGGCCAAGCAGGGTCAAAAACTCACCATGCTTAATATCAAGGTTGATGTCTTTTAGTACTTCAGTTTGATCATAGGTTTTTTTTAGACCAGTCAGTTGCAGTAGCACCTTGTCATCGTCAGGCGACACAGAGTTTCTATGCGCAGTTGGAGGTGAATTGGTCATAATATGTGTTCCTCAGCATCCAACATCTCAGTACAGTTATTTATCTGGGGCACTGTCATCAAGGTGGCTTGGTATGGGTATAAGCTCTGAATATAAACCTAGTCTGGTCGCCGCGTATTATAACAAACCCTTGCTACAAATCAGTGCAACTTCGTTAATGTTATGCGTCCAGCTCCATTAAGTTGCTAATGTTTTTTTATCTATGAGTCTTAGCTTGTGATTTTTGGTGGCCTATGTATGTTTTGGGCGCACATACCTATTTTTAATGATGGCTTACCGTTTTATAAGCTTGTGCGGCTGGTCATAATTGCCTTGGTGTAACGACATTAAAACAAAATTTTTTATCATTTTTTCGCCTTTATTCCTATACAATCCCTTTATGGCAGACAAAGATAATGAGTCTGCTGGCTGAACAATGCCTCGCTGAATAGTGGCTTACAAATCGTGCAGCCAACCTGTATTTGAATAAACAGATGTAAAGCAGCTTATAACTCTAACATTATTGATGATAAAGGATGCCCTATGCCCAATGATAAACGCCCAAAAACAGGTCAAGAAGCCCTAGCCATGCTAAAAGAAGGCAATGAGCGCTATGTGGATAGCTTGACCAATGCTGATCCGCTCATGCAAAAACGCCCTGAATTGGTCAGTAAGCAAGACCCACTCGCCATTATTTTAGGCTGCTCAGATGCTCGGGTCCCCGTTGAGATTGTCTTCGACCAAGGGTTGGGTGATTTATTTGTCATTCGGGTCGCGGGCAATGTGGTTGCGCCCTCACAGATTGGCTCAGTTGAGTTTGCCGCCGAAACATTTGGTACCAAGCTGGTGGTCGTGCTTGGACATTCACATTGCGGTGCGGTAACGGCTTGCGTCGAAACACTGATCAATCCTGAGCAAAATTATTCTCCCAATTTGCAGTCAATCGTTGACCGCATTCGCCCAAGCGTTTATAACTTGCACGAGCTGGCGACCGCCAATGGTCAAGACGTCGATGCCGACGAGTTGGTCGATCGCGCTATCCGAGCCAATGTACGTATGTCAGTGAGCCAGCTTAAGCATGGTTCGCGGGCGTTAGAGGACTTAACCAATAGTGGTCAATTGCTCGTCGTTGGGGCAGAGTATGATCTAGAGACAGGCAAAGTAAGATTCTTAGACAGCTAACTCGTATTTTAAATGGCGCATACGCTCTTACAAAAACCTCTCAATCCTTTCACAAATTTTTATTATGATGAGAGGGGCAGGCGCGTCACTACCACTGCGGGGCGTCTGTTTACCACTTTATTTTCTGAAACACATTAGGATAATTATGTCTAACTTATCATCTAACCATAACAATAATGACTCAAATATAGCTCAGCCTGCGAGCAGCGTAAACACAGATGGCGTACAGCCCATCTCAGCTCAGACGACAGGCTTTACGTTTAATCACACCATGCTACGGGTAAAAGATCCGGCCAAATCATTGGCGTTTTATACGGGTGTTCTTGGCATGACTTTGCTGGCGGTAAAAAAATTCCCTGATATGGGGTTTGATTTATACTTTTTAGCCAAGCTTACCGAGAGTGAGCGTGAAAGTCTGCCTGCTGGTGATGACTTGGAAATTTTTGCGTTTCGTCAGCGCGGTATCTTGGAGTTGACGCATAACTATGGTACCGAAACAAAAGCGGACTTTAGCTATCATGATGGCAACCAAGAACCCCAAGGTTTTGGACACATCTGTTTTAGTGTGCCGAGCCTAGATGAGGCTGTCGCTTGGTTTGATAAAAATGAGGTCGAGTTTAAAAAACGTCCAGAAGATGGCAGTATGAAAAACATTGCGTTCATCAAAGACGTTGATGGCTATTGGATTGAGATTGTACAAGCCGATTTGATGGGCTAAATGGCGGGTTAGTCGTGGACTACTCAGCACTCAGCTGTTCAGCCATCACGCCCTTTGTTTATAAACACGCGCTAACCTAGCTGTAGGAGTACCTCGTTTATGCCCACCCCTGATGTGAGCCGCCTATCGAATACGGTAGCCGATGGTATGACCATTTATCAACAAGTGGTCTATACCACGCGGGATCTGGCGAGTGGCTTTATCGAGCGTATTCCTTATTTTGTGGCAGCCCTCATTGTGCTGGGTATTTTTTGGCTGTTGTCCCTCTTATTTAAAAAAGTCGTGCACAAATTTTTAGGCGCGCGTGTGCGTCATCAAAATCTGGTCAAGGTCTTTCAGCGGGTCGGGGGTGCCCTGATCTTATTCATCGGCTTTATGATTGCGATGGTGGTTGCCATACCGGGTTTTACGCCTGCCAAGCTGATTGGGGCGCTAGGCATTGGTTCTGTTGCCATTGGTTTTGCTTTTAAAGACATTTTTCAAAACTTGCTCTCTGGTATTTTGCTCCTGTTGTCAGAGCCGTTTCGTATTGGCGACCAGATCATTTCAGGCGACTACGAAGGGACAGTTGAAGACATCAAGATTCGCGCGACCACCATCAGAACTTATGATGGCAGGCAAGTGGTCATTCCAAACTCCGACTTGTACACCTCTGCCTTGACTGTCAACACAGCGTATAAGCAGCGCCGTCTGCAAGTGGCAGTAGGCATTGGCTATGAAGATGATATTGAGACAGCGAAATCGAAGATTCTCGCAGCGCTTGGCAAAGCCGGTACGGTGTCCACGCATCAAGCCCCCAGCGTGATTGCCACAGGGTTTGGTGACTCTTCTATTGATTTGATGGTGCGCTGGTTTATTGATGATGGCACGCAGGCGCACAAAGTCGCTTCTATTCATGAAGTGATGGTACAAATTAAAAACGCGCTAGATGAGGCGGGCATTAACATTCCCTTTCCTATACGTACTTTGGATCTTGGTGATCCTTCGGTAAAATCCATCGTCAAAAAATTGAATGAACAGCACGCTGTCGATGTCAATCAATCAGCAGAATAGTTTGCTTACGTTAAGGCCACTTTGACCATGCCCGAAAGAAATATTGCCCTTGGCATTATGCAACTCGACGTAGCCGGGAAAAAAAGTGATGGTGCCTTGGAGGCTCTGACCAAGGCTGCTACGGTCGAATTCAACCAGATCATCCAGCAGAAGCTCGACATTCAGGTGGAGTCGTTTTCGTTCGCAGGACCCAGCTTGACCGCCGAGGAGAACGGCTATCAGGCTCTCGATTTTATACAAATCGGCATCAACGAGAAAACCGAACGCAAACTGGCCTTTTTGCTCATCATTACGGACGTGGAGATTGCTGCCGCGTCGATGTCTTATCTTCTCGCGCTGCCTTCCCAGCTTACGAATGTGGCCGTGATTTCCACGCGCCGATTGATCGCCTACGGAGAAGACGAGCTCCCGCAGCAGGAAATCCGTACTAAGCGCCTGACGACCCTGATGCTACATTGCTTCGGGCGCCTACTGAACCTAGACTACGTACAAGGTTCGACCAACTATCTCGCCCGCGTACAGGTGCCTGATGACCTCGACACCATGCAGCATTTCACCGAGTCGCAACATCAGAAAATGGTCGAAAACTTGCCGAGAGAAGCCAATGATCGCTATTCTGAGAGCAGCAAACTCGCTTTTATTGGACGACACACCCTAGGTAACCTTCCTCGTATTCTTCGCGGCGCCATCCGGGCCAATCCGGCACGCATTGCTACCAAGCTGCCAACCATGATTGCCACGGCGCTCTCAGTGATCATTGTGCTTATCTTTGGCGGGGAGACTTGGGATTTTGCGGCCTCGGTGTCCTATGGGCAATTGGCAGTCTTCGTCTTTGCCAGTTTTCTGACGGCCACTTTTGTGCTCTACCGCGCTTTTTCCTTCCGGCTGATCTCTACGCGGCGAGGACAGACATCGGAGAGCTCGGTGGTCACGGCTGGGGCCACTTACCTAGCACTGGTGCTGACCTTGATTTGTCTGTTTCTGATGTTTGGTGTGCTGATGTACGGGGTGGTGGTGTTCGTGTTTCCAGATCCGTTGATGAGTACCTGGACCTCTGATAAGGATGGCGCCTCTTTCGCGGCCCATATGCGGCTGGCCGCCTTTCTAGCGTCCGTTGGGATACTGTCAGGCTCGCTTGGCGGATCGGCAGATTCCCGCTCGGTGGTACGCAATGTCCTATTTGCCGTGGATGAAACCTAGGCTGCGCATGTCACGGGATATCATACTTTAGCGCATGCAGTGCTTCTAGAGTAAGCTGCTTTTCGTTCTTTAGCGTTTCTCAAAGATTAAAAAACCGCCATATCAAGGGATGTGGCGGTTTTTTTATAAAGTAAAAACAAGGCTACTTAGTCATTTTTTACTCTAAATTCTGTGTGACAGGATTTGCAGCTTTCACCAACTTGACTGAAGGCAGGCATGACGTCCTCAATACTAGTGGCCGTTTGTGCAGCGGCGTTTAGTTCAGCGGTTACTTTTTCGAAGTTTTCTGCTTCAGCACGGAAACCATCGACATTAGACCAAACGGCTTCAGTGGCGTTGCCGGCTGCTTCTTGGTTGGCAAAATGACTCCAAGGAGTGGCGGCGTCGTCTGCTAAGAATGCAGCTTGCTCTTGAAACACTTCGGCATCAAAGGTATCAGGTGCTTTAGCCATATCACCCATAACGCCCATCGCATCACCCCAGCTTTTCATGCTGTCTTGACGGGCTTTTACGTCAGGGTCGGTGGGGCTGCTACAAGCTGTCATCCCTAAGGCGGCGGCCATCAAGGTGATGCCGAAGATAGATTTCAATGATTTGTTGGTGTGGATCTGTGCCATATGAATTACTCCTTTAAATTTGGCTAATAGTAGGGGCGTTTGCAGACGCTGGCCTAATGGTAAAGTCTTATTATAAAAAACGCTGCCTAACAAACATTTGGAAGCGCACTCGCTTCTAACGGGTTTTGCTAAAAATAAATTCTATTGTAACGGTTATCTACATCAAGGTAGTTAGTATAGTTGTTATATCATCGTAATATTTAAGGTAACGATAAGGTGTATCGTTTCAGATCTCCCTATTTTAGATTAAAAGGCTGACACAAATAAGGCCAGCTACGATGGCTGACCTTATGAGCATTCTCTAAACAGGCACTTTCTAAATAGGCATTCTCTAAAAATGATAGATTTTATGGTGTATAAAAAACTATAGGGCTAACCAATCACGGGGTTTTAGATAATAAGCAGTCAATTCAAACTCAGGTGTCCCTTCAGCAGGCTCAAAGCGATAGTGCCAGCTGGCAAGCGGCGGCATACTGACGAGGATAGACTCAATACGGCCATTGCTTTGGAGTCCAAATAAAGTGCCACGGTCGTAGACAAGGTTGTATTCAACATAGCGGCCACGGCGATACAGCTGAAATTCACGTTGCTCTTCGGTATAAGGCGTGTCTTTACGCTGCTCGAAAATTGGCATGATACCGTCAAGGTAACCGTTACCAACCGCCTGCATAAAGTCAAAGCACGTCTCAAAATCCCAGCCGCGACTGTCAGTATTGACATCATCATAAAACAAGCCGCCAATACCGCGCTGCTCATCGCGATGACGCAGGTAGAAATACTCATCACACCATTGCTTAAAGTCAGGATAAACAGTGTCCCCAAAAGGCGCGCAAAGGTCATGGCAGACTTGATGCCAGTGAACACAGTCTTCGAGCACCGGATAAAACGGGGTCAAATCAAAACCACCGCCAAACCACCAGATAGGGTCTTCGCCCTCAGCTTCTGCTACGAACAAACGCACATTCGCATGGCTGGTAGGAACGTTTGGGTTTTTGGGATGGACAACCAGTGAGACCCCCATGGCTTGCGCTTTACGGCCAGCGATATCGGGATGGCGCGCCGTGGCTGAAGCAGGCAAGTTGTGGACATGAATGTGACTGAACATCACGCCCGCTTTTTCCACCACTTTGCCGTCTGCTAACACGCAGGAGCGGCCACCGCCACCTTCAGGGCGCTCCCAGTCATCAGGAACAAATTTGGCATCACCGCCGCCGTCACGCTCTTGTGCTTCTAGAGCTTGGCAGATACGTGCCTGCAAATCGACTAAAAATTCACGCACACGCGTGATGTCAGTATTGGTCGGTGTCGCTACTGAATCTGCCGCTGGCAAATCTTGTTTATTGTCCATATTTGGAATACTCATAAGATATCCATCTATTTATTAAGGTGTATGGCGGTATTGATATTTTTGTCCAAGAGATGTCCCATACGGTCGCGTTTGGTTGCGAGATACTCAGCATTCATATCGTTCACCCCAACCAATAACGGCACGCGTTCGACAACCTCAATACCATTTTCAGCCAGATAAGCCACTTTATCAGGATTATTGGTGATGAGCTTTACCGCCTTAACACCAACATGGGCGAGCATGGGCCCGCACATATCATAAATACGTGCATCAGCGGGCAAGCCCAACATGAGGTTGGCGTCTAAGGTATCATGACCTTGATCTTGCAGGGCATAAGCGCGAATCTTATTGGTCAGGCCAATACCGCGACCTTCTTGACGCAAATACAAAATAGCACCATAGCCCGTCTCTTGTATCGCTTGCATCGCTGTATTGAGCTGCGGCCCACAATCACATTTTAATGAGCTAAACGCATCGCCCGTGAGACACTCGGAGTGAATACGAACCAAGGGGATTGGTTGCTCTACTAGAGATTCGTCCTTTTGGAGCGTTGGCGCATTTTGGCTCGATATAGCCGCGGCATCTGTATTTTGCTCAGCCACAGACAAACCAACGGTCAGCATCACATGCTCTTGACCCGCATCGTTTTCAAAGATATGAATATCAAACTCGCCGTGACGAGTCGGTAGTTTGGCGCTAGTGATAAATTGATATGACATTAATGTCCTGCATAAGCCGATAATGGTGGCGGTAGAGAGTCTGTTATGGCTGTGATAAAGCAGCCATGTCATCCTAGCCATATTATTAGAGTTAGGGTGATGTCAGTATAACCGGTTCGTAAACCAAGCGTGCTGATTGTCTTTATGATAAAAACACACAAAGTTCACAAACGACGCACGATGATTGAAGCGATAATTAAAAAAAAATGCTATTATGCCATACTATTTTGACGGATACAGTGACAAGTCTTTGTCCTTACATTACTATGTCGTCACTAACATCTGATAATGATGCAAGATAATAAGGCATAATATCAGCCCTTGGCATTAAAGCGTCTGAGCACTGTAGCCTTGCTGTCCATTACGGCGGCACATTTGCTCTTAGGCGCAGCGTAGATAGCAGCTATGTGTATACAAGTTGCCTAAATAATTATTATATAATCCATTACATCCATAACGATGTAGATATTATTGACGTGGCTTAGTTAGCGTTACGCGCTCCGGCAACGTCTTGTCAGCAGAATAGTAGGTATTGTACGGTTTATGCAGCAATCAATTCATTCCCCACAGCCTCAGTCCGTATCTGCGTCAGCCTTTGATTCTGCTGCCCAGCTGTCAAATTTACAGCAGACTTATACTGTGATCCCGCGCGTGCGTCCGCAGACGCCTTTACTTGATAGTATTGCTGCACCAGCGGATTTGAATACCTTTACAACAGCTCAGCTGATTGTGTTGGCTGATGAGCTACGGCTTTTTTTGTTGTATTCAGCAGGCCAAAGTGGCGGTCATTTTGGTGCCAATTTGGGCGTGGTAGAATTGACCATAGTGCTCCACTACTTGTTAGAGGCGCCGCACGATCAGATCGTTTGGGACGTTGGACATCAAGCGTACGCGCATAAAGTGTTGACAGGGCGCCGCGAGCAGTTAGGCACTATCCGCTCTAAGGATGGCTTGACCGCGTTTCCTGAGCGAGCAGAATCGGTTTACGATACGTTTGGTGTTGGACATTCATCGACCTCAATCTCAGCTGGTTTAGGCATGAGTCTCGCGCTGCGTTATCAGGGTCGCGCGCAAACCGTTGCTTGTATCATTGGTGATGGTGCGATGACAGGCGGCATGGCATTTGAAGCCATGAATGACGCAGTGCAGCAAGATGCTGATCTGCTGGTCATTTTAAATGACAATGATATGTCGATATCGTGTTCTATTGGTGGCTTCTCCCGTCATTTAGCCATGCTTTGGGAATCAGGTTATCAGGTAGATATCTCTGATTCAGGCGAACCTATTCTGTGTCATCGCCCAGACATGCAAGCTTTTGATCGCCGCAAACGTCATAAAGAGATGCGTGATGTCCCGCAGCTAGAAGACAATTTATTCAAAGCGATCGGCTTTACCTATTTCGGTCCATTTGACGGTCATAATATCCCTGAGTTACTGCGTGTGCTATCTCTGGCTAAGCGTCTAAAAGGCCCTGTTTTAGTCCATATTTATACCACAAAAGGCAAAGGTTTTGCGCCCGCGGAGTTAGATCCAGTCGGCTATCACGCGATCAGCAAGTTACCAGTAGACATTAAGTGTGATACCCAGAATACGGACAAAGAAACGTCACAGTCAAATACCAAGCCTGCCTTAAAATACTCACAAGTATTCGGGCAGTTTTTATGCGATAAAGCAGCTCACGACGAGAAGCTACTGGCGATTACTCCTGCCATGGAAGAAGGCTCAGGGATGACCGACTTTGCGCGCCATTTCCCAGAGCGCTTTTTTGATGTGGCCATCGCTGAGCAGCATGCGGTCACGCTAGCAGCTGGCATGGCGACCCAAGGTGTTAAGCCGATTGTAGCGATTTATTCGACATTTTTGCAGCGGGGATACGACCAGCTAATCCACGATGTGGCACTACAAAATCTTGACGTGATGTTTGCGATTGATCGTGCAGGTTTAGTCGGTGAAGATGGCGCCACCCACGCTGGCGTATTTGACTTTGCATTTTTGCGCTGTGTGCCCAATATGCTGATTGCGGCGCCAAAAGATGAGAACGAGTGCTACCATCTGCTTAATACTTGCTATGAATATCAAGGCTGCACAGCGGTTCGGTATCCGCGCGGTGTTGGTACAGGGGCAGTGATTGAGCAGCCTGCCCACACTTATAAAATCGGTGAGGCAGCCGTAGAATCCATTTTAGGTAGCGATGCGGCTCCCAAAAAACTTGCGTTATTAGCGTTTGGCACCATGGTGGCCACGGCTCAGCAAGCGGCAGAAAGTCTCACTCATGATGACGCGGTAGGCTGTCAGGTTCATGTTGTCAATATGCGCTGGGTAAAGCCTTTAGATACGGCGTTGTTAGAAACATTATTGGCGCAAGGCATCACTCATATCGCGACGTTAGAGGAGCATATGATCATGGGCGGCGCGGGTAGCGCGGTGAATGAGTATTTGCTCAATGAGTCGACTGCCTTCAAGCGTAATCGCCCAGCTATCTGTAATATTGGTATCCCTGATCGATTTATCGCCCATGGTTCGCAAGCAGAGCAAATGGCTGACTGTGGTCTAGATATCGATGGTGTGCTCATGCAGCTTCAGCAGCTGTTGTCGTAAGCCATACTTTTAATATTTTAAGCGTTATAATGCTCGTTCAAATCGAGCATTGGTTTGAACAAATAAAGCTCGATAACGAGAGCGAACGCCTGCTAGCCGTAGGTGCTGACTTTTTTACAACTTGTGCAGTTTGTGATGACCACCAAAACAGCGGTTGGTTTAACAGTGGCGGGTTTTGCGTACGTAATGCTTTTCGTTTTTATCGAACAATTTTAGTATAATGCGATTCTTATTTTATGAAGAACGTTTTAATAGGCGCGTTTTTTAAATCGCATAGCAACAGTGTGTGGTAGGTACGATGTGATGCAGCGGCTGATTGGCAGGTTGTGGGCACAGATTTGGTCTTACTATTTTTTATATTCATTCATCAAGCAAATAGGTTATTTATGGAACCCATGGTCGTCATCGCAGCGCGTACTGCTGAAAAAGTTGGTAAAGAGATTTTATATGCGCATCAAAACCGCCACAAAATCGAGTTAGATATTGAATCTAAAGGACTTGATGGACTGGTCACTCGTATTGATCGTTTTAGTGAAGAGCTTACTATTGAAACGCTAAAAGCCAGCTATCCAGATCACTCATATTTGGGTGAAGAGTTTGGTATGCAAGAAGGCCGCGGCGAAGACGCTGACTGGTGCTGGATTATCGATCCGCTAGATGGCACCAAAAACTTCGTTCATGGTGTGCCGCAGTTCTGTGTTTCTATCGCGGTACAGCATAAAGGGGTCACGCAACACGGCGTTATCTATGATCCAGTCCGTGATGAGATGTTCTCTGCCAGCCGCGGTAAAGGTGCTCGTCTCAATCAGCGCCGTATCAATGTGAGCGAACGCAAAACGCTGGATGGTGGTCTATTTACCACAGGTCATCCGCTTGAGCGTAAGCGCAATGGTGAAGTCATCTCTTACGCTAAACAGCACTTTGAAAGCTTACAGAAAATATCTGAAGCAGGTGGTCAGGTTCGTCGTTTGGGTTCAGCGGCACTTGATTTGTGCTATGTGGCGGCTGGTCGTTTTGATGGCTACTTTGAGATGTCTATTAAGCCTTGGGATATCGCAGCGGGTGAGCTTATCGTGACCGAAGCACGCGGTGTGGTGGTGGATCACACGGGCGCTCATAACTCTATGACCTCAGGTTCTATTTTTGCTTGTAATGTCAAACTGTTAAAACCGTTGATGCAAGTTGTGGTGCCAACTTGGGGCGATGTTTTTTAAGCAGTTGCATTTAGACCATTAAATAACAAAAGCTGGTTCCATTATGGAGCCAGCTTTTTTTTGGTTTTCATATTTTTATCTTTGACCGTTATCCCTTTAAATTCAAGCTCTTTACTCATCGTTTCTAACAACGTTAACTCCTCTTCTATGAGCATCAGCATGTCTTGTACATGGGGTAGGGCTTTACTACAGGCAGTGATACAAAACTCAATCCGGTCCAAATAACTGGCTAAGGTTATATTCATCGCTTGGCCGTTGAAGACGATAGAGGCGGGGTATAAGGATTGTAGCCGTGCGCCATTCCAATACAGGGGCTTTTCAGACCCAGGAACGTTAGAGATGATAAGGTTAAAAGCTTGCTTCTTAGGGAATAAGCCGGTGGCCAAATTGATACCTTCCCACGCATAGGCGATCACGCTATAGTTGATGACTTGCGCTTGATTCATCCGGCGAAATCGGCGTTTGCCATTATTCATACTACGATGAATCAGCTCAAGCCTACGCAGTGGATCATCTAAATGCGTGCCTAGATTCGCCAGCACAAACGACAACTGATTGCCCGATATACTGTTGTCGGTACGCAATGACATAGGCACAAATGCTATTAATGGCTTGCTGGGCAGGGCATCCATCGATATTAAATACTGACGAATGGCGCCCGCACAAACGGCTAGCACAACGTCGTTTCTGCTGATTTTCAATCTTTCGGCGATATCGTTAAACCGTTTTATATCATAAGACTGCGCCGCTATCCGCCGTGAGGCGGAAATGCGTTTATTCAAAATACTCATAGGCGCATCAAACGTACCGACATAGCCATCATCGCCATAATTTTTAAAATTATCTAGCAGCTCTGTAAAGACAGGTTTGATGGTAGACACTTGCTCTTTGATGATACGTCTGACCGATCTTTCAGCCGGCAGCAGTGCATTGACATGGTTACGATGACGCGTCATTAATGACCAGATTGGCAGAGTAACGGGCTCGCTTGGTGACTGTGACAGAGACTTTTGTACAAGGCGCATGGCAGCAATGCCATCAACCAAAGAATGATGAATCTTAAAATACAACGCAAACCGTTCTGGCCCACCTTTATTTTCTGGCTGAATTCCTTCAATCACGTGGCATTCCCATAACGGCATGGCGCGATCTAACAGGCGGCCATGCTCTCTTGAGACGTACATCAACAGCTCGCGAATACGGGCAGGTTTTGGTAGAGCGACATGGTGAAGATGGTGTTCGACATCAAAGTTTTTGTCTTTTTTCCAAAACACCAAATGCTCTAGAACTTGATTAAAAGGGAAGCTTGGCGCTACATCAGAGTCTTGCATTTGCTTGACCAACTGATACACAAAATCGCTCTCCGCCGCCTCGGGCAACTCAAATAAGAACAATCCTCCCACGTGCATGGGTTGTTTACGTGTCTCAAGAAGTAAAAACAACTGGTCGACTGCGGTGAGAAGTCGCATAATAAATCCTTTTATGACGATACATTGGATAAAAAATCATATTTTCTGATTATTTTATAACGGGTTCTTCTAGGGCCGTGGTGTCGTAAACCTACTGAAAAAAGTAGCCAGTTTGCGGTGAGCTGGCCGTGGCCATCTTGCGCATAGGCATACGACCTGCCAAAAATGCTGCACGGCCTGCCCAAATGCCATGCTTCATGGCGTGTGCCATCATGACTGGGTTTTGGGCATTGGCAATCGCTGAGTTCATCAGTACGCCATCACAACCAAGCTCCATAGCCAGCGCTGCATCCGAGGCTGTGCCAACGCCGGCATCAACCAACACCGGCACCTTGGCATTTTCGATAATTAAGCTGAGCGTGTGACGATTGAGCAGCCCTAGACCTGAACCAATCAAGCTGCCAAGCGGCATAATTGCCACGCAGCCCATGCTCTCTAGTTCTTGGGCGACGATGGGATCGTCTGATGTATAAACCATGACTTCAAAACCATCATCAATCAATACTTTGGCGGCTTTTAACGTTTCGGTGACATTGGGATAAAGGGTTTTTTCATCACCTAACACTTCAAGCTTGACCAAATTGTGGCCACCCAACAGCTCACGCGCAAGCTTGCAGGTCCGAATCGCGGTGTCTGCATCAAAGCAGCCAGCTGTGTTGGGCAAAATGGTGTATTTGTCAGGAGAAATCACATCAAGCAGATTGGGCTCATGGCTGTTTTGTCCAATATTGGTACGACGAATGGCGACTGTCACAATCTCTGCGGCGGACGCGGCAATAGCTTCGCCAGTTTCAGTCATGTCTTTATACTTGCCTGTACCCACCAACAGCCGAGAGGAAAAGGTGCGACTACCAACGGTAAACGTATCTTGCAACAGTGGAGTGGGGTGAGTAGTCGTGTTAGCGTTCTCTGACATAACGGCAAATCCTAATAGCGAGCGGGCAAGGTGAAAGACAAATAGTAATAAACAGTCCAAGTGGTATAAAAACGCGTGCAGTAAGTCATAGTAACGCACTGTCAGTAAAATAAGAATCGCATGACACAGTCGATTCATTATAAATCTGTTACGTTGGCAGTCTCAATGACAGTACGGTCTGTCATTCTGCTCACAACTTGTGCCGACAAAGGCGATAGAAACTAATCTAGCAGCACGGTAGTTTTTTACAGTGAGCTGGCTATCGCTTTACTATGAACACGATAAAAAGTATGGGAGTGACGGCGACCTACAACGTGGCTCATATAAAATCATACGCGTTTAAAACAAAATGTTATTATAACAAACTCATGCAATCTTACTTGCACTCTTTTTGGGTTAGCCCGCTAAGCCCAGTGCGCACAGTGCGTTTGCTACTTTTTCGCACGATTTTTTTCTGACGTTATCTCTATTTATCAGGCCGTCTATATGCTGCAACTGCCGTACAGTTTTGCGAAACGCCATCAAATCTTGATCATACTTGCTATCGATCCTGAGCTGTCACCGACTTTGGTATTGACCAAAGCCACCCCGTTATCGGCCATTAATGAGGCGGTGCGTTTTTTACAGCAGCAAGGCGTGCGCGCTGTACCGACTTATGAAAGTATCAGCTCAGATGACTTTGAAAAACGTATGAACGCGGCTTACGCTGGTAATACAGGAGAGTCGCAGCATATTGCCGCTGGGCTTGAAGACCATCCCGACCTTGATAGTTTGGCGGACAGTGTCCCTGAAACTGAGGATTTGATGGATCAGCAAGACGATGCGCCTATTATCCGTCTGATCAATGCGCTGTTGTCTGAAGCGATACGTTTAAATGCCTCAGATATACATATTGAAACTTTTGAGAAGCGCTTGGTGGTGCGCTTTCGCGTCGATGGAGAATTAAAAGAAATCATTACGCCCAAACGCCAATTGGCGCCATTATTGGTATCACGTATTAAAGTCATGGCCAGATTGGATATCGCTGAAAAGCGTGTGCCGCAAGATGGTCGTATCAGCTTAAGATTGGCAGGGCGTGAGGTCGATGTGCGAGTCTCTACACTGCCGTCAAGCTTTGGTGAACGTGTCGTCATGCGTTTATTAGACAAACAAGCAGGTCGTCTGAATATGACCTACCTTGGGCTCTCTGATAATGACTATAGTGAGCTTAAGCGTTTGATTCATCGTCCCCATGGCATCATTTTGGTGACAGGGCCGACAGGTTCGGGCAAAACCACCACGCTGTATTCGGCATTGACTGACTTAAACGATCAAACCCGTAATATCTTGACGGCTGAAGATCCGATTGAGTTTCAGCTCGATGGTATTGGCCAAACGCAGGTCAATAACAAAGTGGATATGACCTTTGCCAAAAGTTTGCGCGCGATGTTGCGACAAGACCCAGATGTGGTGATGGTGGGTGAGATTCGTGATCTTGAGACGGCCGAGATTGCTGTACAAGCGTCTTTGACAGGGCATTTGGTATTATCCACGCTGCATACTAATACTGCCATTGGTGCAGTCACCCGTTTACAAGACATGGGCGTGGAGCCGTTTTTGTTATCGTCTTCGCTCATTGGCGTGGTGGCGCAGCGTCTGGTTCGCACGCTTTGCTCGTATTGCCATGGCTGGCAGACAGCGGATACCGAACAAGCCAAACTGTTCACCGAAATTGGTATTGAAGCAGGATCTGAGGCTCAGGAGAAAGGGGCAGGAACATCTATTCAATTGCCCAAACCTATCGGCTGTGACAAGTGTAATCAATCAGGTTTTAAAGGACGTACAGCGATATACGAAGTGGTGCCCATTGATGATGCCTTACGCCGCATGATTCACAGTAATACCGCTGAGTACGAGCTAGAAGAGTACGCCCGCCAGCAGACACCATCGATTCGTGCTGATGGGCTACGCAAGGTCATAGAGGGGCGGACGACGTTAGAGGAGGTGCTGCGGGTGACCAAAGAAAGCGCCCTGACTGATGACGCTATTGTTAGCTAATGGTACGTGTCTATCCGATTTCATGGCATTTTTGATCGATTTGCCGTCTCTAACACCTATCTGACCAGACACGTACGAGCTCTCAAAGTAGACTACCCATGGATTCTTACGAGCTCTCAACTGGCTACTTGTTTTCTGCTGTATCAGTTTTAGCCACTGCTTGCTGGTCCGACTCAGTTTCAGTATATGGCTTAGCTTCAGTGTCAGCACTGAGGTCAGTGGCCGCTTTGGTTACTTTTTCGCTGGTTTTGCCTTGACGCCGCGCTTCTAATTCAGATTTGGGTATCCACGCCCACGTCATCTCAACCACGATAGGGGCGCGCTCGCTGTCAGACTCACGATCATGGATGACACAAGGAATCACCATTTCGCCTTTTGGGGTATTCAAAATGTCTAAGCGCTGTTCATCCGTTAAGCTCGCTATGGCGGCCACTTGTCCTTTTTTAATCGGACGATGAAAGTTCACCGAATAAGATTTAATCAGTAGCACACGATCAGACGGCAGGTTTAAACCCAAAATAAAGCCCGTTGCGGTCTCAGCAAGCAAGGTAATGGCCACGGCATGGATAGTGCCGATATGGTTTTGCACGGATTTATGGTTGTTTAAACTGACCACCACTTGATTGGGTTCGACGGTCTCATAATAGACACCTGTCGTGCCCACGTATGGCACCACTTTACCAAACGCTTTGGATAAAATACTTGAGCGTGCACTGGCAGGCAAGTACTTGGTGACTGACAAAAGCTTGGTAAATTGATTGCTAATGGGCTTAAGGATGCTGTTCGGTTTTTCAACTGGTGGTCTGGTATTGTCAGATACGTTGGCTGGCAATTTGCTGGTCAGTTTGATAGGCAATTTTTTTAATAATCCTGACATACAAAACTCCTTAAGTTGGATGGTTTTTACAGTGATAATGACATGAGGATGAAGGATTGAGAAGCGGTATTGGCAAGTGCTTGCCCACTAACAATCATTCCAAGCGTGAGTAACACCCCCACTGTATCCTAGCCGTTATTTTACCCTAGTCACTATTTTACCTATGGTACATTAACTGACGTGTCCCTACTATTATTACCATGAACTGCTGCGCTTATAAAATAACAGTAACGTAATGATGTGATGGAGACAGATCACCAAGCATGGTCTAATGGCCTGTAGGTTAGGAGATGGCATTACTGGATGCTACGGAGTAAACCACGCTATAATCAGAGTGCAGCGTGATTTATTTATTTTTTACGCGAATGCTTAACGCTGGATAACGCTATGCCGGATATGTCTCCTCACAAGCCAATCAATATCATCTATACGGGTGTCGCTGGTACGGGTAAAACCTACCGTTTGCTACAAATTGCGCAAGAGTATACCGATTATCTGCCTAAAGCGAATGATGAAGACTTGCTGGGTCAGTTGTTATACGATTTGAGCTGGCGCGAAGTCGTGTGTTTGATATTTTTAGACTTTCAAGCCAACAAGCAAGACTTGGTAAAAGTGCCTGAAGTGGTCAATCATGCGTTTTTTCTCGCAAAAGCGGCGCAAAACGCGCGTGACAGTAATTTAAGTAATACGGCATGGTCTGTGCTGCAAATACACAGCCCTGCCAGCTCAACAACCGTTTCGTATAAAAATCGTGCCAGCCAAGCCTATTTTGATAAAGATCCTAGTGGGGCATGGTATCTATTGCCCCAGAGCATATCGCTATTGGATGAGCTATCACAGCAGCTAGCAGAGTTTCAGCAGGCACAGCGTGATAACAATGCTAGCCTTGGCCAAGGCGTAAGCCAGCAGCGCTTTAGTATGGTCAGCTTCCATCAAGCCTATGGCTATGAAGAATTTGTTGAAGGGATTCGCCCTGTGCTGGCAGCCTCTACTCATGCCAATCATGACCAAACCAACCATGCGCAAACCAATAATAGCCATATCAATAACAGTCCGTCTCAGATGAGTTACGCCGTTCAAGACGGTGCATTTTTGGCCTTGTGTCAGCGCGCGGCCAATAACCCTGAACAGCGTTATGCAATGCTGATTGATGAGATCAATCGCGCTAATGTCTCACGCGTGTTTGGTGAGCTGTTGAGTTTGATTGAGCCAGACAAACGCGCTGGTATGGCAAACGCGATGACAGTAAATTTGGCGTATTCTGGCCGGCCTTTTAGTGTGCCTGCTAATGTCGATATTTATGCGACCATGAACACCCAAGATCATTCGTTAGCACCACTGGATATGGCATTACGTCGGCGTTTTCGCTTTGTTGACTGTCCGCCACAGCCTGAGTTGTTACCGACTATCAGTCTTAGCAAAGAGTCAGACACTGGCAATGCAGCAGACGCAGCAGCAACGATAGATTTGGCCAAACTATTGATAGGATTAAACAACCGTATTATGCAAGCGCTAGGGGCGGATGTGCAATTGGGCCATGCGTTTTTCTGGTCAGTTAATAATCTTGAGCAATTGCAGTCTGTGCTGGTTGAACAAATCATTCCCCAATTAGCGCAAGCGGCTGGCGGACAAGTGGCAGTCTTGCAGTATATTTTTAACGATGAGCCGCAGCCAATGAGTGCTCAATTTATCCACGATAGCCAAGCGCTGATAAATAATAATCCAAGCAGTCAGATGGATAATCAAAATAACACCGCAGGCCAAAATCAAATGTTCTCAGGGCATGGCGCGTTTCTCGGGCAGGCTATGACCGCAGGCAGTTATAGGATTAACACGGATCTTATCGCTAAGACGGGCGAGTTTATCAAACCCTTTGTTTATCAACGTTTATATGAGTAAGGTCGCTAAGCGGTGATAAATAACCCAGAGAAAAATCAGAGTAATGTCTTGAGTCATACGGATAGCAGCCATGTTGCCGCGCGTGATGCGAACGTTATCACTGTGTTTGAGCATCAACGCTTAACGGCGCAAGACTTTGTGCACGTCGCTGATTTTCACTGGCTGCTGGCGCAAGAGTTTTCGGTGTTTACCATTAAACGCAAGCAGGGCCAGTGGCAGCTAAAGGTCGGACATTATGTTGGGATCATTTTACTGCCGAGTGGCATGACGCTTGAGATACTACCAAAGCTGGGTGCAAGTCCTGAAAATCCACGCTCTCAGCGGCAACAGCAATCCTATAAAACCGCTCAAAACAATGACGTCAGCCAAACCCGTCAATGGGTGCAACAGATGCTGTCCGACTTGACCAACAGCGGTGGCCGTACCCGTCATAAACTGCCGCATACAAAAAACTTAGGTCAATTCAGTCATCAGCTGGCATCGCTACCCCCAGCCGCACTGCCCACACTACCATTGTCAGATTGGTTGATTGCGCAGTTTTTGCAGTGGCTGGTTCATTATCAGCCGACCAAGCACTATCAGGCACAAACTCAAAACCAAGCCTCGCTACAAGGTCGGCTACTCATCAAAGAGCAGCTGCGCCACAACAGCATGCAGCCGCATAAGTTTGTCTGTGAGAGCAGTGTGTTGAGTCAGGATATGCTGGGCAATCGCTTGATTAAGAGTGCTCTGGTTTTGCTGACCCCGCTAGTCTCTAAGTCAAGTATCTGTCACACCCTCCAAGCATGGCAGCCAGTGTCTACGCTGACTCGGCATGAAATGACTCAGCTAGAGTTGATATATGGTCAAGCCAAACGTCATCTAGCGGTGCAGCCGCTTCGAGCGCAGCAATTACAAGCTGGCCAGCAATTAGTCGATCTCGCTTATTGGCTATTGCAGCAGTCAAACGTAGCAACGGGTAATGGCATTGACTCACACCGCTCATTGAAACAAAACCTCCCCCAACTGCGTTTGTGTCTGTTGATTGATATGAATCAAGCTTTTGAGCAATGGGCAAGTCAGCGCATCGCATCAATGTTTACCCAAATGAGCGAAAGCTATCGTCCCTTGTATCAAACGCAGCGTGTTTGGCTAAGTGATACAGAAGGGCAGGCGTGTTTGTCGATACGCCCTGATTTACTCATATATAAAGTGACTACTGACAAAAATTGTCACCATGGTCAGGATAATACGAAAGAAACCTCGCAAGTGAGCGCTTCAGGAAGTTATAGTCATGTCATCGATATGAAATGGAAGCATTTATCCCAAACGGCGGCCATCAGTGCAAGTGACGCTTATCAATTGGTCAGTTATGCGCAGGCTTACCAAGCAGAGCAGGTCTGGTTGGTCTATCCGGTACAAGGCAGTGACAGGCAGCCTGTGGCACTCAAGCAACAAGGCTACGATAATGAGCGTGCCGACAATCAAGCAGGTCATGCACCGCTATGGCTGATGCCATTTAACGTCCTTACCGGTACGATAAACAGTGGCTTGCTTCCAGCAGTGAATGTAGTATAATGACCCCGCTAGTGATTACGTAGTATCAAGGTTGGTAAGAGATTTTGTCACCGTTGTTTTTATAAGAAATACGGGCTTTTTGAAATAAGTTAGCAATTATTTTAAATTAATCAAAAATAGGTGTTGACAGAATCGGCTTTACCCCTTAATATGTGCACCTCGATAGCGAGGAACATTAACAAGTTAGCGGCATCGCCACTAACGAAGTAGTTAACAAGCTATCGTGATAATAGAGAATTTCGGAGTGTGGCGCAGTTTGGTAGCGCATCTGGTTTGGGACCAGAGGGTCGTAGGTTCGAATCCTATCACTCCGACCATCTATTTTTTAAGAGCCTTACAGGCTTTTTTTTATGTATAATGGTTTAGTTTCTGATATATTTATATTTTAAACGAGACTGAATATATAAAAAGCCCCTAAGAGCGCCTGTAGCTCAGTTGGATAGAGCACCTGCCTTCTAAGTAGGTGGTCGCAGGTTCGAACCCTGCCAGGCGCACCATTTAGCCTGCATATTTTGCCAGTCCTTGGCAGCAGTTATGGCGGTTGTAGCTCAGTTGGTAGAGCCCCGGGTTGTGATCTCGGTTGTCGTGGGTTCGAGTCCCATCAGTCGCCCCATTTTATTCTGCATTCTCTTCCTTTAGTATTTATACATCCTATTTGTTATAAAAAATTATATCTAAATAATATACTTGCCGATTTTGGCATTTTTTTGTGCCTGTCTGTTTAGTTGTATGATCTTATTTTGATATAGTCAGGTCAATGTAAAAGAGATACAGCGGGGCTGAGATAAGTTTTTGTCGCCTTGTCGGCGTAGCCATGGCAAGCAAGAAAAATTTGTACCAGTCACGTAGCATCGTATCGTGTCTCCATTTTATTAATTGTTGACTATAGTTAAACGCTTAAACGCTTAAACGCTTAAACGCTTAAACGCTTAAACGCTTAAAAGCGCGCTAGTTTGTGTCCATCCATTTGAACGTGTTGGACATTTATTTTTTGCCCTACGGCTAGCCTTTTTGGGTTTTTGTTCTATAGTATGTACCGTGTAACACCAGTTTATGGATGTTATCTGACACTTAAGCCATCAGCTATAAATAGAAGATAGGTAACGCTTAAGTTAGTCAAAATAATGATTGAATATATTCAGTCAGTCTAAGGCTGTAATAGGGATGTGTGTGTTTTCGAAGGAATTTGCTGCTACTGACTTTGCCTATTGAGGAAGTGTTTGATGGACGCACTAAGCGTATTGTTACAAAACGTTTATTTGTTTGAAACCAAGTATTATCGTTTAAATGGTGCTGGAAATTGGTCTTATTCAATCACTCGAAAAGACACCATTTTATTTTACTTAGTGATGTCTGGTAGTTTTTGTATTGATGTTGGTGATGGTCTGCGACAGGCACACGCTGGCGATATGATTATGATTCCCAATGCGTATAGGCATGTCAGCTACGCGCTGGATCATAATGGCGAGGACGCCAGACCGCTCGATGAGATGCTGACGACATGCAAAGAGCATACGCTGGATATTGATGGTAATGGTGATCCTAATTCGTCTTTAATATTGATCGAGTGCAAGTATGACAAAGAGATGATTCGTCCTCTGTTGTCTGTGCTGCCATCAATACTGCCTGAAATCAACGATGAAGATGATGGTAGGTTTGAGGTTATTGACGTTGAGATTAAGCTGCTGACGTTAGAAGCGGAGCGTGAGCGCATGGGCAAAACAGCGGTCATCAATCATTGGGCCAGTATTATGATGATTGAATGCTTGCGGGTTTATATTGAAAGCTTGCCCGAGGCCACAGAAAATTGGCTAAAAGCCATGAAAGATCCGTTTTTGACCAAAGCACTAGCCGCGATGCACGAAGCACCAAGCCAACATTGGACCATTCATAAGCTCGCTGAGACAGCAGGAATGTCGCGCTCGAGCTTTGCGCAGCGCTTCAAGGATACGGTGGGTATGCCGCCATTGACCTATCTTATTGATTACCGCTTGCGTTTGGCAGCGCGGTATTTACGCCTGCAACAAAACAGTATCAGCCGAATCAGTGAGCTGGTGGGCTATGCTTCGGACTCCACCTTCAGTCAGGCGTTCAAGCGCGTTTATGGCGTATCACCAAAAGCGTACCGCCAACAGTATCAAAAAGACAACCTCGCTTAGCTTACGGTTGTGGCACTCTTTTTGTCGAAAGCGTTAAGGTTACCATCGTATCCTTAACGCTTTTTTGTTTTTTAACTCGGAAACATGGCACTTCGATAGCGAGTTGCTGACTGATCTTGATGACGGTAATTTGGCGATGCACAGCTGACAATGTGCTTGTGTTCAGGTACTATGGAATAATGAGTCGTCTAGGCGCAAACGCTTATTTATAGCGCATTGTTTTTCACGGTATGCTAGCCATATAGTATGGCCTAGAAGATGTTTATTTTTGCTGCTGATGGTATGTTATGACTGAACCGACTGCAAAGCCAAGCGCACAAGCCAATAGCCAAAAAGGCCCTGCTGCGTCTGTTAAAAAACAAAGTAAGAGCAAGGGAAATAGTGCTAAAGGCAACGCCAAAGATAGCCCTCGCCTTGTAGAAAACGAGCAAAAGAAGGTGCCTGAGACACTGGACAAGGCGGCGTTGTTGGCCCTATTTACGTTAGCTTCTGAAGATCCTGCAGATGAAGAGGGGGCGTCGAAAGTTGCAGCTGACACGCCGTCTGCTGCTGCAACTGATGACAGTGTGGCGACTACTGATAGCGAGCCTAGTATTGCCGAGCAGCGTGTGGCAGTTTATCATGCTCAGCATGAGCGTACTCGGCTGTTGTACGTCGCCTCTGCCGAGACCCGTCCCACTTATTTGGTACAAACGCTCAAATCTCAGTTTGCAGAGTATCAGCAATATCAACTTGCACAGCAGCTCGATAAACGCGGCCTGATGGACACGGATGGACTAGAACGCCTCTGGCAGCAGTTGCATGTGGTCGATGATATCATCGCAGATATCGTGCGTCATATGCCAGCGCAGCAGCCAGCAGGCTGGCAACTAACCACTCAGGATGGACGAAACCCACTCTGCTTTGCCACTGTTGGTAAGCTAAAACACGGCAAACCCATTCGTGACCAAGGCAGTCTCAATAGCTACGTCTTAGGGCATTTTGGGGTGAGCAGCTTTACCTATGATCGAGGCTATTACATCGGTCATGTGGTTGGTTATTTATTCAGTTGTTATTTTTGCGCGCACCTGTCTATCAGCTATGGCGTCACGGCCCTTGGGCAACAGGCCGTTGCTGATTATGAGTACGCCAGTCTTGAAACCCCGCATATGGTGAGGTTACTACAAGGCTTGGATAGCTACTGCAAAAAACGTGTTTATCAACTGGCGGTTATCTGTGCTCGCTTGAGTGTCTTTGCCAGCGATAAGCGTATCGAGAGAATGCTGATCGCCGAGGTGAACGATTTTGATAAAAAACTACAGCAGCAGCATCTCGATGTTTTGTTATTAAACGGTTTAATGCCTGATAGTAGTGATTCTACGCCGCTTTTTTAAGCACTGGTTTTTAACTCTCTATCTTTGATCACCTTGGGATATCTGCTGCTATGCCCGCTTATCATTTTAAAGCGCTCGACGATCGCGGCGGTGTCCAAAAAGGCTTGCTCGAAGGCGATTCTGCGCGGCAAGTTCGTCAGCAGCTGCGTGATAAGCACTGGACACCGGTAGAAGTCAGCGCCGTTAATGATCGACAAAGTCAAAGTAAAAGCCGCTATAAAAAACCGTCGGCGTATGAGTTGGCGCTCCTTACACGCCAGTTATCTGTCTTACTCGCGGCGGGTATTCCACTTGAAGAAACGTTGGCAGCTGTCGCTAAACAATCCCCAAAAACCCATATTAAGTCCTTAATGCTGGCCGTGCGCTCACACGTCTTAGAGGGGCTAAGCCTCGCCCGTGCTTTACAGCAAGCCGCAAGCTTCCCGCCCCTTTATATCGCTACTATCGCGGCAGGGGAGAAGTCAGGTCATTTAGATCTAATCCTCAATCAGTTAGCAGATTACACCGAAAACCGCTTTGCCTTACAAAAGAAAATACAAGGCGCGATGGTTTATCCCATTGTATTGATGGTGATGGCAGTCGGGGTGATTATGGGTTTGATGAGCTTTGTGGTGCCCAAAATCGTCAAGGTTTTCGAGCAGTCTGAGCAAGCGCTACCGCTGATTACCCAAGTTGTCCTGACCTTATCAAACATCATTACCCAGTGGTGGTGGCTGATGCTATTGGTGTTAGCAGGGGCGGCGTTTTTATTCTATCGTTTTGCTCAGACCAAAGCGGGTAAACTAGCCATAGACAGTATGGTACTTAAGTTACCCATATTGGCGCGCTTGTCTAAAGGTCTAAATGCGGCGCGTTTTGCCAGTACGCTTGCCATATTGGTACGCTCAGGCGTGCCCTTGATTGAAGCTTTGCATATAGGTGCTGCGGTGACGACCAATTTGCACATTAAGCAAACCATCATTACCGCCGCTGATAGGGTGACTGAAGGCGCTAGTTTGTCCAGTCAACTTGAAAAATCGACCTATTTTCCGCCAATGATGGTACAAATGATTAAAAGTGGTGAGAACTCAGGGGAGCTTGAAAATATGCTTAGCCGCGCGGCTGCCATGCAAGAAGCGGAAGCCACCAATTTTATCAGTACCTTGCTGTCGTTGCTCGAACCTTTGATGTTAGTGCTGATGGGCGTAGTAGTAATGATTATTGTGATGGCAGTGATGCTCCCGATTGTAAATATGAATGACTTGGCAGGCTAGCGGCACGGCCTATCAAAAAAGCGAAAGAGGACTCCACCCGACATTGGGGTAGAGGTGAATTTCGCATCACTGGCTAGCCTCGCTGATTCTGAATATATTGTTTAATAATATCTAATGGCGCACCGCCACAAGAGCTTGCAA
>NZ_JABASS010000014.1 GCF_016107545.1 Psychrobacter namhaensis
TAAGTGTCTATGCGCTGCTTGATGGCAGACTGCAATGCTTCCATGGTAATCATAAAGGGTCACCCTGTTAGTCGTTCTTATTATTCATATGTTAAAAACACGTTATCAAGAGTTTATCATTCACCGTAACACTTTTCTTGTCCCAATATCAGTTTTTGCAGGTTTGACACAGCCAAGCGTGTTGCTAAGACTGGTATGTCTTAACAATTGTTGTAGCAACCATAACCAGTCTAGGTCATATCAATACCGGCGTTTATGCGCAAACGGTAGGCTTTATAAGAAATCTGTCCTAGAGTAAAGCAAAAAAGCACCCGAATAAGGTGCTTTTTTGTTGTACTTATAAGGTCATAGTTTTAATGCTAGCGCTTTAAAAACTCGCTGAAAAAAGCCGTTTTTAAAACTGTTATTACTAAAAAGTAGCGCTAGCAATTCACTTTACCATGATGCTAAAGAGGCGGCGCTACGCTGCGTAATAAAGCCATCTGGCGTCTGTCCGTTATCTGCTTGCCAGCGCTGGAACGCCTTGCGAGTGTTAGTGCCAACAATACCATCAGCCCCTTTCGTGTCGTAACCCATACCCGTCAAACGCTGCTGCAAATTGCGTACTTGCGTCGTTGATAACGGACGCTCATAGCGCGGCCACGATTTTTGCAAGCCACCTTGTCCAGCAAGGGCCTTGCCCAGTAAGCTCACCCCTAGCGCATAACTTGAAGAGTTGTTATAAACCTTGATGACATCAAAATTTGGACTCAATAGGAGTAATGGACCATCTTTACCAGCTGGCAGCCATAGCTCCATCTCTGTGTTAGCATCCAAGTAGACATCGGCTATCGTATCCACACCCATCGCCGCCCATCTAGCTGCAGGTTGCTTACTGCCCACCACCGAATAATCGAACGAGGTAGGCACCGTCACCTCATAAAACGGTGCTAGACCACGAACCCAACCTGAGTTACTCAGATAATTGGCAGTAGAAGCCAAAGCATCAGCCGTTGCCCACGGATTGCGATGACCATTGCCATCGCCATCCACGCCTTGCTTGAGCCAAGTGTCAGGGATAAACTGCGTCTGCCCCATTCCACCTGCCCAAGAGCCGTCAAGCTGTGACCAAGATACATCGCCACGTTGCAATAACGTCGCTAATGATAATAACTGAGTTTCAGCAAACTCTTGACGACGACCGTCATAAGCAAGGCTCGCAAGTGAGCTTGGTATACTACTGTTGCCAGTCACCGCCCCGTATGAAGACTCCATGCCCCATATCGCAGCGATAATTTCTGCATTGACACCATACTGTGATTCTAACTGCGATAAAAACGCTCGTTGCTCGGCAAACTTACGCTTACCCGTGCTGACTCGACCGTCTGATACGGCAGAGTCGACATACTCCCACGGCATTTTAGAAAACTCTGGCTGTCCTGAGTCAAGTGAGATGACCTGTTGATTCAAGTAAGCCAAATCAAGCAAACGCCGAACCGTCGCCGCATCATGACCTGAAGACATGGCTCGCATAGAAAAGTCTGACTTCCAATCAGAGAAACTGCTGTAGCTTGGCTTTGCAACAGGCTGCGGCTTGATGACTGGCTGCGGGGTTGGCTTCACTTGAATGGTTTGAGTCTGGGTGATCTGAACGTTGCCTTGACGCACAGGCTTGCTCGTTTTTTGCATTGCCTGTTGGCTCGTACACCCAACCATCACTAAGGCTGGGAAAAGGGCAATGTATTGTTTTTTTAACATCATAAGAAGTCTCAGGTATGAATAAGTAACGTGGCTTAGATATTACAGCAAACTTAACGTCCCAGTACCGCACGTGGGTCAATAGGATTACCATTTAAGCGCACTTGAAATTCCAAACCTACTTGATTGGTTTGACCACTGCTACCCATATTGGCAATACGCTGACCTCGTTGTACGGCATCCCCTTCTTTGACGAGGAGCTGACTGTTATGTGCATAGGCTGTGATATAGTTATCACTATGGCGAATCATAATGAGATTGCCGTACTCTGGCAGGCCATTACCCGAGTAAAGCACTGTTCCAGATTGGCTGGCAACCACTGGATCGCCAACATTACCAGCAAACCACATGCCCATGGTGCCAGCGGCGGCATCAAAATTGCGGGTTACTTGATTGCGACTTGGATAGTCATAACCTGAGGTTGCGTTGGCTGTGACTTCATACACGGGACTTGGTGAGCTATTATTGGTTGTGTTCGTCACAGGGGGTGTGTAAGTCGGCTGTGAGACAGTCGGTGTAGAGGTACTATAGCGATTATTATTGGCTGGCGCGGCTTGTCCTTGCCACAGCTTAAGCCATTGACCACTATAAATCGTATACTTACTGTCTAAACGATTGAGTGCCCCAATTTGACGATAATTGAGACGATAACGCTCAGCAATTTGACTGACCGTATCACCGCGCTGTACACGATGATAGTTAGGAACCCCTTGAGCATTGGTGATAATTTTTGGACCAGCTTGGTTGGTTGATTGATAAGTCGGCTTCGTTGCACAGCCTACCATCGTTAACGTTGCTGCTGTCATGGTGCCAATCAATGCCACTGTTGCAAAGCGCGATCCAGCAATAAGCTTCTTCATACAAGATTTCCTATTCTTTATGTTACTCACAAACTCCTTGTGTTACTCACAAGCACTTTGCTAACTGTTATACCGTTTAGTATTGGATAAGTACCATCAAAACACCCTGATGGAAACGATTTTCTCTCATTTTTTGCTACCAATAATTCGCCTTACCTCCAACGTCGTTTCCTTACAAAGCTAACTTGGAGAGCTTCTCCAGCGTGGCTGCTGGCGTATGATGCAATCTTACTGGCGACAGACTAATATAACCTGCTGCTACTGCTTGGTTATCCGTCATGTCCATGGTTAATGAGCGAGCTTCTTTTGAGGCTGTTTGTTGAGACAACACTGTTTGAGAAACCACGCTTTGTCCTAATGATGACTCATTATCACCAATTTCAGATAACTCATATTGACGCTTGCGCAAAGACAACCAATACGCATCGCGCCCGCGTGGGTCGACCACATGGTGTACAGGACGTGCAATCTGACTGTGCCCTAAAGCGGTTATCTTTCGACCTTTAATCTCACAGGCACTATCAACATCAGGAATATTAACGTTTAAAACGTGATAGGGCAAATTTTTACAGGTATCTAATATCGGTGTTTCGACCAATAATTTAACAATTTCATCGGCCGCTATTTTATAGTGACTGGCCTGCTCTTGCCCACAGCCTTTGGCTCCGCCGCCCACCAGTGAGGTTGCCATAGCCGGTATGCCAAAAAGTTGCGCTGTCAATGCTGCACCAAAAGTGCCAGAAAATAAAACGTCTTGCCCAAGATTGGCCCCTGAATTAATACCAGTAATCACACAATCAAAACGGGTGTGACGATACAGCTCATGTAACGCTAAGTAAACACAGTCAGCAGGTGAGCCGTTCACTGCTACAAATCCCGAGGCCAGTTTGTGAGTGTATAGTGGCATTGAGATACTCAAAGCGCTGGCACAGCCACTCTGCTCATTAGTTGGCGCCACCACCGTCACCTCTCCAACAGTAGACAACGCCTGATACAGTGCCAACAAACCTGGCGCATAGACCCCATCATCATTACTAATCAAAAATCTCATTTTTGCTCAATATCTCATCAATGACCGTCTGTCCACTTATGCACTTTATCATTATAAAGTTGCTATAATCAGACCCGCAAATGGTGGCTACCCTGGTGAATGTTACCTTGATTGGTATAGCAAGGTTATAAAACCTTAGGGGACCACCACAATGGTGGACAATTATAACCTAATCGTACGCTGACACGAAGCCAGACCGTTACTCAGACCTCGTTTCACCTTTTGTTATACTGCGCCCTTTGCCCGCATCATTATTACCGCAGTAACGCAAAAAAGCGTGGCAACACGTTACAATAGGCAACAACCTACAACAATATAAACTTATATTTTTATGCTGTCGTAACTTATGAGTCTATGCTACTGATATGTTGCTAAAAAACGGCTTTGGCTCACAAGATATCTACACATAAATCAATATTTTATGTGACTTTTGTTTTCTGACCTATTAACATATCACCATTAAATAAAGATAAGCGAGTGTAATGCTGAATGAAAAATCAATCGATATTATCTATAGCTTCTGTGATAGCAAAGACTGCATCAAAGGTGGGTGTTGCAGGATTGATAACATCTGTTGCCATGTTGTCTCAAGCATCCTTTGCAGCGAATAAGCCCGCGACCACCATTCCTCTAGACATGTCTGGTATCAATATAACCAAGCATGAAATTGCAGTGATGCAGGTGCTGTCAGAAATATGTCCACCGATGCTGAATGGCAAACAAAAACAGCGCTTTTATAAGTCTTATACCGTGCAGCTTCATGAATTGATGCCGTCTTTAGAAGACCCAAAAGCGGCGATTCAATACCTATCAACCCAGCAAGATTATCGCCAAATATTACAAGGTATTCGTAGCTGGACGATGGGATTCTCAAAACAAGAGAACAAAGCGTTATGCGAAGATTTAGCAAATGCTGAGTACTAGTTAGTAAGGTTTTATGAAGATGTCTCAAAAATAAGACTTAAAACCACGACGCGATCTGTTCTGAAAAAATAAGCTGTTTTGGAAAAATAAGTTCTTTCTTTATAAGTTGTCTCTGTAGAAAATTTAAGCGCGCTTGTTAAATTTTTACCCTATAAAAGCTTGCTGTCAGCCTGTCCAAAAACAGATGAGGCAGCAAGCTTTTTTTATGGCATACAGATAGCTCAGTCGCAATAGTGGGCAAATCCTAATATAAGCAACCGTTTGCTCATCACGACTGTTTCTTTTTAATTCGGCCCTTTTTTTGCATTTATCGATTCCCCATCGGTTGGCATTTTGCTAAGATAAGGCGTTAATTTTATGTCTGTTGCTTCGTCCTCCCTACCCTCATTAGTGCGTTATTATTAAACCCGGTGTTTAAGACACTCTGTTTAAATGAGAACAAGGTGTAGTACTAGGCACAAGCGATAGATACATTTGGTTTCATGATGCGGTGTAACGATATATGACAGTAAAGCGTGTAAAAAACCAGCTGATGCAGCTGGTCGTTGGTGTGAGTATCTCAGTGAGCGCAGTGATGGCAAACGCAGCCATACAGCCGCCTGAAATGGACAATACCGCCTATGTATTGATGGACTACAATACGGGTGAAATTTTGGCGCAAAAGAACGCCAATGAATCGCTACCGCCAGCGTCCCTAACGAAAATGATGACCAGTTACATCATTGAGCAGCGCTTAGCATCGGGTGACCTCAAAGAAGACGATCAAGTACTCATGAGTCCAAATGCTTGGTGCCGTGGCAGTAGCAGCCAATCTTGTATGTATGTTCCAGTGAATAAAACTGCCAGCGTCATCGATATGCTACGCGGTATCATCATTCAGTCTGGTAATGATGCTTCAAAAGCGATGGCTGAGCACATCGCTGGTAGCGAAGCGTCATTTGCCATATTGATGAATGAGCAAGCCGAAAAGCTGGGTATGGATAACACGCATTTTGTCAATTCTACCGGCATGCCTGATGAAGGACACGAAGCTTCCGCCTTAGATTTGGCGAAGCTTGCCCGCGCTATCATTAAAAACAGCGGTGACTACTATGGCATCTATGCAGAAAAAGAGTTTACTTATAACGGTATCACCCAAGGAAACCGTAACGCCCTACTCGCAACCGATCCTACCGTTGATGGTCTAAAAACAGGCCACACTGATGCGGCTGGCTATTGCTTGGTGGCATCGAGTAATCGTGATGATATGCGCTTGATTTCTGTAATCATGGGAACAGAAAGCCAGCAAGCGCGTGCTGATCAATCACGTGAACTTCTCAACTGGGGCTTTGGTCATTTTACGACCGTGACCAAAGCACCTGCTGGACAATTTGTCAGTAAAATTCCAGTGTGGTTTGGGGAAGCCGATGAAGTAGAGCTAGTAACTGGTGATAATTTACAAATCCTGACCAGCAAGACGCAAAAAAACAAGATCACTACGGTAGTGGATATCCCTGAGAGCTTAGAAGCCCCCATCAAAAAAGGTCAAGAAGTTGGCAAAATGATGGCAGTTATTGACGGTAAAGCTGTTGCCTCTGTCCCTATTGTCGCGACTAGTGACATCGAGCAATCAGGCTTTATGAGCCGTACATGGCAACGTATTGTACGCTGGGCACAAAACTTGTTTTAGAAAAGTCCTTGTGACATAGTTTGTCTTGAAAAGACGCCTAATTTTTAGGCGTCTTTTTTTGACTGGGTAACCCTCTCCTGATGTTTATTTGCTACTCGCTCCAGCCTGTTCACTAATAGGCTAAGTTAAGTAACAGTGCTAAAAATAATATTGGTAAAAGTAATATTCATAAAAGAAAGTAACAATAGCAAGTGGACCGTCTTTTTAGGAGTGATATTGTTAGGTACGACGTTTTTAGGAATGACGCTACGTCCATACCAACCAGCGTTTTAGCAAGTCGCTTAGCGCCTTATCCTTATAGGTAGCACTGTAACAGCAATCAATACCAGCTGCTTTTAAACCATGCTCAAAACTGTCTACATATCGCGCTTGATGCGGTGGATACCAGTACACTAATAAAGCACGGCGCTCACTTTCAAAGTGGCGAATACGTCTGGCTAGGGACTCCGCTTTACTTGGAGACACGTCCTCAGCAAACATGACCATATCAATCTTTTCTAATCTTATATCATCGATAACCAGCTGCTCATGCTGCCGGTAGATAACAGTGGCCCCCAACCGCTCTAGCTCTGTCGCCAAAACCCCCGTTTCTTGATAGTAATAATAAACAGTCGTCAGGCCGGCTAGTAGCGGCTGCTGCCGCGACTGATGTTGATTGGGCATTGCGATGGTCAGGATAAACTGGGTCCCCACGCCTGGCGCACTATCAACGTCTATCGTAGCCCCTATAAGCTGAGTCATTTGTTTGACTACAGGTAGGCCGACCCCGGACCCTTCATATTGACGAGTTTTTGATGAATCCACTTGAAAAAATGGATTAAAAATATCATCGATGTGATGACTGTCGATACCAATCCCTGTGTCCTCCACACTGATTTGCCAACGATTGCTTTTATCAAAATGCGTCAGTTGCGAGGTCACGGTCACCTGACCTGCTGAGGTAAATTTAATCGCGTTACCAAGTAGGATCGATAGTATCTGGTGGATTTTTTCCGCATCACCTTCGAGGTTGTAGTCTATGTGATGGATGCGACTGATTAACGCCAGTCCTTTTTTCTGAGCAAGAGGCTCAAACTCTGTCAAAAGATCTGCGATCAATTGTAAGGGGTTAAATTCACTGACATTGATACTCATCTGACCTTTTTGTATTTGATTCAACTGAATAATGTGGTCAAGCGATGACACCAACTTATCACTACCGTTACTGATGATTTGAACCGCGTCTCTTTGCTCCCTACTTAGGGTGTCATGATCTAGTAGCTGCAAACCGCCCACAATGGCATTTAGCGAGGTTTTCAGCTCGTGGGTTATCATACTTTGAAAATTGTGCAGCTGTACATCCAGCGCGATGTCTTTTTTGTGTAGCTCCTGCTCAAAAACCGCAAGCGCCGCATAGTCTTGTTTGGCTTTTTGTAAACGACTAAATAACGCAATAAAGGTCTGCTTAATCTGCATCAACTCTTGAAAGCCGAATTGCTGCGGGATAACTGGCAATTGCTCAAGATCTGGGGTTTTGATGACCATGTCACACACATCAGTCAAAGCCTCTATGTCTCTTACAGGCCAACTAAGTTTGCGCAAAATGTACAAACCCACAAGAATCGTTAGTATCGTCGCAATAAGCCACAATAACAGGTTGTTTCGGAGCCACTGTAAACGCAGTGTATTCACATCCAAAGTAATATTAATATAACCCACTAACGTGCTATTTTTAATTTTTCCAGCAGTATCTGCTGATCCTTGCATAGGGTTTGATAAAGGGATAGCGGACTGCTGGTTGGCGGTTAGTGTATTAAGGTCACGATCACCATCGATGTAATTGCTGATGACTGGATAGTTAAAACTGACTGTGTCCGTAAACAAGGCATTCTTCCAATCAGCTCTTGTCTGATTCATGTCATCAATGGGCTGCGGGGTAGAATAAAATACAATGCTTTGAATACTGGGTTCGTTCTCTAACAAGAAGGTCACTTGCTCAGCCACCAAATCCGCATCTTCTGCTGTCGATGCGCTGGCAGCCAACAATGCGGCTAGCTGTTGGACGTGGGTACGCTTCTCTTTATAGTGCTGTAATAAACCATAAATAAAAGACAATAAGAAACCTGCCAAGACAGCCAAGATGATGGCCTGCGCGACAGAGCGCCAGATAAGCATAGAGATGGTTTTAGGCGAACGGTTGTTCATAGCACTCAACCGAGTTAAGACACTTGTTATCTATACTACAGGTATTTTAGGAAAGTGGTAAGGGGGATAGTCAGGTATTTGCCTATCAGTTTTATCACATGCAAACAGATGTGCTACTGGCATAACACTACCTTTACTTTATCGCGCTCACAGCACGATAAAGTAAATAAGGAGTTAGACAGCTTAGCGTTTACGAGGTTTTTTATCTTTATCTTTTGTGGTAAATTTCTGTGCTCGATTACGCTCACGTTGACGCAATTGTTGCGTCTTCGCCTTGGTTGGCGTGTCGCTTTTATTGGCGTATGGATTGTCATTTTGTTTAAAGATAACGTTAAGCGGCGTGCCTTCAAGCTTGAATACTTGACGGAACTGGTTTTCAAGATAGCGCTGATAGCTCTTAGGCAACGCGCTGGTTTGATTACCATGAATCACGATCACCGGTGGATTGTGGCCACCAATATGAGCATAGCGCAATTTAATACGGCGTCCAGCAACGGTTGGTGGCGGATTGGCTGTGACCGCATCTTGCAGTATTTGGGTCAAGCGATTGGTTGACACCTCAAACATGGATGACTTATAAGCGCGCAAGATGGAGGGGTATAGATTACCAACGCCCGTACCGTGTAACGCTGATATTAGATGCACTTTTACATAAGGGATAAAGCTAAAACGACGATCCATTTCAAGCTTGATGTAATCTCTTTGATCGGGCGTTAAACCATCCCATTTGTTGATCGCCACTACCAAAGCGCGACCGGCATCAAGTGCGTAGCCAATCATGTGCAAATCTTGATCAACAATGCCTTCGTGAGCATCAATCACAATAACCGTTACGTTAGAATCTTCGATCGCTTGCAAGGTTTTGATGACCGAGAATTTTTCTACCTTTTCATCGATTTTACCACGGCGACGTACACCAGCTGTATCGATCAATACGTAGTCTCTACCATCGCGCTGATACGGGATATAAATACTGTCACGCGTGGTACCAGGCATATCAAAAACCACCACTCGATCTTCGCCCAACAGACGATTGACCAGTGTCGATTTGCCAACGTTTGGACGACCAATGATGGCAAGCTTTAAGCCTCTTGGCTCTACCACATTCTCTTGCGCAGGCATATCAGCGGTCAATACTTCCAGCAGATTGCCCACACCGCGACCGTGACTGGCCGCCATTGGGTACGGCTCACCCAGTCCTAACGCATAAAACTCAGCAGGCGCCGCATCGTGGACACCATCGACTTTATTGGCAACGACATAGACTGGCTTACCAAGGGTGTGCAAAAACTTACCAATTTCGGCATCAGCGCCAATCATACCGGCACGAGCATCAACGACGAACACAATAATATCCGCCTCATGAATCGCCGTATGTGATTGCTCAGACATATAATCATCAATGTTGCCGCTGCCATCATCTGCCTCACCAATACCACCCGTGTCTACCACGATGAAGGACTTGTCTTCATAGGTAGCATCGCCGTATTGACGGTCACGAGTCAGTCCTGACAAATCAGCAACCAATGCCTGCCGACTTTTTGTGAACTGATTAAATAAGGTGGATTTACCGACGTTTGGACGACCAATTAAGGCGACCACAGGCTTGATACTCATGGGTTACTCTCAGTGAAAGGCACAATGACGGACAGAACAGTTACTCCTATAAACACGGTAGTGAATATGCTGAACTTGGCCGAAAATTTAAATGAATGATAAAAAACGATTGTAAAAATAATAATGGGTAATCTTACGATTAGCAGATAGTCTATGTGATAATGCCTACCGCATATCGGTCGCATAGAGTACGCGAAAGCCTGTATATAAACAAGCAATTTACACAAGGCAGTAAACGCTGACCAAGCAGCGTTTACACTTTATAAAGCCATAACCAATCGGCGGGCTAAATAATAGCGAGGAACTACCCGCTACCAAACCCATGGCTGATCAGTAAAATTAGCGTGCCAACTGCCAAATAGCCACTTGTCCTGAGGTGCTTTGGGTCATCAAACGGCTACCTTGGACTTGCAAGCTATTTAAGGCACCTTTGGTCTGTACACGGCTGACGATTTTGCCACTAGCAGGATCAAATAAGTGCACCACACCATCAAGATCACCCACGGCAATGTAATTACCAATCATCACAGGGTTGGTTAGATGACGATAAGCCAACTCGTCACTTTCCCACAGTCTCTCACCACTGGTACGGTCATAAGCCACCACTTTACCCTCTAAGCTTGTAGCAATCACTTGTTGGTTGTTGACCGCAAGCGCTTTTAAACTGGCAAGCTCGTTGACAAACATCACTTGACGCGAGGCTAAATCGATACCGAGTAACTGACCGCTATAACTGATGGCAAACAGCTGGTTGTTATCCACGATAGGCATGCCATCGACATCACTCATGCGCTCAACTTCACTACTGCCCGTACCGATACCAACGCGTCTTGACCACTGCGGTAGACCGTTATCGGTTGTCACGGCATGCAAACGGCCATCGGCAGTCGCTAATAGCGCCGTGTTACTATCTAATAATACGGGCGCCGCACTGCCACGCACACTGATCGCTGGAACTTGTGTGGCAAACTGCCATACAGACTGTCCAGTTTGTAGCGACAAACCATGCAAAAAGCCATCATTAGCCGATAGAATCACACGGTTATTGGTAATAAGCGCGGGTGTCAAAACCGAACCTGACAGCTGTTGTTGCCAGCGTTTGTCGCCAGTAGCACTATCAAATGCCATTATCTGACCACCGCGAGTACTGACAATGGCGGTTTGGCTGAGCGCATCTATAGCAACACCGCCTGTAATTTGATCGCCGACATCGATTGACCACACACGTTCGCCAGCACTATTAAAGCCTGTCAAATCACCACCGCGCGATGCGGTCACGATTTGTCCATTGGCATAACCAACTTGCAGATCTAACGGATCTTTTTTGCTGGCTTTTTTATTACCGACATCCGCGCTAAAAATGGGCTGTAGCACACTAATAGGCTCAGCAATCTGTACCAGTTTTACCGGATCATTGACCACTGGTTTGATACCGCGATTACACCCAATCACCGCAGTGCTCATTACTGCCAAAACGGCCACATGCATAACTGTCTTTTTGAGGGTTGTAGCGTTTAAGATTTTGCTAGAGCGAATAGATTGAGTCATTATAGGTTCTCACTACAAATAAATTATTAATTATTAGATAAAACGCTAGCACTATTATTAGGCAATAACGCTTATTACTATACAATTACTGTGTAACCTCAGAGGTAGTGCCTTCTACAGCGCCTGCTTCTGCTAGTGGCTGTACAGGAGTAGGAGACGCTTGAATAAGGCGGGCTTGCTCCTCAATAGGCTCAGGCATACTACCCAAACTCTCCATCTTTAACGCCAATACGGCACGCGTTTCTTGACGGCTGCGTAATAGCTCCCAAGCATTGTTATACGACTGAATCGCTGCGTCTTTATTGCTTTGTGCCAAATAAATATCTCCTAGCAACTCTTGTTGGCTGGCTTCAAACGAGCTTGGGATATCATTATTGGCGGCTGCTAATGCAGCCTCTGTATCGCCAGCAGCCAATAGGGTGGTCGCATAACGCAGACGAGTAATTGCCTTCAGACCTGCATCGCCTAAATCGATTTCTAGGGCTTTCTTAAGGGTCTCACTTGCCGCCGTAAACTCATCATTATCCACTTGCTGCCGCGCTTTGATCATGAGTGCTTGCCAAGCGTAAATGGATTCCCCATGTTGGATTACTAACGCATCAATGTCTTTATTCAATTGTGTACGGCTCTGTACAAGTGCCTCTTGTGCCTCTGTCTCTAAATCTGGATTTTGCGAGGCCAAACTGACTTCTTCATTCAACCGCTGGATATCTGCATAGTGGTCGGCCGCCACCGTATCTACCCGCGCATGGTTATCCTGCCAATAGGTCCACCCAAAGTAAGCTGCCAGCGCCAATAAAATTGCAGTGACAATATAGCTGCCATATTGCTTTAACGCTTGCATTGAGTTGTCTGCATTCGGCGAATTAGGTGTCAGAGCCATATATATTTACCTGATAAAATTGTTATTAAATTGCTGCTAGAATCAAAACCGATGGTCTATTGGCTGAGATGACGTTCACGTGGTAAAGGACGATCATCAGTTGCGAGAAAAATTCTCTTGATCCGAGAGCCAATCTTGCGCAACGGTCTGCTGCTCACCTGTCTGCATGTCTTTCACGCTAATGGTATTATCATCAAGCTCTTGCTGGGCGATAATGACGGTCAATGCAGCGCCTGACTTATCCGCTTTTTTCATTTGTGCTTTTAGGCTGGTGGCACTCGCCATTTTGACCCGTACATCTGGGCGACTATAACGCAAGTTTTGCGCATAACCAATACCCGCGCTATACACCTCGGGATGAGCAACCACGAAGACATCACAAGCTGGCACCTCTGCAATTGGCGCGACCGCCTCCATCAGCAATAATAAACGCTCAAGGCCCATGGCAAAACCAACGGCAGGCTCAGATTTTACCGGCTTATTACCATCTGTACCGATGGACTTCAATTGTCCAACCAGACCATCATAACGGCCACCTGCACAAACCGTGGCTTGGCTACCAAGTTTGTCGGTGACCCACTCAAAGACGGTTTTATTATAATAATCAAGTCCACGAACCAGATGGGGGTTGATCTCAAAATCGATACCAAGCGCGGTCAAATAAGTTTGCACTTGCTCAAAGTGTGCCATGCTTTCTGTACCCAAAAAGTCAGCAAGCTTTGGGGCATCTGCCAATATCGCTTGTGTGCTCGCCTCTTTACTGTCTAAAATACGTAGCGGATTGGTCGTTAAGCGGCGTTTGCTGTCTTCGTCCAGCTGGTCTTTTTTATCGGTTAAATAGTTCACTAAGGCTTCACGATACGCGTGACGCTCATCGAGCTCACCTAGGCTGTTCAATTGCAGATGCATCTCATCTTGTAGACCCAATGCTTGCCACATCAGATGGGTCATGGCAATCAGCTCGGCATCTGCATCAGGTAGCGCACTACCGAAGCTCTCGACACCCAGTTGATGAAACTGACGATAACGCCCTTTTTGCGGACGCTCATAACGGAACATTGGACCGATGTACCATAATTTTGGTGTATCACCGCGCAGCAAATTGTGCTCGATCACCGCGCGCACAGCCCCTGCTGTACCTTCAGGACGCAGCGCCAACGGCGTTGGTGGCTCAGATTTATCAGTGAAGCTGTACATCTCTTTTTCGACGATGTCCGTTGCCCCGCCGATAGCACGCGCAAACAAATCGGTTTGCTCAACGATCGGCAAGCGAATATGTTCATAGCCGTATCTGCCGAGCACATCAGCCAAAATCGCCTCTAAACGCAACCACTTTGCCGACTGTTCTGGCAAAATATCATTAAACCCTTTAATCGCTTTAATCATGGTACGGTCGTATCCTTAAAATGTTTAACAGGTCTCTCTATTATTGTTGTTTTTGCTCATCATGTGATTGAGCATTACTTTTAAACAAACAGCGAATCAGTATGGCCGCTTTTATGCTGAGGCGGCACGTATATAACGACTTATTTGACGCGAATAATCTCATTCTCACGTTTTTTGGCCAGATCTTCTGCATGCGCGCGTACCATGCCTTCTATTTCATCGACTAAATTATTGGTATCAATCAAATGGCTTTTTTCACCCATTCGGTACACCAGAGACTTCGGCGCGGCACCAACGATGCCAATGTCTGACTCTTTCGCTTCACCAGGTCCATTTACCTTACAGCCAATCACTGACAAATTCATTGGTTCACGAATATCTTCTAAACGTGACTCTAGCGCCGTCATTACTTTAATGACATCAAATTCTTGACGTGAGCAGCTTGGGCAAGCAATAAAATTAACACCGTTAGAACGAATATTTAGCGATTTTAGAATATCAAAGCCAATTTTGATTTCTTCTTCAGGCTCTGCAGCAAGCGAAATGCGAATCGTATCACCAATACCATCCAATAATAAACCACCCAGTGCAATGGCAGATTTTACGGCACCAGTACGGTAAACACCTGCTTCAGTGACACCCAAATGCAAGGGATTATCAATTTGTGCTGATATCAGACGATACGCATCTAGCGTCAAAAACACATTACTGGCTTTGACGGAAACCTTATATTGGTCAAAATTTAAGCGCTCTAGAATATCAATATGGCGCATTGCCGACTCAAGCATCGCCTCGCCTGTAGGCTCTTTGTATTTACGCTGGATGTCTTTTTCTAAGGAGCCGGCGTTGACACCGATCCGAATAGGGATGTTGTAATGTTTGGCACAAGCAACCACTTCCCGTACTTTGGCATCACTACCGATGTTACCGGGATTGATACGCAAGCAATCTGCCCCTGCCTCGGCAACCGCTAAGGCAATCTTATGATCAAAATGCACGTCGGCTATTAAGGGCACGCTGACCCGCTTACGAATTTCACCAAACGCTTTGACGGTATCCATGGTTGGCGTCGATACCCGCATCAAATCAGCGCCTGCTTCTACGCAGCGCTCTATTTGCGCGACAGTTGCTGCCACATCACAGGTATCTGTATTGGTCATACTTTGGACACTAATCGGCGCATCACCACCAATCGCGACATCACCGACATAGATTTTTTTGGTAAGACGACGGTTAATAGGCGCTGACGTTGACATAGACAAACCCTTCAATTGGAGCGAGAGAAACGGAAACAAAACACACTTTTATGACCTTTAGCATCAAGGTGCCAACTCAAAACTGGCTTGCTCATCAGTGGCATAAGCCTCTAAAGCGACCGCTTCTTGGTTAAGCATTAAACTGACATTATCGACATTATCAATTTGTACATTAAACGGCGGCATACCTGACAATTCATAGTCACCAGCGGTTTGAGTCCCACTGATTAGACTGCTACCAGAGGCATCAGTAATATTAACGGTGGCGGTATCAGTGAGCGTGACGTTTAAAGAAGCCGTGCTGGCACTAGCCTCACCGCCCAAATTTAGAGCAGAGCCAGAGGCACCAATACCAGTCGCGTCATCAATAGCGGCACCCTGAGCTTGCTCTGTCGCTGATATGTCTTCGACTGTGGTTATCGATTCGGCACTGTTTTCTTTGCTGGCGTTACTCACCATACGAAACAAGAATATCGCTAAAATAATGACGCCAATGACTGCGATGATCAGTAACGGATTAAAACGAATGCGATTGTGAGTATCGCGCTGTAGTGTGCCCATCGGGCGCAGCGGCGTATCGGTACTATTCAACGATTTGGCTTTGAGCTCATTGGGGTAAGCGGCATCAAAACTGTTCGCGATTTTTGCAGAGTCCAATCCCAAATATTTGGCATAGTTGATCGCAAAACCACGAGCAAACGCAGCTTGCGGTAAATCAGCAAAATTTTCATTTTCAAGCGCTTGTAAATGGCGCTTTAAAATAAACAACTCGGCGGCCGCCTCTTCTAAACTGACCTGCTTATTTTTACGGGCTTGCTGCAACATGGCACCAAATGATCCCTGAGCGTTAGATTGAGTGTTTGATGATGGGGTGGTCATTTCCATGGTGCCTCTGGATTGTTAAGCCAAGTCTTAAGTTGTTTTGCTTCATCACTTAAGGGGTAAGTAGATAAAAGCTGCTGTGCCAATTGCTGGCGCGTCGTTAGGTTATTTTGCGCGGCCGCAAGTTTGATGCCTTGTAAAAGCAGGCGCGGGCTAATGCCCTGCCCTTGTATCAGTATCAACGTTTCATCATAAAGTCTCTGCGCCTGCGGTACACGCTGCTGCTCTAGCAATAAATCCACCAATTCGATATGAGCGATAAGGCTATTGCGATTGCCATCGAGTGCCCGCAAAAACGCTTTAGCAGCTGCGCTACGATCACCTAGCTGCAGATAAGTACGCCCTAAGTTCTCTAACGCACCGATACGGCCTTCATAACCTAACGCGGCCCCCGCAATCTCAAACTGCTCTGCTGCCTCACGATAGCGCTTCATCTGTGACAAATAAACGCCGTAGTTATTGTGGGCCTGCTCAAAGTCTTTATCAAGCGCGATTGCTTTTTTAAAATATTGATCGGCCTTTTCAAGATTGATTCGACTGCCTTCTTGCTGCAGCAAAACGCCCATCATATCATAGGCTGGCGCGTAACGGCTATCAGCAGCAAAGGCTTTTTCAAGCTGCCGCTGGGCCGTGTCGAGCTCATTTTTGCGGATATATTGCGCGGCCAGTGAGGTACGCACGCGGGCGATTTCTTGTTGATCCAAGTTACGATTGTCACTTGGCCGCGTGGACGTCTGATAAGGCGCACTACCTATCAAGTCATTGGTTGGCGTGCTCTGACAACCAGTCAGCAGCAAACCGGACAGCGCCGTTATTAGCAGCACACGCTTTGGCGTGGTGACTTGGTTGGTCGCTACCCTGAACTGCTTATAAAATCTAAAAAATGGTTTTTGATATTTGAGCTGACAAGAATTGTTAGAAGTCATCATAGCCGCCATCATAAAACTGTGATTCAATGCGTTCGATCCTCGAGCCAACAGTTTAATGGATTTAGCCCCCATAAGTACAATTTAGTTGTCATTAATTGCGCTGTTCATCAATACTGGCCATTATGGCTACATTTTCATTACCATTGCGACAGATAAAAGACAGCTAACGCTAAACGCTGGGCAATTTGTTTACGGTTCATACACCTATCGAACTATACACTTTCACGATCTTTGATGCTTTGCTGCCAAGCCGCCGAACGTCTGGTGCGGTCAGCCACTTGTCCGACCAGCTGACCACAAGCGGCATCAATGTCATCACCGCGCGTTTGACGAATGGTACACACAAAACCTGCCTCGCTTAAGATATTGCTAAACGCATGGATGCGGTTATTGCTTGATTTATCATAGGGGGCATGCGGAAACGGATTGAATGGGATCAGGTTGATTTTGCTTGGTAAGCCTTCTAATAACGCCACTAGCTGCTGGGCATGCTCATTGCTGTCATTGACGCCATCAAGCATTACATATTCAATCGTTACGTGTTTTTTATGGCGTGGATTGACATCATAAACGTAGTTTTTTGCGGCGGCAATCAGCTCATCCAACGGGTACTTTTTATTAATGGGCACCAGTTCATTGCGCAGCTCATCGTTTGGCGCGTGCAACGAGATGGCCAATGCCACGTCGAGGTCTTGCGCCAGCTGATACATTTTTGGCACAACGCCTGACGTCGATAAGGTCACGCGACGCTTTGACAATCCATAAGCATGATCGCTGAGCATGATCTCCATTGAGCCAACCACTGGCTTATAGTTTAACAGTGGCTCACCCATGCCCATCATCACCACATTGGTGACGTTATTTTCCCATAGGCTATGATCAACGTTTTCCAAACTTTCATTTTCATCCGTCATATACGAGGCGTTGGCCACCCATAGCTGTCCGATAATCTCAGCGGCGCTCAAATCACGCTCAAACCCTTGCTTACCCGTACTACAAAAGCTACAGTCCAGCGCGCAGCCAACTTGTGAAGACACACACAAGGTTTTTCGGCCATTTAGCTTACTATCATCCGCTGGTATCAATACCGTCTCAACCAGTGAACCGCCCGTGACTTCAAATACCCATTTACGCGTGCCATCATCACTGTACTGACGATGGATCACTTTTGGCGGCACCACACAAGCATTGGCTGACAATTTGTCACGCAAGGACTTACTCAGGTTGGTCATTTTTTCAAAATCCGTCACGCCGTGCTGATATATCCACTTAATGACCTGAGTGGCACGAAATGGCTTTTCGCCAATACTTTTAAAGTAATCAGCCAGTTGCGCTTGCGTCATTCCCAATAAATTGGTCTTTGCGTGCGCCTCATCTACTAGCTTGATGCTGTCAGTAAATTTGGTCGGTACGTGCTGAGTGGCTGTTTGTACAGTTGACATAATAGGTAACCTTTTTGCATAAACTTGGATAAGCGGTGCAATTATTGATATGAGCTATGAGTGTTGTCACACATACGTAATACGTGAGTGCATGAGCAATCCGTTATAAGCGCAGACTTTATTAATTTATCCAGTGCCTGGGGAAAAATCTAATAAAATTATGCTGATAAGGGATTGATAACGCTGATTAAATACGATAATGAGGGAAACCTTGGTTAATTTCAACAAAGACTGTGACTATTATAATCGAAGTTACCCATCAGCAAATAATTAAAACGGCCTATACCCATAAGATATAAGCCGTCTTGCAAAACCAATTATAACCAATCAATTTTGTAAATAACTGGTACACAGTTGGTTTACGATATTAACGCGTACGGGCACAAACTTCATCATCGCTGAAGAAGTAGCTGATTTCACGTTTGGCTGATTCCGCTGAATCTGAACCATGAACCGCGTTTTCATCGATGCTGCTTGCGAAATCAGCACGGATAGTACCTTCAGCGGCGTCTTTTGGGTTGGTTGCACCCATGATTTCACGATGCTTAGCGATAGCGTTTTCGCCTTCTAGTACTGATACCAATACTGGACCTGACATCATGAACGATTTTAGATCATTGTAAAATGGACGCTCAGCATGTTCAGCGTAGAAACCACCTGCTTTTTCATCATCAAGTTGTAGCATTTTAGCGGCAACGATTTTTAGACCCGCTTGTTCAAAACGGTCATAGATAGCGCCGATGTGGTTGCCAGCAACTGCGTCAGGTTTGATGATAGATAAAGTACGTTCGTTAGCCATAAAAAGCTCCTAATAAATGCTAAATTCAATAAAAAATGAAAGGGTTCATGCTTTGTTTTGTCTTTGGCCACAGTGTTGGCTAGGCTGATTTCAACGACTTATTGCTTATTAGCACGAAAACATGAGCGCCAACACAGGATTGCTGCCTATTATAATGATTAAGGCCATAAATGATAGGGTTAATTTATGACCGCACCTTGCATAAAAGTAAATTTATTAGGTAGCAATTGTTAATAACGCTATACCCTTTGATAAAAGTAAAAACCCCAATGCTCAGCACTGGGGTTTTGATGTTTACTCGTTCAACCTATTTACTAACAGATGATAGTAAACAGAGGTGATAAACTAAGCATCATACGGATCGCGAAGTACGATCGTCTCTTCACGGTCAGGGCCCGTTGAGATAATATCGACTGGGCAACCAATCAAGTCTTCGATACGTTTGATGTATTTTTTCGCATTTTCTGGCAGGTCATCATAGTTGGTGATACCAACGGTTGATTCGCTCCAGCCTTGCATGGTTTCGTACTTAGGCGTCACTGACTCATAGAATTCAGCATCATGGGCGCCTGCGCACTCAGTCTCAGGCAAGTTATAACCCACACCGATGAGCAACTCTTCCAGACCATCTAGTACGTCAAGCTTGGTCAAGCAAATACCGGACATAGAGTTAAGCACGACTGCACGGCGTAACGCTTCGGCATCGAACCAGCCACAGCGGCGTGCACGGCCAGTTGTCGCCCCAAACTCATGACCGACTTTGGCCAAATGCGCCCCTACATCATCGAACAATTCTGTTGGGAACGGACCGCTACCCACGCGTGTGGTATAAGCCTTAGTGATACCAAGGACGTAGTCTAAATAGAGTGGACCAATACCTGTACCCGTTGATACGCCACCAGCGGTCACGCTTGAGCTGGTCACAAACGGATAAGTACCGTGGTCGATATCCAGTAGCGTACCTTGGGCACCTTCAAACATGAGGTTTTTGCCAGCAAGGCGCAACTGGTTTAAATCTTCGGTAACATCAGTGACCATACCAGTGATCTCAGCTTTCCACTCTTGGCACAGCTTGTACGTCTCATCAAAATCAATCGCGTCAACTTTGTAATACTCAGTCAATTGGAAGTTATGATACTCGATTAAGTTACGTAGCTTTTCTTCCAAATCTTCACGGAACAAGTCAGCAAGCTTGATAGCACGGCGAGCCACTTTGTCTTCGTAGGCAGGCCCGATACCGCGACCCGTCGTACCGATTTTACCAGTACCGCGCTTGGCTTCACGCGCTTGGTCAAGAGCGACGTGATACGGCATGATCAGTGGACAGTTAGGAGAGATACGTAGACGCTCACGCACGGGTACGTTGTTGTCTTCAAGCTCTTTCATTTCTTTGAGTAGGGCGTCAGGTGCCAACACCACGCCATTACCGATGAAGCAAGTCACGCCTTCACGTAAGATACCTGATGGGATCAAATGCAATACGGTGGTTTTGCCATCGACAACCAACGTGTGACCAGCGTTGTGACCGCCTTGAAAGCGAGCGACTGCTGAGGCTTTTTCGGTAAGTAAATCAACGATTTTACCCTTACCTTCATCGCCCCATTGGCTACCCAAAACTACGACATTCTTACCCATGATCAATCCTTACCTTTATGTATTGAGGTGTGTGCAATAACGGTTGAAAAATTAAATAACTGTGTTGACTGTCTCTTTGTATCTAACAATTTATATCTGACCAACGTCTTAGCTTATTAAATGGTTTGTAGCTGCCACTGATTGTCTACAAAGTTTAAATGATGCGTGATAGCGGCTGGGCGGTCTTCTGTATTTAGCGGCATCGTGACACGATAACCCTGCTGACGTAAGCTCTCAACTTGTTGTAACAATATCTGTTTTTGCTCGTGATCTGCGGTATTTAATGCATTAAAATCTACCAATACGATGGTTGGCGCATCAAGCTGAGTGTGAGCGAGCAAACGACTGACGTCCATACTAAAACCAGTGGCTTCACGGAGCTCATGTCCCGTTAACTGACTGCCGCTTTGCATCCCATCGAAACGGCCGCCACGTACCAGCGGTTGGGTCTCGCTATTGATATAACCATTGAACACAATACCCGTGTGATAGTGGTAGCCTGATAGCTCCGTCACATCGATACTGACGTCGCATTGCCATTGGTCTTGTAAATGTGTTTTTAATCGTTGCAGCTCATCAACCGCCGCCGTAATTTGTGCATCTTGCTGAGCGGTTGCTGACAGTTTAACCAATAGATTTGCAATATCGTGGCCAAAGCGGGCTAATGCATAAAAGTCATCACCCATCGGTAATACTTGGCACACACGTTTTAGCTCTGGTAAGTTTTTGTTGGCATATAAGTGCATCAAGTGTTCAGTATCACCCTCTGCCAGCTCGGCCAATTCGGCCAAACGCTTAAATATGGCTACGTGACCCAAATCGATGTGCAGCGTCGCACTCATGTTTAGCTTATTGACCATGCCAAACAACACATCTATCAGCTCGATATCTGCGGCAAGTGAGGCACAACCAAATATCTCAGCACCCAACTGCAATGGCGTGCGTGAGCCAAACAGTCCTGACGGTAATGTGTGGATCACATCCCCTGCGTAGCAATAACGCGCAATACCTGTACCACCGTGATGCGCGTCAATACGTAAAATCTGCGGCGTGATATCAGCGCGCAGTCCCATCAACCGACCCGTTAGCTGATCGATAATCTTAAAGGTTTGACGCTTTAAATCCTCTGAGGCATCACTTAACAACGATTCAGTAAACTCAATCATTGGCGGATTCACCAGCTGATAACCATGCGTGATGAGCTGCTGCGTCAGCTGATACCGAAGCACTTCTTGCTTATGGGCATCTTCGAACAACACGTCTACTACCCCATCAGGCAGCAACCAGCTATTGGCAACGTCGCTCGCAAAGTTGCTAAGAGGGGGCATGCGATTGGGCATAGCATTGTTTTCAGCGGACTGAGCTGCCGCTTGATTGAGAGTATTTGACTGGGCGGGTTTTACGGAATCAGAACTGACAGACACAATAAATCCTTGTTTGGCGTATCGCTTACCAAAAACGCGGTACTGATGCGGTACTTAAAGGTTATATTTACAATTGCATTGACGTCGGCATTTTTTATTTTTAACGCGCAACATCATTGACCCAATTATTGATAAACAAACTAGGTAACCGCAAAAGCGTGAGTAATAAGTATAATTTAGAATGATAAGACGAGTATCTTTATGCGCTAACAAACTGCGATAAGCTAATAGACCTTAATAAATCACCAAGGCACTTTATGCTTTAGTTTAGCATAGCCGTTTAGGTTCGCCTAGTGACAATTGGCCACAATCACTATCTAATTACGCTTCTTAATTATTCTGTATCGGCGCTAAAGCGAGACAAGTTGTAAAGAAAATGGTGAGTGCGGTAGAACCACGCCTGCAACACAAACTCATGGTACACTAACATATATTTTTATCTCGGACGCCTTATGTCAACTGACTACCATCCAAACCCGGCCATCAACCAAACCAATGTTTTAGGGACGGCGCTTGCAAGCTGCTGCTTTGATCCGCTTACCGGCTACTATCGCAACGGCTTTTGTCATACGGGCAATCACGATGTCGGCCAGCATACCGTCTGTGCCAAGATGACCAGCGAGTTTTTGAACTTTTCGGCCAGTCGCGGCAATGACCTTATCACGCCCCTGCCTGAGTATGGCTTTGAAGGTCTCAAACCGGGTGACTACTGGTGCATCTGCGCCCTACGCTGGGTCGAAGCACTCGACTTTGATATTGCACCGCCAATAAAACTCGAAGCCTGTCATGAAAGTTTATTAAGCTTGGTCGATATTGACACGTTAAAAAGCTACGCGCTTTAAAGTACGTGCTTTAAAAAAATACTATGATTTTTAATTATTATAGGTCTTTTACTTTCAGAAGGGAGGGTGTATGGAAGACAATCACGATCAGTTGATTAAAAAAACAGCACGGATTGCACCCAACTCTAACGTCAATCATATTTACGCCAATATGAGTGACAAACATCTGTATCTAGACAATGATGACAGCTATATCTATGGTGATGCGGATGCGACCACTGAGGACACCATTGAGACCATGACGGTCTACGATCCAGACTCTGAACGTTATGAAGATATCGATTTGTCCAGTGTGGACGAGGTGGTCAACTGCTACGCCTACTCGCGCAAAACGGGTGAAAAGCTCGATCAAGTGGCCCTCAATGACGTCAGTCGCGCTTTGAGTAATAATGGCCAGTTTATCTGGTTGGGTCTGTACGATCCAAGCTTAGAGACCATGGTCAAAGTCAAAGAAGCCTTTGATTTGCATGAATTGGCGATTGAGGATGCTTTTGCCGACCATCAGCGCGCCAAAGTAGAAAACTACGACAACGATATGGTGTTTGTGGTGCTGCGTACCGCCAGGCTTGAGGATAACATTATTCGCTATGGCACCACGGCGATATTTATGGGCAAAAACTACCTGATTACTATCCGTAATGGTCCCTCAAACTCCTACGCACCCGTCCGTGAGCACTGCCATCGTCGTCCTGAAAAGCTACGTATGGGACCTATCTTTGTCCTACACGCCATTCTCGATTTTATCGTCGATAACTATATGCCGATCACCGATCGCTTAGGTCGTTATTTACGTGAGCAAGAGCGCTATGTGTTTACCTATGAGTTTAATAAAGAAACGTTAAAAAATCTTTATGAGCTTAAATCACAACTGGTACACATGCGCGCCATTATCTTGCCGGTGCAAGACATCTGTAGCTTCTTTATCAATCATAAAAAAAGCGAGCTGGTCTCTGGTTTTTCGCAAGCAGCGAAGCCCTACTTTCGCGATGTGAATGACCACCTTTTGCATTCTCTCGATGCGATCAACGGTCTTAACGAAATGCTGAGCGTGGTAATGAACACCTATATGGCCATGGTAAATACTGGCCAGAACGAAGTGGTGCGTAAGCTTGCCGCTTGGGCAGGTATCCTAGCTGTTCCAACCGCCATCGCTGGTATCTATGGCATGAACTTTGATTTCATGCCTGAGCTGCATTGGAAGTACTCGTATTTTGTCATCATGGTGGTTATTGGGTCATTGTGTGGCTATCTTTACTATAATTTTAAAAGGTTAAAATGGTTATAGCGATTTTTTCTTCGTAGAGGTTTGTCTATTCAGCAAAATAGCATCGGCGTCGATGCTATTTTTTTAATTCATTATTGATAATAATTCTTATTTGTAATATTATTCGCATCTAATATTACTAAATTCTTGCCCTTACTCCTAATAAACCCATTCCAAAAGTTACGATTGGCGCTATTAACACTGCTAAGCCTACGAAATTACGAAATGTAGGACGTGCATCCCTCTTTCACGCTGCTCTAATTTTTGCCATGGTACTACTTGTTCCTATTGAGGTTTTTATGCGCTTATCCCATCTCACTCAAGCCGTAGCACTCATAACCGCAACCTTGCTGCTTACGGCTTGCGTTGATGAGTCCGACACCACTATCATTGATGGAACACCGCCATTATTAACGACCGATAGCAACTTTACTGATGGCTATAGCGCTGTTGCTGCGGTGTTTGTCTCAGGGCAAGTACAAGACAGCAGCGGTATCAAGTCTTTAACTTACACGCTCAATGAAACACCAGCACAAGCGCTGTCAGTTGACACAGAAGGGTATTTTAGCGATCGCATTTTATTAGCCTTGGGTAGCAATACCATCACGTTAGAAGCCACAGACAACGCTGGTAACATCATGCGCTCAACCAAAACCATCTATTTGGGTGATACCATCGCGGCAAGCGGCTCTCATACGGGTGCGCTGCGCGATGGCGAACTCTATGGCTGGGGGCGTAACAACTACGGGCAAACGGGTCTTGGGTTAACTACCAACCTGTCAGACGTCATGGGCCATCCTAATACACCAATGCTGATGAACAATGCGCCAGACAACTTGCTTTCTATCAGCTTTAATCAAAACCACTCACTTGCTATCGCTAACAATGGTCAAGTTTATAGCTGGGGTGAAGACAAATATGGCCAATTAGGCCGCGGCGATACAGGTCGTAATAACTGCAGCAGTGTGGCTGACTGCCGCCTTGATATCAGTACCATTGCAGGTATTGAAAACGCAGTGATGGTAGCGCCTGGCTACAAGCATAACTTGGTACTAACCGAAGACGGCAGCGTTTGGGCATTTGGTGCCAACGAGCAAGGACAGCTGGGTAATGACACGACTGCCAATCCTAGCACGACTGCCAACAGCAGCGTACCAGTCAAGGTTGACTTCTCGGCAGCAGAGGGTGTCGGCCACATTGTGCAAGTCGTCGCCAGCGCTAATAGCTCCTATGCCTTAGATGATAAAGGCCAGGTCTGGGGTTGGGGCAGCGATGCTTATGCCAATCTTGGAAAAGGCAAAGCTTGCACCACTGCTAATAACTGCATCAACATCAACCCCGCGCCGGTTCTTATTAATGTCATTAATGAGGATCCAGTTAATTCGACCCAAACTACTGACTCTACACTCGCTATAGATGTAGAGAAAGTCACGCAATTAGCAGCTGGTAGGGATCATGTATTGGCGTTAACCAATAAAGAATCTGTTTATGGTTGGGGCCTCAATGCCAGTAGCCAACTAGGGTATTATGGTGAATTATTCAAAAATACCGAAGGTGCGTGGGCCAGTATCGTGACCACACCGACCAAACTGCCATGGTTCATGGATAAGGACGTGCGTCGCGTCTATGCCAATGGTAATGCCAGCTATGCGTTGTTAGACAACGTCGCGGTCGGCACTGACACCACTACCGATGGCATCCTCTATGCTTGGGGCGCGTTTGGTGAAACAAACAGTAAGGGTACGACGGAGTATGACAATCTAGATGAGCCTACCAATAAGCTGCCCAATTTAAAGAATATCGATAACATGGCAATGGGCGCCATGCACTTAATTGCTCATGAAAAACTGCTTAACCAAGACGGCTCTACCAGCACCGGATATGGTCAGCTATTTACTTGGGGCTGGAGCTTTGAAGGCTCGTTGGGTAACGCGGACACCACTCACGTCTGGATGTACAACACCCCTATGCCAGTGATGCTACCAAACCAGCTATAACTGACAGCGGCTTCATTGTACCAATGAACACTGCGTGCTCATAAAAACTGAATAAGTTGAGAATTTAACAAGGGTTGCATCATTTTGCAGCCCTTGTTGCCTAACATGTGTCCCTACTCGTTTTTAGTTTACTATTTAACCCTATTATCCTTAGGTAACACCATGCCCTTACGCGCCAAACCCTCCACCATTTTATCCGTACCACCATTAAGCGTATCATTATTAAACATTGTGCGTAGTACCCTACTCGGTTTGAGTATAACAGTGCTACTTAGCGGCTGTGGAGGGTCAGACGGCTCAGATGATAGTACTTCCAGCACACCCAGCCTTCCTAGCGACCCCAACCCACCAACCACACCTGACAATCCAGAAGTCGATACTGACTGGCAACCAGCAGGTGGCAACGCCACGATCTCCGCTGATGTATCACGCCCATTTCTACAAATCATGCCAAACCTACCAAGCAGTGCGCTAGGCGGCGTATCGCCCGGGCGTGAGTTATTTATCACGCAGTGGACGCCTGCCAATGAAGGTCGCGCCCTCTTCGATGGTGTGGGTCCGCTTTTTAATGCCAATGCCTGCACCCAATGCCATAGCGCTGAAGGACGCAAGCCTATTTATGCGGCTGATGGTGCATTGAGCGATGCCATTTTATTCAGACTCGGCGACCAACAAGGGTTGACGCACCCTTACTACGGCGAACAAATGCAGCATCAAAGTATTGATCCCAGTATTGCCACTGAAGGCAGTGTACGCTACGCTGTGACTGCCGCTCATGGTGAGACGCCTGCTGGTGTACAGTTTAGCTTTACCCCCACTGACCCGAATCAGCCTTTAGGAAATATGGCCATTAGCGGTCGTATCTCGCCGCAGTTGGTCGGTATGGGCTTGCTTGATCTGATTCCTGAGACTAACATCATCGCTGCTGCTGACCCTGACGATAGCGACAAAGACGGAATCAGTGGCCGGGTACACTGGGTGGATGAAGGCAGGCAACAACACGTTGGACGCTTTGGCTGGAAAGCCATTAACGCAAGTCTACGCACCCAAAATGCCAATGCCATGTCACAAGATATGGGCTTGACCACCTCGGTATTTATGGATCCCAACTGTACGGTGAACCAACCGATTTGTTGGACTGCGGCAAACGGCGGCTCTCCAGAAGTCTCAGACAGTAGCTTGGATGCGGTGAGCGACTTTATGACGGCATTGGCCGTTCCTGAGCGGCGCACGGGTGACTTGGCGACCTTTAATAAAGGGGCGAGCCTTTTTGCGCAAGTCGGCTGTGCAGGCTGTCACACGCCCAAGCAGAAGACAGGCGATAGCAGTCGCTTTCCACTACTATCACAGCAGACCATTTATCCTTATACCGACTTGCTACTTCATGATATGGGTGCAGGCTTGGATGATGGAGTAAAAGAAAAGAACGCAGAGAGCTATGAATGGCGCACACCGCCATTGTGGGGTATTGGGATTGTGGCGCGTGACCCAGAAGCCCGTTTTTTGCATGATGGTCGTGCCAATAGTTTGACTGAGGCCATACTCTGGCATGGCGGTGAGGCAGAAGCAGTAAAGACACGCTTTAAGCAACTGTCTGCCACGCAAAAACAAACATTATTGACATTTTTAAACGGTATTTAAGAGGTAACACTTAACGCTCAGTAAATACAAAAGAGAGCTACCGTCGGTAGCCCTCTTTTTTGTACATGATACTTGTACTTAATTTATCGTTCTCGGCGATGTTTCGTAGTGCTATCGGGTGCCTGAGCATCATCAGGCAAAAGGGATTTGACCGTTAGGTTGGCATGATGCTGGTCGAGATTGTCTTCTGGACGACCAAACGTTCTTGCCGTCCATGTCAGTACAACGATCGCAGCGCTTAACAACATAATAGCCACCGAAATCGTCGCCAGTAGCCATAAGTGAAAGTAGTCTGAGACAGCCTGCACATCGACGACCAAATGTCGCGATAACGCTGTAATGGCAATAAATATCAAAAACTGTACGGGCAGACGGTGGGTCTTAAAGTAAATACCTATCATCGCCAGTAGCTCAAGATAAATAAACAGCATCAAAATATCTTTTAAATCCGCTGAGCCTTTTTGGAGGATATATATAAACTCTTTACCCGCCGTCCAAACCACCACCACACTGATTAAAAACAAGATCACGTAATGACAGATATCGACAAACTCTCTACCAACACCTTGTAATCGCTCATGAATACCGACGTTTTTTTTAGCCATGCTTTTAGCTCCTATCAACTGGGATGTGGTTGACTGAGCCTGAGTCTGTGCTGCTCAGACCCTCTTATCCATTGGCGATTAGCACTCGTATGAGTCGTGGCTTAGCTGACAGCCAAACCAGCTGATTTTTCAGCCGCATCGACCGTTTGGCGAATGAGCGTGTTAATGGTCATCGGACCGACACCACCGGGTACTGGTGTATAAGCACTGGCGATGCTTTCCACGCCCTGCATTTCGATATCACCAACGCCGCCATTATCGGTTGGGTGGAAACCTGCATCAATCACAACAGCGCCTTTCTTAATCCATTCTGCTTTAATCAACTCAGGCACCCCTACTGCCCCAACCACGATATCTGCGCGCTGAATATGAGCGGCCAAGTCCTGAGTTTTGGAATGGCAAATGGTGACGGTACAGTTGGCGTTCAATAGCATCATCGCCATTGGTTTACCCAAGATAGCACTACGCCCTACCACCACGGCCTCCAAGCCTGCCAGCTCTATATCGTAATGCGCTAATAGATGCATGATGCCTTGCGGTGTGCATGAACCATAAGCGGATTGCTGCATCGCCATACGGCCAAAACCAAGACACGTCACCCCATCGACGTCTTTTGCCAAATCGATTTGCTCAAAGCAGGCACGCTCATCAATATGGGCAGGTACAGGATGCTGTAGCAAAATACCATGCACATCAGGGTTATTGTTTAGCTCATCTATCTTTGCCATCAACTGCTCGGTAGTTGTCGCAGCTGGCATCTCGACGCGTATAGAGTCCATACCAACACGCTTACAAGCATTACCTTTCATCCGCACATACGTCGCTGACGCTGGATCATCACCGACCAATATCGTCGCAAGGCTTGGTGTACGTCCAGTTTTATCCTTGATGGCATCCACGCGGGTGCGCAGTTGCTGTTCTATTTGTTTGGCAAGGGCTTTGCCGTCCAAAATGGTGGCGGATGGTTGGGCAATAGACATAGTAACTCCAATAGAGGAAGCGTTAAAAAAGTAAAGACAATGCCCGCAATGATCTTGCACGCCTGTCTTTTGCTTGGGTAGTATTGAATGAACTGAAGGTGTTTTTGCCTTTGGTATTGTACCTGTCTGCGCTATAGAATCCTAGCGTGTATTGAGGGTCAACCAAAAATTCACGCATCGAGAATTAAACTTTAAGATAAATAAAAGGAATTCACTGATTAATTATTAAGAGAAGGTTTTAGCTAAAAATGTACATGAGCAGGAATGTCAACAAGTGTATAGCTTTAGAAGGTTTAAATAAAAAACGGCCTATTAGATTTAATAGACCGTTTTATGACTTTTAAGAGCTTTAGATAGTTAAGTGAACGGCAATCTAGTAGGTTTGTAATTCTAAGCCGACTGCGGCACCAATATCACTGGATTGGCTATCAGAATCTACCGCCCACAGTCTGGTTGTAACCAGCGCTTGTGGTTGTAGCTGATGCTCCCATGCCACATCGATACCGGTTAGTTTATCGGTAGTAGGAAATGCTTGATTAATAGCTTCATCTGCTTGATTGACTTTTGCATATTGCACTTTAGCATTGATAAAATTACGATTATCAAGCCATAGTCGACCACCAAGCGCGATGCTCTCCGCATCACCGCCTAGCGCATACCCCAATGGATAGCCTTGCTGATAATACCCATCTGTATAAGTACCATGGTCATAAGAGACACCCCGAACGTCCTCACTAGTGCGTGTATCTGTGTACTCCGCATAAAGCTGATAAGGCTTACCGTAAGCACTAGAAGCATAGTCTGCGCCCGCTAGATACATATTTTTGGCAGGTAGTCCCCCTGCTTCATCCTCACCGACATACTGAGCATAAACGCCAGCAGGTACATTCACCAATGGTGCTAAATTTAAGCGCGCATCGAACCCACCAAGTTGATTAGCAGGATCTCCTTCATCATTACCACCATTATCTTTGGTACCTAACAGAGCATCACCAAAAGAGCTAAGACTTTCTGGTCGGCCCTCTCCGCCCCACATAAAGCTACGAGATGCCCCAACCTCTAACCATGGCCAAGGACTCGCAGTAAGGCGCGCACCAAATAGTTTAGCATCTGGAATGGCTTCATAATCTTCTAGCTGACCCGCGAACAGCTGATACTGCCAAGGCCCTACCCACGATAAATACTGATTAGTCGGAGCGGTTTGCGTATCACGCTGCATGGTAAAACCTGCCACCGGTAAGCTCGCATCACCTCGAATGAGACTACCATCATGACCTGGCCCCCACCATGCTGGTACTTTACCCGCTATTAACCATTGATTGGCTGCTGTACCGGCGATATATGATCCTTCAAAACTGACATCACTATCATCATCGATAAGCTCATCGTTCTTTAGGTTGGCTTGTAAATTAAACTCCCAATTCGCTTCACTCAGCGATACGCCTACTGTTGCCTGCTGACCAGCAAGCTGATCATCTGCAAACGTTTGTGGGAGCGAATCTCGATCAGTCTGAACGTATAATCCTGCAAAGCCTTTAACCAATGAATCACGATCTTGATTGAGCCTGGCCTGTACCGACTGTAGTATCTGCTGCTGTGCTGGCGTCTGGGCATTAGCCGTATTTAAAGCGCGTTTGATCTCGTTAGCCGTCAGTGGCCAAGTGCTGGTGCTAATGTGCACCACCCCTTGAGTATCCAGCCAATCCAAATCTGCCTTTAGCTTCAAATCATTCATATACAGGTTTTGTGCGGAGGCCCACATCGACATCATCCCAAGGCCTACTAACAAACTGAATTGCTTATATTTTGGTTGCTTATACATGGTTACCACCTTTTTATAAATGGGACTTATCTATGCCAGATAAGCAATTAAGTAATAAATACACTTTTAAAGCATACATATCAACGCACACGTTATAAGCAAATTAGGCTTGACTGGCCTTATCAATATTTGCCAACACACTATTCAACGCCTTAACGGTTTGTGCAATCTCTGCTTGTGTCAGCGTGGGATGCACGAGAAACATCAAGCTGGTCTCGCCAAGCTGCTTGGCGACTGGCAATCTGCTTTTTGGACGCAAACCCGTATCATCAAACGCTTTTTCCAGGTATACCTCAGAGGCTGATCCAGAAAAACAAGGCACGCCTTGCTCATTAATCTCTTGAATAATACGATCTCGCGACCAATCTTCAGGTAGGCTCTCTGACCGCACATAGACGTAGAGCTTATAATAGGCGTGGGTCGCATCTGCAAACTGAAGCGACTCTTCTAATCTTGGCACAGAAAGGTAGCCTTTTGCTTCCCACTTAGCACACGCATCTAATATAGCGTGAGCATTGGCGGTACGAGCCGCTGTCCAATCGCTCATACGCTCAAGTTGAATACGACCGATGACCGCTTGCATTTCGGTCATACGCCAGTTGGTACCAAAGCTTTCGTGCAGCCAACGATAGCCTGGTGGATGTTCCGTCTCATATACGGCAGCATAACTCTTGCCGTGGTCTTTATACGCCCACATCTTACGCCATAACTGCTCGTTATTGGTGGTAACCATTCCGCCCTCACCGCCTGTGGTCATAATTTTATCTTGGCAAAAGCTCCATGCACCGATATGCCCAATACTACCAACGCTGCGACCTTTATAACGCGCACCATGTGCTTGAGCGCAGTCCTCAATGACATAGAGACTATGCTGCTCTGCTAACGCCATGATGCCATCCATATCACAAGGCCAACCTGCTAAATGCACACAGACGATACCCTTGGTTTTATCCGTCAAGACCGCAGCGATTGACTCAGGCGTAATGTTACCTGTAGCCGCATCAACATCAGCAAAAACAGGCGTTGCTCCAGTATTGACCACCGATGAGATACTAGCGATAAAGGTACGCGGCGTCACAACCACTTCATCGCCTGCGCCAATATCTAGTGCTTGTAAGGCTACATCTAAAGCAAGCGTACCATTACCCATAGCAACCGCGTAACGACTGTCTGCCCAATGAGCAAACTCTCTTTCAAACTCACGGCCTTCTTGTCCTGTCCAATAGTTGACTTTATTGGACAATAATACTTGGCTGACGGCATCAGCCTCGATTTGAGTAAAGCTTGGCCACGGTGAAAATGGTGTGTTTAGCATACGTGCCTCAATAGTGATAAATGATTGCTAACTGATAAATAATTAGATATTTACGCTTTATGTAGTGGGCGAGCAGGGTTACCCACCACCACTGCTCCTGCAGGTACATCTTTAGTCACGACTGCGCCCATACCCACAATTGCCCCTTTACCAATAATCAAAGGTTTATCAGGGGTGCCTTGCTTGATAATGGCTCCTGCACCAATATAAGCATGGTCATGGATGTGAATATTACCATTACAACTAACGCGCGGGGCAAAGGTGACATAGTCGCCAATCACACAATCGTGTTCGACATAGCTGTATAAATTAGCATGAAAGCATTTACCGATAGTGACATTGGCCGCAATAGTAACAAATGGACTAAGTGCAGCACCAACACCGACAGTGACTCCGTCCATAATTAAGGTATTTGCTCCCTGTACTGTCCACAGTGAGACATCATCTTGAACCAACTTATCTGCTATTTTTTGACGAATACTACTATTAGCAATGGCTATAAGAACCCATTTACTATCATTATCTAGATTTTTAAATCTATCATAATTCATACCAACATAACCATTGATATGAGTATCTGAATCTAATGCATCGTCAATAAATACGATTTGGCTACCATTATTTGATCGCCGCAAATACTCACTAGCCACTGGCATCAAGCTACGACCACAGCCTGAGGCACCATAGACGGCAAAAATATCACTCATAGCTATTTTCTAAAGCTGGCTTGTTTTGAGAGCCTGTAAACTTACTCATTGTCGCTTCGCCGTCAGCACTAATACCATCTTTGATAACCACTTTTTTTACTGTTTTAAGCAATATCTTGACATCTAGCCACAATGATTGATTATCCACATACCACGTATCTAACTCAAACTTTTGATCCCAACCGATGGCATTACGCCCATTCACTTGCGCATAACCGGTAATACCTGGTCGCACATTATGACGACGAGCTTGCTCCTCATTATACAGTGACAGATATTCCATCAATAACGGACGGGGGCCCACAAGGCTCATATCACCCTTTACCACATTCCACAGTTCAGGTAATTCATCAAGACTGCTATTGCGTAATGCTTGTCCAAAGGGGGTTAGGCGTTCGCTGTCAGGTAGGAGGTTGCCCTCTTTATCAGTGGCATCTTTCATGGTACGAAACTTAATCATCTCAAACGGCTTCCCGTGAAGGCCAGGACGCGTCTGACGAAATAGTACTGGTGAGCCAAGATTTTTATTTACCTTATATGCAGTAATAGCATATATAGGTGATAACACTACTAGAGCAGTTGTTGCAGCAGTGATGTCAAACAGTCGTTTTATCATTTATAAGCCCAACATATTTATGAGTCGTTTATTCACTACATGAGCATCAAATTTATCTTGCGCTATTCTATAGCTTTCATGCCCCATTATTGCAATCTGTTCAGGATTTTCTATGAAATAAATCATCTTATCCGCTAGCGCTTCAGGGTTCCATTTTTCTACTAGAAATCCATTGACTCCATCTATGACAGTCTCTCGGCAGCCCGGTACATCAGTGGTAATAACTGGTCGCCCTATTGCCATCGCTTCTTGAGTACTACGAGGTACGCCTTCTCGATATGAAGGTAAGACAAATACATGACTGTTTGCAATCCAATCTTGTACATTGGTAACTTGACCGGGATAGTTGATAATATTTAAAGAGGTAAGCCTATCTAGTTCTGATTGCTGTAGAGCACCGGGGTTGGAGGAGTCCATCGCTCCCAGTACGGTAAATTGAACATCAGGGTAACTTTTCTTTACTATTTTCGCTGCCGCTATAAAGTCGTGTATGCCTTTTTCTTTTAGCATTCTACCAATAAACAAGAACTTAATAGGCGACTCAATAGATTTTATCTCCTGAAAACCATAATCATCTAAATCTAGACCTATACCACCCAATACCTCTACCTTTTTTACTTTTATATTGTAAAACGCTAATAAGTCGTTTAAATCATCTGGATTTAGAAAAATAATTTTATCTAGTTGTGGCAACGCTATCTTATAAAGAAAAACTTGAATTTTTTTAATCACCTTGGCTTTTTTACTCAGTCCTTCTGGTTGATTGGTAAACGCATAACCAAGCCCTTCTAACATGCCAATTACTCGCGGCACTTTAGCCAGCTTTGCTGCCAAAGTTCCAAAAATAACTGGTTTAGAAAAATAGGAAAAAACCAAATCTGGTGCTATCTCTTTAATCTTTTTAGATAGTGCATAAGTTGCTTTAGCATCAGCTAATGGGTTCATCCCTCCACGACTTAACTCATAAGTTACTGGTATGGCACCTAGTGACTCTATTTTCTTGAGATCATCCACACTATATTCAGAAGTAAAAGCATAGACAGTATGCTGTCGTAAAGATTTAATTAGTTCGGCACGGAAGCCATAAAAACTAGAAGCAACAGTACCAATAATAGCTATTTTCATCTATTCTCAACCTGTATATTTTTTGAAGATAAGATTTTCAGCCTTAGAATATAGAAAAAACTAATATAGACTGCAAAGTAGTTATATAGCCTCAAACGTATAGCTGTACCTAAGTTATCATTACCAATCAGCCAAACACTAGCATATAGCACAAAGAATATAATTAGAAACCTCACAAAGCTATCCGCTAATTTAATGTTCTTAATGACATAGATTAACATAAAGAAAAACGGTATGGTCTCAACTACTAGCAAAACAATAGCTAATGGATTGGTGACATATAAGCCAAATAATTGCCCTAACGTACTAAGTATAAAATTAGGTATAAACATAATAGGGTTGGAAAAATCCAAACCTAGAGTTGAACCATTAGCACCCTCTTCGAATCCAGCACGATATTCAGTAAGAAGCTCTAAAAAACCTGCATAATTTATAATAAATAAAGCTAAAAAATATAAGAAACCAAAAAAGACCAATCTTTTTTTAGTAAATTTAATACCCCATAGGAAAAGAGACAATAAAAAAGCATAACCTAGATAAGGACGTAGACCGAGTAAGAATATACCTATTACAATAGAAACACTTAAATAAAAAATAAAAAATAAAAAATTAGAGCTATGTAAACACTTTTTAACTGTCAAACAACCAATTAAAAAACTGAATACCATAAAAACATCACGATAGATATCAAATGTAAAGAAGTATAAGGTTGGATAGACTAGACATAACAAAATTATATAAAAATAAAGCTTTTGATTTCGTTTAAGACTAACTCCTGCAAGCTTAGCAGTCATGGCTGGAATAAATACTAAATTTAGCGAGAATAAAAAAAATGCAACAATCTCACGCGAGTATAACCCAAAATCATTAAGACGCCTCAATATTACTGGCCAAATGTTTACCGCAACATTGAAAAAACCTATAACATAAGCGTGATAGTAATTAGCGTCACTAGCCCCACTAAGTGGGCTATTTAAAAAATTACTCTTTATTAAAATATATAAAATAATTTTAATAAAAAACACACTAATTAGCGATATGAATAAAAAGGAGTTAGGAATTCTTTCAAAAATTTTACTATTCATGATATAAAATAGTCCATTTCTCTAGTAGCCATAATTATACAGATACAAGCCGATAGTAGAAATATGAATAAAGTGATCATTAACTAATAGAAGTCATAGTATGCTAGATCAAGACTATTCATGCACACCTTCTAAGCTAGTATGCCATATATCATGATATTTCATTACCATGGATTCGATACTAAAATTGCCTTTTATATGCTCAGAACCTTCTAATCTTAGCTTTCTCCAACGTTGACTATTATTCATTAAATCTAAGTTTTCCATTATAGCTAATGACAGCTTTTCAGTACTATCTGGTTCTACTATCGTGCCATAATCACTCACTATTACTCTAGAATCACCTACATCAGTTGCGATACAAGGAGTACCGCAAGCCATAGCTTCAGCAATAACGTTTGGAAACCCTTCGCCATAAGACGAGCTCAATACATGTATGTCTAAAGCATTCATTATGCTTGGAATGTCATTTCTTTGACCCAACAAATAAGTCTCGTTATATAAGCTTGCTTTCTTAATTTGTTCTAAAAGAATTTCATTTTTATCATTTAAATCACGACCTATCAAAACTAGGTCAAAAGCATAACCTTTTTCTTTAACAACTTTTAAAGCCTGTATCAAACCTTTATGATCTTTCTGTGGATCATATCTGCCAACCATGCCTATAACGGGTTTCTGTCCAAGGTTTAACTCATTTCTAATTAAGTCGCGAGAGTCATCGTCAATCTTAAACGTACTTAGATCATAGCCGTTTCCTATAACGACAATCTTTTTTTCATCATATCCTAAGTCAGCATGTGCTTTTACAGCACCTTGTGCGCAAGAAATTATTTTTTTGGGAATAATTGTACTTAACTTTGCATTTAATTTTGCAATTTTTATAGTGCTAGATTTAGTATGGTTACTATCAAAGTTACTATGTCTTAGATTCCAGAATATCTTTTTCACTCCTGCCGCTTTTGCAGCAAGTCCACCAATAAAGTCTGCATGATACATCCAAGTTTGTACTACATCCGGATTAGTTATTTTTATGAGCTTGTATAACTTCAAGATAGATTTAGGAGATATTTTTCCTGCACTCATATTTAGGCAGTATAAATCTAAACCTTTTTCCAATAATAATGGGCCATACTTACCAGCATCCATCATTGATATAACAATATGCTCATTTGCCTGATCATGAGTGACTAGACGATAGAGAACACCTTCTGCACCACCGTTATTCAAACCCGTTATTATGTGTACGATTTTCATATTTTAAGTCTCTTAGATTTATTAGAGAATATATTATTCTGCATTATTTAAGTAATAGTCTCTATACCATCCAACAAACTTTGAGATACCATTCTCGATACTTGTGTTAGGCTTAAAATCAATATCGTTTATAAGTTCATCTACATCAGCATAGGTAATAGGTACATCGCCAGCTTGCATAGGTAGTAAATTCTCTTGAGCTTTTTTCTTACAGGCACTTTCAATAGCTGTTATAAAGCGGCGTAGCGTAATCGGCTGATTATTACCGATATTATAGACTTTGTAGGACGCAGTGGCAGCCGATGTCAATGATGACTGAGAAGTAGGTACTTTATCTATTAGACGAATTATACCTTCAACGATATCATCAATATAAGTAAAGTCTCGTTTCATTTCACCATTGTTAAAGACATCAATAGTTTCACCAGCCAAAATCTTTTTGGTAAAAGAAAAATAAGCCATATCAGGCCGACCATAAGGTCCATAAACCGTAAAGAACCGTAAACCAGTGGTGGGGATATCATACAAATGACTGTAGGTATGTGCCATTAGCTCATTGGATTTTTTAGTAGCAGCATACAAACTGATAGGATAGTCGACCCGATCATTAATGCTAAAAGGTTGCTTAATATTCATACCATATACAGAGCTTGAGCTGGCATATAATAAATGTTTAACCTTGATTTTTCTACAACCTTCAAGAACATTCAAAAACCCTACCATATTAGAATCCATGTAAGCATTCGGGTTTTCAATTGAATAGCGTACACCAGCTTGTGCCCCAAGATTAATAACGATATCAAACTCATAATCAGCAAATAAAGTAGACATCGCTTCACGATCAGCAAGGTCAAGCTTAATAAATTTAAAGAGCTCAGCTCGAGAATGGTTGCCAAGTACTGTTAAGCGTTCGTGTTTCAAACCTATATCATAATAGTCATTAATATTATCAATACCAACAATAGTTTTTTTGTCTTCTAATGAGCTGGCTTCCAAAAGAGCTTTGATTAGATGAAAACCAATAAATCCTGCTGCACCTGTAACCAGTATTTTCATTCATCACCTCCAAAGATATCTCTAGTATAAACTTTATTCATGACATCATCTAAATCACTGGATAATCTATTAGTGACAATAACATCGCTTAGATTTTTAAATTCCTCTACGTCTTTAAAAACTCTCGAATTAAAAAACTCTAATTCATCTAATACAGGCTCATACACTATGACGTCTATACCCTTCGCTTTTATACGTTTCATTATTCCCTGAATAGCGGAAGCTCTGAAATTATCTGAACCTTCTTTCATTACTAGTCTATATATACCGACTACCTTCGGACTCATAGCCAAAATTGAATCCGCGATGAAATCTTTTCGTGTACGATTCGAGTCTACAATAGCTTTTATAATGTTATTAGGTACTTCATCATAATTGGCTAACAGTTGCTTTGTATCTTTAGGCAAACAATAACCGCCATAACCTAATGAGGGATTATTATAATGGCTGCCAATACGATCATCTAAACAAACACCTTCAATTATTTGACGAGTATCCAATCCAAAAGATTGAGCATAAGTATCGAGCTCATTGAAATAAGCAACACGCATAGCTAAGTAAGTATTAGAAAAAAGCTTAATCGCTTCTGCCTCTGTAGAATCAGTAAATAATATAGGGCTATCTTTTTTAATTGCTCCTTCTACTAACATCCTCGCAAACAACTGAGCCCTATCAGACCTTTCTCCTACAACAATCCTTGAAGGATATAGATTATCATGAAGCGCCTTACCCTCACGCAAAAATTCTGGAGAGAAAATTACATTATTTGTTCCGAACTTCTTCTTGATATTTTCAGTAAAGCCAACTGGAACTGTTGATTTGATGATCATTATAGCTAGTGGGTTAATTGTTTTAACTTGATTGATAACTGACTCAACGCTATCAGTGTTAAAGTAGTTGGTTTTAACATCGTAATTTGTAGGTGTTGCAATAATAACATAGTCTGCACTACTAAAAGCTTCAACAGCTTCAGTGGTCGCTCTAAAATTTAAAGAAGGCTTAGTAAGAAACTCAGAAATTTCCTTATCTACTATAGGAGATACTTTATTATTCAAGAGCTTTACTTTTTCAGGAACGATATCTAGAGCAATAACTTCATTTTTCTGGGCAAAAATAATTGCGTTTGATAACCCAACATAGCCAGTGCCCGCTACTGCTATTTTCATAATTGATCTCAATTAGTCATAAATATTTTACATAGAGTGTAATATTTTTTAATTGCTTAGTGAATTTACATCAAAGTACTTCCAACCAACTTGACACCATTAAGTCTGCTTCTTCTGAGCTAAACTGCTGGGTCCCCCCCCCTGGATAGAAAGTGATTTCACCAAATTTTATTTCGTTTTTAATATTATATAAATCAACTCTACAAAAAATAAAGGGCTGTGCTATCAACTCAGCATATTCAATCATCTTTTCAAGATTTTTAGGTTTAGTAACTAGACTTTCATCAAAATTTTCTCTACCAACAGTAAAATTTTGTAACTTAAAATATTTATCGTAAATATTTCTTTTTGCATACGGATTATGACTTCCATTATCAGCAGCTGTGTTGATATCTACAAAAATTAATTTGGCTTCACCATGAAAACAAAAAAAACGATAGTCCAATAATTCAGACTCAGTTTCTATAAATTTCTCAACTATGATTTTAGGTTTAATATTCTTGTAGTTCCATTCTCTAGATTGTTGATAGTAGTTTTTACTCAAAGCAAGATTAAACCTTTTTTTAAAGTCAATATGATCAAAATTATGTTTTTTATTAGAGTCATAAACAACATTAGTACCTGATACATGATTACATTTAATAAAAAACTTACCTTCTAGATTGTCAAAAGGTATGTCATCAACTTTTGAGTATACCCCTTCTATATCATTTAGGATATGCCCAAGCCCAATGTCTTCTATATAATCTCTAACCTTTACCTTGTCACTACATTGTGTCATCAAGGGGTGTCTATAGTTAATTTTAAGCCACCATAGCTTTTCATTAAAAGTGATTGGGTTATCTAGATTTAATTTTTCACCAGTAGCTGCTTTGTACACAATCCTAGAAAAAAAACTATCACTTGTTGCACTTAAGACTAGTATTTTCATTGAGTTTAAGTGTGAATATAAACTTTTTATAGATGCGTACTTGTAACTTTGTGTTCGTAGTTTATTCTTAATTAATCTATACATAACGATGTCTCACAATTATTTGGTGTTATTTATAAATATATGATGTATTTTTCAGATACAAATGACACATTTTAAATTTATCTCTCCTCATAACTACCGCTCCATACTGAAATATATTGTTCAGCAACTTTTCTATAGTCATGAAGATTCTCTGCTAATAATCTTGACTTGTAGCCTATCAAACTAATTTCTTTTCGCTTTTGAACTAATGCTTCTAGTTGTTCATAAATACTGTCAACATTTGGCTGGATTGCTATAAGGGGTGATGTGTCTAAATTAAATTCACTCAAAAATTCTGGCTCACCTCCGCCGACTACCACTTTCCCTAAAGCTAGCCCGTAAACTCCATTAACTCCGGTAGAAACTGAATACACTTGATCTACAATGACATTAGCTCGTTCGAGTACTTTTAGATAATCTGCTAAAGGCATTCGTCCATCTATTACACATTCAACCTCATTTGGATAGTTTCTTTCAAGACGCTCAAAAGCTTCTCGAATTAGAGCAGTTCCCTTTACCTCAGGCCTATTTAAGCCATGAAAGAATACTAACTTATCTTTAATAACATTTTCTTTATAGATTATCTTCTTCAAATTCATTGGTATTGGAATTGTAGAACAAAGTTTGGGATGACCAGCACTTCTATAGGGTTGTGCATATTCATACATAATTGGAATATACCCATCAATTTTATCTAGGAGCCAAGAGTTATATTTCCTACCTTCCTGAGTTTGACTCCAAAATTTTCTACGGTGGCCTAGAGGTTTAAAATAAAGCTCAGAATATTTAAACTCTTGCTGTAGAAAGTCTGCAATAATTGAGTTTGTATCAGTTGCACCTGCACCGACTAGAAATACTTTGCTGTTATTTCTTAAAATATATTTAATTATGAATTTATTCAGACCTAATTTTTGAGGGAAAACAACTGGTGCTATTAATTGGACTATATCATAACCTCTGAACTTATTGATATTTTTAAGTAATTTAAGTAATTGATGAGCTCTATTAATATATCTATTAGAATAGTTACTACCTAAATCAATATTAGACACTATACTTTTCCACCCATCGCCAGAAGAGGCTATATCGACTTCATGGCCCACCTCTTCTAACCCCTCCTTAAGATTCTTATGAAGCCCGCTAAATTCACCTAATAACAATATTTTCATTGTAAATCCTTTCAAAATAATAGCACACTAGTTTCTTTATAATAGATTCTGTTAAGTTTTTATTATTTATTTCACATTAGTTTCTGATAGCATTAAAAGAACGAATGTTTTAAATTTTTCACGATAAATTTCCATCAATTTGGTTCTAGTTTTAAAGTTATTTAATTCTATAGTATTGGACATTCCTATCTTTAATTTTTATCTCTCTTTTGCTCTAAGCTGATTAAATACAGAAAAGGAGAGCATTACCCAATATAATGCATAATTAATTAAATAGGCTATTGATACGCCTTCAAATCCGAAAAAATTTGTGCATATATAGGTAAGGCCTACCAGACTGATAGAAGCTAGAATTTCAGATAAGATAAATAACTTAGTCATAGCTTGGCCAAGCATCAAATAAGCAATAATCCAGCTTCCAATTTTAAGTGAGTCACCTATCATCTGCCAAAGAAATAAATCCTTCATAGGTAGAAAAGAAGGAGTGAACAATAAACTAATAATCCAGTCTCTTAACACATATACTACTAGAGCACCCGTCAATGCAACAGGAAAAATAAACTTATATCCTGTATAAACTTCTTTTTTAATACTTTCAAGGTCTTTAAGCTCTGATAAGCGTGGTAAGTAATAGACACTTAATGTAGTAGTAACCAACATTAAATAGGCTCCACTCAGGCGAATCATAGCCTCCCAATATCCTGCATACTGCACCCCAAACTCATCTACCATATGACTTCTGATGAGAATTTGCGAAATAGGCATACATAGTGCACTAGTTAATGCCATCAGTACATAGCTGCCAAACTTCCTTGACAATGCTTTGTCTATCTTTCCAAATAAATAGGATAGCTTAAACCAGCTTGCTTTGTAACATAGGAATAAGGTGACTAGAAAGACAATAGATTGGTTAATTGATAATGCAACTAGTGCACCATACAATCCTAATTTGAAAGCCAATAATCCTGTAGTTATTAAAGCAAATACACTCCCTGCAATATTGGCAATAACCAGTCGTAATATTTCTTTTTTGCCATTAAGTATCGCTAAAAACAATGCATTGAAATTAAAAAATATTAGAAATATCGCAAACCAGATAAAGATGGATTGATATTCAGTAGACTTAAATATATAAATAGCCAGCTGCTTTTGAAAAATCAAAATCAGAAAAGCGACGATCATGCTAAATATAAGAACGATACTACCAGCTGTTTTCCATACTAGTTTTTGTTTCTGTTCGCTATCATAATATTCTGCAGTATATTTGACGACAGCAGTATTAATTGCGCCTCCAGCAAATGTCGTAACTATTTGAATAAAGTTCTGAAACTGTCCAATAGCAGCGTAGCCTGAAGGGCCGACATAAATGGCTAGGATTTTATTGAGAATAAACATAGTCGCCGTCTTAATTAAGACGGCGATCCCATTTAAGGCGCTGGTTTTAAGAAGATTCATATTAAGGCTTAAACTTATTTACAGCACTAATAATTTTGTCTACATCTTGCATAGCTAATATAGGGCCTATAGGGAGACTCAACACTTGGCTATGAATCTGCTCTGAGACTGGATAGCTCAAATTATTCCACTCTTGGTAAGCCTGCTGTTTGTGCGGAGGAACAGGGTAATGAATTAAGGTCTGAACACCTTGCTCTGCTAAGTGTTCTTGCAGTGCATCGCGCTGTTCACAGCGGACTACGAAGACATGCCAAACGTGCGCTTCGCCTGCTTGATTAGGCAAAGTAATATAAGGACTATCAATGCCCTCTAAATAAGTCTGTGCTACTTGACGGCGGTGAGCGATTTCTTTATCTAAATAAGGCAGCTTTACATTAAGCACAGCGGCTTGAATTTCATCTAAGCGGCTATTGACTCCTTGAAACAGGTTTTTATATTTTTCATGTGAGCCATAATTGCGTAGGGCACGTAACGTCTTAGCTAATTCGTCATCATTAGTCGTTACCGCCCCTGCATCACCTAGTGCCCCTAAATTCTTACCTGGATAGAAGCTGAATGCACTAGCATTACCCCAATTGCCTGCTTTTTTGCCATCAATACTGGCACCATGCGCTTGAGCTGAGTCTTCTAACACCAATAAATCATGCTCTTTGGCAATCTTCATTAACGTAAGCATGTCAGCTAACTGACCGTACAGATGCACAGGCAAAATGGCTCGGGTCTTATCGGTAATCGCTGCTTGAGTGTTCTTAGGAGATAAGTTGTATGTTATTAAGTCAGGCTCTACTAAGATAGGAGTCAGATCGTTTGCACTAATGGCTAAGATGCTCGCAATATAGGTATTAGCAGGAACAATAATTTCGTCACCAGCTTTAAGTTTACCCAGCTCTTTCCAAGCTCGCAGAGTAAGGATAAGGGCCTCTAAACCATTGGCAACACCAATTGCATGTTTAGTGCCACAATAAGCGGCAAAGTTTTGCTCGAAACTACTTAATTCATTGCCAGTAATATACCAACCTGAATCGATGACTCGAGTACAGGCTTCAATGAGTTGATCTCGGTATTGTGCATTTATATTTTTTAGATCTAAAAAGGGAATCATTTGATATACCTAATCACTTTAGCGGGGTTGCCAACGACTACTGCGTAATCTGGGACATTTTTAGTTACTACAGCCCCAGCGCCTACCATAGCTCTTTCACCTACTGTAATTCCTGGAAGTATGGTGGCGTTCGCGCCTATACTTGACCCTTGCTTTAAGGTTATTCCCGAGAAAGCTTCAGGATACTCTTTAGAACGTGGTAATAGGTCATTGGTAAAGGTAGCATTTGGTCCAATGAACACATTATTTTCTATTTTGGTACCGTCCCATATTTGGACACCGGGCTTTACAGTAACGTTGTCACCAATTATGACATCATTTTCTATTAGAACTTGCGCGTTAATATTACAGTTATTACCAATTACGGCATGTTCTAAAACTACACAGAACTGCCAAATTTTTGTATCTTCGCCAATATTTTGACTTTGAACATCAGCAAGGGAGTGAATAAAACTCATAGTTTAACCTGATTTTTAAATTCATCATAATCGCGAATATAATCGCTTTCATCATAATGCTCACTAGCAAGTACTAAAAGAACACAGTCCTCACTAAAGTCATGCATTTCACGCCAGACCAAATCTCCAATCACTAAGCCTTTAGTAGGTGAGTCTAGCCGTGCTTCGCTACGTTCCTCACCATCATCTAATATCATACGGCATTTACCTGTAATGCATATAGCAACCTGCTGAAGCTTTTTATGCGCATGAAAACCTCTAGCCTCGCCTTCACGTGTGCCAAAGATATAATAGACGCGCTTAATCGCAAAAGGAACAGACTCCTCTGCTTCCAAAGCAACTAAGAAGCCACGTTCATCCCCCAAAGCAGGAAAATCGATCCATTTAAATAAGCTCATACTATTAGCCTTTTATTAAATCTAGCAAATATTGTCCATAGCTATTTTTGCTAAGTTGTTCACCTGTTTTTTGTAAATCTTGCTTAGTTAACCAACCGTTATGGTAAGCAATTTCTTCTAAGCAAGCTATTTTATAGCCTTGACGCTTCTCAATCGTCTCTACAAACATGCCTGCTTCAAGTAAGCTTTCATGAGTACCAGTATCTAGCCAAGCAAAACCACGGCCTAATAGCTCAACATTTAAGTCACCACGTTCCATATACATCTGATTGACTGTAGTAATCTCAAGTTCACCTCGATCTGAAGGTTTAACCTGTTTGGCAATCTCTATCACATCGTTGTCATAGAAATATAAGCCGGTCACAGCATAGTTGGACTTAGGCTTAGCAGGCTTCTCCTCAATTGAGATAGCCCGTTTATTATCATTAAACTCAACAACCCCAAAACGTTCAGGGTCTTTTACTTGATAGCCAAAGACAGTCGCTCCTTTTTGGCGATTGATGGCTTGACGCAATAGCGGAGTAAATCCCTGACCATAAAAAATATTATCGCCAAGTACTAAACAGACGTTACTATCACCGATGAATTTTTCACCGAGGATAAAAGCCTGCGCTAACCCATCTGGGCTGGGCTGCACCGTATAGCTGATATCAATACCTAATTCACTACCATCACCCAATAAACGTTTAAATCCATCAATGTCGTCAGGAGTACTAATAACAAGTACCTCACGAATACCAGCTAGCATAAGTACAGATAACGGATAGTAGATCATTGGTTTGTCGTAGATGGGTAGCAACTGTTTAGACACACCCTTAGTAATCGGGTATAACCGCGTTCCTGAACCGCCTGCTAAGATAATACCTTTTGTGTTCATTTATTCACCTGCTCCTAATCTTTCACGTTGGTAGCTGCCATCTTGTACGCGACTACACCATTCCATACTATTTAAATACCATTCCACTGTTTTTCTAATACCACTATCAAACGTCTCTGTCGGCGTCCAATTTAACTCATTCGCAATTTTGCTAGCATCGATGGCATAGCGCAAATCATGTCCTGGACGGTCTTTTACAAACGTGATTAACGACTCATATTGATTCCCCTCGGCACGAGGCTGTAATTCATCTAAAATTTGACAAATCGTTTTCACTACTTCAATATTCTGCTTCTCATTGTGTCCGCCAATATTATAAGTTTCACCTACTTCACCTTCAGTTACTACTTTATATAGAGCACGGGCATGGTCTTCTACAAACAACCAATCACGTATTTGATTACCTTTGCCATAAATAGGCAAAGCCTTACCGTCTAAAGCATTTAAGATAACTAACGGAATAAGCTTTTCAGGAAAATGGTATGGTCCATAATTATTAGAGCAATTAGTGACTAAAATAGGGAAACCATAAGTACGATGCCATGCGCGTACTAAGTGATCAGAACTTGCTTTAGACGCAGAATAAGGTGAGCTTGGTGCATAAGGTGTAGTTTCAATAAATAAATCAGTCGTACCTTCTAGGTCACCATAAACCTCATCGGTAGAAATATGATGAAATCTAAATTCAGACTTTTCTACATCATTAAGTTTTTGCCAGTATGCACGCGCAACTTCTAGTAACGTATAAGTACCCACGATATTAGTATTGATAAATTCGGCAGGTCCATCAATTGAGCGATCTACATGCGACTCTGCAGCTAGATGCATGACAAGATTCGGCTGATAATTGTCAAATGCTTTCTCTAATGCCTCTTTATCACAGATATCAATCTGTTGAAATTCATATCTCGGACTCTGATCAATTTCTTTGAGTGATTCTAAATTACCCGCATAGGTTAATTTATCAACATTCAAAACTTTATCGTCAGTATTGTTAATAACGTGACGTATAACAGCAGAGCCGATAAAACCCGCCCCACCCGTAATTAATATTTTCATAAACAACCTATTTAGTTTCGCATTTAAAAATAAAGCAATTACTTTTTATATGTTCATTATTTGGTATTCGTGGTTTACACTTAAAGTAATTTCTCTAAATAACTTTACTATACCTACTATGGCTATGGCGTTTCTTGATAGCCCGCTACAAACTGCTGAAACTGCTGCTTAAGCCAAGTGACATCAAACTGTTTTTGTTTTTCGATAAGCTCAAACAACACCGATTCAATCTCATCTAATGGGAAACTGTGCTCTATCGCTTGCATAATCAATGGATGATAAGTGGTTTCAATATTATCTTCACCGATAATCAGCTCTTCATAGAGTTTTTCTCCGGCTCTAAGACCCGTAAAGATGACTTCAACATCACCCTCAGGATGCGCGGCATCTTTAACATCAAAACCACTTAAATGAATCATTCGGTGTGCCAAATCAACGATTTTGACTGGCTCTCCCATATCGAGGACAAACACCTCACCACCTGATGCCATGGCACCAGCTTGGATGACTAAGTTCGCTGCCTCTGGAATCGTCATAAAGTAACGAGTTACATCAGGATGGGTAACTGTGATCGGCTTGCCTTGTTCGATCTGCTTAGTAAATAGCGGTACCACAGAGCCTGAAGAGCCTAGGACATTACCAAAGCGCACCATACTAATACAGGTCTGACTATCTGTCTGACTTAGCGCTTGGCAAACCAACTCTGCTAAACGTTTAGAAGCGCCCATCACATTAGTCGGTCTTACTGCTTTATCAGTAGAGATAAGCACGAAGGTTTCGACATTGGCTTCGATAGCTGCTCGCGCACAGTGATAAGTGCCTTTGGTGTTATTAATAACGCCTTCAAAGGGGTTATGCTCTACCATAGGCACATGTTTATAGGCGGCAGCATGATAAACCGTCTGTATATTATGGAGATTCAGTATTCTAAGCAGGTTCGATTCATTAGTGACGTTACCGATGACGGCGACTATTTCAATGTTTTGATAAGCAGGGGTGTTGGCTTGTTTTACAGTTAACTCTTGATGGATACTATAAAGGGCAAATTCAGACAGCTCATAGAGCACAAGACATTTGGGCTGGTTCTTAATCACTTGACGGCACAGCTCACTACCGATAGAGCCACCAGCGCCCGTGACCAGTACGCATTTACCGCTGATGTTTTTTTGTAGTAGGCGCGCGTCCGGCTCAACAGTTTGACGATCTAGTACATCTAAGATGTCCACCTTGCGCATGCTACTGACCGTTACTTTTTCATCGGCGATTTCTTCTAGACTTGGTAACTCTTTTATTTTTACAGCAATACTTGAAAGCTTATCTATAATGTCTCTTTTTTGGGCACGACTGATAGACGGAATAGCCAAGAAAACCTGTGCAATATCAAGCTTCTCTACCAAGCTTATTAAGTCATGAGCCGGATAAATCTTTTTGCCAAGTAAGTAAGCACCTGTAAGCTGTGGGTCATCATCGATATAAGCCACAACATTATACTTATGTGAGTTTCTTAAGCCTTCTAATAAGTCACGACCTGCCTCTCCTCCGCCATAAATAATGACATTATCGTAACCACCTTCGACTCTAGCACCTTGTTGGTTTTTTCCTTGTAAGCGCGTTAAGAACTCACGGATAGTTAGCCTACTATTCCATAGCCAAATAAAGAATAGAAATAAAAATATGATAGGAGCTGAACGCGGCATGTAAGGAAAGACATCAAACGAAATAACGACTTCATAAAAGACAATCAGCAAAAAAAATAACTGCGAGACGTTTGCCATGACGGCATCAAAGAAACCTCTAGCCACACCTCTATAAAACCCTATCGCGTACAAGCCCACGATAGGGATAACGGCGTAAAAAAATAATGCCACTAATCCAATATGATTGCCCAGATAACCGTAGCGTAAAGATAAGGCTAAGAATAGACAAGTTAATGACGATATCAAGTCTGTACTAAGCAAAATTGCGCGCTTAACGCTACGAGGTAATGACAACAAGTATTCGGCTATACGTTGTAGCCAGCCAATTTTAGCATTCAGTGACTGGTACGCACTTTTAGTTTCTGACTTTAAGGACATAACACTCAACTACTCAAAGGATATTAATGTAGGTAAAGCTACTAAAAATCTAGTCACTGGTTATCACCATAAGCGTAACTGTAGTGATAACTATATTTACTCGTAAGTCCTTGTTGTACATCGTTAAGAATGATACCGTCAACTTGTATATTGGCTTTATTCATCTGATTAACAGCATAAACCAACTGCCCTTCTATCGAATCATCATATCTGGTGACCATCAGTACCTTATCAGCGTGCTGTGCTAATATCATAGCGTCAGAAGCTGCTAATACTGGCGGCGAGTCGATCACAATATAATCATAGTGCAGATTTAGTTCCGTCATTAAATGGTTAAATTTACCATTCGCCAATAGTGAGGCAGGGTTACGTGGATGCTGACCTCGTGGCATAAAGTCAATATTATCTATACCAGTCGGATGGATAAAGCTTGCTAGATTGCTAACCGCTTGAGTGTTAATAGCTTCTGGGACTTGAGAGTTGTTTTGCGAAAAATGAGTCGTGTGTTGTGATAACACATCTTGCGATAAATAGTCAGCTAAGCCGTTCTCTTGACTCATACTAAACATTTTATGCAGTTCACCCAAACGCATGTCAGCATCCATAATTAGAACTTTTTTATCTAACTGAGCAAACACTTCTGTTAAGTTAGCAGAGATAAAGGATTTACCGACACCAGGGCTTTCGCCCGTGATCAGGATAACTTTCGCTCGCTGTCCTGCTCTCCCTTGCACTGGCATGCCAAACATCAGATTCGTTCTTAAGCTTTTGATGGCTTCGTAGCTTAAGCTATTGTGATCGATATAGGCCAATAAACGATTAGGCGCTTTCTTATTCTTACGCAGTCTTGTCAGCAGTGGAGAGCGTGGGACTGTTGCTACTACAGGCACACCTGTCTTGGCTTCAATACGCTCAGGGTCTTTAACCACGTTTCTAAGTAAGCTCTTCAGTAGTACTAGCACTGCACCTAACATAGCACCCAATAACGTTGCTAACACCCAAATTTGTGGCTTATTTGGTGCAATAGCATTGAAAGTATTAATAGGTAAATCAATGATACGAGCGTAGCCAATTTGTCCAGCTCTAACTACCTTCAGCTGCTCATAGTTCTTGAGTAGCGTCAAATAAATCTCTCTATTGATTGCTGTATCTTCAGACAGTTGTAAAAACTCTCTTTGTACCTCAGGTAAACCTGCAATAGTGTCGTTTATTCTCTGCTTTCTACTATTCAACACTGTAAGCTGGTCATTTATTTGGATGACCAATGGATGATCTTCTGTATAATAAGTCGTTAGCTCCGCTTTTTTCAGCTTAAGCTCACTCAATTGCGAATCAATCTGTGCATTCTCTGCCAATAATATTTCCGCTTCCTGACTAACGTCAATAGTGCCATTCTTTGCACGAAATTCATTAAATTTTGCTTCAGAGGCCTCTAGCTTTTTCTTTAGGGTTGGAATCTGTGTTTCCATAAATTTAATTGTTTTAGTCGTTTCTTCAGATCCACGGGTCTGATTCTGATCTATGTAAGAAAGAATAATTTCTTTCAAAATCAAGCTGGCTTGCTGTTGGTTCGATCCTGTCATAGACAGTTCAACGATACCTGTCTGCTGACCCTGTTCGACTACGGATAACTTACTATTTATAATATCAGTCGAAATTTGTAATGATTGTTTATTTATATTAATAGGGTGAGAATTAAGAGGTAAATCAGTGACATTTATTTGAACCTGACCGTCTGTACCCTTAAATAAATGCGACTTGTTAAACTGACCGTTAAAGTCATCAAATCCATTACTAAGTACAAAACCTGTGTCCGACCTGGTCAAAGTGAATGTTTGGTTTAAATAGCCCTGCGATACATTAAATTGACTAACCTGGGCGTCACCGTCTTCAGTTCTTAATGACACGCCATCAGGAGTGTTGATTTGGGTAGCAACACGATCACTTTTGATCTTATCAAGATATCCGATAGAAGGGTCCATAAGTTTTATACGTAAATTCAACTTATCTACTACAGGTTCTAGTATCATACGAGATCGTATCAGCTCAGCCTCCGTTTGCGCTTTGCTAGCCTGTGGTGCGATGAGCTCTGAAGCACTGGCACCCAACGCTGATATACCTTGAGAGTTTTCTTCTATTTGTATCAACGCATCGGATTTGAATGTAGGGTTTACATAACGACCATAAAGCACCCCTATTAGCAAACCTATTAATGCAAAAAAGAGTATGGTTTTCCAGCCACGCAAAATAGCAAACAGCAGCGCCATAAGATCAATGTCGTCATTGTCTTCTTTAGAGGCAGAGTTTGATAAATTCTTTGAATCTGTATTCATAACTGTATGTTCATCACTTAAGGTTAGTCTTTTAATGGCCGCTGTTTAGCTAACTTTATCATCCCATTGCGCGAGACTATTAACAATATCTTGGTATGCTGTTTCAAAAGCACTCATATCATGTTTATAAGGGTCAGCAATATCTTTGTCTTGCCAATGTCCAAGCTTAAAAGTTTTGCCACGGCAAAACGGCCAACGCTCCTCAATCCACTTGGTCTGACTGTCTGACATGGTAAAAATCAGATCAGCTTTTTTTGCCAAATGCTCATCAATCTGTTTTGCCGCATGTTTGGTGATATCAAGCTGTTGCTTAGTCATGATCTCTAGGGCAGCGGGATCTGCAGGATGACCAACTAAAGCGCCAACACCTGCAGAGTCGATGTTTTTATAAGGATAACGTTGTTTTAATAATGCTTCTGCCATGGGGCTACGACAAATATTACCCACGCATACCACTAAAATATTATCAAACGCCATGCTGATGACTCCCTATAAACTTGAAAAGCTTCTGATCGCTGAGGTTGATGGTAGTAGTGAGCTGATAACACGGTTCCAACGAGTTAGCCCTGTTGGATCCACATAGACGATATCGTTAGGCTGCATCTCAAAACGACTAGCAAGTGGAAAGCTGGTGAGTGCCTGCATATCAACATAGTAGATATTCGTACGCTGATACTCTGGTTGGTCACGTACCACGTAGATTTTAGCAGCATTGGCTGTATTCGAGTTCAAACCTGCTGATTCTCCCAGTACTTGCGCCAAGTTTAATCCTTGATCAAGAATAGGAACAGGAGCAACTTTGCCAAACTCACCCAAGACATACACTTTATTGATATCTTCACTACTAACGCGAATAGCGTCACCGTCTTGGATATAGATTTGATTGGCTGACACACCCATTTGTTGCAGTGACTGTAGACCTATACGATAGTCTGTGCCATTGCGCCTTAGTACAATTTTATTTGAGTCACCAAGATCGGTTGCCCCGCCTGCCATCGATATTGCGCTATATAATGAAACCGGCGCATCAGTAATTTTAAATTCGCCAGGCGTATTAACTTCACCATCAATAAAAAATTTGTTGCCACGATATTCGGCAATTTTTACCTGTGGATCTGGATATCTTAAATAACGCTGTAGGCGCGCGCGCAAATTACTAGTAAACTGAGGTACGCTCAGGCCACTGGCTTTGATACGTCCAATCAGAGGAAATTGAATATATCCCTGCTGATCAACTGGGTACCCAGTACTACCAGCGGCCGTTATATCAGGATAACTTACCAAAGTGATACTTAGTATGTCTGATGGTGCGATGCGATAATTTTCTCGACTAGAGGACTGTAATAAAGCCGCTAGATTACTGCCAGGTTGCGAACGAGCCACTTGCTTAGGAGGTAAGGTAGCAAGCGTAAGCGGCTGCACATTGAAATTAATACCGTTCTCTGCAGTAAAAGAACCACTTGGTGGCAACTCACCAGCTTGAAGTCCCGAATTAATAGTTGTCGTAGCACACCCATAAAGCATACTGCTAAGTAATAAACACGCTGTACTTAACAGCTTAGTTGCCTGTCTCATATAAAAGGGCCTCATCAATCATCGCAATCACGCAAAATTTTGAAAGCAACTTCACTAGAAAATCACTCTAACTTTACTTTTTTAACATAAATAAACGGCATAATAACATAAGTTTTCTACTATGCAGTGGAGTTGGTCTTGTTTGATACAAAAAGACATTCTTATACATAACAATCCAAATTTAATATAATTCTTGTTTGCTACTAACAATGTTAGGTATGCTAAAAAAACGTTAATACTACACGAAAAGCTGCATAACCGTATACCTCTGCAAGTCCATCATTAATTCATGACTTAAAATTCGTCCTGCTAAGTATAAATTCCTAATTTTTAGTTTTTGCTTCTTAGTCTTTTAAGATGGTACAAGTAAAAGATAGGAATGTACTGGTCAGATAAAGAAGTCAAAAAATCTCATATCGCATGTCGTTTACTAGTATAATGCAGCGTGCGATGAAAAATTACATCTCTTGTATATCATAAGGTAATGTATACACATCGCGCATATTCCTACATTGAGAAATGTAAAAACCAACCCGATTCAAGGATATCGTAATGAAAGACGAAAAACTCCAAAAAGCACTCGCCCGTATGGGTCTTGGTTCACGCCGCCAAATGGAAGAAGTCATTAAAGCAGGCCGCGTAACAGTTAATAACGGTCCAGCAACCATTGGTGATCGCGTTGAGCAAGGTGATGAAATTCGCGTTGATGGTCGTCAGATTAAATACACCGCTGAAAATGAGAAGCGTCGCCGTGTGATCGCTTACTATAAACCGGAAGGTGAAGTTTGCTCTGCCAAGGATCCAGAAGGCCGTCCAACGGTCTTTGAACGCTTACCAAAACTGACGCATGATCGCTGGGTCATGGTCGGACGTCTAGATATTAACTCAACTGGCCTGTTACTGTTTACCAATGACGGTGAAATGGCGCATCGTTTGATGCATCCATCAAGCGAAGTGACCCGCGAATATGCCGTACGCGTATTGGGTGAAGTCACTCCCGATATCGCTCGTGCGCTGACTGCTGGTGTGATGTTAGAAGACGGCATGGCACAGTTTGAAGACATCAAAGAAGGCGGCGGTGAAGGCGTCAACAAATGGTATCACGTCAAACTAAAAGAAGGTCGTAATCGTGAAGTACGCCGTTTGTTTGAGTCGCAAGGACTAAAAGTCAGCCGTCTACTGCGTACGCGCTATGGGACGATTGCCCTACCAAAAGAGTTACGTACTGGCCGCTTCTTAGAGCTGGATAAAAAAGACATCAATACGTTAACGGACTTAGTGAGCCTACGCCCACGTTATGGTACTGGCCTACACGGGGCGGCAAAAGAGAAACAAGAACGTATCAAAAACAAACCACTCAAAGCGCGTCGCACTGACAATCGTAGCGATAGCCGTAGTAACAGTGCAAAGCCTAAAAGTAGTGCGAGCCCTGCCAGCCGCGGCACACGCAATACGCGTGACCGCAACGACAAGCGTTAATTGACCCTTGCCTTAAGTCTCTTATAGATTTAAGGTAAGCCATAAAAAAGCTGCCATTGATCAATAGTCATTGGCAGCTTTTTTGTGCTGAACTGTTGAGTTAGGAGCAATGTAACCATAGTATCATCAGCAGGTTGAGTAACCAATAAAGTAAATGGAGATTGACCCTCATCTAAAGGGAGATATTTTTACATCGCCGAGCCCATCAAAATTTTTGGTCTTGGCATGTTTTAGTCATCGTGGCTATCAATATAATGATTCATGACTCGTAACGCTTGTAACTGCTGCGTCTCTATTTGCTCTAGTAGACAATCCAGACGCTGCTCAATGTTATCTAAGATTGGCTGTAATAACTCACTGGCTTCCGCTTTTTTTTCATTACTCACATGTTGAGCGCTTGTATGGATATTGGCTAATTGGTGATAACTGGCCAGCATTTCAGGCAACCGAGTGTGCAACATCTTATGCAATATAAACTGTTGCTCAGTGACGACAGATTTTTTATGCTGCGCTTCTAATTCTTTTTGATACGTTTGATAGCTATGTACTTTTTTATCAATACATTGTAGTTGACGCAGTTGCTGCTCGGGCAAATTTTTCAGGTGTTTTTTATTCAAATGTAGCTGTTGCCAGCTGACAGTAGATAACGTCAATGGCGCATTATCATCTTGATACGTGAGTACACCTGGGGTGATGCCAACCGCTTTGTGCAACGCTTGCCAGCCCTTTCTACCCAAATAAACAGTGGTAACCATCGTCGCGACGCCAATACCTATCAATATACTCATATACGCTCACTATGACTTGTTCAAACGTGTGCCCTATCATTTAATACACATCATCTATCGTTCACAGTTTAATATTCTCAGTTGCAGAATTTTTATCGCGAGCGTCTTCTGAACCCTCACTTGTTTCTCTACTATGATTTAGGGATGGAACAGCCACATCGGTTTCTGGATTGTCAAAACGCTTTTGTAGGTACCTATTAGTCACCAGCAGTTTTTGCCCGTCTTGATGGTAGGAGGCACTAAGCAAGTCATCGAACTGAGCATTAATCGTCCTCAGTACTTCGAGTAGCGCTTCTTTGCCCGTAACATCAGAGTGCTTAATTTTGGTCGTATCAGCACGAGCACCCTCTAGGTCATGCAAGCGACGATAATCCGCTACTGCCTGAGGTATGTGGGTATCCATTAAGTTTTGGATCATGATATAAGTCTCATTAACAGTGTCCTTATCATCAATTTTTCCATCATTATTGGTATCCCCATAAATGACCCGCAGTTTTTCGCCCTTTTGGTTGATTTGGGCAAGCGCTTCTTTGACTTCCGCCGGTAAGCTTTTTTCAGGAATGTAGCCCAACTGCGGCATTGCTTCATATTCAAGCATCTTAGGCGCAGTGACTTTTTTAATGCCACGATACCCGAGGTACAATCCCGCTGCTGGTAGCACCCCGTATAAAATAAACATCACGAACATCGCAGTGACTTGGGTCATCAGATTGTCCTCTTATTATTATCAATATCTCTTCAACATCTTTGTATTAAAGGAAGCGTTTTTGATAAACCATTTTTAATCGCTTGTATTTAGTTAAGTGTAGAGACATTAGCTTTGCGTACGGCTTTTGACATAACGATGTGTCGAAGCCAAACGGTTCATGACCGTTTGATGCAACTCATCTAAAAGTTCATCAAGCTCGTAATCAATCTCTAAAAACAAATCGGTCAGCATATCCCCTGCGGTCATTTTGCCCTGCACCATACTATTTTTGGTACGGTGCGGACTAAAGCGTTGCAGTTGCTCATAATGATATAGGGCTTCAGGTATACTCTCGCCTACAAGCTTATCGATCACAAATTGGCGCTCATTGTGCTGCTGTTGTTGCTGCTCATTCAGCTCATGACTCCACTCACGGTAGCGCTTTAACTTACCATTAATGCGGTCAAGTATCGCAACAGCCTCAATCGGCATGGCGTTTAGGGTGGCGGCATCAACCACATCAACAAGCTCAGTCATAATCGGACAGCGTCCATGTTTGAGATACCATAAGGTATCTGGGTCAAAAGGAGGTCTATTGCTCGGGCGCCTGTCGGCACGATTGACCAAATAGCGATCCGTCAAGGGCGTAGGTGAGCGAATATCATTTACTTGCGCTAAAGCATCACAAATACGGTCTGCACGCTCAGGCGGCGTAAGCGCAGAATGACCACTATTTGCTTGATGGCTATTATTACTAACGTCATCAACATCTGCGTCATGACTGACACTCACTGCCTGAGCCTTTTTAGCGGCTAACGTTGGCAGGTCATCTTGAGCTTGCCCAAATGACTGTAGTATTCTTGTCAGACTGACCACCATAACCTACCTTACTCTCGTCCAATGTATTCACACTCTCACATCACGCTTGTATTGCACACATTCGTTCAATAGCGTATCTTAACAGCTTTTTACGACTGTGCCAGTAAGCAAAATGTCAACTCCTCTAGCCTTCAAAACGCCAAACACCCAATTATGAACGCGTCCGATTATCTGTCTGGATTCTTACTTGGGCTGTCGCTTATCATCGCGATTGGCTCACAAAACGCTTTTGTACTCAAACAAGGGCTCAAGCGCGAACACATATTTTTTGTGTGCTTGTTTTGCGCCGTGAGTGACGCATTTTTGATCACAGCTGGCGTCGGCGGTTTTGGCGCAGTCACGGCACGCTATCCGCAAGTTGTGGACATCGCAAAGTTCGCTGGTGTTGTGTTTTTGCTAGGCTACGGATTGCAAAGTCTGTACGCAAGTGTAAGCGTGTCACACGCGCTCACTGTCGAGGGTCAAGTTGTCACCAGCTTAAAAAAAGCCCTATTACTTTGCTTTGGCTTTACGTGGTTAAACCCTCATGTCTACTTAGATACATTGGTACTCGTCGGCATGGTTTCAACAGGCGCAAGTAGTAAACTGACTTTTGCAGTTGGCGCGATTAGCGCCTCGTTTTTTTTCTTTTTTGCTTTGGGATACGGTGCGCGTCTGCTCAGGCCACTGTTTGCCAAGCCAAAAGCGTGGAATATACTCGACGCGTTAGTAGGCGTACTGATGCTATATTTGGCTTGGCATTTGTACCAGAGTTGATAGCATCAGCCATCCTAAAAACTGCTAGCTAACCAATAACACTGCTTAGAAAAATAAAAAAACCAAACACCGTTAAGTGTTTGGTTTTTAAAATAAATACTGATGATTAACAATAGTTCTTATGTTTTTAACCGCAAATTTTAAATCACCTCTCACATTGACAGCGTTACTAATACCGCCTATTTGCAAGTCAGCTGCCACTATAGTCGATTCACTTTAAAAACGATATAAGGCGACTGGAATGAATTTTTCGCAGCCTCTGTATTAGCAGCAAGCAAGGGAAACTTATACCAGTCGCACGTGGCTATTAACGTATCAATGTTATTTTGAACTGCCTATACTGAAAGTACAAAAACACTTACACCAAATCCGGAAATAGGGTGCGCAAGCCATTCACGATAATTTCAATAGAGACTGCCGCAAGTAGCATACCCATGATTCGGCTCATAATATTCAGCCCAGTATCACCCAGTAAACGACTGATACGACCTGCTGCCATCAATGCTAAATAACAAAAAAAGCTGATAAATAACCCAGCAATTAATATGGCTGATACCTGCAAAATACCAGAGACTTGTGAAGAGTAGATAATAACCGTTGAGATACCACCTGGGCCAATCATCATCGGAATAGCAAGTGGAACCACTGCCGCTGCCATCGTTGGTGGCGAGTCTTGTACGTGATCAACATCAAAATTTTCTTGATCAGGCTTAACAGGATTGCCCTCGCCATTCATCATGTTGAGAGCAATCAAAAACACCAAGATACCACCCGCTAACTGAAACGAGCCGATGGAAATACCGAGGGTTTTTAGCAGCGTCTCACCGGCCACGGTAAAAAAGCTAATGGTAATAAAAATCGTCAGACAAGCAACGCGCGCAACTTTGCGGCGGTTATTCATTGAATAACCACGGGTCAAATCCAAAAATAGCGTTAAGGCGCTAAATGGATTAATCAATACCATAAAGGCTAAGATTATTTTGATAATTTCAGTATTCACTGAGCGCTCGCTTGTCTATTAATACCACTTATGCAAAAAGATAAGGTCATCGTGCGCGTGCAACGATGACCCAACAGGCGGTTAAAAATGGCATTGTAACATAGGCAGATAAGCTAATAAAATCATTAACTTTGCCGAATTGCGCCTATATACATTCTTGCCAATAACTCAGCGCCATAGAAGTTTCTGACAAGTGAGTCACTCACAAAATTAATCGTAAATTGCGTAGTAGAAATCCTCCCCATTAGAGCGTAACTCAACGCTTCACGCCCTATGCGCTAAAATCCAAACCAATATCTAACGCCGTGCTACTGTGTGTCAAATACCCCATCGCAATAAAATCAACGCCTGTCTTTGCAGCCGCTTGTACCGTTTCGGGCGTGATACCACCTGATGCTTCCGTCTTAGCGCGACCTTGACACATTGCGACCGCCTTCGACAACACCTCGGGCGCCATATTATCCAGCAGTACTAAGTTCGCGCCCGCATCTAGAGCCTGCTCTAGTTGTTCTAGCGTATCAACTTCGACTTCTACGGGAATTAAATGACCAGCAAAGTCTTGGGCCTGTTGAATGGCGGTTTTTATATCACCAGCGATGGCAATATGGTTGTCTTTGATTAAAATCGAATCATCCAAACCCAAGCGATGATTGCGACCGCCGCCGCAGCGTACCGCGTATTTTTGTACGATACGTAACCCTGGAATGGTTTTCCGCGTACAGGTAATTTGTGCCGGAAATGCGGCGATGCTGTCGACAATCTGTCTCGTATCTGTCGCAATGCCGCTAAGATGCGTCATAAAGTTTAACGCCGTGCGCTCAGCTGTCAATAAATGGCGGGCATTACCGCGAACGGTGGCCAGTACGGCACCAGCTGCAACGTTTTCGCCATCATGGACTTGCGCCTTAAATTCAATTTGTGCATCAACTAAAGCAAAAGATAAACGCGCTAAATCCATACCGCATATCACACCTGCTTGCCGCGCCTTAATCTGCAATTGCGCTTGCATCTCAGCGGGAATGGTCGCTTGCGAGGTAACATCACCGCGCCTGCCTAGATCTTCAATTAATGCAGCTTCAACCAACGGTCTAAGCAATACGTCATCCAGTGCCGGTTCTTTTTTAACTATCATCTTTTACCCTTATATCAGCCCATCAGTTACATAAACGTTATTTAATTAAACTCAAAATGAGCATAAATATAGCGTAAAGTGATGAGCCTCGCAAGTGCCGTCCACTACTTTATGAGGCCAATACATGTTTATCAGCCAAGATATCGTTAGGTCGCTATAAAAGCGAGACAACTAGATTGGTACAAATTTTTCTTGCTTGTTTATTTAGCATTAACTATAACCGTATTTTAGAACTATTTGCGTTTAGGCAGTTTACTGTCCATTAGTAAGCTTTGCAGCTCAATATCATGCCGAAAGCGATACAGCTTGGCAGGGCGACCACGCTGAGCGCTACTACTCTGTCCTGTCTCCGTCACAAGGTTTTGTGATTCGAGCAGGCGGCGAAAATTCTGCTTGTGTAAACGCACTCCCGACAGTGCTTCCACGCTTTGCTGTAACTGCGATAAGGTAAACACGTCTGGCATCAAACCAAAGATGAGCGGACGATACTCAATTTTAGCGCGTAGCCGTGAGATAGCCGTAGCAATCACGCGGCGATGATCATAATACATGGGTACGCCCATCAGCTGTGACCAATCCGTAGGTGAGACACCAGTTTGATAATTGGGTGGATAAGTCGGTGCTTCAGGTATGAGTCCTGCCTCATAAAGCATCTCATAGCGCAGTAACACATGCTCGGCGACCCACTCCCCACTTCCATACGCTGTATCGCTCGTTATCTCATTGTCAGTATCTATATTTTGGGGGTCTCTATTCACCAAAGATAACTCACTTACCCCCCAGCATAGGCCGATACGCTGTCGCCGTCGCTGCTGGACGACTTCCTCTTCTGCCGTATTTGCCCAAGCCCACAACGCAGGCACAATAAAATCCATGATGATATCTGGTATACCATCTAAATGATTTTCCCAAGGGAAATAGTCGTACCAATCTCGCCATAATGCCTGACTCTGTAGTTGCTGCGTCTGCGTCTCTTGCACCAACCCTAAATAGCTGACATAGACGAGTGCATGACCATCGATATTGCGCCTATTGGTATCGACAAAAGTATATAGCTGCTCTAAATAACCAAGCGGCTGCTGCGTTTGCTCCTCAACCCATTGCCGCACGCCAGCTTGCAACGAGCGGTGCAACGGCATCAGTGGACCGTTGGGCAGTAATTTGCCTTGATCGACTGTTAAAATCCGAGCCTTGTGTTCTGTAATGGCAACCAGTACCGCGACTACTTCTGTCGTGCCACTACCTTGCTGATGTGCGTGTGAATAAGACAACGTCATGACTTTAGGAATTATCCTTTAACTTTAAAAATGTAAGAAGAAAACAATGTAACTAAAAGTAATGCCACTAAAAACAATGAAATGAATAGTTAGCACCTGGCTTAGTATAGCGTGAATCGTTAATTATCATAGCTTGCCCTTGTAAATATAAGCGGCTGGATACGATAAAAGGATAATAATCACGAAGGGCGATTTTGTATAAATCAGTAGCAACTGTCAGTGAGGCGATAAAAAATACTTGTTTTTATGCTCAAAATGAGCATAATTAAAACAGTTTACTCTAAGCTGTGTTTAATTGATTCATTTTAGCGGCATATAGTTTGCCGTTATTGCCCCAAAGGTTGCCCTTATGAAAACTTATCCGTATGACGCGCCCATCATGAGCACGGACAGTCGCATCGCCACTCAAATGAATATCGACTACGCCAAAGCCAAGATACCAACCGATTTGCCACGTACCGAGCGCCTGGCGGTTGAAGAAAACATCAAACAATTATTAAAAGATAATAATGCCGTGCTGGTCGCTCATTATTATGTCGATCCTTTTATTCAAGATTTGGCGTTAGCAACGGGCGGCTGCGTTGGTGATTCGCTTGAGATGGCACGCTTTGGTCAAGCGCATAGTGCGCAGACGTTAGTGGTCGCTGGTGTACGCTTTATGGGAGAGTCGGCCAAGATATTAAGTATGGAAAAAACCGTGCTGATGCCAGATTTGGAGGCGGAGTGTTCGCTTGATTTGGGCTGCCCTGCTGATGAGTTTTCCGTATTCTGTGATGCTCACCCAGAGCGCACTGTCGTTGTCTATGCCAATACCAGCGCTGCTGTCAAAGCACGGGCTGACTGGGTAGTAACCTCATCCGTTGGTATTGATATTATTCGTCATTTACATGCGCAAGGCGAGCCTATTATTTGGGGACCTGATCGGCATTTGGGGAAATATATCGCCCGTGAGACTGGCGCAGATATGCTGCTTTGGCAAGGCTCATGCTTGGTGCATAACGAGTTTAAAGCCACTGAGCTGATGCAATTAAAAAATGAGCATCCAAACGCAAAAGTGCTGGTACACCCTGAGTCGCCTGATAGTGTCGTTGAGCTTGCAGATGTGGTTGGCTCGACCAGTAAGCTATTGCAATCGACTTATGAGATGGACGCCGATACCTTTATTGTTGCTACTGACTTGGGCATCTTACACGAGATGCAAAAGCGCTCACCAACCAAACGCTTTTTGGCCGCGCCGACGGCTGGTGAGAGCGCCAGTTGCAAAAGCTGTGCGTTTTGTCCTTGGATGGCGATGAATGGCTTGCAAGGTATTGAGAAGTGTCTAACCAGTTATAGCGGTGAAGTATCAATGACGCCTGAGCTGGCCGCAGCAGCCAAAAAACCATTACAACGCATGCTCGATTTTGCCGAGTCGCAAAAACAGCGAGTGGCCGCTAGTGGGGATATCGTTAAAGACCGCGAGCTGTTTGCCAACGTGGGAGCCGCCTAAGATGAGCGAGGCGTTTACAGTTGATACGACGAACGATAACGATAGCGCTGATGACACCAGACAAACAGACGTCCTCATCATCGGGGCTGGGCTGGCTGGTTTAAGCACCGCCTTATCTTTGCCACAGTCGTTAAAGGTCACGGTATTAAGTAAAGCTGCACTGGATGTCTGCTCAAGTCACTATGCGCAAGGCGGTATCGCCGCAAGCTTAGACAAAAACGACTCTGTCACTGACCATATTGCGGATACGCTAGTCGCTGGTGCTGGGTTGTGTGAGGCTGATCACACCGCCAGCATTCTAAGTGCCGGACAGCAAGCGATTCAATGGCTGTGCGATCAAGGCGTGCCTTTCACGCAAATTCCTCAGCAGGATAATTCACAAAAGTCTTTAAATGGATTGCACATTAGTGACTTACATTTAACCAAAGAAGGGGGTCACGGATGCCGCCGAGTGGCACATGCCGATGATGCCACTGGTCGGTATATTATGGATGCCTTGTTCACCAAAGCGTACGCTGCGGACAATATTACCATCCTGCCCTATCATGAAGCGCTGGACTTACTCACATCGCCATTTAATGAAAGTGGCTCTCTAGACGACGATACTCAGTATTGCCAAGGCGCGCTTGTTTTTGATCATATCAATCAGCGTCAGCGTATCTTTTATAGTCGCGCCGTCGTACTGGCCAGTGGCGGCTTAGGGCAATTGTTTAAACGCGCCAGCGCCCCCAATGTCTGTGTCGGAGATGGGGTGATGATGGCATGGCAAGCAGGCTGCCGCTTAGCAAATCTCGAGTTCATCCAATTTCATCCGACAGGCTTGGCGCTTGCCGACAGCAGCTTTTTGATATCCGAAGCATTGCGAGGTGAAGGCGGCCATCTGTATTGTCCGCAGACAGGGGCGCGCTTTATGCTAGATATCGACGCACGAGCCGAACTGGCCCCGCGAGACATCGTCGCCCGTGCCATCGCTGAGCAAATACACACAAACGGTCTTGGTTATGTCCATCTTGACGTCAGTCACTTGCCAGCGACGTTTTTACAAGCGCATTTCCCGCAGATTGACCAAACGTTGCTAGCGCTCGGCATTGATATGACGACAGAGCCGATTCCGGTTGCGCCCACCGCCCACTATAGCTGCGGCGGCGTGGTCACGTCTGCCAACGGGTTGACCGATGTGGCAGGGCTATATGCCGCTGGTGAAGTTGCTTACACTGGACTGCATGGCGCCAACCGCTTGGCAAGCAACTCTTTATTAGAATGCGTGGTCGTTGGCCGTAACATCGCCACTGATTTACCACGTTATTTAAGAGAAATTACAGCGTCAAATACCGCTCTACATGAGGACAAGGCAGCCCAACAAACTTTTACGATTTGGGCGACGCCAATCCTTAAAAACACACAACCTGTGATTTTGCCAACTTCTACCTCATTGATATTTGACTCGTCTGTTTATAACGCGGCTGATGACAGTAGCCACTCTGACACTGATGTGACCAAAATAACCACCGCATTAAAGCAACTGATGACCACTAACATGGGCATTACGCGTCATGCTGAGTCATTAGAACAAGCACTTATACAAGTACAAAAATGGCAGCATTGGCTTAAACACGCTACGTTCAGTCAGTCTGACGCCTGTGACCCCAATAATGCTACTGCCGCTGATAGGCTTGCCCACTTACAATTAGCAAGACAATTACAGTTAGCGACCTTGATTATTCAGTCTGCTTATCAGCGCATTGAGAGTCGCGGCGGCCATTATAGACAAGATTATCCTGACATGGCTTGTCAGCCCAAAGTAAGTGTCATTACTCCTTTATCGATCAGTTGGCCTTGCAGGCCTTATGAAAATCACACATTTGAGGCGGTCAATCAAGACAAGACTCAACCAACTAAGCGCATACCAACAGCCATGAGCGCCTTATAAACATGCAAAAACAAGGGGATTTTTATCTACTCACACCAGTATCTACGGCCTAATATGATACAATCGTCGGCTTGTTAAAAACTGATGAGCCTGCCGATATGCAAAGCCTAATTACTCTTGTTTTGGTATTAATGCCAATGTTTATTGGCTTTGCCATCCCCTCTAATCCCACCATGACGAAGTTTGCGGATAAAGGCCTGTCGTATTTGATATTTATCATCTTAGCGCTAATCGGTATTGAGCTATCGCACGTTGAAGGGCTTGGCAATCAGCTGGGCGAAATCACGCTCTATGTCACCGTACTATCAATATTGACCGTAGGCACGGGGTTGTTTGTACTCATGCTCTTTGATCGTCTGCGTCCATGGCATGCCAAAAAACCCAGCGTAAAATCAAAAGAGCACCGCGTCAGTATCCGCGGTAGCCTCGCGCAAGTAATATGCGTGGCGATTGGTATGGTAATCGGCTACTTCTTACCTGAAAATTACATGCCCCCTGAAAACACCATGACCGTTATGCTAATGATATTAATTTTGCTGGTCGGGATTGGACTAAAAGGCTCAGGCATTACCCTAAAAGAAGTGCTACTAAATAAACGCGGTGTCGAGATGAGTGTCATCTTTACGCTGTCGGTACTGGTGGGCGGGCTTATTTTTGCGCTGTTATTTACGGAAGTATCGTGGACCAAGGGCTTGGCGCTGGCTTCAGGATTTGGTTGGTACTCACTATCCGCGATTGTTATGACCGATGCTTATGGAGCCGTTTGGGGCAGTGTGGCGTTATTTAATGACTTAGTACGTGAGTTTTTTGCATTACTGTTTATTCCTGTCTTTATGCGCAAATATCCATCAGCAGCAGTTGGGCTTGGCGGCGCGACCAGTTTAGACTTTACTTTGCCTATTATTCAGCAATCAGGTGGTCTAAAAGTCGTGCCATTAGCGATTAGTTTTGGTTTTTTGATTAATATTGTCTCACCCGTACTGATGGTACTATTTTCGGCGTTGGGGTAACCCTCTAAACCCCGCTCGCCTGCTTAGCAAACAAGCGCATCAGTGGCTTTATTTTGCCAACGCGATACATCCCTTCACTGCGTATTTGCTGCACGGGACGCGTTTGAGCAAGCGACCCTGCAAACAGCCAGTTAAGCGCCGAAAAGCTGTGCATCATCAGGCTATTATGCGGACGGCGTAAACGCTCATAAGCACGCAGCGTTTGATTACTGCCCCAAAGCTTCCCGCCACTACGAGCAAAGTCATGCGCTAGTTGCTCACTTAACGCCTTCACATCAAGCATGCCCAGATTTAACCCTTGACCCGCCAGCGGATGGACGCCATGGGCCGCGTCACCGATTAATACCAAATTATCCGCGACATAGCTTTTCGCTTGTTGCGCGGTCAAAGGAAAACTGGCGATGGATTCAATTTTCTGAATAGCGCCCAGTTCATAGTGACTAGCAGCAGCCAGTTTGTCCGTGATAAAACGATCCTCTTCCTCTATCAATGCCAATGCCTGATTGCGCGGCAAAGTCCAGACTATCGATTGCCAATACTGTGGATTGGCCTTATCGGCATCTGTAATATCGGCTAACGGTAATAACGCTAGCGTGCCCGTCGGTAGCATGGCTTGGCGGGCGGTCGCTTGATGCGGTTTTTGGGTTTGGATCGCACAACAAATCGCGGTTTGATGATAATCTAAGGTATCGAGTTCAATCCCAGCTTGCTGACGCACAAAGGATCCACGGCCATCAGCGCCCACCACTAGCGCCGCTTCAATTGCTGCACCATCGTCTAAAGTCACGCGGTAGCCTTGCTGCGCGCCCAACCAATCCATATTGACAACTTTTTGCCCAGCGATAATGGTTAGGTAGTCACTGATATCCTCGCTGTATAAACGTTGCCATAGTGCGTGTTCAATGACCGCTGGCTCCACCATACTACCGAGCAGTTTTGCGTCAAGGTTTTGATCATTACTATCACCAAACAACAACTCACCCATGCCATTGAGCTGCCATACCTGCATTTGCGAGTAGTCCGCTTTGCGCTTGGAGGCGGCAATTTTTTGCCACGCGCCGACCTCTGTTAGTAAGTGAATACTGGCTAAGCTTAGCGCATAAACACGGGCGTCACGTTTGCTCAATACCGCTTGCCAAGCCGATTCATCACGCGCAGGACGTGCGTCAATCAACGTCACTGGCATTTTTGCTTGCGCCAGCTTTAAAGCCAGTGTGGCACCAACAATACCGCTGCCAATAATGAGTGTATGGTTATTTTTCATGGAACATCCTTTGTAGAGCGATAATCTGCTCATCATATTTATGACTGCTAACTTGAGGCATCCGCGTATTTTTTGTAGATACAGTCCATTCTATTTAAAAACAATACAGTTTGAATGGGAGGAGTTTTTCGCAGCCTCTGTCACGCTTGTAAGCAGCAAGAAAAGTGTATCCCATTAGCACGCTGCTATTAACGTATCGATTTTATTTGCAACTGACGATATTACGATTTCAAACCCATCGCATAATTCGCTACCAGTGGCTTGATGTTTGGCAGTTTATCAAAGGCAACCAAAGCCATGTTTCGTGCCAGCTTCACTGCTGGGTTCGGATGAGTAAAGCCATGAACCACGGCATCACAGAAGCGAATGACCCGTTTTTGATCGGTTTGACGCGCCTGCTCATAGCGTTTTAATAACTGTGTATCGCCAATATCTTCACCTCTGAGCACTTGCGCACTCAGCATTTGCGCCAATACGTGGGCATCGCGCATACAAAGGTTAAAACCTTGCCCTGCCACAGGATGCAAGGTATGAGCGGCATTGCCCATGATGACACAGCGCCCCCCCACTTGTTTGTCTGCCAGTACGCGAGTCAGTGGATAAGCGCCGCGGCGACCCGCAGCCACAAACTTACCAGCACGTTGCCCAAAGCCCTGCTGTAGGGTCGCCAAGAAGTGCGCATCGTCCTCTAAATACTGCGTCTCCTCACCTTTAGGACAGATCCACACGACCGAACGTCTGTATCCTTTTTGGTATTCATCATTGCCATCGCCCTCTGGATCCGTCAATGGCAGCACGGCAAGCGGACCGGCTGGGCTAAAACGCTCGATTGCCACGTGCTCATGTGGTTTATCCGTCTCGACCACGCCAACGATCGCAGTTTGCTCATAATCATGAGTCGTCGTACCAATATTTAACAGCTGACGCACCGTAGAGTCGCGCCCATCACATGCAACCAAGACACTCGCTTGTAGTTGCTGCTCATGTTCTTCTTCACCATAATAGCTAAAGCTGAGCGTCACCCCATCTGTTTGCTGCGTAACCGCCGTCACATTGGCATGATCGATCAAAGTAATCAGTGGCGACTGCTGAGCCGCTAACAACAGCTTGCGTCCCAGCCAAGCATTTTCCATCACCTGTCCAAATGATTCTACTTTTTCTTTGGCTTTGTTTAGTTGCGCGCGCCCAAAGCTACCTTGCTCACTAATCTGTACCGCATCGATGCGGCAAGCATGACTTTGTAGCTCATCCCACAGTCCAATCTCTTGGTAAATCTGTACGGTACGCCGTGATAGCGCGGTATTGCGACTGTCCAAGTAATGACTGCGAGTACTGTCATCGGTTGGACTGATGGTTGGATAACTGTTCTTTTCCAATAAAGTGCTGGCAATCCCATGATGTGCTAGCAGTAGGGCAAAGGACAAGCCAACATGACCACCACCCGCGATAAGCACCTGTTGCTCAGTGATTGCCTGTCCGTTTGTCGCATTCAATAAATTTGAATCAGTGTTTTGCGTCATTATTATTCCTATTATAATCGGTTGGGCACGCTCTTGATATGCAATGCATCTATACAATGAATCATTGCTGGAACCTATTTTTATCTTCTGGCTTTAGCATTTTACTTATACTTTAAATTCAATGATAAAACGCTATTTTATGTCCCATAGATTACCACAAATTGCCTAACATGCCCTGCTCTTAACGATAGACACAGCACTTACTTGATCTTATAGTAAGTCATGATCGCACTGGTAAAGCCAAGCGCACTCAATATCGCTAGTGTATTGATATGAGCCGCGCTCTATCGCTGACCGTCATATCTAAAAGGTCAATTATACGTGATTGGCACGTGCATTCACTTACGCTATAAAAGTGACGAGATTGGTTGCAATTGCCATACAAAAACAGCGCCATGTAGCCAATGTATGGCTTGAATTTTAGAAACTATCTACCATAATAAAGGCTAGATGCTTGCTTATCCTCCTCCACAAAATCAATAAGAATGTTACCGTTATTTTTATCTTTATTATTTAAAATCCATATCACATAACTGACTATTTTATCTCTTAAGCCCGTCACCCAATCAGAACTGATCAAACAAAACTGATCGACAGTAACGGGCATACAACACAAGGATAATCGCTTGACTGATTCCATGAGCCGCCGTATAAAGTTTGAATCATTAACCCCAGCACAGCTCAAAACCGTGCTGGGTGAATATAACAATCACATGAAATATATCCAAGAACGCCTCGATATCAAAATCATTCAACGCCAAGGCGACTTCTGCCTTAGTGGCGATGTAACCGGTGTTGAGCGCGGTGAACGTATTATTTATAAGATGGTAGACGAAGCACAAAACACCAAAGACATCAGCGCAGAAGAGTTGCACCTGATCATCCAATCGAGCATCTCACGCGATGAAGATAGGGACGCCGATGAGCAAAACTCTGATAATGCAGAAGACGAAGACGACTTAGATGCCGCCAGTGAGTTTACCCCCATTAGCTTACGCACTCGTAAAGGGCGCATCGTCCCTCGCGGTGGCAACCAACAACGCTATGTCAAAAACGTCCTCAGCTCTGATGTATCATTTGGTATTGGACCTGCTGGTACAGGTAAAACGTATCTAGCCGTCGCTTGTGCGGTCGACATGCTTGAGCGCAATGAGATTGAGCGGATTTTATTGGTGCGTCCAGCGGTAGAAGCTGGGGAAAAATTGGGCTTCTTACCAGGGGATTTAACCCAAAAAATTGATCCGTATTTACGCCCGTTATACGACGCACTGTATGAGATGCTCGGCTTTGAAAAAGTTGGTAAAATGATTGAGCGTCAGATTATCGAAGTCGCGCCGCTGGCCTACATGCGTGGTCGTACGTTAAACAACTCATTTGTCATTCTAGATGAAGCGCAAAACACCACACCAGAACAGATGAAAATGTTTTTGACCCGCTTGGGCTTTGGCTCACGTGCGGTCATCACAGGTGATATCACGCAGGTCGATTTGCCCCGTGGTCATAAGTCAGGTTTGGCGCAGGCGATGGATATCTTAAGCGGTATCGAAGAGATTCATATCACCAAATTTGACTCAAAAGATGTGGTACGTCACCAGTTGGTACAAAAAATTGTCGAAGCTTATGATGTGTTCGATGATGAGCAAATGGCGCTACAAGAGAAGCGTAAATTTGAACGCCTCAAAGAACAAGAGCGCAAACAAGCCATCACGGATGCTGCCGCTAAACTGTAAACTTATTGCCTCAGTGTTCTAATTGTAGAAACATACAACCGGACTACCAGTGAGTAGTCCGGTTTTCTCTTGTTAAGCGTTGGTTGGCATTATTTTCTACTGGTAGCCTACCTACAACTTGGTTATAGTGGCCTTAGTAAAATACCCAAAATACTTGCGGCACTCGTGCCATTTAAGCACAGCATTCCATCAGGCAATAACCCCACAAAACAATAAAAAGGATAAGGGCATGAGTCAGTCTAACGATGAGCATCATGACACACATAACGACCCACACAACGAGACAGATGCTGCAATCATCAGCAACAACGCAAGCTTAGCGGCACTCGACATCAGTGCTACTGATAGTATTGACGATGAGATCCTTGATACCTTTTACCATCGTGAGCACTTACTGCCCGTCATGAGGGCAACTTTAGAGTATGTCAATGCGCGCGTCAATAGCGGACTGATACTCCCCTATTTTGAGGATATCGACCCTGAACTGTGGCAAGAAAAATCTAAATCGCTAGATTTGTACGTTACTGATAGTATTGAGGGGCATGCATTAAATCTAGAAGCGCGCGGTAAGGACTATGCGACCAACATTTTATCTTACCCAAGTGACTTACCCATTGCCGTCATTGAGCTGATGCCCACGTTACCACTCGGTGAGCTTATTATCTGTCACGAAGTGATGGTGCGTGAAGCCAAAGAGCAAGACAAAACCGTGGCGCAGCATATTAGCCATCTGTTAATACATGGCATGTTGCACCTACTGGGTTTTGATCACGAGCTCGGACAGGCCGAACAAGATGAGATGGAAAGCTTTGAGATTGATATTTTGGCAAGTCTGAACTTACCAAATCCCTATATTCCAAATGCTTAAGCCAAGCGCAGCCAGTCCTTTTAATAATTTTGTCTAAAGCAACTAGTCTTTGGCCAAAGGCAGTTTTTGGGCTTGCCCCATTTGATTAATCATGTGATCCAAACCTTTGACATGGACGCTGCGCTGCGGGAATGGGATCTCAATATGCTCGTCATCCAACGCGTATTTAAACTGCTCTAGCAACTCACACTGCATCGTCCACCAATCAGCGTTGGTTGTCCAAACGTTTAAGGTAAGATCCACTGAATTATCGCCCAGATTGGTCACTCGCACAATCGGCTCAGGATCGGTAAAGGCCAGCGGATTATTTTTTGCCAAATTCAGCATCACTTCTTTGGCCGTTTTGATATTGGCGTCATAACCAATACCAACTGTAATGTCGACGCGGCGATTGGGAAGCGCTGTATAATTGACCACAGCTGAGGTCGTAATATCGCTGTTAGGGATGATGATGTCGTGATTGTTTATCGTCGTCAGATGCGTGTTCACCAAAGTGATCTCAGTCACCGTACCAGTATAGCTACTGATCTGCACGTAATCACCGCGTACAAATGGGCGAAAGGTCACAATCATAATGCCAGCGGCAAAGTTAGACAGCTGATCTTTTAGTGACAAACCAATAGCAACCGCGGCACCGCCCAATATAGCAACGACAGAGGTGGTCTGCACGCCAACTTTGCTCAACGCTGCCAAGGTGACCACAACCAACAACACACCATATAAAAGACGACCTAAAAAGCTAGCAACGGTATCATCTAAGCGGCCACGTAACATCACCTTATGGGCAACAGCAACCGCCTTTTTAGCCAGCCAAAGCCCAACGACGAATATTAATATGGCCAACACCAATTTGGTTGTTAAAACCACCGCACTGGCAGTTAGGGTGGCGATGTCGACGGTAAAACCTAAAAATTCCATACTGACTCTTTATTCTATCAAAAAAAAGCGAAAGAGGACTCCACCCGATATTAGGGAGGAGGTGAATCTTGCTTAGTGTTTATTATATATTCATAAAAACTATATACTGAAATAAGCTATAATAAATTTTAGAACTTACATTAAAACACCTAGATTAACATATGAAGTGCAATATCAAATGCGAGGTGAAAAAAAGACCTAGATGCGCTAGCATCAAAGTTTATATCCACCGACCAAAGTAAGATTGTAACCATGAACTATACACAACTAAGCCTAGGTGAACGATATCAGATTTATGCCCTAAAAGGGGCAAAACATAGCATTAAATTTATAGCTGATGCATTAGGCAGAAGCCCCAGCACCATATCAAGAAAGGTTAGGCGTAATAAAAGCCTGCGCGGTTACCGAGCCAATTATGTCTACAACAAGGCTAAAGCCCGTCGGGCAAGCAACGCTATAACGATCATCGTTGACGTTTGGGATTGAGTAATAGACAAGCTCAAAGATGGCTGGAGTCCTGAAAAAATAGCAAGGTTTCATGGTGGTATCAGCCACATGAGCCTCTATTGCTGTATCTGGAGTGACAAGAAGCAAGGCGGCAGGTTATGGCAGTGTCTTAGACGCAAAGTCAAGCCTTATCGCAAGCGACTAACCACTGAGACTCGGGGTCGTATCAATGACAGAGTCTCGATCCATGAGCGTCCCCAGATAGTAGAAGAGAAGACACGCATCGGTGACTGGGAGGCGAACACTATTATTGGTCAACATCACAAATAAGCGGTTGTAACACTCGTTGAGCGCAGAACTGGACTACTGAAGATGAAGCGTGCGGTCAAAAAGAGTGCTCAGCAGGTGCCAGGGGCGATTATAGACCTCTTAACGCCAATCAGGTTGCAGGTTAAGACCATTACGTCTGACAATGGCAAAGAGTTTGCAGATCACAAGGGTATTAAGCAAAAACTCTATAGTGGGTTCTTCTTTGCTGATGCTTATGCGTCATGGCAACGAGGAACTAATGAGAATACCAATGGCCTCATCAGAGAGTACTTGCCTAAAAGATGTGATTTTAGACAAGTCTGTAATGATGAGATACGAGCTATTGAGAACAAGCTAAACAACAGACCAAGAAAACGTTTAGGGTTTAGAACATCCAATCAGGTATTCTATAATATTATTTAGCGTTGCACTTGGTGTGTTAATCTAGGATAAGTAAAATGAATTGGTGTTATGAAACTCAACAAAGCGTATAAATTTAGGCTTGAGCCTAATGCGGAGCAGGAGATTATTCTAAATAATCTTGTCGGCTCTGCGCGTTTTGTTTGGAATCACATGCTGGCAATATCGTTTGAGATGTTTGCTAAAGATGAATTTATTAACGCCACCAACCTGGTTAATAAAATCATGGATCTAAAGAACAATCCTGATTTTGCCTTTCTGAAATCTAGCTCTAATGCCGTCACCTTACAACAAAAAGTACGCGATCTTGCGTCTGCTTGGTCACGATTCTTTGACCCCAAAGTACACGCCAGACTCAAAGAAAATAAAAAGAAACCCAAAAAGCCCAAGTTCTTTAAACTGGCTGATGGCACAGAGATTCAACTTCGCCCATTGATGCCACAATTTAAGCGCAAAGCAGATGGCTGTGACTCCATTCGCTTGGTTCAGTTTGATAAATACTGCCGT
>NZ_JABASS010000015.1 GCF_016107545.1 Psychrobacter namhaensis
GTGCGTATTATAGACGCTTTTTTTATCAAGTCAAGAAGTATTTTTTATTTAGTTTGAGGTTCTTTTCATACTCTCTATGAGTAGTAAAAGCCCTTCATTCTAATAAAGCATTCTGAGTGGTTATGCAGTTTTACTGCCCCTTCAGTCTGCCTTCCCTTTCGACTGGGTGGCATTATACGCGCTTTTAATGTGGGGTCAAGCACGAAGTTATAAATAGTTTGATTTATTTTACTAGCAGTACAGCAGTTCCGCTTAACTATTTGTTTTAGTTAAAAAATTTATTTACGCTTGATGCTCCTCACCTTGTCTTTTAAGGAGAGATGGTTGGTTTACTGTCTCCTCTTATCAATATAAGTAAATTGACACCCACATTTGACCATAAAAAAAGGAACTTACCGATTGGTAAATTCCTTAATATAAAACGTATCACTGGTTTTACATCTTTGCTTTGATCGTAGTAAAAATACCTGATAGGGCATATATAACACCAATGGCTAAAATACCGACAGGGATGTCATAGAGCACGATGCTCATAATCAATACGCCAATAATAAGAACGACAAAAGGCACTTTCTTTTTATCAAACTCTTTAAAGCTATAGTACTTAACGTTACTGACCATCAGTAAACCACAAGTGACTACCCACGCGGCAAATAAGAACATGACCAGCGTGTCGTACTGCCCTATCCATTCATTATGATCGATGGCTACCATCACCGCTGCAGTAACCAAGATGGCGGCAAGCGGACTGGCCAAACCCACAAAATACTTTTTATCAACGATGCCGACTTGCACATTGAAGCGTGCCAAACGGAACGCGCCACAAGCGGTAAAGACAAAAGCACAGCCAAGACCAATACGACCTAATGGTTGTAGCGCAAAACTATAAATCAAAATAGCAGGTGCCACACCAAACGCTAACATATCTGCTAGGGAGTCATACTGCTCACCAAATGGGCTTTGGGCATTGAGCATACGTGCGACGCGGCCATCTGCCCCATCGAGAATAGCGGATAAAAAGATGGCCAAAGACGCTTTATAAAACTCACCTTGTGTACTCGCTAAAATCGAGTAAAAACCTGATAGCAGTGACAAGGTTGTGATCAAGTTGGGTGCTAAATAGACACCGCGACTGACCACCCGTTTACCTTCGGCAACCTCAGCCTCAATCACCTCAAATGTCAAGCCATCATAACTGTCACTATCCGCTAAGCGAATATTAAACTCATGCTCATCGACGAAAGGCGGCTGGGTTGCCGCTCTGTCGTGTATTGGCCCATCGTTTAGCGGCGTGTTACTTGACTGGCTTTTGGGTGGTTGCTTATTTGTCATCTTAATATCCTTATTTACCGATATTACTATTCACCAACTAGCCAGCGCACATTGGTCGCACTATCAGGCGTTAAATCTGGCGCGTCAGCCACTTTTAGGGCAGGCTGTAAAAAGCGTACGATCTCACGCGCATGATTATCAAACTGCCAAGGTGGATTGATAACGAGCAGTCCCGTCCCATTCAAGCCAACTGCGACATCATTTGGATAGATGTTTAGCTCACAAACCAGCTGACGTCTCATTTCGGTACGTTTGAGCTTTTTGTAAAACAGCTCTACTGCCTCGATGTTTTTGATTGGATACCAAAGTGCATAAGTACCTTGTGGCCATTTATTATAAGCCGCAACCAGCAGGTCAATAAGGCGCGTAAAGTCTTTGTGCTCTTGCTCATAAGGAGGATCAAGGAAGATGAGACCACGTTTCTCTTTTGGTGGAATAACCGCAGTGATGCCCTCAAACGCATCACGATGATGAATACCGATTGGTAATTTATGCAATTGATAGTTCAACGCGTCATATTCGGTGGCTTTGGCTTCAAACGCCTCACCGCGTACGCCGGCCTCAGGGTTTTTCTCAACATGATGAGCAATCCACCAAGGGGAACCTGGATAGACTTTATTGTCATAAGTAAATCTGGCTTGCTTAATGCCTTCCATATAATCTTTGACAGCGGGGGGCGCTTTTTCGGTATCTGCTTGTAGCAACGCTTGGATACCGCCTTTGGCCTCCCCTGTCTTGCGTGCTTCTTCACTGCTCAGTGAGTACAGTCCACGACCGCCATAAGCGTCAAGCACATAAAAAGGTTTGTTTTTTTGCCCCAATTGATTGAGCAGTTGTACCAATAAAATGTGTTTAACCACATCAGCAAAGTTACCAGCGTGGTAGGCGTGTTTATAGTTCATAATCTCAAAAGTTTAAATAAGAAAAATTACATCTATGGTAGCATAGGCAGAGTAAAAGATAATGTGGTTTTGGTAAGTGCTGGCAATAAAAAGACACTGATTGACGATATATTGACAGCTGATTGATAATAATGAGATGAAATGACGCAGATTATTAGCAACCTTAATGTGACAGAGTTGGTCGTCGATCATCCGATAGGTCAGGATAATCCACCCTCTCTGTTTGCAAACCGTGATAACGCGGGTCAAAAGCCGCCCACTCAGCGTGTATTGCAGTTATCTGATTTTGAGATAAATTGGCAAGACAAGCTAACGGACACACAGCTGGATAAGTTTGTCAGTGATGGCTGGCTAATTATTGACGATGTGTTTGAGCCTAAAGCGTTGATGGCCTTGCAGGCGGAGAGTGGTTTTATTGACTACCGAGATGCTGCACTGACCGCTGGCGTTCGTATCAGTGATATTCGCGGTGACAAAATACGCTGGATCACTGAGAACTTCTTTGCAGGTTACTATTACTTGCAGAGTATTAATGCACTTGCCGCTTTATTCAATCGAAGCTTATTCGCCGGTATTCGCCATAGTGAAGCCCACTACGCCTGCTATCCTGTCGGCTTTGGCTACCAATGGCACAGCGACAATCCTGCTGGACGGGATGAACGCGTTATCTCAGCGGTATTTTATCTCAACGATGAATGGACACTTAACGACGGCGGCGCGTTAGAGATCGTTGATAAGCAGGGTGTGCATCATAATGTCATGCCTGCCGCCAATCGGTTGGTCATATTTGACAGTGACCTACCCCATCAAGTGCAAATCGCCCACCGCCAACGCTACTCTATCGCTACTTGGATGCGCCGAGATGGTTTGGTGCCGTTTGTTGAAGAAAGCCCTTAACGCATCACTGACAAAAACTCTAAAAATCGACTTTACATATAAAAGGTTTATCCATGTCTGACTCTCATAACCAAACCCACACTCATCAACAAACGACGCATCAACAAGCAACTCTAGATTTGAGTATTGCGCTACTGGAACGCCCTTCGGTCACACCAGATGATGACGGCTGCCAAGATATATTGTCCAAGCGTTTGGCACAGGCAGGCTTTGATTGCGAGTTTATGTATTTTGGCGATAGAGATCAAAGCGGCGAGTACGCTGAAGTCAAAAACTTATGGGCACGTCGTGGTAGCACTGATCCTGTGATTTGCTTCGCGGGTCACACGGATGTCGTACCGACTGGCGATGAGACCAACTGGACTTACCCACCTTTTAGCCCAACCATCGCTGATGGTTATTTGTGGGCGCGCGGTGCCGCTGATATGAAAACCGGTATTGCTGCTTTTACCATCGCGGCCGAACGCTTCGTGCAAGCCCACCCTGAGCATAATGGCTCTATTGCCTTTTTAATCACCTCAGATGAAGAAGGCCCGTCAGTAAATGGCACAGTCAAGGTCATTGAAACCCTAGAAGCGCGTCATGAAAAAATCACTTATTGCCTCGTTGGTGAGCCATCAAGTACCGACACGCTTGGCGATATTATCAAAAACGGTCGCCGTGGTTCATTAGGAGCGGTGCTCACCGTCACAGGCAAGCAAGGCCATGTCGCCTATCCGCATCTGGCCTCGAATCCTATCCACGCCGCGATGGCAGCACTGGCTGAACTGACGGCTGCCACATGGGATAGTGGTAACGACTACTTCCCCGCAACGTCCTTGCAAATATCAAATATCAATGGCGGCACAGGCGCGACCAACGTCATTCCTGAAACCTTAGAGGTTATCTTTAACTTTCGCTTCTCAACAGAAACCACTGAAGCAGAATTAAAAGCAAAAACGCACGCTATATTTGATAAATATTTTTCAAACAGCAAAGCCAGTTACGACATTGATTGGAAGTTATCCGGTCAACCATTTTTAACGCCTGAAGGTAAATTGGTTTCAGCCTGTCAAAAGGCGATCAAAAAAGTGACCGATGTTGATACCACGCTATCTACATCAGGCGGCACCTCAGACGGTCGCTTTATCGCGCCAACGGGTGCGCAAGTTGTGGAGCTGGGTGTGCGCAATGCCACAATTCATCAAGTTGATGAAAAAGTAGAAGTCGATGACTTGGGTAAATTGGCGCAGATTTATGAAGGGATTTTGGAGAACTTACTGTTGGGTTAGTTAGCGTAATATCAATTGTAGGCAATTAAAAAAGCGCCCTCTATGTAAAAGGGCGCTTTTTTATATTTGTACGTAATTAAGAATACTTAACCCCAGCTTTACTCGATACCAATATACAGATCGACTTGACCGTACTCTAGATTGCCATCAATATAACGCTCAAAATCGACAGCAAACGTTCGGGTGTGCTCACAGTCTGCTGTATTGAAATATTCCCACGCCTTCTCCCACGCATTCATGACCGTATTTGGCATATTGCCTTTTTCAGAAAATACCAAATACTTGCCAGCAGGAATGGTTACCTCTACCACATTGCTAGCGTTAGCCGTACCGTCACTGTCTGACTGTTCCGCTTCGCCTTGCTCATTAGTCGTCTGCCAAGCAGCGACCACATCAAACGCGCCTACTAAGTCGTCGCTCTCATAGTTATGATAAATACCATAAATGTCCTCACCTTTCTCAAGATGACTGACATGGTTCTGGTAAAATTTCTGCCATAACCTACCTAATTTAGCCGTTTCATGGCTGATCTCAGCGTTATTGGTCGTACGAACGCTGATGCCGCGACAAGCTATGGCGTCGGATAGCTCTTGAATTTGTGATGTCATCATGCAGCCTTTTCTATCTGTTTATTTAATTTTTATTTGTAGCAATGCTAAAAAGCCGAGTCGATTAATCCGCTTCATCAATCCAATTCATTTGAATGGCTTCTAAGATGCCTTCGTTTGATTTTTGTGGGTCATCATCAAAGCCTTCTAGCTCAGTCACCCAGCGATGCAAATCAGTAAAACGTATGTACTGTGGGTCTGTCTCTGGGAATTTCTCATAAAGCTCAATCGCGATATCTAAGCTGTCTGTCCATTTTAATTTTTGTGGTGTCATAACGGTACCTTATTTTTTAGTCGTTTTAAAAATAGTCATTTTGAAACACGGTGTGGTCGCCTGAATATTGACGACTTGATGGACTCTATCCTACCAAAATTCAGCAAATGATTATAGCCAAGTTGTTTTACGACAGTATTTTTCGCTGTTTTTTCGGTGTTATTTATACCGACTTAGTCGACTTAACAGCCACTTGGTGCTCATTCCATGTGGTAATAACAGCCGTTAGCTGCTTCCCTGTCATATCTAGTACCTCTGGGGCCTGCTGCTGTCCTTTTTTATCCATCAAGACAAATTTGGTCATCCCCACGCTCATTAACTGGTTTTTGACAAAGAAGCGATGTTCGACATACACGTATTTATGGTCCCAGCCCACCAATGTACTACTGACAGTCATCTTGTTAAGAAATTTGATTTCTTTTAGATAAACCATCTCTTGCATGGCGATCACCCAGTTTAAAGGTTTGGCGCCTTTTTGTTGGCAGCACGTCATCAGCCAGCGGGTAATATTTAGCTCAATAAAAGACAGGTAGCGATAATTGGGAAGATGATCGCGAAAGCCCATATCATGGGGCAACACACGATAATGACGAACTATCGGCGCGGTCAGGGTTTCTATACTAAGACTTTCTCTCACCGACTGCTGTTTGAGTTGCTGCTTTAGCAAGCTGGTCATAATAAAAAAACGCAGTAACATATTCATGAGCAATTCTCTTATTTGTATTCATTGTAATAAGCAATTATATAGGTGGCAATGTCGTAGGGGGCATCAATGTCGCCCACTTTAACGCAAAAAAGCCACCTAGGTGACTTTTTTATTGAGCAACTGGCTTAGAGATTAATGACCGCCGCCATTGATACTGCGCACCATTTCTTCTACCATTTTTTTGGCATCACCAAAGATCATCATAGTTTTGTCCATGTAGAACAAGCTGTTATCTAGACCAGCATAACCCGTGCTCATCGAGCGTTTGATAACCATGACGGTTTGGGCCTTATTCACTTCTAGGATAGGCATACCAAAGATAGGTGACGTAGGATCGTCCTTCGCAGATGGGTTTACAACGTCGTTTGCACCAATAACCAAGACCACATCGGTACTAGCGAAATCTGAATTGATCTCGTCCATCTCAAGGATATCATCATAAGGTACGTCGGCTTCTGCCAATAGTACGTTCATATGGCCTGGCATACGACCAGCAACCGGATGAATCGCAAAACGCACGTTGACGCCTTCGTCTTTTAATAATTCATACAGCTCTTTTACCGCATTCTGGGCACGGCCTTGTGCCATACCATATCCCGGTACAATGACCACATTGCTGGCGTTAGACATCAAGAAGCCTGCGTCTTCTGCCGAGCCTGCCTTGTAGTTCTTAGGTGCATCATCACCGCCTGCTGCGACGGCTGACGTACCCATACCACCAAACAGTACATTGAGTAATGAGCGATTCATGGCTTTACACATGATGTAAGACAAGATCGCACCTGAGGAACCAACGAGCGAACCTGCGATAATTAGCATTGAGTTGCCAAGGGTAAAACCAATCCCCGCGGCCGCCCAACCTGAGAATGAGTTTAGCAAAGACACAACCACTGGCATATCACCGCCACCAATTGGTGCAATCCACATCCAGCCAAAGATAACCGCAATCACTGCCATCGCATAAAACGCTGGGAGTGAGTCGGTAACAAAATACACCCCGCCAAAACCGATCATTGCAATAAACAATAGCGCTTGTACAGGTTTCACCCAGCCGCCAACCAAGGTCTTGGCCCAGCTTTTTGCGGCCAATTTACCAAAGGCAAAAACAGACGCTGAGAAAGTAATCGCCCCGATAAAGCAACCGATAAATAGCTCGACACGAGCCACCGCACCATGCTGTTGTTCAGTATGCAGCACTGTTGCCAGCGCAATCGCCACCGCTGCCAAGCCGACAAACGAATGCATCAAAGCGACCGTCTCTGGCATTTGGGTCATTGCGACTGTTTTTGCCTTCCACATCCCAACGACGGCCCCTAAAATCATCGCGCCGATAATCAACCAAAGGACAGGGCCTTCTGCTAAAAAGAAAGTCGTCACGACAGCAATCGCCATCGCTGCCATACCGAAGCGGTTACCGCGAATGGCGGTCTTTGGACTAGACAAACCACGTAGGGTCAAGACAAAGAGAATAGCACCGACTAAATAGAACCAATCAGCATTGGTAGCAATGAAGTTTGTTAAGTCGCTCATACATCGCCTCCACTTTCAGTCGTAACGACTGGTGATTTTTTTGCTTTAGGTTTAAACATCGCAAGCATACGCTCAGTCACGGCAAAACCACCAAAAATATTGATACTGGCCAAAAAGACAGCAAAGGCACCAAGCAAGCTGGTTGGCGTAAATACCGAGCCGTCAATCGTGACGGTCTGTAGCATCGCACCCACGATGACAATACTGGATAAGGCATTGGTTACCGCCATCAAAGGCGTGTGCAGTGCCGGCGTGACGCCCCAAACGACGTAATATCCAACAAAAATAGCGAGTACAAATACGGTAAAAATCGCTACAAATGGTGTGCTACTCATGGCGGCTCCAGCTGGCGCTGCAGCTAAAATAGTGGCTATCATCTAATCCTCCTAAAATTTATTCGTTACTGGCAAATGTATGGTGACAACATGTGTAATGATAGGCCGTCAAACCTAGCGCTTGGCAAGGCGTACTTGACTATCATGCGTCACTGCCAGTGCACCCTGAATTTCATCATCCATGTCTATATTAAGTGCCAGCTCAGTTGTTGCAGCGTCATCGTGAGCAGGCGCAATCAAAGTCGTGATAAAGTTGACAAGGTTATTTGCGTACAAGTCTGAGGACTGCGCGGCAAGCATCGATGGAATGTTGGCCGCGCCAACAACACGCACGCCATTATCCGTGGTGATGGTTTCGTTAGGCACACTGCCTTCTACGTTACCGCCTGTGCCAGCAGCCATATCGATCAGCACAGAACCGGCCTTCATTTTGGCAAGAGTGGCTCCATGGACCAAACGCGGGGCTTGACGGCCCGGAATTTGCGCTGTCGTGATAACGATATCAGCGTTGCTCAAGGCTTTGTCCACCACGGCAGCTTGGTCTTTGATATATTGCTCTGAGGGCGTCCACGCATAGCCGCCCGTTGCTTTGGCCTTCTGGGCTTCATCTTCGCTCATCGGCACATCAAGCCATTTACCACCAAGGGATTCGACTTGCTCTTTGGCCGCAGGACGCAGGTCACTGGCTTCAACGACTGCCCCTAAACGCTTCGCTGTCGCAATCGCCTGCAGACCTGCCACACCCACGCCTAAGATCACCACTTTGGCTGGCTTGACGGTACCCGCTGACGTCATAAACATCGGAAAAGGACGCGAGTATTCATTGGCCGCGAGCAATACCGCTTTATAACCAGCAAGGTTGGCTTGTGATGACAATACGTCCATATTCTGTGCACGTGACAGTGTGCGTGGTAACAGCTCCATCGCAAAAACCGTTGCGCCCTTGGCTGCATAAGTGTCAAGCTGCGTATTGCGATATGGGTCGAGCATGCCAATGACAATTTGACCAGATGTCAAGCCATCAGTCGCCGCAGCTGGCAAGTCATTGACGGTCGTAATAATCTGAGATTGGCTGATGACCTCGGCGCTGCTGTTGGCAATGTCGGCACCCGCAGCCTGATACAGCTCATCAGCATAATACGCTGCTTGACCTGCACTTGACTGTATGACGACTTCAAACCCAAGCTTACGCAATTTTTTGACCGCGTCTGGGGTTAGCGCGACGCGGCTCTCGCTCGCGATATCTGCACTGATTACACCGATTTTCATACCGTCTCCTTACTTACGTCTAATGACTTTATTTACGTCTCAATGACTACCTTTAATACCCTCAACGCACATTCAAAAAGCACAGGGGACAAAAAAACCTTTGGTCATATTTGCTTCAAGATTACGACCAAAGATTATCAATTTAATAAATGATAGCTACTTTGCCATCATGTCTTTTTATTATAGAGACATCATCCGGCAACTTTCATTGTCTAATGATGACCCACAAGTAAAATAAAAAGTTAGGCATTTACACCATCTGCATAACTTTTATTGTTATATTAAAAACTTTTATTTTTCTGATAAATGGTTAGGCTGATTCAATATCACCTCTCGATACTCAAAACCACCTTTCAAATGTTTGTAAATTTCGAGTAGAGCGCTAAAAAGTACAAAATAATGGTGCGTAAGATCAGTTAAGCGCGTGAGTATCGTATAATAAGAAAACTGGATACTTTAATAGAATGGTCGCCATTGACTCACTATAATAAGGAATAGCGATGTATTTTTTACTCTCTGCTGCCAAATCTTTGAATGAAGCAGATGCGATACCGGTAAATCTAGGCAACTACTACAGTCAGCCTGAGCTCATCGAACACTCACAGGCGCTGATGAAAATACTGAAGACAAAAGAACCTGTCGATTTGCAAGCATTAATGAGCATCTCTGATGATCTGGCGCAGCTCAATGCAACGCGCAATCAGCAGTGGCGTTGGAGCAAAGAGCAGCCGTTTACTACTGACGCATCTGATCATGCCGCCAAACCTGCGGCTTACTTATTTGATGGTGATGTCTATACTGGCCTTGACATGTATCACATGGATAAAGACACGGCTATTTATGTCAATGAGCATCTGGGGATTTTGTCTGGTCTTTACGGGGTGTTGAAGCCGCTGGACTTAATCCAACCTTATAGGTTAGAGATGGGCACCAAGCTTAAAAACGAGCGCGGTGATAACTTATATGAGTTTTGGGGTGAGGAAGTGACGGACGTGATTAATGCGCGCATGGCTGACAGCGATGACAAGGTCTTGGTCAACCTAGCCTCTAATGAATACTTTAAGTCGGTCAAGAAAAAGGCGCTAAATGCTGACATCATCACACCACGATTTGAAGATGAGAAAAATGGTCAATACAAAGTCATTAGCTTTTATGCCAAAAAAGCACGCGGACTGATGGTGAAATATGCCGCTGATAACAAGCTGACTAGTGCGGAGCAGTTAAAAGATTTTGATTTAGCGGGTTATTATTATTGCGAAGCAGCGTCTGATGATAAGACGTGGACGTTTAGGCGAGAAGCAGCGGATCAGTAGTGTTAAAGTTTCAATCTATTCTCATAAAAATCCTCTGATAAGCTCAGCTGATCAGAGGGTTACTTGGTTTATACCTGCCTAAGAGTTACGATACGAAGATAAAATACATCACCTAAATAACGTACAACGATATAATCTGTATCGTCTCCTACCTATTAATACATAATTACTTAACGGTCTCGTCAGTTACATCAGCGCAGCCCTTTCTATTATACTGCGTTGAAGCTGCTTCATATTTACCTCTTAAAAGAGCATAGTTAGATTGAAGTGCACCATCACCTCCTTCTAAAAAGAAAAGTGCAGGCCAAAACAATACTAACCCAACACCCATTTGCCAAGCGTCAGCTGATGCCTCTTTATCTACCTGACCAGTAATCGTGGCTACTCTTTGCGATATCTCTCTCATTTCATTTTCTAAAGTAGCACAGCTAAGATTAGCGTATTCATTCGGAGATACGTAAGTGATAGGAATCTTAGTAGATTTACTAGCACAGCCGCCTATGGTCAAAACAGTAGCTAGCCCTAACAAAATGGCAGGTAATTTAGCTTTCAATAAATACTCCTTATTTTTTATCTTTGAACTTTTAATAGTAAGCAAAGAGGATAAACAATGATCTAATTGTCAAAATTTACATTATATACAAATAGAAATAATTATGTAACATTATTAATGTTCTAAAAAATGTGTAAAACTCCAGTAAACTCTACCTATGGCACAAAAAAAAGCGCTGCTATCTTAACGATAACAGCGCTTTCGGTAGGCAAAACACTTTTACTATTCTAGATTCATAGTGAAAAGCACTTTATGGGTTGACTGAAGCAGTACGACTAGGCAACCGAGTAAAGCGTGTACTTATAGTACATCGAACACAGTTAACGACATCGTACAAATTCAGTCGAGGCATAAATTACATCATGCCGCCCATTCCACCCATACCGCCCATTCCACCAGCACCAGCCATGCCAGCCATTGGGTCTTCTTTTTCTGGTAGGTCAGTAATCATGGCTTCAGTCGTCAGCATGAGACCAGCAACAGAGGCGGCATTCTCTAGCGCTGAGCGAGACACTTTAGCTGGATCAAGGATACCCATCTCTAGCATATCGCCGTATTCACCAGAGGCAGCATTGTAACCGTAGTTACCAGTACCGTTTTTCACTTCGTTCACCACGACTGATGCTTCTTCGCCAGCGTTGGTGACGATTTGACGCAGTGGTGCTTCCATTGCGCGACGTAAGATGTTGATACCCGCATCTTGGTCATCGTTATCGCCTTTTAGCTCAGACAACGCATTCATTGCACGTACTAAGGCAACACCGCCACCAGGGACAACGCCTTCTTCAACCGCTGCACGAGTTGCATGTAGCGCATCATCAACACGGTCTTTTTTCTCTTTCATCTCAGTTTCGGTCGCTGCGCCAACTTTGATAACCGCTACGCCGCCTGCCAGTTTCGCAACACGTTCTTGTAGCTTTTCTTTATCGTAGTCAGACGTTGACTCTTCGATTTGACGGTTGATAGACTCAACACGGTTATCGATGTCAGCCGTGTTACCAGCGCCATCAACGATTACGGTGTTTTCTTTACCAACAGTGACTTTCTTAGCTGTACCCAATTGCTCAAGCGTCGCAGTCTCTAAGCTTAGGCCAATCTCTTCAGAGATAACCGTACCACCTGTTAGCGTTGCGATGTCTTCTAGCATGGCTTTACGGCGATCACCAAAACCTGGTGCTTTCACCGCACACGTTTTTAGGCCGCCACGCATGTTGTTGACAACCAGAGTCGCGAGCGCTTCGTTTTCTACGTCTTCAGCGATGATGAGCAATGGCTTGCTCTGCTGCATGACCTGCTCAAGTAATGGCACGATCTCGCGGATGTTGCTGATTTTTTTGTCAACGAGCAAGATGTATGGGTTTTCAAATTCAGCAGTCAGGCTGTCTTGCTTATTGGCAAAGTACGGGCTGATATAGCCACGGTCAAACTGCATACCTTCAACCACTTCTAAGGTATCTTCAAAGCTTGAACCTTCTTCTACCGTGATAACGCCTTGCTTACCTACTTTTTCCATCGCTTGCGAGATCAGCTCACCGATTTTGGTGTCTGAGTTAGCAGAGATAGAACCCACTTGTGCGATGGCTTTTTCATCATCAGCTGGCGTTGATAGTTTATGAATCTCTTTAACTGCCGCGCGAACTGCTTTGTCGATACCGCGCTTAAGATCCATTGGGTTCATGCCAGCAGCCACTGACTTCATGCCTTCTTGCAAGATTGACTGAGCCAATACCGTCGCAGTCGTCGTACCATCACCAGCGACATCATTTGTGCGGCTAGCGACTTCACGGACTAACTGAGCGCCCATGTTTTCAAATTTGTTTTCAAGCTCGATTTCTTTGGCAACGGATACACCATCTTTAGTGATGGTAGGCGCACCAAAAGATTTATCGATAACCACGTTACGACCTTTAGGGCCTAAGGTTACGCGTACTGCGTTTGCTAGAACGTTTACGCCGTCCATCATTTGTTTACGGGCATCAATGCCGAATTTTACGTCTTTTGCCATGTTAAATTACTCCACTATTATAAGTATGAGAATACAATTGAATGATTCGTTAGTATGGTTGGACATGCTGTCAGCCAATTAGCCTTCTAGCACACCCAATACATCAGATTCTTTCATAATAAGCAGTTCTTCGCCGTCAACTTTTACGGTTTGACCAGCATATTGACCGAACAAAACTTTGTCGCCAGCTTTTACATCTAATGCGCGAGTTTCACCGTTGTCACGAACTTGACCATTACCAGTTGCAAGCACCTCACCTTGTGATGGTTTTTCTTGTGCTGAACCAGGAAGTAAGATACCACCGGCAGTTTTTGTCTCTTCTTCTATGCGGCGGACGACAATACGGTCATGTAAAGGACGAATGTTCATCGATATGACTCCAAAAGTTGGTTATTTAAATAAAGGGTTTATTTGAATTAATAGTCTCAACGCTAGTATCTACAAGCATTACTGCGTAAAGCAGCCTGCTTAAGATAAGCCTTGAGCTTGTAACAAAAAGTGGGGGCACGCGTGGCTCGCTTCAAGTGTAAAGCCCAAAAATTTACAAGAATTTTGCATAACACGCGCTATTAAATGAGGAATGTCATTATTTAAAAACGTTTCGTTTGCAGTACCCTATGACAAATGGCGTTAGTATGGTGTTTAAAGCGTTAATTTGAGTCATGATAGGATTACAGTCGGTTACTCAGTATGCGAACACTAGCTTTGCTCGTAACATTAACTACAAGCGCACCACATCAAAGGCCACTGCCTTCCTTGAAAATGTAACACAATATGACCATTATAATTTTTGACCCTGTCATGTCAGTCATCAAAAAACAGTCATCAAAAAAACGAACATGACTGCATAAAAGTTAATTAAGGAATATCCATGAGTTTTTTCTCAATGATTAAAAAAGCAACTGTCACTAATGACGCACAGCGCAGCAAGTCTAAACGCCTGACTGCCTTAACCTCAGGGGCAAGTATTGCTGCCATTGGAGCTTTAAGTATGACCGCACCCACACTAGCAAACGCAAAAACCGTTCAACCATCAAGCGCGAATTATAGTTTTACAGTAGAAGATAAATATAAAGGGACGGCTACGCGCACCTTAAGCAAGTCGGGCAATACTTGGAAATATGATGTCAATGCTCGCGTGGCTGGTGTTGCAAGCGCGGCGCAAAGCAGTACCTTTACCATCATCGGTAATAATGTCACGCCAACCCAAGCGAGCACCACTTATAAGTTACTAGGTATGGGACGTACCCATAAGTTGAACTTTAACCCTCGTAGTAAAAAAGTCACCAGCAACTACAAAGGCAAAACGACGACCATGGACATGGCACAGCAAGCCTTTGATGATTTGAGTCTTGAAGTACAGATTCGTCAAGACTTGTTAAACGGTAAATTCTCTGGCAACTACTACATGGCGAAAAAAGATAAAATTGAGAAGACGCCATTTAAAAAGTCTGGCAACACTAAAGTCACTGTACCAGCTGGGACATTTGACACTGTGCGTGTCGACCGTATCCATGATGACAACAGTCGCTCTACCAGTTTTTGGTTAGCGCCAAGCTTAAATTACTTACCCGTCAAAGTAAGCCAGATCAATGACGGTAAAAAAATGGATTTAGAATTGACTAAGGTCAACTAATAAAACTATCGGTACTTTTCTTGTTTTAAATGGATTGTACAAAATACAAAAGCGGCGCTCTAAATAGAGCGCCGCTTTTTTTTGATCCTGATCGTACATGATGAGGTTACGATTCATTCATCGGTCAACGTGGGGGTTTGACGACGTTATTCATCGATGGCAGACGCTTGAGCAAAACAAACAGCCAAACATTGATAGTGAATAACAGCACAAAATCAACCAGATAAACTATTATTTCAGCCCAGCTGCTGCCGTAAGCGCGGGTAAAAAGCACCACACCACTGGCTCCTAAGTACACCAAGGTAAACATACTGCCTATTAATAACGCATATGGTGAGCGGCCACGTAGTATCCACGGCGTCAAAACAAATGCTGGCACCAGCCACAGCGCTTGCCATGCGATGCCACCGATGATATCGGGACTACGTGGGTTAAAGAGGTTAATAGAAATAGGCAGTCCAAGCAATCTGTAGACCAACCAAACGAGCCAAGTCACCATCAAGCGCTGACGAATAGGCGCAATAGGCTTTTTGGCTTTGACAGATTTACCGGACTTGTTTACTGGTGCAGTAGACTTTGTCTCACTATTGGAGCGGTTTGTAACCATTAGATGTATGTAGTTCCTAATTAATAACACGGTAGCATGAGGCTTAACAAGCTAAGCGCAGCTTAGTTACTCCAGTTGGCTTGCGCCAGCGCAGTGGCACTAATAGCCAAACGACGACCTTGGGCGATAGCCAGCTCACGCTCATCAGCAGACACTGGCTGATCATGAAGTGCGCCACTGACGTGACTGGCGCCATAAGGCGTACCACCGCGATGGGTACGGTTGAGCGCAGGCTCTGCATAAGGCACACCAACGATGATCATGCCGTGATGCATCAATGGTAGCATCATCGTCAATAAGGTCGTCTCTTGGCCGCCGTGCATCGAACCCGTTGCGGTAAATACTGACGCGGGTTTATTCTGCAAATTACCTGCCAGCCATAGCGTGACGGTATTGTCCCAAAAATACTTCATGGGCGCGGCCATATTACCAAAATGCGTGGGGCTACCAAGTGCCAAACCGCTACAGTCTTTCAGATCATCCATTGTGCAATAAAGATCCCCTTCATCAGGTATCGCAGGCTTACTCGATGTGGTCTCTGGTGCCACCGTTGGCACCGTACGGATACGCGCGGTCATGCCCGCATCTTCAATACCTTGAGCAATAGCATATGCCAACGTCTTAGTCGTACCATAACTAGAATAATAGAGCACCAACACATAGGGGGCGGTCTGACTCATTAGCAACACTTCCTCATCAATCATTAACATTATTATGGACAGCAATCATCATAGCAGCTTCTATACCTATCTATCATGCCGCTAAAATTTTGCCTATAACATCAAAACATATAAATAAATAGACAGACAGGCCAGTGATTTGCACCATTAGCATGTGCACACATTATGCCCGAGTCATTCCCTGACATGCAAACTCGCACGCTTAGTATTGCCGCCAGCAAAACCCTGTAACGGTTACTGCTGTGCATTTTGACACAATTAAACGGCAGATGATAACGACATATTTTTGTTACACTACTTTCACTCTAATACTTGCTCAATGGTTAACATGGAAAACATAACAAAAAAAATCCCATTTTTACATCAACGCTGGTTTCAGTTTTTGCGATTTTTGGTTCGGCATTTTTTTGAAGACAACTGCCAGCAAAAGGCTGCGTCACTGACCTACACCACCATGTTATCCATTGTGCCTATATTTACGGTGCTACTGATGATCTTATCGTCAGTACCAGCACTGGCGTCTGTGAGAGCACAGATCTATGAGGTGATTTATAGTAACTTGCTACCACAGTCCAGCATGCAGGTTAGTGAATACATCAATAACTTCGCCGAAAAGTCGTCTAATCTAACCATTATTGGTGCCATGGTACTGTTTTTTACCACTATCATGACGTTGACGACCATTGAGCGTGCTTTTAACCAAATCTGGCGGGTAGAAAACCGCTCGGGCGGCCTAAAAAGCATACTGCGCTATTGGACCATAGTGACGTTAGGGCCCTTGGTGTTGGGGACGGCTTTTATCGCCTCAAGTGCGGTGCAAAGCCTGAGCTTCTTAAATCGGCAAATTGCTGGCTATGGTATTGACTGGTCTTTTTGGGTACAAGCCGTCTCGATTGGTATTACCATTGCAGGCTTTATCGGTATGTACTGGTTTACCCCCAAAGCGCGTGTGCCAGTAAAAAACGCCGCCATTGCCGGTCTGTTTGTCGCCATTGTGTTTGAGCTGATGAAGCATCTGTTTGGTACTGTGATGGCAAACTTTACCAGTTATGAAGCGATTTATGGGGCATTTGCCGCCCTCCCAATTTTCTTACTATGGATCTATTTATCCTGGAATTTGATTTTATTAGGGGTGGAGGTGAGCTATACCTTGACCATTTTTGAGACCGAAGAAGTCTGCCCTCGTCATCCGTTGCTCAGCTTACTCGACATGCTAAATTTAATCTACACACACCATCTAAAAGGTGAGTCAGTCAGCGAGCAAGCACTGCGCAATGTACTGGGACGTAAAGAGTTGCCAAAGTGGTACACCTATATTAATTACTTACAAGACAGCAATCTCATCACCATGACTGAAGATGAGAACTACGTGCTCAAAAAAGATTTAAGCAAAATGACGTTGTGGGACTTTTATCGCACCTTGCCCTATCCGCTACCTATTAAAGATGAGCTTGATGAGATGAGGCTGGAAGATCATAAACCTTGGTTGAGCTTATTGGTTCATCGTTTTGAGCACACCGAAGCGTATGCTAAGCAGCAATTAGATTTGCCATTAAATGCGATTTTTGCCAATAGCGAGCCGCGTAAAAAGGCGTCTTCTGACCCAAAAGGCTTTCATAAAGAGCGCAACACGGATTTATTTAGAAAAAACCCTCCGACAGCGGCCCGTCAGCTATCCAAAGCTAACTCAAATACTGAAAAGTCACCGCACTTTGACCCTATCGCCTATGATAAAGAAAGCAATATTGAGTGTGATGAGCACAACCATGAAGCGATCATTCCTATGGACGCTGGGGACAGCGATGCCAAAACAGAGACGTCTGGGCGTGAACATAAGAATGCCATCATTACTGAAGCGGATAATCCCAAAGCACCTTAACCAAAAATAGAAAACGGTAGCGGGCGGCTTGAAATAACGTCATAAAATGAGAACAAGCCACAATCCTATTACTTTTGGATACATTGAAGCTTATGACAGTACATAAAGACGATGAAAAGAGCGTCTTGGCCCGTATTTTTGATACCGGTCAAGACAGGCTCAAACAGTTTACCCAGTTATGGTCGCTTCAAACCTTGACTGACCTACCCGACCGTCTCAGAAACCTGTGGCAGCAGCTGATCGGCTCTTATTGGTTTATCCCAACCGCTTGTGTGCTCATCGGTATATTGCTAGCCCCTTTATTCGTGACTATCGATCAGCATTTTGACCGTGAAACTATCCGAGAGATTACCTTTGCTTTTACGGGTGACGATGAGGCGGCGCGCGCCATCATGACCGCAATTGCAGGAGCCGTGTTGGGCGTGGCAGGTACCACCTTTTCGATTACGATTGCCGTCCTGTCTATGGCCTCTTCACAATTTGGCCCACGCTTATTACGCAATTTTTTGACAGACACGCCAAATCAATTTGTATTGGGCGCGTTTATTGGCACCTTTAGCTACAGCCTATTGGTCTTAAAATCTATTCATCAGTCCGATGTGGCTTTTGGCGTGCCGCAACTAGCAGTGACCTTTGGCATTATTATGGCCATTATTTGCGCCCTTTTGCTGGTGTACTTCGTCCAACATATGGTACATGCCATCCAAGCGTCTCACGTCATTCAAAATGCCAGCAATGATGCGATTAACAATGTGCATTATTGGTATAGCGACCATTGCGATCTCCAGCATCAACGCGATGTTGAACACCATGACGTCGAGCAGTTTCATAGTTGGCCAGCTACGCCTATCTATGCCCCACGCTCGGGTTATATCCAGCAAATTTATCTTCAATCACTGATCACCCTGACCCAAGAGTACGGTGGTGTGGTACAAATTCACGTCAATCTTGGTGATTACGTCACTGACAAAAACGTTATGGGACATTTTTACCAACGTCCTGCAAATCATCCAAATAACCGACAAAAAACAACCACACCGCACTTGGTGGTCGTACCGCGCGCGCCTGATGGTACGTTCTGGCAACGTTTTGCGGGTTGCGTCCGACTCGAACAACGATTGGCACACTCTAATGACATCGCTTATAGCCTAGGGCAAATAACTGAGATCGCGGTGCGGGCACTATCTCCTGGTATCAACGACCCAAAGACAGCGGTCAATTGCGTACAATCTTTGACCAGCTGCTTAAGTATCATGATGCGGCGTCAACCACCAAGCCCCTATCATTTTTATGTACCAGCACAAGATAAAGATACTCCCGAGACTGTGGTCAAACCACAACGAGTGGCGATATTGGCCTTGGTCACGCACACGCCTAAGATATCTGACTTTATCAACGTGTCGCTTGGCGAGATACGTCGTTATGCGGCGGCGGACTTGATGGTTCTAAAAGCGCTGTGTCAGGCCATGGTCGATTTAAATTATGCACGAGTGAATAAGGCGCAGCAACAAACGCTACTACATGAGTTAAATTTAATTAAGCGTGCGGGAGAAGAGAATCTCAGTTATCAAGAGTTGGTAGACGATTTGGTCGCTATGTGCCATCAAGCCGAGCAATTTATGACTGATAATGACGCAAAACATCGGCACTTTCGTTATGCCAGTGATTTTGCTACCCATATTCGTCAAGCGCTACAAACACAATCCAGTTAATCACACTAGCGTGCTTAGCAATTCTAATAATGTCGCATCAAACAAACGCTCAATACCTACGCCTTTCTTATAACCCCTAGGTTTAGGACAACTTTTATACTGATATGGGACCCACTTTATGGCATCTGCAACCAGCCTCACCATCCTTGAAATCAGCGCCATATTCTTATCCATTACCGCCTTGTTGACCTATGTCAATCATCGTTTTATTGGTCTGCCAACCACGATTGGTGTGATGGTGATCTCTATCGTATTGTCTATTGGCGCGATCTTTTTAGGCTTTTTAGGGTTTGAACAGCTGATTGATTATGAAATCAGTTTGTTAGAGCAGCTTGATTTTACCGAAGTGTTGTTAGATGGCATGCTCTCTATGCTGTTATTCGCCGGCGCATTACACGTCAATGTTGGCGATTTAAAACGCTATAAGTTGCCCATTGGCATCCTTGCAGGACTGGGCACTATCGTATCAGCCATGCTTATCGCCACCGCGATTTATGTTATGTTGCCGCTGTTTGGCTTTGGCTTACCGTTTCTTTGGTGCCTATTGTTTGGCGCTTTGATATCCCCTACTGATCCTATTGCCGTTATGGGCATTCTCTCATCAGCAGGCGCACCCAAAAGTATCGAAACTGTCATCGCTGGCGAGTCACTGTTTAATGATGGTATCGGCGTGGTTATCTTTGTCTTACTGCTTGGCATTTTATCAAGTGGCGATATCCCAACGGTCAATTATGTGGCCCACACATTGGCGGTTGAGGCAGGTGGTGGTGTGATCTTTGGCTTGGTACTCGGTACAATTTTGTATTACTTACTAAAGAGCATTGATAGCTATCAAGAGGAAGTCCTACTCACGCTAGCGGGCGTCATTGGTGGCTATGCATTGGCCAGTCATTGGCACTTATCTGGGCCTTTGGCCATGGTCATGGTGGGACTGATGGTTGGCAACCGCGGACGAGAATTGGCGATGAGCGATCGGACGCGTCACTATATTGACTTGTTTTGGGAGCTCATTGATGAGATTTTAAACGCGATTTTGTTTGTGCTCATTGGTCTAGAAGTGGTGATGATTGCTTATTCGGGTAATTTATTTATCGCCAGCGGTTTGACGATTGTTATTGCGCTAGTGGCTCGGTTCATCGTCGTGGGTATGACCACCAAAACCTTTCACCGTCAGCTTGACTTGCCCACAGGGGCGTGGAAAGTGCTGACGTGGGGTGGATTACGTGGCGGCATCTCGGTGGCCCTCGTGTTGCAGTTACCGATAGGGACTGAGCGCGATATTTTATTGGCACTTACCTATGCTGTCGTCATATTCTCTATCTTGGTACAAGGGCTAAGCGTTGGTAAAGTGGCAAAAAGCATTCGCACCGATAAAACAGCAAAAGTATAACTGGTACAATAACGTCACTGCTCAAAAAGCCCGCATAAGAATAATATCTTAGGCGGGCTTTACCAGTTAATTTAACCACTTGTAGCATACTTTTATATCAAGCCCTTGCGCTTCATATTACGATAAACCACGATAACAATTAAAATATTTGAGACCAAAATACCAAGCTTAAACCAATCAAATGGGCTAACCAGCAAGTAATAAAGCTCAATGGGAATAAATATCCCGTAACCAAGTACCCCAAACCAATACGCCCACGTTTTGTCTTGCCATAAGCCATAAGCTTCAAGAAAACGTAAACTGGCATAAGCAAAAATCAGCAATAAAAATAGCGACCAATTTTTGCTTGCCTGCTGAGCAATACGTACCGCGCTATCAATCTGCGGGGCCAGCAAATAACCAAAGCTTTGTTGCCAAGAAGCCGTCACAGTCGACAGCCAATGCTCAAGATTGCCATGCCACGTCCATAACGCCGCCGCCCCTAACAGCGCACCCACCCCCTTAACCACTTCATAGATGGCCACCGCCTTGATGGACTCACTAGAAGTGCTACGCGGGCTTTCCTGCTGGCGACGTAACGTAGGCTCATTATCCTTCGAGGATGGCAGCAGATTGTCATCCTGTTGGGGGAGATTAGCCAAAGAACGTCTCCACAACACGGCCTTGTAGTTGCTGATTAAAAAACGGCGTGTTTTTGCCGTTTGATAGCATGGTTTGCGCCGTCACCTGCCATTCAAGATTGGGGTCGACCAACACAGCACCACCGATGTTTTCATATTGCTCACTAATACCTGCTATTTTTGCAGGGTTGAGACAAATTTTCTCCACCAGTTGCTCTAAGGTTAATACCTCATCATGCACCAACTGACACGCCAACGCCATAAAGGTATCAAAATTTGAGATACCTGGGGTACTCTCAGCAAACGGGGCTTTTTTGGCGGTACTGTTTAGTGGTTCATGATGGCTGCAAATTGCATCAATGGTGCCATCTTTTAGCCCACGGCGTATTGCCTGCTGGTCGGTGTTACTACGCAAAGGGGGTAGTACATAGGCTTGAGCGTTAAAGCCTTCTAAATTATCATCTGTCAAATACAGCTGATGCATCGCCACATCACAAGTCACTGGTAAGCCTTTATCTTTTGCCCAGCGCATCAACTCTATTGAAGATTTACAAGACAGTTGGCTAAAATGAGCGGCGATCCCTGTTTCTTCAACCATGAGTAATTGGGTGGACAAAGCAACTGTCTCAGCAATCCATGGAATACCTTGTAGACCGTGATATGAAGCGATATACCCTTCATGGGCGACCCCATCTCCAGACAAACTGGCCTCATCCGGGTAAAAGAATACTTTCATGCCAAAAGTCGCCGCGTACTCCAACGTACGTAGTAACACCAAGTCATTGCGAAAAGGTCGACGAGCGTTAGAGACTGCAATACAGCCACCTTTTTTTAAACCGGCGATGTTGGATGGGCGCTCACCTTCTAGCCCAGCAGTCAATGCGCCTAAAATATGCAAATAAATCCCGCCATCATCAAGCGCGCGCTCACGCAAGCCTTTGAGTAGCGAGCCGTTTTCTAAGATAGGATTGGTATCTGGGGGAATCACCACATGCAAAAAACCATTGCTGCGGGCAGCACGTCCCTCAGACTCTAGTGTGCCATGTTGCTGTTGGCCTGGCTCACGCAGGCGTGCACACAAGTCAACCAATGGTGGCAGCAGCCACATTTCACGCCCTGCTTCAAGGGCGGCCAGCTTGTCAGTTACTGTACTGGGTAATGCGTTTTTAATGGTGTCAGGAAGATGGTCACGTATCGGTGCATCAGTGTTAAGCATAGTAGACATGAGCGTTATTACCGTATCAATAAAATGAGTTAAATAAGAATGAAATAGCGCGGCAGAATACTATTTGCCAGCCGCTTGATGAGCACGTTGCCCTTCCATCGCAAGTGACAAAACAGCCATGCGAATAGCAATACCGTTATTCACCTGCTTTAAGATGACGGACTGTGCGCCATCAGCGACACTAGAAGCAATCTCAACCCCGCGATTCATCGGTCCTGGATGCATTACCAGCGCATCCGGTTTGGCCAGCGCCACTCGCTCTGGCGTAATACCGTAGTGTTTGTAATATTCACTCGATGAAGCCAGTAATGGCGAGCCGATACGTTCGTTTTGAATCCTCAAACCCATAATAACATCGCAGTCAGTGACGCACTCATTCATGTTTTCATAAACTTGTACCCCATAACGCTCTATTCCTTTAGGCAACAAGGTACGTGGCGCGCAGACGCGGATGTCCTTGACCCCTAAGGTTTGCAGCGCACTGATATCAGAGCGCGCGACGCGTGAATGCTTAATATCCCCCACGATAGCGACCGACAACGCTTCAAATGGGCGCGGTGCCTCACGGTGGATAGTGAGCATATCAAGCATCCCTTGCGTCGGATGCGCATGCCAACCATCACCCCCATTAATAATGGCAATGTCAGGGGTCACTTCTGTGGCCATAAAATGGGCGGCACCTGATGCTGAATGTCGCACCACAAAAATATCTGCCGTCATCGCTTGCAGATTCCACAGCGTATCGCGCAGGCTCTCGCCTTTTTTAGTACTGGAGCGTTCGATATCGATATTGAGCACGTTGGCACCCAGACGCTTTTCGGCGACTTCAAAGGTGGTACGCGTCCGGGTCGACGGCTCAAAAAACAAATTCATGACCGTACAGCCATCAAGCTCAGGACGGTTGATCAGTTGTCCATTTTCATCAAAGAACGTCTCTGCTTTGGCAATAATCGCTTGCAACTGTGCTTTGTTTAGACCTTCGATGCCCAAAAAGTGGCGAATGCTACCATCGGTGTTGAGCTGGGGGCGACTTAGTGAGGTATTAAGCCTTTGGTGAATCGTATCGGGATCAAATTTTGCATAATCAGTCGGCGAGACCGTATGTATTGAGCTGCTATCGATAGAATTTGACATAATGGCAAGTCTTTATTGTGGGTTTGTATGGGTCTATAGTAATCATTTATTTGTCTTTGTTCGAGCATTTATGTGTTGATGTACACAGACACGAGGACATTTTGACGCTTATTTGCTACAATTTACCGTAATAAAACCAGCCCTGTCACCTAAACTGAGTCGCCCTGTTAGGCAATGCCAATCAGTCTTTAGCATCCATCATAAAAAATAAGCACGTCAAAACTATAAATGAATAACAATAGATATAGTGTAGCTGATTTTGTGGTCGGGACAAAGATACCGTATAGGCAATTTATTCCATTGCTCATTTAAGGGGTGCTTAGGGCGACTACGCCTATTCTCCAATTTTCATCTGTCTTTTACTGTCCAGACCATTTATAGGAAGCGTTATGACGACCTTAGCAAACTATCTCAACGAACAGGCGGTCAGCCCTGCCCTTAACGACGTAATTACTACCGTCACTGACGTTGGTAAGACCATCTCACAGTTACTAAGAAAAGGGGCGTTAGCCGATATTTTAGGCGAAGCTGGCAATCAAAACGTCCAAGGTGAAGATCAAAAAAAGCTGGACGTACTGGCCAATGACTTATTGTTAGATGCCTTAGCAAAAAACGCACATTGTGCCGGTGTGGCGTCAGAAGAGCTAGATGATGCCACCCCCGCTCATGCTGATGGCAGTCTATTGGTATTGTTTGACCCACTGGATGGTTCATCAAATATCGACATCAATATGGCAGTGGGTACTATCTTCTCTGTTCTACCGTACCAACGTCAAGGGCAGACCAGTGAGAATAGTGACTTCTTGCAAGCGGGTCGTCAGCAGCTAGCAGCTGGTTACTTATTATATGGCACCTCTACCGTACTGGCACTGACCATCACAGACAACGTGGTCATGTTCAGCTTAGACCCAGATACGAATGATTATGTGCTCATAGAAGACAACGTCCAAATCGATGCCGATACGAGTGAGTATGCCATCAACGCCTCAAATTATCGCTATTGGCGCGCACCCATGCAACAGTATATCGACGAGCTCATCGCGGGCGAAACAGGCGTGCGTGGTCGCGACTTCAATACGCGCTGGGTTGCTGCCATGGTTGGAGATGTTCATCGTATCTTATGTCGCGGCGGCCTCTTTACGTATCCGTTTGATACTAAGTACGCTCATAAAGCGGGTAAGTTACGTTTGATGTATGAAGCCAATCCGATGAGCCTACTGATTGAGCGCGCGGGCGGCGGTGCCACTGATGCCATCAATCGTATCTTAGATATCGAACCAACTGACATTCATCAACGCGTTCCTGTGGTGCTCGGTAGCAAAAACGAAGTCAACTACATTAAAGATTTGCATGTAAACTATTCTGAATAAACAGCTGATTTGAACGCCCATTCAGAAAACCGGCATCATGCTACATAAATAATAAGCATGATGCTGGTTCACTAACCCACCTACTACTCTTCTCTAAGCGATCCACTATGGTATTAAATCCCACCGAGCTGATTACCTCAGATAAGAACACGACCGTTAAGCTCGTAAAGGCGCTGTTGGCCCAAGCACGCCAGCGTAAAAAGCATGGGCAGACAGTCATAGAAGGCGTACACCTGATAGATGCGGCGCTGCGTAGTGACTATCCATTTGTGCAAATACTATTGTCTGAATCGGCGCGTCGCCACCCTGAGGTTCAGCAAATTTTGACTCGTCTGCCGACCTATACGCCTATTCTCACGCTCTCAGACACCCTTTATGAGAGTATTCGCAGCTTAGGAACAGGCATCGATGTCATGGCAGTTATCAACGTACCAACGCCTAGCTTGCCAATGATCGATGAAGACTGCCTGATCTTAAATGATGTGCAAGATAGCGGTAATGTCGGCACCTTACTACGCACAGCAGCAGCTGTTGGTATCCGCAATATTTTATGTACCAGTGCGACTGCTCAAGCTTGGTCTCCTAAGACGCTAAGAGCCGGTATGGGCGCGCAGTTTGCGCTAACTATTTTTGAGGGCTTGAGTACGCAAGACATTCTAGATCATGTGCAAGTCCCCCTCTTAGCGACCAGTTCACACACTGATACCTTGATTTATGATCACAATCTATCTACCCCTGTGGCGTGGATTATGGGTCATGAAGGACAAGGCGTCTGTGACGACTTGATGCAGTGTGCCACACCCATCGCTTTACCGCAGCCTAACGGACAAGAGAGTCTAAACGTAGCAATTGCAGGGTCTTTATGCCTGTATGAAACCTTACGACAAAGACAGTACTCTTAGCTTATATCAAAATCATATGACATAAAAAAACCCACTATCAATGAGCTGATAATGGGTTTTTTATACCTCTATCACGACTGAGATATTAAACCTTGCTGGTTAGCTCAGGTAGTGCGTCGAATAAATCTGCTTCTAGAAAGTAATCAGCAACGCTAGCGATAGGGGCTTCTGGGTCGTTGTTGATAGCAACAATGACTTTAGAGTCTTTCATACCCGCTAGATGCTGAATTGCACCTGAGATACCAGCCGCGATATACAGCTGCGGTGCAACGATTTTACCCGTTTGACCGACCTGCATATCGTTTGGCACATAACCTGCGTCAACAGCGGCACGTGATGCACCAACCGCAGCGCCTAGCTTATCAGCCAATGGCTCGATATATTTGGTGAAGTTTTCACCATTTGCCAAGGCACGACCACCAGAAACGACAATGCCTGCTGATGTCAATTCTGGACGGTCAGATTTGGCCATCTCTTCATTAACAAAGCTTGCTTTACCCGTTTCTTGTACGTTGTCGATTGTTTCAACAGTGGCTGAGCCACCTTCGCTTGCGACTGGATCAAACGCCGTGGTACGTACGGTCAATACGACTTTATCTTCTGACGTTTTTACGGTTGCTGTCGCGTTACCTGCATAGATAGGACGCTCAAATGTTTGGGCATCGACCACACCAGAGATTTCTGACAACATGCTGACGTCAAGCAAAGCTGCAACACGTGGCATAAAGTTCTTACCAGTGGTCGTTGCAGCCGCAATGATGTGGCTGTAATCGCTAGCAACATCAGCAACCAACAATGCGACGTTACCGGCCAATTGATGCTCATAAGCGGCGTTGTCTGCCAATAGTACTTTAGTCACGCCTTCCGCTTTTGCGGCTTCATCAGCGACCGCTTGAGCCCCACTACCTGCAACCAACACATGGATATCATTACCCATTTGCTTAGCAGCAGCGATTGTGTTCAAAGTTGCCTTTTTTAGACTGGCATTGTCATGTTCTGCATATACCAAAATAGCCATGGTTTTAATCCTTTATTTATTCGTATTATCTATTCATGCGGTTGTTTGTGTACAAAGTCACTGATACGGATCGTTTGGATCTACACCCAACCCAGCGTCATAACTTTGCACATGATATGCCGTGGCGAAGTATCCAATCATTGCAACATTAAATGACTTTTGCTTCGTTTTTTAGCTTATCGACCAACTCATCAACTGACCCTACTGTAATACCAGCTTTGCGTTCAGCAGGTGGCACGACTTTAATAATCTCTTGCTTAGACGCCATCTCAACACCAAAATCAGCTGGCGTTTTTTCATCAAGTGGCTTTTTCTTCGCTTTCATGATGTTAGGCAGTTTAGCGTAACGTGGCTCATTCAAACGTAGGTCAGTCGTGATGACCGCTGGCAAGTCAAGAGCAACAGTTTGTAGGCCGCCGTCGATTTCACGCGTCACGTTTACTTTATCGCCTTCAACCTTCACTTCTGAGGCAAATGTACCCTGACCGATACCCATCAACGCCGCTAGCATCTGACCCGTTTGGTTATTGTCATCGTCAATCGCTTGTTTACCGAGCAAAATGATGTCAGTGCTTTCAGTTTCAGCGATATTTTTTAGAATCTTAGCAACTTGTAGGGGATATGGTTTTTCGTCACTCACTACTAGTATGCCACGGTCAGCACCCAATGCTAGGGCTGCACGGATCTGCTCTTGTGATTCTTTTGGACCGATAGACGCAACAATGATCTCATCAATCACACCAGCTTCTTTTAGACGCACCGCTTCTTCTACTGCGATTTCATCAAAAGGGTTGATTGACATTTTAGTGTTTGATAAGTCAACGCCAGAGTTATCGGCTTTTACACGAACTTTTACGTTATAATCAATGACACGCTTGACCGCTACTAATGCTTTCATACGTTCCTCGTTTATTAATGTTATGAATTAAAAATTGTCAGTTAAGAACCAAAGGTTCATGGTTTTGCAAACTGTCGTTCAAAGTACTACTCAAGGTTATTACTGCAACAGCAGAAAATCATTAATTGAGCAAGATACACCAATAGTAAAAATCGTATTGGCCTCATATACCCTTTTAATAAAATCCACTAAAGCTAAGCCAACCGTTATTATCAGACCTATGTATCTTGCGTGAGCACGGGCCTAAGGTCAAGACAACGCCGTGAATAATGCGTCATAAATTTGTCACCACTCTACAATATATAGTCTATAAGCACACAATTTCACCGTTTTTTGCTAGAGCTTTGTCTTTTATAGCATTACCCCTGCTCTATTCGCTTAATAATTGGTTGTTCTTTATCGGCTCTACAATATAGGCACACTAGGACAGTACTACGATGCGCTTTTTTTAGGCTTAATCAGCAACTCACTGTCCCGTATATCATTAAATAACGTCCAATCAGGCGTGACGTCATTGTTTTTAATCACGCTCATGTCCCCTGTCGTCTCCATGATAACGGCAAACACTTCTGTTTTAGACTTAAGACCATTTTTACGCAATACTTCTTGGACGTCACTGGTGCTGAGATTGGCTTCTTTTAAATTATCCTCAAAATACTCACCGTGGGCCATTAATATGATGGCCTGATTGTCTATTAAAGATTTCAGCGGTTTTATTTTACGTCTGAGGACCGAGATAACACCTTGAATCAAGAATAACACAGCAACAGCAAATAAACCTTGTAGCAGCGACGGTGTATCAGAGAGTACGGTTGAAGCAAGTATGCTACCAATGGCAACTGTCATTGCAAAATCGTGGCTTGAAAGCTTAGAAAAACTCCGTAGTCCCATCACCCGCGTGCACAGCATTAGTCCTATGTAAAACCCTAGTGCAGATAAAGAGATGCCCAGCACTTGCTGCCAATCAATCGAAAACCAAGTCTCCCATTTCATAGAATATCCTTTTTTATTATGTTTTTATTGAGCCGACACTCACTGTTACCTGATGACACTCGTGGCCATAATCAATACTGGAGTAATGCTTCAAGAAAAATTTATATAAAAAAAGCAACCTGATGAGAGGTTGCTCTTTTTTAAAGTCGAAACAGTATTTTTATTGTTTTAACAAACAAAGTAATCAATGCATCTTCGCAATCTTACTGTGATCAAACACCCTGAAAGTCAGTGTGCTCAATCTCAAGTGAGATTAGATAGCTTCGATTTGCTCAGCTTGTGGGCCTTTTTTGCCATCACCTAAGATGAAAGACACTTTTTGGCCTTCGGCTAGCGTTTTGAAACCGTTACCTTGGATAGCGCTGTAGTGAGCGAATACGTCTTGTCCGCCGTTGTCTTGAGCGATAAAACCAAAACCTTTAGCTTCATTAAACCACTTTACAGTGCCTTCAACTTTATCTGACATAAATTTTCCTGACTCTTTAACTGTTGGCGAGACTTGTGTCATCACCGATTAATTGATATATACCCGAGTATTTTTTGCTAAAAGCGGCGGTTGCTAATTCTAAATAATCTTAAAGAAAACTTAAAATTTTTACCTCAAATACTTTGAGTACAGCCTGATTATAACAGTTTTCTATGCAGGTAACAGGCTAAATTGATGATTTTTGTAAATAATTGCCAACTATCTTGACAAATAAAAACAGAGTAAGCAAAACCATGTATATCATTGATATTAAAATAACTTTTCGGTGAGCCCCATCACTACTCTAAAGCGCTCTCTAAGATCAACCAGACAGGAAGGAGGACGCTAGGTTAAAACCGCAGTCATTTCTTACTGTGAGATCGGCAGCCAGGGTGAGGCTAACACCAACAAACAAAGCGCAAAAAATATCAGTGAAAACGATTGGCTATAAGCGATGTATTTGGTGGGTATCACCAAATCTTTAGGAGAATCCGGTATGCCTTTACGCTTTAACAGCCGCGTCCCATAAACCCAGCCGAAAGTGGTATAGATACCATAGGCCGCAGGTACGGCGATGGCCAATGGTGTCAGATCAATCACATACAACATGACGACAGAAACAAAGAACCATGAGGTGTCTAAGAGAGAGCTGATTTGAAAAAACTTGGACTTGGGCAATTTGCCATCCGTTTTTTTAAGCATCTCTCCTTCTATCCAAATTAAAACGGCTACCACAGCACTAAGAGTAACATACACGAATTGCGGCGTTAGCCAGTCAGGATAAGATATTTGCACAACACACAACCTGTAATCTAGAGAAAATAAGAAAGAAGAAATCTTTTGCTTTATTTAACAGCCCAACATCAAACGAAGATAATAATCACCTAAGCGGGTCGGCCGTTAACGAACACAATGACGCTTGCCTACATTGGGTAGCTGTTATTGATTTTCAACCCACCTAGGCCGATCAGTGTAAAACATCCATCAAATAGCGCTCAATAAAAACCCCGTGCCATCAAGTGATAGCACGGGGGTTTATATTGAGGTACGAATATCTAATCGCTCAATGCTATATTAGTTTTTGTCTTTATCGATAATTTTGTTGCCGCCAATCCAAGGCATCATACCGCGCAATTTAGCACCAGTTACTTCAATTTGATGCTCAGCGTTGTTACGGCGACGCGCGGTCATTGATGGGTAGTTGGTTGCCCCTTCAGAGATGAACATTTTTGCGTATTCACCAGACTGAATGCGTTTTAGCGCATTACGCATGGCTTCGCGTGATTGCTCATTAATGACTTCAGGACCAGTTACATATTCGCCGTATTCAGCGTTGTTACTGATTGAATAGTTCATGTCAGCGATACCGCCTTCATACATCAAGTCAACGATCAGCTTTAGCTCATGTAAGCATTCAAAATAAGCCATTTCTGGGGCATAGCCTGCTTCTGTTAGGGTTTCAAAGCCCATTTTTACCAGTTCTACAGCGCCGCCACAAAGCACTGCTTGCTCACCAAACAAGTCAGTTTCTGTCTCGTCTTTGAACGTGGTTTCAATAATGCCTGAACGACCACCGCCGACACCCGCTGCATAAGAAAGTGCCACTTGCTTGGCTTGACCTGACGCATCTTGATAGATAGCGATAAGATCTGGGATACCGCCGCCTTTGGTGAACTCAGAACGAACGGTATGACCTGGTGCTTTAGGTGCAACCATGATGACATCAAGATCGCCACGTGGAACCACTTGATTGTAATGAATCGCAAAACCGTGAGCAAAAGCCAATGTCGCGCCTTCTTTGATATTTGGCTCAATCACGTCACTGTAAAGCTCTTTTTGAAACTCATCAGGCGTCAAAATCATCACCACGTCAGCAGCTTTTACCGCGTCTTCTACTTCTGCAACTTTTAAACCCGCGTTTTCCGCTTTTTTCCATGAGCTTGAGTTGGCACGTAGGCCAACAGTCACATCGACGTCTGAATCTTGTAGGTTAAGTGCGTGCGCGTGGCCTTGTGAACCGTAACCAATAATCGCAACCTTTTTGCCTTGGATAATCGATAGATCACAGTCTTTATCATAATAAACGTTCATAAGTAGAGTCCTTTTCCTCAATCATGGCAAGCCATGGATAAATAAACGCTTAGGTTACAGTCACTGTATTAAAGTGAGTTGCTATATAAGCGCTATGTTAAGTATCGAATAAATAAGTATTAAATGGGGTGTATGAAACACCGTATTTGAAAAACAGTAAATGCTGGTTATACGCTTAGTGTTTTTTCGCCGCGAGCAATACCAATGACACCCGAGCGTACCACTTCCATTATGCGTTCGCGGCCAATGACATCAATAAAACCGTCCAGCTTGGCTTTGTCACCGACAATTTGAATCGTATAAAGATTAGAGTTTACATCAACGATTTGTGCGCGAAAAATATCTGCACTTCGTTTAATCTCTTCACGGACACCGCCCGTCGCTCGGACTTTTATGAGCATCAATTCGCGCTCAACGTGTACGTTCTCTGTTAGATTTAGCACTTTAACCACTTCAATCAATTTATGCAATTGTTTGGTGATTTGCTCGATTCTTTCAGGCGAAGTAATGGTGGTTACTGTTAGACGCGAGATACTTGGATCATCAGTGGGTGCGACATTTAGCGTTTCGATATTGTAGCCACGCTGTGAGAACAAGCCGACTAGCCGCGACAACGAACCCGCTTCGTTTTCCATCAGTACCGAAATCAGATGTTGTTGTTGCATTAGGTACGCTCCCCTTTTGTTAACCACATATCACGCATCGTCTGCCCAGCGATTTGCATCGGATATACATGCTCATTACGATCGACATAAACGTCGATAAATACCAGTCTGTCTTTGATTGCCATGGCTTCAGCCAACTGTGCTTCCATGGTTGCAGGATCAGTAATTTTGACACCAACATGGCCATAGCTTTCAGCCAATTTTACAAAATCTGGCAAAGAGTTCATGTACGACTGCGCGTGACGGCCTTCATACAGCATGTCTTGCCACTGCTTCACCATCCCTAGCTGGGCGTTATTTAGGTTTAATATTTTGACCGGCAAGTTGTACTGTAGGCAAGTGGATAGCTCTTGGATATTCATCTGAATAGAGCCTTCACCAGTAATACACACCACATCACGCTCAGGGTTGGCAAGCTTCGCTGCCATGGCATATGGCAGACCAACGCCCATCGTCCCAAGACCACCTGAGTTTAGCCACTGACGAGGCTCATCGTACGTATAGTAGAGGGCGGCAAACATCTGATGCTGGCCGACGTCACTCGTGATAATGGCTTTGCCATCAGTAACCTTACATAAGGCTTGTACGACACTTTGCGGTTTAATGCCCTCATCTGTGCTGGTGTCATAGCGCAGGCCATGGCGCTTACGCCACTCATTAATCTGTGACCACCAGTCTAACAGAGCGTGCTGCTCAAGCTCTTTATCATCACCGATAATATCTAACATGTCAGTCAATACTGATTTTACATCGCCCACAATAGGAATATGAGCAAGAATCGTTTTAGAAATCGAAGCCGGATCGATATCGATATGGATAATCGTCGCATTCGGGCAGAATTTTTTGACATTGTTGGTCACGCGATCATCAAAACGCGCGCCCACTGCCAAAATCACGTCGGCATGATGCATACTCATATTGGCTTCATAAGTGCCGTGCATGCCCAGCATACCTAAGAACTGACGATCAGAACCTGGGAAAGTGCCAAGGCCCATCAACGTGTTGGTCACAGGCAAGTTTAAGCGATGAGCAAGATCCGTGAGCTCTTCATGCGCCTTGCTCCAAATCACACCGCCACCCGCATAAACAACCGGACGCTGTGCAGACAATAAGGTCTCAACCGCTTTTTTGATTTGACCCGTGTGACCTTTTAGTGACGGCTGATAAGAGCGTATGAATACCTCTTCTGGATACTCATAAGCAAATTTTTCGCTAGGGGCGGTCATGTCTTTTGGTACATCAATGACGACTGGGCCTGGGCGTCCAGACTGTGCAATATGAAAGGCTTTTTTGACAATACTTGGAATTTCACTAGCATGGCGCACCTGAAAGCTGTGCTTGACGATAGGACGCGATACACCGACCATATCTGTTTCTTGAAAAGCATCTTCACCGATTAAGCTGCTAGGCACCTGACCTGATATCACGACCATCGGCACTGAGTCCATAAAGGCAGTTGCAATAGCAGTTACCGTATTGGTCGCGCCAGGACCTGACGTTGCCAGTACGACACCCGTGCTCCCAGTCACTCGTGAATAGGCATCTGCCATATGACCCGCTGCTTGCTCATGACGCACTAAGATATGCTCAATCGCTTCTTGCTGAAACAGCGCATCATAAATGTGCAATACCGCACCACCTGGATAACCAAAGATATACTTGACACCTTCGTCAGTCAGCGCTTGTACCAACATCTCAGCACCGGACAACATCACAGGCTGCGTGCTACCTTCTGCAAGGCGTTGCTGCTTTTCTTCAAAATTTTTGGCGGCATTACCCGTTTGGGTGTGTCCAGTCATATTTGGACTTTGCGTGGTTTGCGTCACTGTCGTCACCTTTTTTCAAGAATGTGTGCCCGCTATATTTCTCAGTCATACTGCTTGATAAGACAGCATACTGCTCAAACATAGCAATATATTTAGGGTCAGCTTTGCGACAGGCGTTTACTATATACAGTGACAAGATGCGAGTGCATCTATAAAAGAAGCTTATTATTGAGGATTGACAACAGCCAGCATTTATAACAGATTGATGTATACAAAGACATTCATATAGACAAATAAAGTAATTTTCATAGCCAATACTGCGTTGTAAGATCACTAGATTTTACAATAAGGTCATTAAAAATAATTTCATATCTAAATTTTTGGCCTGTTTAACACAATCGCTAGTATAAGATTTAGCGCGTTTCAAATAATAAGTTTATCTTAGTCATTGTAGACAGATAAGTCCGGAGACAATGTATAAACGTATCAGTAGCAATCGTGATGATTATTACCTTTTTTATAGCATTGTCACAAAGAAAACAAAACTGCATAAGCCACTGATAAGCAACCCGTAGTCCATGTTTTCAAGTGCCACGGCAATATCATAAAAGCCGCTCACTGACCAATCAACTGTTATTATATTCGATGGTTTGTGAGCTATTGTCAAGAAAAACTTCTAACACCTATACCAAACTATTGGTTATCAAATTTTTTAAATTCATAAGTATTATTTGTTAAAATCAAACCCTCGTAAATTTTAGTGCCATTAAAACACGCAAATGTTATATTGACCTGTCTGCTTCTACCAATTGAGAGGATTGCTTCTATGGCATATGCCATTCAGATAAACACCGCCGCTAAAATGCTTATCAGTACGGCGTGTATGCTAGTGCTATCCATGAATGCCAGTCAGGCCGTTCAAGTGTATAAGTCTATCGGTGCGCATGGTGAAGTTAAATACAGCCAACATGCGCCGCAAAATGGCAAAAATGTTGAGTTACTCGAATTTCGGAGTGACGGTAGACAAAGCAATGCAGGAGAGATGGCAGGCAAAACAGATGCCAATCAGGGCAGCACACAAAGTGCAGAAGAACAGCGAGTTGCCCAGCTAGAGGCGCGTATTAAAGAGCAAGAAGCTCAAGCTAATGCCCAGCGCTGCCAGTCACTACGCAATAACTTGACCAACTTAAATGTCGGCGGACGTATCTATGAGATGGATGCCAATGGCAATCGTCAGTATTTGGACGGCCGTGAAATTGAGCTAAAACGTGAGCGCGTCCAACAGGCGATCGATCAGTATTGTGGCAACGCTACTATCTAAATGTTAGGCATGGACGCCAAGCTGCATAACATGACGAATGGCTGCAGGCATGTCTTGCGCTTGTAGCCCTCGTTGACCAATCAGTAGCGTGTCCTTGTCGCCACTCTTTGTCTGGTTAGCCAGTATATCCCCTGCTATCCCATGTATCATGGCCGCTTGGTGCAGGCTGCGCGCTTCTGTTTCTAAGTCTTGTTGTGCTAACAACCCAGCAATGACGCCAGACAGCACATCGCCCATACCAGCCGTTGCCATACCAGCATTCCCGGCCCCGCAAACATAAACCTGCTCTCGCGCTGAGCCCTGCTCTAACACCAAAGAACCGGCGCCTTTTAGTACCCAGTCACCGCCATAAGTCTCCGCACACTGCTTTATAGCGGCCAATCTATCACTTTCTACCTCATGCACTTTTTTATCCAGTAATCTAGCAGCTTCCCCACTGTGCGGTGTCAAACAAATCTGATGACCAACACTATATTGTCTTAATTGAGTTATAAGTTCATGATTGTCCGTCTGTAGCGTCGCCAAATGATACAGACCATCCGCATCGATAACGATGGATTTCTCCTCCACTATGGCCGCTTGTACATAATTTATAAACAGGGCTTCTGCTTTTTTATCACGGCCCAGACCCATGCCAATGGCAATCACACTGGCGTCTTTAATCAAACCCTTTACCCCGTCGCTATCATGTAGATTGATCGTCATCGCATCGGGCAATGAGGTTAGTAGCGCCCCATGAAAAGCCTCATGGCAGGCCACTGTGATTTTCCCCGCCCCTGTTGCCATGGTGCTGGACGAAGACAGTATCGCAGCCCCGCCCATGCCTTGTGAGCCATCAACACGATTACCCCCGATAATCAGTACGTGTCCATAACTGCCCTTATAGCTATTTTGGCGGCGTGCAGTGAATCCCCGTGCAGCTGTCAGCAGTGTGGCAATGGGTGTCAACACTTGATTGGCCTGTCGACTGTTTTTTTTGTCAGCTCCTGTCTGCTGAAGGGCTGTTTGATAAGGTATCAGCGGTATATCGCGCACTTCCCCGCTATAGTCGGCCCCATCTTTGGTGTGCAGACCAAATTTTCGTGCAATCAGACACAACGTCACATCCGCTTGGATAGCTATGCGCTCGAACACCTCTCCAGTAGAAGCAACCAATCCACTTGGAACATCGACTGCGATTGCTAACGCATTGTTTTGTTGGACGGTACGATTAAAAGTGTGGATGGCCTGCTGATAGATACCTTCAGGTGCACGATCAAGTCCAATACCAAATAATGCGTCGATACAGACATCCGCTGGCAAAACGCTTTCACTTAAACCATTCTGATTGTCGCCACTGTCTTCAAAGCGTTGGTATTCACAGTTAGCAGATATAGCGATGTATCGCGCTTTTGCCGCGTCGTTAGTTGTGGAACTAGTGGTATTAGACATCTCCGCTGTGTTATTTATATCAAGCGCTTGCTTTTCAAAACCGACCGTTATTACTTTTACTTGCCAGCCAGCTTGACGCAAATAGTGAGCAATCAGCCAACCATCACCCCCGTTATTGCCCTTTCCTACCCAAACACTGGCTCGAGGCACTCGGCTGTTACTGGTGTAAAATTTGCTGTTGACAGATGAGGGGGTTTTTAACTGTTTTTGTTCATAAATTTGCTCTATCTGTTGCGCCATTTGCCAAGCCGCTTGTTTCATCAACCCAAAGCTGTCATGCCCTTCTGCAAACCATGCTTGCTCCATAGCATAGATCTGCTCACTACTATAGAGTGCTAACGGTTTTTTGGTTGTTGTGCATAATACATTGGCGTGAGTTTGCATGGCTGACCCTCGTTTATTTTTATTGGTTTATTTTATATTACGGTAAAACTGACTGAATTTTTACTTTTATTAGCTTAGCAAAGCTTACTTTGTCTTGTGTATCAATATGAAGCCATGTTTATTTGCTTTTATGCTTGCGCTCTGCGCTCACTGGCTTATCATAACGGTATTCACATCATTCCTTACTGCCATACATGAATAATTCCACCAAACCGAACATAGTACACTCTGCAAACCAAATTGCCGTTAATAACAAGACAGTATTTGCAACGCCAGCAGACGTTAAGCTATGGATTAAAGCGCAAGCACAAGCGTTAGGATTTGCTGACTGTGGTTTCTTATCTGTCCATCATCCTTTGTTTGCTCAGCAGATTGTGCAATTGCAGCAATGGTTAGATAAAGGCTATGAAGGTCAATTGCAGTTCATGCACCACAACCATCATCTGCGCGCCAATCCTGCCCAGCTGGTAGAGGGCGCCAAGACTATCATCAGCGTGCGTATGGACTATCTCACCCAAGCGCCGACACCACGTACTGTTACTGACAATGATCATCCCAATCAAGGTATCATTGCGCGTTATGCCAGAGGGCGCGATTATCATAAAACAATGCGCAGTCGTCTAAAAAAATTGGCATTAACGATTGAAGCCATGCTGTCTGACTGGCAACACCTTAACATTGGCTCAGAACAAGACTTTATTTTCAGACCCTTTAGCGACTCTGCCCCCATTTTTGAGCGCCCTATTGCTGATGCTGCCGGTCTGGGCTGGACAGGAAAGCACACCCTACTACTCAACAAGCAAGCGGGGTCATTTTTCGTCCTAGGTGAACTATTTATCAGCCTCGAGTTGCCTGATGACACACCTGTCAAAGCGCACTGTGGCAGTTGTAGCGCATGTATCGATATCTGCCCTACTCAGGCGATTGTTGCCCCTTATGAGCTCAATGCCGCAGCCTGCATCTCTTATCTTACGATTGAACACGATGGCGTTATCGATACTAAATATCGACGCGCGATTGGCAATCGTGTCTTTGGCTGTGACGACTGCCAGCTTATCTGCCCATGGAACCGTTACGCCAACCTTACTGCCATCGATGACTTCGCCCCACGGCATAGTCTTGATAACAGCAGCTTACTTGAGCTGTGGCAATGGCAAGAAGCCGACTTTATGAAAAAGACCGAAGGCAGCCCCCTTCGACGCACAGGTTATGTGAATTTTTTACGCAATATTGCCATTGGACTAGGGAACGCTAACGCCAGTTTGGAGATCGCCAATCAGTTAGCGTCTAAACTAGGAATACACAATGACATGCTTGATGAACATATCAGGTGGGCATTAGCTGAACAATACAACAAACTCAAGAACGTCAAACTATAATTTTGTGTTTAGATAAACCAAAAAATGCCTCTTATTAAGAGGCATTTTTTATTCACGCATACTTTAGAATGTAAAAGCAATATTATGGTTTAGGAATGCGTAATACTTGACCTGGATAAATCTTATCGGGATCAGACAGCATGGGCTGATTGGCTTCAAATATTTTCATATAATCACCAGATTCACCATAAACGTCTTTGGCAATCTTAGACAAACTGTCGCCCGATTTTACAGTGTACATCGTTGATTCAGGCGCATCTTCTTCAATATCGATGTTATCAATGACTTTTGCGACATTTTGTACATTACCAATAGCGATAATGGCTTTTTCGCGATCAGCCTGAGTCTTAGCATTGCCACTGATTTCTGCGGTATCGGTAGAACCGTTATATTTAATTTTTAAGTTACTAATATTGAGGTTTTGCTGCTGGATACGGCGCAGTAAAAGATTGGCAACTGACTGGGCAGAAGGCTCGCTGCTTTGTACTGGTGTATTGGCATCTGCTTTGGTTTCTGATTTAGCATCATGCTTATCGTCATCCCGATTAAAAATTTTGTCTCCAATGTCTTTGGCAAAACTGAACATACCCATAGAGTGACTCCTTAAAATATCATTATTTTATTATTCATCATTATTTTTTAGTGGCAAACACATCTACGGTTTACCACTTATTGCGGCTTACCACTATGAGTATAAACAACAGGCATGGCGGTAGATAGTAAGAGTATGTTGTGTAATGTTGACTTGGCGTAGCTTATGTTAACGTTCAAGCTAACCCCATTCATAAACCCTATTCTGACAAACAATGAGCATAAAAAAACCGCCTATCTACTAAGATAAGCGGTCATATAATAACATAAAATCGGATAAGCCAATCGCTAATTATAGCTGCGCTTGTACGTAGTCAATTGCTTTTTGAACAGTCGTTAATTCTGCTGAATCTTCATCAGGAATAGTAATGCCAAAATCGCTTTCGAATGACATAACCAATTCTACTAGGTCTAGTGAATCTGCACCTAAGTCTTCCATGAATGAAGCATCGTTGTTGATATCTTCAACGTTCATACCCAATTGCTCAGCTACTGCCGCTTTAACTCTTAGCTCGATATCGTTACTCATGTAGATTTCTCCTTTTTGATCTATTATTTTGACAAACTTCCATGGCCCTATTAACAGAGCCTATGGCATTGTTTATAAAATGGTATTTTCAGACTAGCGTCGCTGTCTAAGTGCTTTATAACGGGTTATACGTTTTGACCAATGTCTGATAAAGCCTTGCTATCATACAGGGCTTTGACATAAAAGTATTCGTCATTATAGCACCCTTTAATATAGTTTACACTCGTTCACAGAGTTTTTTATTATCACTGTGTAACGCAGGCTCGTGCGTTACATATACATGCCACCGTTGACAGGAATGACAGCGCCTGTGATATAGCTTGCCTCATCGCTGGCTAAGAAATGGACGGCGGCTGCAATGTCTTCTGGCTGGCCAAGACGACTGATTGGCACGGCATCTAACATGGAGTTTAGTAGGCGCTCGTCCAGCTCATCCGTCATATCGGTCTCGATCAAACCTGGTGCGACGCAGTTGATGGTCACTTGGCGTGAGCCAATTTCACGCGCTAGGGTACGACTAAAACCTTCCACTCCTGCTTTGGTCGCGGCATAGTTAGATTGACCGGCATTGCCCATTTGAGCGACAACAGAGGTGATATTGATGATACGACCGCGACGCGCTTTCATCATACCGCGGACCGCGCGTTTACTCATACGATAAACTGACGTCAAATTAGTATCAATGACATTTTCCCAGTCTTCATCCTTCATGCGCATCAATAATCCGTCTTGCGTGATACCAGCGTTATTAATGAGCACTTGTACCGCTCCATAAACGCTTTCAATCTCTTCAAACAGCTTATCAATTTGTGCCGTATCACGGACATCTAAGACGCGACCAATGCCCCCACTATCATGGAGATAGTCTTCGATGAGTGCAGCGCCTTTTTCAGTGGTCGCAGTCCCAATAACAAAATGTCCTTCTTTGGCAAAGCGTTTGGCGACAGCTTTTCCAATACCACGGCTAGCGCCAGTCACTAATGTAATCGTACGACTCATGATAATACCTCCATTAACTTATCGAGACGGGCAGGTTTATCCGTAGGATAACTGGTAATTGGTTGCGCTTGACGCTTAGCCAAATTACTCAATACATTACCACTGCCACATTCAATTAAAACATTAATTTGTTTGTCAGCCAGCTCTTGCATTGTCTTTGACCATAAGACAGGTTGGCTTAACTGCTCTGTTAATGCTTGTTTGATACCTACAGCACTACTCTCAACGCGCGCATGACGATTTTGAATAACAGGAATCGTCGCTTGATCAAATTTGATTGCGGCCAATATCTCAGCGAGCGCACTACTTGCGGGCTCCATAAGCGCACAATGTGACGGCACACTTACCTTTAGAGAGATCGCTTTTTTGCCCGTATTTTGCACTTTATCAATCACCGCACTAACGCCAGCAGCATTGCCCGATATGACCACTTGGCCTGGGCTATTAAAGTTGGCGGCATCAACCACCGCATCGGCCACATGTTCAGTCGCTTGCTCACACAGATTTTCGACCCGATTGTCCTCAAGCCCCAATACTGCTGCCATCGCTGTATCGACACCAACGACAGCCTCTTGCATCAACTGACCACGCTTATGTACCAAGGTTACCGCATCACCAAGCGATAATACGCCCGCTGCACAAAGCGCACTGTACTCACCTAGAGAATGACCAGCCAAGTAGCAAGGGGGTGTGTCTATTTTTTGTTTTAAAATACGCCAAATTGCTATGCTAGCCGTCAGTAGTGCAGGCTGAGTGTACTGGGTTTGATTGAGCTTTTCTTCATCCTGACAGATTGCCCATAAATCCTCACCAAGTGCGTCACTCGCCTCGGTGAAAGTATCACGAATCTCTGGATAAGTTTCAGCAAGCTCACTAGTCATCCCGACCACTTGTGATCCTTGTCCCGGAAAAATTACCGCAATACGCGTGGGCTGCTTTTTTACCATATCGGGTGCAGAGGCCATAACCAACATTCCTTATTTAATTGGAAATATCCCTAAAAATAATGGGGGTAATGATGTTATTAGGTACTATATACCGTTATTAGATACGATATCAGCCGATCCTTTCATTATTTGTCTAAGAAAACAAACCATCGGTAAACTATACACTGACGCACACTATTATCATAGCGAATGACAACCAAACACACCAAGCAAAGCCCCCTACTCGGAACAAAGTGATCAATTGTGTTAGTTCATCTTCATGTCTACTAAAAGCTACAGATAAAAGGGTGTGAAAACACGGTTGATAAAAAATATATAGCAAAAAGCCAAGTTATCCAGCCACATAATATATGATAGCGAAATAACTTGGCTTTTTTTAGCTTAAAACATATTGTCTAATAACGGCTGCACACAAGTAATGACAATCACCAGTACTATCATTACTTATGTATTAGCTATTGAATAGTCAATGACTTAAGCGTCTTGACTGACCTTGAATAACTGACGGCCACGGTAGAAACCATCTTTAGTCATGTGATGACGACGATGTTTTTCACCAGTGGTCGCATCTACGCTTAGCTCAGCCACTTCCATACGATGGTGTGAACGGCGCATGTCACGACGAGAACGGCTTTTACGACTTTTTTGAACAGCCATGATATAGCTCCTATACTTAAAAGGGATAAGCTTAAAATTCAGCTTTAGTCGATACTGACAGAGGCTATATAATCACCACAACCTAAGTCTTAAGCATCATTAGTTAAATAGATTGTCACCTACATATAATACTGACTGCGTCTAAAATCCACAGAAATTTTGCCCAGTCAGCGTCTATCAGCAAGTAACTTGTTGCTAGAATGCAATAAACCGGACATTATACGCATGTTTAATGGATTAATAAAGCCCTGCCTTTCACTCTTCTGTACAAAGCAGATAAAAGGCATTATAAATCTAAAGAGTAGAGCATTTATACGGTTAGAGCTTGCCTTTTAAGGAGGCTAAAGCCGCAAATGGGTTTTCACTTTCCTCTTCTTCTGGTATCTCACCAAATTGCTCTACCGTCATTTCGCAGTCATCATGCTTTGGCGCCATTGGGATCTTGAGCAAGATTTCATCTTCAACCAGCTTTTTAAAGGGTAGTAAACGCTCTGGTGATTGCTCCGTAATGATTTCATCAAGTAGCAGATAGTCTTGCTCTTCATTCACTAAGCGCACTTGGCTCTCGTTTTCTAGCAAGGCAATGTCATAATCATCAGACAGATTAATAGCCACTGGTTGCAGACAACGTTGACAAGTTAGCCAGACGTTACCCGTCAGTGTAAAAGCCAGATGTAAGACATTATTACGGCGATATAGGTTAGCATCGAGCTGCGTTTTTGCCTGTTCATGGTCGGTGGACAAAACAGTAGCGAGACGTTGAAAAGAGCTCGGCTCTACTTCTCCTGCCCACTCATAACCCGTATCTGCCCATTTATCTAAAGAGATGTGCTCAGGCATGCTATTCGTTACAGGCGCTTTTTTATTGTCAGGGTTCAATGCTGACGGTTTACTTTCTGGAGTGCTTGACATGCGCGACCTCATTCGTCAAAACGGTGTATAATATTGCCTGCCATACTAACGGAAAGCACCGTGCTGTGCCAGCGCTAGTATGTTAATATTTTTTGGCATTCTTTTTCCTCTACCGATCTTCCCTTACTTTTTATCCTCTATTTGATCAGTGTGTTATCTATGGATCCAGTTAAAAATAAAGTTGATTTTTCTAATCTACTTCCTTTTGTCAAAACCAAAGAACTGCTACAACGTCTTACCAATCTGACCAGTAATAACAACCTACTTTCTCCTGAGTCAGTAAGCGTGCGAAGAGATGAGTATTTAAATGAGTGTTTAAAGAAGTGGCAAGATGAATGGTGCAGCCTGCTTACTAGCAAAGCAGCTGATAGCACTATACAGGCATCTGATGATAGGGAACACGCAGCGACAGACTGGCTTATCCAATTATTCAATACCCTATTTGCCGCGCAAAAAGTCGTCTTGGTCCGTAGTGAGGGCGAACCCGAGTACTTCCCTGCACAAAACAATAAGCCCGCCAGAATAGCGTTTGCCCATGGGTTCTTTGCTAGTGCGCTGCACGAATTAAGTCATTGGTGCATAGCAGGGGACGCTCGTAGACGCTTGCCTGACTTTGGCTATTGGTACGCACCAGATGGACGATCAGCCGCTCAGCAGCAAGCGTTTGAGCGTGTAGAGATCAAACCACAGGCGCTTGAGTGTCTATTCACTCTAGCTTGCGGACGCTCTTTTCAAGTCTCACAAGACAATTTGTTTGCAACATTTGATACCAGCAGTAGTACCTTCGAAAATGATGTTTATCGACAGGTTGAGGAATACGTCGCAAAGCCTCATACCCTACCCCGTGATGCTAAAGTCTTATTACATGCTCTTCTTGCGGTCTGTGCTACTGGCGACGCTAACGACAGTACATGGGCTTAGCCTTGCTACTCTCTATGATCTTTCGTTAACGATTTTCTACGGATAGTAACGTCTTGCCACTAAACTTATATTTGCTGTGCGCTATACTGGGTCTAATGTATAACGCAGTACAAAACGATGCGTGATCTCTAAGGCTCGTATAATATCACCCACCCTACTTATAAAATATCTGTACAGTAAACAAGACAGGTATTTGAACAACTCTGTATAGAGTTGAGTCGTAGTGTGAATAAAAACAACCTTTCCTAATGACAAAAACCAAATAATTATAAATAAGGATCTATTATGCAAGTACTCTATATTCATCCAGACAATCCACAGCCGCGTCTTATTGAACAAGCCGCTGATCTGTTACGCAAGGACCAATTAATCATCTATCCCACTGATACCAGTTACGCGTTTGGTTGCCGCCTAGGGGCAAAAGAGGCACTAGAGAAGCTTAAGCAAATTCGTGAACTCGATGACAAGCATCAATTTACCTTACTGTGTCGTGACTTAAGTGAAATTGCTAATTACGCCACCGTAGACAATGTACAGTTTAAACAACTAAAAGCGCATACCCCAGCACCTATTACATTTATTCTAAATGCCACAAAAGATGTGCCAAAAAAACTGGCACATGCCAAGAAAAAAACCATAGGTATTCGCGTACCGAGTAACCCTATTGCTCAGGCTCTTTTAGAGGCAATGGATGAACCAATCTTGACCAGCTCCCTCATACTACCTAATAGAGACAATATACTCGATGATCCATTTGAGATTGAAGAGCTGTTGGGCAATCAGATAGATGGTCTCATTAACGCGGGTATCAAGACCACTAAGCTCACCACCATTGTCGATATGACTAGCGGCCAACCTGAGATTATCAGACAAGGTGCTGCTGACGTTGCTTCCTTGCTACTATAGTTAACGAAGAATAATGACAAATGTGACGCACAAAAAAAAGCTCCAATTTATTGGAGCTTTTTTTATATACTTATAGGTCAGTATAAAATTAGTCGCGATCAACCAATTCTACATAAGCCATTGGCGCATTGTCACCATCACGGTAACCGCATTTTACGATACGCAAATATCCACCTGGACGTGTTTGGTAACGAGGACCCAACGTGCCAAATAATTTGCCTACCATAGCTTTGCTACGCATACGGCTGAATGCTAAACGACGGTTAGCAACGCTGTCTTCTTTAGCCATAGTGATTAATGGCTCGGCAACGCGGCGTAACTCTTTTGCTTTTGGTAAAGTTGTTTTGATCAGTTCATGCTCAAATAATGAGTTGGTCATGTTCTGAAACATTGCCTTACGATGACTGCCGGTACGACCCAGCTTGACTCCACTCTTACGATGGCGCATAGTCAAAAATCCTTAAAGTTTAACGGCTACGATAAGAAAAGCGATCATCAACACGTAAATCAGCTGGTGGCCAGTTATCTAGGCGCATACCGAGCTCTAAATCTTTAGACGCTAATACGTCTTTGATTTCCGTTAATGATTTCTTACCAAGATTTGGGGTTTTTAATAGTTCAGTCTCTGAACGTTGTACCAAATCACCGATATAGTAAATGTTTTCAGCTTTCAAGCAGTTGGCTGAGCGAACCGTTAGTTCAAGATCGTCCACAGGGCGTAATAGCACCGGATCAACCTCTTCTTTTTCTTTCACAGGCTCAGGCGCTTCTTCAGCTTCTAGGTCAACAAAGATAGAAATCTGTTGTTGTAAAATAGTGGCTGCTTTACGAATTGCTTCTTCTGGATCTATAGTGCCATTAGTTTCAAGCTCAACGATAAGACGATCAAGATCAGTACGCTGCTCAACGCGAGCGTTCTCAACCTGATAAGCAACACGAAGCACAGGACTAAAACTTGCATCAAGCTTTAAACGTCCAATAGCTTTGGTATCACCATCTTCACGGCGCTGGTTTGCTGGCTCATATCCACGACCCATTACTACACGCAAACGCATCTTAAGATGACCACGATCACTCAATGTACCCAATACCAATTCTGGATTGATGATGTCTACATTGTGTGGTAGCGAGATGTCTGCAGCAGTAATAGTGCCTGGACCTTGTTTATCCAAGGTCAAAAATACTTCATTTTGGTCATGAAGCGTAATTGCCAAGCCTTTTAAGTTCAAAAGCAAGTCAAGTACATCTTCTTGTAGTCCTTCAAGCGTTGAGTATTCATGGTCAACACCATCAATCTCAGCTTCAATGACTGCAGCACCAGGTAATGAAGATAACAAGATGCGACGTAAGGCATTACCTAGGGTATGCCCAAAGCCGCGTTCTAACGGTTCGAGCGTGACTTTCGCAATCGTTTCATTAACCGTGTCCACGTTAATGGCATTCGGCGTTAGAAACTCAGTTGCATTTAGCATCATGATGTCACCTCGATTTATTAAACTGGTTTAATTAACGTTAATCGCTCAATGCTATTTTCATAACATCGAGCAGTACGTTACTTATTTAGAGTATAGCTCAACGATCAAGCTTTCGTTGATTTCAGCAGGTAGATCAATGCGATCAGGCGCTTGTTTAAACGTGCCTTGTAGTTTGCTGTGGTCAACATCTAGCCATTCTGGAATACCACGTTGTGTTGCTAGTTCAATAGCGTTCTTAATACGTAGTTGTTCGCGAGACTTCTCTTGGATAGCGATGACATCACCATCTTGAAGCTGAATTGATGGAATGTTCACACGAACAAACTCATCACGACCAGCTTTTTTTACCATAACAGTGCGATGACTGACTAGCTGACGTGCTTCAGCGCGAGTTGAGCCGAAGCCCATGCGGTATACCACGTTATCTAGACGGCTCTCAAGCATTGCTAGTAGGTTTTCACCAGTAGCACCACGCTTACGAGCAGCTTCTTTATAGTAATTAGCAAACTGACGCTCTAGTACACCATAAATACGCTTAACTTTCTGCTTTTCGCGCAGCTGTAAAGCATATTCAGAGGTCTTGTTACGGCTAACGCCATGTTGACCTGGTGGACGACCAGCTTTTTTTGTTTTTACGTCATATGGTTTTACGCCAGACTTAAGGCCTAAGTCTGTACCTTCACGACGTGATAATTTGAGTTTTGGTCCAATATAGCGGGCCATTGTTATGTCTCCTATAAGCTTTTGGGATAAAAAGCTTCGTCTTTAATATTAGACGCGGCGCTTTTTCGGCGCACGGCAACCATTGTGTGGGATTGGGGTAACATCAGAGATGCTATTAACTTTATAACCCAATGCACCTAGTGCTCTTACCGCAGACTCACGACCCGGTCCTGGTCCTTTGACCAAAACGTCGATATTCTTAACACCGTATTCTTGAGCCGCTTTACCAGCGACTTCAGCTGCAACCTGAGCTGCAAATGGTGTAGATTTACGTGAACCACGGAAGCCTTGTCCACCTGAAGTGGCCCAAGCCAGTGCATTACCTTGACGATCGGTAATCGTAACAATGGTGTTATTAAAAGACGCATGGATATGGGCAACGCCCTCCGATACTGAACGACGAGTCACTTTTTTGCGACTACGAGTGTCTTTAGCCATCTTTTAGCTTCCTAAGTTAATTATCTTTTGAGAGGGCGTGTCGGACCCTTGCGAGTACGAGCGTTGTTCTTGGTGTTCTGACCTCTAACCGGTAGGTTACGACGATGGCGGATGCCACGGTAACAACCAAGATCAACTAAACGCTTGATATTCATTGAAACTTCACGACGAAGGTCACCCTCAGTCATGTAATTTGCAACTTGTGCACGGATAGCATCTAACTGTGTATCATCTAACTGACTAACTTTAGTAGTAGGGGCAATGCCAACTGCTTCTAAGATTTTCTGAGCAGTGGTACGACCTACACCAAAGATGTAAGTTAGTGAAATAACAGCATGCTTATTATCCGGAATGTTTACGCCGGCAATACGAGCCATTGATTTCTCTCCATTAAAGAAAAATAAGCGTTATTTATCAATAAGGCATTATTCTTCAGATTTGTTGCTGTTAATACTAGAGTTTTTATGATTACTGTCGCTTTTTGACTCAATTACAAGCCTATCGACTGACAGTATTATAAAACATTCTGCATAAACACGGCAAGTGGCGGATGATATCCCATCCGCCGTTATTTTTCAAGTATTAATTTATTTAGTAACAAAAGTTAAAAAACTTATGGTACCAAATATTAACCTTGACGTTGCTTGTGGCGCGGTTCTGCTGTACAGATAATATGTACACGGCCTTTACGGCGCACAACTTTACAGCTACCGCAAATCTTCTTAACTGATGCTTGAACTTTCATAGCATGCTCCTTGAAATATCGTACCGCTCATTTAAGGTTGAGTGGGCGATTGAATTAACGTCTGATCATGATATTGATGGGTCATCAAATGCGCTTGTATCTGCGAGATGAAATCCATTACCACAACCACCATAATCAGTAAAGACGTACCACCAAGTTGGAACGGTACACCAAACGATGACTGGACGACCATTGGCATTAAACAAATAACCGTCATATACATCGCGCCAATAAAGGTCAGTCGGTTTAATACATGATCGAGGTAACGCTGAGTTTGTTGTCCTGGGCGAATACCGGGGATATACGCACCACTACGTTTAAGGTTTTCAGCTACTTCACGTGGACTAAATACCAATGCCGTATAGAAGTAACAGAAGAAAATAATCATTGCACCAAACAGTACTAGATACAGCGGCTGTCCAGGAGACAATACGAGTGCCATATTTTGCAATATTTTTTGTGTGAAGCTAGGATCGGTAGATTGACCCACCCACTGCCCCAAACTTGCAGGAAACAACAATAAAGAGCTGGCAAAAATAGCTGGGATAACCCCTGCCATGTTCAGCTTCAACGGCAAATGTGACTGCTGCTGAGCGTAGATTTTGCGTCCCTGTTGTTGTTTTTGCGCATAGTTTACAGGAACACGGCGCTGAGCACGTTCAATATAAACGATACCTGCGGTAACCGCGATGCCTAGTAGCACAAAAATAAATAGTACAATCAAGTTCATCTGCCCTTGATTGACCTGTTCAATAGACTGCGAAATCATACCTGGCGTACCGGCCACAATACTTGCAAAAATAAGCATTGAAATACCATTACCCACACCACGTTCTGTAATCTGCTCACCAAGCCACATTAAGAACATTGCGCCTGCTACTAAAGAAGTAACCGCTGGTATGTAAAAGGTAAGACCAGTAGATAAGGTAAGATTTTGGCTGATTAAACCCGCACACATTCCTAATGACTGTACCAATGCTAAAGCAAGTGTCCCTTGACGGGTGTACTTATTTAGCTTGCGTCGTCCCGCTTCACCTTCTTTTTTGAGGGCTTCAAGCGATGGCAATACCGCAGACATCATCTGTACAATAATGGACGCTGAGATATAAGGCATAATGCCAAGCGCCATGATGGACATACGCTCTAGTGCACCCCCTGAGAACATATTAAACATGCTCAGGATGGTATTTTCGTTGCGCGAAAACAGATCAGCCAGATTAACTGGGTTAATACCTGGTACAGGAATGTGTGACCCTAAACGATAAACAATCAATGCGCCGATTAAGAATAATAAACGCTTCCATAGTTCATCATACTTACGTATGAATGCAAATGGATTAAGCGGTATACCAGCCGATGACATTGATTGTTTTGACACGTTACTACTCCTCGATGCTACCACCAGCAGCTTCGATTGCTTGCTTGGCGCCTTTAGTCACTTTGATACCTTTAAAAGTATAAGCTTTAGTGACTTCGCCTGACAACATAACACGGGCACGCTTCATATCATGACGGATAAGGTTAGCCGCTTTCAGTGTTTCAACGCTAACCACATCGCCTTCAATTTTATTCAGTTCAGACAGACGCACTTCAGCAGTCTTCATTGCCATTTTACTGGTAAAACCAAATTTCGGTAGACGACGATATAAAGGCATTTGGCCACCTTCAAATCCTGAGCGAATGCTAGAACCTGAACGAGATTTCTGACCTTTTACACCACGACCACCAGTCTTACCAAGACCTGAACCGATACCACGACCACGACGTTGGGCAGTTTTCTTTGCGCCAACACCTGGTGATAATTCATTTAATCTAAGTCCCATTACGCTTCCTCCACTTTTACCATGTAGTTGACGCGATTGACCATACCACGTGTTGAAGGAGTGTCTTCTACTACAACAGTATGATTAATACGGCGTAAACCCAATCCTTTCAAGCTCGCTTTGTGGCTCTTTAGGCGATGGGCACCCGATTTAAATTGAGTGACTTTCATTTTTTTCATCGTAACTCACCTAGTCTAAGTTAACCCAAGATTTCGTCTACAGATTTACCACGTTTAGCTGCCATCTTCTCTGGAGTTGACATATCACGTAAACCGTTAAACGTTGCACGAACAACGTTAGCAGTATTGGTAGAACCATAACATTTAGTCAAAACATCTTTGACACCAGCAACTTCTAATACAGCACGCATTGCGCCACCAGCGATTACGCCAGTACCTTCAGATGCAGGTTGCATGTAGACTTTACTAGCACCATGACGTGCTTTGATTGGATGATACAAAGTTGCATCATTAAGATCAACAGTGATCATATTACGTTTGGCAGCTTCTAGTGCTTTTTGAATAGCAGCTGGCACTTCACGTGCTTTACCACGACCAAAACCAACACGACCATTGCCATCGCCCACTACGGTCAACGCAGTGAATGAGAAAATACGACCACCTTTAACAACTTTTGCAACGCGATCAACGGTAACTAGGCGTTCTACTAGACCGTCAGTCTGTTCGTTCTTATCATTTTTATCATTTCTAGCCATGATTAAAACTCCAATCCATTTTCGCGAGCAGCTTCTGCTAAAGCTTTTACTCGACCATGATATTTAAAACCACTACGGTCAAAGGCAACTTTAGTAATACCAGCTGCTTTTGCACGTTCTGCGATCAATTGACCCACAGACGTTGCGGCATCAGTATTGCCTGTCGCGCCTGAACGCAAACTGCCGTCCAAGGTAGATGCCTGAGCAATCACTTCACCACCGTTCGGAGAGATAATCTGGGCATAAATATGTTTCGGCGTGCGATTAACCGTTAAGCGATGAGCGCCTAAGACACGGATATGCGCGCGGGTTTTCTTAGCTCGACGCAGACGAGCTGCTTTTTTATCAAACATTTCAACTCACCTTATTTTTTCTTAGCTTCTTTGCGAATCACATGTTCGTCACTATAACGAATACCTTTGCCTTTATAAGGCTCAGGTGGGCGGAAACCACGGATATTAGCCGCTGCTTGACCAAGCTGCTGTTTATTGTTTGATTTCAAAACAATTTCAGTTTGCGTTGGGGTTTCAGCTGACACACCTTCAGGCAACGTATACTCTACTGGATGAGAGTAACCGACGTTTAAAGTTACTTTATTACCAGTAACTTGTGCGCGATAACCAACACCAATCAGTTGAAGACGTCTTTCAAAGCCTTCATTCACGCCCGTAACATAGTTGTTAAGTAAAGCGCGCATGGTGCCAGTGTGCATCATAGCTTCTTTTGAATCGACTGTAGGTGAGAAAATGATAGCATCATCTTCCTGTTTCAGCTCGACCAATTCATGCAGGCGTAAAGACAAATTGCCGTTCTTGCCTTTAACTTCGACCTGCCGATCGTTCAAAGTAACGCTTACGCCATTTGGCAGCGTCACTGGGGCTTTAGCCACACGAGACATAGGAATATTCCTTAAAAAATTAACTTCTTTATATTAGCGAAAAAACTAACAGGCTAAAAAGCCTGCTAGTTTAGCATAGTTGTTCCCATTAAACATCTTTCAATTTTATTAACATCGAATGTTTAGGTTTCTTCAAGCTTATTATAAATTTTTATAAATTTAATAAAGCTTAAAGGGGTCCAAATAGACTTTATCGTTTTATTGCCTAAAGCAAAGAATGCTAATTAGGCAACAAATGCAACGATTTCACCACCGATACCAGCAGCGCGTGCAGCACGATCGCTCATGATACCTTGGCTAGTCGATACGATAGCAACACCCATACCTTGCTTAACAGTAGGGATAGCGTCTTTACCGCGGAACTGGCGTAGACCAGGACGGCTATAACGTTGGATAGTTTCGATGACAGCACGGCCTTCGAAATATTTCAATTCAATAGTAAGGGTTGCTTTGTTGTTTTCTTCTTCAGTAACAACAGCGCTAGCCACATAACCTTCGCTAACTAGTAAATCAGCAATTGATTTACGTAATTTAGAGCTCGGCATTGCAACCGACACTTTGTTAGCCATTTGTGCGTTACGAATACGGGTTAGCATATCCCCAACGGTATCTTGCATACTCATATAGTTACTCCTTACCAGCTTGCTTTACGAACACCAGGCACATCGCCTTGCATGACACGCTCACGCAGCATATTGCGTGATAAGCCAAACTTGCGGAAGTAACCGTGAGGACGACCGGTGATAGCACAACGATTACGCAGACGTACTGGTGATGAATTACGTGGTAAAGCTTGTAGCTCTAACATCGCTTCCATACGAGCTTCGTCACTTGCAGTCATATCACTGATAGTTTCTTTTAGCTTGATACGCTTTTCAGCATATTTAGCAACCATTTTTTCGCGCTTTAATTCGCGGTTAATCATGCTCTTCTTTGCCATAACGTCTTTACCTTATTTAAATGGGAAGCCGAATGCTTTAAGCAACGCACGACCTTCTTCATCAGTACCAGCTGACGTGGTGATTGTCACATCCATACCGCGGATACGATCAATCTTGTCAAAATCTACTTCTGGGAATACGATTTGTTCTTTGATACCCAAAGAGTAGTTACCACGTCCGTCAAAGGCTTTAGGTGAAAAACCGCGGAAATCACGAATACGAGGAATTGCAATGGCAATGAGACGATCCAAAAATTCGTACATTTGCTCACCGCGTAGCGTTACTTTACAGCCAATTGGCCATTCTTCACGAATCTTAAAACCAGCAACTGATTTACGCGCTTTGGTGACAACAGGTTTTTGACCAGCAATCGCAGTCATATCAGCCACAGCACCTTCAAGCAATTTCTTGTCTTGAGACGCGCCGCCTACACCCATGTTAAGTGTGATTTTAGTGATTTTAGGCACTTGCATCACATTTGCCAAACCAAGCTCTTCTTTGATTTGCTGCTTTAGTTTATCGTTATATAAAGATTTTAATCTTGCCATTACCATTACACCCTTAGTGTCTTACGCAGTCGCCACTACTTCACCGTTCGAACGATAGACGCGTTGTTTGTTGCCGTCTTCGCCGAACTGATAAGTAATACGATCAGCTTTTTGGGTTTGCGCATTTAATATTGCGACATTTGAGATATGCAGAAAAGCTTCTTGCTTAAGAATACCACCTTCAACGCCAGTCGCCTGATTTGGCTTCTGATGTTTAGTGACAATATTAATGCCTTCAACTTTAATACGATCATTTTTTACAGCTTGTACAGTACCTTGCTTGCCTTTATCTTTCCCAGCAATCACGATAACTGTATCGCCTTTACGTAATTTTGACATGGATTACCTCACAATACTTCTGGTGCTAGTGATACAATTTTCATAAACTGATCACCACGTAGTTCACGAGTTACCGGTCCAAAAATACGAGTTGCAATCGGCGCTTTGTTTTGGTTCAACAATACCGCAGCATTGTCATCAAAACGCAACACAGAACCATCAGGACGACGAACGCCTTTTTTGGTACGTACAACTACAGCATTCATCACGTCGCCTTTTTTAACACGACCACGCGGAATGGCTTCTTTAACCGTTACTTTAATAATGTCGCCAACTGATGCATAACGACGATGAGAACCACCCAGTACTTTAATGCACTGAACTCGCCTTGCACCGCTATTGTCTGCAACTTCCAGCATTGACTCAACCTGAATCATAGCGTTACTCCACACGTATGAGCAATAAAAACCAGTTGCTGCCGCTAGCACAGTATGAGTAGTCGGCATTTTAATATTAATAACCGCTGCTTACTCTTAATGTGAGTGATATACGCTCGGCGCAATCAGCATCCTTAAAAAGGCGGCTATTTTAACAGCTTCTGGCTTTTAATGCAATTTACTTAGATTTTTTCTACTTTTTCAACCACATCAACCAAAGTCCAAGACTTGGTTTTAGAGATTGGACGCGTTTCTTTGATGCGGACAAGGTCGCCTTGTTGGCAAACGTTATTCTCATCATGTGCTTTGATTTTTGTAGAACGACGAAGCTGTTTGCCATACAAAGGATGACGAACCAGACGCTCAATCAAAACTGTGATGGACTTGTCCATCTTGTCGCTGACAACTCGTCCTGTCAATACGCTAGCATTGGTAGCTGTTTGATTGTTATCGCTCATGAGTCGCCTCGTTGTTTCTCGTTAATCAAAGTCTGAATCTGAGCAATCGTGCGACGATTGCCTCTGACTTCATGGGTATTACCCAACTGACCAGTTGCTTTAGCCATACGAATACGGAAAGCATCAAGTTGCTTTTCATCAAGTAACTGGGTCAGTTCTTCTAATGATTTATCACGTAATTCACTGATCTTCATTACATTATCGTCCGCTTAACAATGGTAGTTTTAAAGGGCAGTTTTGCTGCAGCAAGCGTTAAGGCTTCGCGAGCAAGCTCTTCTGAGACCCCTTCGATTTCATATAGCACTTTACCAGGTTTGATTTCGCATACCCAATACTCGACTGGACCTTTACCTTTACCCATACGTACTTCTAATGGTTTGTTGGTAATTGGTTTGTCTGGGAATACACGAATCCAAATCTTACCGCCACGCTTAATTTTACGAGTGATGGTACGACGTGCTGCTTCAATTTGACGGGCAGTCATACGACCACGAGTCAATGATTTTAGACCAATTTGTCCGAATGCAACGGTGCTTCCACGATGAGCAAGACCTGTGTTACGACCTTTGTGCATTTTACGAAACTTGGTACGTTTTGGCTGTAACATAGTTTAACCTCTGTCTGAGTTTCGACGGTTTCCGTTTCCACGACCACGGCGTTTTGGCGCACGAGGCTTCTCTTCGTTGACGGGATTATAAACACTGTTCATACCGTCAAGGATTTCGCCACGGAAAATCCAAACTTTTACACCGATAGTGCCGTAAGTTGTTTCTGCACGTACTGACGAATAGTCAATATCAGCGCGGAGTGTATGCAATGGCACACGACCTTCACGATACCATTCAGTACGAGCAATCTCAGCACCGCCAAGACGGCCAGACAACTCAACTTTAATACCTTTAGCACCAGAACGCATGCTGTTCTGTACCGCGCGCTTCATGGCACGACGGAACATGACGCGACGCTCAAGCTGGCTTCCGATACCGTCTGCTACCAAACGTGCATCAAGATCAGGTGAAGTGATTTCTTCAATGTTGACCTGAGCAGGTACGCCCATAATTTTGGTCAACTCTTTTTGAAGTCTTTCGATATCTTCGCCTTTTTTACCGATAACGATACCAGGACGCGCAGTGGCGATGGTGATCTTAGCAGCACCAGTAGGACGCTCGATCATAATATTGCTGATCATAGCATTATCTAGCTTTTTGCGTAGATACTCACGAACTTGGATGTCGTTGATGAGGTATTCTGAGTATTGTTTAGGGTTAGCATACCAATTTGCATTATGCTTTTTTACAACACCAAGACGAATTCCGATTGGATGTACTTTTTGACCCATAACTTATTCTCCTACCTTTATAGTGATGTGACAAGTACGCTTACTGATACGATCAGCGCGACCTTTAGCACGTGGTAGGATACGTTTTAGCGTAATGCCTTCATCAACGTAGATAGTAGCGACTTTTAGGTCATCAATATCTAAGCCGTGATTATGTTCGGCATTGGCGATGGCTGAGTTAAGGCATTTCTTAACAAATACAGCGCCTTTTTTATTACTATACGTTAGGATATCCAAAGCACGCTCGATAGATTTGCCACGAACTTCATCAGCAACGAGTCTAACTTTTTGTGCCGAAATGGCGGCACCGCGTAATTTTGCAGTTACTTCCATGGTAAGCACCTTATCTCTTAGCTTTTTTGTCAATGCCATGACCACGATACGTACGAGTCGGGGCAAATTCACCTAGTTTATGACCAACCATCTGCTCACTCACGATAACCGGTACATGTGTACGGCCGTTGTGAACAGATAAAGTTAGGCCAACCATTTGTGGCAGAATCATCGAGCGGCGCGACCAAGTCTTAATTGGCTTGCGTGAGTTGGTGTCTAATGCATTCTCAACTTTGGCAAACAAATGCGCGTCTATGAATGGACCTTTTTTCAATGAACGAGGCATGAAATTCTTCCTTTATTTCTTCTTGGCGCGACGGCGACGGATGATCATACTGTCAGTACGCTTGTTGTGACGCGTTTTAAGTCCTTTAGACTTCTGACCCCAAGGGCTGGTTGGATGGCGACCTTTGTTACGACCTTCACCACCACCATGCGGGTGATCAACCGGGTTCATTGCGACACCACGAACTGAAGGACGAACACCGCGCCAACGTGAAGCACCGGCTTTACCAAGTGATTTCAAGTTGTTTTCAGTGTTAGAAACTTCACCGATAACAGCACGGCAATTCACATGTACACGGCGAGTTTCGCCTGAACGCATACGTAAAATTGCGTAGATACCGTCACGACCTAGTAACTGAACGCTTGCACCCGCAGAACGAGCCATCTGTGCACCTTTACCGATTTTAAGCTCGATATTGTGAATCACAGTACCCAATGGGATGTTTTTCAGCGGTAGACAGTTACCTGGACGGATTGGAGAAGTTTCGCCTGACATTACTGTATCACCAACTGCTTGTTTTTTAGCAGCAATGATGTAACGACGTTCGCCATCAGCGTACTTAAGTAATGCAATATGTGCAGTACGGTTAGGATCGTATTCAATACGCTCAACCACAGCTGGAATATTGTCTTTAGTACGTTTGAAATCGATGATGCGATAATGTTGCTTATGACCACCGCCAATGTGACGAGTAGTTATGCGACCATTATTGTTACGACCACCTGACTTACTTTTTGATTCGAGAAGCGCTGCATAAGGACGACCTTTGTAAAGGTGTGGATGCACCACTTTTTCAACAAAACGACGGCCTGGTGATGTTGGCTTTGCTTTTACGATAGGCATGAGTGTAATCCTTATTCGTTGTTCGCTGTTTCACTAGCAGAAGCAGTCGTATTTGCGACCTCTTCACCAGCATCAGCCATTTGTACATCTTGACCAGCTTTTAAGGTAACATAGGCTTTTTTATAGTCGTTACGACGGCCGATACTCTTACCAAAACGCTTTGTCTTACCTTTAACATTCAAAGTGTTTACTTTAGTAACTTCAACACCTTCAAACATCAACTCAACTGCTTTTTTGACTTCAAGCTTAGTAGCATTAGAATCAATTTTAAATACCTGCACACCAAGTGAGTCGCCAAGCATTTGAGATTTTTCTGAGAATACAGGCCCTCTTAAGACCTGATAAAGTCTTGCGTTATTCATGCTAGTGCTTCCTCAAATTGTTTCGCAGCTTCAACTGACATGATCACTTTATCAAACGCGATCAAACTCACTGGGTCCACTTCATTTGTACCAAGTACATTGACGTGTGGAATGTTGCGAGCAGCTAAGTATAAGTTTTCGTCAACTTCTTTGGTGACGATTAGTGCACGAGGTGCATTAAGCTCATTTAACTTTGCAATCAGCTCTTTAGTCTTAGGCCCAGAAACGCTCAACTCTTCTACCAAAATCAAACGCTCTTGGCGAATCAATTCGGCTAGGATGCACTGCATCGCACCGCGATACATTTTACGGTTTACTTTCTGTGACCAATCTTGTGGTTTTGCAGCGAATGCACGACCACCTGAACGCCAGATTGGGCTACGAATAGAACCCGCACGAGCGCGACCAGTACCTTTTTGGCGCCATGGCTTGATACCACCGCCAGAAACTTCGGCACGGGTTTTTTGTGCGCGTGTACCTTGGCGAGCACCAGCTAAATAAGCGGTGACGACTTGATGCACTAGTGCTTCGTTGAATTCACGACCAAATGCCGTATCAGAAAGCTCAACCGCCGCACCTGTAACTGTTTTTAAATCCACGTTAATCCCCTTGCTTAGGCTTTGACTGACGGACGTACGATAACATCGCCACCGGTGGCACCTGGGATAGCACCCTTGATGACAAGTAACCCTTTCTCGGCATCAACCGAGATCACTTCTAGGCCTTGAACAGTAACACGCTTGTTACCCATCTGGCCCGCCATCTTTTTGCCTTTGAATACTTTACCTGGTGACTGGTTTTGACCAGTTGAACCATGTGCACGATGAGATACTGAGTTACCATGAGTAGCATCTTGCATGCTAAAGTTGTGACGTTTTACAGGACCTTGGAAACCTTTACCTTTACTCTGTCCTGTCACATCAACCATCTGACCTTGTTCGAATAAGTCAGCTAGGATCTCACCACCAATCTCACGACCTTCAAGATCGCTTTCATTGGCACGAAATTCCCACACACCACGGCCAGCTTTAACGCCAGCTTTAGCGAAGTGACCTTTTTGTGCGGCTGTTACGCGACTGTCACGACGGGTACCTGTGGTAATTTGGATAGCTTGATAGCCATCTACATCAGTATTTTTTACTTGAGTAATGCGGTTTGCATCGACCTCAACCACTGTTACAGGGATAGATGCGCCTGTTTCAGTGAAGACACGGGTCATGCCGCATTTTTTACCGACTAAACCGATCGCCATTTTAGACCTCTTTATATCTTATATTAATGGGTTGGGTGTGTAATGTGCATTAACCCAAAGCAATTTGAACGTCAACACCCGCCGCTAAATCTAGTTTCATTAGCGCATCCACAGTTTTGTCAGTAGGCTGAACGATATCAACCATACGCTTATGAGTACGAATTTCGTACTGGTCACGAGCGTCTTTGTTAACGTGTGGTGAGGTTAGAACGTTGAAGCGCTCAATGCGAGTCGGCAACGGTACAGGACCACAAACTTGCGCACCGGTGCGCTTTGCAGTATCGACAATCTCTTGCGCCGACTGATCAATCAGACGATGATCAAATGACTTGAGACGGATACGGATTCTCTGGTTAGCCATGCCAGCAAGCTCCTAATATGTGCCTTTGTCATTCTTGCGTTGCAAGCTTGTGATCAAAGGCAGTTTGGTTAAAGATTCACTTCAAGCGGCTTCCCATTCTTTACAGAATCTGTTCTTCAAGAGAACCAGCAGCGTGCTAAAAGCAAAATAGTTTAAAGCCCCGCCAACCCTCCTATTAATATGGATGTCAGCAAAGGCATAATGAAATAGTGCTAGAAACGATGCTCTAGCTGTCATAGCGCCAGCTTTTTAATCGGCTGCGCGTATATAATTCAGTGGTGTATATTATACATAGTATTTTTTTCATTGCAAGCGCAATATAGGGGGCGGTGCAACACCCTGACCTGTTGAACGGCGCTATCCATAAATAGAGAGGCAACTTGCACACATGGATAGTGAGTTACGCCATCAGTCCAAAACAATATCATACTGCTCTTGGGTGTACAGATTTTCTACATCAAAAGTAATGACCCTGCCTAATAAGTACTCTAAGTCTGCCACGGTGTCGGACTCCGATGTTAACAGCAAATCAATAACCGCCGCATGAGCGACGACAGTGAACTTCTTAGGGGAGTTATACGTACGGGCACAGCGCATGATCTCACGAAATATCTCAAAACAGACGGTTTCTGCGGTTTTTACGAATCCGCGGCCTTGGCAGGTAGAGCATGGTTCACAAAGCTGCTGCCCTAAAGACTCGCGCGTGCGTTTACGTGTCATTTCTACTAAGCCAAGCTCACTTACTTGCGTGATTTTGGTTTTGGCATAATCTTGTGCCAGCTGCGCTTGCAAACTCTCAAGTACATCGTCTTTATGCTGTTGTTCCAGCATATCGATAAAGTCTAAGATAATAATGCCGCCTAGATTGCGCAAACGCAACTGCCGAGCGATAGCGTGAGTGGCTTCTAAGTTGGTTTTATAGACCGTGTCTTCTAATGAGCGGCCGCCAACAAAGGAGCCCGTATTGACGTCAATGGTGGTCATCGCTTCAGTTTGATCAATAATCAGATAACCACCAGACTTTAGATCCACGCGGCGTTTTAGGGCATCACGTAAGTCGTCTTCGACACGGTGTACATCAAATAACGACTGCTCTGCAGTGTAATGTACGATTCGATCGTACACAAAAGGCACAAACTCTTTGGCAAAGTACCTTACTTGCTCATAAACTTGCGTATTATCGATGATGACTTTTTCGGTATCGGCGTGTACTAGGTCACGAATGGAACGCAGGGGCAATGATAGCTCTTGATAGATCAGCTCTGAGCTTTGATGATGGTTGATCTCTTGACGGCGCGCACAAATGGTACGCCAAAGCTGTAATAAGTAATAAATGTCTTCTTCTAGCTTATCGACAGGAACACGCTCTGCTGCAGTACGAGCAATGAGACCGCCTTTTAGATTGACCGTTTGCATCAAACTACTCAGCTCAGTCTTTAAACGCGTACGCTCCTCTTCCCCATCAATTCGCTGTGATATACCAATGTGCTCACTGGAGGGTAGATAGACCAAATAACGCGATGGTAGCGATATGTTGGTGGTTAAGCGAGCGCCTTTGCTACCCAATTGATCTTTGGTCACTTGTACTAAAATACGCTGGCTTTCGTGCAAGCGGTGCTGAATAAGGGTTTTAGTCACTGGTACAACGTCAGTACTTTGGGTACTGACCACAGGAGGCGTGACCGCCAAACTGTCGGCTGAGTCATCTAGCACGCCACCGTCTTTATTAATATCTGTGTCAGTCTCTTTCTTGGTCGTTTGGGCCGCTTTATTTTTGCTTTCTGCGACTGGGCGAGGCTCACGCTGCATATCATTGACATGTAGAAACGCTGTCCGCGACTGGCCAATATCCACAAACGCCGCCTGCATACCAGGTAAGACACGCACGACTGTCCCCAGATAGATATTACCAACCAGACCCAGTTTATGATGACGTTCAATATAAATTTCGCCCAAGATGCCGTTGTCTAACACCGCGACACGGGATTCCATTGGACTAATATTAATCAGCAGCTCTTCAGACATAATGTTTTTCTCTTATCTCTCAGCTTTCTTATTAGGCGTTTATCGCCTATTAGCTTTACAGTGTAACAAATACGACTTACTCTTGCCCATGACCCTACCGTGTCATTATGTGCAAAAGCTTAGCAACCAATCTGTGATCAATTGATGGCTTTTGCCTTCATCTGTCTTATCTCTTACCTATCGCTGACGTCTATGAGGCTTTTGATCAATGCCAGCGTTTGTGCAAGTGGCAGGCCCACGACATTGGTATAGCTGCCATTGATACGACTGACCCATGCCGCCCCCAAACCCTGAATACCATAACCACCCGCTTTGTCACTAGGCTCCCCACTATCCCAGTAGTCGCTCATCATTGCTGGCGTCAGCGGGATGAAACGCACTTCTGTACGCTCAGTGATTTGTTGTTGATTGACTATCTGATACGCTGGCTCGTTACTCGCTGTGTTGGCATTATTTGGACGTAACGCTATTTGGGTTGCCTGAACTGCCGTCCATACTTGGTGGACGCTGTCCGACATTTGCTGCCACATACCATAAGCGTGTTCACGATCGATGGGTTTAACCAGTATGGTTTGACCATCTGCTAGTACCCCGATAGTGTCCGCAGTTAATATAATAAGGTGGTGAGCACGAGTGTCTTTGTTTGTTTTAAAGGCTTCATTTAGCTGCTGTATCGCAGCCTCAGCTTTCATGGCAACCATACGCTCAATATAGTCTTTTGGCGACTCATTATCATATTGCGTTTCATCGATATCCACGCGCAATACACTAAAATCCAGCTGCGCTCTTGCGAGCAGCTCTCGACGCCGCGGCGAACCAGACGCTAAAATGATATCCATCGCTATTCTCTTACCCTATAGATTGTGTGTTTTTCATTTTGATTTTTTGTAGGCTGGCACGCCAAAACAGGCCATTCATGACAGTGATTGCCGTCACCACCAGCGCGATAATAGCAGCCTTACTTAACGCACAAATTTTCGTAACGCTAATAGCACCAATGGCCAGCTGATGATACTCATCAACAAGGATAAGGCGGACTTTGCAACAAAGGTATTTTGGATAGCCATCTGTAGTATCCACAGGTTTAACTGGAAGACAATCAACCCTAGGCTCGCTATGAGCCACGCACTGATGGTATTTAGTTGTCTAACATAGATACTGCTGATTTTGATCACGAGGGCGACCACCACAGCAGCAAAGGCTTGCTCGCCCAAATGGGTATCCAGCAATAGATCGGCAATAAGACCAATGGTAAATGCCGTGAAGATACCCACATAACGCGGCTGAAATAATAACCAAAAAATCAGCACCATGATCATAATCATAGGCCGCAATGTCGCCATACTAGGACTTAACGGATACACATTAAGCGATGAGGCAATGACAAAACTTATAATGATCATAGCAATCAGTAGTACCTTTGCATTCTCAGAATCAGGATACGACATGGGTACTTACCTTAGCAAATGGGCGGGCTACTGCTATAAAAGCATGATTGAGCGTTGATGATAGGATACATGCGCTAGATGAGAGCGATGACAGTCACGTTACTTTGCGCTAGGGGCGACTTGTAACGCCAATGGCACTTATTCATTAGCCGCAAGCGTATTTTTATTTATCAGCTTGTCTTGGAGCACCAATACATAAGCGTTGTCGATAAAGTTTGCCGCTGGCGTCACTTCTATGCTTCTAAAGTTGGCGGCTTGGGCGTCTTTGATGTGCGCGATGCGGCCAACCCGATACCCTGCCGGGATACGCCCGCCCAATCCTGACGAAACCAGCTCATCACCCACACGTACGTCTGAGGTTTTGAATACATAGTCGAGGCTTAAGGCGGTTGGTATTCCCTGCCCTGTCACGATAGCACGTTGGCCTGTGCGTTTCACAGTGACCGCCACTGATTGCTGTTCATCAGTAATCAGGAGTAAACGGCTGGTGTTGGGATAGACATTAATGATCTGTCCTAGGATACCATCTTCATCAATGACCGTTTGTCCAACCTGTACGCCATCTTGCATACCCTTATTAAGCACCACAATTTGTCTGAGTAAATTGCTATCTGTCCCAATGACTTGAGCCAGATTAAGATCAAACTGCTCAGGTTTGGTGGTGGACAAAATACCTTGCAGCCGGGCATTTTGAGCCAAGATATAATCTTGCTGCTGCAGTTTGGCTTGTGCATGAATCAGTTGTGATTTTAGCTGGATGTTTTCGCGGCGTATTGCTTCTTTAGATTGCAGGCTACCACTCGCCCAATGTTTAGCATAGCTCGGTAATAATGATAGCTCATAAATAGGCTGCATAGCGGCATGGCTGCTGTTACGTAATGGTTTAAACCAGTCTGAGTTTTTGCTATCAAACCACATCAGTATCAAGGCTGCTATCAGTACAATAGCAGTCTTACGAAGTGACAACGGCTGGCGCGCAAAAATACTTGGGGTCATAAGTCTTTTAACTCAGGAGTTATAAAATAATCAGTAGCCAGTACTGGGTATAATGACTATCCGTTTACTAACACAGTTAGCGTTGCACATAGCTTACTCACAGTCGAGCGCAGCACTATGTATAGACAGAAATGGCTTCTCACGTTTACCAATGTAATTAAAGGCAGCGCAACTGGCTACCTTTAATTTTATGCTTTTTTAACCAGACATTTTACGCTTACTATAATCGAGCACACGAGTACTATAACAACACAGTACGCTCAACTAAAACAGACTACACAAAAATCATGTTCAAGCTTTTGTTATTGATAAAATCAAGGGCAATACCACCACCACGGCTGACGCAAGTTAGCGGATCTTCAGCCACAGTCACAGGTAGTCCTGTCTCTCTTGAGATTAACTTGTCCAAGTCACGTAGTAGCGCGCCGCCGCCCGTCAAGACAATACCACGCTCTGCAATATCCGATGACAGCTCAGGCGGGGTTTGCTCAAGTGCTGCTTTTACGGCACTAACGATACCACTCAATGGGTCGCTCAGCGCTTTTTGTACTTCTTCTGAATTGACCGTAAAGGTTTTTGGTACGCCTTCTGCCATGCTACGACCACGAACTTCTACTTCAAGCTGGCTGTCTTCATTGAGTGCAGAGCCGACTTCTTGCTTGATACGCTCAGCCGTCGTCTCACCAATCACGCAGCCATGGGTACGGCGAACATGTGTAATGATGGCTTCATCAAACATATCACCGCCAATACGAATCGACTCAGCATACACGCAGCCAGATAGCGCGATCACCGCAATCTCAGTCGTACCACCACCAATGTCAACCACCATAGAGCCGCTCGCCTCATGCACCGGCATACCCGCACCAATTGCTGCCGCCATTGGCTCTTCTAGCAACAGTACTTTACTCGCGCCTGCCGATGAGACTGCCTCACGAATCGCTTTACGCTCAACCAGAGTAGACTTACAAGGCACACAAACCACCACATTAGGCTGGGCCATAAAACGCTTGGCTTTTACCTTACCGATAAAATGCTTAAGCATTTTTTGCGTCACTTCAAAATCAGCAATCACGCCGTCTTTTAGTGGACGAATAGCCGTAATATTGGCAGGCGTACGACCAAGCATCTGCTTCGCATCGATACCAACAGCTGCAACGGTAGGGTTCTGAGTACGATTACTTCGTAGCGCGACCACCGTAGGCTCGTCAAGTACGACGCCTTTATTAGGAATAAAAATTAGGGTGTTCGCAGTACCGAGGTCGATAGCGATATTATTTGATAAAAATCCAAACAGGTTCATGACTAATATATCCAGCGTCTTACGAATGAGGCGAATGAGATTGACTGAGGGGTTACTCGTCAGTGTTGAGCAGGTCGTCGATAGACATTCCTTATCGCGAAAATTGAACATCGCAACAAGTCAAACCTAAGCAATAATGATGAAATGACAAAACTGAGCTAAATTATACCGATTTAGCTCAAAAAAAACACAGATATTTGCATCAGTAAGTCAGGATTTTGGTCTTAAACGCTAAAAGTTGTTACAAAGTTTGAAATAGCAGCCATTGCCATTCAACTGAATGAAACATCATTTAATTCAATAACTAACAAGGTTCTACAGGCAGATGAGAGTTTTGCTTTACAGCAGGTGCATACTGTAACGTATTTCAGAACGGAATGGGTGGGCAATTAAGAATCAATCGTGAATTATAGGGTCAATTTTACAAATCCTTCTGTCTTGGCTGATATTGTGCATCAATCTAGCGTCATGCTCTGTAAACTTGGGTCAGATGCTTTATAATAAGCCAACTGTATATAAGACTTTATTTTCGTACTAACCTGTTTTATTTTTCGTCTTTGCTTGTCTTAGTATTCAATGGTCTTAGCGTTCACCTACTATTACCTTTAACAAAAAATGTCCTTAACTGGAGAAATCATGTCACAGCAACCAACACCCTCTGACAGTAACGTCAGCCGTGAAGAAATCCTAGACATTGCTAACCTTGCCCGCTTAGGTATCGATGAAAGTACGGCCGATAGCTACGCCGATGACATCAGTAAAGTATTAGAGCTGATGTACACCCTTGGCAACGTTGATACGGCGGGCGTTAAACCATTAGCAAACATCCATGAAGCCTGCCAAGAATTGCGTGCTGACGTCGCCAAACACGATATCAACCGCGCGCGTAATCAGTCGGTTGCACCCGCGGTCGAAGACGGCTTGTATTTGGTACCACAAGTGATTGAATAGGCCGCTTTCGCTATTTTTGCCTTTATCTCACTTTATTAATGCTATTAACACTTTGACGGACGACACCTTATGTCTGAACTTCATCTATTAAGTACCCAGCAGCTTATCACTGGCTTGCAAGACAAACAATTTAGCAGCGTAGAATTAACTGAACACTACATCAAACGTATAGACGCGCTAGACAGCAAGATCAACAGCTTTATCACTCACACCTCTGAGACGGCACGCGCCCAAGCAAAAGCGGCAGACGAGATGCGTGCACAAGGCGATCAGCGCCCATTATTAGGCGTGCCCATGGCGCATAAAGACATCTTTTGTACCCAAGGCGTGCTGACCACTTGTGGCTCGAAAATGCTACACAATTTTATTTCACCTTATAATGCCACGATCGTCTCTAACATCGATAAAGCTGGGATGATTAGTTTAGGTAAGCTCAATATGGATGAGTTTGCGATGGGCTCGGACAATAGCAGCTCTTATTATGGCACGGTACAAAACCCTTGGAACCTAGAGCGTGTTCCTGGTGGCTCATCAGGTGGTAGTGCTGCCGCCGTTGCCGCAGGTTTTGTCCCTGTAGCAACAGGTAGTGATACGGGTGGCTCTATTCGTCAACCTGCCTCATTTTGCGGTTTGACGGGGATCAAACCGACTTATGGCCGCGTGTCACGCTTTGGCATGATTGCTTATGCCTCAAGTCTCGACCAAGCCGGTAGCATGGGACGCAGCGCTAAAGACTGCGCTTATCTATTGCAACCAATGATCGGCCATGACCCACGCGATGCGACATCAATCAAACACGATATTCCGGATTATGTGCAAGACCTTAACGACGCAGAAGCAAGCGCTGGTGACAAACCATTTGCCGGTCTACGTATAGGCTTTGCCAAAGAATACTTTAGTAAAGGGCTAGACCGCGAAGTCGAGCAAGCGGTACGCGCGGCACTTAAAAAATATGAAGAGCTGGGCGCCACCATTGTAGAAGTAAACATTACCGATCCTGAGGTTACGCTTGCGACTTATTATATGCTAGCACCGGCAGAAGCCTCATCGAACCTGTCACGCTTCGATGGCGTGCGCTTTGGCTATCGCTGCGAAAACCCAACCGATCTTATCGATCTGTACACGCGCTCACGCTCTGAAGGCTTTGGCCCTGAGGTACAGCGCCGTATTTTGACAGGCACTTATGCGCTGTCTGCGGGTTACTTTGATGCTTATTACACCAAAGCACAAAAAGTACGCCGTTTAATCGTTCACGATTTTGATGAAGCGTTTGCCAGTTGTGATGTGATTGCTAGCCCAACCGCGCCCACGGCGGCTTATAAACTCAGTGAAAACCTCGACCCTGCGACAATGTACCTAGGTGATGTTTATACTATTGCGGTTAACTTAGCTGGCCTGCCTGCGATCAGTCAACCAGTTGGCTTGACGTCAGAAGGTCTACCGGTTGGCTTGCAGTTGATTGGTCAGTATTGGCAAGAAAGTAAGCTACTGTCTACAGCCCACCTGTTTCAGCAACACACAGACCATCATCTGCAACACTCTACTATCGCCAAGGAGACGGTATAATGAACACAGCAACGACAACTGACAACACTGCCGTCCGTAAAGAGCTATTTGTCGATGGTTATGAAGTGGTTATCGGTATCGAGATCCACTGCCAGCTCAATACTGAAAGTAAAATATTCTCAAGCGCGCCCACTGACTTTGGTCATGAACCAAACAGCCAAGCCAGTATCGTTGATTTAGGTCTGCCGGGTGTACTGCCCGTTCTAAACAGCGGCGTGGTTGATCGCGCTCTAAAGTTCGGCATTGGCGTTAATGCTGAGCTGGGTCTGTACAACACTTTTGACCGCAAAAACTACTTTTATCCTGACTTACCAAAAGGCTATCAAATCACCCAGATGGCCAATCCTATCGTAGGCGTTGGCTACATCGATGTTGTGGTCAATGAAGGCGAAAAAAACGAATATCCGAAACGCATGGGTATCACCCGCGCGCATTTAGAAGAAGATGCGGGTAAATCTGTCCATGATGCCATCGATGGCATGACTGGCGTCGATCTCAACCGTGCTGGTACGCCGCTGATCGAGATCGTATCCGAGCCAGACATGCGCTCAGCCCATGAAGCGCTTGCTTACATCAAAGCCATTCATCAGCTGGTCACGTGGCTTGGTATCTCAGATGCGGTGATGGCCGAAGGGTCTTTCCGCTGTGACTGTAACGTCTCTGTGCGTAAGCCTGGCGATGAGCTTGGTACGCGTACTGAGCTAAAAAATCTGAACTCGTTCCGCTTTATCGAACGCGCGATCAATCGTGAAATTGAGCGTCAAATCGATATCATCGAGGACGGCGGTAAAGTCGTCCAAGCAACGATGCTGTATGACCCAGAACGCGATGAAACTCGCACCATGCGTACCAAGGAAGATGCCAACGATTATCGCTACTTTCCTGATCCTGACCTGCTGCCTGTCCACATTGAGCAGCATACAGTTGATGCGATTAAAGCGGCCATGCCCGAGCTACCTGTTGCTCGTCGTGCACGCTTTGAAGACGCGCTTGGACTGTCAGAGTATGACGCTCGCATCTTAACTGGTAGCCGCCAGCTTGCCGATTACTTTGAAGATGTCGTCGCTGATGTGGGTGAGACGCACGCAAAAATGGCGGGCAACTGGGTGATGGGTGAGCTACTGGGCGCCCTCAATAAAGACGACACAGACATCATTGATGCGCCTATCAGTGCCAAGCAGCTCGCAGGACTGCTCAAACGTATCAATGATGACACGCTGTCGGGTAAGATGGCCAAAAAGGTCTTCACTGCACTATATGAGCGAGAAGGCGGCGAAGCTGACGATGCAGCAGACAAGATCATCAAAGAAAAAGGCCTCAAGCAAGAAACTGACACGGGTGCTATTAAGGCAATCGTTGAAGAGGTTATCACTAAAAATCAAGCAATGGTCGAAGAGTATCGCGGCGGCAAAGAAAAAGCCTTTAATGGTCTGGTCGGTCAAGTTATGAAAGCCAGCCGTGGTAGCGCCAACCCGCAGCAAGTCAATCAAATCCTAAAAGAGCTATTGGGTTAAGGTTGTCGGCTTATCGGTTAGGCTGACTATTACAGGGAAAACGCTGTTGTATCTTTTGCCAAAGACAAATAGCCCTTGCAATATGCATAATTTTGCGTAAAATAGTCAGTCATTCGGGGCGTAGCGCAGTCTGGTAGCGCACTACACTGGGGGTGTAGTGGTCGCAGGTTCAAATCCTGCCGTTCCGACCAAACATAGTAGTAACAAGAAAAGCCAATCATTGATTTTCAATGGTTGGCTTTTTTTTGTGCTAAATTTAACTGTTGATTGTATGATGTGTTTAAAGAACAGATAGTAAGAATTTGGACAAGGCTAGGATTGATTAGGTAAGGTGAAGGCATTCGTACTCTTAAACTTTCGTTGCCTTTTCCTTACTCTTATTTAAAGGTGTGGAGGTGTGAATTGTGAATTGTGAAAAAATCTTATAATGATTCAATAGATAAATACCCTAAAGATGTTTTGGATTTATACTTGAGTGATTCAAAGGGTGCTGGTCATTATGCTTATTTACTTAGCCATACAGATTACAGTAAGAGCATTAAAGACTTTGATAACATTTTATCAGTAATGTACTTTCAAATCTCAGAATGACTTGAACCTGTCAAAGCCTCGCTCAAAGATGATAATTATGATGATGCCACAGCTATGTGTGCAAGCTGCATAGATGATGTTTTAATAAAAGTAAAATATTTAGAACTTTTCAATTACGAACAAGACTTAATAAATATAGATTACATAGTAATGGCTTACACACAATCAATTCTGGCTAACTTATGTCAAAGATATGGACGTTATAAGCTAGGAAGGGATATGTATGGTGAATGGCTTATGCTTGATTCATTTATAAAAACAACTCATGGTTGGTCATACGCTGAAATTGTCTCTCAAGTTCCCAAGAACCCTAAGCAAATAAGTGCAAACCGTCAAAAAATCGTATTAATTCCATTGGCTAGAATAATATGGGAGCGTCATGACGTAAGCTATTTAATATCACCAACTACGATGGCTGAAATTCTTATAAGCCTATATTCACGGCACAATGATAAAACTCCAAGTAAACGAACTATAAAAGAATGGTTAAAACACCATAAGAATATTACGCCTAAAAAGGTTATTTTAAGGCTTTCAAAAGACCCAAACTATATCCTAGATGAGGGAGAAGGAAAGCAATTAGAAAGCCAAAAGAACTTTATTTTAGAAAAGTATGAGCCTTTCCCAAACTTTGTGTAACTGCTTATAATCCACTAACTGGAGAATAAGC
>NZ_JABASS010000016.1 GCF_016107545.1 Psychrobacter namhaensis
TCGTAACGCATAAAAATACCCCATAAGTTGTGTCCAACTTATGGGGGTCAGTTCACAATAGGGACTTTTTCGTTATCCAATCATGTTACTCAAAGAATAACATGACTTAAGTGGATAATTATGCGTTTTCAACCGTAACATAACGACGGTTAAATTTACCTTTGGTCGCAAACTTTACCACACCGTCATTTAGTGCAAATAAAGTATGGTCACGACCCATGCCAACGCCTTCGCCTGCGTGGAATTCTGTACCACGTTGACGAACGATGATGTTACCAGCTGTGATAGCTTGGCCACCAAAGATTTTTACGCCGAGCATTTTTGGGTTTGAATCACGACCGTTACGAGTCGAACCGGCAGCTTTTTTATGTGCCATGAGAAAATCTCCTTGTTAATGTGACTTATCGCTGATGCGACAACTCTTAAGCATTTAGTGCCCTGTTTAGCGACAATCGCTAAATGGGTCATTAGGCATTAATGGCTTTGATTTTTAACAAGGTGTACCATTGGCGGTGACCTTGCTCTTTGTGATAATGCTTACGACGGTTGTGCTTGATGATACGGATTTTTTCGCCGCGACCATGCTCAACAACTTCAACTTCTACGCTAGCGCCATCAACGACAGGCTGGCCGATTTTGACGTTATCGCCGTCAACAACCATCAACACGTCTTCAAATTTGATTGTTTCGCCTTTTTCTGCTTTTAGCAATTCAACTTTTAAAAGCTCATCGACGACTACACGGTGCTGTTTACCACCAGTTTTAATTACTGCGTACATGATATGACTCCGTTTAACCCGTGTGCCGTGGCTGATATTATACCAACGCTTTTACGACGAACACGACAGGGAAAAATTAAAGGCAAGATTTTACGGCTTTTTGCTTATAAAAGCAAGCCGCGCCTCTTGTTTTTGTAAGGTGGTTACACTAAAAACCATTGACCGTCTCTTTGTATAAGCTGTTATTGATGCGTGCAGCAAAAACGATGCATCACATAAACACAGATACTACAACAATAACGGATGATGAGCCATGCCCAACGGCGCCCATTATAACTTATATAATCAGTTACTTACAGCCTTTTATTGGGCACTCGTAACACTGTAAACGCAGCAACTACGTGAGTATTCATCTGATTGTCGGGTCAGGGAATTTTACCGTGTTTTTTCCACCTTTTGTCTGCAGTACGTTTCGTATAAGTAAAAGATGACTGCTCTGCTCTTGGTCTATTTTAACCCACAATTTAAAGAGGCAGCTATGCTATTATAGGCAAAACAACGCCTTACTTATGTATAAAGCTAAGGCTATAAAAAGCGCTCTTTATTCTAATTAATATGACTATTTCTTATGACCAGCACTCCTTTAAACAATAAGCATTCCACCCTTCAAACCACGCCACTTAGCTATACTGACATTCAGAGTATCGTGGCTGATGATTTTGAGATTATGGACAAGCAAGTATTCGGTAGTCTTAATTCAAAAGTACAACTGGTGATGAGTGTCTCGCAGCATGTCATCAACGCTGGTGGCAAACGTATGCGCCCGCTAATTACGTTGTTATGTGCCCGTATGTTTGATGACAAACCATCAGAAAAAGCCATGCACTTAGCCGCGATTACTGAGATGCTCCATACCGCTACGCTCGTTCATGACGATGTTATTGATGAGTCAGGACAGCGCCGTGGTAAGCCAACTGCAAACGCCACATGGGACAATGCCACTGCCGTGTTGGTTGGTGACTATCTGATTGCCCGTGCCTTTAATCTACTGGTGGGTTTTCAAAGCTTACCATTGCTGCAAGTATTCTCAGACGGGACTTGTGATATTGCTGAAGGCGAAGTATTACAGCTGCAGCATCAGCACAATCCTGCCGCGACAGAAGACGACTACTTACGCATTATCGATGGTAAAACCTCACGTCTATTTATGATGGCCACTCAAGGCTCCGCTATCTTACAAGACAAAACAGAATACCTGCAGGCATTAGGCGACTTCGGTCAGCACTTTGGTAATGCTTTTCAGATCATTGATGATGTCCTTGATTACAGCGGTGATAGTGAGGTCATGGGTAAAAACCTTGGCGATGATTTGGCTGAAGGTAAGCCGACCCTGCCCACTATTAAAGCACTTGAGCTACTAAAAAATAGCGATATCGAAGGCTATGAGCAGTTGCGTATCGCGGTGCAGACAGGAAAAACACCGAATGCTAAGCAGCTGATCGAATTGGTGCGCCGTTCAGGCTCGTTAGACTACTGTAAACAGCGCGCTTTGGAAGAAACCAAACTGGCGCAGCAAGCCCTTAGCACATTGCCTGATAACCGTTATCGTACAGGCTTATATCAATTGACTGAGCTTGCTAGCGCGCGCTTGGTGTAGCGGTATTGCCATAAAACATGCGCTGTTAGTAATAGGCTGTCCTTAGAACCCCTTGCTGGCTGATTATTTAATGGTCACACTTAAAGGTTGCTAAAACCAGTTTTTTGCTGACAGCCCTGATTTATCATGGTTTAAAGACCCTATTACGCCTAGGGTTTTGCTTTTTTCACAAAAATTTACAATTAATTTCAATAGAGTATTGTATGCCTGTATATTAGCTGTTAGTAGAGACAGCCCTTACTCCAACAATATTTACTGTCTCCCTCCACACCAATGTAACTGTTTTTTTTACGTTCTGCCCTACTCTCAAACACTTGACTGTGGGGTTACCCCTATAGTTTATAATAACTCATTAAATTTACTGGTCAACTTTGTGGCTTGGCCACATCTTTGCTGCTAGAGCGTCTTACGCCGTTACTTAACGTCTATGTCACTATCAGATGTCCTAACCGTTCGGTTTTTCTAAACAATTTCGATGAAAAACCCAACTGGCAAAGAGGGTATGGATGCTTAGAGTACATACTAATTTTTATATTTAATACGCTAAGATTTATTGTTAAATTTTTTATACTGTCACTATTTATTTTATACATATTGCCGAGGACATTGATGAAGCACTCTACTCTTGCGCTTGTAATAGCATCTGTACTATCTGGAGCTGTACTGATTGGCTGTGACAAAAACGAGGACGCCGCTGGTGAGCAAGCTGCACAGCAACAAATGCCGCCTGCGGTTGTCAACGTCCAGACTGTCACGCTTGATACCGTACCTCAGGTACAAACTTTTTCTGGACGTACAGCGGCTTATCAAACCGCCGACGTTCGCCCACAGGTAAATGGCGTTATTGACGAAGTACTGTTCCGTGAGGGCAGTAACGTCAAAAAAGGCCAGCCACTTTATCGTATCAATACTGATAACTACGCCTCTTCTGTCACCAGTGGTCAGGCAGCCGTGCAACAAGCACAGGCCAATTATCAGACCGCGCTAGCAAATAACGCCAATGCGAAAGCTGAGCTAGCCAGCCGTCAAGCATCATTGGCACAAGCACAAAATGATCTGCAACGTCTACAAGGCTTAGTCAGCATTGATGCCATCTCAAAGCAGCAGTATGAACAGGCACAAACGCAAGTACGTACTGCTCAAGCTGCTGTACAAAGTGCGGCCGCCGCTGTTGGACAAACCCAAGCAGGTATCGAAAGTGCCAAAGCGGGTATCCAGACCGCTCAGGCAGGTTTAGAGGCCAGTACGTTAGACCTCAATCGCACTATCGTCCGTGCTCCCTTAACTGGCCGTACTGATCGCTCTAGCGTTACCGCCGGAACACTCGTCAGCGCGGGTCAACCTGAGCCGTTAGTTACCATCTCACGCTTAGATCCTATCTATGTCGACATCAGTCAGTCGTCGTCTGAGCTACTAAAGCTGCGTCAGCAAATCGCGGCAGGCAAAGCACAGCCAGGTATGAATTCGGTTGAGCTGATACTAGAAGACGGGTCGGTCTACCCTGTCCGTGGCAAACTTGCCTTATCTGAAGCAAAAGTTGATGAGTCCACAGGCGCTGTGACCTTGCGTGCCATCTTCCCAAATAGCAATAATATTTTGCTACCAGGGATGTACGTGACGGCACGTTTGACCCAAAGCGTGATTACCAACGCTGCATTAGTACCCCAAAGTGCCGTAACCCGTACGCCTAAAGGTGAGACGCAAGTGTACATCGTTGATGAAAACAACAAAATCCAACTGCGTCCAGTGACCATTAATGGTACTTACGATGGACAGTGGGTCGTCACTGATGGCTTACAAACAGGTGATAAAGTCGTGGTGATAGGTGGTAGTAAGGTTAAACCTGAACAAGAGGTAGTCGTTAAGCCATTAGAAAATGCCAATCCAGCGCCATCTGCTACGAATGCTAAAACGCCGCAACAAGCGGCAAAAACAGTGGATAAAAAACCCGCTGGCAACGATGATTCTAACGAAGAAACAAAAGAAGCCGCCGCTCAATAATTCCATTCAAAGATAGGAAGACTTAGGGATATACTATGTCACGTTTTTTTATTAATCGCCCTATTTTTGCATGGGTGCTGGCTATTTTGGTCATGCTCATCGGGGTGATATCGGTCATTAGCTTACCGATTGAACAGTATCCACGTATTGCGCCACCAACTATTTCGGTTAGTGCAAGCTATCCTGGCGCTAACGCACAAACCGTCGAAAACTCAGTCGTACAGATTATTGAACAACGTATGAAAGGGCTTGATGGTCTCATGTACATGTCGTCATCGAGCTCCTCGAATGGCAGTGCTTCTGTGACCCTGACTTTTGAAAACGGTACAGATTCTGACACCGCTCAGGTACAGGTACAGAACAAACTGCAAGCCGCTATGAGCTCACTGCCCGAGTCGGTACAGCGTCAAGGCGTCAACGTTAACAAGTCCTCTAGCAGCTTTTTAATGGTGCAAGCTTTCGTTTCTGAAAACGATAGTATGGATCGCAGTGATATCGCCGATTATGTTAACTCAAACGTTGTCGATCAGATCAGCCGTGTCGAAGGGGTCGGTGAAGTTCAGGTGTTTGGTTCTACTTATGCAATGCGCATTTGGCTAGACCCTGCCCGCCTACGTAGCTATAACATGGTCCCCTCTGACGTGGTTAATGCCGTACGGGCGCAAAACGCGCAAGTCTCTGCTGGCCAATTGGGGCAAGCGCCTGCCGATACCGATCAACAGGTGATTAACGCTACCGTCACGGTACAAAGCTATCTACAAACCCCTGAAGAGTTTAAAAACATCTTATTAAAGACTGACACATCTGGTGCCCAAGTGCGCTTAGGTGACGTCGCCGACGTTGAAATTGGTAGTGAAAATTACAGCGTTGTCTCACTGTACAATGGCCAAGAAGCAGCTGGTCTCGGTATTTCATTGGCGAGTGGCGCCAACGCGCTTGAGACTCGTGAAGCAGTCGGCGCACGTATGGCAGAGCTGGAAGCGAACTTCCCAGCTGGCTTGACCTCGGTTGTGCCTTACGACACTACCCCATTCGTGCGTTTGTCCATCGAACAGGTCGTCATGACGCTACTAGAGGCAATTGTCCTCGTATTTATCGTTATGTTCGTTTTCCTACAAAACTGGCGCGCAACGATTATTCCTACGCTCGCTGTGCCTGTCGTTTTACTTGGTACCTTTGCAGTACTCTACGTCGCCGGCTTTAGTATTAACGTGCTTACCATGTTTGCGATGGTGCTATCCATCGGTCTACTGGTCGATGATGCGATCGTTGTCGTCGAAAACGTCGAGCGTATCATGGAGGAAGACCCTCATATCTCTGTCAAAGATGCCACCGTACAGTCCATGGGTGAGATTAGTAAGATCGTTATCGGTATTGCTTTGATTCTATCCGCTGTCTTTGTACCGATGGCATTCTTCGGTGGTTCAACGGGTGTGATCTATCGTCAGTTCTCAATCACCCTAATTACCAGTATGGTGCTGTCAGCCTTAGTGGCCCTTATCTTTACCCCCGCCCTATGCGTGACTTTGCTCAAACGTAGCAAAAGCCATCAAAAAGGTAATAGCGAAGAGAAAAAAGGATTCTTTGGTTGGTTCAACCGTGGCTTCTTTAAGCTGAGCCGCTCGTATGAGAACTTCGTTGGTAAAAGCATCCGTTTTAAATGGTTATATTTGATTGGCTATGCCGCCATTATCGGTATCATGGCCGTGGTCTTCTTACGGGTGCCGGGCTCATTTTTACCAGAAGAAGACCAAGGTATTATGTTTACCTTAGTTCAGCTTCCTGCCGGTTCAACGCTTGATGAAACGCAAGACGTCCTTGATAAAGTCAGTGATTATTACGAAACGCAAGAAGCCGATAATATCGCTTCAGTCTTTACGGTCGCAGGCTTCAGTTTTGCCGGACAAGGGCAAAACATGGGACTGGCGTTTGTGCGTTTATCCGACTGGGAAAATCGTTCTGGCGAAGAAAACACCGCACAAGCGGTTGCTGGTCGTGCCATGGGCTATTTTATGACCCAATTAAATGAAGCACAGGTGTTTGCGATTGTACCGCCAGCCATTACTGAACTTGGCAACGCTAGTGGTTTTGATTTAATGATTCAAGACACAGGCAACCTTGGGCACGACGGGCTACTAGAAGCGCGTAATATGCTGCTGGGTATGGCGGCGCAAAACGATCAAGTCGCCGGTGTCCGTCCAAATGGTCAAGAAGATGCGCCACAGTTAAAAGTGAACATCAACCAAGAACAAGCCGCCGCTTATGGCTTGTCATTGGCCAACATCAATAGCGTGATTTCTACCGCTTGGGGCTCAAGTTACATCAATGACTTCGTTGATCGCGGCCGCATTAAGCGTGTCTACGTTCAAGGTGAACCAAGCAGCCGTACTAACCCTGATGATATCGGTAAATGGTATGTACGTAATGAGACCGGTGAGATGATCTCATTTGACGCGTTCTCTAGCAGTGAATGGGAGTCTGGCTCACCGCGTTTGACGCGTTATAACAGCCTACCCTCTATGAACATTCAAGGTAGCGCAGCGCCAGGTTTGAGTACGGGTGAGGCGATGAGCGCAATGGAAGCGATGATACAGCAGTTACCTGACGGTGTGGGTTACGAGTGGACTGGTATGTCACTTGAAGAGCAAAAATCAGGGGCACAGGCACCTATGCTATATGCGCTCTCAATCTTAGTGGTATTCTTGTGCCTAGCAGCCTTGTATGAAAGTTGGTCTATTCCTTTCTCAGTGCTACTGGTCATCCCACTTGGTGTGTTGGGTGCCGTGATCTTCACTTGGTTACGTGGCTTTAGTAACGATATCTACTTGCAAGTCGGTCTGCTCACGGTGGTGGGTTTGTCCGCCAAAAACGCCATCTTGATTATTGAGTTTGCCAAAGAACACCAAGAGGAAGGTTATAGTCTGCGAGAAGCCGTCATGACAGCAGCACGTCAACGTCTGCGTCCTATTATCATGACCTCGCTTGCCTTTGGGCTGGGTGTTGTGCCATTATTTATCGCCACTGGTCCTGGCTCAGGCAGTCAAAACGCCATCGGTACCAGTGTACTTGGCGGAGTGGTTACCGCCACCTTCTTAGGTATCTTCTTTATTCCCATGTTCTATATTTGGGTGCGTAGTATGTTCCCGCATAAATATGAGAACAACAAGCCAAACGATAAAGATGATGGTAATGGTACGCCCAATCCACGAAACCCAACGCCTTCTGAGAGTTATCAGCCTGCAAGCTTTGGAGACAATACATAATGAGTGCTCAAAACATATTTACTTTAAGCTCATCAGCGGTAGCAAAAACTGCTACCCTTGCACAGCCAGCGCTATCACGGATGCGCAAAAATGGCGTTCGCCTATTAGGTTTAACCACCTTAGCGATGAGCATGGCTGCTTGTAATACCATTCCAAAAGCTGACACGCGCCCTGTCCTAGCAGAGCCAAATGTTCCTATCGAGCAAGCTTATGGGGCGTTCGATAAAGAAACCATTAGCACCGCTGAGCAACCCAGTGTGGCCAGTCAGCGCTGGCAGAACTTTTATAGCGACGAGCGTTTAAAAGGGTTGATTGCGTTAGGTCTTGAAAACAACAAAGACTTAGAAAGTGCCCTTCTAGCGATTGAACAAGCACGTGCGCAGTATCAGATTACCGACATCAATGATCTGCCGACTATTGATGGGCAAGCCGGCTATTCTCGTCGACGCCAAGCAGGTCAAACAGGCGACAGTTATAACGTCAACCTCGGCTTGGCTAATTATGAGCTCGATTTTTGGGGTAAAATCTCTAGTTTAAAAGAGCAAGCGCTACAGAACTTCTTAGCCACAGCGGCCGCTAAAGACTCTACCCAAATCAGTCTGATTAGTAATATTGCGCAGAGTTATGCCAATTTAAGCTACAGCTTAGCCCAGCTAAAACTGGCAGAAGCGACAGTTGAGAGTCGTGAGCAGTCCCTATTTATTGCCAATAAACGTTTTGAAGCTGGCATTGATCCTAGGCTGCCTTCTTTGCAAGCAAGTGCTTCATTAGAAAACGCTAGACTTGCCGTGCTGCGGGCACAAAGCAGCATTTTAAGATCGCGTAACGCCTTGCAGTTTTTGGTCGGCGGACCGATTCCAACCAGCCTGATTCCAGCGCCAGCGGTCAGTAACATCACGAGTCAGCAAATATTTAACGCTGGATTACCTAGTGCGCTGCTACGCTATCGTCCAGATGTGCTACAAGCGGAATACAACCTAAAAGCCGCTGGTGCCAATATCGAAGTGGCACGTGCTTCTTATTTCCCGTCTATCAGCCTAGCGAGCAGTATTGGTGTCAGTAGCGGTAGCTTAAACGACTTGTTCAAAAGTGGCGCTGTTGGCTGGTCATTTGGTCCTAGCGTGAGTGTACCTATCTTTGATGCGGGTCGCTTGGATGCCAACTACGAGGTGGCCAAAATTGAGCGTGAGCAGTCACTTGCTAATTACGAGAGATCTATCCAGACCGCCTTCCGCGAAGTGTCAGATGTGTTAGCAACCCGTGCGACACTTGGCGAGCAGCTCGAAGCACAGTATCGTTTGCAAGACAACTTTGAGCAAACGTATCAAATTGCTGATGCACGCTTTAAAGCAGGTATTTCAAACTATCTAGATGTTCTGGATGCCCAGCGCTCGTTATTCTCAACGCAGCAAGGTATTTTAGACTTAGAGCTACAAAAAATCGTCAGCCAAGTTGAGCTATACCAAGCGCTGGGTGGCGGTGCTAATTTAGATGCCCCCACTGTTATTCCGGTGCCGCAGTACACCAATTTAGCCCAAATCGCGACCCTACCTGCAAACAGTGCAAAAGCTAAAGCTGCTTATGCGATAGAGGCTGCTAGCTCAGCGCGGGTGGCCTCTCCGCAAGAAGCCGTGGCAATTAAACAGGCACAGGAAAAAGAGGTGGCTGTCTTTGAACCTACTGCTGTCGTTGATGTTGATAATGACGGCAAAACAGAGGCCGCCGTAGGCGTGGTCACTGAAAAGACGACGCTACCAGAGAATAGTGTTGAGCAAATACCAGTCACCCAGATTGTTGAGCCTTAAAGTGTGGCAAGCCATAATCTCGTGACGTTGTTTTGTCCTCACGTTGACAGTCGATAATGACAATCAGCCCTGCCGACTTGGTAGGGTTTTTTGCTTTCGTAACCCGCTATTGGTTATAGTAATGGCATTGTGTTGTCTACCCTTTTACGAAAGCTTATTCCACAGAGAACCATTTGGCTTAACAAACTGATGCAACAAAGCGGTTTTCATAAGACCACAGTTTTGCCATTAAAATAATAGTGTTTAAACATAACATAAGGACTTATCATGACGTATACTTTTAACCGCCAGTTCCCTGAAACTCGCCTGCGCCGTCTGCGCTATAACGACAACGTACGCGCGATGATTCGTGAAGTTGAGCTACACCCTAAACATTTCATCGCCCCTGTTTTTGTACTAGAAGGAAACAATCAGCGCGAATCCATTGTTAGTATGCCAGGTGTTGAGCGCCTATCGATTGATCTGCTGATTCACTACGCTAAAGAGTTATTAGCTGAGGGCGTCACCACAATCGATATCTTCCCTGTGATTGATAATGCACTCAAAACCCCTGATGGCAAATCTGCCTATGATGAAAATGGCCTGACAGCGCGCGCCGTCAAAGCCATAAAAGATGCCGTTCCAGAAATGGTGGTGATGACCGATGTGGCACTAGATCCTTATACCTCACACGGACAAGACGGCTTACTCGATGACAGTGGCTATGTCATTAACGATGCAACCATCGAAGTACTGGTCAAGCAAGCCCTCGTCCATGCCCGTGCTGGCGCTGATATCATCTCTCCTAGCGACATGATGGATGGTCGTATTAAAGCCATGCGCGATGCGTTTGAAGCAGAAGGCTTTGTCAATACTGCCATCATGGCCTACTCAGCCAAATACGCTTCTGCTTACTACGGCCCGTTTCGTGATGCAGTAGGTAGCGCGGGCAACTTAAAAAGTGGCCACAAAAAACAGTACCAAATGGATTTTGGCAATCGCGCCGAAGCGCTGCATGAAGTGGCGATGGATATTAACGAAGGCGCTGACATGGTGATGATTAAACCAGGTCAGCCTTATCTAGATCTTATCCGTGAAGTCAAAGATACCTTTGGCGTGCCGACGTTTGCTTACCAAGTCTCTGGCGAATATGCCATGCATATGGCAGCCATTCAAAATGGCTGGTTAAGTGACGCGGTCATTTTGGAATCTTTGATTGGGTTCCGCCGTGCTGGTGCTGATGGTATTTTGACATACTTTGCTCTAGAAGCCGCCCGTCAGTTAAACAATGCTTAATAGCCACTAAACTGACTTTTATGTCGTAACAAAACCCCACAGCTACTAGCAGCCGAGGGGTTTTTTACTGACACCTTATGAGGGCGTGTCCTCAATTCAATCGATAGTCATCTAAATGGACTAAAAACGGCTAAATTTTGCCAAACAGCGGCAAATAGTTGGTTAATATCTCAATACTATCTGCACTATTTTTCTTGTTTGACTGCAATTTATCTCATTTTTATCACCATTTTTAAAATGAGAACACGCCCTAAAACAAAAGATCTGTATTGCCATTACGAACGCTACAACTACTTATAACTGCTCACGATTATGTACTGTCGTAAAGTCAAGTTCAGGCCCGACTGGTATGATACGCGTGGGATTAATATTGGCATGGCTGGTGTAGTAATGCTGCTTAATGTGAGCCATATTGACGGTCTCAGCGATGCCTGCTACTTGATACAAATCGCGCAGATAGCCCCAAAGATTTGGATAATCAATGATGCGGCGTATGTTACACTTAAAATGTCCGACATAAACGGCATCAAAACGTACCAACGTGGTAAATAAACGCCAGTCGGCCTCTGTTATCGTGTCCCCCATCAAATAACGACGCTTTGCCAAACGCGCTTCTAGTGTGTCTAACGCCTCAAACAGCGTCGTCAGTGGCTGCTCATAAGCTTCTTGTGTGGTCGCAAAACCAGCCTTGTACACACCATTATTCACGGCAGAATAGACAAAGGTATTCATGTCATCAATTTCTGCTAATAACTCTGATGGTATAAAATCACCTGTTACTGCTCCTACCTCATCAAAGGCTGAATTAAACATACGAATAATTTCAGAGGATTCATTGCTCACAATTGTGTTGGTTTTTTTATCCCATAAAATAGGAACCGTCACGCGCCCTGTATAATCTGACTTAGCCGCCGTATAAACCTCATGTAGATAACTTGCATGAACAATCGGATCAGCAATCACGCCTTTGCCCTCCGCAAACGTCCACCCTTTATCCCCCATAAATGGATGTACCACAGACATCGAAATGATATCTTCTAGGCCTTTTAGCTTACGATAAATCGTGGTTCGATGCGCCCAAGGACAGGCTAAAGACACATATAAATGATAACGATTGGCTTCAGCTTTGAAACCGCCTTTGCCTGTCGGACCTGCGCTGCCATCTGCCGTTACCCAGTTTCTAAACCCTGCGTCTTCACGCTCAAAGCGTCCACCGCTAGCATCGGTGTCGTACCATTTATCTTGCCATTGTCCATCGACTAATAAACCCATCTCATCATCCTTAGTATTTTGATTTTATGTATATGTAATAGTTGCTAAATACTTGTATGATTAATCTCGCACGTCCCTAGGAACACTGCTATATTGTGCTGTATTAAGCTCGACACCATTCTCAATATTGTACCAACTTTAGGTCCCTGCTGTTATTAAGTTAGGTACGACAAGTAATGCAGAGGATGATTCTTCTAGTATTTCGACAATAACTTCATATTGGCGTAAAAAAGACTTGCAAAGTCCTGAAAACTTGCTAAAATGCTCAACCTAAATAGGCGTATAGCTCAGTTGGTTAGAGCGCTACCTTGACATGGTAGAGGTCGTTGGTTCGAATCCGATTACGCCTACCAGATTCGAAAAGCCCCAATCTTAAGATTGGGGCTTTTTTTTGTCCGTGAAATATGGGCTGTAGCGGAAATGAAAACGCTACCTACAAGTGAGGCTAGCAACCAAGGTAAGTAATGATATAATGCCCCGATAATTGATATTTTATAAAGGGTTTACATGATGGCTCGTACCGCTAGCGCATTACACATTTTAGTAAAAAACAAAGAACTGGCTGAAGACATTATTGCCAAGCTTAAAAAAGGCGCCAATTTTGACGTGCTGGCTAAAAAACACTCAACCTGCCCATCAGGTAAAAAAGGTGGCAACTTAGGTGAGTTTACACAAGGCCAAATGGTGCCGTCATTTGATAAAGTCTGCTTCAGCGGTGAACTATTCACCCCACATTTAGTAAAAACCAAATTTGGCTGGCATGTGATTAAAGTGCTTTATAGAACATAAGAGTTAGAGTCGCATCTTTGATTGAAAGCTGATTAAAGCACGCCTTAAACGTTATCCTGATTCAGAAATGAGCGAATGTCATGACTACATCTTATTTATGGGAACAAAAGCAGCTACAGTCATGTTGGTCGGAGTTTTCTTCCCAGTTTTATTTTCATATTTGCTAATAGCAACCCCGACAAGATCAAGGTCATTGCCAGCATCTTCCACCACGTCACCACCTCCCCTGTGAGCAGCACTGAGGTTACCATACCGAACACCGGCACCAGTAGGGCAAATGGCACAACATTGGAAGCAACATTCTGACTGAGCAGGTGTGCCCACAGTCCAAAGCCAATCAGGGTTGAGACATACACGATAAACCCAAGCGAGAGCCAAGACTTGAGCGAGGCCTCAGTAAACGTCGCCAGCTGCCATGCCTCGGTCTCAAATATGAGAGAAGATAGGGTCAAAATCACGCAAGCAATCAGACCACCCCAGACCACGAGAGCGAGCGCAGACAATGCGGATGCTTTATTTTTTCCAGTATTAGCCGAAACAATAGACACCCCTGCACCTTGCTGCGTCGCTTTTAAAGTCGCTTGTGTTGATGCCTGCTTTGAAGCAATGTTGCCAAAACTCCAGCCTATGGCCGCAATCAAGATACAGACAAACCCAGCCAAAGGCATATCGCCACCAAGGTTTAGCGCGATCACGCTAAGCCCTAGCACACCGACTATCATACCAATGAGTTGCATGCGACTCACTGCCTCACCCAATATAAAATACGCCAGCAATACGGTGACAAAAATCTGAATTTGTAGCAGTAGTGCCGTCAACCCTGCCGACGCCCCTAAGTGCATGGCAGTGAATACAAAAGCATACTGCATGACAAACGTACCGATGGCATAGATATATAACGTACGATTAAATTTGGGCGGTTTTAGAAAAAAAACCAGTGGCACGGCGGTAAAGAAAAAACGCAAGGCGGTGAGCATTAGCGGCGGAAAGCTTTCAAGCCCCCACGCAATAAAGGTAAAATTCACACCCCAAATAAAGGTAACCAGTACAGCCAATGCGGTGTATAAAGGGGTCATATCGTTGGCCTAGGAAATGATGACTAATGAATAGAGCTACTTAGCTAAAAAACTGGTTTTAATCGGTAAAACTCCTATGCCCCCCGACTACGTTTGACTGTCTTAGTCCAATATCGTATTTATTAGCGAATGGGGTTAGACAGTGAGCACCACACTTACAAACAACAAAATGGCAATGAGCATTAATGTGACACTGCCTATTTTTGTAATTAAGTATAAGTTGTCTTGAGCTTTCCATAAATAACGGCTGGCTAAAGCAAATGCCTCTGCATAGCAAAAATGTATCAGTAAAACCAATAGGCAAAAAGCTAAAGCCAAAATCAGAAATTGAGAGAGATAGGTTTGCTCAGTATTGATAAATTGCGGAAAGACAGCCATAAAAAATAAGACAGGTTTTGGGTTAGACAAGGATGTTAGTAAACCTTCTTTGAATAACCTACCCGCACTGGTAGTACTGACCTCTAACGTATTATCAGACTCTAGGACAAATGACTTTCGCTTTCCAAAGGCCATTTTAAAACCCAAGTAAAATATATACATTGCACCCACTAATTGGATGGTCAAGAACATTTTCTCTGATGTTGCGATCACTAACCCAATACTGGTAGCTGAGACAATTGCTACGCCTAGAATCCCTAAAGAGAGGCCTAAAATGCCATAAGCTGTCTTTTTTCGACCATGCGTCAGGGAGTTTGTAATACTTAGAATGACACCAGGACCTGGGCTAGCAATAGTGGCAGAAGCGATAAGGATATATAAGGATATATAAGGTAATGTTGTTCATTCAGTACGACTACCATAGTAAGCTTTTGTTGGTATTCTAGCATTTAATTTATATGTCGAACTAGGCTTATTTTAGAAAGAACAGACATTTTGAAAAATAAAAGCGTACCCTCAATGAAACTGTTTATCTGTAACTCTAAACTCTATTAACAGACCACTCACAGCTCGTACTATGTCCCCTGAAGCCTCAGGTTTTCGGCATGCCCTTCTCTCTCTAAACATTATATCGACGCTAGCATTTCTCTCAATTTTACCTGTCCTCAAACAGTATTTTTTCCTCTACTCTAATAGCAAACGTTTTAGCCATCCATAAGATACCTAAAACAGAGCTCAGTATTACAGTGACGATCTATTCAGATGTCAAACTACGACTCTCCTGCTCGGACTACCCCTATTCTTTAAACCTCTAACCACCCCTACGCTCGTTTAGATTAAATTTTTTCTTGTTACTCGTAATAAATTAGGATAGTGTTGACTTAATCATTTAAAAAACTCTTGTTCGGAGTTAAAGGGTCATGGAAGATCTGAAAGTTCAAAAACATCTGTCAAACACTGGTGAGCAAAAATTCATTGCGCATGTGCGTCAGAGTGACGGTAACGAACAACCACTCTATGACCACTTGATAGGTACGGCAGAAATAGCCAAAGGTTTAGCCGCTAAAATACGTTTGCCATTATCCGGTGAGTTAATTGGTTTAGTACATGATTTAGGGAAATACAGTCAGGCATTTCAGACGTATATCAGAGACAGCATTGCCTACGACAGTTATAAATCTTTAGACTTAGATGAAGACGAAGAAGCTGAAATACTGCTCAAAGGTAAACCTAAACGGGGTTCAGTTGACCATTCTACCGCTGGTGCAATACACCTTTATCAGCTATTTTGGAGATTAACAAAAACCATAAAAGATGAAAGTAAACAGCAGAAGATAGAAGTCGGTCAAGGTCAACTGCTGGCCGATATTCTATTTATTTGTGTGGCGTCACATCATAGCGGTATGGTGAATGTGGTGGATAAAGAAGGTCATCATTACCTTAATCACCGTAAAAAAAAGGAAGAGGACAAATCTCATTATCAAGAATCTATAGTCAATGCGACAACCAACAGTTTGTTTGCTCATTTAGATAAAAAATTCAAAAGCGAAACACTCAAAGAGTTTACTAATGTGATTGCCACGCTGCTATTTGATAAGTCGGCAACGGATAAACAAAAAGATTTTTATATCGGATTTTACGCCCGAATGCTATTTAGCTGCCTGATCGATGCAGATCGTAGTAACAGCATTGCCTTTGAGTATCCAAGCCAAGCTCACCTTTTAGAATACTCCCGTCCCGATTGGCAGATTGCCATCGATAAAGTAGAGGCGCTGTACACAAGTTTTGCCGATAAAGCCACGCATAGCCCTCCTAACCCTATTAATTATCAGCGTAACCTTATTGCCCGCACCTGCTATGAAGCAGGGCAAAAAGAGCAAGGAATTTATACCTTAACGGTGCCGACTGGTGGCGGAAAAACGCTTGCCAGCCTGCGCTTTGCTGTTCAACACGCCAAACGTCACAATCTTGATTGTATTATCTACATCATCCCTTTTACCAGTATTATTGAACAAAACGCTCAGGAAGTACGAGATATTCTAGAAGAAAAGCTGGCTGATGGTAGTTACGTGAGCGACTGGGTGTTAGAACAACACTCCAACTTAGAGCCTGAGGTGCAGACATGGCAAAGCAAGCTGATTATGGACAACTGGAACGCGCCGATTGTTTTTACGACCATGGTGCAATTTTTAGAAAGCTGCTTTGGCGGCGGCACCAAAGGCGTTAGACGCTTGCACCAATTGAGCCGTGCAGTCCTGATCTTTGATGAGATCCAAACCCTACCTATTAACTGCTACTATTTATTCTGTAATGCTATTAACTTTTTGACCCGCTATACAAATTCTACAGCGGTACTATGTACCGCTACCCAGCCTGTCTTAGACAACCTCCCCATCGCCCACAACGGTAGTCTCTATCCGGCAACAGAGATTATCGGCAATCGTGACCAATTAGCACAATTATTTAATACGCTAACGCGCGTAGACATTCATAATCATACTGGACAACCTAAAGATTTAAATGCGTTAACTGAGTACATTAATGAAAACTTCGCAGATTTTTCCAGCACTTTAGTGATTGTCAATACTAAGATTTGGGCAAGCCAGCTCTATCAGACGTTATTAGAGACCACACCTAAAGAGGCGCTGTATCATTTAAGTACAGGTCAGTGCGCTCGTCATCGCAAGGACTTACTCAGTCAGATTAGAGCACGCTTAAAACAAGGTCTACCAACTTTGGTCATCTCAACTCAGCTTATTGAAGCAGGTGTTGACGTGTCGTTTGCCTCTGTTATTCGGTTTTTGGCAGGGCTAGATAGTATTGCACAAGCCGCGGGACGTTGTAACCGTCATGGTGAAATGGTGGATAAAAAGGGCAACCCGATTAAAGGACAAGTGTTTATCGTAAAACCTGACAAGGAAAGTCTCAGTAAACTGCCGACCATTAAATTGGGTAAGGAGCAGATGGAGAACAACATTTTACCACTGCTGTCTCAACCTAAAAACCAAAATAAGCACCTTCTAGACCCTGACATCATGACTCAGTTTTTTGAGGTTTTTTATCGTACCGAGCATGCTACCAAAGAGATGGCTTACCCCGTCCAAGAAACAAATGGTCAGCCTTCTAGCAGTGAGACTGTATTTGGTTGGCTAAGTAATAATACGCTTAATCCTGCGGTCAATAATGATAATGCTAGTAGACTTAAAAACAGTCAGTTCCCTAAGTTATGGCAATCCTTTATGGATGCAGGACGTGCGTTTAAAGCAATTGATGCCCCGACAAAAGCCGTCATCGTGCCTTACACAGAGGAAGGAAGTGATTTGATTACCGCGTTATATGGGACACAATTTAATGATAAAGATTTTTATAAGCTGGTGCGCGACGCTCAGCAGTATAGCGTCAACGTTTTTCCTTATATGTTTGATAAATTACAGCAAGAGCATGCTATAGAACAGGTCAGAGACACCGGCATCTTTACCCTCTCAGAGACATTCTATGATGAGTGTATGGGGTTGAATATAGCGGGAGACGGTAAGCTTGATTTTATAGAAGGGTTTTAAAACGAAGTGGATGTTCTATAGTCAGATTAGTCAAAATTGTTTTAAGTCATCAGAGGATATCAAATGCCACAGAATACAAAACCAAAAAACTCAATCGAATTTTTGCTTACAGGACGAAATGCCTTATTCACCGACCCTATCACACGCATTGGCGGTGAAAAAACCAGTTACCACTTACCCACTTATGAAGCATTAAAAGGCGTCTGCAAAAGTATTTACTGGAAACCCAGTATTATTTGGTACATCGATAAGGTGCGAGTGATTAACCCTATCCGTACCCAAACCAAAGGCATGAAGCCGATTAGATACCATAAAGACGGCAACGATTTGGCTTATTATACTTATTTATATGACGTAGCTTATCAAGTGCAAGCGCACTTTGAGTGGAATATACATCGCCCAGAGCTAGAAGCGGACCGCATCGATGGCAAGCACTACAGCATTGCCAAACGTATGGTCGATAAAGGCGGTCGCCAAGACATATTTTTAGGGGCGCGAGAATGTCAAGGCTATGTCGAGCCTTGTGAGTTTGGTAGTGGTCAAGGGGCTTATGATGATAATCCAGAACTAAGTTATGGTCTAATGTTTCATAGCTTCGCCTATCCTGACGAGACTGGCATGGATGAGCTGCACAGTCGATTCTTTCGTGCGGTAATGAGACATGGTGTCGTAGAGTTCCCTAAACCCACTGATGACTTGCAAGCTGATAGTGATAACGGTATGCCCAATCGATTTGTCCGCGCCATGAGTGCCAAGACCTTTACCCTCGATGAAAATATTGAGCCTGTCACTAGTACGGAGGAGGCTCTATGAGCTGGTTACAACGATTGTATCAAACCTATGAGCTTGCCAGCCAAAACGAAGAGCTTCAGGCTCAAGAAAGCAGTTTAATGCCTTATTATCATGTCAATCAAAATGTACAGATTATTGTCACTATCAATGATAAAGGCGACTTCATTCATGCTGAGGTATGCCGAGATGCTAATGGCAAGGTTAAATCAAGCAACTTAGTTATTCCAGCAACCAACCCATCCGCTAACCGTACTTCTAAACCAGTTGCTCATCCACTGTCCGATAAGCTGCAATATGTTGGTAAAGACTTTTACGACTATAGTAATGGTGGTAAAGATGATTATTACCATCTTTATGAGCAAGAGCTGTCTGCTTGGTGCGGTTCAAAATATGCCCATCCAAAAGCCAAAGCCGTCCTGAATTATGTGCAAAAAGGAACCCTAGTCAAAGACTTGCTAGGCGCTAACGTCTTGATTGCTGACCCTGATGATAAAAACAAACTGGCCTACCCCAAACAAGCCAGCGACCATCCAGATAGTGTCTTATCATCGCTAAATAAAAATACCACCGGGGTATTTGACCAAGGTGCGGCATTTATTGCTTGGCGAGTGACTGCCACAGAACTGGGTAAACAAGCTGAACGCGGCGTGTCTGAAACGTGGCGAGACAAGAGTCTTTTTGACTCGTGGCAGCAGTTTTACGCGACACTTGATAGCACTGATGGTTTTTGTTATATCACGGGCAAAGACAGTCCGCTGGCAAGCAAACATCCCAATCGTATCCTGCGTAGCGCAACTAACGCTAAGCTGATCTCTGCCAATGATTTATCAAGTTTTACCTTTTTAGGACGCTTTACTGACGATGATAAGTCTATTAAAGCACATGGGTTACAAGGCGCTAATATCAGTGCCGTTGTCACAGAAAAAGCTCATGCGGCCCTATCATGGTTATTGACCCGCCAAGGTCGCGAAGACGCCGGTCAAGCGGTTGTCGCTTGGGCAATCTCTGGTAACGAAACCCCGCAGCCAACTCAAGAAAATAATGAGATTGCGCCTTTTGATGTTGAAGAAAATATTGAAACAGACGATTTAGAAGAAGAGGAAGCCAATCCTTTTGCCATGACAGATGATGAAGACTTTGATGAAGTAGATGATGAGTCAGAACATAGTGACAAAGGTGAAATCATAACAAAAGAAAGTGTAACTCTAGAACTTCAGCATAAAAATAATCTAGGTCAGACTTTTGCTAAACATCTCAATAATACCATGCAAGGCTATCGTCAAAATCTCGATGCGCATGACCAAATCTCAATTATTACCCTAGATGCTGCCACGCCTGGACGCATGGCCGTTACTTATTATCATGAAGCTATGCCGAATGACTATATTGAAGCTTTAGCGTGTTGGTATCAGCAGTTTTCGTGGTATGCCACTTATAAAGATGCTGAAACCAACGAGCGTAAGCTTACCATTAAAGCGCCCATTCCTAAGCTAATAGCACAAGTGGCTTACGGCTCTCGTCTGTCAGACGCGCTGAAAAAACAAGTTGTCTCGCAAGTACTGCCTTGTATCGTAGAGGGAGAAGCAAGGCAATTTCCTTGGCAGCTGGTAGATTTATGTGTCAAGCGAGCCTGTAATCCATTGGCATTAGAACATTGGGAATGGGAGCAAGCATTAGGGGTCGCCTGTGCTTTATACCGTGGCTATTATTTGCGTCAATCAGACCATCACAGAAGGAGCTATACCGTGACATTACAAACAGACTATAACAGTCGAGATTATCTATATGGTCGGCTATTGGCGGTTGCCGAAGATATTGAGAGCTTGGCATTATATATCGCTGGAGAAAAGCGCAATACAACAGCACAACGCTATATGCAGCAGTTCGCCAATCGCCCATTTACCACATGGCGCAATATTGAGCTGGCACTTAAACCTTACGAGAACCGTCTAAAGTCAAACCGTGCGGGTTATTTATCCAATATGCAGGATTTACTAGACCAAATTATGAGTCGCTTCGACATTGAAGATTTCAGTAATGACTCCGCCTTGTCGGGTGAGTTTTTGCTTGGTTATCACAGTCAAAAGATGCAAATCAAACTGGACAAACAGCAGACAAAAAAAGCGCGTGAAGACAATAAATATTTAGAAACTGACGAAACCGCTTAACTTAGACTTTTGAATATCTGTATTTAAAACTTAATAAAAGGATAAATTATGTCTACCTCTACCCAAAACCCTATCGTCAATAAAATCGACTTTGCTCTAATCATTGGCGTAAACAATGCCAATCCAAATGGTGATCCACTAAACGGTAACCGGCCTCGTACCGATTTTGCAGGTAATGGCGAAATCACTGACGTTTGCTTAAAGCGTAAAATTCGTGACCGTCTGCAAGAGTCCGGCGAAGATATTTTTGTACAATCTGATGAGAAAAAGACCGATGGTATGACCAGTCTCAAAAATCGTGCCTACGATGAAGAGGTAGGGTTAGGTAAAAATGCTTTTGAAGCCAATAAAAAAGAAAATATCGAAGCCAAGCGTGATGAGACCGCACAAAAGGCCTGTGATAAATGGTTTGATGTCCGTGCCTTTGGGCAAGTGTTTGCCTTTAAAGCAGATACTAAAGGCGCGGATGGCGTCTCTATCCCTATTCGGGGTCCTGTTACTATCCAGTCTGCGTTCAGCTTGCAACCTGTCGATATTACCAGCACTCAAATTACCAAGAGTGTCAGTGGCGAAGGTGATGGTACAAAAAAAGGTAGCGATACCATGGGTATGAAACATCGCGTCGATGAAGGCATTTATGTGACCTATGGTGCGATCACGCCGCAGTTGGCTGAACGGACAGGCTTTAGTGATACTGATGCCGAAAAGATAAAAGAGATACTGCCAAAGCTATTTGAAGGGGATGCGTCCTCTGCCCGCCCCGAAGGCAGTATGCAAGTCAAAAAGGTCATTTGGTGGGCGCACAACAGCAAATCAGGACAATGCTCCTCCGCTAAAGTGCATCGTAGCTTAAAAGAGCTGCTCAACAACAACGGTGAATTTGATGAAGACGCGTTGAAATCAGCTTTAGAAGGGCTAGAGCCTGATATTATTGAAGGGTTTTAAACGCTTTTAACTTTTGACAATTGAGTAGACTTTATCCTGTACAGTTTGCTCAATTATTATTAACTCAGGGCCGAACCCTTATGCAAACCCTCTACCTATCACGCTTGCAGCATTATTTATTCTGTCCTCGCCAGTTTGCCTTGATAGAGCTGGAGTGCGCGTGGGAGGAGAACGTGTTTACTGCTGAAGGCCAAGTCATGCACGAGAAAGTCAACTCGGGTGGTCATGAGACGCGCGGCAATATTAAGACGGTGCGTACTCTGCAATTGGGGCATGAAGCATTGGGACTAGAAGGTGTGGCTGATGTCGTCGAATATCATACCGATGAGAACGGTCAGCAAATACCGTTTCCAGTTGAATATAAACGCGGTAAGCCAAAATCGCACCGTGCCGATGAGGTACAACTGTGCGCGCAAGCATTATGTTTAGAGGATATGCATAAGTGTATCGTTCCCAAAGGCGCTTTGTTTTACGGGAAGACACGTCGCCGTCATGCTGTCGATTTTGATGATGAGCTACGACAGATTACCTTGGACGCTATAAACGACTGTCGCTATATTATAGAGAGCGGGCAAACACCCAAACCAATCTATAGCACCAGTAAATGTCGTAATTGTTCGCTTAAAGATGTCTGTCATCCGACAATTTTTAATAAGAATGCGACAGCTTGGTTGTCAAAAAAAATAGCATCCAGTTTGGATGAAACCGATCATTAGTAGTGGCTTCAAAATCTTACCCTACTATTTACTATCTTTAGGCTGGGCATCGTTTTTAGGCTCTTGTGGGTTTAACTGCTTTCCCTTATTACCTTGAGTTTGATCATAAGTCTTGTTCGTACCGTCAGTGCCTTTATTAGGATTTTGCATGTCCGCGTCGTTGTTAGATTTACTCATACTTTATTCCTTGATAGTAGTTGCCTGATAGTATTTAAGCGTTGTCGTACTTAACGTAGCATAATAAAAAACTATGTTCAAAAATCAACTCGAGTTAGGTGGTCAAAACACTCATTAGGAGTCCATATGCGACCTTTAAAAAACACGTTATTCGTCCAAACTCAAGGCGCGTGGCTCAATAAACAGGGCGAAAACGTGGTGATGAATATCGACTACGAGGTCAAAGGTCGCGTGCCCATTCACAAACTTGACGCGATTGTCTGCTTTGGGCAAGTGTCGATATCTCCCGCATTGATGGCGCATTGCACCGATAACGCCATCACCATTACCCATCTTAATCAATATGGCAAGTTCCAAGCGCGTATCGAAGGCGCGGTCAGTGGCAATGTGCTCTTGCGCCGTGAGCAGTATCGTATTAGCGATGATCCTGAAAGGGTTCAGCCAATCTGTCACAGTATTGTTTTGGGTAAAGTCCATAATCAGCGCCAAGTCATTCGTCGCTATCTACGAGATTATAAACAGCAGTTAGATGCGCCAATTACTGATCGCTTAGACTCTGTGCAACAACGATTGGGACATGGGCTTCATAAAATTTTGACGACGCAAAACTTGCCCGATCTATTAGGCCGTGAAGGTGAGATGGCCAATATTTATTTTAGTGTGTTCCCGCATCTGATCCGCAATCCTGATTTTTATTTTCCCAAACGCACACGCAACCCGCCCACTGATGCTGTCAACGCTCTGCTCTCTTTCACTTATACTTTGATGACACACGATTGTCGTAGCGCCCTAGAAACAGTGGGGCTTGACCCTGCTTGCGGCATGTTTCACCGATTAAGACCTGGACGACCTTCTCTAGCGCTCGATTTGATTGAAGAGTTTCGTCCTATGGTTGATCGTTTTGTGTTGTCTCTTATCAATAAAAAGCAGTTAGGTAAGTCGGATTTTAAACAAGAGGCCAACGGCTCAGTTTGGCTAAAAGATGAGGCTCGCCAGATTTTTTTTAAAGCATGGCATGATCGTAAACAGCAGACTATTTATCATGAGTGGTTTGAGGAGACGGTGCCTTTTGGCTTACTACCACACTTACAAGCGACCATCATGGCACGTCACATTAGGGGCGATATCGATGCTTATATTCCTTTTTTATGGAAATAAGTCGCCAAAATAAGAATAGGACAAAAGGTGTGTATTATGATGGTATTAGTCACCTATGATATCAGCTCAGAGGGCACCTCCAGTGCTAAGCGTCTGCGCCACATTGCCAAGCACTGCTTAAACTATGGGCAGCGGGTACAATACTCGGTGTTTGAAATAGAAGTCAATCCTGCCGAATGGACGGCACTAAGAGCAAAGCTCGAAGACATCATTAACCCTGATATTGATAGTTTGCGTTACTATTATCTTGGTAAAAACTGGCAAAACAAAGTAGAACACATTGGCGCAAAACCTGTGCTAGACTTAAACGATGTACTGCTTTTTTAGTCATGATAACCACAGTAAAACCTATTATTTGACTGTCATAAGGTCAATGCGAACCTATAGCGTACATAAAATCTCTAGGAGACTCGCAAAGGGGTCGTGATGCTACTTAAAAACTTGATTTTAATACTTTTATTTTTACACATTAAAAATTTGGCAAGCGATATGCTTGCCAAATTCGCCGATGGTTTACAGGTTCGCAAATTCCAAGGTTTAATCGTAACCTTATTAGGGACTTAGACCATGGGCTGTCGCACCCATCACGGGTGCGTGGATTGAAACCCTGATCCATTCGACGAGCCAAAACGCTATTGGGTCGCACCCATCACGGGTGCGTGGATTGAAACAAATAACTTTTGAGCAGTCGTAGCGCGTGTTTCGTCGCACCCATCACGGGTGCGTGGATTGAAACCTTATCTAAAAATATGTGATTGCTGCCACGACGTCGCACCCATCACGGGTGCGTGGATTGAAACAGTTTGTCAAACAAATCGCTTTACTGGAGCAGGTCGCACCCATCACGGGTGCGTGGATTGAAACCTATGCTATGGCTTGATGGTGATATGGTCAAAGGTATGGTCGCACCCATCACGGGTGCGTGGATTGAAACGGATGCTTTAGCTAGATTGCAAGGTGGATTTGAGTCGCACCCATCACGGGTGCGTGGATTGAAACTTGAATAGCAAAGGCCATCTGAGCATCAAGCGCGTCGCACCCATCACGGGTGCGTGGATTGAAACGTTGCGATGTGGTTATAATACCTACTAGGTAGTTGTCGCACCCATCACGGGTGCGTGGATTGAAACGCTAAAGTGTCAGTATTAAAGCTGCTTTTTACAGTCGCACCCATCACGGGTGCGTGGATTGAAACAGCAGCTCCATAGCAGCGATAGCAGCGTCTTTAGTCGCACCCATCACGGGTGCGTGGATTGAAACGTATATGCGAACATAGCGTTACTGATTAGGCAAACGTCGCACCCATCACGGGTGCGTGGATTGAAACTTATAGCAGGTAGTAATACTATCTATTTACCGCCGTCGCACCCATCACGGGTGCGTGGATTGAAACTACAAAGGCGCGATGATGCGTAATAGCTGGAATGTCGCACCCATCACGGGTGCGTGGATTGAAACGTACTTTACGCGCACCTGATACATAAGCCTTAGTCGCACCCATCACGGGTGCGTGGATTGAAACTTTATTGGTCATGGCTAAATGAGCCTCAAAGCCGTCGCACCCATCACGGGTGCGTGGATTGAAACACCTACACTAAAATCAACAGTTGTGATCTCAAGTCGCACCCATCACGGGTGCGTGGATTGAAACACCGTCGTCGTCTTGCTCACCATCTTGACTATCGTCGCACCCATCACGGGTGCGTGGATTGAAACTAGTTACAGCGCATTAACAATATCTGCGTCTAGTCGCACCCATCACGGGTGCGTGGATTGAAACCAATCCCATGTAACCTTGCCGTTTTCGTCCAGGTCGCACCCATCACGGGTGCGTGGATTGAAACTGTTGATACATTACTGACTAACTGCTCACCGTTTGGTCGCACCCATCACGGGTGCGTGGATTGAAACTCAGCAAGTAGCAGTAGGATTAACTTTCGCATTGTCGCACCCATCACGGGTGCGTGGATTGAAACAAAATGTACCAGCGTCTCGTCATCATCTAGCGGAGTCGCACCCATCACGGGTGCGTGGATTGAAACTTTTAGACCAACCATTAGTCTCGTATACACAAGTCGCACCCATCACGGGTGCGTGGATTGAAACCTAAGTGCGCTGCAGCTCTTGCTGCAACACTAAGTCGCACCCATCACGGGTGCGTGGATTGAAACATAATGACAACCTAGCTGAACGCAAATATCTTTAGTCGCACCCATCACGGGTGCGTGGATTGAAACTGCTGTGCTTTCAATAATGACGATACCGTTGTTTGGTCGCACCCATCACGGGTGCGTGGATTGAAACCGATCTGAACCGTGTCTTTGCGGTTGGACGCACGTCGCACCCATCACGGGTGCGTGGATTGAAACTATCCCCGCGCTCCAGCATAGCCCTGCACAAATGTCGCACCCATCACGGGTGCGTGGATTGAAACAGGCTTATAGCTACCAGTCAGCTTGTGGTCATAGTCGCACCCATCACGGGTGCGTGGATTGAAACCCACGTAAGTTGCACATAACCCATACCCACATGGTCGCACCCATCACGGGTGCGTGGATTGAAACACGGCCATTGGTTGCTTGGGCCTTATCAAGACCAGTCGCACCCATCACGGGTGCGTGGATTGAAACTTTGTCGTCCGTCATCGCATCAAACACGCGGCTAGGTCGCACCCATCACGGGTGCGTGGATTGAAACAAGCGTCATCTCGCTAAAGTCGTCATTGATTAGGTCGCACCCATCACGGGTGCGTGGATTGAAACTTATGAGCATCAATAGCAGATTGCACCCATGCAGACGTCGCACCCATCACGGGTGCGTGGATTGAAACGCCTTGCCAAAACCTATCAGTGGCAGGCAATCGTCGCACCCATCACGGGTGCGTGGATTGAAACGTCATAGATGCCGCTAAAACCAAACGCTATCCGTCGCACCCATCACGGGTGCGTGGATTGAAACATTAAATCAATCATTTAGCGTTAAGGCCTTGCGTCGCACCCATCACGGGTGCGTGGATTGAAACGGTACAGCATTGCTGAATCCCGAAATGGCAGGTAGTCGCACCCATCACGGGTGCGTGGATTGAAACTAATTAAAGATAATAAAGACGGTGACGGCCTTGTGTCGCACCCATCACGGGTGCGTGGATTGAAACGATATAGTTGATGTTAGATACCCAAAAGACAGCGTCGCACCCATCACGGGTGCGTGGATTGAAACGTACTGCGGCGAGGAGTTAGGCGAAAAATGGGAGTCGCACCCATCACGGGTGCGTGGATTGAAACATCTGTAAGCCTCCTTAGTAGTGTTCGTATATCAGTCGCACCCATCACGGGTGCGTGGATTGAAACTTTAATATGGTTGAGATATCCAAGAAGAACCGGTCGCACCCATCACGGGTGCGTGGATTGAAACGGATGAGTGCGATAAGTATGAGGTGAGTGATGAGTCGCACCCATCACGGGTGCGTGGATTGAAACAAAAAGGCACGAATAGCGATGATTTGGATCAGGTCGCACCCATCACGGGTGCGTGGATTGAAACTTTTGTTGAGATCCGCATTTTTGGCGCTGTCTTAGTCGCACCCATCACGGGTGCGTGGATTGAAACTTTAACACGCTCGCCTAATGTTTTCATGAAAATACGTCGCACCCATCACGGGTGCGTGGATTGAAACCGCTATAGACCAAGAAGTCTATCGGTCGGGGCGTCGCACCCATCACGGGTGCGTGGATTGAAACGATCAATTTTTGCTTTAACATAGCAATCCCCTTGTCGCACCCATCACGGGTGCGTGGATTGAAACTTAGTTAGCTTTCTAGGTGTTAGTGCATGGTAGTCGCACCCATCACGGGTGCGTGGATTGAAACATGTAATGCTAGTATGTTTTTATCACTAGATAAGTCGCACCCATCACGGGTGCGTGGATTGAAACTGTAGCAACCTCAGCCCTAGAACCCAACCTTACGTCGCACCCATCACGGGTGCGTGGATTGAAACTTATCACCAAAGCCTGTATCACCTGCGACGCTGTCGCACCCATCACGGGTGCGTGGATTGAAACACTACCAAAGCTCATTTTGTGCCCTCTACTGGAGTCGCACCCATCACGGGTGCGTGGATTGAAACGACTCAAAGTCGTTATCCGAAAGTCAGCAAGACAGGTCGCACCCATCACGGGTGCGTGGATTGAAACTTAGATGGTATCAATGCAGATGATGGCACAACCGTCGCACCCATCACGGGTGCGTGGATTGAAACTCTACAACCTGCGATTTTGGCTAGAGAAAAACAGTCGCACCCATCACGGGTGCGTGGATTGAAACATGGCTGGTGGTTGGAAACGTGAACGACAGATCGTCGCACCCATCACGGGTGCGTGGATTGAAACTTGGTGCCATAGATGGCGCTTGACACTGCTAAGTCGCACCCATCACGGGTGCGTGGATTGAAACTACTGTCAACTCAGTTGTCTGGCTTAATGATGTGGTCGCACCCATCACGGGTGCGTGGATTGAAACGTATTGAAGTGGCAATCACGTTCCCTGATGATGTCGCACCCATCACGGGTGCGTGGATTGAAACACAGATTACAAGGTTATGGACGTTGTTCAGATGTCGCACCCATCACGGGTGCGTGGATTGAAACAAGATTGCCGATAGCCGAGGTCGTGAGTTTATCGTCGCACCCATCACGGGTGCGTGGATTGAAACTTTTAGACCAACCATTAGTCTCGTATACACAAGCGTCGCACCCATCACGGGTGCGTGGATTGAAACTTTGCCGTCCTTTGCTCTTTGTATTAATCGGTCGTCGCACCCATCACGGGTGCGTGGATTGAAACTATCAGCCCAAGCGCAGGGTGGGTTGTTATGACGGGTCGCACCCATCACGGGTGCGTGGATTGAAACCAATCCCTCATTAACCAGTAACCAATGATTGTGGTCGCACCCATCACGGGTGCGTGGATTGAAACGTCATACTCTCTCTTAATCTTTGCTCGCAATTCGTCGCACCCATCACGGGTGCGTGGATTGAAACCCACAGAAACGCGCTGAGAACAAACCAAACGGTGTCGCACCCATCACGGGTGCGTGGATTGAAACATTAACCTAGTCACTGGTAAATCAATCGGTCTGTCGCACCCATCACGGGTGCGTGGATTGAAACACCGTTGACGCCTTTTATGATGTAGTCGCCAAAAGTCGCACCCATCACGGGTGCGTGGATTGAAACTGAACCGATACTGGCTACCCTATGTAGTACGAAGTCGCACCCATCACGGGTGCGTGGATTGAAACGCATGTGCCTAGTATCTGCTTACCCGCTTTGACGTCGCACCCATCACGGGTGCGTGGATTGAAACATCTTTGCGTCCTTGCTCAATCATTCCCCATGCTCGTCGCACCCATCACGGGTGCGTGGATTGAAACATTAAAAATATTGGTCACAGCCATTGCGCCAAAGGTCGCACCCATCACGGGTGCGTGGATTGAAACCAAAGCGACCAAGCGGGCGCAGCAAGCGATTTTGTCGCACCCATCACGGGTGCGTGGATTGAAACACTTGCACATCACCACCAACTTTGTCACCTCGAGTCGCACCCATCACGGGTGCGTGGATTGAAACGTATATTTGAACCTTTACACCTTGAAACGATGTTGTCGCACCCATCACGGGTGCGTGGATTGAAACGACAGTGAGTATTTGGTCTTGCATCGCGTGCAACGTCGCACCCATCACGGGTGCGTGGATTGAAACACGTAGCATTGAGCCTGCATTAGCACGTTTGCCGTCGCACCCATCACGGGTGCGTGGATTGAAACAGGCTAACTACAATATAAAAAGGAAGCTAGGATGGTCGCACCCATCACGGGTGCGTGGATTGAAACTAACTTAGGTCAGGGCATTGGTTTCGCTAAAGCGTCGCACCCATCACGGGTGCGTGGATTGAAACTACAGACACCAAAGCTACACGTAAGAGGTAGTGGGTCGCACCCATCACGGGTGCGTGGATTGAAACACTTGATGGCTTAGTTGGTTTATCACCTATCAGTCGCACCCATCACGGGTGCGTGGATTGAAACACAATATCAGTATCTTATGGCGTTTTTGCGAGTCGTCGCACCCATCACGGGTGCGTGGATTGAAACTCAGGAATTGGACGGTAACGGTTATGCGGAGATGTCGCACCCATCACGGGTGCGTGGATTGAAACGACAAGGGCAACCGAGGGGGCTTTATCACTCAAAGTCGCACCCATCACGGGTGCGTGGATTGAAACACTGGGAATTGAGTTAACAAACTCTCTGAATTTGTCGCACCCATCACGGGTGCGTGGATTGAAACGATATCCTGCTCGTCATCAATAACCTCGTTATCTGTCGCACCCATCACGGGTGCGTGGATTGAAACGCACCAATCAAGCTAACGAGAATAATAATATTCGTCGCACCCATCACGGGTGCGTGGATTGAAACTTACGAAACCTACATTATCGCAACATCATCTTAGTCGCACCCATCACGGGTGCGTGGATTGAAACTATGATATTCAAACTTAAACTGGATCCCCAGTCGTCGCACCCATCACGGGTGCGTGGATTGAAACTGTGGTCTAAATTCAACGGTAAAGCGGTTTTTGTCGCACCCATCACGGGTGCGTGGATTGAAACGATATCCTGCTCGTCATCAATAACCTCGTTATCTGTCGCACCCATCACGGGTGCGTGGATTGAAACGCACCAATCAAGCTAACGAGAATAATAATATTCGTCGCACCCATCACGGGTGCGTGGATTGAAACTTACGAAACCTACATTATCGCAACATCATCTTAGTCGCACCCATCACGGGTGCGTGGATTGAAACTATGATATTCAAACTTAAACTGGATCCCCAGTCGTCGCACCCATCACGGGTGCGTGGATTGAAACTGTGGTCTAAATTCAACGGTAAAGCGGTTTTTGTCGCACCCATCACGGGTGCGTGGATTGAAACGTGAGCCGTGCTGCAACTTCGCCATTGCAGCCGGTCGCACCCATCACGGGTGCGTGGATTGAAACCCATTCTTTCGGTAACGTCCGCTTGCCGTCATGGTCGCACCCATCACGGGTGCGTGGATTGAAACAACCCAGCTACTACCGTCTACCATGACTAGGCCGTCGCACCCATCACGGGTGCGTGGATTGAAACTGAGCTACCTATAGCAGCCACGCACAGATTGCAGGTCGCACCCATCACGGGTGCGTGGATTGAAACTCTGCCGTACCTGTAAGCCCAAGCTCATCAATCGGTCGCACCCATCACGGGTGCGTGGATTGAAACCTATTACTATTTATCTGCATATTGACGTTATTTAGTCGCACCCATCACGGGTGCGTGGATTGAAACCATTATTTGCGTGAACTAAACTTCCAATTTCGCGTCGCACCCATCACGGGTGCGTGGATTGAAACTGAATGACATCGAGCAAGACGAAGCCACTATAGTCGCACCCATCACGGGTGCGTGGATTGAAACCATTATTTGCGTGAACTAAACTTCCAATTTCGCGTCGCACCCATCACGGGTGCGTGGATTGAAACAATGCTTACAGAGGTACAGGGCAAAATCGGATTAGTCGCACCCATCACGGGTGCGTGGATTGAAACAGTCTAGAGATGCGCCGTATCGATATGACCAGGTCGCACCCATCACGGGTGCGTGGATTGAAACCGCTACCTACGCAAGCCATTGAGATTTTAGAGGTCGCACCCATCACGGGTGCGTGGATTGAAACCCGCGACTAGAAGCCATGCGTCTTTCTCCATTAGTCGCACCCATCACGGGTGCGTGGATTGAAACTCGGCTATACCTAACTGCCCACCTGTGGCTGTGGTCGCACCCATCACGGGTGCGTGGATTGAAACTCCGGTATGCCTACTTACAAGCAGGTTATTTAAGTCGCACCCATCACGGGTGCGTGGATTGAAACGGTTGTCAGCCCCTCTTTTTTTGAAGGTAGAAACGTCGCACCCATCACGGGTGCGTGGATTGAAACACATTATCGTTATGCTTTTTGATAAATCCGCCGTCGCACCCATCACGGGTGCGTGGATTGAAACAGGAATACGAGCAGTTAGCGCAGGGCGTAGCAAGGTCGCACCCATCACGGGTGCGTGGATTGAAACCAGACGAGCCGATTAGCGACTATACGACCTACGGTCGCACCCATCACGGGTGCGTGGATTGAAACGATCAATTTTTGCTTTAACATATCGCTCTCCTTAGTCGCACCCATCACGGGTGCGTGGATTGAAACGCACTGATTGCCCAATCGCTTATGAGACAGCAGTCGCACCCATCACGGGTGCGTGGATTGAAACCAAGCGGTGCGTCATCAATATATTTATCAAGCGGTCGCACCCATCACGGGTGCGTGGATTGAAACGTGACCATCTTGCAGCAACTCACCCAGCTCAGTGAGTCGCACCCATCACGGGTGCGTGGATTGAAACTCTCAATTGAACGCTGGATTAAATAGCGCCAATGTCGCACCCATCACGGGTGCGTGGATTGAAACTGACGGTATGGCGATTAACTGAGGGCGTTAGAGGTCGCACCCATCACGGGTGCGTGGATTGAAACTCATGAGTGGGTTGGTTCTGGTGGTTGTCTTGAGTCGCACCCATCACGGGTGCGTGGATTGAAACATCCTCACCGTTGCAATGATGTGAACCTTGCTTGTCGCACCCATCACGGGTGCGTGGATTGAAACCATTCGCGCTGATCGTTATTCCAATAATCATGTGTCGCACCCATCACGGGTGCGTGGATTGAAACGGTTTTAGAACCACCGGGGGGCAAGTTAAAGATAAGTCGCACCCATCACGGGTGCGTGGATTGAAACTGCCACTGGCTGCTGAGGCTGTAAGGCGATTTGTGTCGCACCCATCACGGGTGCGTGGATTGAAACTTAATAACTATCGCTCAGTCAAACAGGGTACAAGTCGCACCCATCACGGGTGCGTGGATTGAAACATAAATATCCTAAAAAAAGAACCCATCTGACTTTGTCGCACCCATCACGGGTGCGTGGATTGAAACCTACTGTGAAATGAAACTATATCTTATAACAAGTCGCACCCATCACGGGTGCGTGGATTGAAACGGACCTGCTCAGTAGGTTTGTCTTTGTAAAGGTAGTCGCACCCATCACGGGTGCGTGGATTGAAACACAGCACAAGACTTAGCCAATTACGACACTATTATGTCGCACCCATCACGGGTGCGTGGATTGAAACCGCTATTAGTACACATGTCATAAATGCTCATAATGTCGCACCCATCACGGGTGCGTGGATTGAAACCTGCACGACTGAGCCATCGTCTTTATATAGCTTGGTCGCACCCATCACGGGTGCGTGGATTGAAACCTGATCCAAGTCGTCGCTATTCGTGCCTTTTTGTCGCACCCATCACGGGTGCGTGGATTGAAACTGCAATCTTGTCTTTAACGCGCTCATCTATTAGTTGTCGCACCCATCACGGGTGCGTGGATTGAAACACCCGTTTGGCCAATGTGTCTAGATCTTGTTCGTCGCACCCATCACGGGTGCGTGGATTGAAACATAGATAACGCTTGTGTCGTTGCCGTCACGCAAGTCGCACCCATCACGGGTGCGTGGATTGAAACAGCTCTTCTCGGACGCACGGCAACCTCAACATCGGGTCGCACCCATCACGGGTGCGTGGATTGAAACTTTGGACCGACCCTCACGGCAACACCAAACAAGTCGCACCCATCACGGGTGCGTGGATTGAAACGCCTTGGCAGTACACTTGCATCAACAACAAGCGTCGCACCCATCACGGGTGCGTGGATTGAAACTTTGTACTCAATCTCAATACGAGCTTTTAATGAGTCGCACCCATCACGGGTGCGTGGATTGAAACAACGGTGACGCTCAAGCGGCCAGTCAAGCCTAGTCGCACCCATCACGGGTGCGTGGATTGAAACAAAGCACTGTTAGCTACCGCTGACAGCAAGCCGCCGTCGCACCCATCACGGGTGCGTGGATTGAAACCACACAGCGTGTAAAATAATATTAATTTGAACAAGTCGCACCCATCACGGGTGCGTGGATTGAAACCCCTTTATGTTTGAAATACAGATGTTTGTTTAGAGTCGCACCCATCACGGGTGCGTGGATTGAAACACGTACGTAATCTGTAGTATATGTGTCGGACTGGTCGCACCCATCACGGGTGCGTGGATTGAAACGCTACGAGTTAAACGAGCAATAAAAAACCCTGACCAGTCGCACCCATCACGGGTGCGTGGATTGAAACTTGACCTGTCTCAGTAGTGCCAGCGGTCATGTCAAGTCGCACCCATCACGGGTGCGTGGATTGAAACCCAGTTACTAGCATCATAGCCACGACCTAACCAGTCGCACCCATCACGGGTGCGTGGATTGAAACACCAATATCATGTTTATTAATCGTGTTACTCATGTCGCACCCATCACGGGTGCGTGGATTGAAACAAGCGACTATCGTTAATAGTCTCACTATCGAGGTCGCACCCATCACGGGTGCGTGGATTGAAACTGCTGCTACTTTTGCCATGACTGGTAAATTAGCGTCGCACCCATCACGGGTGCGTGGATTGAAACTTTTGCTGATTAGTCATACCGTCATCTTCTGCGAGTCGCACCCATCACGGGTGCGTGGATTGAAACATGGTCTGGGTTATACCAAGCATGGTCAGGATTGTCGCACCCATCACGGGTGCGTGGATTGAAACGGTTTTGCCCTCAATGGCAGCGTCACCAAGTTTGGTCGCACCCATCACGGGTGCGTGGATTGAAACGTCAGACGCTCTATACTCGTCCGTATAGCCTTGCGTCGCACCCATCACGGGTGCGTGGATTGAAACTAAGTCGATGTTGTGAAAGCTCATACTGGTAACGTCGCACCCATCACGGGTGCGTGGATTGAAACACGCTCAGAAGGGTTCAGGTTTGACCAATAGTTGGTCGCACCCATCACGGGTGCGTGGATTGAAACTAAGTTTGTTTGTTGAAAGCCTGTCAGTTGCCTGTCGCACCCATCACGGGTGCGTGGATTGAAACAATTATAAAAAAGAATTTATGCAAACAGAAAAGTGTCGCACCCATCACGGGTGCGTGGATTGAAACAATGAAGTACCAGTAATAGGCCTTGCCGCTAAGGTCGCACCCATCACGGGTGCGTGGATTGAAACAACAACCATATTGATTGTCGGCCTACTGTCGCGGTCGCACCCATCACGGGTGCGTGGATTGAAACCCTGCTAACGACGAAAGCCGTATTGATAGCGTCAAGGTCGCACCCATCACGGGTGCGTGGATTGAAACATGAACGAGTCAAAGGCGTTGGCAGTACAGGTCGGTCGCACCCATCACGGGTGCGTGGATTGAAACTTCTGCGTTACTTATCGCGAATGTTCGCACACGGGTCGCACCCATCACGGGTGCGTGGATTGAAACTTTATGATCGATATAAACGCTGTAAGTGACCGGGTCGCACCCATCACGGGTGCGTGGATTGAAACCATCAGCCCAATTCAGCTCCATTGGTCTCTCAGGTCGCACCCATCACGGGTGCGTGGATTGAAACTCTTCATTGACGAGTTTTTCAAGCAAGTTAAAGGTCGCACCCATCACGGGTGCGTGGATTGAAACGATGCAAATTGGATTTTAGAGCGTTGAGAATTAAGGTCGCACCCATCACGGGTGCGTGGATTGAAACCTCTACATACCAAGTGCCAAGTTCTTCACGCGACGGTCGCACCCATCACGGGTGCGTGGATTGAAACTGCTACGTGCTATGAGCGTACTAGACGCTAAGGGTCGCACCCATCACGGGTGCGTGGATTGAAACATAATACGTCACCCTCTCAAATCCCTGCATTACGGTCGCACCCATCACGGGTGCGTGGATTGAAACGCCTAAGCCCTGCTCAACGAACCAACCACTCCAGGTCGCACCCATCACGGGTGCGTGGATCGAAACGATGTAACCGTTGACCTTAGCCACCTCTTTGATGTCGCACCCATCACGGGTGCGTGGATCGAAACAACAAAGACAGCTTGGCAAGTTATCCGCATAAGTCGCACCCATCACGGGTGCGTGGATCGAAACAATTATGCAAAAGACGTGCTGGTATAGATTGCAGTCGCACCCATCACGGGTGCGTGGATCGAAACATCGCGCACAGACTGCAATGCTTTAATCTCAAGGTCGCACCCATCACGGGTGCGTGGATTGAAACGTATTTTTTTTGCTAATCAATAAAAAAGAGGCTGTAGTAGATAAGGATTAAATATCACACCATTTTCTCAGAGTTTTAAGCTGATGAGACGATGCCCCCTAGTTAAATCTGAACTCGCTCACATCCAATGCATTGTAACTTCGATAGCTGTCAGTATAAAAAAGCTATCAGGCTTGATTTTACGCTTGATGACAGGCATGAGAGTGGTCTGTTTGGTGTCTGCTACAACAGGGGGGATAGACATTATCGTTTCGTTTGAGGATACCAAACACGGCTCTTTTGCCTTTGCGTACACTGCTAAAGTAACTCTCATTTAATTCGATCTCACCCTCAAAAAGCTCATCGGCTTCACCCTAAAAACTAACTTGGGAGATTTTATCGAGCAGTCTGACGATAATAGTAAAACCCTATCCGCCTTGGCATTTTATAGATTGACCCCTAGTCTATTTTGGTTGTTCTCAAACTCCATATATCTAATTATCCTTCAGTTGGCTTATCAAATAATTTTTCGATAGGCTTCGTGTGGATAGTAGAGCTATTAAACATCGACTTATTACCTGTATCTCCTTCTGTCCAAAAGTTAATATTGAACTGGGCATCATCACTTAATGCCACGCGGTGCCAATACTGTGGCGGGCTAACAGCAAACTGCCCTGCTTTGATCACTATGGTTTGTTCTGGCTCACTGTCGGCCTCATTAGCAAAGCCGTAAAAGGTAACGGTGCCTTGCATGACGCAAATTTGGCCAAATACACCTTCTGCCGTATTGTGATGGCTCAATAATGCTTTAGGGACTTTATCCTTGGTAAAAAAATGAGTAGAACGTTTTATTTTCCAATGGCTTGGAATGATTGGTTGGCTCATGGTAGCTCCTTAACTAGTTAGATTCGTTTATTCCACTCCACCCTTAAGAGGGCTTTGCTACTCTCATGTAGCTTTGATTATTAATCCATAAATTTCTTGCAAAAGTTCTCTTTCATTGATTTCTATTCACATAACACCTCAAGGGCTAGCCTCACATTGTGTAAGAGTTCTAATATACATAAAATTGAACCTTCTTTTTAATCCTCACTAAGTAGTACTTAAAATAAAATGCATACTGCTTTCGCCTAATAGTCACTTTTTCTACTTGCTGCTACATTACCTCCATTCAAACGATCAAGTTTTATGGTGGAGAATACTTGTCATGCATGCAAAAGAGCTACTTGAGGTTGAACGCCGTGATATAAGAGCACTTCACTACACGTGGATTGCTTTTTTTCTTACCTTTTATGTCTGGTTTAATATGGCACCGCTCGCAACGTCGATGCTACAGTCTGAAAGCTATTTGACTCCTGACCATATAAAATTATTTCTCATTGCCAACGTCGCTTTAACGATCCCTGGTCGCGTGGTCGTAGGAATGGCCTTGGATCGTTTTGGTCCTCGGCGAGTATTTTCTATCCTCATGGTGGTGATGGCGATACCGACTTGGTTTTTTGCTTTTGGCAGCTCCCCCATGCAGTTATTTGTCGCGCGTTTGTTTATGTCTATCGTTGGCGCAGGTTTTGTCGTTGGTATACATATGACCGCATTATGGTTTAAACCCAAAGACATTGGCTTTGCCGAAGGCTTTTACGCAGGCTGGGGAAACTTCGGTTCAGCAGCAGCAGCAATTACTATCCCTACCGTTGCGCTACAGTTTTTTGGTGGTGACGATGGTTGGCGCTGGGCCATTGCATTGTCTGGTTTACTTATGGCGGCTTACGGGGTTGCCTATTGGTTTTTAATCACTGATGGCCCGACAGAAGACACCCATAAAAAAGCCCGTAAGGCAGGTGCTTTAGAGGTGTCGAGTTGGAGAGATCTTTTATTATACTGCTTATTTATTATTCCTTTATACGGCATATTAGGCGTATTGGTTTACCGTACTAAAAACATGGGGTTCATGAGCGAAACATCGGCTTTGGGGTTCTATATTCTTATCGCTGTGGTGGTTATTTACCAAATTTATAAAGCCATTAGTGTCAATGTACCTATGCTCAAAGCAGGTATTCCTGAGGATGACAAATACCCCTTTACCTCTGTTGCTGCCTTAAATGTCACTTACTTTGCTAACTTTGGCGCAGAGTTAGCGGTGGTCTCAATGTTACCGATGTTTTTTGCCGCAACGTGGACGCTTGATCCTACTGTAGCAGGTTTAGTCGCTTCGACTTTTGCTTTTGTTAATCTGTGGGCACGACCGTTAGGTGGGTATATCTCTGATCGTGTCGGTAATCGTCGTTTGGTTATGTTGATATATATGTTCGGTATTGGTATCGGCTTTGGCCTGATGGGCTTACTGAACGCAGAGTGGCCGCTATTTATCGCTGTCGTCTTCACCATTCTATGCTCAGTATTTGTGCAAGGGGCAGAAGGGGCAACCTTTGGTATCATTCCGTCGATTAAGCGCCGCCTAACTGGTCAAATATCTGGTATGGCGGGGGCGTATGGTAACGTTGGGGCAGTATTTTACTTATTTGTCTTTACCTTGGTTGAACCAAATCAGTTCTTTTTTATTATCGCTGTAGGTGCCTTTATTGCTTGGATACTTTGTTTTTTCTGGCTAAAAGAACCTGAAGATGCCTTTGGTGATGAATACAAAATGTCGTCGGTAGATCGGCAGATTGCCGCCAAAGAAGGTTAACGCCATTACCTGATATAGAAAAACCATCTAACTTAAATGTTAGGTGGTTTTTGACTAAGATAGATAATTATCCAATGTCACATATAAATTAGCAGATCTCCTCCACTTTTTTGAGTGATGGACACTGATCTCATGACTGCTTAGATAAATTATTTACTGTCCATACTGCCGCTTCTACACGTGTCCGTAGTCCTGTTTTATTTAGAATATGCTTAACATGAACCTTTACCGTTGATTCTGCAATATCCAGTTTATTGGCAATCATTTTATTACTTAACCCTTCAGCTATCATTTGAATCACTTGTAGCTCTCTACTAGTCAGGTTACTTGCAATGTCCTCAATACGCGGTGTACGCAACGTTTGCGCCAATATAGAGGCAAGATTTGGGCTGATAACCAACTCTCCTCGCAACACTTTTCTAATATCAATAATAATCAGCTCAGGCTCCATATCTTTTAATAGATAGCCGTCGACACCTAATTTTAAAGCCTCTTGCACATCTTCGCCGCTATCAGAAACGGTAAACAGTACAGTCTTGATATTGATATTTCTTGCTTTAATTTCTCTCAAAGTCTCGATACCAGTGAGTACTGGCATTTTATGATCCAGTACCACCAAGTCCACTTCGTTATTTTCTAAAAAGGCCAATGCTTCTTGACCGTTACTGGCTTCACCAACGACTTTGACGTCGTTCTCAAGACTTAATAACTCAAATATGCCACGGCGTAGCATAGGATGATCATCCACTAATAACAGCCGAGCGGGAGACGTGCTGGTATAGACTTTAGTGCTCATAACATACTCACAAATTAAAAAAATGGTGCAAAATTTTAACTATTTAAACAAATTTTTTAAAACCAGATCTCAAAGCAACAATACTTAAAAGGACAAACCCGTCGCTTAAATCTGTTATTTCGTTAGATTATAGGTAAGCATCTGTATTACCGTCTTCATCAAAAAAATTGGGTTCAAATCTCACTGTGATAATAGTGCCACGTGGTTGGTTGTCCGTAACGATTAGTTCGCCACCGATGTTGTGTGCACGCTCTTTCATAATCATTAAACCGTGGTGCTGTGCTTGATCGACACTACCTATCATGCCAACCCCGTCATCAATGATACGCATCACAATATGTTTATCATCGTCCTCATAGCCAAGATGAATTTCTACGTTTTTTGCTTGAGCGTGCCGGCTGATATTCGACAGGCTTTCTCTGGCAATTTGAATCAAATCTATCTGTTCAGTAGCACTTAGATTGAGGGTCATAACGCTATTGTGCACCCCAATATTAAAATCCCCTTTTAAAGCAAATTCACTGGCGGCATCATGCAATGCTTCATCAAAGTTATCGTTATCAATCGTCAGGCGAAAAGTTACTAATAAATCTCTTAACTGCTGATAAGCTGACCCCAGCCCCACTTTTATTTGCTCAATATTTTGATAGACAGGCGATTCCACCGACTCGCTGTTAGCGTTTTTAAGATGTCTTTCTAGAACACTGACTTTTATTTTTAAATAAGACAATGACTGCGCTAAAGAATCATGCAACTCTCTAGCAATGGTTGAGCGCTCTTCTAATACAATAAGCTGATGCTCCTGTTGTCTTTGCTTGCGCAGCGATAATGCTGTACTGATTAAATTAGTTAGTGCCACGATTGACGCATCATTTTGCGACTCTAATTCAGTACTAGAAAATGGAAAAACACTATCCCCTTCTACCATCTTAATGCGCTGTGATGAGGTTACATTGCTTTTGTCATCATCAGATATAAAAGAATCATTCATCATTAGCATAGACTTTGGACTGACACGTAACTCACCAAACTCTTCTTGTTGATGAATAATAGGATAAGATCTGGTGGACTCCCTGTTTGTCGTCACGCAGTTATCACAGTTAAGCTTTTTGCACAGCTCTTTCATGTTTTCGCCATGCAAAACGATGGCATTTTTATTAGTGATATACTTATTTTTTATACACAACGTAAGTTCTAAATGTGGCAGCGTTTTACTAAAATCTGCCATCAACACATCAAGCCGATGTAAGCTGACTTGACTGGTCGTAATAGACTTTGAAAAATCATAAAACAGCGTTAGCACTTGATTGGCTTTTACTAGATGTTGGGTTTTTATCTGCACTTCACTCTCAAGCGAACGCTGATACGTTTCAATCGTACTTGCCATCTCATTAAAAGAGTTACCCAGCACTTCAAACTCTTTATAACCCATGATAGACACTCTAGTATCGTACTTGCCTTCTTTAAATCGGTTGTTGGCTTTAATCAATTGCTGGATAGGCATCAGCACTGATTGATGTAATCTGCACATGCCAATGAGCATAATAATAATGGTTAGTATCAACGAGAGTATTTGCAGGTTTTGCTGCCATGTCTGCCGCTGCTCGTTTCTGTACTGTAGCTCACTAACTAAGTGATTTACATCTTCAATATACTGGGCTGAGACGCTATAAAACCCTCGCTTGTCTTGGGCTAATAAAGCAGGCTTCAGGTCAGAAAACCATTGGGCTTTGATTTGACTTAGCTGATTGCTAATACGCGTATCTTTATTCGCACTCGTTAGCTGATAATCCTGTAGTTCTTCAAGGCGAATTTCCATATCCTCAACAAGGATACCTACCTTTTCGGAGGTGTTTTTATTAGAAAAATCTAATTTGCCTTGTGTTTCTGCCAGGCGATCGTTTTGATTATTTGAGCTACCTTGCCGAATACTTAGGCTTGAGCGAAAAGGATGATCATCCGCAAAACCAGTCGCTATCTCAAAGCTAATACGATACGTTGCCATTCGAATCGAACCTGCTGTATTAATAGCCTCGGCATCTGATTTTGCTATCCAAGCAAGTACCCCACTACCGACAGCTGACATAAAACATAAAACAAATATGATGAGGATAGTGAACCAAGCATGAAGAAACAAAGACTGTCGTCGTAGACTATACATAATTAATAGCATTCACCCATCAAAATTTAAATATAAAGAGGTTGAGATACAAGCCTGTCACGAATAAACCTGCCTGCAATGTACTCCTTTTAGTCATCAGTATACCACTATGTATTAATACTAATAATGGTGTTAACAAAGTACCGTAAGCTGTCATTTGTTATTAATCCATCAGATGAGGTACAGCGTTAATCCGTAATCGTAATAGCCATTTTTTCAACATTTGTAATAAAAGCGACTAAATACTGCAATTTTTATGGCTACTTCATTATATAAAAACACCAATTATAACTTAGCACAGACAATATTAAGTGAGGAATAGCATGGGCAATAATTACAACTTCAAAGGTGGTAAGCTCATCACTGACTGGCGTCCTGAGATAGAAGAGTTCTGGGAAGGTGGCGGCAAAAAAGTCGCCACTCGAAATTTGTGGATATCTATCCCATCTTTACTACTTGCATTCGCAGTATGGATGGTATGGAGCGCGGTCATCGTCCGCCTGCCAGAGATTGGTTTTGACTTTGATGCTGGACAACTTTTTTGGTTGGCGGCATTGCCAGGTCTATCAGGTGCGACACTGCGGATTTTTTACTCCTTTATGGTGCCTATTTTTGGTGGACGACGATGGACGGCGATCTCTACAGCATCATTATTAATCCCAGCACTATGGATGGGGTTTGCTGTCCAAAACCTTGATACACCGTTTATGATATTTGCCATTATCGCCCTACTTTGCGGCTTTGGTGGGGGTAACTTTGCGTCCTCCATGTCTAACATCTCTTTTTTCTATCCAAAGGCTGAACAGGGCACCGCGCTTGGGCTGAATGCAGGCCTAGGTAACCTGGGCGTATCTGTTATGCAGTTCGTCGTTCCTGTCATCATACTGGTTGCTGTATTTGGTAGTTTAGGCGGTGACCCACAGGTGTCAGACACTGGCCGATTGTTTTACCTACAAAACGCAGGTTTTATCTGGGTACCATTCATCTTACTATTTTCAACACTGGCTTGGTTTGGAATGAATGACATCTCTACTGCTAAAGCTTCTTTTAAAGACCAATCGATCATCTTTAAACGCAAACACAACTGGATAATGTGTATTCTTTATATGGCAACGTTTGGCTCATTTATTGGATTTTCAGCGGCTTTTCCAATGTTAATTAAAAACTCATTCCCAGCCATTGATGCACTCAAATTTGCCTTCTTAGGCCCCTTGGTCGGTGCCTTGTTTCGTCCATTAGGTGGCTGGATATCTGATAAAGTGGGCGGCGCGACAGTAACCCTTTGGAACTACGTAGTGATGGTATTGGCTGTTGTAGCCGTAATGTACTTCTTGCCGAGTGAGACTAGTGAAGGTAGCTTTGTTGGTTACTTTATCTCTTTTATGGTGCTCTTCATCACCACAGGTATCGGTAATGGCTCGACCTTTACCATGATTCCGGTTATTTTTAGAACTTTCCATGAGCGCCTTGTACCTCAGAAAGCTGGAACAGAAGATCTGTTCGTCGATATACGTAAAGAATCAGCCGCCGTGGTTGGTTTTACCTCGGCAGTAGCGGCATATGGTGCTTTTTTTGTCCCTAAAATGTTCGGTTCAGGACTGGGTATTGATGGCACCTTTATGACCTTAATCGTCTTTTATGTGCTCTGTATTGTCTTGACTTGGTGGTATTACAGCCGTCCTAATGCTGAGATTCCTTGCTAAAACGCAAGTTGTCAAAATAGTATTTTGAACTGACAATCACTCACCCTTTTAATCGTGCTACTTGCTGATGTAAGTAGCACTTTTTTTTCTTAAATTTTGCCCGTGGTTTTTAGCTTATCAATAAATGCTTAATAAATTTTTTAATGATATTTGATATTTATTTGCTACCACTAAGGTAGTAGTGCTGTGCTCATGTTAGATGATAGCAAGACAGTTACGGCTTACCTAAAATGACGCTATCGAAATAGCATTTATGGCTTATGTGCATACAGACACTAATACAGAACCAGCTTGCACTCAGCTCTAATACACCATAGGCAATAAAATAGAGGACAGCGAAATGAGCCATTTACTTGACCAATTCCGTTTTTTTAAACGCAAACAGAGCGAATTCTCCGATGGGCATGGCGAGACGCGCGATGAGTCTCGTGACTGGGAAGATGTGTATCGTAGCCGTTGGCAGTATGACAAAATTGTGCGCTCAACGCATGGGGTCAACTGTACCGGTTCTTGCTCATGGAAGATTTACGTCAAAAATGGTTTGGTCACGTGGGAGACGCAGCAAACCGACTATCCAGAAACCCGTCCAGACCTGCCCAATCATGAACCACGTGGCTGTCCTCGTGGTGCAAGTTATAGCTGGTATATGTACTCTGCTAATCGTGTGAAGTACCCTAAAGTTCGTAAACCTCTACTAAAATTATGGCGTGAAGCCAAAGCTCAGTACACTGATCCAGTAGATGCTTGGGGTAGTATCGTCCAAGACCCTATCAAAGCTGAACAGTACAAATCCAAGCGCGGTTTGGGTGGTTTTATTCGCTCAACGTGGAGCGAGGTCAATGAAATCATAGCTGCCAGTAACGTTTATACTGCCAAAACCTATGGCCCTGACCGTATCGTTGGCTTCTCCCCCATTCCTGCGATGTCGATGGTCAGTTATGCGGCGGGCAGTCGTTATTTATCTCTTATTGGCGGTGTCTGCCTGTCTTTTTATGACTGGTACTGTGATTTACCACCAGCCTCACCAATGGTTTGGGGTGAGCAAACAGACGTACCAGAATCAGCAGACTGGTACAACTCTGACTACATTATTGCTTGGGGCTCCAACGTTCCACAGACCCGGACACCTGATGCGCATTTCTTTACCGAAGTTCGTTATAAAGGTACCAAAACTGTCTCTATCACACCTGACTATGCTGAAATATCTAAATTAACCGACTTATGGCTAAACCCTAAACAAGGCACTGATGCAGCAGTGGCGCAAGCATTCTGTCATGTCATTATCAAAGAGTTTTATCTCAAACAGCCAAGTGATTATTTTTTAGACTACGCTAAGCGCTATACCGACTTACCTGTCTTAGTCATACTAGAAGGCGAAGAAGGCGTACGCCGTCCTGGCCGCTATCTGCGTGCTTCAGACTTAATAGACAATTTGGGTGAAGAAAATAACCCAGAATGGAAAACCATAGGACTCAACCATGATGGTGAATTGGTATCTCCACTTGGCTCTGTTGGTTACCGCTGGGGTGAAAAAGGCAAATGGAATCTTGAGCAAAAAAGTGGGGCCACAGGCGCTGATATTGACCTAACAGTCACCTTAAAAAACAGTACGGAGACCTGCAAGGTAGCCTTTGACTACTTTGGTCACGTTGATCACCCTCACTTCACCTCAGTACCAGGTGAGGCTGTACAGCATAAAACCATTCCTTGTAAAACCATCACACTTGCTGATGGATCTACAGCTATTGTCGCCACCGTGTTTGATTTAACCGTCGCCAATCTTGGCGTTGATAATGGCGTTGGCGGCGAGCATGTCACTGATGACTACAATGATGCCACTGTACCTGGCACTCCTGCTTGGCAAGAAGTTATCACAGGACTGAGCCGTGAGCGCGTCATTCAAGTTGCGCGTGAGTTCGCTGAAAACGCTCATAAAACTCATGGTAAATCTATGATTATTATCGGCGCTGGTATGAACCATTGGTATCATCTCGATATGAACTATCGCGGTGTGATCAACATGCTCATGCTTTGTGGTTGTATCGGTAAGTCTGGTGGTGGCTGGGCACATTATGTTGGGCAAGAAAAACTACGCCCTCAAACGGGTTGGTTGCCATTGGCGTTTGCTCTTGACTGGCATCGTCCACCACGTCATATGAATGGCACGAGTTTCTTCTACAATCACAGCTCACAGTGGCGTCATGAGACCATCTCTGCCCATGACATACTGTCGCCCCTCGTCGACAAAAAGTTTTTTCCTGAGCATATGCTGGACTACAACATTCAAGCAGAACGTGCCGGCTGGCTCCCCTCTGCACCGCAATTAAACCGCAACCCCCTAACTATCGCTGCCAAAGCCAAAGAAAGTGGCAAAGATGTAGAAGAATATGTCGTCGATTCTTTAGAAGATGGCAGCTTACGCTTTGCTTGTGAATCACCAGACAATCCTGCTAATTTTCCTCGTAACATGTTTATCTGGCGCTCAAATCTATTGGGCTCATCAGGTAAAGGTCACGAGTATATGCTCCATTATTTCTTGGGCACCAAAAATGGCCTCTTAAATGATGAAAATCCTGCTGGTCACTTGCAACCAAAAGAAGTGGACTGGGTAGAAAAAGGCCCGACGGGTAAATTAGATTTGGTGGTCACGCTAGACTTTCGTATGTCGTCTACTTGTCTGTATTCTGACATCGTCCTGCCAACCGCCACTTGGTATGAAAAAGATGATATGAATACTTCAGATATGCATCCATTCATTCACCCATTAACCGCTGCCACAGATCCTGCTTGGGAGTCTAAAACGGATTGGGAGATTTATAAAGGGATTGCCAAGAGCTTCTCAGAAGTATCAAAAGGTCATCTAGGTGTTGAGACTGACGTGGTCACGCTACCGATGCAACATGACACCCCAGGTGAATTGGCACAGCCGTTTGGTGGCACTGACTGGAAAACAGCTGGCGAAAAACCCATGCCCGGCAAAAACTGTCCCATGATTAAAGTCATTGAACGTGACTATCCGAACACTTATGCCAAATTTACCTCGCTTGGCCCTGCCCTAGAAAAACTAGGCAACGGCTCCAAGGGCTTGAATTGGGATATGAAAAAAGAAGTCAAGCAACTGGGTGACTTAAACCACCGCGTGACCGAGTCTGGCATCTCTGCAGGTCGACCACGTCTCAATACTGCCATTAATGCGTCTGAAATGATTTTGATGCTCGCCCCTGAAACCAATGGTCATGTTGCCGTTAAAGGTTGGAAAGCCTTATCTGAATTCACTGGTCGCGACCATACCCATCTTGCTACCTCTAGTGAACATGAAAAAATCCGCTTTAAAGACATCGTTGCACAACCGCGCAAAATTATTTCAAGCCCAACGTGGTCAGGTATCGAGTCTGACGAGGTGAGCTATAACGCAGGCTACACCAATGTTCATGAGCTGATACCTTGGCGCACCATCACCGGCCGTCAGCAGTTTTATCAAGATCACCCTTGGATGCAGGCGTTTGGTGAGCAAATGCAGCAGTATCGTCCACCTATCGATACTAAGACCACTGAATTGCTTAAAGACGCTAAACCCAACGGCAATAAAGAGATTGTACTGAACTTTTTAACACCGCATCAAAAATGGGGTATCCATAGTACCTACTCTGAAAATTTATTAATGTTGACGTTAAGCCGCGGTGGTCCTTGTGTTTGGCTATCAGAAGTCGATGCACAAAAAGCCGGCATCATCGATAACGACTGGATTGAGCTGTTCAATGCGAATGGGGCTATTACCGCCCGTGCCATTGTTAGTCAACGGGTTAAAGAAGGCATGACCATGATGTATCACGCACAAGAGAAACTGGTCAATATTCCTGGTTCTGAGCAAACAGGGACGCGTGGCGGTATCCACAACTCGGTGACGCGAACGATTTTAAAACCGACGCATATGATTGGTAGCTACGCCCAGCAGTCTTATGGCTTTAATTACTATGGCACCGTCGGGTGTAACCGTGATGAGTTTGTCGTGATTCGCAAGATGTCAAAAATCGACTGGTTAGAAGATAAGCCAGATAACGAATTACCTCGCCCATTACCAACCAGCATTGAAGGGTAAAGCCATCTCTTTTATCTAAAAGATATCGTTATTTTTAAGTTATCTTTTAGAAATAAAGCGCTGATTTTTCTATTAATATTTGGAGCACAGATCCATGAAAATTCGTTCACAAGTCGGCATGGTGCTTAACCTTGATAAATGTATCGGTTGTCACACCTGCTCAGTCACCTGCAAAAATGTTTGGACCAGCCGTGAAGGCATGGAGTACGCATGGTTTAACAACGTTGAATCCAAACCTGGTATTGGCTACCCCAAAGAGTGGGAAAACCAAACCAAATGGCGGGGCGGCTGGATACGTAACGCGAATGGCACGATCAATCCGCGCATTGGCGGTAAGTTCAGAGTATTGGCCAATATTTTCGCCAATCCTGACTTGCCAGAAATCGACGATTATTATGAACCGTTTGATTTTGATTATCAGCACTTGCATACCGCTCCTATTAGCAACCATCAGCCTATCGCCCGTCCGCGCTCAGCCATCACTGGTAAGCGTATGCAAAAGATTGAATGGGGTCCCAATTGGGAAGAAATTCTAGGCTCAGAATTTGAAAAACGTCGCAAAGATAAAAACTTCGACAATATTCAAGCAGATATTTATGGCGAGTACGAAAATACTTTTATGATGTATTTGCCGCGTCTGTGCGAGCATTGTTTGAATCCAACGTGTGTAGCGTCATGCCCTAGTGGTGCGATCTATAAGCGTGAAGAAGACGGCATCGTCCTCATTGATCAAGAAAAGTGTCGTGGCTGGCGCATGTGTATTTCAGGCTGCCCTTATAAAAAGATTTACTACAACTGGAAATCAGGGAAATCTGAAAAATGCATCTTCTGTTACCCCCGTATTGAAGCTGGTTTGCCAACGGTTTGCGCCGAAACGTGTGTCGGTCGTATCCGCTACTTGGGCGTCTTGCTCTATGACGCTGATAAAATTGCAGAAGCGGCAAGCACGCCTAATGAGCAAGACCTTTATCAAGCACAATTAGACGTGTTTTTAGACCCAAATGACCCTGTGGTTATTGCTCAAGCACTAAAAGACGGTGTGCCGCAGTCTGTCATTGATTCCGCTCAGCGCTCACCCGTTTATAAGCTGGCAATGGATTGGAAGCTTGCCCTACCGCTCCACCCTGAATACCGTACCTTGCCAATGGTATGGTACGTACCGCCATTATCACCCATTCAAAATGCCGCCGAAGCTGGCAAGGTGGGTATGGATGGACTGATTCCTGACGTAGATAGCTTGCGTATTCCGCTGCGTTATCTTGCCAATATGCTCACCGCAGGTGATGAAGAGCCAGTACGTTTGGCATTGAAGCGCCTGCTAGCCATGCGTAGCTACAAGCGTATGCAATTGGTTGAAAAACAAGAAGTGCAAAGTATCTTAGATGACGTTGGGCTCACCAAACTACAAGTGGAAGAGATGTACCGCTATCTTGCTATCGCTAACTACGAAGACCGCTTTGTTATCCCAACGGCCCATCGTGAAGAAGCGTTAAGTGATGCCTTCGCTGAGCGTAATGGCTGTGGCTTCACTTTTGGTGAAGGTTGCTCAGGACATTCGGACAATAGTATGTTCGGACAACGCAAAGCCAATCGCCGTGATTTCATCGACACCGTTCAAAAGTGGGAGTCTTAATATGCAAACTACTCAATTTGATAGCAACCATTCAGTACATAAGCTTATGACGCCGCCTCTCATTGGGAAATCGGACCTAAAGCTATTAAAGGTCTTAAGCTTACTCATAGACTATCCAAGCAATGAGCTGTTTTTGGGTGATACCTTTGCAGACTGCACAGAGATTGTCGCAAAATCCACCTTGATTAGCCCAGCAGTGCGTCAACAAATCATCGCCCTGATTGAAGATTTAATCGATACCGGATCGCTTGAGGCGCAAGCTCGTTATGATGGTCTTTTTGAGCGCGGTCGCTCTTTATCGCTTTGGTTGTTTGAGCATGTGCATGGGGAGTCTCGCGATCGCGGTCAAGCCATGGTCGATTTGATGAATCAGTATCAAGAAGCCGGTTTTGAGATTAGCGTGAAAGAGCTGCCAGATTACCTACCTTTATATTTAGAGTTCTTAGCTTATCAGGCAACCGTTATCGACGATGATATTCAGATTCGTATGGACATTGCCGACGTCAGCCACATCATTGCTTTGCTTGCTGCCAGACTTGAAGATCGTGGCAGTATTTATCAAGGCTGCTTTCATGCGCTATTACAGATCGCTGGCAAACCGCTCGATATGGTTGAAGAGTATCAAGAAAAAGTCAGCAAAGAACAACGCGATGACAGTTTTGAGGCATTAGACAAAGAGTGGGAAGAAGAAGTCGTTACTTTTTTGGATGCCCAACAAGAGGAACGCTGCCCCTCACAGACAAGTAGCCAAAATCTGGCGGCAAAATCTGGCGCTAGAACGGCTAATGCTGCAAAGACTGTCGATGCGCCTGTGCACTGGGTGGACTTTAAAATCGACCGACCGGTTAAACAATAATAAGGAGAAAGGACATGAATATTGCAGATCCTAGTATACCGTCTTTAGTCAATTTAAATTGGCTGCAAATATTCCTTTTTGGCGTTTATCCGTATGTGGCACTGACCATTGCTATTATTGGTACTTGGGTACGTTTTGACTTGTCTCAGTACTCATGGAAGGCCGGTTCAACGCAGATGTTAAGAACCAAGAATATGCGTCTTGCCAGTAATTTATTTCATGTGGGTATCATTGTGGTATTACTCGGGCATTTATTTGGTATGTTGACGCCGCATTTTCTTTATGATCGATTGATTAGCGTAGGTCACAAACAAATCTTAGCCGTCGTTGTCGGTGGTATTGCAGGGATTTTTTGCTGGATTGGATTGGTCATGCTCATGTGGCGACGTTTTACTGATGATCGTATCTCAAACACCTCATCGTTCTCAGACAAACTGGTACTGGTGCTGTTATTTATTCAGTTAAATCTTGGTCTGGCGTCTATCTTTACCTCTGTTCAGCATCTAGATGGCTTAACCATGCTGAACTTAGCGGGTTGGGCCCAAGACATTACTATCTTAAGACCTTGGCATGCCGCAGCGCGTATCGAACAGACGGGCCTGATTTATCAATTGCACATGGCGCTAGGTATCACACTTGTGATGATTTTCCCTTTCACTCGACTGATACATATCATTAGTGCTCCCATTTGGTACTTTGGTCGCCGCTATCAAATCGTTAGACAAAAGAGATCTCAGTAAGGCTATAGCGCAGTGTTTATATCACATGAGGTTTAAAACTCTCATGGTGTAAATGCTGCTTTTTTCTACATTCAATACTGAATCCAGACACCCTATATTTTAAACATATCTATTATAAACATTCATAGTGGAGTAAAAACCATGACTGTTAGTACTTACAATCCTGCCGACCATGCTACTCATAACCACGACGCTAATGCTGCTACTGCTGCCAACATAACCATGGATAATGGGGATGAGATCGTTCGGGTGATGCCAACGCTATCTGACCTAAAAAAACCGCATTCTGACCAAGCATTTATCGAAAAGGCGATGGCAGAAGAACGCAGCAACCACAAAAATCTGATTGCGTCTAGTCGTGATGAGCTGCCTTCTGTGTTGGTGAATGGAATAATGATAGATAGAACGGCGATAGCCCAAGAGCTACAGTATCACCCAGCAGAAAGTAAAGAAGACGCTGTCTTTTTAGCAACGCAGGCACTGGTCGTTAAAGAGTTACTCAGACTTGCCGTTTTGGATGAGCCATGCCTTGGCGAGTCTGCATGGTTGGATGATGAAGAGAAAGCCATCTCTATTTTAATAGACAAAAACGTACAGGCGAAGATTCCTGATATGGCAACGTGTGAACGTTATTATCAGCAAAACATCACTGACTTTATGACTGACCCTATTACGACAGTACGCCATATTTTACTAGCATGCTTACCTGAAGATGGTGATGAAAGATTAACGCTCAAAAAAACCGCTTACCAGTTTATTGAGCAAATCAAAAACAACTCTAACCCCGATGCTGAGTTCATTCAATTGGCACGCCAACACTCTGCCTGCCCTTCAAAAGAACAAGGCGGTGAACTGGGTATCATTAGTAAAGGACAAACCGTTCCAGAATTTGAAAAATCACTATTCAAACTAGAAACAGGACTTGCGTCTAGCCCTATTGAAAGCAGATACGGTTTTCATATTGTGAATATTTTAGACAAAGAGGCAGGGATACAAATGACTTATGAACAAGTCAGCCCAGCTATTCATAACAAGCTAAGCCAGCAAGCATTTCACCAATCATTATGCGATTACCTATTTACCTTAGCGAATGACGCCGTCATCGAAGGTATCGAAATGACCCTTGAACAAGATAATATCTTTCGCGGCTAGTCTATCAACTATCAACCATCGATTGCGTACTGCTGATAGTAGCCTACCATTGCTTAACATTAGAAGCGCGTAGTATCAAAAAATGAGTAACGAGTTATGATTACCATGGAAGCATTGCAGTCTGCCATCAAGCAGCGCATAGACACTTA
>NZ_JABASS010000017.1 GCF_016107545.1 Psychrobacter namhaensis
CAGAACTCAGTCCTTGATATAAACTTAAACCGTCCAACATTTGGGGGTCAGTTCATGAGCTACCCTTTTTTATTGGCCAAATATGATCGAGCCAAATCGATACTGCGTAGTTATTTAGCGTAACTTGCAGCCTACATTAAAGGCGCAATGCTTTGTGAGATGGTGTTTTCTGTCTCTTGGCTGTTGGCGCTAGTATTAGCCGGGGTGGGCTTCGGAATAACGGTGAGCTTGGCATCTGATTCAAAAACAATCGCTTCAACATCATCGAAGTTGTTTATCCCTTCAGAACGCATCGCACATTCGATCTCTTGCCCAGTCAACCGTTCAGCGCGCATCGCGTCGGGCAAGAACTGCCCTTGATAAAAGACAATACGTGGCTCAGATAAAATAAAACTGCTAAATTGCGGTGAGATAGAGGCGTATTTGGTGACCAAGAACTGCAATAGGTACAGCACCAAGATAGAAGCCACTCCTTCGATAAAAGGCACTTCTTTGAGAAGAATGGTACTGGCACCCAAGGAGCCAATCATCACCGTGACAACCCAATCAAAGTTGTTGAGCTGTGAAGTGGAGCGCTTCCCTGAGGCTTTAGTGACTAGCACGATTAATACATACACCATGGTTGCCGTCAGCACAATACGCCCAAGTTTGTCTACACTGTCAAAAAAAAGCATATCCATGAAGATCACTCCTGTTATCAAAGTAAAACTGCTTTTTATTAGTAAGGTATCTACTAAACTTAGCCTAACGGATTTTGCGCGTCTATAGGAAGAAATTTGTAGTCACTTGTAGAGGCCTTAGATGTCTTGTTAGTCTCAAATCGTCTTGCGTTTGGGATCAAGCAAGCGATTGAACGCCCAAATACTGATTCGAGCGCTGACTAAGGTCAGTACCAGTATCATGATCAACGATGAGAGCAGGGGTAACGGGCGTTGTTTGGCCATCTCAAACAACACTTCGCGATTTACTGCATCAAATAACCAAAACCATATGCCTAAGAAATAAACGACCGTGAGTAACCAAATGGCTGCGACTCCGCCAAACATCAAACGATTGATCTCTTCACTATCTAGTGCGCGCTGCTGATGTTTGACAAATTTGTGTACCGCGATGTAGGCGCCGACAATGACAGAGAGTACGGTGATGAGCTGGGAGTTTAGGGCGATTTGGGTTTGGATCATCATGAATATCACACTGGCAAGCGTATAACCAATCGCGAAAAACCCAACATATTGAGCCAGTTTAGGCTGAGCATGTTCATGGTGTTGTGCTGCCCTGTTATGGCCTAAGTGTGGGTTGGATTTATTGAGTTTAGTTGTCTTACGTGACATAAGCTGACCTTTATAAAGGTAAAAACAGAAGGTTCAAATTAACATTATGATGCGATAAAAGGGGCTCAGTGCTGCGCTGTCCAGTCTAGCATGGCATCTAACACGGGTCTGGCGGTATAAGTATTTAACGCCTGCTCACTATTGATAAGCCCAACCACGACATAGTCCTGTCCTGATATCCCTTTGACATACCCTGCCATCGAAGTGACGTTGTTTAAGGTGCCCGTTTTTATCCACGCGCGGCCAATGGCGGCTGACTCAGGTAAGCGGTCACTATGCGCCGTGATAGTGCCGCTGACACCAGCCACGCCCAAAGAGTTGACGTAGGCATCGAAGCTTGGACGGTTATAAGCGTGTGTTAATAACTCGCTTAAGTTAGCGGCAGTGATCGTACAGTCGCGGCACAGTCCTGAGCCATTGGTCAGATGCGGTGGCGGTGTGTCTAAATGGCGCTGCCACCACTGATTGATGGTCTGTAGTGTCTGCGGATAGTCCGTCGCGCTAACCTGATACAAGCTGCTGGTTTTCTGGAGACTATTTTGTTTGCCAATTATTTGCTCACGAGCCTTTTCACTGGGCATACTTTTATCGGTATTAGGTAAATTTTTGTGATGATAAGCGCCTATCGATAGCGCCACTTGCTCGGCCATGACATTGTTTGAGAAGTGATTGATGTCATGGACCTGCTGCCTTAAATTTAGCGAGGGGTAGCTGACAATGGGTAGTGGTGACATAGGCAGGGCGGCCAGACCTTTTGCTGGCGTTGGCTTTTTTGTCGCATCATACGGGGTTTCTTGGGTAATGACGGTGCCACTTAAGGTATTGCCCAACTCTTGCCACTTAGCGGCGATGGCCCGTGCAGCAAACGCTTTGGCATCAGGGTAGGCGACATAAAAGGCATGCTCTTGGCAGCGGTTTGGCAGATCGGTATTTAGTACTAACTGTTTGGCGTGCCACTTTGGGGCGAGACTATAGCGTGCTTGACCACAGGCCGCTGAACGCACATCTATCACGCTTGGCATGTGATAATTCGCTAATTGCGGCGTGTACGTGAGGCGAGCTTGACCGTTGTCCATCGGATAGCTTTTGATACCAACGGTGCTAAAATTGACCAAAAATCCATCAGGACTGGCGTTATAAGGACGTAGGGGCGCATTGTCAAAGGCGGCAGGGTCTTTAGTAACGTTGTGAAAAATAGAACTATCGACAATCATATCCCCATTGATATGGCGAATCCCTGAGGTTTGTACTTGATACAACAGTTGATTTAAACGCTCATGAGTCATTTTTGGATCGCCGCTCCCTTGAATAATCAAGTCGCCATACAGCCGATCTCCTATCACTAAGCCTGTGTGATAAACACGCGTATGCCAGACAAAGTCGGCACCTAGGGTGTCTAAAGCGATAAAACTCGGCACCAGTTTCATGGTGCTGGCGGGGGTACGCGGGGTATCAGGCTGATGACTCAGTAATGGAGAAAACGAGATTTTGATAGCAGATGCCGCTGTATGAGTATTACTGTCTGCTGCGCCCATGCTGCCATCATCAAGGACTGCTTGGTCGCCAACTGACTGAGAAGCGGAATGATGACTATCGGGGATCAGCGCCGGAATACTCTCCAAGCTTTGATAGGTATAAGGGTCGTCAGTATAAGCGTGTATTTTTTGCTCGTGTTTTTTAATCGTCCGCTTCTCGATAGTGGTTAGGGCAACCTGCGGACTCGAATTGTTTTTACCATCGTGCTGAGCATTTTGAGTACTGTTTTGTTTGAGGCTTTTAGAGTCAAAAGCTGCCTCAGTCTCTGCCGAGTCACTGCTATCGATAACTTGAATGGGAGACGGCAGGTGGCTGGCGTTTTTATCACCGACTGGCGTGATGACCATACTAATATCAGAAGCTGATAACTCTGCACGTGATAAAGCGGCTTGTATGGCCGCTGGCAATGCTGCTTGTGCATAGAGTGGTGTTGCGAGGACTGTCACTGCAGTGAGTATGCTACTAAGTAACGATAAGCGTTTACTGGCTTGAGATATCACACGAAAATAGCCAACAGAAGGTTTTGCTTTGGCGTCATTTTTGGCGTCAATAAGAGCGTTATCATTGAGGGTGTGGCAGCGTTTAGAGGTTGGTTGCATAAGCATCTATCATCAGCTAAAAAAACAGCCTATGGTAACATGAGTTGCTGTTTTCGCGTAGATGCTAGGCGTTGTTTGATAGTCGTCTGTACCGCTTATCATGAGCGCGCGCGTAGATGCAAAAACGCCATTGCGGTCATAATCGCGTCATTATAAGCATCATGAGCACCCAGCTCAGGAATGTCGTAATGCGCTAAAATGTTGCTCAAATGCTGCGATTGATTGGGAATACCTTGAGTACGATCACCCATACGCTGACTGTACAACTGACGGACATCAATGATCTTATTTGGTAGGGCCGTGCCCATGTAACGTTTGACCAATGGGTTTAAAAACCCAGTGTCTAGCTGCGTACAGAAGCCGACGATCGGTCGATTGCCTATAAATGGCAGCAAGTACGCCAGCATCTCCTCATAGCTCATGCCATGCTCCACATCAGCGGTACGCAAACCATGAATAACAATGGTATCGCGATCTGGCATCACAGGTGGTTTGCATACCAGATGCATCCCGTTGCCTGTATCGATCGTATTGTCATTGATATGAATCGCTGCGATAGATAACAAATGGTGTTTTCTTGGGTTCAGTCCCGTCATTTCACAATCAATCGCCACCCACTGCTTGGCTAAGGGTTTGCTAAACATGGCCGCCAGCTCTGGGCGCTGTAGTTGCGTCTTTTGCCAAGCGTAAGACAACTGCTTTAGCCAACTCATATTCGTTACCCATCCATTTACGTTAGTGTTAGCCTTATGATATTTCTAATTGATAGTGCTGACGGAGCTGTGTCTTAAAGCTTTTGACCACTGCCAAGCACTCTTTTAACAAGTCACGCTCAAGCGCAGTTAAGGTCATGGGGTCGACTTGTCGTGCGTGTTTGTCATCGGTCGAGAGTGCCACTGATAAACGCTGCGCCATAAAAAATTCCAACGCTTCCAATAAGGTGTCGGCGCGCTCTTGGTTGATGACATGAGCTTGCACCAACGCCTTAAGACGGTCTTTTGTGCTCGGCACGGCTAAGATGTCATATTCTAATGCCAAGGTGCGAATTCCGTGTACCAGAGGGAAGATACCGGCTTTTTTTAGGTCAATGTCTTGTGAGCTGGACTTGCCACCGAGTAAGGGCATGAACTTTTGCCACCACTGATTGACATCACCAAACTGTAGTGCTGCGCGGGCGAATTGACGAACGAACATTGGATCTGATTGCCGATGGGCGACCTTGAGGTGTTGACGTACTTGGGTCAGGAGCGACTCATCACCGCAGACGTATTCACCATCGAGTATGGCGGACAAATAAATACCATGCATCGGATCGGTGTTTTTAAACCATACGCCAATCTGGGCGTTAAACTGTTTTAGCGGCTGCCGCCACATGGGGTTGGTCATCATGATATTGCCGTCACACAGGGGGTAGCCTAGGTCTGCTAAATGGTGATTAAAAGTGTCAGCAAACTGGGCCAAATCAGGATGCGTGTAGCCATCGCGTATGATGAGCGCATTATCTTGGTCAGTACGCATGATTTGCTCACCGCGACCTTCAGAGCCCATCACGATGAGGCAGGTATTTTTCATGACGGCCTCAGGCACGATCAGCTGCCAAAGCTTGGTAAATACCTGTGCGTTTAGTGTCTGTACCATGCGGCTAACGTTGCCGATTTTTACGCCGTTTTGATGCTGAGCACGAATATAGCGACCGATAAGCTCGACCGCGGTATCTAGGCTCGTTAAGTCTTTTGCTTGTTCGATTTGCATACTAATAAGCTGTGAATGGTGACTAATGTGAGCGAGCAGGTCGCTTTGTCCCAGCACGCCTGCCACGTTACCGTCGTGGTCAATGACTGGCAGTCGATGGATGCGATAGCGGGTCATGGTCAGTAGGGCATCACCAATCTCATCATTCGCTCTGATCGTCCGTAAATTAAAGTTGGCGTAACGCTGACAAGGTGTCGTGGCGGGGTCTTTCTGGTCACTCACAGCGCGGCAAATGTCCGTGTCGGTGAGTATGCCTAATAGATGGCCAGTACGCTGCGGCAACGCGACATCATTTTCTACAGAATGGGGCTGTATCAGTACGTGTTTTAGTCCGGCCTTTGTCATGATACCAGCGGCTTCATAGAGGCTAGCGTTGGCATCGACAATATGTACTGGCAATAACTTAACCTCAATCACGGGCTGCAGCATGATTTGCTGTACTTCTTGTTGGTTATTATAATGAGAGGGATCGATGACTTTGCCACTGCGCCGTTGTCGTAAGGCTTTTAAGCGTTCCGGCAGCTTGTCTGATAACAGCTGGCGTACCAGATGATTCTGAGCGCTGATTTTATCGACTGTACTGCCCGCTACTTGCAGCAGCAAGGTATCTTCAGTCGCTCGAAACTGATAGGTCTGTACAGCTTTAGGGTTGGTGCTGTTTTCATCCCCTTGTTGTAAGCTGTTTTTGGGTGATGCTTCAGGCAGGCGTCGACTATCGAACCAGTCGTTGTTATTGAGATCGTCAGAGTGGTTGCTACCCAAGTAAGACGCGACAAAGTCACCATCGAGTGACTGTTCAATCTGTCCTTTGATGACCACATAAAGGTACTGTAACTCTGCCACAGGTAGGCTTTCATCTTTGGCAAGGAAGCGGATTTGGGTGTTTTTTCTGATACTTTGACGCTCAGCCAAGCTTAATACATCAAAGGGGGGCTGGGTAAAATCAAGATGGGGCATGGCATCATCCTTGATGGCACATTTAAAAAAGACACTTTACTATAGCACTATTAAGGCAAAAAACCTTTAATAACCACAGTTATATTGTGGCTATTAAAGGCTGGGGTCTTTCTGACCGCTCAATCTTTAGGCAGCTACCGTTTATGCGCCCAGCAGTTGACGAATGCGACTGATCGCTTCACGGCTTTCCTCGACACTAGCGACAAGAGCAATACGCACATAACCTTGCCCAGGATTGTGACCATTGACCTCACGGGACAAATAGCGCCCTGCTAGCGCGTGAATGTTGGCCTGCTCATAGAGTGCTTTGACAAATACCTCGTCATCACCATTGAATTGCTCAGGGACCTTTATCCAAAAGTAAAAACCAGCGTCAGGCATACGTAATTCTAGTAACTCGCCAAGCTCAGACATCCAGAGTGCAAATTTTTCTTGATAAAGCTGACGATTGTGTGCCACGTGCTTTTCATCTTGCCAAGCTGCAATAGAAGCAAGCTGATGCGGTATCGGCATCGCACAGCCTTGATAGGTGCGATACTGCAGGTAAGCCTGCAAAATCTTGGCATCTCCCGCCACAAACCCTGAGCGTAAACCGGGTAAGTTTGAGCGCTTGGACAACGAGTGAAAGACCAGGCAGTTGTGAAAATCATTCCGACCCAGAGCAGCGCAGGCTTGTAATAGACCGATTGGCGCTTTATCAAAATACAGCTCGCTATAACACTCGTCGCTTGCGATGATAAAACCGTATTGATCTGACAGACGAATGAGGTGCTCCCAGTCATCCATCGTCATGACCGAGCCTGTTGGATTATTTGGGCTACAAACAAATAACAGCTGCGTGCGCATCCAAACGTCCTTTGGCACCGCGCGATAGTTACCTTTAAAGTCATCATCGGGTGTACAAGGCACAAAGTAGGGTGCGGCTTGGGCGAGTAGTGCCGCGCCCTCGTATATTTGATAAAACGGATTGGGCATGACAACCGTCGGCGGTTGATCAGACCCAGACAGCGAACTGCTCTCTGTATCGGTTGCTTTATGATCAATGACCGCTTGTACCACGCTAAAAATGGCTTCGCGCGTCCCCATGACCGGCAATACCTGCGTATTGGCATCGACATGATGCAAAAAAAACCGCTTCTCTAGCCAGTGCGCGATGGTTTGCCGCAGCTCAAATAAGCCGTTGGTGGTGGGATAATGGCTTATTTTGTCCAAATTTTCGTGTAGGACGTCCAGAACAAATGCGGGCGGCTCATGTTTTGGTTCGCCAATACCCAGCTTGATTTCACTGTAGCTATGGGCTGGCGTGCTATCGGCAAGCAAGGTTGCCATCTTGGCAAAGGGGTAAGGGTGTAGGTGGGTCAAGTTGTGATTCATAAGTAGGGTAACTATAATGGACAATTAATAATAAAGTTATAAAGAAAAGTTACATTTAAGCAGTGTAGCATTTCTTTTGTTTTTTTTCCTTGGCTTCTTATATTAATACTATGTGTCTTGTAAAAGGCCAATAACTGTAATAAATTGAGAAGGCAGGGTTTAAAGAGGCTAAATAGCGTTAAGTAAAGCTTATCAGCTGATAACTTATAACAATGAAAAAAACCGCTATCAGACCTAACGATAGACTATTGTGAGGATAGTTTGATATGCCTAGTGCTTCGAATATTGAAGATATCAATACTAAAGAGAGCAGTGCTGAAGAGAGTATTGCCCAAGATATCAGTAATAAAAACGATGAGAGTAGCCAACAACGCACTAAACTGTATGAGCTATTAAAACAGCGGGAACAGTGCTGGTGGCAAGCGCGTCAGCAACTGATTAATCGTAAAGAACGAAAAGTGGTTTGGTACGGCGAAAACAGCTTAATGATGTGGTTGCTGTGGCAGCTGGTCAGTTATGTGGTCGTGGCGATGGTGCTGATGTTCCTCAGCAGCTTGTTGAACATAATGCTAACTTTATGGCAGTACGTTGCCTTATTTATCTTACAAACCGTGGTTTTTATCGCTATGCTGGCAGCCAAAGGGCGTACAGCAAAAACCCTGCAACGCAAAATTGATAAAGATGAGATAGTACGCGAAGAGGCGTTTAATGAGATGATTATTTTGGCAGAGGACAGTCTGTATCCAGACGTACACGCCAAATCGCCCATCTCTTTGAGACAGTTGTATGAGTGCTTTGATGGGAGTTTTCATCTGGCAACCTTACATGGTTTACTACAAAAAGAAGTCGACGCTGGACGCCTAATATTAGGCCAACAGCAGATGGATGCAAAAATTTTACCGCCAGATCTTGCCGATGATGAGCTTGATGAGCATGCCAGCGAGATGGTGTATAAAAGCACGTTATAAGCACTGACCGACGCTAAATGCTAGAAGGATGCCTATGACCACGTACTAAATAACCAAGTACTAAGGGTAACCATTTTCTCGCTAGCGGTCACACCTTTACAGTGCTTGAACATGTTTCTCAGCCTCCCAGCCCCACATGCCACCAGTAATAAATAGCTTCTTTACGCTGTATCAACAGTACGATGTTTAATGACATTTTTATTCAGTGCGCTCTCTGCTAATCAACGAAATGATTAGCAGAGAGCAAATTGCCATACTTAAATCACTTGGGTGTCTTTTTGGACGCTCAGACTCAGGATTAGTGCTGATTTTAAGGCCTCTAATCGATCAGCTGACAATGGCTCATCATTTTGATCACTGATATAAAACATATCCTCTGCACGCTCACCTAACGTGGTAATACGAGCAGCATGTACCTCAATTCTCTCTTGCAAAAAGACTTGTCCCACTCGTGCCAATAGCCCCGGCTGATCAAGTGTCTCTAAGCTCATGATATGTTGATCTGACGCTTCATTAAATTCAAAGTTAATAACCGTCGTCACTTCAAAATGCCTAAGTTGACGCGGGATGCGTTTATTCGTCAGCTTTAGCACGGTTGGGTCTTTAAAGGCATTGATCAACCGCTGCTTAAGCTCTTGTTGGCTGTCTTCATCGACCAGTAGCGTCCCACTAGGATCGAGCAGCACATAAGAATCCAACGCAAAATCGCGGGTGGCAGTAATGATGCGGGCGTCTAAAACGTCTAGATTCATCTGATCAAACACCGCCATGGTAACCGCAAAAAGATTTGTCTGATCTTGGGTATAAACAAAAACCTGTACCGCATCAAGAGCCAGCTCACGATGCTCTCGCAACACGATCAATGGTGGACTGTCCGCATTGGAGGCAAGACCAATCGGGGGGTGGTTCAAGATAGCTTCGGTATGCCATAAGATGTCTTCAGCAATCTCTCGCAAAAAGTACTCATCACCCAAATCATCCCACAGCCGCAAGACTTCATCGCGATTCATGTGCTGATTATTAACATTGTCTAGCATCGTGAGGGCTTGCCTACGTGTGGCACTGATCATGTCTTGGCGGTTGGTGGGCGCATCAATGTCAGCGCGCAAAATGCGCCGCGTTTGCGAGTACAACTGCTTCATCAAGGTGGCTCGCCAACTATTCCACAACTGTGGGTTAGTGGCATTCATGTCTGCGACGGTGAGCACATAGAGATGATTGAGGTGGGTCACATTACCCACTAGGTTGGCAAAAACGGTGACGACTTCTGGGTCTGAGATGTCTTTTTTCTGAGCGGTCATCGACATCAATAAGTGATAGCGGGTCAGCCAGCCGACTAGGTTTGCATCCGCTAAACTCATGCCATGAGCCAAGCAAAAATCAATTGATTCTGTTTGCCCAAGCTCACTATGATTGCCGCCGCGACCTTTAGCAATATCATGAAACATGGCTGCGAGCACTAAGATCTCTTTGCGCTCGATACGTTGAAAAATAGAGCTGACCAATGGGAAGTCTTCATAAAAACGTGGATCAGTGAAACGGTGCAAAATCCGAATCAAAAACAACGTATGGGCATCCACCGTGTAACGATGAAACAAATCATACTGCATCAGACCAGTGACTTGCGCAAAAGCGGGAATATAGCTGCCCAAAACGCCACAGCGATTCATGGTGCGGAGGCGATGAAAGAGATAGTTTTGTTCTTTTAAGTTGGCTAAAAAAAGCGCTTGGTGAGTGGGGTTGTCGCGATAAACCTGATCGATACCGCGTGCTGCGATTTTTAATGCCCGCAGGGTATGTGTACGGACGTTTTTGATACCGTATTGACCCATCAATAAAAACATCTCTAAAATGGCGTCAGGATGCTGGGCAAATACTCGATGATGCGCCATGGCGATTTGTTCACCCACTTGATTAAAGTGTGCGTTGATTGGCTGCTTTTTCGGGCGCTCATCATCTGGCAGCTGCGGCTCTATGATCGTCTCGTAGTAATGATTGGTCAACATCTCAGACAGCGTCGATATCTGCATAGCACAGCGATAGTAATCCCGCATAAAGCGTTCCACCGCCGCATTAGGCTGATCGTCCGGCTGCGTCTCATAGCCCATAAGCTGGGCAATCTCACGCTGATAGTCAAACAGTAGCTTGTTTTCATTACGGCCAGTCAGCACATGCAAATAATGACGTATTTGCCATAAGTAGCCTTCTGCAAAGCTGAGCTCATCAAATTCCTTTTCGGTCAAAAAGTTTTGCTGGACTAAGTCATACAGCTTGCCGACTCGAAAATAACGTTTGGTCACCCAGCCGATGATGTGAATATCGCGTAAGCCTCCAGGGGCCGTTTTGATATTTGGCTCAAGATTGTACTCTGTGGCGTTGTGCTGTAGATAGCGCGCTTTGGCTTCTGCAATTTTTGCGTCAAAAAAGGCACGGGGCGTCCACTGCTTATTGACAATCTGAATAGGCACATCTTGCAGAGCCTCATTACCAATCAGCAGCCGAGCTTCGAGCTGTGCACTAGCAATGGTATGATCAAGCGCCGCTTCTAGAGCGTCACTAACGCTACGCACAGAAAGGGCAGGCTCTAGGCCTATGTCCCAGAGTAGCGCGACCAAGCGGTCAATTTTTCCACTCGTATTTGTGTCAACTTCTTCAGGGGAGAGCAGTAAAATATCGACATCTGAATAAAGCGACAGCTCACCGCGACCATACCCACCAGTTGCAAACAATGCCAAATCGGTCTGATCCAATTCAAACCACTTGAACAACGCTATCAGTAGGCTGTCAATCGCACAGGCCCGCGCTGCCACTAATTGACGAATATTGACGCCGCGTTCTAAAGAGCGGCTAATATCCTCATTGATTTGAGCCAACCAATCAGGAATGCCAAGCAACGATTTTTCTGTTGCAGCGGTGTCTGGCAGCAGTGAGGCATTTGTCGCTATATCACTTGATAGTAAAGGCAGAGGCGTGAGATCAAGAGTCGCGACATCGCAATTAAACATGAGTGTTATCCAATTAAGAATTTAAAAATCAATCGTTAGAGCTAACAGTGGACTAAAAAAAAGGCGTAACAATTAAGATATCGCTACGTGAAGGTACTGCTATATGGTCATTAGAATGTAACTGTATTTAATGAGCAGTATAAAGGGACATCATTGCTAAACAGTCACTAGACAATCACCACGCATAGTACGCAATATGCCTGAATTTTAGTCCAAAAAAAAGACCGCCTAGGCGATCTTTTGTAGTACTACTGGGTCAAAAAGCTTAAATCTTCTTCAGGGCGAGTGGTAAACACTTCACAGCCATTATCGGTCACGACCATCGTGTGCTCCCACTGGGCAGATAGCTTACGGTCTTTGGTAATTGCTGTCCATTCATCAGGCAAAATCTTAGTCTGCCACGTGCCTTGGTTAATCATCGGCTCGATGGTAAAGGTCATGCCTGTTTTTAGCTCAAAGCCGGTGCCTTTTTTGCCATAGTGCATGACTTGCGGCTCATGGTGAAACTCATTACTAATACCATGACCACAGAACTCGCGCACGATACTAAAACGCTCAGGTTCCACCACTTCTTGAATAGCAGCACCGATATCGCCTAAGCGAGCGCCATTTTTGACGACACTCATACCTGCATATAGCGCGTCTTGTGCCACTTTGCAGATACGCTGCGCCATAATTGAGCCGTTACCCACGATCCACATTTTTGAGGTATCGCCGTAATAGCCGTCTTTAATCACCGTGACATCAATGTTGATGATATCACCATCTTTTAGCAGTTTGTTTTCGGTTGGGATGCCGTGACAGACGACATGGTTTACCGAGGTACAAATAGACTTTGGAAAGCCATTGTAGTTGAGCGGCGCAGGAATCGCCTGTTGCACATTAACGATATAGTCGTGAGCGATTTGGTTCAACGCCTCGGTACTGATACCGACTCGGACGTGCTCATTGAGCATGACAAGGACATCGCTGGCAAGTTTACCGGCCACACGCATTTTTTCTATGGCGTCGGCGGACTGGATAAGAGATTTTTTAGTCATCATGATCTTACTTATAGTTATGGAATTAATGTCTTGCATTATAGCATAAATGCAGCTGCGGCTGTTTTGTGAGACTGGCATATAGAGCGTCAGTTTAGCTAACCGCTAACCTAAGAGGTTATAAGTTTATACATTCAAAGAAATGACTATATGGTCATAAATAAATTGCCTATCGTTAATAAAATAATTGAATGTTGCAAAATATAGACGTATTGTAAATTTAGTTGCTAAAAGGATTAGCCATTGTTTTGAGAGTGTTTGTATTGCCGGTAGTACAAACGCTCATGCATGAGAACGACAAAACACTAACGATAACAAGGACGTTATTATGAGGCTCAAAGCTTACCTTTCGACGGCGTTTACGCCTGCTCTGTTTTTACCTTCCCTTGGTGCCATTGGTGTTGGTGTGGTCATGATGGCAGTGCAAACCACCTCTGCCCAAGCCGCTGGACAGTACTACAATTGTGCCAACCCTACGGGGTGCAAGCTGGTCAGTAACCAGTATTGGACGTCAACTTATACAGCCACCCAGTACCCCATTGTCATGGCTCATGGTCTTGGTGGTTTTACTAAGGCATTTGGGTTGGTGGATTATTTTCATGGTATCCCTGAGACCTTAATGAGTGGAGGAAGTCAGGTATATACGACCAAAACCTCATCGGTTCACAACAGTGAGTTTCGCGGTGAGCAGCTGCTGCAACAAGTTAAAACCATCAGTGCCATCTCAGGCAGCCCAAAAGTCAATTTACTCGGGCATAGTCAAGGCGGTATTGATATTCGTTATGTCGCTGCTGTAGAACCGAAATACGTGGCGTCAGTAACGGCTATCGCAAGCCCAGAGCAAGGCTCAAAGATGGGCGACTGGGTAATCAAACAAGTCGTCGAAGGGAGTGCAAAGGATGGCTATGATGAAGGCGAGTTTAATGTTGGCTCACAGATAGCCATTGGGTTTTTTAAGTTTGTGGGTGGCTTTATGGACGTCAGCGCGGGTATTGGTTTTAAAGAGATACAAGAGCAAGACGGCTGGAACGCGGTTCTTGCCTTATCGACTGACTATGCCACTCAGTTTAACGCCAAGTTTCCAGCGGCGATGCCAACCACCTATTGTGGTCAGCCTGCTAACACGGAAGTTAACGGCATAAAGTACTACTCATTCAGTGGGATTGGTCAGCTCACCAATGGCCTTGACCCTAGTGACTATATGCTGGCCTTAACAGGCACCACCTTTGATAACGATCCAAACGATGGCTTGGTATCTGCCTGCTCGAGTCGACTTGGGTATGTCATTCGTGATGACTATCGTATGAATCATTTGGATTCAGCCAATCAAGTATTGGGCTTGACTGCCTGGGGGCAGCCAGACCCAAAAACCTTATATCGTGGTCATGTTAACCGTTTGAAAAGGGCCAATTTATAAAGCTCATTGATAAAGCTGGTATGAGTAACCATCGGTGAGCTTGAGATTACCAAGCTTATGTATAACCAGTTGATACATAAGCTTGGTCATAAAACTGATTTATTAAAAAGGTGTTTTACTATGAGACGCAATCGCCGCCGACCTTTTTTATCTGTGTTTATTATCACTGTCATACTCGCGATAACAGTGGCGATTATTCTGTGGTTTAAGCCTAATAATAAAAAAAGCACGATGTTTCCTCACCTGCCTTTCACAACGATCGGTGAGAATGACCTAAGCAGCTCGATAGATATGACCATGTTTAGTAATAAAGTGCGCAGCGCAGCCACTCAAAATAATACCTCGTTTACCACAGGGCTAGAAAATTTACCGCGCTCTTTACAAGGTACGGAGGTGGATGGCGAAATCATTATTAATGAAAACAAGCAACTGATCGTCACTGAAGGCTTACGGCGTTTGTTTGATTATTTTTTGTCAGCGCTGGGTGAGGAGGATGACGCTGTTATCTATGCCCGTGTGGAGCATTATATTCGCAATCACACGCCTGAACCTGCGGCCAGTCAAGCAATCGCTATATTTGATCGCTACGTTGCTTATCTTAAGGCCATTCCTGAAATAGAAAACCGTTACGGCAATTTGCAATTGCAAGCCACGAAAAGCGGCGAGCTGGATCTGAATGTCGTGGCACAGCAAAAGCAAGATGTGACCAAGCAACGCCAGCAGTATTTTGCCAAGGACACCATCAAAGCGTTCTTTGGCGCTGATGATGCCTATGATGATTATAGTATCGAGATGATTGGCATTAACCAAAACAAACAGCTGTCTGCTGCCCAAAAAGAAGCGGCAAAGCAGGATTATATTAGCCGTATGCCAGATAATGCCACCAAAGCCCATATTGAGCAGCAAACTAATCTGAATGAGCTAATGAGTCGTACCGCACAAATGAAAGCAGAAGGTGCCACAGCTGAGGAGCTGTACAATATGCGCCGTGAGCTGGTAGGAGCGCCTGCCGCTCAAAGGCTTGCGCAAGTAGACCAAGAAAACGCCAATTTTGACCAGCGCTTCACTCAGTATGAAACACAAAAACAACGCTTATTAAGCCAAAATCCGGACCAAGCTCAAGCACAAGTTCAGATAAATCAGCTTGAGCAGCAATTGTTTGATGAGACTGAGCGCCAACGTTTGGCAGGGTATACCGCTCTGCAAGAAACAAAGACGCAATAAGAACATTTGAGTAACATTAAATAATTTACAGTGATGTAAGAGACAGGTAAGCTAAAAATGTGAATAAGTTATGGTTACTGGTAGAAGTACGATCCAATATCTGTAGCTTTATTACAATGACATGCATACTTCCATTGAACCAAAGAACTATTAAAAACATTCTAGGAGCTAAGATGAAAAATATAACCAAAGCATTGATGACAGGTATTGTCATGGTAACGGTATTGGTCGGTTGCCAATCTTTATCAAGCATGACGGCACCCGCCACTAACGAGCCAGAAATTACGGGTACTGACGTTATCTAAGGTTGTCGCTGACACGTTTATTGATAGCGAAACGCTTTGTCTAAAGAAGCGATAAGTACAATCAGCAATAACGCATACGACTTTATTGAAGCAACACTATACAAAAACACCTCGCTATTGAGCGGGGTGTTTTGCGCAGTAACGCTTGTTTTAGAGATGTTAGGAGAAAAACTAGAAAAGGGTTAGCAGCTAATGCGTCGCCTAGCAAGACGTGTTAGCAAAACAACCATAGAGTGGAACAAATAGGTGGGAATCTTACACCTAACCTATCAAGACAGGTAAGTATCAGATGTGCATAATAGCGACATTGTTTAGGTGCATGAATAAAACAATAAATGAATCATAATAAAAACGAACATTTAGAGTGAAAAATATCTTGGTTGTTCATTCTAAATCAAACCACTGCGGAGATGATATGAAAAATATGACTAAAATAATGATGGCTGCAACCCTTGCGGTAGGGACACTTGCGGCCGGTTGCCAAACCACCCCTAATATCACGGCCCCTGTCACCCAGCCCATCACTGCAGAGGCACTGCAAGCGTATAATTGGCAACTTGTCGATGCCAAGCGTACCAATGGCGACAAAGTCAGCCAGTTGTTTTTTGATCCAGCCAAGCCGTTAACGCTAAATTTCTTTACCTCTAACGGTAGTGACCGTGTGACCTTTATCAATACGTGTAACAATATGGGTGCAGAATACAGTGTGGTCAATGGCAATGTACAGATTAAAAACGGCATCAGTACTTTGATGGCTTGTCCTGAGCCGCAAGCGAGCTTTGATACAGCGACATTAGCGACTGTACAAGGTAAATATAGCCTAGATAAAAATGCGAATAAAACGCCTATATTGACCATCAAAAATGACAGTCAAGTGGCTTACTTCAAAGGCGTCGCTAAATAATTCAATCATCACAAATAAGGGATTTAAGCCCACTGTTTTTTTAACCTAATATTTAGTTTTAATCATGCCTCACTATTAAGTGGGGCATTTTTTTATCTAAAATCAAAGCGCAATGTACGCTACACTAGAAGCAATACACGCCTTTAGCAAAAGACGCATAACGCATCTTCGAAGGCTATATTGGACTTTATCTTATGTTAAAAACCTCTGCGCTAAAAGTGGCCATAAACGTGCGCCTAATAAACCACACTATCGTCATTGGCACTCTCAGCGTGTTAACGGGGTGTCAGACGCTATCCAGCCCGCCTGCCAAAACGCCTACCAATACAGTCGCGACCAATCCACTGACAGCACGTATGCCCGCAATAGACCGTCAAGGCTACATTGCCTATGTGGAGGAGCAAGGAGTGGGCAGCGCTAAAATATCGACACTTTATCGCATTCGTCCTAATGGTAGCGATCGCCAACTGATCGACCAGTTAAATGGCTATATCTATGCGCCAGCGTGGTCAGCTGACGGGCGATTGCTCGCCTATAGCAAACAGGCCCCGCGTGAGCACCCCAACATTTATATTTATGATCGGAGCAATCGCACGCGCAATCTGGTGGTCAATGCTGACGGTAGCAATCTGTCAGCATCCTTCTCCCCTGATGGACAAAAATTACTCTACAGCTCCACCGTTGGTGGCAACGCCGATATCTATGAGATGCGTTTGAGTGATGGCGAAACCCGCCAGCTGACCACCTTACCCAGCACAGAAGTGCAGCCCAGCTATGCAGCCGACGGCAAGAGCTTTGTCTATACCAGTGATAAAGTCCGCGCTGGGCGTCCTCGTATCTACCGTTATAGCTTTGCCACTACCAATGCCGTACCGGTGTCGACAGGTGGCTACGCGGCCAGTCCCCAGTTGAGTCTAGATGGTCAGCGTCTGGCGTACCTCAATGGTCGCAAGGCAGCGGTCATGACGCTCGCCACGGGACAAGTGAATAATCTGGCAGAGACAGGACTGGATGAACCAGCACGGTTATCACCCTCTGGACAGTATGCAGTCTATCCAACGCGTCATTCGAATTTAGACGGGCAAGTAGGCGGTCAAAGCGGTGGTAGTTTGATTATCCATTCACTGTCTGGCAACGCAAGCTATACCATCAATCGTAAAGATGGCGGGGTAGTACGCTCACCAGCGTGGAGCCGTTAACATGACAGTTTTAAAAATTTAGTCACCAATCTAATCAATCTAAGGGTAATAAGGAATGGCGCACAAAAAGAAGAACGTCCGCAAAAAAGAATGTCCGGTCTGCGAGCGCGAGTTTAGCTGGAGCAAGAAGCTCGATAAAAACTGGGACAACATGGTCTACTGCTCAGATCAGTGCCGACGGATTAAAAAGTATGAGGGCGTCGAGCATCAGAAGTAAGATGATACCAAACAACAAAAATACGATTAGCTGTGTCAAAATCGCTTAGCCTACAACGCGTAGTACTTGCACTCTTTTTCCTTGCTACTCTAATTTTTGTGAATGGTATGAATAATTCATCAGTCGAATAGATAAGGTAGGGCAGTTATGGCACATAAGAAAGTCAACTTACCGCAAAAAACCTGTCCCGTCTGCCAGCGTCCGTTTACGTGGCGTAAGAAGTGGGAAAAAGACTGGGAGCAGGTGATTTATTGTTCGGAGAAGTGTCGGCGTGGGAAGGATAAAGCTGATTAAGTTAATTCAAGATAGTAAGGTAAATTATGAGTAAGCATTATGAACAATCAAGCTTCCGAGAAAAGCTTATTGAGCACTTATTTATTGGTGAAATACTAAAATTATCGTGGTTAAAAGGTGATTGTCAGTTGGAGGTTATGAAACCTGAAGTTGATAACGCAGGTTGTGATGTTGTCCTTGAAGACAATAATATTATTCGTCATATTCAACTCAAAACGTCAAAATTAGGTGCTAAAGCGTCAAGTCAAAAAGTTAATGTGCGTTTAGCCAATAAACCTTCAGGATGTATTGTTTGGATAGTATTTGATGAAGATACTTTAGAGTTATGCTCGTTTTATTTTTTTGGTGCTGAGGCTGGCAAGCCATTAACTGGACTAGAGAATGCTAAAGTTGCAAAACATACCAAAGCCAATGCGGATGGCATAAAAGCTGAAAGGCCTAATATCCGAACTATTAATAAAGGAAAATTTGATCGTTACGATAGCATTGAAGCTTTATATAACGTCTTGTTCATTCCAAAAAGCTAAGGTCGCACTAGGCAAGACAGTGACAGGATTGAAGTGAAAATCTGGCTATGACTCTATAAAAAATGGCTTACTCATCGTAAATGAGTAAGCCAAAAGATAGTCACAAAATGGTTAAGCGTTAACTGATTTTCACACCTCTACAAATTCGGATTCAACCACTTCTCAGCAGTTTTCATATCCCAGCCTTTACGCTCCGCATAGCTCTCTAACTGGTCACGACTGATTTTACCGACGTTGAAATATTCACTGTCAGGGTGTGAGTAATAGAAGCCGCTGACCGACGACGCAGGCCACATCGCATAGCTTTCGGTCAAGGTTGTACCGATGGCATCGACTGTACCCAGCCAGTCAAACAATTTGCCTTTTTCCGTGTGTTCAGGACAGGCAGGATAGCCGGGCGCTGGACGGATACCGACGTATTTTTCTTTAATCATCTCATCATTGGTGAGTGACTCAGTCGGCTGATAGCCCCAATAGTCTTTTCGAATCAGCTCGTGCAAGTGCTCAGCAAAGGCTTCTGCCAATCGATCAGACAAGGCTTGTACCATGATGGCATTATAATCATCACCCGCCGCTTTATACTTTTCTGCCAATGCTTCTGTGCCGACGATGGAGACGGTAAAGCCGCCCAAGTAATCATTATAGGCATCCGAAGGCGAGATAAAGTCCGCCAAGCTCAAGTTCGGCTTGCCGCTAGATTTGTCGCTTTGCTGGCGTAAGTGCTCAAACTGATGGGTTGGGTTGCCACCCTTGCCCCCATCAAACGCAGCATCATTGTCATAGACCGTGACGGTGTCTGCACCAGTACGACGGGCGGGCATGAGTTTAAACACGCCTTTGGCCACGATTAACTTTTCATCGATCATTTTTTGTAGCATGTCTTCTGCATTGGCAAACAGATCGCGTGCCGCTTCGCCCACCACGTCATCTTGCAAGATCTTTGGGTATTTACCCGTCAGGCCCCAAGAGATAAAGAATGGTGTCCAGTCAATATAAGGGAGGAGGTTGGTGATGGGATAGTCGTCAAATATCACTTGTCCGAGGGTATTTGGGACAGGCGGTACATAGTTTTCCCAATCATACTGAAAGCCAATCTTAACCGACTCAGCATAGGTCAACTTGGCCGCTTTCGGTTGACGCTTGGCCAGACGCTCACGTACTTTGACATACTCTTCGCGTGTCTCATCGATAAGCGCTTGACGGTGCTCTTTTGATAGCAGTTTGGTCACCACGCCGACTGAGCGCGAGGCGTCTGAGACATAGATCACACCATCGTTTTGGTATTGTGGCTCGACTTTGACAGCGGTATGGGCTTTTGAGGTGGTGGCACCGCCAATCATTAGCGGTAAGGTCATGCCGCGCTCTTGCATTTGTTTGGCGACGTAGACCATCTCATCAAGACTTGGGGTAATCAAGCCTGATAGACCGATGATATCGACTTTTTCTTTGATGGCGGTATCGAGAATTTTTTCACAAGGCACCATCACGCCCAGATCAAGGATATCGTAACCATTACAGCCCAGTACCACGCCGACGATGTTTTTGCCGATATCATGCACGTCACCTTTGACCGTTGCCATCAGGACTTTACCTTTGACTTCACCCTCGACCTTTTCGGCTTCAATGTACGGGTTGAGCCAAGCGACCGATTGCTTCATGACGCGCGCCGATTTTACCACTTGCGGCAAAAACATTTTACCCGCGCCAAAGAGATCACCGACGATATTCATACCGTCCATGAGTGGTCCTTCGATGACCTCTAGCGGTTTGGGATATTTCTCCCACGCTTCTTTGGTATCGGCTTCGATAAAGGTGGTGATGCCTTTTACTAGCGCATGAGCAATACGCTCTTCTACCGTCCCTTCACGCCAGCTCATATCAACGGTGCTGTCTTTTTTCTTACCACCATCTTGATAATTTTCCGCGACAGTCATGAGACGCTCAGTCGCATCTTGCCCCGTGTCACCTTGATTGCGGTTCAGCATCACATCTTCGATGGCCTCACGCGCCTCGACAGGAATGTCATCGTACACTTCAAGCATGGCGGGATTAACGATACCCATGGTCAGACCGTTTTTGATCGCATGGTATAGGAACACAGAGTTGATCGCTTCACGGATAGGGTTACCACGGAAACTAAATGAGACGTTAGACACACCGCCCGACACCATAGCGTTCGGTAGGTTTTCAGTGATCCAGCGCGTGGCATTGATAAAGTCAGCGCCATAGTTGTTGTGCTCGGTGATACCCGTTGCGACCGCAAAAATATTGGGATCAAAGATAATGTCCTCGCTAGGAAACCCCACTTCATTGACCAACACATCATAGCTGCGCTGACAAATCTGAATTTTACGCTCGTAGGTATCGGCTTGACCATCTTCATCAAAGGCCATGACAATCACAGCCGCGCCATAACGCATACATAACTTAGCGCGTTCGACGAACTCAGCATGGCCTTCTTTTAAGGAGATGGAGTTGACGACAGATTTGCCTTGTGTGCGTTTGAGGCCTTCTTCAATGATGTCCCATTTAGATGAGTCAATCATCAAGGGGACACGGCTGATGTCAGGCTCACCTGAGACCAGATTAACAAAATGGATCATCGCTTGCTTAGAATCAAGCATGCCCTCATCCATGTTGATATCGACGATTTGCGCGCCGCCCTCGACCTGATCACGAGCGACATCGAGCGCCTCAAGATAGGCTTCGGTTTTAATCAAACGCAAGAACTTCTTTGACCCAGTGACGTTGGTACGCTCACCCACGTTGACAAACAAACTCTCAGGCGTGATGGTAAAAGGTTCAAGTCCTGATAGACGGCAGGCAGGCGGTATCTCAGGAATGACGCGAGGCGGATAGTTCGCCACCATGTTGGCAATCTGGCGAATGTGCTCAGGCGTCGTACCACAGCAGCCGCCGACGATATTTAAGATACCAGCCTTGGCAAAACCTTCGAGTAGGGCAGCCGTTTCCTCAGCAGTCTCATCGTACTCCCCAAACTCATTGGGCAGACCGGCATTTGGATGCGCAGAGACAAAAGTGTCCGCGATGTTTGACAGCGTCTGAATGTGTGGACGCAGCGCATCGGCCCCCAGCGCACAGTTAAAACCCACAGATAATGGTTTGGCATGGCGGACAGAGTTATAAAACGCCTCAGCCGTTTGACCTGATAGGGTTCGACCCGAGGCATCGGTAATCGTCCCTGAGATCATAATTGGTAATTCAAAGCCGATATCATCAAACACACCAGTGATCGCAAATATCGCCGCCTTGGCATTGAGCGTATCAAAGATGGTTTCAATCAAGATAATATCCACGCCGCCTTCTATGAGTGCCAAGGTCGCTTCACGGTAATTTAGCACCAGCTCATCAAAGGTAATATTACGAAAAGCAGGATCGTTGACATCAGGCGACAGCGAACACGTGCGCGAAGTTGGACCCACGACACCAGCCACAAAGCGCGGCTTATCAGGCGTTTTGGCGGTAAACGCATCCGCCGCCGCACGTGCAATGTTGGCCGCCGTCTTATTCAGCTCGGGCACCAGATATTCCATATCGTAGTCGGCCATCGATAGGCGCGTACCGTTAAAGCTGTTGGTCTCAATGATATCTGCCCCAGCCGCCAGATGATCGTGATGAATCTCTTTAATCATGTGCGGCTGCGAGAGTACCAGCAGATCGTTATTGCCCCTGACGTCTTGACTGATATCTGCAAAACGCTCACCACGATAATCCGCTTCTTCCAACTTGTAAGTTTGAATCTGGGTACCCATCGCGCCATCTAACATCAAAATTCTTGAGGTCATCTGCTCAGTGATGCGGGCACGTGCCGTCAGTTGTTTTTCTTTATAAGGAAATACAGCAGGCGGCGTTAGCACAAAGCCGTCAGTAGAGTGTGATGAGCTAGGAGTGGTATCAGTTTGAGAGGAAGTCTGTGAAGTCGTTGTTTGAGTCATAGGAGTGCTGCTTATATCGTCAATATTATAAAAGGAGGGAATAACAAATAGGGTGCAAAATTTTATAAAAGGCGTCGGCAAATCCAGATTATTTTAGCATGAAAATCATATAGTACGCCGGATAGTCCTTATTCCTCTTTGGGAATTTGATAAACCTGATGTCAGTTTAATGACGAACGGGCATGGCATCAAAGTCTATGGCATAAAATGGTTTGGCACAAATGAATATCATTTCGCTAAAAGATTACAGAAAGCTTTGCTTTTATAAATGAAAGCCAACGGGCATTCGTAAAAGTCAGACAAGGTTTACACCGATACTACAAAAAATAGCGGAAAGAGGAATTGATAAAACGGCTTTATATGTTAATTTAATTTCAGAAGAGTTGGTTTTTTATAAGTAATACTTACTAGTAAATGTTAATGATTGCTATTCGCTATTTTTCAGTATAAATCAATAACAGCCAAGCAAGTAGGGACTTTAGAAAACCAATTTGATCTGTAAGTCAGTAAGATCGTAGTCAAAAAATAATTAATCATTAAGGACAATGTTATGAAAATTAGTAAAATTGCTACCATCGGTACATTAGCGGTTTCAATCGCAGGTCTAAGCGCTTGTAATAATATGATGCCTCATGAGACCGCACATATGAAAGCGCCTATGCACAGTCAATCGATGGCAAAAATGAACGTGGTACAAGTTGCCCAAAGTAACGCTGATTTCTCATTGCTCGTAGAAGCGATACAAGCAGCTGGTCTAACGGGTGCGCTTGCCAATCCAAATGCCAATTACACCATATTTGCCCCAACCAACGCCGCCTTTGTGCAAGCTCTGCAAGAAACAGGGATGACGAAAGCGCAGCTGTTTGCCAATAAGCCATTGCTAACCAAAATCTTAGGTTACCACGTGATCAACGGTGATATGGCGATGTATGCCAAAGACGTGAAGCCAGGCAACGTCATGACTCTGAGCAACGACACATTAATGGTGACCAGCCAAGGCAACTTGATGGATGAAAACGGTCGTACGACGAACATCATAAAAACCGACATCGCGGCTAATAACGGTGTGGTACACGTCATTGACAGAGTATTACTACCGAAATAAGGGTAAGTAAAAACTTTGGTTGTTGGGAGTAGGAAACGAGCCCCTGATTACTTTATACAACGAATATGACACGACGAAGCTGGTCTAAGTACTGGCTATCGTCTTTTTTAACCTAAGGGTCAGACAGTGGTCATTGTTCAGGCGGTATTGTTTTCGATGCCCACTCTCTAGTGGTACACGTGATTAATACAGTGATACTACCTAAGTAAGCATCAATCTAAAAGTAATAAGTTACACTCATAGTGATTGGTATAACAGGTTTGAGGTAGTTGGCACTGGCTAACCTGCCATGCTTGCCATTAATAAAATATTTACTGTTATATTCATTGGTTACATACATACATTCATTAAGAGACACTATTTATTTAGCAAAATTATTTGTTCAATCAATAGTCTAATCATTCATTTATAAGGAAATACTCATGTTAAAGAAGAACGTACTATCTATCGCCGTTGTTACTGCTGCCATGTCGTTGGCGGCCTGTAATGACACTGAAACTGTCGCAGATCCTGTGGAGCCTGAAGTCACTACTGAAGAAGTGGTGGTAGTAGATCCAGTGGTTGAGGCTGAACCAATGGTGGAAGCTGAGCCAATGGCTGAAACTGACGTAGTCGGGACGCAAACCATTGGCGAGATGGCAGCGAGCAATGAAGATCTAACCATTCTTACGGCTGCACTACAAGCCGCTGGACTAGATACAATGCTGATGGCTGATGACAAATACACGGTATTTGCCCCTACTGATGAGGCGTTTGCTGCTTTATTAACCAAACTGGACATGACCAAAGAAGAGCTATTGGCTGATGAAGCGACGCTAAAAAGCGTCCTGCCTTATCACGTCGTTCCTATGGTCGTGACAGCGTCTGATATCCCTTATGGCACTGATATCGAAACGGCAAATGGCCAAGCCTTCATGATTAGTGAAGATAATGTGATCACTGATGCGAGTGGCAATACGGCCAATATCGTTGGCACAGACATGATGGCAACCAATGGTGTGGTCCATGTAATCGATACCGTACTATTACCAAAATAAGCCTGTGTAAACGATTGCTATAATTTGCAGATGTTACCTAAAGAGCCTAGCGATGAGCTGGGCTTTTTTGTGCTTGATTATTGTCCATAGGCCTCTCAGGAATGGAGCCGCAGAGACATTAGAAGCGCGCTTAGCATGGGCAGCCATACCTAGTGAGGAGGTATCAATGAGAGACTGCCGATTTAACGCCACATTTCACTTTTTCATGCTTTGGCTTTACGCATTCAACGTTCAAAATGAAAAAAGCCCGAGACGATGGCCTCGGGCTTTTGCTTAAGATACTTATTTAGCAACCGTTGTCGTGATTACTTACGCTCTTTACGTAGTGGGTCAGCCGCCAGTCTTTGTTGCTCTAGTAGATGACGCTCTTCCCAATAAGGCGCATTTTTGATACCGAATTTTGCAGGATCAAAACTGTAGCGTGCAACGCCAGCTTTACGCTGTGCTTCATAATCTTTAAGCATAGTGAGTGTTGGACGTGCCACGATAAAGATGACCAAGATACCAACAATATTGAGCCATGCCATGAGGCCAACACCAATATCACCAATAGCCCAAATGTAACCCGCTGAGTTTAGACCACCGTAGGCAACCATCACCATGATGAGGACTTTAACTAAGAATAAGCCCGTCTTATTGGCACCGCGACTGAGAAAGCGAGTCAAGTAAGCCACGTTCACTTCAGCGATGTAGTAGTAGGCCAAGATAGTCGTAAAGGCAAAGAAGAATACAGCCACCGCGATAAAGGTATTACCAAAACCACCGTATACAGATTCCATTGCCATTTGCGTAAATGCAGGCGCGTTGATCTCAGTGGTAGCAGCGACATTCTGTACGATGAATTGACCGTCTGGTAGCGTACCTTGGATATTATAAGTACCCATCGTCAAGATCATAAAGGCAGTAGCAGAACATACTAGCAATGTATCAACATACACTGAGAATGCCTGTACCAGACCTTGCTGTGATGGATGCTCAACTTCAGCAGCAGCAGCAGCGTGAGGGCCTGTCCCTTGACCTGCTTCGTTTGAGTAAATACCACGTTTGACACCCCAACCAATAGCCGCACCGAAACCTGCTTGTGCCGTAAAGGCATCGCTAATGATGAGACCGAATACTTGTGGAATCATGTCAAAGTTAGTGAACATAATGATGAGGGCTAGCACGATATAGCCTAACGCCATAAAAGGGACGGCAAACTCAGTAAAGGTTGCAATACGTTTAATACCACCAAAGATGATGATACCTAAAACCACTAGGATGATAGCTAGAGCGACCAAACGCATAGAACCGACTTCTAATGCGCCGATACTCATGACAGTGCCTTCACCCATTACCTGTGCGAACGCATTGATCACGCCGTTGGCCTGAACGCCTGGCAAGAACATACCACAAGACAAGATTGAGGCGATGGCAAAGAGGATACCGTACCATTTTTGACCAAGGGCACGCTCAAAATAATACGCAGGGCCACCGCGGTACTCGCCAGTGACCGTGTCTTTTTCTTTATAAATCTGTGCAAGTGTCGACTCAACGTAAGCCGTAGATGCGCCTAAGAAGGCCACGATCCACATCCAAAACACCGCACCCGGACCACCAAAGCCGATAGCCGCAGCAACACCTGCGATGTTACCCATACCCACACGGCCTGCGAGTGAGACGGCAAGTGCCTGAAATGATGAAATACCTTGTTGGCTGGACTTACCAGTGAAGAGCAATTTGATCATTTCACCGAATAAACGCACTTGTACAAAGCGCGTCAGAATGGAATAGAACAGGCCCGCGCCCAAACACAGATAGATCAGTGCGGGGCTCCAGATAATTCCGTTTACTAAGTTAACTAAACCTTCCATATGTATATTCCTAGTACTGTCTCAAAGTGGCTCTGTATGCTAGGAGTAAGCTAACTGGTTAACTTACTTATTTAAGTTAAGCAGTTAAATTAGCTACATTGACTTATATATCAGATAAGTCTCATACGCGCTTAGCCACTAAGAATGGACTGTAGTTGTCTGTATTTATCCGCTTAGCTCATCAGCAACATTGACGGTTTGCATAACACCTACTGACGCCAATATTTCTATCAGCGACATTTGCCACGCTTTTGCTGTCTTTATTACTGGTGCATCTTATTATCACATCATAAATAAGATAAGTTATAAGTAGACCAGCGGATAAAATAGGCGGCTAATCATTAAATACTGATCGTATTTAACTTGTTATGAGCCGTACCGATTGATGACAGGACGGGCGTGGATGATTGAATCTGTGAGCAACTGTCTAATAATTGATTGACACTTTTATACATCAATCAACGATTGGCTAGTACTAATCAAACGATAAGTCCACTACCAAATGTATTCAAACCGTACGGCTACGTAACTGCAATTTGCCATATTTTTTTACCAATTACTAGAATTTTCTTTGTACATAACCATATATATTCTTTTTGCGTGAGGTGGTCACTGTCATAAATAACGCTAACGTGGGGGCATATAACGCTGCTAGGTGTGGCAAGACCGCCTACTAAAAAATGTATCACCTAATGAGAACGCTAACGTTGTCACGGCTTTTACCACGCTCTATCTATGAATAGTAAGGGACGGAAAGCGGCATCAAAATAAGGGTTTGCGGTTGTTTTTTGGTAACGGTGAATTGTAAAAGTGCCGTTATCACGCCATTATTGTTAGGATAACTTATAGGCTATAAACCTGAGTATAACTTGAGCGTATGATTAGTATTTAATCCGCCAGCGCTTGTGTTTTGCATCTGCACTTATGTTTATATTTTTTGAATAAAAATACAGCCCCACAGAACGTTACTGACAGTAGTCAGGAGTTTCAGTAGTCAGGCGTTCTGAAAACAAGATTAAAAGCTGTGACTGGTTATTTGTTATTTATCATCATTAGGAGAGACATCGATGACGCGTCAATCAATTGTAAAACCCATGTTGCTTGCAGCAGTATTAGCAACTTCTACTGTTGGTCTAAGCGGTTGTGGCTATAATAACCTTCAAGCCCAAGACGAGCAGGTGACGGCGTCGTGGTCAGAAGTGGTCAACCAGTATCAACGCCGTTCTGACTTGGTGCCAAACTTAGTCAAAGTGGTACAGCAGTATGCGGAGCAAGAACAAGAGGTGTTTACTCAAGTGGCTGAGGCTCGCTCACGTGCTGGCAGTATCACCGTGACGCCTGAGGTACTCAATGATCCAGAAGCGATGGAGCGTTATGCGGCTGCGCAAGAACAAATGACGGGGGCGTTATCACGTCTGATGGCAGTGTCTGAGCGATATCCTGAGCTAAAGTCAGATGCGTTGTTCCAAGATTTACAGGCACAGCTCGAAGGCACTGAAAACCGGATTGCTGTCGCTCGTAACCGTTATATACAAGAAGTACAAGCTTACAATACCACTGTGCGCCAGTTCCCAACCAACATCACGGCGAAAGTGTTTGGTATGGATGCTAAGCCAAACTTTAGCGTGGCGAATGAAGAGGCTATCTCAACTGCGCCAAATGTCGACTTCGGTGATGATAACGCAGCGACAGCTGAGTAACCTTAATTAAATGCATGAGTAGCGAGGTATTTGCCTGGTTGCGGGTTTAGAGGGCACTGCCAGATTTGTTTTAAAGGTGTCGATAGTTATGAATGCCTATTAATTTAGTACCGATGTCACTTGAGGTGGTATAGAGTAGATGAATAATTCCAAAGCAATCTTATCAACATTGTTGTTCACCCTAAGCATGAGTAGTGCCTCTGTGCTGCATGCTGCGCCTGCTGACACGGCTATGGCGACAGAAAATAACCCCTCAAGCATACAAGACCGTAGCGTCGAGGATTTGGTGGCTATTGCCAAAGCCGGTGAGTCCAATGAAGCCATCAATGACGCTGTACTGGGTAATGATGCCATTAACCCAGCGGCGGCCAACAGTGAGGCCACCGCTGAGACCTCAGCAGCCACTCGCCCTTCTGTACAATCAAGCGCGCCTAGTGTCGATGCAGACAAACTGATATTAAATGAGCCAGTGATTGATCAGGCCAATATTTTAAACCCGCAAGAAAAACAGCGCTTGGAAGCACAGCTTAGAAATATCTACCAGCAAGGTCTGGCACAAGCGGCTGTTGTCATCGTACCGACGACAAATGGTCTGCCTATCTTTGACTATGCCTTGCAAGTGGCAGAAAAATGGCAGCTTGGCGATCAAGACATCGATGATGGTTTGTTAATTGTCGTTGCGGTCAATGACCGTGACATGTATATTTTAACGGGCTACGGCCTAGAGGGCGTCTTGCCAGATGCTGCGGTCAATCGTATCATTCGGGAAGAGATCACCCCGCTATTTAAACAGGACAACTATGGCGCTGGGATTTTAGCTGGGGTGGAGGCCTTAAAAGCGCGTCTGAGCGCTGACCCTGAGGTTTTGGCGCGTGCCGATGCGCAAGCGGCCGAACGTAGCCAAAATCCAAACGATGTCGGTGACAACTCATCACCCGTTTTTTTATTCGTCATGGCGATGATATTTGGTAGTTTCATTACCAGCATCTTTGGCCGCGTTTTTGGCTCGATCCTGACGGCCGGAGGTTTTTTTGCCGGTTCATTGGCACTCGGCGGCGGCTTTTTTATGACGCTGATTATGGCGATATTTATCTGGATGTTCCTGATTTCACGCGGTGGTGGTGGCAAAGGCGGCGGTAAAGGTGGTCGCAGAGGCGGCGGCATGATTTTCCTACCAGGCATGGGCGGCGGCGGTTTTGGCGGTGGTGGTTTCGGAGGCGGCGGCTTTGGCGGCGGTGGTGGTGGCTTTGGCGGCGGCGGTGCTGGCGGCTCGTGGTAGACCCATTCACTAAATGAACGTCAGTAATGACGTACTTGAGGAAATAATATAATGGCAGAAAACAGCGCTTCAAATTCCAGTTTTGCCCGCTGGTGGCGTCAAGTCTTGTTTGTCCCTTTATTGCATAGTAAGTGGCTGACAGCAGACGCCAAAGCACGTTTAACAGATAAAGTAACACGCGCTGAGCGTGGACATCGGGGTGAGGTGTTTTTGATTGTAGAAAACCATCTACCCATTCAAGAGGCCTATCACATCGGCTGCCGCGACCGTGCGATTGACTTGTTTAGTGAGTATCGAGTTTGGGATACCGAAGAAAACACCGGTGTTTTGATCTATGTCAATATTTGTGAGCATCAGCTAGAGATAGTCGCTGATCGTGGCATCAGCGCGCACGTCAGCCCAACGGTATGGCGAGCGATGTGTGAAAAAGCGCTATCAGGTATTGCGAATAAGAAAACAGAAGAAAGTTTGACTGAACTGTTAGATGAGGTGGGACAATTGCTGCGTCAGTACTATCATCTTGAGCACAATCCAGCTGGTAATGAGTTGTCTGATACGGTGGTGTTTTTGAAGTAAGTACTATGATTAGCTATTTCTATGAGTCTTCTTATTGATAAAGGGCACATTCATCGCGTTAAATGGTTTGCTTTTAGCCTATGGGGTTTTGTGGGTAATTCAAATATAATACGCGTCTAGCCACAGAAAATGACTGATGTGTGTCGCATTTAAGCCCATGTATCGTCTGCCTGTCTTGATAAAAAACACTACTGGAACACTATGATTGAGTTAATAAAGAAACTACCGAAAGCGGAACTGCATCTACATATTGAAGGCTCACTAGAACCTGAGCTGATGTTTCGATTGGCCAAAAAGAACGACGTAAAGATTCCTTATGAAAACATAGAAGATGTACGCAAGGCTTATAACTTCACCAATTTGCAAACCTTTTTAGACATTTACTATGCGGGTGCAAATGTTCTGCTCACCAAAGATGACTTTTATGATTTGACTTGGGAATACATTCTTAAATGTGTTGAGGACAATGTCATCCACACGGAGATCTTTTTTGATCCCCAGACACATACAGAAAGAGGCGTGCCTTTTGAGGCTGTAATAACGGGTATCAAAGAGGCACTTGCGGATGCTAAAGAAAAGTACGGCATCACCTCTTGTATTATTATGTGCTTTTTGCGTCATTTATCCCAAGAAGAGGCCTTTGAAACGTTAGAGCAAGCCTTGGCATTCAAAGACGACATCATTGGTGTTGGTCTTGATTCATCAGAGCTGGGCAATCCGCCATCGAAGTTTAAAGAGGTATTTAAAAAGGCCAAAGAAGAAGGCTTTAAATTGGTGGCCCATGCAGGTGAAGAGGCAGATTTTTCGTACATTTACGAAGCGTTAGATTTATTGAATATCAATAGAATCGATCATGGTGTGCAATCTATAAAAAGTCCAGAGCTGATGCAACGACTCAAAGATGAGCAAATGCCGCTGACCGTCTGCCCGAACTCAAATATCGAACTGAAAGTTTTTGAAACCTATAAAGAGCACAACATCAAAGAGCTGTTGGATTATGGTCTAAATATCAGTGTTAACTCAGACGATCCAGCGTACTTTAAAGGCTACGTCAATCAAAACTTTATCAACTTATATGAGAATCTACCGATCACGGAAGATGATGTCATAACCTTGGTGAAAAATTCTTTTCGTTCGGCATTTATAGATGATGAATTAAAAGAGGCGTATTTAGCGAAAGTTGATCTAGCGTTACAATAAGACCTGTTTGGATCGTGGTCTCGTACAAAGCTTAATGGTTGATACAAACCGTTAAGCCTTTTTTTTGGTCTGATAAAAAGTTAAACGAACTCAGCCCCTAAGCTAGTGTTAGATTTTATGATTCGTCACACAGCCATAATTATAACTCAGTGATTGCTTGTATGAGTGCTGGCATTATCACCCCCGCTTTTTCTGCTAACGTGATATCAACGACAGTATTGGGCGTCGGATTTGGATTTATTTCAATGATTTTAGCGCCATTGTGCTTTGCTAACTGGGCCAGTCCCGCAGCAGGATAAACGAGGCTTGAGGTACCAATACTGATAAACACTTCACAGCTAGCAGCGGCGTCCTCTGCCGTCTGCCATGCCTGTACGGGCAGCGCTTCCCCAAACCAAACGATATCTGGCCTGATATAACCGCCACAGTGCTGGCAAGTGATTAACGTATCAGTAAAATCTGTGTCATTCTCGCTATTAGATGAGCCTTCTGGGTTGCTTTGATAAGGTGCTTTACACTGACTACAACGATTACGCCACAGATTCCCATGCAGATGAGACACGGTACTGCCAGCTTGTTCATGTAAGTCATCGACATTTTGAGTGATGAGCGTTAACTGCTGATGGTTTGCTTTGATATGTTGCTGCCACTGGGCTAAGGCAACATGCGCGGGATTTGGCGTTTTATCCGCTACCAACTCTCTGCGCCATTGATACCACGACCATACCAGTTTTGGGTCGCGGGCGAACGCAGTTGGTGTGGCCAAGTCCTCTGCATGATAGTTTTCCCATAAGCCTGTTTGCTTATCTCGAAAAGTTGGAATACCGCTTTCTGCTGAAATTCCTGCCCCCGTTAAAACACAAATACGCTGTGCGGAAGCCAATAGTTTCGCTGCATCCTGTACTTCTGCTATTAACGCTGGTGTTAATTCTGCTAACATAAGCCAACCCTTGCTAATAATGGATACTCTTCTTATGATAGATGGAATTTGGTGGCTTGTCATATTTTTTGCCGTTATCGCCGCCTTATGGCTGGTGGCAAAGTCACGTGGGACAAAAGTAGGAGAGCAGAAGGGGCACACACAGTCAAAAAAAGATAAGTCTCATGATGGCTTACAGAAGACCTCTGCATTATTAAAAAAATATTTCCCTAATTATCGAGTGACCCGTAAGGCAAATCATTTATTACTGAGTAAGCAAGATAAAAAAATTGCCATGATCACCATTGATAGAAAGCTTGCCACAGGGCAGCGCCGTCTTGGTGATGTGCCAGTGATTAACTACCACCGTGTCCCTAGCCGCGCGCAACTAACGGCTAATTTGCAAGAGGCAGAATAAGCTCACGTTATAAGCAAAACATTTAAAAAGATAGGCGCACAGCAACAAACACAAATATCTTTAAAGACATATTTGCATAAGGGTGAGCAATGTAAGGTAGTGCTAGGGAAGGGTGAAATACGATGATTGGTGCGCTCGGCGGGAATCGAACCCACGACCCTCGGCTTCGGAAACCGATACTCTATCCAACTGAGCTACGAGCGCATCATAACAACGGCATCTTGTATTAAACAACATAACGCTTAAACGAGGTTATAAGCGGTATTAGGTGTCGAAAAATAAAGACCGCTTAGTCTAACAAATAAAAGTCATAAAGCCAATAAATGAAGACAAGGATTGATGTTTTTTAAGAAAAAACAGCATAGTCATGAAACAGGCATGGCAATTTACCTGCCTTTTCCCTTATAATGACAGGGAGAATTCATATTTATAATCACCGATTACAAGTGTGCTGACACGCGGGATGGCTGTTTGCTATTGATGACGAGAGGTCATTAAAGGAGGACAGACAGAATGTCCGAGCCGTGCCAGCCTTTGTACATGTAATAAGAGAACGTGACGAATGAGAAAAGTAGTTATGTTATCGGCAGCTGCCATTCTAGGAATCGCTAGTATCGCGGTGAGCCAAGCTGAAGATGTGGCAGGGCCTTCTGTCACTGTTACTGATGTAGCAGAAGCGCAGGAAGTGGTAGAAAATGTTCCTCAAAAGCTAGGTAATGATACCCAAGCTGCGGCAGTGACGACAGAGAGCGAAGTTTCTCCTGATGAAGCCGCACAAGTAGATGGCGCAGCCGTTGAAGAAACGGCCGCTGCAGCGCCTGCTGCTGAAGAAGAGTCCATTCCGCAAGATACACCGCAAGTACAAAAACTGATTGCTTTATACCCCAATCTAATCGCACGTATTCAGCCTGTTGCCAATGTGTGCTTTGAAGATGATGACGTTTGTGATGTGACACCACGTGCCGCTGGCCCATCAGCAGGTGACGGTCCTCGTGATGGTAAAGCTGTGTACAATGCTGTGTGTCAGACTTGCCATGGTGCAGGCTTACTTGGCTCTCCTATTTTTGGCGATGCTGGCGCTTGGGGACCACGTATAGCAAAAGGTAAAGACACGTTATATACCCATGCTATCAATGGTTTTAACGCCATGCCTGCAAAAGGTGGTGCTGATATCCCTGATGAAGAAGTCCAAAATGCGGTGGACTACATGATTGATGGAGCAAGCTAATAAAATTTGCGATGTCTGTCTGTACAGCGCCTATTTCATTTGATGAGATAGGCGCTTTTTTAATGGTAACTGTTATTAATATACGCCTTCCAAGCCGCTGCAGTTGAAATTTATCCTCAACAGCCTCATTTCATGACAGTATCTTTTCTAGATAGTAGAGTGTGTTAAATATTTCACGGCGCTTTTGTCAGTGTCGTCGTTGAATGTTCAACACGGCCTATTATTCTAAAACCATTTTTTATATAAGTTTATAACAAATAAAGAGGTCTTCATGTCTGAGGTACCAGCACTTTCTATCCAGAACTTATCCAAAACCTACGACAATGGGTTTTCGGCGCTCAAGGATGTCAGTTTGACCGTCCCCCAAGGGGGGTTTTTTGCATTACTTGGGCCAAATGGTGCCGGTAAGTCAACGATGATTGGCATTATCAGCTCATTGTTTAAGCCCACCACAGGCAGCGTGAAGATTTTTGGCACCGACCTGCTAGAAAACCCCTCCATTGCCAAGCAATATCTAGGCGTGGTGCCGCAAGAATTTAATTTTAATCAGTTTGAAAAAGTACAAGATATCTTGATCACCCAAGCGGGTTATTTTGGTATTCCTGCCAAAGAAGCGCGCCCACGGGCGAAGCGGCTACTGACAGCGCTTGGTCTATGGGATAAGCGTGACAACAAATCACGTGAGTTATCAGGTGGTATGAAGCGCCGTTTGATGATTGCTAGGGCTTTGATTCATAAGCCCAAGCTGTTGATTCTTGATGAGCCAACCGCTGGGGTTGATATCGAGCTGCGCCGTTCTATGTGGGAGTTTATGCAGCAGATTAATATTGAAGAAAAGACCACTATCATTCTGACCACTCACTATCTTGAAGAAGCCGAGCAGTTATGTAAGCGCATTGCTATTTTGGATCATGGTGAAATTCGTATCAATACAGAGATGAAAGACTTATTGGCGCAGTTATCCGTTGAAACATTTGTTTTTGACTTAAATACACCGCTCACACGTCAGCTGGCTTTGACAGGAGTGACGGGGATAGCACAACCAGATGATCAGACGCTTGAAGTCACCTTGACAGAAGGTGAGTCGTTAAACGGTGTCTTTGATCAGCTGTCTGAGCAGGACATCAGTGTGGCGAGTATGCGCAACAAAGCCAATCGACTAGAAGAGCTGTTTATGCGTTTAGTAGATAAAAATATTCAAAGTACAGATAGTATGAAGGAGGCAGGGTTATGAGTCAGGAACTGATAGATCGCAATAAAACGGATCTTAGCAAAACCATGTCATGGAGTAAGAAGTGGATCGCTTTTCGTACTATTTGGTTTAAAGAGATTCGTCGAATCCTACGTATTTGGCCACAGACCTTGCTGCCGCCCGTTATCACAATGAGCCTATATTTTGTCATCTTTGGTAAGATGATTGGCTCACGTGTGGGTGAGATGGGCGGTGTACCGTATATGCAGTTTATCGTGCCTGGCTTGATTATGATGTCTATCATTACCAACAGCTACTCAAACGTGGTTTCAAGCTTTTTTAGTGCCAAGTTTACAGCCAGCATCGAGGAGCTTTTGGTCTCACCAGTCTCTAAGCATGCGATCTTGATGGGTTATATCAGTGGTGGTATCTTTCGTGGACTGGCCATTGGTGTCATTGTCTCAATAGTGGCGCTGTTCTTTACTGATCTTGGTATCGAGCATTTATTCGTGACGGTGTTTACTGTACTTGGCACCTCTATTTTGTTTTCACTTGGCGGTTTTATCAATGCCGTATTTGCTCGCTCATTTGATGATATTTCTATCATTCCAAGCTTTGTGCTCACGCCACTGACCTATCTTGGCGGAGTGTTTTATTCACTAGAAAACTTGTCACCATTTTGGCAAAATATTTCGCTTTTGAACCCGATTGTCTATATGGTCAACGCATTTCGTTACGGTATTTTAGGTTATTCTGATGTAAACGTTTGGTATTCAATGGTCGCTATTTTTGTCTTTTGTGCGATATTTTATACGATTGCCTATCGTCTGCTGAGTAATGGTTCACGCGTGCGTTTGTAAGGTTTTTGGGCCAAAAGCCAGTGTGACTCATGTAAGATTTGGGTCAAGGTACTCTCTATCGGACTGATTCGTAAAAGTCAGAGTACCATAATTTTTTAACGGTTTAATATTAGGAAGGTAAATGAGTATTCACGGCATCTTGGGTGAGCAAACCACCGACTATCCAACCACGTATAGCCCAGAGACGCTATATCCTATTGCACGCAGTATGGGACGTGACGCTATTGGCTGGCAAACAGATAAGTTAACGGTGGGTGTTGATTGGTGGCAGGCTTTTGAGATGTCGTGGCTTAACACACAAGGCGTCTCGCAGGTCGCTATCGCACGCTTTAGTATTCCTGCCAGCTCGCCATTTATCGTAGAGTCCAAGTCACTTAAGCTATATCTGAATAGTATTAATTTTACTGAGTTTGCCAGCTGGGACGACGTACAAGCGTTGATAACTAAAGACTTGTCCGCCTGTTTGCAAGCACAGGTGCAGGTCGCGCTGTTTGGCTTAAATGAGGATCTAAATGACAACGCATCCGGGCTGTTAATTGCCCAGCCTGAAGGGGTTTGTATTGATGATGCGTTGTCAGACAGCACTGACAAAATCGCATTAACTGAGCACCCTGATGCGTCGTTGCTGCGTCATCATGACACACAAAGCAGTACGAGTGCAGTAAGAGACAGTAGCCAGCCTTATGCGTTCTACTCCAATCTACTGCGGAGTAACTGCCCTGTGACCAATCAGCCAGATTGGGGCACATTAGCCGTTTCGATAAGGAGTGAACACCCCATCAGTGAAGCCAATATGCTGCGTTATATATTGAGTTTTCGTCAGCATAATGGGTTTCATGAGCAGTGCGTTGAGCAGATATTTGCTGATTTGAGCAGATGCTATGCGCCAAGTGAGCTGATGGTGCGCGCCTGGTATACACGCCGCGGTGGTATCGATATCAATCCTTGCCGCGTTAGCGATATAAGCTTGCTGCCTAAGCCTAGCCGTTTGATTCGCCAATAAATAAGCACTTGTAAGGTGGGTTGTAAGTAAAACAGATACGATCAGCTTTATTAATAAAAAAGCGCCTATCTCTTCAGTGAGATAGGCGCTTTTGCTTGAGCGGTCTGTATTAAAAGGGCTACTTGCCGCTGACTTTTGCCAATACGTCTTCACGGCTTAGCATTTGCTTCTCGGTTTCGCGGCGATTGACGTACTCGTACTTGTCTTCTGCCAGATTGCGGTCAGAGACGACAATACGATGCGGAATACCAATCAATTCTAGATCTGCAAACTTAACGCCTGGGCGCTCGTTACGATCGTCAAGTAGCACATTGACACCTTGAGCTTTTAGCTCTTCGTAGAGTGCCGTTGCCGTTTGCATGACCGTTTCTTCTTTTGACTTCATCGGTATGATGGCCACTTCAAAAGGTGCAATAGAGTCCTCAACGGTCGGCGTGGTTGGCCACATGATCCCGTTTTCATCGTTGTTTTGCTCGATGGCAGCGGCAATAATACGGCTGACGCCAATACCATAACAGCCCATCATGAGAGTGACGGGCTTGCCGTCTTCACCCGATACCGTACAGTTCATCGCTTGTGAGTACTTATCACCCAACTGGAAAATGTGACCCACTTCGATACCGCGTTTGATTTTTAGGCTGCCTTTACCATCGGGAGAAGGGTCGCCTTCTTGTACATTACGCACATCAACGATGCGAGTAATGCGCGTATCGCGTGCCCAGTTCATACCGATGGTATGCTTATTGACTTCATTAGCACCGCAGACAAAGTCTGACAAGGCGGCGGCCGAGCGATCAACGAACACAGGCATGTCTAAGTCAACACCAATGTAGCCTTTATGCAGGCCAGCTGCCTTTAGCTCTTCATCTGAGGCGAGCGTTAATGGTACGTTGGCTTCTTCGATTTTTTCAGCCTTGATGGTGTTGAGCTGATGGTCACCGCGCAATACGACAGCGATCAGTTGTGGCTCATCGGCTTCGGTATGACCATGTACGATCAAGGTTTTAACCGTGGTCGCAAGTGGGATATCCAAATGCTCAGCAACCATTTTACAGCTGGTCATGCCTTCTGTTAAGACGTCTTCACGCTCCATTCTAGGCGGCTGACGCTCAGCTGTGCTCACAGACTCCGCCAGCTCAACGTTGGCTGCATAGTCAGATGAGTCAGAGAAGGCAATGTCATCTTCGCCGCTATCCGCCAATACATGGAACTCATGTGAGGCAAAACCGCCGATAGAGCCTGTGTCTGCTTGTACCGCGCGGAAATCCAAACCCAAGCGGGTAAAGATGCGGGTATAGGCGTCATACATGTCATGATAAGTCTTAGCCAATGATGCTTGATCAAGATGGAACGAATAGGCGTCTTTCATGGTGAACTCGCGAGCACGCATCACCCCAAAGCGCGGACGAATCTCATCACGGAACTTGCCTTGAATTTGAAAGAAAGTTATCGGCAGCTGCTTATAGCTACGTAGCTCACCTTGAGCAAGATTGGTGATAACCTCTTCGTGAGTGGGACCAAGCACGAAATCACGATCATGACGGTCTTTAAAGCGAAGTAGCTCAGGACCATAATCGTCAAAACGTCCCGTCGTCTGCCAAAGCTCTGCAGGTTGGGTCATGGGCATCAGCACTTCTTGCGCGCCGACATTTTGCATCTCTTCACGAACAATACGTTCGACTTTTTGTAAGACGCGCAGCCCCATGGGCAACCAAATATATAACCCAGAAGCGATTTTGCGAATGAGGCCGGCACGCACCATCAACTGGCTTGAGGCGATGTCGGCATCACTTGGGGTTTCTTTTAGTGTGGCAAATAAAAATTGACTGGCTTTCATAAATAAAGCGTAACCTTATCAACGATAAAAAAATAAGAAATAGTAGGATGTTGAGCGTATGGCTAATCGTTTCATGGCCGCCGCAAGCTTACCTTTATCACTTAGCAATAATCTAGGGTGTGTCCTAGAGACTAAAATGCTTGTAAAAAAGCACATAAGTAAACCGCTCTTATAAAAGAGGGAAAGTTATGATTGACATATCAATATATCGAGCGGTTGAATGGGTAATTTCAGGCTAAAATCCTGATAAGTATACCTATGCCGACATTTTATCCATGCAATCTGACTATGTTAGGTAAAGTTTGTCTAAGACGCAATGACTTTTTGTTTTTTCAGACCGAACGGGCGTTAAAGTCTCAGCTGGGGCAGCCATAATGGCACTGTTTGCTGGTTTTAAGCGTGTTTACAGTCAGTAACAGCGAATTTTGAAGAGCTAAGAGGATTGGGGCTTATGTAGCATATTAGTAGCCATAACTTGAAGTGAAGGCGCAAAAATAGCATTTATATTATAGACCGATGTTTGTCATGTAATTTATAGAAGTAAACGGTATAAACGATACAGTATAAATGATGAAGTATTGAGGTGGCCTATATGAACAATCCTGATGATCGCTCTCCTATTGAGCATAAGGGGAGAAGTCCGCAAGCGAAAAAACCGATAGCCATGATGTCATGGGTTATTTTGCTCATTGGTTTGGCCGCGATTGTTTTTGCTATTTATAGTGCGCAGAATCTAACAGAAGAAGAGCCCATAGAAACCATCACTCGCGAGGGTGTGGTCACGCAAATCCAGCAGCTTAATCGTTTGCATACCGTTGCGTTTAGTGTCGATACCGTGATTACAAGCGAGCGTCCCGGTAGCTGGATGAAGCTGTGGCAGGATGAACAAAAAGGCTTGTTTATCGCTCGTGGGCGGGTAGAAGCGGGTATTGATTTAAGTACGTTGACATCTGAGATGGTACAGGTAGTACCGCCTGCTGAGGCTAACACTGATGTAGACGGAGAGCAGGTAGCTGACAGCGGTACACCAGCCTCAAGCATGCCAAAAATCAATATTACCTTACCGCCCTCAGAGATATTCTCCGTGTATTTGGATGATATTGAGGTTTATGATTGGCAAACGGGCGCTTTTGGCCTGATGCAAGTCGATCCAAAAATCTTAGCACAAGCACAAAGTATGGCCAAAAAAGAAGTCCTAGAACGGGCTTGCCGAGGAGACGTAATGAATATGGCGCTACAAAACGCGCAAACGCAATTGCAGCAGCTGTTTGCTTTGACAGGAGCCGTGGTAACAGTGACCAATCAGGGGGCAGGGGCGTGCCAAATGCCACTGACCGTGTCGGCAAATGGTTAAACCTATATATAGCTAACACGGCTAATCGTACTTGTTTAAATTAATTGTTATTTTTTAAATTCTGCGATAGCAAGCTGGCGTGCTTTTTTATGCTCGACCATGGGCACAGGGTAGTCAAGGTCGGCAAATTGTCCCCCTTTACCGAGCGCCTTGCGGAGTTTGTCTTCGGAGTGCAAGACATTGGTAGGGATGCTCTTTAGTTCAGGTAGCCACGTCTTGATAAACGTCCCGTCAGTATCATGGGTCTTAGCTTGGCTAAAGGGATTCATAATGCGGAAATAGGGCGCAGAATCCGTACCAGTCGAGGCGCTCCATTGCCAGCCGCCATTGTTGGATGCAAAGTCACCATCGATGAGCTGCTGCATAAAATAGCGCTCACCCAAGCGCCAGTCAATGAGCAAATCTTTAGTCAAAAACATCGCTGTGACCATCCGCAGGCGATTGTGCATAAAGCCTGTTGCATTGAGGCAGCGCATGGCAGCATCGACCAGTGGCACACCCGTTTTTCCCACACACCAGGCTTTAAAACTCTCCTCATGGTATGACCAATTAATTTGTTTGTCCGTTTCATCCTTGTAGGCTTGGTGGCGGATTAGTGCTGGCTTATCGACCAGTACATGACGATAAAAATCTCGCCACGCAAGCTCGCTGATCCAGCGGTTGATATCGTCATTGTCGCCATCATTACCGTGAAGCTTTTCTTGTACTTTGCTTGCTTGAACATAGCAAAGTCTGGGGCTGATTGCCCCTATCGTGAGATAGGCAGATAGTTGACTGGTTGCCTGTAGGCTAGGCATATCGCGACTCACATCGTAATCATTGATATCTTCAGCAGCAAACTCCTCTAACCGCTGGCAAGCAGTGGCCTCACCAGCAGGATAAGCATCTCTTGCCTGAGTGAGCTGTGCTTCCATATTGACATGCTGTAATGCTTCCGTACTTTGCAGTGTTTTTTGGTAGTCATTCATGACCGCTCTACCGAGATTTTCTATCTCCTTAACAGAGCTTGCACTGTTTTTTGCTAATGTTAACTCATCGTTTTGTTTCTCATTTACCCCTGCTGCTGTATGTAGTTGTAGATCGCTTACGTCCAACGTCTGCCGCCATTTTTTATAAAACGGAGTAAATACTTGATACATGCTATCGTCATTGGTGGTAATGCTTTGCGGTGGCAAGATACATTGGTCATGCCAACGGACAAATTCGATATCGTCTTTTGTCAGTCGCTCGTTTAATTGTTCATCACGGTTGATTTCATTGCCTTCGTACTCGTGATTGGTCATGATGCAGCTGATGGCATTGTCCTTACATAAGGTAGTTAGCGCATCTATACAGTCCGAAAAACTGAGACAGACCTGCACTATTAGCGTGACATTCAATTGCTCTTGTAGGTGTTGTGCAAGTAGCGGTAAGGTACGAGAGATATGGTCAACCTGTGCAAGTGACATGTCATGGGCTTGCCACTGAGCGGGCGTTAGAAAAAACACCGCGCTGAGCTGAGCGTTGTCTGCGTTTGCCCGCTCACACAAAGCCGCTAGGGCGGTATTATCATGAATTCGCAGATCACGACGAAACCACATCAAATAATGAGGCGGATTTACGCTTGTATTTTTAGCGTTGCTATCAGTGTGGTTAGCCGTTGCTGACGCGGTCTTAGACATTCAAGTCGCCTTATGTCAATCATAAACAAAATTAGGAATAAAAGTATGCTAGGATAAGTTTTTGGATGCAATGGATTTGCCATCTGATTAACAAATTATCATATTTACTTGGTAGCGCTAGCGATTGGCATTTTTCGCGAGTCCGTTTAACCCTGTCATGCTAAGTTTCTTATTTAAGGTCATGTCATGCACGTTAAGTTTTGCGGTTTTACCCAGCTTAGTGATATTCATACTGCTGTACAATTGGGTGTGGATGCGGTCGGCTTGGTGTTTTACCCACCAAGTCCGCGTGCTGTCACGCTTACGCAAGCAAAGACGCTAAGCGCGGCGGTGCCTGCTTTTGTGAATGTGGTGGCGTTAGTGGTTAATATGCCTGAGGATGAACTGGTTGATTTGGCCAATCATGTACCTTTTGACCTCATTCAATTTCATGGCGATGAGACGCCTGAGCAGTGTGAGCAGCTGGCAAGCATGGTCAATAAGCGCTGGATCAAAGCGCTGCGTATCAATGCTGATCAGCATACCACGGCTAGCGTGCGCGCCCAGATTGATCAGTTTGCCGCAGCAGGGGCGAGCAGTATTTTACTCGATGCGTATCATCAGCATAAATATGGTGGTACTGGCGCACGTTTCGATTGGAGCTTGATACCAAAGGACAGCGCGCTACCCATTATCTTAGCGGGTGGACTCGATGCCGAAAATGTCGCGGCGACTTTAGAGCTGCCTATTTATGCAGTCGATGTCAGCGGTGGTATCGAGCAGGACAAAGGCAAAAAAGACACCGCCAAAATGCGCGCCTTTATGAAAGCAGTCAAACGCGATCGATGGCAAAATGAGACGCTTAGCGTACCTTCGAATCTGAGTAGCTAGCTTTGTATGACCGTTACATAGCCAGTTCCTTAAACCGTTTTCCCCATATTTATACTAAAAAATACCACTTATTACAGTAGGAATTATCATGAGTCATGTCACGAACAAAGATCTACCTGCCACTGCGCAATCTGTCAATACTTTTACCAATCCTGAAAACGTAGCCGACTTCAACCAATATCCGGATACGCGCGGACATTTTGGTGTACACGGTGGTCGTTTCGTCTCCGAAACCTTGATGGCTGCGCTTGAAGAGCTAGAGACGCTCTATACCAAAGTGAAAGCCGATCCTGCGTTTTGGGAAGAGTATCACAATGATTTGGTCAATTATGTCGGTCGTCCAACGCCGCTGTACCATGCCAAGCGTTTGAGTGATGAGATTGGCGGCGCGCAAATTTACTTTAAGCGTGAAGATCTCAACCATACAGGTGCCCACAAGGTAAATAACACCATCGGCCAAGCACTGCTTGCCAAAATGTGTGGTAAAAAACGTATCATCGCTGAGACGGGCGCAGGACAGCATGGCGTGGCGACAGCAACAATTGCGGCACGTTTAGGGCTAGAGTGTATCGTTTACATGGGCGCGGACGACGTTGAGCGTCAAAAGATGAACGTCTATCGTATGCGCTTGCTTGGCGCAAAAGTTGTCCCTGTCACGTCAGGCTCACGTACGCTCAAAGACGCCATGAACGAAGCGATGCGCGACTGGGTCACCAATGTCGATAGTACTTATTACATTATCGGTACGGTTGCAGGCCCCCATCCTTATCCGCTATTAGTCCGTGATTTTCAGGCGATTATCGGTAAAGAAGCGCGGATTCAGCATTTAGAAAAAACGGGTAAATTACCGGATGCCCTAGTCGCTTGTGTCGGCGGGGGCTCTAACGCCATTGGTTTGTTCTTTGACTTCCTAAACGACACCGACGTTAAAATGTATGGCGTTGAAGCAACGGGTGATGGCATTGAGTCAGGTCGTCATTCCGCGCCACTGGCTGCTGGTCGTATCGGCGTGCTACATGGCAACCGTACCTACCTGATGGCAGATGATGACGGCCAAATTCAAGAGACGCATTCTATCTCAGCGGGACTCGATTATCCCGGTGTCGGCCCTGAACACAGCTTTTTAAAAGACATGAAGCGCGTTGAATACGTTGGCTGTACTGACAAAGAATCACTAGAAGGCTTTCATGAGTCCACGCGCAAAGAAGGCATTATCCCTGCACTTGAATCAGCTCACGCAGTCGCTTATGCCTTAAAGCTGGCTAAGACGATGACACCTGATCAGACCATTATCGTCAATATGTCAGGTCGCGGTGATAAGGATCTGCATTCGGTGATGAAGGCAGAAGGGATTGAGCTGTAGCAGCGACTACTTTTGCACGCTTATCCAATCTATTGCTTATAAGAAAAATTGCTTAGCGCCCTTTGTTAGTTAATAAAGGGGCAAGCAAGTAAGCTCATTTATATGAATTAAGAGACTCCTATGACCCGAATTGAAAGCACGTTTGCAACCTTAAAATCACAAAACAAAAAAGCCCTCATTCCTTATGTGATGGCGGGCGATCCTAATCCTACGACGACCGTAGACTTGCTCCATGATTTGGTTAAGCACGGCGCGGATATGATCGAGCTTGGCTTGCCGTTCTCTGATCCAATGGCAGATGGTCCAGTTGTCGCCTTGGCGGGCGAGCGTGCCTTAGCAGCAGGGACCAGCACCCGTGATGCCCTAAAAATGGTCGCAGAGTTCCGTCAACAAGACACGCAAACGCCGATTATCTTGATGGGTTATCTTAATCCAGTGGAGATTATCGGTTATGATAACTTTGTCGCCTTATGTGAGCAGTCAGGCGTCGATGGTATCTTGATGGTGGATTTACCACCAGCAGAGGCGGGCAGCTTTACTCAGCATTTGACTGAACATTCGATGAATGAGATTTTCTTACTATCGCCAACGACTTTGCCTGAGCGCCGTGAGCAAGTATTGACCCATTGCGGCGGCTACATCTATTATGTGTCTTTAAAAGGCGTGACAGGCTCAGCCACGCTAGATACGGATGATGTGGCAACCCAAGTTCAAGCGATTAAGGCAAAAACCGATTTGCCAGTGTGTGTGGGCTTTGGTATTCGTGATGCGGATTCGGCCAAAGCGATTGGTACTCATGCAGATGGCGTGATCGTAGGGAGTGCCTTGGTACAGAACTTTGCTGATATAGATGCTAACGATGCCGATGCTGTCGCAAGCGCTCAGCAAAAGATCATGACTAAGATGGATGAGCTGCGGGCGGCACTCGATAGTTTAAGTGCTTAACTTTCAGATTATATGAGTATGCGGCCTTATTTTTTAGAGGATCAATAGTCAAGTTAAGGTGCCGTCACATTGTTTATAAAGACAGGGGCAAATGACTTTGCTAAAGTTAGTTTACGTGTGTAAACTAACCTCACATATAAATTGTTACAGTTGCACGTAAGTGTGCCTTATAACTGCTCATGTTATGACTGTATGTGACTCTTAAATCTACTCTTAGGGACAAGTGAATGAGCCAACTTGCCGATAAGCCTTTGATAATGGCGAATAATATGACTGATACGATGACAAAACCCGATTCTAACAACGATAGTGCTGCTAGTCTTGAGCAAAATAACAAGACGGCTGGACAATCATGGTTTAATCGCCCGATACCAGGGATCAAGCAACAGCTGACGGCACCATTGACTGCGGTTGAGACCGAACCGTCAACGGAATGTAGCAGCTGCCACTCCATGATTACCAATACGGCGCTGATTTTTAACTGTTATGTGTGCCCACATTGTGACCATCATTTACCGATGAGTGCTCGTGAACGCTTAAACTGGCTACTCGATCAAGTAGATGGGGAGATTGGGCAAGAGTTTACCGCCAAAGATCCGCTAAGCTTTGTGGACAGTAAACCCTATCCACAGCGTATGACGGAAGCACAAGAGAAAACAGGCGAGAGTGAAGCACTGATTGTGATGCACGGCAAATTGCGCAATCTAGATGTGGTCACTTGTGCCTTTGATTTCCGTTTTATGGGTGGCTCTATGGGGTCAGTGGTTGGCGATCGTTTTGTCCAAGCGGCCGAAAAAGCCCTTGAAGACAAAGTCCCTTTAGTGTGCTTTGCAGCCTCGGGCGGTGCCCGTATGCAAGAAGGTCTGCTGTCATTAATGCAAATGGCACGAACCGCTGCCGCCATTGAACGCTTGCGCTTAGCTGGCATACCTTATATTGTGGTATTGACCAATCCTGTTTATGGTGGTGTGACGGCTTCTTTGGCCATGATCGGCGATATTCACTTGGCAGAACCAAAAGCGATGATCGGCTTTGCTGGCAAGCGCGTGATTGAACAAACCGTCCGTGAGACGTTAGAAGAGCCGTTCCAACGGGCAGAATTTTTGTTAGAGCATGGCGTGGTTGATGAAGTGGTGCATCGTCATCAGTTGATAGACACGATTTACCGTCTATTGGCCAAGTTATGCCGTGTACCGAATGTTGACGCTCAGTAGATAAAAGCGTCTATTACGGTATGTATAACGGTTTCTTGTCGTGCTAATATCTATCGCATAGGTAACACTAACGAATAGCATTTATCGTCAATCACGGTAAATGCTATTTTTTATTGTTATTTAGCTCGTTATACTATTTTAAGCTTTTATCAAATTTGAGCTTTTATCAAAATTTTTATATAGGTTTTGTCCATGTCTGATTCTTTAACTTCTCGTACTCATAGCCCCAATAACGAAGCCAGCCTAACTGAGTGGCTTGATTATATGCAGCAGATACATGTCTCTGCGATCGACATGGGTTTATCGCGAGTATTGCCAGTCGCTGAGTCGCTAGGCGTCGTGCAATCAGCGAAGGATGACGCCTACGTATTTACGGTGGCAGGTACCAACGGCAAAGGGTCAACCACCGCCGCTATCGCACAGATGTGTCAAGCTGCCGGTTATAAAACCGCTCTGTATCAGTCGCCGCACCTGAGTGTCTTTAATGAGCGCGTGCGTATCAATGGCGAGATGGTCAGTGATCAGACGTTGATTGATGCTTTTAGCAAAGTAGAGTTGGCACGGTTAGAATGCGCGTTGACCCTATCGTTTTTTGAGATGACGACGCTGGCAGCATTACTGATATTTGCTGAAGCAGACTGTGATGTTTGGGTGTTAGAAGTAGGCTTGGGTGGCCGTTTAGATGTGGTGAATATCATCGATCCTGACATGGCAGTGATTACCAACATCGGCATCGATCATGTCGATTGGCTAGGCGACAATGTTGAAGACATCGGTCGCGAGAAAGCGGGTATCTTACGTGAAGGTATTCCCTTAATTTACGGTACGACAGCGATGCCAGATAGTGTGCAGCAAGCCATCAATAAGCATAAAGCGACTTGCTACCAGTTTGGGCAAGATTTTAGTTACCGCGAAATCGACGCAAAAACGTGGCAGTACAGTAATGCCGCTGTCACGATGCAACTACCACGGCCCGCACTGTCATTGACCAACACCGCCAACGCGCTGTCAGCAGTATTGGCAAGTTCGTTAAATGTAGACACTCATGCGATTGAGCAAGCGTTACAAACGGTCAAGTTAGCCGGTCGCTTTGACTACCGTGAAGTGCAAGGTCGTCATTGGCTATTGGACGTGGCGCATAACGAACAAGGCGTTGAGTTTTTACTGGCACAGTTGTTACCTTTTTGGCAGCAGCATTTAGTAAAACAAAACAAGCACAACCGCCACGCTCATATCGCGCCGCCAAAGATAAAAATGCTGTTTTCAATGCTAGGTGATAAGGACATCAATAAAGTCGTGCAGTGTTTGACCGAAGCAGATCTGCCAATTAGCGACTGGTTTATCGCTGAAATTGACTATCCGCGTGCTGCAAGTACCGAGCGTCTGCAAAGTATCTTAGCTGAGTATGTGGATGGCGCTCAGATACATGAGTTTGAGGGTTTGCAGGCAGCGACGCAGGCGGTGATAAACGCCAGTCAACCACAAGATCTCATCGTGGTCTGTGGCTCTTTTCACACGATTGGAGAGGCACTGGCTGCTCTTGAGGTAGCGTGATTTAAGTTAAAGTAGCTGCTATTTCATGTGAATTTTAGTGATAGGATGATGGCAGACAGCATGAAAAATATGCTTTATAATCAAAGTGATTTAGCAGACTGGTATTAGAAAGTCGGTATAAATTCTGCGAACGAATAGACGAAACCGACGGCCGTTACTGCAGATTAAAGCTATCTATAGTATAGTTTTGAGACGATAGCTGCGGCGCTCAATCAACCTTATTACCAACTAAGAGACGTAAACGGATGAACTTTTCGAGACAAGCCTTATTGGGCATTGGGATGATTATAGGCGGTAGCGTGATGCTATACGCAATGGTACAACAGATTGGTGATAGCAATAAACCTGCGCCAACGTCAGCGATGATAGAGAAGCCAGATACCGAGCAAGAGTTGCCGCAGCCACTGACGACTGACATTGAGACTGAAAAACGTATCCTCGCGCAAAAACAAAGAGAACGTGCCGCTCGCGTTGCCGAGCAAGAAAGGCGTGCTCAGCAGTTCTTAACAGAGCAAGAGGTTGCTGAAGCGCAAGCATTAGCAAAAGCTCGGGCGGAAAGTCAGCAGTATGTCAAAAATATCGCTGCGGTAAGTGAGCAGAGTGACAGTTCAGCAGAGGAAACAAACACGGAAAAGAATGGCAAAAGTAAGGAAGTGCAAGATGCTGAGAAGTTGGTTAAAGCCGCCGACGATGCAGTGAAAGAAGCCAAAGCGAAAAAGCAGGCAGATGAAAAGCAACAGGCTGAAGCAAAACAGGAAACAGCCACTGCTGAAAAACTAGCAGAAAGTAAAAAACAAGCAGAAGCAAAGAGACAAGCTGACGCTCAAGCTGCGGCTGAGAGGAAAAAAGAGGCAGCGGAGGCCGCTAAAAACGAGCCACCAAAATCGCCTTCTGAGTATCAAGTCAAAAGAGGGGATGGGCTCATTAAACTGGCTAGACAATACAACATGCCAGTTGAAGTCTTGGCTCAAGCAAATAATATCTCACCGTCTACCTCACTACAGCTGGGTCAAAACATAACTATTCCGTCGCGTGATCAAGTGCAACGTCTAGAGCGTGAAGCAGCGGCGGCTGAGCAAGCACGTGAAGAAAAGCGTCAACGAGAAGAAGCGCTAGCAAAGAAATCTGCCGATGCTAAGCGTGATGCCCAGCAAAAACTCAGCGAGGCACGCAAAGAAGCGAGAGAAACGGATGCCAAAGGTAGCTTTGGAGTGCAAGTGGCATTAGCAGATAATCAGGCCAAAGCGGACGCACTAGCAAAAAAACTCCAAGCTGCGGGCTATCAAGTGAAGACCAGTCCTACCAGTCGCGGTGTCCGAGTAATCGTGGGGCCTGAGCGCGGTAAAGTGGCCGCATTAGCCCTAAAAGATAAGATTAATAGCGATCCTAAAGTCAATACGACCAACGCTTGGGTGCTTTACTGGCGCTAAAGTACAGATGCGGCAATTGTCATCAAAGGCTTATATTTAGATAAATAGGAGCGCTTTTATGAGGTTGGTCTGACTTTTTATTTCCTAACTATCAAAACACGACATCTACTGTCGTGTTTTTTGTTTTATAGTTTGCTGATTGGCGCGTGTTTGGTTACGATGAGCAGCATTTTTATTCTCTCTTTTTATATAACCTGTCAGCCTACAAGGGCTGCCCTGTTGTGATCAGTTAGTGATCTTAATAAGGTCGTGACGTCTAGCCGCTCACTCTCATATTGTATAAGGTAAAACCATGTCATTTGGCGTTATATTTTTAATATTGGCCGTTGGATTTTTAGGGCTGATTACGTTACCCAAGCTGTTATCAAAACGTCAAAGCACTGAGCCGGACCCAAAGCCAGTTCGCGGCGATGAGCTGGCGATTTGGCCGTTTGCGCCAATGCCCATCATGACCGATACGGAAGTGATTTTTTTTAATAAGCTCAAAAACGCCCTGCCGGAATATCACATCTTTGTGCAAGTTCAGCTGTCGCGGATCATTGAAGCCAATAGTAATGAGACATCCGAGCGTAGCTTTTGGTTTAACCGCATCTGCCGTCAGAGCGTCGATTATGTAATCGTGGATGTTGATGCACAGACCACGCTAGTGGCGATTGAGCTGGATGATTGGACGCACAGCAGTAAAGCGCGGCAAAAGGCTGATGACAAAAAAGATAAAGCCCTGGCGAGTGCAGGCATTGCCATCGTCCGTTTTCACGCTGAGCGTATGCCCAGTGCGGATATGCTCAGGTATGAGCTGATGCAAGTGATTGAAACATATTGACGGTTTTACGAGTGCATATTAAAAACTGTCGTGAGCTTGGCCGCGCTGATGGGGGTAAATAACGATGGGTCTATCACCTTCAAAGTACAATCCTGTTTTGAGTGACTCGTTATCAGAGTAGATGAGTGGCGATGGATGACCATCATCGCGATCGTAAAAGCGGCGTTTGCTAAACCATTCAATATAATGTGCAGCTCGTAATGTGGTCGTATCAATCGTAGCGAGGTTAACCGTATCATTTTTATCACACCACTCATGTATTGGGAAGCTGGGTTGTAGCCAAGCGGGCCAATCATAGCGGCCAAAGTGTTTGGTGTTTATGGGTAAAAAGAACCGTCCTTTTATAACGCCATAACGCTTATCAATTTTGATTTGACCTCGATCCTCAGTATCTACCCACACCGCTCGAAATTGCTTGGTTTGCATATGGGTCATTTTACGCTGTAGATTGTCATTGGAATTAATACCTACCCAGTTCACAGGTTCAAACGGGGCTGAGCCCATAAAAAACTTAATGGCCAGCTCCCAATGCTCGACAAGCTGCTCTTCATGATTGTATAAAATCAAATCAAGCTCGCCGGTTGTCTGTTTGCCGTTGTACAGTTGCACGTTGTTAGCCAACGTTTCGTAGGGATGCAACTGACGCGCAAAACCATCCTCTAGCCAAAATGATAATAATCCTTCAAAGTGAAAGCCCAAGCGATTGGGACTGGGACGCTTGAGTAAATAGCGGGTGAGCGTCTGGTAGGCAGTGGTGGTGTCAAGCTCTTCTAAACGCTGTTGGTACGCTGCAAACTGTGCTTGCCAGAAGCTTGCACTATGTACTTCAACCTTATGCGTATTTTGATGCGGCGAAAAGTCCAGCCACGTCGTTAAGACATTGGGGCACGCCAGCACATACGCCAAATCACGCACATAAGGTCGTCGGTAACGCTCCCAAGGTGCGTCATCTATAAGCGTAGAGACAGGCTTGGCAATAGGCTCGGACATAGGATAAACCATCATAATGGGCAAGCATTTACCCTAACTGCTCACCTAATAAAAGTCTAGTTATGGTGAGTATCAGTCAGGGCAGTGTATGCGCTGTCGCTATGAGGGAAGGGCAGTAGTGATGTGATAAATATAAATACTGATATCGGACGGTGAGAGTAAGTAAGGTAATAGAATGCTGAGTATTATCTTGATTATTGGTAATAACCATTTTGATGAATTTCTGGATGCGTTATGCGGTGGTTGGTTGTTCTGGGTCATTGATTTAGCTCCATGTAGTGATTGAGCCTTAGCAGTGTGCTACGGTTTACATGGGCTAGATTAATATTAATTAAGAGTAATAATAAGATGACGCTTCTAGAAGCGTAAGGGGTGCATGATAAAACGATTATATAGTTACACTTGTTTACATGTGTCTTTATACTTTTGAGCGTATCCCAGATTCTGTGTAACTGCCATTTAGATTAAATGCCTGCTAATACG
>NZ_JABASS010000018.1 GCF_016107545.1 Psychrobacter namhaensis
TCGTAACGCATAAAAATACCCCATAAGTTGTGTCCAACTTATGGGGGTCGGTTCAAAATGATAGGCACTTTTTTATGACAGGCACTTTTTATGACAGCTACTTTTTTAACAATGATCGACTAGGTGTGATTTACACTTAGCCCAAATTCTAATCGAGGAAAGAGAAGTGGTCAATTTCCATTGATGTCATGCTTTCGCTTGGTGCCACCATGGCTTCGGCATGACCGGAAGTACGTGGTAACAGCTTATCAAAGTAAAATTCGGCCGTTTGGATTTTCGCTTGGTAGAATTCTGGTGCTTCTGTTCCGCCATTTTTTAGCTTTTCATAAGCGACAGCGGCCATACGTGCCCAATGATACCCCATCATCACATAGCCTGAGTACATCAAGAAATCGTCTGAGGCAGCAGAGATGATTTCACGGTCTTTACGTGCCATGAGCATCAAACGTACGGTTAGGGTGTTCCACTCAGCACACAGCTTGGTTAGGGCCCAAACGAATTTACGCATGTCTTTATCAAGGGCATACTCGCCACACCACTTCATGATGCTTGAGGTGTAATCGCGGATGATTTTACCTTTAGACTGCAAGATCACTTTACGACCTAATAAATCAAGCGCTTGTACGCCAGTCGTACCTTCGTATAGAGTGGCAATACGAGCATCACGAGCGATGAGCTCCATACCCCATTCTTTGATATAGCCATGGCCACCATAGATTTGCTGACCATGTTTGGCAGCTTCGATGCCCAGTTCGGTTAAGAAACCTTTTAAAATAGGGGTGTAGAATCCCAGTTTATCATCCCATTTTTCGAACTCTTCATCATTGCCGTTTGCGATGCCTTGTGCCATTTTATCTGCATAGCGCGCTGAATGATAAATCATTGAGCGGCCACCTTCAGCAAAGGCTTTTTGCGTCAATAGCATACGGCGTACGTCCGCATGATGAATGATGGCATCAGCCACTTTTTCAGGGTCTTTAGTGCCTGATAAAGCACGCATCGAGCGGCGCTCTTTTGCATATGGTAGCGCGTTTTGGAAAGACAGCTCAGTATGCGCCAATCCTTGGATACCAGTCCCGATACGGGCCGTGTTCATAAAAGTGAACATGGCTTTTAGACCCTTGTGCGGCTCACCAATCAAGTAACCTGTCGCACCATCAAAGTTCAACACACAGGTAGAAGATGAGCTGATACCCATTTTGTGTTCGATGGAACCACAGACTACCGCGTTACGCTCGCCAGATTCACCGTCAGCATTTGGGGTGAATTTTGGGACGATGAACAGCGAGATACCGCGTGTGCCTTCTGGTGCATTTGGCAGGCGGGCTAAGACGATATGAATGATATTGTCTGTTAGGTCATGCTCACCGCTTGAGATGAAAATTTTGGTACCGCTAATTTTATACGTGCCATCATCTTGTGGGATGGCTTTTGATTTGACCTGTCCTAAGTCGGTACCACACTGAGGTTCAGTCAAGCACATGGTGCCGGCCCAAGAACCTTCGACCAATTTAGGTAAGTAAAGCTCTTTTTGCTCGTCCGTACCGTACTGGAGGAGGGTGTTGATACAACCGGTTGATAAACCTGTGTACATCGCCCACGGCCAGTTAGCCGTACCAATCATCTCAGCTTTGATGAGGTTGATTGAGGTTGGCAAATTCATACCACCGTATTCCTCAGGGTAGGAGATGCCTTGCCAGCCGCCTTCGACAAACTGGTTATAAGCTTCTTTAAAACCTTTTGGCGTAGTCACTTCTCCATTGTCAAAATGACAGCCTTCTTCATCAGCTGACTGATAGATAGGGGCAAGGACGTTTTCGGCAAAATCTGCCATGCCTTGTAAAATCATATCGATCGTTTCAGGATCGGCGTTTTCGCCGTTGTCCAAATCTTTATAATGAGTTTGAAAGTCAAAAACATCATTAATCAAAAACTTGATATCACGCAAAGGGGCTTTGTAAGTTAACATAGTCGCTCTCTTTAGTTATTCGCTATCGTAGCCTGTTGGCTCATCACAATGGAGCCACGGTTTACATAAACGGTTATTTAATGAGTTGGGGTAAAGGGGGTCAATACTACTGGTCGTCACTCAGCTATATGAAAAACAGCGTGTCCATTTTGATGGCCGTTAAGGCGTCCTTGATAAAAAACAGCTGTTCAGGCGTTAAGGTCAGTATAAGTCTTCTATAGCGACAAATATATAACTAATAACTAATATTCATGATTTATATATATAATTAAAACTTTAAGTGTTGCATTGTAAATTAAATTTTCACTAGTGCTGCTGATTAAGCGCGGATTTATCGTCAATATTCGCGTATAAAAACTCCCGTTTAAGCGCATTTATAGTAATAAGGAGGGCCAACCATGAGCGCATCAACGCGCAAGACAAAGCGAGCATCTTGGCTGACAAAGTTATTGGCTCGCATAAAAATTTTACTGGATGGTGAGCTGACCCATTTGTTGACAGTGAATCGTAGCAAAAGACCTTGGCATATGCCGATTATCGCGACGATCGCCATCAGCTTTCCTGTGTTTGTGGGGGCTTATTTTGGTGCTTTGCCATCAGGCATTAAGGCGTCTTTGGGTGCGATGGTGATTTTAAATACCCCATTAGCGGGTAAGCTGTCCTATCGCTTGGTCACGGTGATGGCGTGGGGGTTTGCTATGTCGCTGTGCTTTGCGCTGGGTTTGATTGCCCAGCAAGCTCCTTTATTAAAATTGCCAATATTTACCTTGATGGCTTTTGGTATCGTCATTTTCGGGCGTTATTATCGACAGCCGCCGCCAGCAGGATTGTTTGTGATGATGGCTGGGGCTATTGCGTTATTTATACCACTGCCTTTAGAGGACATTATGCCAGCCATAGGTTTGGTGATGCTGGGTAGTGGTTTCGCGCTCGTCATGGCGCTCGCGTATTCCTTGTTTCTATTAGCGACGCGGCCATCGACTCCTACGCCCACTTATAGCTACGAGCCAGACACGATCACTGAGAGTGTTATCGTGGCGGGTTTCGTCAGTTTAGCCCTGCTCATAGCATTAGGCCTCAATCTGACCAATCCTTATTGGGCAGCGGTCAGCTGCTTTCTTATTATTCAAGGTATTCATTTGCGTACCATGTGGATTAAGCAAATTCATCGCTTACTAGGAACGATCGTGGGCGTGAGTCTGGCGGGCTGGATGTTATCTTGGGGGCTATCGATATGGGGAGTGGCAGTGTCAATCCTGACGATGATGCTCTGTATTGAATCGTTGGTCGATCGACATTATGGACTGGCAGTGATATTCATCACGCCGTTGACGATATTTATCGCTGAGTATGGCAGTGGTTTACCACTTTATGAGCAAGCCTATCAGACAGTGATTCTTGCGCGCTTGTTTGATACGTTGATTGGTTGCTTAGTCGGTCTGGGTGGTGGCGTAGTGATGCATTCAACCAATTTACGAGTGCCGCTACGGCGTATGGAGAACTGGCTGCTGGCTCGTTTTGGGTAAATGACGCCCTTTAAATAAAGTGTTGTGAGTAAATAGTAATGAATAGTGAAAGGCGTATAAACCAGAGTTATACGCCTTTTTCATGCACGCTTTTCATTAATGATTGAGCAAAGTATGAGTGACTTTCGCCACATCAATGTGCTGACCTGTCCAGCGCTCAAAACTTAATGCGGCTTGTCCGATAAGCATGCCATAGCCGTCGGATACCTGCGCGCCACGGGCGCTAAAACGCTGTAAAAACGGCAGCGGGCGACCATACATCATATCGTAAGCATAGTGACAGTTGAGTGCTTCGCTAAGGGGTAGCGTATCACCTGATAAGCCAATAGACGTGGCATTGATGATGATATCAAATTGTCCGTTTAATTCAGCTGTGCGACAAGTGTCAATCTGTTGCTTATCAATAGTAGGACTGGCGGCACTCAGCTCATGGACCAAATCCGTCGCCTTGCTTAGGGTGCGATTAGCGATGGTAAGTGATGCAATACCCGCTTCTACCAGTGGCAGTACCACACCACGGGCTGCTCCGCCTGCGCCAATGAGTGCAACGCGTGCGCCCGCGAGCGGCCAGCGCAAACTCATGATGTGATTGACCAACCCTTGACCGTCGGTGTTATCACCATAGATGGCCTCTGCTATCGGTGTGCCGTTCTCCCGCCACGTTTTATTTAACAATAGCGTATTGACCGCACCGGCAACCTTGGCATGCTCTGATAAACCGCCGCGCGCCAGGCAGCAGTCATAAGCCACTTGCTTGAAGGGTACGGTAACGTTGGCTCCGATGCCGCCACCATGAAAAAACGCCTCAATCACCGCGGTAAAGCTGGCAGCATCAACGGGGCAATACTGACGTTGATAGCTAATATCGATGCCCGTTTGCTCGGCGAATCGCGTATGGATTTCAGGAGATTTACTGTGGGCAATCGGATTGCCAATAACGATAAAATGCTGAGTCATAAATGCTCCACTGGCGGTAAAAGGCAAAAAGTCATGTTTAAAAGAGGGGTCAAAACGCATTCATCATAAGGGATACTGCCACATTTAACAAACGCGGCTTAATGAATAAATAGTTAACGCAGGCGAGCGTTTTTTCACGTTAGAACTTTAACAAATTTGTCCTCTCTGGGAGTGGTACGCGTAACGTAAAGGGTAGTCAAGTGTTAAGCAGTTGGGTACACTAGGGCGTGTCCTCAGTTCAATCGATTATCCTCTAAATGGACTAAGAATAGCTAAATTTTGCCAAACAGCGGCAAATAGTTGGTTAATATCTCGATATTATCTGCACTATTTTTCTTGTTTGACGGCAATTTATCTTATTTTTATCACCGTTTTTAAAATGTGGACACGGCCTAGGGCGCATGAAATTGGTATGTCATTTTTGTGTCAATAGGCCACTAACGATGGCTAAATGATAAAAACTGAGGAATAACGTGCTCAGTGATAAGCAAGCTTATTAATAAAAACAGTCTTTATTAACCGCGGCATCTATCTGCCAGCTCGTTAATAATATTTTGAGACCAATCTGAAAATGTGAGTAAATTGTCCATGTGGAATAATACCCTACAGACGCTTCTGGTCGGTACGATAATGGCCGTTGGTGTGTCGATCAGTGGCTGTGATAGTAGCCAAGGTGATGCCCAAAATCAAGACGCTAACGCGCAAACCAGTGAACAGACAGATGCTGCTGATACGGCCGTACCGGCTAGTACGCCGACCAAGGCTGACTTAGATGGTGCGACGGTTCAGCAAGGCACACCAGTCAGATACGATGTCTCGGCATGGCATACTGATAACGTAGAGTCAGTTAATGTGGACGATTTAGACAGTATCAGATCGACTTTTGGTAAAGTGATCAGCACCGATGAAAACAGCTTAGACTATGCCAGCAACCCAGCAACCAAATACCGTTTTATGAACACGGACGCGCCTTATTTAGACATTATCGACTCTGAGAAGTATCTTGAACTTGGCTGGTATTATGCCAATCCTACCGACTCTGATAAAGAAAAAGAGCTGAGTCAAAATCATGCCAAAAAAGCTTATAAGCTCGCGCGGCAGCTGATGGGCGAAGAGGGTGGCACACTGATTGCTGACATGCTCAACGGTCAAATCGTCAAAAATAAAATGGTCGGTGGACAAAAAATAGAGCTGGCAAAATGCGAGTTTTATAGCTGTATGTTGGTCATCAATAAATCTGCCGCCCAAACAGACAATAACTAATGTGTGGTAGCTGTCATGCCGTCTAATAAGTGGCTACGTTTACCTGTATCAGGCGATATGACAGATGCCTCGGTGGCCACCATGTCACCGGACAATCGTGGTTTGGCATATGGTGATGGTTTTTTTACGACCATGGGCGTCATTGATGGGCGAATACTGTGGTCAGACTATCATCATCAGCGCCTTATTTCCCATGCTAAAGCCTTGCAACTCAAACTAGATAGCCATTCACTACTGACCATCTTACAAAGCCATGCTCAGCAATTGGCGCAGGGCATGCTCAAACTTGTGGTGACTCGTGCCGTGCAAGACGTTCGAGGTTATGGCTATACGCCCAGCCCCTCTGGGAGCGCTTGTGAGGCGTGGCTAAAAACCTCTGCAATGACTCTTGATACTGGTAAGCAATTACCTCTGTCTGATGGGCGCTTAATCCCTGTACAGCTTACCAGCGCTGCTATGTGTCTGTCTTCAAAAATTGCCTGCTTGCCATCATCACTGGCAGGACTCAAAAGTCTCAATCGGCTTGATAATGTGCTGGCGAGTGGTGAGTTACAGCGCATGCAGGCTGAGCCATTAGCGGCTGGCATCGTCACGCGTCTTGGTGAAGGGCTGCTGCGTGATATGAGCGGTAACTGGGTTGAGGGCACGATGAGTAATGTGTTCTATCAACTGTCAGAGCCAACACCCAGTATTAAGATTGATATAGATGCTCCCAATTATTTAACCACTGGTCAATGGTATACGCCTTCTATGGCACAATCAGGTGTCGCAGGCGTCATGCGGCAGGTGATTATTGATGCTTTATCTGATACTGAACGGCCCGTCGTGATAAGGTCGTTAACAGATGAGGATTTGCCCAGAGTAACCCGACTATTCTTTTGCAATGCGCTGCGCGGTATCATGCCTATGAGCAGCTTGAGGTTATTGTCAGGTGATATTGTGGATTTTGCCCCTATTTAATATTATTCGAAAAACTAAGTTTGTTATCGACAAATAGACACGCTAGCAATACCCACAAAAGCGATGAGTTTTAAGGCAGATAAATAAGCACCAACGACAAGTTAGTTCATAAGCTAAGCAAATACCATTGAAAATGGCACAGTTCAGTGCTAAATTCTAGCAAACATCTGCCTCGCGAGTTGCCATGAGTAAGCCTACACCTGAACGCCCTAATGAGTCACCACCCAATAAACAAGATAGCACTGTGGGAGAACGTGTCGACACCGCGCAACCGGACCCACAGCCAGTCAAAGAAGCGCCTGCGACAGATGTCTCGCTCATTAGCGGAGAGAGTAAGCCGCGTGAGTATAAAGTGGACAACCCCTCGTTCTTTATGCAGCGTGGTTATCAGGTACTGCTCGTACTTGGGCTTATTGCCGCGTTTTTGTTGGTGATGGTCTATCAAACGTTGTTTGGGCGTATTGAGCAGCCAGCGCAGATGGTCACCATTGAGAAGGGCCAGACCTATTATGGTTTGCTACCGCAGTGGCAACAGCAGATTCCGCTGTTTTCTGCTAGCGTTGCCAAGCTGTATATCAAGTCACAAGTTGATGCCCCACTCCATGCGGGTATTTACCAGTTACCAGAAAACCCCACCATGGCTGAGGCGCTGCAAGTGTTAGAGCAGGGCGCAAAAGCAGCGATGGTAAAAGTGCAGATTATCGAAGGGAAAACCTCTCAAGATTTGTATCAAACACTACGGGACAATAATGGGATCAAAAAAGAAGTCCTAACCGCTGATAGCGATAATACCAGTATTGCCCAAGCGCTAGATTTGGTCGGTATATTGCCAGCTGCCGTGGTGAATAGTAGCGATCCCATTGTCAATCACAATCTGGAGGGCTGGTTTGCGCCTGATACATATTATTATGGTGAAGGCACCAGTGATAAGCAGGTGCTGACAGACTTGTATAAACGTCAGCAGCAAACACTGACCGAAGCGTGGGAAAACCGGGCAGCAGATTTACCTTATAAGACGCCTTATGAAGCGCTGATTATGGCATCCATTATCGAAAAAGAAACCAGTGTGGTGGAAGAGCGTCCATTGGTCGCTGCAGTGTTTAAAAATCGCTTGGATAAAGGCATGCGTATGCAAACAGATCCAACCATTATCTATGGGATGGGTAGCCGCTATGATGGCAATATTCGCCGTAAAGACATTGACGAAAAAACGTCTTATAATACGTATCAAATCGATGGTTTGCCGCCAACGCCAATCGCGCTTCCTTCTGCCGCTTCTATCGAAGCGACTTTGCATCCAGCAGACAGTGACGCGCTATACTTTGTGGCGACTGGTACGGGTGGCCACAAGTTTACCAGTAGCTTGGCTGAGCACAATCAAGCGGTAAAAGAGTATTTGAGCGTCATGCGTGAGAAAAAATCACAAACGCCGCCGCAGTAAGTTACTTTTTGCGTATTGTTCATTAAGCAATTTATCATTTAATGAGTGTTATAAATATAATGCTCATGAGTGACATAAGGTCATATCATGTCAGCATCTGTACAAGAGCGTGTGTCTCAAACAATCTTGCCTACATCAACCAATGACACCGCGCCCCATCACGGGCGCTTTATCAGTTTTGAGGGTACCGAAGGCGTGGGTAAAACGACGGCTATTGAGCAGCTGTGCGCGCGTTTACAAGACAGCGGTATCGAATACCAGCGTACCCGTGAGCCAGGTGGTAGCCCGTTTGCGGAGCGGTTGCGTGCTATATTATTAGACCCTACGACCGATATTAATGACGATACAGAGCTATTGTTACTATTTGCGGCGCGCTGTGACCATATGCAGCAAGTGATTCTGCCAGCGTTGCAACGCGGTACATGGGTGATATGTGATCGGTTTACCGACTCGACCATTGCCTATCAAGGTTTTGGTCGCGCGCATGGTGATGATGTGATGCGTGCTAAGATTGACACACTTATCAACCAGTTTGTGCCGCAGTTACCAGATTTGACCTTGTGGTTGGATTTGCCCGTATTAGAGGGGATGGCACGCGCCAACAAACGCGGTGCTGCCGATCGGTTTGAGCAGCAGGCTACGGAGTTTTTTACTTGGGTACATAAGGGATTTAGTACCCTTGCTACTGAGTACCCTGCGCGGATACAGCGTGTTGATGCCTCAGGCACTGCTGATGACGTTAGCGCGAGAGTGTGGCAAACGGTGCAGGACAAGTTAGCGGCTCCCTAACTGAAATGTACTCTCAAAAATCATTGAAGCATTGAAGCATTGAAGCATTGAAGCATTGAAGCATTGAAAAAGCCCCAACATCGCGTTGGGGCTTTTACGTTTTATTACCGTTTAGACGGTCGTTAATAGTCTGTCAGTTATTACTTGTCTACGTTGTTGTCTGTGTTTTGACGCTCAGCATTTTTCGTGATATCGACGTCAGAGCTGACAGTATGGTCTTGGTTAGAGTCGGGTAGGCGATTTGGGTCAAGCGAACCTTTTTTGTTTTTAGGGGCGCTGCCATTGCCATTGGTACTGCTGTTATTGGCCGTTTTGTTCTTTGACGTTGCCGTCGCATTGGCTGACATTACCCCTTTATTCGCGGTATCAGTTAAGGCCTCTTTTGGCTCTGTCGCTTTGTCATTGGCCCCTTTTGCTGTGCTAGGGGATTTAGACTCCGAGCTGTCGTTTGGTTTAGTTGACGAGTCACTAACCGCATGTGTGGTCGTGTCTTTTTCGCCGTCTACTAGTGCCTCTGGTTTGATAGCATGATTACTATCATCGCTCAGCTCCTTTTCTTTGCGTTTTTCAGGCGCTTTTGAATTGGACTCAAAGTTAGCGTCTGCGGTCAGACGGGCTTGTTCTTGTTTAGCCGTTACATCTACTGGCTTTGGTTGCACCTCATCCTCTACCACTAACGAGATAAGCTTGCGATCACGTGGCACGGTACCATCAAATTTATCGGTAAAGACATGCAGCTTACCTTCTTTGTCGATGGTATAAAGCGGTACAAACTGTTTGTTGTCGGCTTTGTATTGCTCAAAGCTGTAGCTATCAGTGATGTTGGTAATTTTGATACGGGCTTTTTTTGACAGCATGCTGGCAAGCTTGGTGTAAGTGACGTCTTTGCCAAACAGCCACTGTGAGTGGAAGTTTGATTGCTTGTCCTCACGCTCGCTTCTGACTTTTTCATCACTGAATTTAAGACGGTATATTTTACGCTCACCGAATTCATGACGGTAATGAATCTCGGATAAGGTGTTCATCTCTTTATCCATACTCATGGCAAACAGGCGACCAATACCGATAAGGTCAAGATGATGATCTGCATGATCAGAGATGGGGTTACCAAAATAAGTACGCAAACCACTCATGCGGGCACGAGCAATATTGGTATAGTTATTGTGGGCGACGATGACGTCAAACCCTTGATCTTTTAAAGAGGTGGCGATCAAAAGGGCGATTGGGTTTGAGCCAACGATCAGGATACCATTGGTCTCAGGCTCACGGACCCCAAGTAAATTGCCGATCACTTTTGCCCCCAAGCCCTGAATCATCACCGTACCAATGATGACCATAAATACCAAAGGCACCAGTAGCTCAACTCCTTGGATATCATACTCTTGCAAGCGAATGGCAAACAATGATGAAATCGCAGCAGCGACGATACCGCGAGGTCCAATCCAGCTGATCATCAGTTTTTCATTGGTCCTGAGGTTTGAGCCAATAGCCGATGCCCACACCGATAAGGGGCGTGCCACAAACATCACGATAGCAAGTAGTACCAAGCCTGCGAAACCAACGCTCAATAAACTTGCCAACTCCACACGGGCGGCCAAAATAATAAAGAGCACAGAAATCAGTAGGATGGTTAATGACTCGTTAAACTCTAAAATCGTCTCGCGGGGGAACTTTGGCCAGTTCGCTAAGGCCACACCCAGCACAGTCACGGTCAATAGGCCAGACTCGTGCTCTAAATGGTTGGAGATAGAAAACAACACCAAGACGAAGGCAAGGGTAAACACATTACGCAAAAATTCTGGAATCATATGACGGCGCATCAAAAACGCCAGTAACCAAGCACCCGCCATACCAAGAGCCGTCGCCAGTATCACAATTTTGGCAAACAGTAAGATACTGCTGGCTTCACCACCTGAGATAATATACTCATAGACCAATACCACCGCGATAGCGCCGATTGGGTCAATGATGATCCCTTCCCACTTTAGGATATTGGAGATCGTCTTATTAGGGCGCACACTACGCAGTAGCGGCATGATCACGGTCGGACCAGTGACGCACACTAGGGCACCAAACAATAAGGCGATCAGTGGGTCGACATCGAATAACAAATAAGTCGATAACGCGACGATAGCAATGGTGATCAGGACGCCAACTGATACCAGCATTTGCACCACAGTACCGTGTTGTTTAATCTCATCAAACTCTAAGGTTAGCGAGCCTTCAAATAAGATAATCGCCACCCCCAAAGAGATGAAAGGGAACATCAGCTCCCCCAGTACCAAATCAGGGTCGAATACACCGAGCACTGGCCCCACGATAATGCCAATCAGTAATAAAAATAAAATGGACGGTTGCTTTAAATACCAAGCCAACCATTGGGCGGCAATGCCAATCCCAACCACGCCGGATAATAATAGGGCGGTATCCATAAGTTAATCCTTTTGTAATCTTGTCATATTTTATATCTATCAATCGCTTTTATAAAAAGGGCAGGCAGTGTCATCAATGAGATACCAGTACTTTTTATAAAGTTTGAGCTACAGTAACGCTAGCCGTCATGAGGTAAAACAGGCGCTAGATATGATATATATACTATAAAGTAGTAAAGACAAAAGCATTCCTAAATACATCTAGATATATAGAGTCACTTTAGAAATGCAAAAGATGAAAAATAAGGGTAATGATTGCCAATCTGATAAACTTATAGTTAGTAAAATTAACTTTTGTTTGTTTATAAAGTTATTTGGCTTGCTATCATAACATGGTTTTATTTCATACCTATCATGGCTGCTCTGACCACGATATCGTCGTTCAGCTATAAAACGGGATCAGGTAATGATGAAATAACTGCGCTTTAGGTGGTCTTGTACTGTCGAAACCATGACAAGATTACGTTACTATTTATCATACAGTAGCCGTGTTTATCCTGCACGCTCGAGTAGAACACTCGTCTTTGGGTGATTGGATATTGATACAGCCGCTGTGAAAACTTTATCCCAGCAGTACTATGTGGCTTTAAAAGCGTTTTCACGGTAGTAAACTGACTCATAGCGTTTAAGGCCATACTTTTTAAGATTATTTAATACAAATTACTACCAATAATAGCCAAAAATGGCCCTTAACAATAATAATTGACCACTCATATGGAAGACGATATGCCTATCAATATGTTTACAGCGCACGCTAAATTTGGAATACAGCATTGGTTGCAACGTGGCGCGTTGGCGCTTGCCGTCAGCACGGCGATGGTTTCTGGCATCACGGCCACGACCATAACCAGTGCACAAGCAGCAGTGACCACGGCAGACTTTTCTGGCTTGGTACAACAAGTCACGCCAGCGGTTGCTCGCGTGAATGTCACAAAAACGGTGAGTGAGGCCGAGCTTGCCAAGGCGCAGACGGCAGAGTTACTGCGGCAGTTCTTTGGTGATCGTCTGCGCATCCCCGATCAGGCCACCACGCCTGCGATTGAACACGCTTATGGCACTGGATTTTTTGTCACATCTGATGGTTATATGCTGACCAACCATCATGTGGTAGCCGGTGCTGATAATATTACTGTCACGCTCAATGATAGAACGGAGCTTGATGCGACCTTGGTTGGTAGTGATGAGCGCTCAGATGTGGCGGTACTAAAAGTAGCAGGTAGTCAGTTCCCAGCGCTGCCTATTGGTGATTCAAATGCCTTGAAAGTCGGGGAGCCTGTGCTAGCGATTGGTTCACCATTTGGTTTTGATTATTCAGCGTCTGCTGGTATCGTCAGTGCCAAGTCCCGCAGCTTTTCTCGTGAGACTAGTGTGCCGTTTATCCAAACAGATGTGGCACTAAATCCGGGCAACTCAGGCGGCCCACTATTTAACCAGCGCGGTGAAGTCATTGGTATTAACTCACGTATTTTTAGTGGGACGGGCGGTTATATGGGTCTGTCGTTCTCCATTCCGATTGACGCTGCCATGGACATCTATGAGCAATTAAAGACAGAGGGAGAAGTGGTACGGGCCTATTTAGGAATTTATCCACAAGATATCGATCGTAATTTGGCCGAAGCTTATAACTTAGACCGTCCGCAAGGCGCTTTATTGACACGGGTATCGCCGGACTCACCCGCACAAAAAGCCGGGCTAAAACCTGGTGATATTATTTTACAATATAACAATGTGCAAATTATGCGCGCCTCAGATTTATTGAACTTGCTCAATCGTGCCAAACCTAGCGATACATTTCGTGCCCAGATTCAGCGTAATGGTAAGCAGATGATCGTCAGCGGTAAACTCACTTATGCGCCCAATGATGTCAGAGCCCAAGGCGGCGATCAGCAAAATGATGACATACAATTAGGCCTGCGTTTGCGTAATTTGACTGCTGATGAGCAAGCAGAAATCGCCGTGGACAATAAAACGGGTATCTTGGTTACCGCGGTTGATCCGACGGGGCTGGCGGCGCGCTCAGGTATCTTGGCAGGGGATGTGATTACCAATTTTCACCAAAAGCCGATTCAGAAAGTCACTGATTTTTCCAGTGCTATCTCATCATTGCCCAAAAAAGGTGTGGTGACCATTGAGGTGATTCGCCAAGGCATCCCTGCTATTATCGGCCTCCGTATTGAGTAACAGTGATATGGTACAGGTATAAAGATGACCGGTAAAAACAGCGTGGCAGTATTCAAATAGTGTGCCCATAGAATTATTCATAGCGATAGTGGCAATCGGCACGCGAGGATTGCCTTTTCGTTTGTATCGTCCCACGATCGATGTGTTGAAAATTCGTTAACCGTGTCCAAGATTCTGATGTATATTTGCATTGGGCTTACTAATGACCAAGGGTTTAATCTATTACGTTGCAAGGTTAAAGCCCAGTATCTATAATTTATAAACAATAAAAAAGACGCTTGATTTGTTATTCACTGATTATATTGAACGTTAATTGATTGATAGCGGTCAAATCAAAATATGCTACACTAGCAGGCGTTTTTATTATTATATGTTTATTATTTAATCGCTATGATCAGTAACGGACGGAAATAACGCCAATACCGATTTGAGCACATAAAATTTATGCAGCGTACGCCATAATAATAAGCAAACATTTAGCATTACTATCAAGCAAGAGAACGGCCATATTGTTTATGCATGCACCTATGATGAGTGCCGACATAAACACGCGGAGGTTGGCACTTGCAAACGACCTATCATGTGACAGCTTTGAAAAAAGCTAGGATAATACAGTAAGGCACGGTTATGAGCACAGCATACGACGAGATCAAAACCCGACTACAAGGCTCAATGGTAGCTTTGGTAACGCCCATGCATCCTGACGGCACGGTTGATTATAAACGTCTGGCAGACCTCATAGATTGGCAGATTGAGCAAGGCACCCATTGCCTCGTTGCGGTCGGTACCACTGGCGAGTCGGCGACATTGTCTATGCAAGAGCATAGCGATGTTATTCGCTATTTTGTACAGCATGTCAAAGGTCGTGTACCGGTCATCGCTGGTACAGGTGCTAACAACACGATGGAAGCCATTAAGCTGACTCAAGATGCGGCGGATGCTGGTGCAGACTGCGCGTTATTGGTCGCCCCTTATTATAATAAGCCGCCCCAAGAAGGCTTATATCAGCATTATAAAGCAATCGCAAAAGCGGTGAATATCCCGCAAATGCTTTACAATGTGCCTGGTCGTACGGTCGTTGATATCGCCCAAGAAACCGTTGAGCGCTTAGCCGATATAGACAATATCGTAGCGATTAAAGATGCGACAGGTTCAGTGATCCGCGGTGAGCAATTGATCAAAGCCGTTGGTGACAGAATGGTGGTGTTATCTGGAGATGACGGCACGGCACTTGAGCTAATGAAGTTTGGCGGTAAAGGGAATATCTCAGTGACAGCCAATGTGGCGCCAAAAGCCATGAGTGAGACCTTTGGTGCAGGCTTGCGCGGCGATTTTGACACGGCTAATAAAGTACATGATGTGGTCAAGCATTTACACCGTGACTTATTTATCGAATCAAGCCCTATTCCCGCAAAGTATGCCCTCAATAAAATGGGTATGATAGATACGGGTATTCGCCTGCCATTAGTCTGGCTGGCTGAGCAACATCATGCGACCATCGATGACGCCCTAGTACGTGCAAACTTACTATAAAAATTTTGCTGATAAATGCTAAGTCAGTTAGTGATGACGTAGGCTTAGCAACCGCTTATAAGATTTTATCAAACGATAAGTCCATTGCCCAAATAAGCCATACTTGCTAATTCAGAGAGATAACATGATGAAGACATCATCAACGACTACAAAGATATTCCCTGTCATGCTCACCATAATTATGGGAAGCACCTTAGTGTTGAGCGGTTGCCAAGCAACAAAAAACTTACTTGGTAAACGTGACAATGGTAGCTTAGAGTATCAGCAAAGCAAAAAGCTTGCACCCGTAGAGCTACCGGCTGATCAAGAAACCGCGCCTTTTGTGCCTTTGTACCCAACTCCTAATGCGGGTGCAAACACGCTCAAACTACAAAACGAGTCAGGTAGCCAGTATCAACTGCCAAAGCCTCAACGTGCTGTCAGTAATCCTTCAAATTAAACCTATTTCTCTATTTATACCACTGCCTTTTTACTGTTATTCATTACACTGTGATTGATACAGTAATATAAGACCATAGTGGTAGCTGCGCGTTTTTACCACATAAGCTTGAACGAACAGGAACCCCCACAATGCAAAAGCAACAACTGCTGTATAAAGGCAAAGCCAAGTCTGTCTATGAAACAGAAGACAACGATCTTTTGATTTTACACTTTCGTGATGACACCTCAGCGCTTGATGGTAAGCGTATCGAACAATTAGCCCGCAAAGGCGTCGTCAACAATCGCTTTAACGCCTTTATCATGCAAAAATTGGCTGATGCTGGTATCGAAACGCATTTCGAAAAACAGCTGTCGGAAGACGAAGTGTTGGTCAAGCGTTTAGACATGATTCCCGTTGAGTGCGTGGTTCGTAACTTTGCAGCGGGTAGTTTGGTTCGTCGTTTGGGCTTGGAGGAAGGGCAAGCGTTGACACCGTCTACTTATGAGCTGTTCTATAAAGATGATGCGCTCGGTGATCCGATGGTGAATGAGTCACTTTCTGTCTCTTTGGGTTGGGCAACGAAAGCGCAATTGGCAAAGATGGAAGAACTGACTTATCAAGTCAACGATGTATTAAAAGCACTGTTTGATGCAGGCGATTTAATTTTGGTAGACTTTAAGCTCGAGTTTGGGGTATTCCATGATCGTATTGTTTTAGGCGATGAGTTCTCACCAGATGGCTGCCGTATTTGGGATAAGACTACCAAGAAAAAGTTAGACAAAGACCGTTTCCGCCAGTCATTGGGCGATGTGATCGAAGCTTATGAAGAAGTCGCTAACCGTATTGGTGTGCCATTAAGCTAAGCGTTTTGTTTGAGCTTTTTTGCCAATAAAATAAAAAGACTGAGCCATGTGCTCAGTTTTTTTATGCAAAAAATTACTGAATCGTTATGAAATGTGCACGATGTAGGCGGCGCACTGTTTTTATAATAAAGCTTCATTACTCAGCTAGGAGACTCAGCTTCTATGTCTAACCCTACAATGCCTAAGTCTATAACCAAAACAGTACTTGAGCCGATTTGGTTTGCTCGACCCACCTGTGTGGTTGCTGCTGATTTGGTGGGTAAAGTACTATGTAGGAAGCTGGTAGATACCGATGGTGTACCTAAAGTATTGCGTATGCGTATCTCAGAAACCGAAGCTTATGTTGGAGAGAGTGACCCTGCCTGTCATTCGCATGCGGGTAGCCGGACAGCGCGTACTGAAATTATGTATGAGCAAGGCGGCGTGTTTTACGTCTATTTGACTTACGGTATCCATCATATGCTCAACGTCATCACTGCTACCGCAGAATCTCCTGAGTCCGTGCTGATACGAGCTGGGTTTTTGCTGGATGATAGTGACCGTTTGCTAGATGAGCAATTGCTAAGATTAGACAAACAGCTCACTCATCCCAAGCAGTTTGCTGGTCCAGGCAAACTGACCAAGCGATTGCAAATTGATCGGCAGTTATATGGTAAACCTGTCGCACCTATTTCAGGAGTGTGGATAGAAGATGATGGCTGTGCGCCGCCGATATCATTGCGTCCACGCATTGGTATCGACTATGCTGGTGACGCCAAAGATTGGCTATTACGCTATACATGGACTGATCACCCATCTTTATCTAAGAAGTAGTAAGCGCGATCTATATTAATTTTATGCTAGCCGTATTTTAGGAGACAAACTATGTATAAGCTGACGGTTTTTATCCCCCATGAGGCATTAGAGCCAGTAAAGTCGGCGTTGTTTGCCGCTGGTGCTGGCACGATTGGCAACTATGAGCAGTGCTGTTGGCAAGTACAGGGAACAGGACAGTTTAAGCCATTGGCGGGCAGTACACCGCATATCGGAGCGCATGATAGACTCGAAAAAGTCGCTGAGTGGCGGGTTGAGATGGTTGTTGAGAAAGCAGCGATTCATGCTGTCATCACTGCATTAAAAAAAGCACATCCTTATGAGACGCCTGCTTATGATGTGATAAACGTCTTAGATTTTTAAGAGTTCTGACGCTTTTGAGTATTTGACCTTTTAATAAGGTAAAAAAAGATCAAATATACCAAGGGCTGGTATATTTGACCGAAAGCAATCACAAAGTCATCACTAGGTTGGTGATGTCAAAATCTTAACTTCTTTTTAAATCAATGATGCTTATTGTGCTTATACTTGCCTTTATGTTTGCCATTATTTTTATGTTTGTCTTTTTTGTAGTGGTCTTTTTTATATCTATCTTTTTGCCCGTTATTAGACCAAGAGCTTCTATTTGAGCTGATAAGTCTCAGACTAGGATAAGTGTACCTAAGCTCGTAGTTTTGATTGTTCTTTCTGGCATGGGCGATAAGGGCGCGATTACCACGATAGTCATCAGATTTGATATCCATAACCTGATAGCCTTTACGGCGTAAGTCCTGACGCAGCTGCTGACTGACACGATTGTAATTCACAGTGCTGTTATTGTTATCACGGTATATGGGTCGATTGTCATAACCTGGACCTGCAACGGTACAGCCGACGGTAGTGCCTAATAATATGGCCACAAGGCCAGTAGATATCACTGTCTTAAATGAAAAAGACTTTAGAATGTCCATAACTCAATATCCTATTATGTTTTCAAGTTGCTCGCTATGATGTTTTCTTGTGTCAGCGAAAAGCGTAAGGCACTTTGTGAGTTTCTGGTACGGTAGGATTTGTAGAGCGACTACGCTATTGTTTATTTGACCGCGTACAGTAGTGACGGCCCATTCTTCAAACCTATCATGGAATACTTAGAAACGTTTTCTTACATTATCTATGATAAGGGACAAAGATTGATAGTAAGTGTCGTTTGCGTTAATAAGTTGTAATTGATTGATAAAATGTAAGTCTTGTAAGCATATGCTTACATTCAATGACGCTTACGCGACTTAACAGCAGAACAAGAATTAGGCATTATAGCTACACGGCATTAGGGAATGTGACTCAAGGATTGAGTTGACCGCATTAAGGATAATGATTCATTTACTGGCATCAGGATGATAAAAGTAAATGAAGTAAGGACACATAACCTTTGCTGATAGCAGTAGTAAATACTGCTAGACGTAGTAAAAAGGGCAGGATGCCCAGTATCACAATGTACTGAATATTATGCAAGGATGCATAGGACGCAGTGGTGATAGGTAACATGGATAGTTAACAATAAAACCGCATAACATTCGTTGCTATGCGGTTTTATCGTGTCTGGGAGGTGCTCATTGGTCTTCTAACACAATGACGCAAATATTTTACACCAAGCGTATCTTCTCTTTATCTCTAGGAAAGGAATCTTTAGGAGAGGGTCGACACCAATAAAAAACCGCATGGCGCTCCATGCGGTTTTTTTACGTTAACTGTTTAAACAATATATAAAACGGTACCACTCAAAATTTATGAGTCAGCAATTCGCTACCTTAGTAATCAGTAGTTATTTTCACGACGCCAATCATCGACTTCACGTTCAGCATCTTCTTTCGCATGACCATAGCGCTCTTGTACGCGGCCGACCAGCTTATCACGGCTACCTTCGATATGGGTCATATCATCATCTGTCAGATCAGCCCATTGTTGTTTAACCGCGCCTTTCATTTGGTTCCATTCGCCTTTTAGAGTATGTTCATTCATTATTGTAATCCTTATTTTATTATGTCATTTATTATGAATTTTTTCACGAACGCTTTGTTCAGCAGCTATCGATTTAATCTAGCTGGTGATCTCTAATATAGGCACTCCTAATTGCCTTGTCTGTATACCCAGTGTTTAGAGTGTTGCACCATTATAGGAATCTGCACGACTGTGTTATGGGCCGCCTATTTATGTAATCCGTAGCGCTCTTCTAGATAAAGTAGGTAAAGAGCGTAAACGAACTGCGTCAGAAACGCTGCTGTCATGAGCGCCATTAAGCGCATGGTCTTTAAAGAGATGAATAGCGCTAAGAACTTAATCATAGACTTCAGGGTCAAATGACTATAAGCTTATAGCTGAAATAATAATGATTTTTAATGGTCGCTTTATAAAGCTAGGATAGATCGACAGTGGAGGCACTTAACCCAATGGATTTGACCGATACTATGATCGAAGCTCCTAAAGAAACAAAGCGTGAGCAAGCAAAAGCCAGAACTCGCCGTGCCTTACTAAAAAGTGCGTTGCAGTTGTACAGCCTAGAAGGGGCTCAAGGCATGAGCATGAACAAAATTGCGAAAGGGGCGGGTATTGCTCAGCCAAGTTTTTATAATCATTTTGAGAGTGTAGAGGCGCTGCAAGACGAGTTACGTGCCCAGTTAAAAGACAGCTATCTATCGCCCATGCGGATGGCGTGGATAAACATGCTAAAGGACTATGCAACGCTTACTAATGAGCAGTTTACCCAGCGGTGTCAGCAGTGCCTTACTATGATTTTTGATTCTGCCTTTCAAAATATCGCGCTGTTTCAGAACTTGCTCGAAGATCGTCCGCGATTTAGTGCCAACCGTTTTAGTACCAATCCAGAAAGCCAGACCTCCTCAAACACGGGCCTAGGCAATCTCATCATAGAGATACAAGCAGAGTGGACAGAGATATTTATTCAGGGATTACGGTTGTCCAACCGTTCTTTTGAACGTAGTGCTGTCAATCTTTGTGTCGATAGCGCGGCTGCCCAAGTTCACGAATTGATTGTGGGCTGTCATCAGCAGCGTTATTCAAAACAACAAGCGATTGCCACACTGAGCACAAGTTTTGATACGCTGTTCGCCAATTTTTGCAAGGACGCAACCCTAGTGAGTCATGATGCAGATCGTGAAGGCTAGGATTTTAAAAAAAGGGAGCATGACTATGACCATCACAACGGCTACAACCTCGGCCAATGAACAAACACACTTTAGAACTTGTACCTTATGCGAAGCGATGTGCGGTGTCGAAATAAAACACGATGGTGACAAAGTTTTATCGATCAAAGGGGATAAAAATGACCCATTCTCCAAAGGTTATATTTGTCCCAAGGCGACAGCCTTGCAGGATTTGCATGAAGATCCTGACCGTTTGCGCCAACCTGTCGAAAGAACGGCGGATGGCTGGAAAGCAATCAGTTGGTCAGAAGCCTTAGATAAAGTTGCTACAGGCATTCAGTCTATACAGCAAAAATACGGCCAAAATGCGTTTGGCGTGTATTTGGGTAATCCTAACGTACACAACATGGGCGGTATGTTGACCGTTAAGCAGCTACTTACTGGCTTAAAAACGCGTAGTCGCTTTTCTGCGACCTCGATTGACCAGCTGCCGCACCATATCGTCAGCATGCACTTGTTTGGCCATATGCTGCGTATTCCCGTCCCTGATGTGAATCGCACACAATATATGCTCATTATCGGTGGTAATCCACTGGCCTCCAATGGCAGTATCATGACCGCGCCAAACATGCGCCAAAAGCTAAAAGACATCAAAGCCCGTGATGGTAAAGTGGTTGTGATTGACCCAAGGCGTACCGAAACGGCAGATATCGCAAGCGAGCATCACTTTATTCGCCCTGCAACAGACGTATTACTGTTACTGGCCATGCTCAACGAGATTTATGCGCAAGGCTATGCCAAGGTGGACAGTAGAGCGGCGATGTTGGCACCAGAGATTGGGCGCATCGCAGACTTTGCCAAAGACTATAGTACTGAGTCCGTGGCAGGTATTACGGGCATTACTGCAAACGAGATCAAACGACTGGTTAAAGAGTTTTGTGAAGCCGAAAGCTCGGTCTGCTATGGTCGCATGGGTATATCGGTGCAAGAGTTTGGCTTGTTAAGTCAATATCTGTCTATGGTCATTAACATCGTGACAGGACGTTTAGATGAAGTGGGCGGACTCATGTTCCCCAATCCTGCCGTCGATGTGGTGAATAGCTCGGGCCCAGGCTATTTGGGCAAACGCCACAGCCGCGTGAGCAATCTTCCTGATTTTAATGGCGAGTATCCAGTTGTTGCGATGGCGGATGAGATGTTGGTAGAAGGGGAGGGGCAGTTAAAAGGTTTTATGAGTGTGGCCGGTAACCCTGTCCTCAGTACCCCTAACGGCGAGAAACTAGACGCCGCATTGTCAGAGCTAGAGTTCATGGTGTCGCTTGATTACTTTGTGACTGAGACCAGTCGTCATGCCCATATTATTTTACCGCCCGTATCACCACTCGAGCGTGATCATTATGACGTCACGTTTAATGGCTTTGCCGTGCACAATGTTGCTAAGTACTCGCCTGCCTTATTTAGCAAAAAGGACAATGAAAAGCACGATTGGGAGATTTATCTAGCACTGGCAGACCGCCTAGATAAAGACGCGCCAGAAGCAACACAAAAAGAACGTGCCGCGACAAAAGCGTTTGGGCCGAAGTTCTTGCTTGAGCAGGGTCTTAAATATGGGCCTTATAAAGAAGTCACATTGGATACGCTGATAGACAACCCACACGGCATGGATTTGGGGCCATTGCACCGCATGTTGCCGGAGGCCATCAAACACGCCGACAAGCAAATCAATCTCAATGTTGATTTTTATCAGGCAGATGTGGCACGTGTCAAAGAGATGATGCAGCAGTATGATAGTAATGAGATTCTGCTCATTGGCCGTCGTCATGTGCGCAGCAACAACTCATGGTTGCACAACAGCCACCGATTGGTAAAAGGAAAGTCCCGTTGTACGCTAATGCTGCACCCGCAAACGGCAGAGCAGCACGGTATCAAAGACGGTCAAAACGTCAGAGTCACTTCTCGAGTGGGCAGCGTGGTCATTGCCGCAGAAGTAACCGATGAGCTGATGCCAGGCGTAGTCAGTATCCCGCATGGCTTTGGTCACGGCCGTAAAGGTGTTCAGCAGAGGATTGCTCAAGCGCACGCGGGGGTGAGCGTCAACGATCTGACAGATGATACTTTGATCGATCAATTAAGCGGTAACGCGGCAGTCAATGGCGTGCCAGTACAGCTAGAGGCAATCGCGCCAGCTGCGCTTGATTTAGCAACGGATAACCCAGAAACAGCCAAGTCTGATGCCGAATCCAGCAGTGCGGCGTAAACTGCATGAGAACTATTTAATTTGAACAATTTGAACAAGCAGGGCGCTTATATAAAGCGCCTTTTTTATGCTGTGGCTCCAACAAAATCAAAGTCGACGGTGGGCGTCTCACCCTGTATCAATAAGCTGATGGCTTTGGCAGAGCCACAAGCATGTGTCCAACCTAACGTACCATGTCCTGTATTGAGCCATAGATTGTCAAAGGTGGCAGAAGCGTTGTGACTGCCATGTTTGACTTGACCGCAGTGCGCGCGACCAATCAACGGCACGTTCGATGGTGTCATCGGACGCAGTCCTGTCCAATATTGCACCGAACTTGCGATGATGCCTTTTGGAAATAACTGCTGTACACGGCGCGTAATCGCCGCACAGCGCGTCGGATTTAACTCTAAATTGTAGCCATTAAATTCCGCTGTTCCTGCCACCCGTAATTTATCTCCCAGCCGCGAGGTGACCAGCTTAAATTCATCATCAATCAAGCTAACAAAAGGCGCTAAATGCGGCGCACGGGGATTAACAGCATAAGTGGCGGAATAACCCTTTGCAGGAAAAATAGGCACGTGAATCCCCAAGGGTTTTAGCAGTGACACGCTATGGCTACCAAGCGCAATTACGTGACTGTCAGCGCTGAAGGTTTGCACATTTTCACCGGCTGGGCGAATGGTAACGCTGTGTACGTGCGGGCGCGTAGTATGCGCATCCGTATTGAGTGCTAAGATCTCAGTGTCATACAAAAAATTTACGCCTGCCTCTACGCAGCGCTGTGCGAGCCGTTGTGTAAATAAGTGGGCATTGCCGGACTCATCACGGCTGGTATAAGTCGCACCAGTAAGCTTGTGAGCCATCGGATAGAGCGCTGGCTCTAAGTTGACCGCGTTATTGATGTCAATCACATGGCGCTCACAACCGAGCGCTTGCATGCGCTCAGTGGGAGCAATAGCAGCCTCAAACTCTGCTTGACTGGTGTAAAAGTGCATAATACCGCGTGTTTGCTGCTCGTAATTGATACCGATATCCGCTCGTAGCTGCTGCAAAGTATCTCTTGAATACAGTCCCAAACGCACCATTTGTACCAGATTGGCATCGGCTCGTTCAGCACGGCATTCTTGCAAAAACTGCATGGCCCATTTAAGCTGCGCTTTATCAGCACGCAAGCGATAGAGCAGTGGCGCATCTTCTCTAAACAGCCATTTGAGGGCTTTCATGGGGGTGGCAGGATTGGCCCAAGGAGTGGCATGTGAGACCGATATTTGACCACCATTCGCAAACGAGGTCTGCATGCCTGCGGCAGGCTCACGCTCAATCACGGTCACATCATAGCCTGCTTGACGTAGATACCATGCGGTGGTCACGCCCACCACGCCTGCTCCGAGTACCGCGATATGTGTCATAGGACGCTCTGCTGTGTTTTTTGTGACTGTTAAACCTGTCATCAGCGACCGGTGACTAGGGTTGCTTTTTGTTGACGCTAATTTTAACGACTGCTACTTCTGGGCCGTTATTTTGGACGCGCGACATCTATTTGTAGTGCGGCTGGTAAATCCAATATCGTCAGCGCGCTTTCTGCCAACTGTTCAGGACGCGCGACGACGAGAGCAATAAAACCGTTTTCTTTTTCCATCGCATTGACCACTTGGATCTTATCGAGCTTGTCACCGGCTGCCGGTACCTCACCACTTCCTTGTACATAGTGCAAAAATGCCTTGGGTGCTGACTTAAAATAAATACGGGCAATGACTTCTTGTCCCAAATAACAGCCTTTATCGTAGTCCATACCGCCGCGCTGATGCAGACGCAGCTCTTGGGGCTGGAACTCACTTTGGGTAGCTGCGACTATCCAATAGTTACCGGTGGCGATACTACATTCCATCCACGCCTGAGTATCCTCAAACGTATTATGGTCATCTTTGTGGCTAAAAGTTGGCTCGTCTGCCAGCACACAAGGATAAATCGCGGTCGGTGCACTGGTATCAAACTTTGAAAACGCGCCGTATTTATTCAGATGAGCTTTTAAAGCATCAGCGCAATCGGCGCTGATGACCACATCAAAATGCTTTTCTGCTTGTTTTTTAATCCAAATACCAAATTCAATGCGTCCCTTTAAGTTACCGATGGCGGCTGCCTGATAGCTGAGTCCGAGCTTGGTAACATCACATGTTAACTGACCTTGAAGAAATTTTTCGGCATCCTCACCTTGGATAGTGAGTTGAGCGAACTGTGGTAACGCGGGTGTCTGTGAAGCTTGAGTCATTATTATTATCCTTCTAATGGAAGTTTATTCATTAAAGATTATGGGTATTAAATTGATACGATAAAAAACAGCGAATACAATACTAAATGAGACTAAGAAGAGTACCACAAAAAATAGGGTCATAAAAAATGTCATCGTTACGCCATAAATTGGGTATCGCGGCCATTTTTCAACGGTACAAATTGGTTAAAGATGTTGAGTTACGGTACAATGTTGACTCTATACCACCCTAATTTATGATGGCTGCCGAGGAAATGATGAGCTTACCAAATTGCCCTAAATGTGATGCTGAATATACGTACGAAGATGGTGCGTTACTGGTATGTCCTATGTGTGCTCATGAGTGGACAGCGGCTGAGACCAATGCGGCGCAGGCAGAAGAACAGGATGCTGTCATTCGTGATGCTGTCGGCAACGAGCTACAAGACGGTGATGCGGTCACCGTGATTAAAGACTTAAAAGTCAAAGGCTCTTCTACCATCATCAAAGTCGGCACAAAAGCAAAAAGTATCCGTTTATTGCCGGACGCGACCGATGGCCATGATATCGATTGTAAACTGGATGGCTACGGTCCGATGAAACTAAAATCGTCTGTGGTTAAAAAAGCTTAGAACCTCAAGTTTTCTTAAAAGATTTGATGATAAACAACGATAAAACTGATGTCAGTCAGAAAATATAAAACCTATAAGTAGAGAATAACTATGAGTACGAAAAACGAACAGCTCTTTGCACAAGCCCGCAAGCATATCCCAGGTGGCGTCAATTCGCCCGTCCGTGCCTTTGCAGGGGTTGGTGGTACGCCAATATTTATGCACCGTGCCAATGGCAGCAAAATTTATGACACCGAAGACAATGCTTATATTGATTATGTTGGTTCATGGGGGCCCATGATTTTGGGTCATGCGCATCCAAAAGTGATCGACGCGGTCAAAAAAGCCGCCGATGATGGCCTAAGCTTTGGGACGCCAACGCCGTTTGAAACCACTGTGGCTGATAAAATTTGCGATATCGTGCCGAGCGTTGAGATGATTCGCATGACCAGCTCAGGCACAGAGGCGACCATGAGCGCGATTCGTTTGGCACGCGGTTACACTCAGCGTGACAAAATCGTCAAATTCGAAGGCTGCTACCATGGGCACTCAGACAGCCTACTGGTAAAAGCAGGATCAGGTATGCTTGATATTGGTGAGCCAACGTCAAAAGGTGTGCCAGCAGACTTTGCCAAACACACCATCACCATTCCTTATAATGACCCACAAGCGATCAAAGGCTGTTTTGAAAAATGGGGTGAGGAGATTGCTTGCGTTATCTTGGAGCCTATCGCTGGCAACATGAACATGGTCATGCCGACGCAAACGTTTCATGATACGCTGCGTGCCCAGTGTACTGCTCACGGCGCTGTGCTGATTTTTGATGAAGTGATGACAGGCTTTCGTGTTGGACTTGGCGGTGCGCAAGCGCATTTTGGTATCACGCCTGACTTGACGTGTTTTGGTAAAATCATCGGGGCAGGCTTGCCGGTGGGGGCGTTCGGCGGTAAAGAAGAGATCATGTCTTGTATCGCACCACTTGGCGGTGTCTATCAAGCCGGCACATTATCAGGCAACCCACTGGCGATGCGGGCTGGTATTGCAATGTTTGAGGATTTAACGGTTGAAGGTTTTTACGATGAGCTTGCTGCAAAAGTAAACAAGCTGATTGATGGTTTTCAAGCCGCTGCCGACAAGCATGGCATCAACCTTCGTACCAATAAATTGGGCGGTATGTTTGGTATGTTTTTTGTCAAAGACGCCACAACCGAGACGCCAAAAAACTTCGATGACGTCACACAATGCGACATGGACGTGTTTAACACTTTCTTCCATGGCATGCTCGATCGCGGTATTTATCTGGCACCGTCTGCTTATGAAGCGGGCTTTATGTCTATCAAGCACAGTGCTGAAGATATTGACGCCTCGATTAAAGCGGCCGATGAAATTTTTGCAGAAATGGCAAAGAACTAATTTCATTGTTCAAACTGTCAGACTTTAAATACTTACATTTAAGTACTTAAAAATCACCAGCACACGTAAAGAATTACGGTGCTGGTTTTTTTTGTGGCCATAGTCAATCCTAAATAAAATTGGCACACTATGCCCCGTGCTACTGGTATTCATTTCCCTTGCGTGCTGTGCCTACGCCGACAGATGCTACGCAAAATCAGTACCAGTAGCACTGTCCCTATTTTAAAGTGAGTTAACTATTTTAAAGTGAGCTAGCTATATGATAAGGCTTAATGGGTTTTTCTGGCTCTGTCGTATTTGCGATCTTTTAAACTTAAGTTGCCGCGTAGCACATCGCCATACATGCGAAAATCACTGGCAAAGCTTTTTAGTGGAAACTTAAAAGAAGCAGGCTTGTTTTTTTCAAAGAAGAAATGGCCTACCCACGCGCAAGCGTATCCTGCCGCGATGCCTTTAAGTAAGGGTTTTGGCGAACGGTTTTTGATAGATTTTGCCAATCCTAACAACCCAAAGCTACTACCAGCGAAATGCAGTCGGCGGCAAGCCATGTTTTGATGTTCCTCTAAATAGAAGTCATAAAACGCCTGTTCTGTTGGTTGCTCGGTTGTTACGACGGCATTTTTAGCGTGTGCAGTAGTCTGGGCATCCGCTGTTTTAGGCGAGTTTTGTGTGACGATTTGATTCATGGTGCGAGCTTCCTTGCTGGTCGTTTATCAAATATCAATCAAAGAGAGGTTTTAGTACATAAAGTGAGGCTTACTGTCGTTAAGTGACTGGGCTTAGTCACCAGTAAGTTGCTGTTATTTAGTGTAATACTGATGGCTTTCAATGTAGCAAACCCATATAGTTAACACAAGTAATAGATGGCGCGCGTGCCTCTATTATGCGGTGTATGCGTGACTTACCTTTGTGCTAGGGTTGGGTGTCACTTGCCAGCTTATAACATAAATGCTTTAATGGCGAAAATTGCGTCGATGCCCACACATATTTATTTTTGATGATGGTTGTGAGTGGCAAACGCCTGATTTTTAACTCCTGTCTTTTCTCATTTATCCAACACGGTAATGATCTCTCCTATGCCTATTGATTATCTTACAAACCCACCACTCACTGATGATGAAATGATGGCCGCCATTGACATTGGTTCCAACAGTTTTCATTTGGCCATTGCGCGTCTTGACCATGGTGAGGTGCGAAAAGTAGTCTCTATGTCTGAAAAGGTGCAGCTTGCTGCTGGATTGGACGAAAACAATATCCTAAGTGCCGCAGCAGAAACACGCGGACTTGACTGTCTCAGCCGTTTTGTCGCGCGCTTGGATTCGGTGCCACCTGAGCGTATTCGGGTGGTTGCAACCAATGCGCTGCGCCAAGCCAAAAATGCCAACGACTTTATCGCTCGTGCCAATAAAATTTTGCCCAAACCGATTGAGATTATCGCGGGACGTGAAGAGGCGCGATTGATTTATTTGGGCGTGTCCCACACCAATGCCAGTAGCGACAAACGCTTGGTCATTGATATCGGTGGCGGTTCGACAGAGTTTATCATTGGTCAAGAGTTCGATCCGTTATTGACCGAGAGCTTACAGATGGGCTGCGTCGCCTTTACCCAAAAGTATTTTGCTGATGGTCTGATTACCAAAGAGGCGTTTAATAATGCGATTACAGGCGCGCGCAAAGAAGTGCTAGCGATTAGTGGCCGTTATCAAAAAACGGGTTGGAGTAGTGTGATCGGCTCCAGTGGTACGATTAAAGCGGTGCGCAATGTCCTTGTCTCCAAAGGCTGGGCCGATGAGCAAGAACGCATCACTTACAAAGGGGTCAAAAAACTAGAGAAGCTCCTCACCAAAATTGGTAATGTGAATGACATTGATTTAGAAGGTGTCAAAGAGCATCGTAAAGCGGTATTCCCAGCAGGCGTCGCGGTGCTGCGCGCGGTGATGAAAGTACTGGGTATAGCCACCATTACGTACTCGGATGGGGCATTACGTGAAGGCGTCATGTATGACATGCTTGGCCGTTTTGCGAGTGAAGATGTGCGTGACCGTAGTGTGTTGGCACTGATCAAGCGTTACTCAGGGGACAAAAAGCAAGCCAAACAAGTGGTAAAGACCAGTCGCCATTTGTTCGAGCAAGTAAAGAGTAAGCTTGCCCTCAGTAATGAAGACGGTGATTTGCTCAGGCGTGCGGCATTTTTACATGAAATAGGGCTGGCGATTAGTCATAGCAGCTATCATAAGCACAGTGCTTATCTGCTCGAATACTCAGACATTCCTGGGTTTTCACAAGTCGATCAAAAGCGTATGGCGCAGCTGATGCTCAATCATCGTCGCAAGCTCAAAGCAGATATGTTAGAGCAGACTTGTAATGTCGGCGGTGATCAGCTGGTTTATCTGTGTTTGCTACTGCGTCTTGCAGTATTGGCGCATCACAGCCGTAGCGATCATGGGTTACCAGAATTACAGTTAAACGTTGTTGAGAATAACAGTTGGCAAATCACCGTGACTGACAGTAGTGAGCATTATGCTTTCTTGTTGTCCGATCTGCGTACTGAGATTGATCAGTTTGCTAAGTGGGGTGTGAAGCTGAGTGTGGTCGAGGCTGACAGCTTTTAGTCGTTACGATTGCGATTATTGCGTTAAAGATTAACGTAACAAAACCTGCTTTGTCAGTAATGTCATGCTATATAAGATGTGCTACTATAGCTTCTATTGAGTTTACAACTGTACTTTCATTATCTGAATACCGATAACGATATTGTTCTTAAACATACATACATTAAGTATAATGATTAAAGGGAAGCGTCTATGAGCACTGTCTGGGATAGTGTGCAGCTTGCACGACACGCCAAGCGTCCATTATTTATGGACTATGTTAACCAGCTATTTACCGAATTTGATGAGTTACATGGCGACCGTGCCTATGCCGATGATAAAGCCATTCTTGGCGGCCTTGCCCGCTTTGATGGCCAGCCGGTGATGGTCATCGGTCAACATCGTGGTCGCAGCACTCGTGAGCGTATCGCTCACAACTTTGGTATGGCCAATCCTGAAGGTTATCGCAAAGTAATCCGGTTGGTCAAAATGGCTGAGCGCTTTAATATCCCTGTGATGACCTTTGTCGATACTCAAGGCGCATACCCTGGTATTGGGGCAGAAGAGCGCGGTCAGGCGCAAGCCATCGCCGAAAGTATCGCGGTTTTTTCTAGCCTAAAAGTACCTGTGATCGTCACGATTATTGGTGAAGGTGGCTCAGGTGGCGCGCTCGCCATTGGGGTTGGTGATAAAGTCAACATGCTCCAAAACAGCATCTATTCGGTCATCTCGCCAGAAGGCTGTGCGTCTATCTTGTGGAAAACCGCCGAAAAAGCCCAAGATGCCAGTGAAGCACTGAAGTTAAATGCGATCAATCTGTATCAAATGGGTTTGATTGATGCCGTCATTGATGAAGGTGAGGGTGCTCATCTCCAGCCGCAGCCCGTCATGGATGCCTTAAAAGCGCTTATTACCGAACAATTAGATGAGATTAAAGTTCTGGATGCGCAGGAACGCTGCGAGTTACGCTACGAAAAACTCAAGTCTTTTAATTCAGAAGTGATGTTACCTTGCTAATAGAGGGTTATCCTTAATGTTAAAATAAAAACGTGCCTTTTAATGGCGCGTTTTTTTATGCCATTTACTTATATGTTCATTCAATTATATGTCCACTCACTTATATCATTATCAAAATAATAAGGCGGATTATGACCAGCAGCGCAATTATACCCTATCCTATTGAGCCAATAGCAGCGCTGCCAAGCGATGAACACTTGGCAGCGGCTTTCTTGAATAGTATGGCGGAGTATGGCGCACAGCTGCATGCTCGGCGTATTTGGCTGGCATGTAGTGGGGGCCGTGATTCATTGGCGCTTGCGGCGCTGTGTGTGCAGCTCTATCGTCAAGGTAAGTTGTCACTTTTACCGCAGATGTTACATGTCGATCATGGCCTGCAAGCCGATAGTCAGCATTGGGCGGCGCACGTCGCCCACTGGGCAAAAGCGCAGCAGATGCCTTGTCATATTCTACCAGCGCAAGTCACTGGAAGTGATGAGCAAGCCGCACGCCAAGCACGCTATGACGTCATGCGCGCGTATATGAATCAAGAGGATGTTTTATTACTAGCCCATCATGCCGATGACCAAGCAGAAACGGTATTAATGCGACTGATCCAAGGGGCAGGCGTCAGCGGTTTGTCGGGTATGCAGCCTTGGCGTGTACAGTCGCAGGGCGCGCATCGGATGGTGCTATGGCGACCTTGGCTCACGATACGTCGTGCCGATATTAGCGCCTATGCCAGACGTTTAAAGCTCCCTTATATCGATGACCCAACCAATGCGACTGGTGATAATGTGCGTAGTGGACTGCGGCGTGACATCATGCCTGTATTGGCAAAATACAATCCAAACGTTATAGATAATATTGCTCGTAGCGCTCAGCTACTAAGCGATGCAGACACCACTGTCCGAGCACAAGCGGCTCAAGATTTGCAGCAGACAACAATTAGCTCACTACAACAGCCACCGCTACAGCGGGTGTTAAATGTTGATAAATTAGCCAAACTACCGCTTTATCGTCAGCGGCAATTATTGCATCATTGGTTAGGCCAAGATGAGCCGCTGCCGCCTGCCAAGCAGCTGGTAGATGATGTATTAAATCTAAGTCAACGCAGTGATCACAACCATCAAACCGAGCTGTTTTGGCAAGGCCGGAAACACGCGTATACCATCCGCCGCTATCGCCAGCAGCTTTATCGGTTGAGTAGTGACTGGCTAGCGTGGCTTAACATACCCATAACAGCGCAAGAGCGGACATTGGCTCACATTGTTTTGCCTGATGTGAGCTCAGTGGACAGTTCGCCCTTATCCATCAATTTACGCACGAGCGAGGACGTTATTTGGCAATTGCAGGTTGCGCCAAATGCGTTGGTGCGACTGCTAGACAATCCTGCGGGTGAGGTAGGGCATCAGACAGCATTGAAAATACGGCCATTAGATCGACAACAGCGCCTCAAAACGGCATTGTCTACACGCCCGCAATCGGGCAAAAAGCTGTATCAAACACTGGGTATTCCCATTTGGTTACGCGAGAGTTTGATTGTGGTCAGTATGACGTTTTTAAATGCAGAAACGGTAGAAAATGAGATACCTATCTTGTTACTCTCACCTTTTGATAGATGGATATTAAGTACTGATGATTTGGCCATGCGTACCGAAGCGCAAACGCTTGCTGTCTTTATTGACAGTCATTTATGCTCAAATCATACACGCTAACAATTTATTCATTCTTATTTAAGAAGTTTGTCGAAGAATAGGGCAGTAATTAGCGGCTTGAATTTAGCAAACGGTGACAGTAGCAGTATGGTAAACTGAGTGTCATTTTACCTAGCATTATGTTAGTTTGAATACTTTTGAATTTTGTGAGTAGGAGACAAGTATGTCAGTATTAGATAATAAAAAAATCAGCTTTATCGGCGGCGGAAACATGGCACAGGCTTTGATTAGCGGACTGGTCAGCTGCGGTATCCAACCGAATCTCATTACGGTGGCTGATCCGAGTAGTGATGCGCGTGAACAACTTGCTGCTAAAGGATTGAATACGGTAGATCCTACGGCTGATTCAACCGCTGCTATTGTCGATGCTGACATTGTCGTCCTGGCTGTGAAGCCGCAAGTTATGAAAGCGGTCGTTGGTGCCTTTGCTGATGCTTTGGACAATCAATTGGTCATTTCGGTAGCGGCAGGACTATCAACTGAGATCTTATCTGGTATGTTAAACGGTTATCGCAATATCGTGCGCGCGATGCCAAATACACCAGCTATGATTCAGATGGGCGCCACGGGTCTCTATGGTACGGACGATATCTCAGCCGAACAAAAGGAACTGGCAACTGCGGTGATGGAAGCCTCAGGGTTGGTCATGTGGGTTGATAACGAAGAGCACATGCATGCGGTCACGGCCGTATCAGGTTCAGCGCCAGCGTACATGTTTTACTTCATCGAGTCGATGGTCGATGGAGCAATCGCGTTGGGATTGGATCAAGAACAAGCATCAGCGCTCGCCATGCAAACCATGCTAGGGGCGGCAAAAATGGCGATGGGTAGTGACGATGCGCCTGCTGAGCTACGCCGAAAAGTGACGTCGCCGAATGGTACCACCCAAGCCGCGATTGAGTCGATGCAAGGCAATGAGATCGGTCGCCAAATCGGTGAAGCCATGCAAGCGTGCTACGATCGCAGTCAAGCTTTAAGTGAAGAAATGGGTAAGTAGTCAGCCACGTCAGGTGTGGCACTTTCTACAAGGAATGGCGCACCTGAGTGGTAACGTTAAGCATCTAATCATGACATTTGTCATCCTAGAACCTGTTATTAATGTCATATTGAGTAGCACTTCATGAACAACATGTTATTTCAAATCTTTGATTTGGTCACCACCGTCGCCATGATGTTGGTGTTTATCCGCTTTATGCTACAGTTTGCAGGCATGGACGCAAGAAACCCGATGATTGCACCTGCTTACAAAGCAACCCATATTGTCGACGTGTTTGGGCGTATTTTTCCAACTGTGGCACAAGGCCGTATCAGTCTTGCTGCTATCGTGCTGATGTTTTTAATTCGTCTGATTGATATCTCTGGCAAAGCGGCGTTAACGCATAAAGGCATTGCGCCTGTACCGTTATTTTTCACTGGCACAACCAGCTTACTTCTAGACTTTTTACGCATGTGCCGCTACTTGGTGATTGGTTCAATTATTGTCAGCTGGATTGTGGTATTTACCAGATCTGAGCATCCCATTATCGGTATTATCATTAATCTGGCTGAACCTATCTTGGCACCGTTTCGCCGTATTACGCCAAACTTAGGCATGCTCGATTTATCGCCAATGGTCGCTTTTCTGGCTTTTTATTTACTTGAGATATTTATTGGTGGGATTGCAGCGAACTTTATGCCAATGTTGGGCTAAGCGCGTCGCGTCAGTTTAAATAAAACTTGCGCCACAATAAAATACTTATGCAAAAGGCGCTCTATTGATATAGAGCGCCTTTTTTATGCTGGATACTTTAGAGATTGAGACAAGCCAATCCCAGTAGCCCTATCGTCTTTTAAACGACTCTTACGATAGTGGACGGGAAAAGTAAATTAAAAGCTAACAAAGCGGTTGGGTATCAATTGGGCCGTGGCGTTGCTTGGGTGGGGGACATCAGCTGCGCGTAAGGTTTGAGTAATCCAGCTGTCTGCCGCTTTGACGGCATCGACAAGTCCATCTCCCATCGCTAACCGTCCAGCGATAAAGCTGGCCAGCGAGCAGCCCGAACCGTGAAATTCGCCGTCTAAACGCGGCAAAGTGCTTTGATGCACCATCTTACCTTCTATATACAAATACTGCTCGATATCACCGCTATCAAAGTCATGTGAGGTCTTCACCAGTACGGCATAGGTACCCTGTGCGCATAATTTTTGCGCGCCAGTATGCAAGTCTTGTTCACCGCTTAACGCGCGCAGCTCATGACTGTTTGGCGTGACTAAGGTGGCGTAAGGCAACAGTTCTCTAAAGGCCGCAACTAAGGTTTTCTCATCGCCTAAGCTGCCGCCACTATTGGCGACCAACACTGGGTCTAATACAAAAGGGGTTTGGTCAGTGATAACACGCTCGGCAAACAAGCGGGTCAGCATCGTAATATTGTCCGTGGTACCAAGCATCCCTGACTTGATCACAGCAACAGGTAGATCATCAAGCACCGCGGTTGCTTGCGCCTTTACCAAGCTTGCAGCACAGGCTTCAAAACCAAAGACTTGCTGTGAGTCCTGTACCGTGATCGCCGTACACGCGATGGTGGCATGGGCGCCTGCTTGTCCGATGGCCTCGATGTCCGCTTGTAATCCAGCACCGCCTGATGGGTCCAATCCTGAAAAACACAGTACCACTGGTCGCATGACAGCTCCTATTGATGTAGGGTGAAGTAAATAATAAATACTATAGCCACCTGCCGCTAAAAAAGCCATCACCGTCTTGTGCCACTTAGCGGGTCTCACAACTACAGGCACTTTTACACAGAGTAGAGGTTATTGGTATGAGAAAACTACTGTTTTAAAGTGGCATAAGTTGAGATAAAGGACTAATTATGCCAAAAGCTTCATTAAATCTGTAGACAACGCTTGCAATTCGTTTTGGCTTTGTTATAATACTCGCCCACGACATAAGACGTATCATTAGCATTGATACTCTGTTTATACTGCTTTTTTATTATGGCCTTATAAGCGTTTTATATCGTTCGGTGAAGTGGGTGAGTGGCTGAAACCAGTTCCCTGCTAAGGAACCATACGTGTAAGCGTATCGAGGGTTCGAATCCCTCCTTCACCGCCATTTATTCAGTTGTTATGAGAGTGGTATCGCCACATATTGGCGTTAAATGTTTTTTAGCTATTAAATCAAAAAATATCTTGTTTTAATGAATAAAAATGTTGACACAAGCGATATTATCTATATAATGACCAACCTAATTTACTGCAATTGTTTTTAACAACGCAGTGGATAATGTGCAAAATACGCGCCTGTAGCTCAGTTGGATAGAGCACTTGGCTACGAACTAAGGGGTCGGGAGTTCGAATCTCTCCAGGCGCACCATTTGCATAATAGCTTGTCTACCAAGCTGAAGAAATACTAAATCAATCGCCTGTCTTATGACAATTTGGCGATTTTTTTATGTCCGCAATTTTTTTAAACCTTATGCCTTGGTTCAGTAGCGTCTTAGGATAATGTACGATAAGAGCGGGAATTACGGTACAATAGAGCTACTATTCACTGCTTGCTATGAGCTGGTACCATGTCAAAGAGTTTATCTAAACGCCCGTCAAAAGCTGCTGTTAAAGCAAAGTCTCAAAACGCCTCTGTGCAGCAAAATTCCGCTGAAGAACCTACCATTGCGAAGCCCATGACGCGTGTCGTGGCCATTCTTTATGATGGCATGTTGATTTTAGCGCTGCTGTTTTTGGTGGGCACCGTGCTCACGGTACTTGGGACCTTGATGACCATGGAGACAGGGTCGCAGTCATCGCAAGCGCAGTCATTGCCAACCTGGTATCAAAACGTCGTTATGACGCCCTCTTTTGTACTGACGCTGGTGGCGTTTTATGGGATATTTTGGCGCCGCGGTGGGCAGACGCTAGGTATGCAAACATGGCGTTTAAAAACGGTTAATAACGCCGGCCATCTGCTGACGTGGGGACAGTCTTTTAAACGTATTTTGGCCGCTTGTTTGATGCCGTTACTGTTTGGCATTATTGGCAGCTTAATTGGTGGGTCACGGGCTGTACTACTAACCGGTGCTTTTTTTGGCCTGATGTTCAATTACGTGTTTTGCTTGTTTAATCGTCGCGGCTTAGCGGTGCAAGACATGCTGTCCAACACCATTACCCTAAAAATGCCAAAAGTAGCGCATGAAGGGTTATGGCGTGGCTTTAAAAACCGCAAAAAAGACAAGTAACTTGGTTAGTAAGTAAAGCGTGTCAAGTTATGACAGTGAACGGTGTAGCAATGCATGCTATAAGGTCTAAAATTTACATAATAGCAGTTTGAATGAGCCACCCTGTGTAACCCACAAAAAAGAGCAGCAGTGTGGCGCCAGAAGTACGACCAAACTGTCGCTTCGTCAAGAAAGCAAAGCCGCACAGCGCAACGAGTAACAAAGTGATGAGACCCATCGCGAGTACATCACGAGACAAGATAATTGGATTGACTGTGATTGGTGTTATTAGTGCGGCAAGACCGACAACGCCCAATGTGTTAAAGATGTTCGAGCCAATAATGTTGCCAAGCGCCATATCATGTTCGCCTTTGCGCGCTGCTGACAAGCTTGATACCAGTTCAGGCAGTGATGTACCCACAGCGACAATCGTCAACCCGATAATCAGCTCGCTGAGACCCCAAAGCGTGGCTAGCTCCACAGCGCCCCAAACGATAGCGCGCGAGCTTATGACCAGCATTGACATACCAAGAAACAAACTACCAAGACCGCGTGCGATGCTTAGTTCTACTTCATCTGGGTCAGTCGCGACTACCACCTCATCCTCATGCTCATGATAACCTTCACGTAAGCTGAGCACGATCTGCATGCCTAATACGATAGCTAACAACACTAACAGTATGATGCCATCAGTTAGGCTTAATAATCCGTCACGCAGCTGCCACGCGGCTATAGCGGTAACCAGTAATAGAAGAGGTAAATCCCGCTTTATGATAGCCTTACGGATGATAATAGGGCTGATTAGGACGGTTGCCCCCAGTACTAGGGCAATGTTGATAATATTAGAGCCATAGGCGTTGCCCAGTGCCAACTCAGGGCTGCCTTCTAAGGCTGCCAACACGGATACCACCATCTCGGGTGCGGACGTCCCTATTCCTAATATCAAAACACCGATTAAGAAGCTAGGAACACTAAACTTCTTTGCCAGTGCGGTCGCCCCATCAATAAAAACATCGGCACTCCAAACTAAAACTGCCAGTCCAATCAGTATTGCAATCACTGCCAACCACATCAGTATGATTCCTTGTGTATGATGAAAATGTGAGTTTAATCAATAAAAATGGCAAAAAAAAAGCTGAATCGAAATGAAGATTCAGCTTTCATCTTAGCATGGAGGTTTTTGGTAATAATAACAATTAATTCAACGGCTTAGTTTGCTATTCACCCTTGCTTTACCCAAAAACCTCGTTATCTTGCCATGCTAAGCAACTTGTACAGGGATAATGTTTGCGGTGTCTTTAACGGTGTTGTCTTCGTTACAGTAGACCAATTTTGGCTGATACGTTGACGCTTCCACTTCATCAAAATGAGCATAAGCACAGATAATGACGATGTCGCCCAAATCTGCCATATGCGCCGCCGCACCATTTAACGAGATAATACCAGAGCCTGCTTCTGCACGAATAGCATAGGTACGAAAGCGCTTGCCATTGGTCACATTATAGATATCGATAGACTCATTTTCGCGTAGACCCGCAAGATCTAATAAATCACCATCGATACCGCATGAGCCTTCATAATGAAGCTCGGCATGGGTAACGCGCGCTCGGTGTAATTTGCATTTAAGCATATTAAGTAGCATAAGTTGCTTCCTTAGCGTAACTGATATTAAGTAACTAAATCAAAAGGTTAATGGGGATAAAATTACCAAAATAAAAGGCCACTATAATAGAGCCATTCCATTATTCAGGCAACTTAAAACCATTAATTTGTGAGCGTGCTTTTTCAACGTCACCATCTAACAGTAATGGTAGCGCCTCAAAAGCAGCGGTTAAAGCGCTATCAATAGCGATCTGCTCATCCGGAGACGCTTTCGAAAGAACGTGTCCACTAACTTTAGACTTATGACCTGGGTGGCCGATACCAATACGGAGACGATGAAAATCATTGCCAATGTGCGGGGTGATATCACGTAGCCCATTATGACCACCGTGGCCACCATCCGTTTTAAGTTTGATACTGCCAGCTGGAATATCGAGCTCATCATGAGCGATCAACAACTCATCATTATCAATGCCGTAAAAATTAACCATCGGCACCACTGATTGACCGGATTTATTCATAAAGGTAAGCGGCATCAACAAACGCACATCAGACCCATGAATTTGCCCACGTCCTGTTACCCCATGGAATTTTTTGTCAGGGGCGAGCGTAATATTAAACTGCTGCGCCAAATGATGGACAAACCAAAATCCAGCATTATGACGCGTAAACATATACTGCTGACCAGGATTGCCAAGACCGACAATAAGTTTTATGGCCATAAAAACACCCTGCTTGAATTTGATAAGTAATGCGTAAGGCTGAAAACGGCAACAGACAGTGTGTTTTCAAACCTTACTTACAAAAACAGCAGGAGATTTTAATCACCTGCTGTTTTGCTGACTAAACGAATCTGTTACTACGTAGCATAAAACAAAGCGCTACATAGAAGTGGTATATTACTCGTCGTCTTTCTTCTCTTCAGTTGCGCCATCAGCATTTTGCTCAGTAGCAGGTACTTCATCAGCATCAACGTCGTCAGCATCTTCATCAACTTCTTCAACCGTTGGTGGCTGCATGTTAACGATCGTGCGGTCATGGCCGTCTTCTAGCTCAAGCTCATGAATCACAACGCCTTCAGGAAGTTTGATGTCTGATAGACGGAACAAATCACCGATTTCCATACCAGATACATCTACTTCTAGATATTCAGGTAACTGTGATGGCATGCAGATGACTTCGATATCAGATACTAGGGTAGATAGTACACCAGCAGCAGCAGTACCAGGCGCATCTTCACGACCAGTGAAATGCACAGGAACATTCATGTGGATTTTTTGACCTTTTACAACGCGCTGAAAATCAGCATGCATTGGGAAGCCTTTAGCAGGGTGACGTTGCAAGTCTTTGATAACTGCTTGATGCTCTTCGCCGTCTACATTGATGGTCAAGATGTGCGAGAAAAACGCTTCGAATTCAAGTGATTTTACCAATTCGTTAAGCTTGATAGAGATTGCTGTTGGTTCTGCGTTACCACCATAGATGATAGCAGGAACTAGGTTCTGCTTACGTAGGCGGCGGCTCGCACCTTTACCTTGTTGTTCAGCAGAACGATCAACGGCGTTTAGTTCAAAATGATTAATGCTCATGGATATAATCCTATAAAAAGAATGATGAAGTGTCTGGTCATAAAAAAGTGGATTTGCGACCAATCCACTAATACGTGATGATAGCTAAGATTTATGGTTGCTGATAAAACGCACAATACCTAAATATAGCCATTTACTCCTGATAACGATTTTATGATAGTCATTGCATGACCGTCGTTATTAAAAGCATGATCAGCACTTTTGATAATGCCAACCCGATTAAATCAAGAAAACGGTCGGCACAGGCGCGCATTATACGTGTTTTTATAATAATAATAAAGACCTACGCAAAAGGCGGAGGCAAAAAACAGCGCCAAGTGGGGTCACTTGACGCTGTTTTTTGACTATTGCTTGACTGCTATAACGAACATCGCTAGCAAAAGATACAGTGAATGCTTAAACGTCAAACATGGCGCTAATAGATTCTTCGTTGTTGATACGGCGCAAGCTTTCAGCCAGCATCGGTGCAATGCTTACTTGGCGAATTTTGCTACAAGCTTTGGCAGCAGCAGACAATGGAATCGTATCGGTCACAACGACTTCATCCAATGCCGACTCGCTGATGTTTTGTAGCGCATTACCCGATAACACAGGGTGGGTAATGTAAGCTAAGACGCGGCGCGCACCGTTTTCTTTTAGCGCTTCGGCGGCTTTACACAGCGTACCTGCCGTATCGACCATGTCATCAACGATCACGCAATCACGGTCACGAACATCACCGATGATGTGCATGACTTGTGACTCATTGGCACGGGCACGGCGCTTATCAATAATTGCCATGTCGGTATCACCCAACTGCTTGGCCATTGCGCGTGCACGCACCACACCGCCGACATCGGGTGAAACCACCATGATGTTGTCATAATCTTGTTTTTGTAGATCGTTTAATAGCACAGGCGTGCCGTAGATATTATCAACAGGGATATCAAAGAAACCCTGAATCTGGTCTGAGTGCAAATCAACGGTCATGACGCGATCGATACTGACGATGTTCAGCATGTCAGCAACGACTTTGGCTGAGATAGGCACACGAGCTGAACGCGGGCGACGGTCTTGACGGGCATAACCAAAGTACGGCATAACGGCAGTGATACGGCCAGCACTAGAGCGACGCAAGGCATCCGCCATCATCATGATTTCCATCAAATTATCGTTGGTCGGTGCACAAGTAGGCTGCATGATAAACACGTCTTTACCGCGTACGTGCTCTTTGATTTCCACGGCAATTTCGCCATCAGAAAAACGCGTGATGTCAGCTTTACCAAGAGGTATGTGAAGATGATCGGCTACGGTTTTTGCTAATTCAGGGTGGGCATTACCCGTAAAAATCGCCAAATAAGGCATGACAGAAGTCCTATTGATTGACTCAAGCAGCGACCGCTAAGCAGTGACAAACTGCTCAAATTAAGAAAAGAGTGGTGAAAAGGGCTGAAGTATACTATTACAGTAAAAAATGGCAGGGGTAGCTGGACTCGAACCAACGGATGTCAGGATCAAAACCTGATGCCTTACCAACTTGGCTATACCCCTGTAATGTCTAGGCTGTGAACGTCCGATATCTACGAGTAACTTGTAGTAATAGTCACTCTTAGCGTGGCGTTACGACCTGATTGTTATCTAAAAAACGGATAAACCGTCTTAAACATAACTTTCCCTAGCGGTGTCCATTGCGAACTATACCGAAACTGGGATGGCGTTGTCAATGATCATAAGATAAGTGGCTATGTGACAACCACCTAAATAAATGCACATCAAACGCTTTCGAACTTAAAAATGGCAGGGGTAGCTGGACTCGAACCAACGGATGTCAGGATCAAAACCTGATGCCTTACCAACTTGGCTATACCCCTATATTGGCGACCTATTATAAATAAATATTTAGATTTTGCAAGTCATTTGCGCCTTTTTCTGGCTTTTATTCATAATAGGTGAATGCTGGCGCTATTCTAGCAAATTAAGTCGGTTAATCCTACCGCTGTCGTCATTTAGATGACTGATGGTTTAACCGCTATCAATACTGCGGTAAATTCCCTACCACGTAGCCGGCACAAGGTGCTTCTGAAATCCACCTTGCCACAAGTGCCATGTCGCTAACCACACTCGCGTCCAGCGGCAAAAACACCGCGCTACCAGAGCCAGTCATACGGGCTGTCCCTAACGCTTGCGGCTCTAAACGGTATAAATACTGTAGCGCCTCATCGACTGCAGGGGCAAGGCTTGTGACGACTGGTGTAAAAACATTCTGATAAGGCGCGGTGAGATTTTGGACATAATCATTGTACTGATTTCGAATGGTGGCAACTGATAACGGCGTGATATTTCGCTGTAGTTTGGGATGGGCAAAAAGCTTGGCCGTATTCACATGTGCGCTTGGCGTTAGTACTAAATAATGCTGGTCAGGCAAATCAATTGCTGTTAGCTCCTCGCCAATACCCATAGCGATGGCGTCTTGACCAAAGATAAATATGGGCACATCCGCACCCACCGTTGCACCAATTTTTATCAGTTCATCGCCAGTAAAGTCAAGCTGCCAAATCTCATTTAACGCTAATAAAGTGGTTGCGGCATTGGAAGAGCCTCCGCCTAGTCCGGCACCCATTGGTAAATGCTTATCTAAAGTAATGTGAACGGGCGGTAGTTGCTTCGGTAGCCTGTTTAACTGTACGGCGGCGACCAGCAAGGCACGCGCCGCTTTAAAGATGAGGTTATCCCTGATGCAAGTCGTTATGGACTCGGCACCAGCCAATGTCAGTAGCTGCTGACAAAGCTCATCGATGTCTAGTCGACTCTCTGAAGCCGGCAGGGCTGCATCACACTTGATCAAAAAATGCAGATAATCGCCCCAATCGAGCAGGCGAAAAACGGTCTGCAGGTCGTGATAGCCATCCGCCCTTTTACCAGTGATGTGCAAAAATAAATTGATTTTTGCGGGTGATAAGCGGGTGATGGTAGAGGCTGGCACGGCTAGGTTCTCAGTCATAAAAAGCTGTCTTAAAAAGCAGAGGTTGGCGATGAGTCTATAGGGGTTTAATGGTTGATGGTCATGACAACTTTATTGCCTTGGGGCTGAACCGCAGTGATTTTATTAGGCAGTTTATCAGCACCATTATAGGTAAAACTGGCACGCCAATCGCCATTGACCGAGCTGATCAAACGGTTTTGGGCATCCAGTTGTGGGGCGCTGTCTGTCGGGGCTGGACGTCCAGACACCCAATAGGGCAGTTGCGAGATAGGTGCTTGCCAGCCAGTGGCTTTCATAAGCAAAGTCTCAGGGTCATCGGCTGTCAAAGTACCTGTTTTTTCACTAACTAACGTGGCGGTTTGACCGTTGTATTCGATATTGGTTTTGCCAATGCCTAGTGCGCCGATCAATTCAATGGCAAAGCGATCATTTTCTTGTCCCCACGCATAAAACGCACTACCACCTTGAGCGCCTGTGTTGTCCTTTGCAGGCACTGTGACGCCTATCTTACCCGTGATATTAAAGCTTTCAAGCTTTTGTGGTTGCACTGCATTTTGGCCTTGGACGGTGGTGGTTGGCTGATTGGTGGTGCTGGCGGTTTTTAATGACTGACAGCCAGAGGTGATGACCAGCGCCGCCGTCATGGCTGTGAATAGGGCTAATTTATTAGGCTTATAAGAATTGGTTGAGGCTGACATAATGTTTTCTCGAAAATAGAAAATGGACAAATTAATAAAGATATCAGGATAAAAGGTATTTGTTACTCAGTGATGCGCGGCTGTTAGTGTCTTATAAGTGCCTTGTAGTCGTAACGTCTAAGGGCTTTGTCCAGTAGACAGTCGAGTAAAAATGAGTGATTAGCGTAAAAGAGGCTTTTAATATAACTGGATGCGGTCATTAATATTGTGCTGTCCAAATGAAAAGCGCTGCTGTAAATCTGCCAGTAGCGTCTCGACTCTTTCGTTGTTCCCTAAACCTTGATAAGCGCGTAGGAGTAAAGTCCCTGAGCGCAGGGTGGGCAACACATCATAAGGGGTCTGTAGATAGTCGATGACCTGTTGGTAGTTTTTATTGGCTAAGGCGTTACTTGCTAGCACGTTGAGCGCCTGTAGGTGCAGCTCATTGTCATAGCGTGGGTCATCGTAGTGAATTTGGATAATGGCTTGGGCCAGCGCTAGGCCCTGCTCAGAGTTGCGTTCATTGGCCAGCAATAACTGGGCGTAGCTCAGCTGATAAGACAAATTACTAGGATCGAGGGCTTGTAAGTGATTGAGCAGAGTCCGTTTAACGATGTAGTCACTTTGGTCATCAAGTAACTGGGCGCGAGCAAACAGTAAGGCTTCATTATCAGGGTATTTACGAGCCGCTCGCGTTAATAAACGCAGCGCTTCTGCGGCATCATTTTGCTGCCATAAAATATCGGCTTGTAGCACAAACGTATCAGGAGCGAATACGGGAAAGTCTTTGCGCAGTTTTTCTAGGGTAGCTATGGCGGCATCAACATTGTCGTTGAGCAACTCAAATGCCACTACTTTTCTACGCGCTTCTAGCACCAAGTCTTCTTGCATCACCCCATTAAGATAGTATTTGGCTTGCTCAAAACGCTGCTGGCGCTCGGCACTGATACCAAGATAATAGTAGGCTTGGTCAAGATAAGCGGGAGATTTGGCTAGTACGTTCAGTAGCTGGTCGGCACTCGCGTATTTTTCATTATCCAAACTCACCAAGGCGGCTAGCAAGGTAATCTCAGCGTCATCACTGAAGCGGTTATGGGCTTCAATTAATAGCTGCCATGCCTCTTGGCTTTGTTTTAAGTCCAATAAATAGCGAATCTCATAGAGGTACAAGCTTTTGCTATCAGGATTACGCAGACGCGCTTGGCTCACGTAATTGATCACGGTTTCTGCCGTGACAATTTTACGCAAAATGTCCGCTTTTAAGGTAATAAAAGGCACATAGTCCGGCTGTCGTTCTAAGGCTCGGTTGATGTGGACAATGGCAATCTCAGGCTCATTAAACTGGTAAAGCAAGCCTGCTTTTAGTACCGATAAGGAGGCGTTTTGTTCACTATCGAGTGGCTGTAGAGCGGCGAGCAACTCGCGCTTGTCCTCATCATTATTGGGATAAATACCAATAAGAATTTCACTTAAATCTGCGCGCGGATCATAACGCAAGATACGGTTTAGTGTTTCACCTGCTAGGAGATAATCGTGAGCGCGTAGGGCCAAATGCGCCACATAAAACCAAGCAGGCACGTGATCTGGGTATTGGTCTTGCCATGATTTCGCAAACTGTAATGAGTCTTCAACTCTTTCTGTGCGTAAAGACAGGCTCAGCGCTCTTTCAAACACTGCTGTCGCATCTTCTTTGAAAGACTGCTGCTTGTAGATAGTAAGCGCGCGCCGTTTATCACCACGATCGGCTGCAAACTCTGCATCTAATAGGGCATATAAGCTTGGCTCACTAAACTCAGGCTGCCATAGGCCTACCGATGCTAAGCCGTTCGTATGAGTGGTCGTCTCTACTGGTTGGACGTTTTTATAAACAGGTGCGTTCACTGCCGCACTATTGCTAGTCACATCATCGTTTTGGCGGGTAATGGACACTATGGGAATATTTGCTTTTAGAGCATCATCGGGGTGGCTGGCAGTGGCTGGCGCTGATAGGCACAGACAAATAGCCAACGACAAGGTTAGCTTATAACGTTGGCACAGCCGTTCAATAACGAGGTGTAATAAATCACGAAGACGCGACTGATCGTCATGCGCACGTTGTGATCGACGCTGTGATTGAAACAATGACCCAAAAAAAATCATAGATAGCCGTATTCGCTCATTGCTCACCGATACTTGCAAAGCCATATAGATAAAGCAATTTTATTTTAATCATTTCATGTTAAACGTTGGTAAAGAGTCGCCATGACAAACATTATATGAGTAGATTGACACGATAAACAATAGTGCCCGTGTTACTGCAAGATTGGCAATAGCAATACTACTGTCTTGTTTGTGGCGAGCACATTTGCTGATGATTGATCGTATTTGCGCTTTTACTTAGGTATAAGTGCTGGCATGAATACGTTGAAAATATAGCAAGTTAATGTGAAGTAAGCGAATAGTTTATGTATCTTTGGGGGACGCTCGCTAAAATTCGACTATTGGTTTTATCAATCACATAAGTAGTTGTTTTGTTACATCTGTGCCCAGATACAAGCAAATAGCCCTCATAGCTGGGTGAATGTTAATTAAAGCTGGCAATAATGATATAATGAGCGGTTTTTAGGGTCTTCCTTTCAGCGTTGTCGCCCAGAGTGTCTTTTTACAATAGTAAGATAGTGGGGTTGGCAGGTGAGCGTCATGTTTATGGTCTATCAATAATGAGATTAGTGGTCATTGGGGTCAATCACAAAACTGCACCAGTTGCTCTACGAGAGCGCTTGGCGCTTGTGGGTGACGATGTAAATGTCGCTCTTAAACAATTAGAGGCCTTTACTGATGGTAGTGTGATTGTTTCTACCTGTAATCGTACTGAGATTTATGCGCTTGTCCCGCATACCTTAACGGTGCAAAATCCAGGCGTGTCATCTTCAGAGTCGCAAGTGGCTGAAACTGCCGCACCGACCATTTCTAATAGTACGTTTAGCAGCAGCGCTCATCTTTCCTCTGCCGCCATCAGCGCTCATATCATCAAAATTAAAACTTGGCTGGCTAATTTTAAGCAGTTATCTCTCACAGAGATTGACCCGCACCTCTACGTGCATCGTGATACCCATGCATTGACGCACTGGCTTAGAGTCGCGGCAGGTCTTGACTCTATGATATTGGGTGAGCCGCAGATACTTGGCCAAATCAAACGCTCAGTGCACCTCGCGCAAGACCAACAAGCCTTGAGTAATCAGCTTGGCTGGATCGTCGATCAAGTGTTTGCGGCGGCTAAGCGGGTGCGTAATGAGACTAAAGTTGGGGCGCAGGCTGTGTCGCTCAGTTTTGCGGCGGCCAAGCTAGTCACGCAAATATTTGACGATTTGCCCAATCGCACTTTGCTCGTCGTGGCAGCAGGTGAGATGAATCGTTTGGTTGCCACGCACATCGCTGGGCTTGGGGTAGGGCGGGTTATTATTTGTAACCGTAACCCTGAACGGGCAGAAGCGCTAGCGGCTGAGCTGCGTCATCCCAATCGCCGCGTGGAAGTCACAACTCTACAAGCACTGCCACAGGTGCTGGCAGAAGCCGATATTGTCAGCAGCTGTAGTGGCAGTATGGATTTATTAATTGATAAAACCATGACGTTGCAGGCGCTCAAGCGTCGTCGTTATCAGCCAATGCTGATGATTGACTTAGCCGTACCGCGCGATATTGACTCGACCATTAGCCGTATCGACGATGTTTATCTGTACTCTGTCGATGATCTACAACACGTGATTGCGGGCAATATCGAGCAGCGCAGGCAAGCGGCGGTCGATGCCGAACTGCTCGTGAGTCAATTGGTCGTTGAGATGGATCGTCGCTTTCAAGTGCGACAAGTGGGCAAAGATATACAGCAGTATCGGGCGCACACTCATGAACAAGTGGACAAACTGCTGCAAGATTCCATGACCAAGCTACAGCAAAATCATGCTAGCCCTGAGGACATTATCACTGAACTGTCACGGCGCCTGACCCAAACCCTGACACACGCGCCATCGAAGCTGATGCGTAAGGCTGCCCGCGAAGGCGACAGTGAGTTGTTAGACTTTGTGGTATCAGGATTACAAGAGGCGCATCGTAGCCACCGATAGATAGCCACCATTCAACTGCCAAAAATCATACACGCCGCAAACGCCATCAAGGCGCAAACGTATCGTTGTCAACCTTCAATATCAATGCTAGTATCAAACTGTTATGAATATAGTAAGCGATGATAAACTTTTGTTATACGCTATCGGCTAGTTTGAAAAAGCCTTAGCACATTTATTTTAGCCTAATACTTATTCATCTCATCAGTGGTTAGTGATCGTTATTATTAGCCTACCTCCATGTAGCGCTTGTAATGGCGCACATGTTTTGTACGATCACACTATAGTCCATAAAACACAATAACCAACGGCAATAGCGCTAGGATAACGTGCTATATCGTCAATCTTGCGTCCTACTCTCGTCTATGACTTACCAATATTAGTATCCAGTTCATATTCCCTATTGTGGTATCTAGCGATTAGGCTACCTAAGGGCTATGTAATTTCTCGACAACAGAGGTGGTCACATTGGCTAATAGTATGGGGTGAGATTGCTTAAGGCGATGGTAGAGAAGGCAGTATATGGATTTTGCTGTCGCCAAAATTTAAAAATCATACAAGTATCTAACAATAAACTAGGAGCGTCCAATGACCGCATTACGTCAAGATATTGATCCAAACGGCTTATTAGAGTATTCAGTGGTCTATACTGACCGCGCCCTCAACCACATGTCCAAGGTCTTTCAACAAGTCATGAAGGATCTATCTAGCGAACTAAAGTCAGTGTATAACGCTGACGCAGTGGTGATCGTGCCAGGGTCTGGTACTTATGGGATGGAAGCGGTTGCGCGTCAATTGGCCAATGATGAAGACTGCCTGATTATTCGTAACGGTTGGTTTAGCTATCGCTGGACGCAAATTTTAGAAAAAGGCAAAATCGCCAAATCATCAACTGTTCTAACGGCTAATCGCACTGACGAAAGCGAGTCGCCAAAACCGTTTGCTCCCGTGGATATCGATGAAGCCGTTGCAAAGATTAAGGCTGAGAAGCCAGCCATTGTTTTTGCGCCGCACGTTGAAACGTCATCAGGCATTATTTTATCAGCAGATTATATCAAAGCGTTGAGTGATGCGGCCCATAGCGTCGGCGGCTTATTGGTCATTGACTGTATCGCATCCGGTTGCGTGTGGTTAGATATGAAAGATTTGGGCATTGATGTCCTTATTAGCGCCCCGCAAAAAGGCTGGAGTAGCACCCCATGCGCCGGTCTAGTGATGCTCAGTGATGCAGCCGTTAAAAAAGTAGACAGCACAGAGTCTGATAGCTTTAGCCTAGATTTAAAGCAGTGGTTGAACATCATGCGAGCCTATGAAAATGGCGGTCACGCTTACCATGCCACCATGCCCACCGATAGCTTGCGTCAGTTCCGCGATACGATCAATGAGGCCAAAGAAATTGGTTTTGATAAACTGTGTGATGCACAGTGGCAGTTGGGGAATCGTATCCGTCAGGTATTGGCAAATAAAGGGGTTAAGAGCGTTGCGGCCGAAGGCTTTGAAGCGCCCGGTGTGGTCGTCGCTTATACCGATCGCGATGATATGCATAAAGGCGGTGCTTTTGCTGAAGCAGGGATGCAAATCGCTGCTGGTGTCCCCTTAAAAGTGGGCGAGCCTGACAACTTTAAGACGTTCCGTTTGGGTTTATTTGGCCTAGATAAATTGACGGATGTAGACGGGGCGGTACAACGTTTTGAATCCGCACTTGAAAAAGTGTTGGCTAAATAACTTAAGTCATTTATTAGTTTGTTAGGGTGATAAACGTCTAAATACCAATACTGATCCTTAGCGTCACGCTGGGGTCAGTATTTTTTTACCTTTTTATTATATTTTATAATATAATGTATTTGTATAAAATGATTTACTCCACTTTTAATAAAAATTGGTTTAGGTAACTATGATGAGTGTACAAATAGACTGGCAAGCATTTACGCCAATCTCTTTGGTGGGTGGCTTATTGCTGGGCGTAGCGACGGTCATACTGCTGCTGGGTATTGGCCGTATTGCCGGTATCAGTGGTATTTTTTCAAGTTTGCTAAAGCCCAAGCGCGTAGAGGCGTGGCAGATCCTATTTATACTGGGTTTGGTTGTGTCGCCGTTATTATATGGTTTGATAAGTCCGCTCCCTGCTATAGAGGTGACTACCTCCTTGCCCTTGCTCATTGGCGCAGGATTACTGGTCGGCTTTGGGACGCGTTTAGGCTCAGGCTGTACCAGTGGGCATGGTATCTGCGGGAATGCGCGCTTATCGCCACGCTCGATGGCAGCGACAGTGATCTTTATGTTCTTTGGTATCGTGACCGTCTACCTTGGTCGCCATGTCTTAGGCTTAATTTAACAGCCGCGTAGGCGACAGTATTTAGCACTATCCATACAAGATAATAGCGTCATACAAGATAATAGCGAGACAGAGCAATGATAAAAAATATAATTGGGTTACTGGCAGGGTTACTATTCGGCTTTGGACTGCTGATATCGGGTATGACTGACCCTGTCAAAGTACAAGGTTTTTTGGACGTTTTTGGGGCGTGGGACATTTCTCTTGCGCTGGTGATGGGCGGCGGTCTTGTGGTAGCGATCGTGGGTGTGCAGGTGGCTCAGCGTCAACAGACCAGCTGGATTGGCACGTTGATTGAGATGCCAACGAAGACAACGATCAATAAAAAGCTTCTTATCGGCGCGATGCTGTTTGGTATCGGCTGGGGGTTGGTCGGTATTTGTCCAGGACCTGGTATCGTGCTGCTAGGGACAGGGCAATGGCAGGCTTATGTTTTTATTCCAGCGATGATAGTTGGCATGCTGGTCTATCAGTGGCTTGAGCCTAGACTTGGCGAATGAATAGTGGACTGAATCATTGCAGCATAAATAAAAAAGGTCAGCCTAATTCTATTAGTCTGAACCGACCCCCATAAGTTGGACACAACTTATGGGGTATTTTTATGCGTTACGA
>NZ_JABASS010000019.1 GCF_016107545.1 Psychrobacter namhaensis
CAGAACTCAGTCCTTGATATAAACTTAAACCGTCCAACATTTGGGGGTCAGTTCAGAGTCTCTAAGCGTCAGCGCTTTTTTATGCTAGGGCGTGTCCTCATTTTAAAAATGGTGATAAAAATGAGATAAATTGCAGTCAAACAAGAAAAATAGTGCAGATAATATCGAGATATTAACCAACTATTTGCCGCTGTTTGGCAAGATTTAGCCATTTTTAGTCCGTTTAGATGACTATCGATTGAATTGAGGACACGCCCTAGTAAGCTTATATTCACCATGCGGTTACCAATAGTTTTCTACCGCAATATTTCCTTCACCGCGACGATTCATGACCAAGCCGAGCGTCTTTAACGCCTCTTTGGTGTCTTCCACCATATCTGGATTACCGCATAGCATGACGTGGGTGCTATCAACGTCTAAAGCAATACCTACCCGCTCTTGCAGAGTGCCATCCAATAATAGCTTTGGTAGACGTTCTGACAACGCTCCTTTCACAGGCTCACGGGTCACGATTGGAATAAAAATCAGCTTTGCTGGATTGTCAGCCAGCGAGCCAAAGTCTTCTTGCAAGCGCTCAATCTTCTCGATATACGCCAACTCTGCTGTCGAGCGTGCGCTATAAGCGAGTACGATATGCTCGTAATCTTCCCATGTTTTCAAGTCTTGTAACATAGATAAAAATGGCGCTAAGCCCGTCCCTGTCGCCAGCAACCACAAGTCTTTTGGCAGTGGTTTTTGATAACGTGCTAGCGTCAAAAACCCAAACGGCAGAGTATTAAGCAGCAGCTCATCCCCTACTTGCAGGTGTTGTAATTGCGAGGTAAAGGCACCATCAGGAATAACAATAGAGAAAAACTCTAACACCTCATCAAAGGGTGACGATACAATCGAATAAGCTCGAAAGATGTCTTCATTCAAGGCTGCCTCAAACATCCCATCAGTGGCTTCCGAGACGTCTTGCCGCTGCTTATAATACTGTAGCTGACTAGGATTGACACCCAAACGGACAAATTGCCCTGCCGTAAATTTAAAGCTATCTGGACGGCTGACCGTAAAGCTAAACAGATTTGGCGTCCAGGTGGTTTTACTGAGCACTGTTACCTTTTGAATATTATCACTCATAGTAGTCATTCACTCACACATTATTAATCGTTATTGTCTAAATTTTTTAAACGTTACAAATAAAAAGATGCGCCAAGCTTATCACAAAGCTGGCGCATCTTGGTTTTCTAACCGTAACAATGGCTAAGTAGCGGCATCAGCATACAGCCACTTATACCTTGTCTTTGACAGCAACATCATCAAATAGGACAGCCCTACCAAATACGAGCCAGACTTGCCAACTCAATCATACTGTTTGGCAAGATACCGAAGAAGACAATAATCGCTGTGACCGCAATCACCATGATCCCGCCGGTACGGATACCCCATTGTCCAGCCACATCAAACTCAATAAATTGCTTAGGACGTTTGAATAGCGTGAGCATGACACGCAAGTAATAGAACAAGCCGATGGCACTACCCAAGATAATCATCGCCGCTAAGAACCAATTGGTGCCTTGTACAGCGGCCAATATTGCAAATAGCTTGGTGATAAAGCCTGCCGTTAGCGGAATACCTGCCAATGACAACATCATAATAGTCATGACAGCGGTCAGCACCGGACGACGCCAAAACAGTCCTTGATAATGAGTCAGCTCATCCGCTTCTCCAGATAAGCGATAAGGACTGGACATCAACGTCACCACGCCAAAGGCACCGATAGAGGTAAAGGCATAAACTGCCATATACATACTCGATATACTATCCGCAGCCGTCCCGATGCTCACGATAACGATCAGCACGTAACCCATATGGGCAATCGAAGAGTAACCGAGTAGACGTTTGAGACTGGTTTGACGTATGGCTAATAAATTACCCACCAAAATCGATAAGGTCGCCATCACCATAAGCAGCATCTGTACCGATGGCAACGCCAATAAAGCCGTATCAATTAAGAAGCGAACGGCCAGCGCCATCATCGCAACCTTGGAAACCGAGGCTAAAAATGTGGCGATCGGTGCAGGTGCCCCTTCATAAACATCAGGCGTCCACATGTGAAAGGGCGCAGCCGACAATTTAAAGGCAATACCAAACATCATCATCGCCGCGCCAAGTATCAAGAGTGGCGACTCAAAAAGATTGCTAAGCATCATACTAATAGGCTTGAACCCGAGCGCCCCGACTTCTGCATAAATAAAGGCCATGCCCATCAGCAACGTTGCCGATGCGGTCGCAGACAATACTAAGTATTTCAGACCTGACTCAAGCGAACGGTTACGCATATAAGTATAGGATAGCAAGCCATATAGTGGCACTGAAAGCATCTCTAAACTCATAAAGAACGATGCCATGTGCTGAGCGCTTACCATGAGCAGCGCGCCAATCGTCGATAGCAACATGAGCAGATACAGCTCATCTTTGTTGTCTTTGAGATTTGCCAAATACGCATAAGATAACGTACAGCAGGCCAAGGCGCAGACAAAAATAACCACCATGTTAAACTGAGCAAAGTTGTCAATAACAAATAACTGCTCAGCACTTGGTAAGACCGTTCCGCTCTCGATGATACCAGCCATTTGTCCAATTAAGATAAACAGACCGATATTTAAACCGACGACCGTCACCGTGCCAGTGACCATATGTGAGCGTTTAACGGCGATGGCAATCATGACCACCAACACTGTGATAACGACGGCTATAATCGGTGCATAAGGCAACAATCCCATCAAATCATTCATCGTAATATTATACATGACTTAACGTGCCTCCATTGCATCAAGCAGTTGCGACGCATCTACCTGTGTCACTTGACTGTATATATATGCATTATTAATCCACTGCATCGCATGACTTGAGGTATCAAGGAACGGCTGTGGGTACAGTCCGAGCCATACCAAACCAGCAGCCAGCATCAATAACAACGACAGCTCACGCTTGCCCAAATCTTTTAGTTTACGTACCGGTAATCCATGAGATTTGGTTTCTTGTACGGCCAACGCTTCGATATTGTTTTTACCAAATAGCGCGCGATGAATCAGAATAAGCGAGTATAACCCTGCCAGCACCAAACTAAAGGTAGCCAAGACGACAAACACTGGATACTGCGTAAATGAGCCAAACAAAATCATAAACTCGCCAATGAAGTTCCCTGTGCCCGGTATCCCAAGTAAGGCGGCGCAGAAGAACATCAATATCGGCGCATAGTAGCGGAACTGTCCCCACATGCCGCCCATCAAGGTCAAATCGCGTGTGTGCAGACGCTCATACAACTGACCTGCCATGATAAATAGTGCCGCCGAGCTTAAGCCATGCGCGAGCATCTGAATCATCAGACCTTGTAAGCTAAGCAGTGTGCCGGCATAAATCGCCAAGACCACAAAGCCCATGTGCGAGATACTGGTGTACGCCAGCAGACGCTTCATGTCCGTTTGCATAAAGGCGAGCCACGCCCCGTAGAATATACCGATCGTACCTAAGGTGATCGCAATCGGTGCAAACTCTTGTGACGCCACTGGAAACAAGGGCAAAACAAAACGAATCAAACCATAGGCCGCCGTCTTAATGAGCACACCAGCCAAATCCACCGAACCTGCGGTTGGGGCTTGCGCGTGCGCATCTGGCAACCAACCATGAAAAGGAATAATCGGTAATTTGACCGCAAAGCCAATAAAAAAGCACAGCATGATTGGATATTCCCAGCCGCCAAGTGACGTACCGAGCAAATCATTATAGTTAAAGCTCACCACGCCCGTTTGTGCGTAGCTGATAATGACCAATACCAATATACCGATAAGCATGATTAACCCAGAGGCTTGGGTATAAATAAAGAACTTGGTTGCGGCATATTCTTTGGTTTTGCCAACGACATCATGACCCCAAATCGCGATCAAGAAGTAGATAGGAACCAGCATCATCTCCCAAAAGAAGAAGAATAAAAACAGGTCAATGGCTAAGAAAACACCGATGACGCCGCCCAGGCTCCACAGCAAATTCAGGTGAAAAAAGCCAACACGGCGCTGAATCTCATTCCACGAACAAGCCACCGCAGCAATACCGAGCAGGCCAGTCAACGCTACCATTAATAGCGACAAACCATCTAATGCCAAATGAAAGCTGATACCAAAGCTCGGTATCCACGGCACACTAAATTCAGCCACCCAAGGCACTGCAGAGTTCGGTGCAATCACCTGTTTACTCATACCGCTAAAATCACCGTATTGCCAGAGTACCAATGACAAGGCAAAGGTCAACGTCATACCAATCAAGGCAATCCAGCGCGGCAGACGTTTATTGAACCGCTCTACCAACCAGCATAGCAACCCTGCAATAAAAGGGATCGCAATCAATGCTGGTAGCATCCACGTTTGTTGTAACTCAATCATCTTATACCACCGTCATCATTACCAGCACTAGCAATACCGCCATACCCAAGCCAAAGCTTGCAGCATAGCCTCGAAGTGACCCTGTTTGCGTCGCAGACAATACCTTATTACCTGCTGAAGCCAGCTTAGGTAACACATACCACGTTTTATCGATAGGGTCGGCTTTAAATAAGCGGCCGATGAACAAAAAGGGTTTTACAAAAATCACATCGTATAGCGCATCGAAGCCGAGGCCATGATAGCACCAGTGATATAGCGCCCCACCAATGCGCGAGCGCTTAAAGCTCGTCAGCAGTCGGCCCTTATTGACCACATATAGTAGTGCCGCCAGTATCAAACCTGCCGCCATCGCACCCATCGCAATATACTCTGCTGTATGTTTGCCATGCGCTTGACCCGCCACTTCTAATAAATGCCCAACACTCTCCGGCAACACCCCTTGTAAGGGCGGTGTGATCCATGCGCCAACCGCGGTAGATAACACAAGCAGTACAGTAAGAGGCAGCCAATACGACACCCCTGATAATTTGTGCGCATGGGTTTTTTCTTCGCCAAAGAAAATAATCCAAATCATACGGAAGGTATAAATCGCGGTTAAGAACGCACCGAATACCCCCATATAAAACAGGACCATATGACCGGTGGCATAAGTCTCCCAAAGAATCGCTTCTTTCGAGTAAAAACCAACAGTGACCCAAGGTATCGCAGCCAGTGCACCGCCACCCACGATGTAGCACCAAAATACCAATGGTATTTTCTTACGCAGTCCGCCCATCTTAAAGATATCTTGCTCATGATGTACCGCAAGAATGACCGCACCTGATGATAAGAATAACAAGGCTTTAAAGAAAGCATGCGTCATTAAGTGAAAGATCGCCCCTTGCCATGCGCCAACGCCAAGCGCTAAGAACATATAGCCGATCTGGCTCATGGTCGAATACGCAAGAATACGTTTGATGTCTGTTTGCGCAAGCGCACAAAAACCAGCAACCACCAGTGTCAACGCCCCTACGCCGCCGACCCAGTACAACAAGATACCTGGGGTCAATTCAAACAAGGGATGCAGACGGGCAATTAAATAAACCCCAGCGGTGACCATTGTCGCGGCGTGAATCAGCGCCGAGACTGGTGTCGGGCCTGCCATCGCATCAGCCAGCCATGTATGCAGTGGCAACTGCGCTGATTTACCCATCGCACCGCCAACGAGCATCATGGTAGTAAGCATCATCGTTGGATTATTAATATCGAATACTTCCGGCGCGCGCGTAATAATCTCTTGAATATTCAGCGTACCGAACTCGCGGAACAATAAAAACAAACCAAAGGCTAAGAACACATCACCCACACGCGTGACCGTAAAGGCTTTCATCGCGGCAAGGCCATTGGCTCTGTCATGATAATAGTAACCAATCAAAAGGTAAGAGCAGATACCCACGCCTTCCCAACCAAGATAAAGCAAGAACAAGTTATCTGCTAATACCAGCAATAGCATGCTGGCAACGAACAAGTTCATATAGCTGAAGAAACGGGCAAAGCCAGTGTCCCCTTTCATATACCACGCGGCAAACAGGTGGATTAAAAAGCCAATCCCCGTAATGACCCCAGTCATGGTCAACGCCAAGCCATCAAAGCTCAAGCCGAAATGGGGCGCAAAGTCACCCACTTGGAACCACGTCCACAGTGGAATCTCTACTACCGTGCCGGCTGGATTGGTGGTCAAAAAGCTATAGCTAACCACCAACGTACATAGAGCTGATAACAGCATGCTACCGACACCAACAGCCGCTGCCACCTGTTCCGTTAATTTGTCGCGCATAAAGGCTAAAATCAAAAAGCCAATGAGCGGGAATATAAAGGTTAATGGTAATAAACTCATGACATCATCCTTTCATCTCATTGGCGCTATCGACATCAAGATGCCCACGCTTATGATAAAACCGCAATAATATGGCCAAACCAATGGCCGCTTCTGCTGCTGCCAACGTCAAAATAAAGATAAACATAATCTGTCCATCTGGATCAACCCAGCGACTTCCTGCCACCACAAAGGCCAGTGCTGCCGCGTTCATCATGATCTCAAGACTCATTAGCATAAATAGGAAATTACGTCGTACCATGACCCCGCACAGACCAATGGCAAACAAGATCCCTGCCAAAATTAATCCATGACTCATAGGGATCATACCCAATACATTGTGTACCTCAGCCACAGGCTGTACTAAGCCTGTCACCTCATGGGCAAACGGCACGTTTGACACATCTTGTGCCACGCTCGCTGCTAGTACCATCAGTCGGACTCCTTGCGCGTGACTTTATTCACACCCACATTCATACTTACATAGTCATGCGGGTCAACATCTTTATATTCGTAAGGTTCAGCCATTGTTACTGCCTCACTCTTTGTATGGGTGCTATCGTTACCATATGGCTTGGTATTACCCGTATGGGTCTGAAAGCCTTGAGGGTCATTACCGACGATCTCATCATCGCTCGACTCTTTGCCCAAATGATACGCCGCAACCAAGGCTGCCAATAACAACAACGCCGCCACTTCGATGAGCATCACGTACTTAGTAAACAGCACCGTCCCAACGACTTTGGCCGAAACCGTCGTACCGCCAATCATAGCGGCTTCGTCATGATTAAGACCAATCATTGCGTAAAGCACGACGGCAATAATCAAGGTCAATCCTGTCGGTATCGCCCAAGTACCCGCATCAAGCCAGCGCTCTTCACGCTCATCATTGGTCATCCCTAAATTGAGCATCATGATGACAAAGACAAACAGCACCATAATAGCGCCAGCATAAACAACGATCTCAAGTGCCCCTGCAAATGGCGCACCCAACACAAAAAATATGCCAGCGATCGCCAGTAACGACACAATCATCGATAAAATCGCATGCACTGGATTGGATTGGGTCACCACGCGTAGACTGGCAAAGATTGCCACCGCCGCAAGCGAATAAAACCCTGCCAATTCAGGATGGTTCAAAATATTCATCATGGCAGCAAGCTCCTCAGATCAATCGGTGCAGCTTCATTTTGAGCCGCCCCTTTTGGTTTTTCCGCTACCGCCATACCCGTCACACGATAATAGTTATAATCGGGATATTTGCCTGGTCCTGAAATAAGCAAATGCTCTTTTTCATAAACCAAATCTTGGCGCTTATATTCACCCAGCTCAAAGTCAGGCGTCATTTGTATGGCTGTGGTTGGACACGCCTCTTCACACAATCCGCAAAAAATACAGCGCGAAAAGTTGATCCGGAAAAACTCTGGATACCAGCGTCCGTCTTCACGCTCAGCTTTTTGTAACGAGATACAGCCAACCGGACAGGCCACCGCACACAAGTTACAAGCCACACAGCGCTCGTCCCCATCAGGGTCGCGCGTTAGGACAATACGTCCACGAAAACGCGGCGGTACGGGCACCGGCTCTTCAGGATAAAGAATGGTGTCACGCGGTCTGAGCGCATGACTATTGACCATCCACATGCTGCGGACAATGGTAAATATACCAATGACGGTCTTTTTTATGGTAGTAAACATGGGATTATTATCCTTATCAGCTTTACCCTAGTTCATCAGTGATGGCTAGTGATGATTACAACGTTGGGGAAAAGATCAAAATGACCGCAGCAGTCACCAATAAATTAATCAAGGTTACTGGCAGACAAACTTTCCAGCCAAAGTTCATCACCTGATCATAGCGCGGACGCATGAGTGAGCCTCGAGCCAAAACAAACATGGTCATAAAGAACAACGTCTTAATCATGAACCAAAAAGCTGGTGGAATAAATGGAATATCTAAATTAAAAGGTGGCAGCCAACCGCCAAAGAACAAGCACGTCATGAGGGCAGAAATCAGTACAACGTTGACATACTCGCCAATAAAGAACATACCGAATTTCATACCAGAGTATTCGACATGATACCCTTCCGCGAGCTCCTGCTCTGCTTCTGGTTGGTCAAATGGATGCCTGTGAGTCACGGCCACACCAGCCACCACAAAGGTCAAAAAGCCGAAAAACTGCGGAATGATATACCAGCCATCAATTTGCGACTCTACAATAGCGCGCAAGTTAAAGGAGCCTGTTAACGCGACCACGCCCATCAATGATAAACCCAAAAAGACTTCATAACTGATGGTCTGTGCCGCAGAGCGCAAACCACCCAGTAACGAGAACTTATTGGCAGACGCCCAGCCCCCAAACATCACCGCGTAAACAGCGATACCGGCCATGGCAAAGAAGAACAAGATACCAATGTCCCAATCTGCCACGCCCAGCATGGGCGAGATAGGAATAATGGCAAAGGAGGCCAAGGCGGTAAACATCGCGACCGCTGGGGCCAAGGTAAACATAAACTTATCGGTAAATTTTGGTGTCCAATCTTCTTTAAAGAAGATTTTTAACATGTCAGCAATCAGCTGCAGTGAACCAAAAGGGCCGACACGGTTGGGGCCATAACGGTCTTGCCACAAGGCTAACATGCGGCGCTCATAGACGATCATCATAGCAGCAACCAGCACTACCACTAAAAAGATGACCAACGATTGGCCCACCAAAAACAGAATAGACCAAGCGTCAAAGCTCATACTACCGGCCAAAAAGCTTGGCACATCAGGGATAATACGGGTAACTTGCATATTACACCTCCTGTGTGGTGGTCGGCGCTGTATTCATTTGCGCAGCGTTATTATTGTTCATCATATCGTTAGCCATGCTACCCATCATCGTCACTGGTGCCTCAACTTTGCGTACCGACGCTGGCATTGACGGATGAATGATACTCACCTGTCCAACTGGATAACCGATACAACCTTCTGCTAAGTAACCCACCAGCTGTACTGGCAAGGTGATTTGTTGCTTATCGATTTCAATCGCCAAGTAATCACCGGCCGCAATATTCCAGTCTTTAGCATCATCCACACCAATACGCCATGCGGCAACAGGCAGTTGCTCAGCGACGATTGGGCTACGAGATGCCATCATAGAGCTGGCATAGATATTATGGATAGGCACCAATTTGGCCTGTCCTTGCTGCATATCCGTCGTGTTCGCAGACGTGGCATCAGGCGCGACGTACTGACGAGTGGCTAGGCGCGCTAGCTGATCGAATAAGCGCACTCCAGGATCGCCATTTTTTAGGTGGCCACCGACTTTATCTTGATACTTGTTCCATGCTTGCGGTGAGTTCCATCCTGCCACATTGGCAAAAGGAATCATCGAACTTGGTGTTTGTTTGCCGCTATAGCCTTCCATAGAGAAGGTTAAACCTGTGTCCAAATCTTTTGGCTGCATCGGCTCATGGACTGATATTGGCGCACGCATGGCGGTACGACCTGAATAGCGGCGCGGCTGACGGGCAATTTTAAGACCTGTAATACGGTAATCGGCATCTGGTGCCGCGCCTTTGATACCCGCAAGTTTAGGATGCGTTGCAATCAAGGCATTGATCACATCATCAAGCTGCGTCCAATCGACATCACGGCCTTCAACGCTGCTATGGACCGCATGTAGCCAGCGCCAGCCTTCTTTGATGCTGCTCATTGGATGGTAGTAGTTGTTGTCATACACTTGGAAAAAGCGCTGCGCCCGTCCTTCAGCCGATATCAAGGTGCCATCCGCTTCTGCAAAGCTTGCGGCTGGCAAGACAATATCGACGTCTTTGTGCCAATCGAGCAGCTGATGATCTAAGGCTATGACGGTTTTATCAGTCAATAGCTGCGTTAATTTACTGGCATCAATCGCGTCTGTCAGTTGGTTTTCAGCGACCACCACCACATCAAAATCGGTCGCTAGCAGCTCTTCAACTGACTGACCGCCAAGCAAGCAAACGCCCATGCTGTTGGCATCAGGAACGGTCAAATAAATACCCGCTTGAGCGTGGTAACTCTTGTTAACTTCTCTTAGCTCAGCAGTTTCAGCAGGCTCACGCTCAACATCATCTTGCGCTTCTTTATTGGTGCCCGTTGCAGGCTTGGCGGGTTTTGCTGATAGCTCTTTGTCTTCTTCAGGTTGCTCAGTTTGTGCCTGTTTTTCTACTGCACGGAGCTGCTTATCACGAACCATAGCATTATGCGCTTCAACTTGTTGCTGCTCAGTCGCTTTGATTGCCGCGCGTTTTTGCGTTAAGACCTGAGTAATTTGTGCCGCTGCTTCTATCAATGCCGTAGAAGATAAGCTGCTACCGGATATGACCAATGGTTTATCCGCTTGGATCAAATCATAAGCGATTTGCTGCGCCAATGCTTGCATGCCGTCATTATCAGGACTGGCATCAGTGTTTTGTTCAGCTGTTTGTGGATCTGTTATGTCTGCTAAATCATCAGCGAAGCTTGCAATCTCATCAGCCACTTTAAAGCCAAGTTTGGTGATATCTTCAGGCGTCGCGACCACGCTCACTTTACTGATGTCTTCTAGCTTGGTTTGCGTCACATCGATGACATAAACTGGGCTTAGTGCATCTTGCGCGATACGTTTGACCGGTTCTGCAAGCCAAGACTGTGTCTTCAACGCGGCGGCCATTTTTAGCCCTTCGTTTTTTGCGGCTTGACGTACTGATAATGCGACACGCGATGACGTTTGGGTAATGTCTTCGCCCAATACCAGCACTGCATCATGACTTTCAATATCTGTCATGCTTGGGTTATAGATACCCTCAGTACTAAGCACTTCGATACATTTATTGACCAGAGATTGCTGCTGATGGTTCAGGCCTGTCGAGAAGTTATTAAAGCCGACGAGGTTTTTTAGCGCAAAGTTAGTCTCAAGGCTGGCACGTGGCGAGCCAATACCAATGACTTTTTTGTCCTTGATACGTTTGATGGTTTCATCGAGTGCGTAGTCAATATTGATTTTGACATGCTTATCATTGATACGCTCAAGCGCTTGGGTTGGGCGATCGGCACGATTGACATAGCCGTAACCAAAACGACCACGGTCACACAAGAAGTAACGGTTTACGTCACCGTTGTAGCGGTTTTCGATGCGGCGTAATTCACCATAACGCTCGCCCGGTGAAGTGTTACAACCCGCCGAGCAGCCGTGACAGATGCTAGGCGCATACTGCATGTCCCATTTACGGTTGTAGCGCTCAGAATGCGTCTTATCAGTGAACACACCCGTTGGGCAAACTTCGGTTAAGTTGCCTGAGAACTCGCTTTCAAACTGTCCGTCTTGATCACGGCCAAAATAAACACGATTGTTTGAGCCATAAACACCCAAATCTTCGCCGCCCGCATAGTCTTTATAAAAGCGAACACAGCGATAGCACGCGATACAACGATTCATCTCGTGGGCGATAAAGGGGCCAAGCTCTTGGTTGTGATGGGTACGCTTGGTAAAGCGATAGCGACGACGACTATGGCCTGACATATAAGTCATGTCTTGCAAATGACAATGACCGCCCTCTTCACAAGTTGGACAATCATGCGGATGGTTGGTCATGAGTAGCTCAACCATCGACTTACGAAACGCTTTGGCTTCATCGTCAGTGACTGAGATGTACGTGTCATTCTCAGGTGCGACCATGCAAGACATGACAAGGCGACCGCGACCCGCTTCCATATCCTCGGCGTTTTGGAATTGCTTGACCGCGCACTGACGGCACGAGCCTACTGAGCCTAGGGCGGGATGATAACAAAAATACGGCACATCAATGCCGAGTGATAAGCAGGCTTGTAGTAAGTTGTCGCTGCTATCTACTTCGACAGTGGTTCCATCAATATGTATGACTGCCATGCCGCTCTCCTTATTTCACTACTGGCTGTTGATTGGCTGCAGCATCAATGACGTCTACACCAACCGCCTGCGCGATTTTTTGATCAAACTCAGGACGGAAATATTTAATCGCACTCATGAGTGGCTCCATCGCACCCGGCGCATGCGCACAGAATGTCTTGCCAATCCATAAGTCACGCGTGAGGCCCTCTAGTTTTTCGACATCGCCCACTTGTCCCTCGCCATCATTGATAGCGGTGAGCAGTTTAACGCCCCACGGCAGCCCATCACGGCATGGTGTACACCAACCGCATGATTCGCGCTGAAAGAAAATCTCAAGATTACGCAGCAGTGGCACCATGTCTTGTGATTCATCGACCACCATGATCAGCCCTGTACCCATACGGCTACCGGCTTTTTGAATGGGGTCAAAGTCTACCACCACATCTAAATGCTCTGCGGTCAAAAAGTCGGTCGATGCGCCGCCTGGCAACCACGCTTTTAGTTTTTTGCCGTCTTTCATACCGCCCGCCAAGTCTTCAATAATCTCACGAGCGGTGTAACCAAAAGGCAGCTCCCATAGGCCTGGGTCGTTCACCCGTCCTGAACAGCCAAACAGCTTAGTACCAGGGGTGTCACTTTTACCTTTAATCTTAGATAGCGACTGATACCAGTCTACGCCATGATTTAAAATCGCTGGCATATTACTTAAGGTCTCAACGTTATTGACAACTGTTGGACGGCCCCATGCGCCAGAGATTTGTGGAAACGGCGGTTTGGTACGTGGGTTGGCACGGCGACCTTCTAAGCAGTTAATAAGTGCCGTCTCTTCACCGCAAATATAACGTCCAGCGCCCGTGTGCACATGCAAATTAAAACTAAAATCTGAGCCTAAAATGTTATCGCCCATTAGATTATTGGCCAAACACTCTTCGATGGCAGTAACCAAACGCTCAGCGGCTAGAATGTATTCACCGCGGATAAAGATATAGCCATCCGTCGCTCCGATAGCGTGAGCGGTGATCAGCATCCCTTCGATCAGCTGAAACGGCAGACGCTCCATGAGCAAACGGTCTTTAAACGTACCTGGCTCCATCTCATCCGCGTTACAAATGAGATAGCGCGGCAAACCGTCCGGCGGCGACATAAATGACCACTTCAATCCAGCGTTAAAACCTGCGCCACCGCGACCTCTGACATTGGCAGCTTTAATCATATTGCCCACATCTTTAGGTGACTTACTTAACGCTTGCTTTAAGCCAGTAAAGCCTTTTAAAGACTCGTAGGTTGCCAGATCAAGCACGGCATCATGATGCGCCAAACGCCAAGTCAAAGGCTTGGTTTCACTAGTGGCTGTCGCTTTATCACCATAAATCGGAACACGCTGTGCATTCAATTGGCTTGGCGCTTGGCCTTGGCCGCGACGAGCAATTTGCTCTGAAATCGTTAAACTCATGCGTATAGCTCCAATAATTGCGCAACCTCAGATGGCTGGACAGGGCCATAAGTGTCTTCATCAATCAACACTGCTGGCCCCTTATCACAGTTTCCTAAGCAGCAAATCGGCAATAGCGTAAAGCGGCCATCTGCGGTTGTCTGGCCATAATCAATACCGAGCTGCGATCTGATCTCAGCGGAGAGCGCTTCATAACCCGTTAAGTAGCAAGCCACCGAATCACAAATAAGAATGACATGGCGCCCGACAGGCTGACGATAAATGCGATTAAAGAAAGTGGCGACGCCATCCATATCTGACATCGGAATGTCTAAGATGTTGGCGATGGCATTGACTTGCGCATCATCAACCCAACCGTTGCGCTTTTGCACGATTTTTAGGGCATCGAGCGAGGCTGCACGTGCCTGTGGGTAATGATGCATAAACTCATGAATGGCAGTGATTTCCTCAGCGGTGAGGATGCTTGCCACATCTACTTTTGGCATTTTGTCGGAAACAATTTTCATAATCTTTTATCTTTCCTCACTCATCCTGCTCTATCACAAGGCAACGTCAGTCATACTGCAACCGTGACCATATTGACGTGTGAGAGCATTTTGGTGTGCCATTTGGCAATAATATATTGATTAATATCTCTTTTTTCACAAACGCTAACGGTCACAATCCGCCATTACAATATCAATCGACGCCAAATACATAATAGCATCGGATACAAGCGAGCCATTGATGACTGACGGCATTTGCTGCAAATGGGCAAACGTCGGCGTACGAATACGCGTGCGATAGCTCATCGTGGCTTTGTCTGATGTAATGTAATAGCTGTTCAAACCTTTGGTCGCCTCGACGATCGTCGTACACTCGCCCGCTGGCATCACAGGTCCCCACGATACTGAGATAAAGTGGTTAATCAGTGTCTCAATATCGTTTAGCGTACGGTCTTTTGGCGGTGGTACAGCCAGAGGGTGATCGGCCTTGTAAGGTCCTTGTGGCATGTTGTCCATACACTGGCGAATAATACGTAACGACTGACGCATCTCTTCGACTTTCACCATACAGCGATCATAAGCGTCACCGTTATACCCAACTGGCACTTCAAAATCGTAATTTTCATAGCCCATATATGGCCGTGCTTTACGCAGATCAAAGTCCACGCCGGTGGCACGTAGACCTGCCCCAGTGACGCCCCACGCCAGCGCTTGCTTGGCATTGTATTGTGCCACACCTTGGGTACGGCCTTTAAGCACACTGTTTTGCAATGCCGCTTTGACGTACTCGTCCAAGCGTTTTGGCATCCAATCTAAGAACTCACGGACCAAACGCTGCCAGCCGCGCGGCAAATCAGCCGCCGTACCGCCGATACGGAACCAAGCCGGATGCATACGATAACCGGTCACCGCTTCGATGACGTCATAGGCTTTTTGGCGATCGGTAAACATATAGAACACCGGGGTCATGCCGCCTGCATCCTGAATGAAAGTACCGACAAACAGTAGGTTATTGGTAATACGGAAAAACTCGCTCATCATCACGCGGATGGTTTCAGCGCGCGGTGGAACCGTAATACCAGCCAGCTTTTCGACCGACATGATGTACGGCAGCTCATTCATCACACCGCCGAGATAATCGATACGGTCAGTATAAGGAATGTATGAATGCCACGTTTGACGCTCAGCCATCTTTTCTGCGCCGCGATGGTGATAGCCAATGTCAGGGATACAATCGACCACTTCTTCGCCATCCAGCTGCAACACCAAACGGAACGCACCATGAGCCGAGGGATGGTTAGGACCAATGTTCAAGAACATAAAGTCCTCATCACGCCCTGAGCGCTTCATGCCCCACTCTTCTGGGACAAAACGCAGGTTCTCTTGCTCGTATTGCTGCTTTGCTGTGTTCAAGAAGTACGGCGTAAACTCCGTCGCACGCGCGTGATACTCTTTACGCAGTGGATGCCCTTCCCAATACTTGGGTAATAAGATGCGGGTCAAATGGGGGTGACCACTAAAGACCACACCGAACATATCCCACACTTCGCGCTCATACCAATTGGCATTTGGCCAAATCTGGGTGGCGCTCGGCACATTGAGATCATCTTCACTCAGCGCCACTTTAATGCGTATATCACTATTACGCTCAAGCGACATCAGATGATAAAACACCGTAAAATCACTGTCAGGCAAGCCGCCACGATGCTGGCGCAGACGCTCGTCGATGGCAGACAAGTCAAATAGCATGACATAGGGCTTGGGCAATTTACGCAAGAACAAGAGAATGTCTAGTAAATCAGCACGCGCGACCCAAACTGTTGGAATCTCATCCACAGTGTGCTGTATCACAAACTTGCCAGCATACTTATCTTCCAACTCTTTGATAACAGCTGGAACAGGCTGAATCTTAGGATCTATATTTTCGACTACCGTGACCATGAATGATGTATTCCTTCATTAATCATAACTGAGCTATGTTAAACATAAGCGAACTATGATGAGCGTATGCACACTTAACCCGTTTAGGGATTTTTAATTATCGAGCCAAACTGCCCGCTTAAACCATCACTGGCTAAACACCGGCTGACTAAATACTGTCTGGGCTACGCAAGTTTTTCACAGCGATACGATCCGCTTGCTTACGGTCACGCTCAGGCGTCATTTGCGGCTGATACACACCCTGCTCATTGACATGAATGCCAAGCGGGCGGCGCTCTTTGGTGATGGACTCTTGTAGCAGCATTAACCCTTGAATCAAGGCTTCTGGGCGCGGCGGACAGCCTGGCACATAAACATCTACGGGGATAATTTTATCGACGCCTTGTACCACAGAATAAATGTCGTACATACCGCCAGAGTTAGCACAGGCCCCCATAGAGATGACCCATTTTGGCTCAAGCATTTGCTCGTATAGACGCTGAATGACAGGCGCCATTTTAATAAAGCAAGTACCAGCGACGATCATGACATCTGCCTGACGGGGCGAGGCACGAATAACCTCTGCCCCAAAGCGAGACAAATCGTGGACCGCTGTTAAGGTCGTGGCATATTCGACATAACAGCAAGACGTACCAAAGTTAAATGGCCAGAGCGAGTGCTTGCGCCCCCAGTTTGCTGTCGAATGGACGAGGTCTTCGAGACGACCCATAAAGACATTTTTATTGACTTCATCTTCGATAGGATCGTTGACCGTTTGACTGGTCTGTGCAGGATAGGTATCTGCATCAGGGTTGGCTTTTGTTAATGTGTATTTCATAACATACAACCTTTATATTAGGCGTCGCGTGGCAAACACCTTGCCATCACGACGGCCTTAACTTCTATTATGAATAAATGATCATTAATATACATTCAATAGACAAACATGACGGCGTCATCCTGTCTCTGCTAACAGCCTTTATCCGCTACAAAAAGCCTGACGAGACCGTTAGCCACTAACGCCCAACGTTATCACGCGGAGCAGACGACACAAAATCCACGGAAGTGACATGACCGGTGGTATTAATATGATCGATGTTTTGTAGGTGACGGCGATTGGTCTCAATATTGTTTGAGACATTAATTTGTCCTGAGGACTGCGCTGGTATTTTGCCCGTCGGATCAACCATCAGCTCATCAACCCCATCAAAGCCCGTGATGTCTGCCAAATTAAAGCCTGCGGGCGCGGCATACAGACGTTCTTTTTTACGGCGCTTGTCAGCTGGGGCCCAGTTCATCGCACCTAAGCTTAGCTCATAGATCAAACCGATGATTAAGATGGTAATAAAGACGGCGGCAGCAGCAAAGCCAAGCCAGCCCGCTTCACGCACTGACACCGCATAAGCGTAAAGATATAGCGCTTCTAGATCAAAGATAACAAAGAAAATCGCCACCAAGTAGAATTTGGCAGACAAACGAATACGGGCGTTGCCAGATCCGACAACACCCGCTTCAAATACTTCTTCTTTTTGTGAACCTTGAGAGCGACCACCAAGCAAACGCGGAACGGCCAGCATAAAGACAACTAGCCCAATGGCGGCTAAGATAAAAGCAATGGCTGACCAATTAAAAGCAGACATGATAATACGTGCTCCTCACCCAATCGAGTGTTAAGCCCAGCGTAAATATGACCTATTTTAAGGCCATCTAGCGATAGGCATAACGCAGACAAAAATACAAAGCGACTGTCATTGAGCCACTGTATTTAAGTTACTATTTTAGGGTCTGTGCTGGTAACAACCAATTATCAAGCTTATTGACGACGATGTCAGACGTGACCAACTGTAGATATTCCGGTATGCGCGGATAAAAGGCTGGTCGCCTAACGCATCTCCTAACAACGTAAGATCAACGTATTAAATCAATATCATATCCGAGGTTTACTTAATTGATTTAATAGCTCATTACACGTGGTCAATCATGACGTGACAACTGGCATAAATTATTTACGTACTATACGCATATCAGCGCCCAAAAGCTAGTTTTTAACTGTATTGAACGGTCACTTTATCTGCAAAAAAAATGTGTTTTTTTTACCATAAGTTATGATATAGACGTTACCTTATATTAACCCCAAATCCGCACTTTTAGCCCCTAGCGGTTGCAGTAGCGGTTTTCCTCATTTTCTAAGACCTCAATCGGCGGCTTTAACGCACGGATTCAGCACCCAACTCCTCCCCAAAGTCACGGTTTTTGCTTTATAATAGCCAACCTAAATTCAATGGCTTACTATCATTATATTGTCGTTGAGTCACAAATCCTCTTACCCTTATGATGTGATTTTTTATTAAAAACGTCACGATATCCATTTTAATGATACACGCCGCCTGCATTTAGCTATGATGTTATCAGCGCACCCCACTTTTTTGCTTTTGTCTTACAGGTCACGTTATGAGTCAACTTAATCCCAAACAAACCGAGGCCATGCTTTACGTATCCGGGCCATTGCTTGTGCTAGCAGGTGCAGGTTCCGGTAAGACGTCAGTGATTACGCGCAAGATTGCCTATCTGATCGAAGAGTGCGACATGCCAGCGGAGCGCATCACTGCCGTGACCTTTACCAATAAAGCGGCACGCGAGATGAAAGCCCGTGTCAGTAAACTGTTGCCAAGCGAAAAAATGCGTGGACTGACCGTGTCCACCTTTCACCAATTTGGCCTACAGTTTTTACGCTACGAGCTGATTCATACCCCGCTTAAGGGCAACTTCTCTATCATGGACAGCGACGACAGTAAGCGTTTGCTCATGGAGCTGATGATGCGCGATAACTTGAGCGGCGCTGAGAGTCGTGAGCTGGTGGGTAAAGCGATCAAGATGATTTCGGATTGGAAAAACGATTTGATTGAGCCTGATCAGGCAATGGAAACGTTAGACGATCCGGAAGACATGATTTTTGCGACCCTTTATGCCCTATACGAGCGCAACCTACGCGCGTATAACGCGGTTGATTTTGATGACTTGATTGTACTGCCAACGAAAATACTGCGTGAAAATGCGCAGTTGCGTGACAAATGGCAAAACCGTATCCGCTATCTGCTCGTCGATGAGTATCAAGATACCAACACCGCTCAGTATGAAATGATCAAATATTTGGTCGGGCCGCAAGGGCGTTTTACGGTCGTGGGTGACGATGACCAATCTATCTATGCGTGGCGCGGGGCCAAGCCTGAAAACATGGCGCTACTCAAAGAAGATTTTCCAAAGCTCAAAATCGTCATGCTTGAGCAAAATTACCGCTCAACCACGCGTATTTTAACCTCGGCCAACGCGGTCATTCTCAACAATGAGCATTTGTTTGAGAAAAAACTGTGGTCAGATAAAGGCCAAGGCGAAAAAATCCGTATTATCAACTGCCGTAACGACGATGATGAGTCCGAGCGTGTGGCCAAAGAAATCGTCACACATAAACTGCGTTTTGGGAATGAGTGGGAGCAATATGCCGTCCTTTATCGCAGTAACTTTCAAGCGCGTATGTTAGAGGCACAATTGCGGCAGCTGCAAGTGCCTTATAAGTTATCCGGCGGTCAGTCGTTTTTTGCGCGTAGTGAAATCAAAGACATCATGGGTTATCTGCGCTTGATCTTGAATCCTGAAGACGACAGTGCGTTTTTGCGGATTATTAACACGCCAAAGCGCGGCATGGGTCCTGCTACGCTTGAGAAGCTGGGCTTGTTTGCCCAAGAGCACAGCATCTCGCTACTAGCGTCTTGTACTCATGCTGGCTTGACGCATGTCTTGCCATCAAAGGCTTACGGCACGATAAAAGAATTTGGTGAGTTTATTGAGCACTATACGCGCGAGCTCGATCAACACCCCGACCCTGTGCCTATTGTGCGCCAGATGATCGATGAGACGGGCTATATTGACTTTGTCCGTAGTGATGCCAAAACGCCGCAACAAGAAAAAAACCGCATCGATAACATCGATATGCTCTACACCAGCATCCAGTCGTTGATCAATCGCGCGGAAGAAGACGAAGATCGGACGATTGATACCATCATTCGTAAGCTGGTATTGCTTGATATGCTCGAGCAACAGCAAGAAGAAGAGAATACCAATAAAGTCAATCTGATGACCTTGCACGCGGCAAAAGGCCTAGAGTTTGATTACGTTTATATCATGGGGCTTGAGGAGGAGATGCTGCCGCACCGCAACTCTATCTTGAGCGAAACGGTCGAAGAAGAGCGGCGTTTGATGTACGTAGGTATTACCCGTGCGCGCCGTGAGCTAACCTTGACGCTCGCCACCCAGCGCCGTGCAGGTGGTCAAATGCGCGTTACCTCAGAGTCACGTTTTTTAGAGGAGCTGCCAGAAGATCATATTGACTGGCCGGCCAAGGCGAAAAAGAAAAAAGCCACCAAAGACCCTGAAAAAGTCGCTGATGAGTATTTGGCCAATATTCGAGCATTATTGGGTAAACGCTAGCGTTCGGCTCAGTGCTTGATCGCAAAGTCAAAAGTCAATTGGCGGCTTATGGCTTAATCAAACATTTTAGGCTTTGCCCTTATTACCTCTGTTAAAAACTTTGTACCTTTTAAAAACTCTGGAACCTTTATGCCTAGCTCTACGCCCGATCAGGAACGACCATCAGTGCTACCGGGAGACTATAATCCGGCAGAATATAGCGCCGAATATAAGCTCCTGTACTTACAGGGGCTGGTTGCTGATAAGGCTTATGAGGCGATTACTGAATTTTTAGAACGGCAGTCAGAGTATGAAATCGCCAACCTGCTAGAGTCTTTTCCTACCCAAAATCGTCTGTTGATTTGGGCGCAAGTGCCTGAAAACATAAAGGGTGAGGTGCTCGCTGAGCTAGAGTTTGATACCCGTCAGCCACTGATGGAAAACATCTCCTCCAAGGAAATCTCCTTATTTACCCAAGACCTTGATGCTCAAGACATCTCCGAGATTTTGGATACCGTGACCGAGAGCGTACGTTCCTCAGTCATGGCCACCTTGGATGAAGACATTCGCGTTCAGGTGAATAAGCTCGACACCTATGCCGACTGGGAAGTTGGTAGTTATATGGATCCTGACCTGATTCAGGTAAGCGACAGTGTGAGTCTGGCTGAAGTACAAAACTGGCTCCGAGAAAATGATGAATTACTCGATGATGAGAGCCAAGAGCTGTTGGTGGTCGATCAAAGCCAGCAGTTACTCGGACTACTGAGTCTGGTTGATTTGATTAAACACGACCAAAGCACCTTAGTCTCAGAGCTGATTGATACGGCCGTCACTATTAATGATCGCTTAGACATTCAAGATGCCGCCGCGATTTTTCGATCAGAAGACATTCGCTTTGCGCCCGTTATTAATAGCTATGGCGAGTTGGTGGGTCAATTAAATGGTGAGGACATCATGGAGATTATCCAAGATGATGTCGACAGCACCATGAAAAACCTAGCTGGTGTCAGTCAAGATGAAGAGCTGTTTGCACCTATTTTGACCAGCGCGAAAAGTCGGAGTGTTTGGCTAGGCATTAATTTGTGTACTGCCCTTTTAGCCGCTGCGGTAATTGGGCAGTTTGAAGCCGTGTTAGCACAAGTGGTGGCGCTGGCGATACTCATGCCCGTGGTCGCGAGCATGGGCGGTATTGCAGGGTCGCAGACACTCACTGTTGTGATCCGCGGTATGGCCATGGGTCAAATCGGGGGCTCTAACCGCTTGTGGCTACTCAATAAAGAGCTGTGGGTTGGCGCGATAAACGGTATCATATGGGCGATAATCATGGCGTTTATCGCCCAATTGTGGTTTCATGACATTAAAATCAGTGCAGTCATCGGCTTTGCCATTGCCATTAATATGACGGCAGCGAACGTCTCTGGTATTAGTATTCCTTTGTTGCTAAAACGCATGAATATTGACCCTGCATTATCTGCCTCGGTTATCCTAACCACCGTGACGGATATTGTCGGCTTTATGTCTTTCTTGGGCTTAGCAAGTGTGCTGATACTGTAGTCTAAAAACAGTAACCTAAAGACCGTAATCTAAAAACAGGGGCTTGCTTTTGCCTTAAAAGCATACTGTCTATTTGTATTAAAAAGTTAAATTTGTTCTATTTATAAAACCATTAAATCGTTAAGTGAGTGCGTTATGCAAGCTGTACAAGTGAAAGTCTTAAACCCTAAAATCACCGAAGATAAAGCGTTTTCTCTTCCTACTCGCGCCACTGATGGTAGTGCAGGTATTGACTTGCGGGCTTGCATCGATAAGCCTTTGACGATTAAAGCGGGTGCCACGCACTTAATCGGCACCGGCCTCGCCGTTTATATCCAAGACCCTAATTATGCGGGTATGATTTTGCCGCGCTCAGGTCTCGGTCATAAGCACGGTATCGTCTTGGGTAACTTGGTTGGGCTGATTGATGCAGATTATCAAGGTGAGCTTATGGTCAGTATTTGGAATCGCAGCAACGAAGACTTTATCCTCAATCCAAGCGATCGCATGGCTCAGTATATCGTGGTGCCGGTCGCTCGTCCTGAGTTTGAGGTCGTCTCAGAATTTAGTGATGAAAGCGTTCGCGGTGCTGGCGGCTTTGGCCATTCAGGACGTCAGTAGCGGTTAGTAGTCACTGCTAAGCAGTAGCGGTGATTAGATTAGATAGACATCGCCATTGACAATTATTAAAGTTAACACTCAAGTTGTATGAGTAGCGGTATCAATAACCACGACAACATTGTTCACGACAATATTAATCATGATAGTAAGGAGAATAAGCAATGCCGTCTTTTGCTGCGCAGCAATGCTTATTTCGTGCTTATGATATTCGTGGGTCACGCCAGCACTTCACTGCTCGTTTTGTAACCGCATTGGGCCTTGCCTTTGCCGAGCTTTATCATCAGCAAAACTGCGGTTCAAAAGACGTCTCTGCCAACAGCCGCTCACTGACGCCAACTGTTGGCTCTAAAACTGTTCACTCTAAAACTATTAACTCTAAAAGAACCATCATCGTGATCGGCTATGATGTGCGCTGCGGTAGTGACGTTATCGCTCATAGGTTGGCTGATATATTGACTCAGCATGGCTTACACGTGGTCCAACTAAACCTAGTGACCACCCCAATGATGGTTTTTTGGGCAGAGCAATATCAGGGTCATGGCATTATCGTGACGGCCAGTCATTCTGCCAAAGACATTTTAGGAATCAAGTGGTTAATAGACCATCGCTCCCCAAGCGGCACCGATATCCAGATGCTGTATCAGCAATTAGTAGATAGCGCTGCCCATCATCCAAGCGATAAGCAAAAAGTGAAGCTAGAACACCGTACGCCTTGCATAGACACTGCTGTGCCTGTTACCGGCCATCAGACTGTCTTACCTCACGAGCAAGTCGCAACAGCTTATATTGATGCCATTGCCCAAGTGTTTGAGCAAATCTATCCAATCCATAAACAGCACCCTAAGGATACTTACTACTCATCTGCCAAACTTGACTTAGTGGTAGTGATTGATTGTATGCATGGGGCGACCAGCAATGTCGCTCAGCGTTTGTTTGAGCGTTTTTGCCGTCAAGTTATTATGCTCAACGACACACCAGACGGCAATTTCCCCGCTGGCAATCCCGATCCTACCGAACCTCACCGTCTTATACCATTACAGCAGAGCGTTGTTGCTCATCAAGCCGATATAGGGATAGCCTTTGACGGAGATGGCGATCGTTTGATGGTGGTGGATAACAACGGTAAAGTGGTCATGCCTGATCACCTGCTTTACTTGTTAGCCCAAGTAGCACTGTCCGCCTGTCCTGACGCTTTAGCTGATTCACAACTTACCTCGCAAATCCTTTTTGATATTAAATGCTCTCATCATTTGCCAAAGCTACTGTCTGAGCTTGGTACAGTGCCCGTGGTCAGTAAGACGGGTAGCAGCTTTATGCGTCAACAGATGCAGCAGTCTCCCAGTCAAATTATTTTTGCTGGGGAATTCTCAGGGCATTTTATATTTAACGACCGCCGCTTTATCGTTTATGATGACGCCATGTATGCCGCATTGCGACTGCTGCACTGGTTATCAGCTGCTGACGAGCACGGGGGTAAAAAAGTACTAGCGGACATTACTCACACGTTACCTGATATGGTGAGTACCGCTGACCACTATCTACCAGTGCCAAAGACGAGACCGACAGATTGTTCAATCATAGAGCAGTTGGCCCGACTTTGTCAGTATCTACGCCAGCTCGTGGAAGCGGCCCAATCAGTGGATTCGAGCCATGACTTTGACTTGCTGAATGCGTGTTCACCCCCGCTTTGCCACTGTTCAGCGCACAGACAACACTTGACGCTCGAGCAAGCGAGACGGTTGCTGCCAGTCGGAACAAAGCTAAGCTGTATCGATGGCGTGCGTTTGGATTTTGCGCATGGTTTTGGGGTGGTGCGTCAATCAAATACCAGCCATCATTTGACCGCACGCTTTGCGGGCAACAGCTTAACAGATCTCAAAGCGGTTCAAGCGACATTTGCCACTTTATGTCGGCCATTTGATAAAAAACTGGCAGAGCAAATTGTCGCTATTCCTGCAGAGTAGACCGCGCCAAAACGCTTCCAAGAAAAATTGATAGCAGTCTAGCTGTGTCTCTTTTATAGTGACCTAACTATACAATCCGTTAAAAGTAAAATCGATACGTTCATATCCTTGTGCTACTGGAATATGTTTTGCTTACACTTCGCAAACACTGTGCCCAAACCACCCATCCATTTAACCCTGTCCTTTAGGAGTTTGTAATGACGCTTAACTTAGATGATGCCAAAATTACCGCTGAAGTATTGACCACCGCTCTACCCTACATTCAGCGCTTTGTCGATAAGTTGATTGTGGTCAAATACGGCGGCAATGCCATGACTGACCCTGCGCTTGAGAGCTCGTTTGCCCGCGACATCGTCTTGCTAAAAACCGTAGGTATGCATCCTGTGGTCGTCCATGGCGGCGGACCACAAGTTGATAACTTGTTAAAAGAGCTGGGCCGTCAGTCAGACCGTATCGATGGGATGCGCGTCACCGACAAAAACACCATGGATATCGTCGAGATGGTGTTGGGCGGCAGCGTCAACAAATCTATCGTGAGCTTAATCAATAAGCACGGTGGCCGCGCCATCGGTCTGACTGGCAAAGATGCCAACTTGATTACGGCCAAAAAGTTGATGATGGAAAAAATCGGCGCAGATGGGGTGGCAGTACCCGTCGACTTAGGGTTCGTGGGTGACGTCGTTAGCGTCAATAAAGACGTGATTAACATGCTAATCTCATCCAACTTTATCCCAGTGATCGCCCCGCTTGGTGTCGATAGTGAAGGCAACACTTATAATATCAATGCTGATCTAGTCGCGGGTAAAGTGGCTGAGTTTTTACAAGCAGAAAAGCTCATGCTACTGACCAATATCAAAGGGGTGCTCGGTCGTGATGGTGAGGTGGTGACTGGACTCACGCCAAAGAAAGTCGACAGCTTAATTGAGGACGGCACGATATCAGGCGGTATGATCCCTAAAATTCAGTGTGCGCTTGATGCGGTACGTAGTGGCGTTAAAAGTGCCGTTATTGTCGATGGCCGCGTGCCTCATGCCACCTTGCTGGAGATTTTTACCAATGAAGGGGTTGGCACGCTCATCAGTCGCGACTTGGATGCAGCCTTGCTTTAGGAGTAAACAATGGCGCTGTGGCTATGGTGTCTAATCTTTATCCTAGAAAGCCTGTATTGCGGGTGGATTATTGGCTATGGCGGCGCAAAATGGGTCGAGGGTTGGAAGTCATTTTTTCTCATTGAGTGGTTTGCCCTAGATTGGAGCGCAGAACAAATCCGTCTGTACGTGCTCATTGTTTGGCTCGCCAGCGTCATTTGGTTTGTTGTAGGCGCAATAAAGCCCGAGCTAAGAGGCTACTAGCTCGGGCTTTATCATGCTTATTATGATGTTCTTTTATAAAAGTTATAAAAAAGTGGCATCAAACTTGGCTTCATCAAAGCCGCACAGCAATATTGGCTGATCCTGATTTTTACCTTCAGTTTGTCCTTCTACAATCGGTCGTTTAATCATACTGGTGTTTGCGACTAACAAGTCTATCGCGTTGTCCATACTGGCATCAGCTGCTTGCTTTTGGCTATCCTCTAACTTGCGCCATGTCGTGCCGCGCTTATTGAGTACTTTATCAATACCCAACTCATCCACCCAGCGTTGTAGCGTGTCTTTGTCGATGCCTTGTTTTTTATAATCGTGAAAATCATAAGGGATGCCTAACTCATCCAGCTTAGTAACCGCTTTTTTCATCGTGCTACAAGATTTGATACCGTAAATGGTGATGGTCATATAAGTTCCTCGTCAATGATCATTGTCTGTCTTATTATACCCAAGGCTGAATAAATAGAGACAGTCTATCATTTCTAAGGCCTTTTTCTGCCATAAACCTCATAAGCAACCACATCATATCGTCGCAATTTTTGCCAATTTGCGCTATGCTATGGCATTGTCAAATTCCACCTATTTTTATCTGTATTAACCAATTCCGAGCCGACTATGAGCAACGCCGTGACAGCAGACCAATCTAATACTAACAATGCTAATGACATTACCAATAATACTTCTAACGACCACTCTAATGTGAATGCCCAGTACCAACCGCAGCTGATTGAAGCGGCGCAGCAAACCAAATGGGCAACAGACAAGCGCTTTGAAGTGGGTAATGAGCCAAGCGACAAACCAAGTCGTTATATGCTGTCTATGTTCCCTTATCCAAGCGGCAAGCTGCATATGGGCCACGTGCGTAACTACACCATCTCTGATGTTTTGAGCCGTTATTACCGCCTAAAAGGCTATGAAGTCATGCAGCCAATGGGCTGGGACGGCTTTGGCTTGCCAGCAGAAAACGCTGCGATTGCCAACCAAACGCCGCCTGCCGCATGGACATTTGCCAATATCGACAACATGCGCGCACAGCTCAAGCTACTGGGTCTATCAATCGACTGGTCACGTGAATTTGCCACCTGTAGCCCTGAGTACTATCAATGGGAGCAGTGGCTGTTTTTACAGTTGTACAAAAAGGGCCTAGTCTATAAAAAACTTGCCACGGTCAACTGGGATCCGGTTGATAATACGGTTTTAGCCAATGAGCAAGTCATCGACGGTAAAGGCTGGCGTAGTGGTGCTGCTGTCGAAAAACGCGACATCCCTATGTATTACTTTAACATCACCGATTATGCCGATGAGCTATTGGATGATTTGGACCAACTAGAAGGTCATTGGCCATCAGAGGTGCTGACCATGCAGCGCAACTGGATCGGCCGCAGTGCTGGTATGGAAGTCCACTTCCCTTATGAGCTTGCGGGTGAAAAAAACACCCTAGATGTGTTTACCACTCGTCCTGATACCTTAATGGGCGTGACGTACGTCGCCGTCGCGGCAGAGCATCCACTTGCGCAATACGCCTCTGAAAAAGATGATGTGATTGCGCAGTTCTGTGCCCTTTGCAAAAAAGGCTCAGTGGCGGAAGCCGATCTGGCCAAAGCCGAAAAAATCGGTATGGACACAGGTCTCACCGTGACGCACCCACTGACTGGCGAAGAAGTGCCTGTTTGGGTTGCCAACTATGTACTCATGAGCTATGGCTCAGGCGCGGTCATGGCGGTTCCTGCTCATGATGAGCGCGATTATGAGTTTGCGACCAAATACAACCTCCCTGTTAAACAAGTGATCGATATTCCGAAGGGTTATTTTGATGAGATAGAAGCAGACGCCAAGGCAAATGATACTCAGGCCAACCTTGCTTACACCGAACGTAACACCTTGGTCAACTCAGGTGAGTTTGACGGATTGGACTTTGAGCAAGCGTTTGAGGCAATGCTGGCCAAACTTGAGCCACAAGAGTTGGCGAAGAAAAAAATTCAGTACCGTCTACGCGACTGGGGCGTATCGCGCCAGCGTTATTGGGGTTGCCCTATCCCAATGATCAACTGTGAGCATTGCGGTACCGTACCTGTTGAAGAGCAAGATTTGCCAGTTGTCTTACCGACTGACGTTGTCCCTGATGGCCGTGGTAACCCACTCAAAAATATTCCAGAGTTTGTCAACACCACTTGCCCTAAATGCGGCAATCCGGCTGAGCGTGAAACTGATACCTTTGATACCTTTGTCGAATCAAGCTGGTATTACGCACGCTTTGCCAGCCCAGACGATGCACAAAACATGGTCAACAAGTCTGCTGCCAGTAAATGGTTGCCTGTCGATCAATACGTAGGCGGTGTGGAGCACGCCGTGATGCACCTATTATATGCGCGCTTCTTCCACAAGCTCATGCGTGATGAGAATTTAGTCACCGGTGATGAGCCATTTGCTAATCTCATGACTCAAGGCATGGTACTCGCTGGTACTTTTTACCGCGTCAATGCGGATGGCAGTACCACGTATTATTTTGCAGAAGACATCGATATTGATTACAACGAGCGCGGTCAACCAATCAAAGCCATCTTAAAGTTAGATGGTAAGCCTGTGACGATTGGTAAAATCGAAAAAATGTCTAAGTCAAAAAACAATGGCGTTGATCCGCAAATAACCATTGATAAGTATGGCGCGGACACGGTGCGTTTATACACTTTGTTTACGGCCCCTGCTGACCAAACGCTAGAATGGTCAGATGATGCCCTAAAAGGCCCTTATAACTTTGTGAAAAAAGTCTGGCGCATTGCAAGCGATCACATGCAAGCGCTTACTGCTGCAAATTTAAGCGTAGAGTCGCTAACCAATGACGCCTTAAGTACAGACGGTTTAAGCAAAGAAGCCAAAAACTTACGTCGTAAGACGCATGAGACCATTGCCAAGATTGATAATGATTTGGGTGATCGTTTGGCATTGAACACGCCAGTCTCTAGTCTCATGGAGCTTGCCAATGAGCTATCCGGCTTTAAAGCCAATAATGAGCAAGACCTGCAAGTACAACACGAAGCCTTGGTGGATTTGCTGATTATGCTATCAGTATATGCCCCGCACATTGGTGAGCATTTACTTGAGCAGCTAGGGCTTGATACATTGACATTGAACTATCCAGCTGTCGATGAGAGTGCGCTTGTACAGGACACGATCACGATGGTGGTACAGGTCAACGGTAAAATGCGTGGTAAGATGGATGTGGCACCAAACAGTGATCCAGAGCAGTTAAAAGCGCAAGCGCGGACAATGGAGGGAGTGGCAAAATTCCTGACAGGCGAGATCAAAAAAGAAATCGTTGTTCCTAACAAATTGGTTAATATCGTGGTTGCAGGCTAAGTGTCTTAGGCGAAGACTTTTAGGCTTAGGACTCTAAGCCTTCTATAAATGAGGATAGCGATTATGTCGTATAAGCGTCGAGCTGAGCAGTCACGTCAAACCAGATTAAGCAAACTCAGCCATTTTGCTCACCAATCAGGTGGATCAAAACTAGCGACAGCGCTACTGGCGGCCCTACCCATGTTTGCGGTACTGGGGGCAACGGCTGGTCTGAGTGGTTGCGGCTTTCAGCTACGGGGCTATGATGCTCCGATGCTGCTTAACGTCGCCAAAACAGCGGTGATTATCGAAGACAATCGCACCTCCTTTCCGCTTAAACTGCCCTTAACACAGCGCCTAGAAACTTTAGGGGTCGATGTCATTGAAAATATGACGGCGGCCAATATTGCTAGTAATAATCAACAAGCGAGCGCTGAACCGATGGCTGCCATCAAGGTCAGCAACGTACGTTTTAAACGTTATGAGCTGGTCGGGGTTTTGACAGAAATCCGCTTGGTCTTATCAGCGGATGTCAGCTATCAAACGATAGAAAACGGTAAGCCGGTTACGCTGACCAATGCTATCCAAGTCGAGCGTAGTTATCAGTACAATGAAGCGTCGGTTAGTACCGATGATCAGCAAGGCGATCAGATTCGCGATTGGCTGTATGACAGTTTGGCTCGCCGTATCACGGATCAATATGTCGCTATCTCTCTACCTAAAGTCCCCCCTGCCACACACAACGCTGTGCAGATGAGTAAAGAGACGGCGCCTACGGTCGTAGTGATGCCAACACCATAATATTTAATCAATACTATTATTAAATGATGCCATTTTCAAAAATTTGATCAACAAAAAAGCGCGTGTCAGCCCTACTTTTAGTAGGCTAAACGAGTCTGACAGCGCTCATCATATTTTTGAGATTGGTATGACACGCTCACCAATCTGTGTACCCCACTCTATGCAAGATACTTTTATAAAGGCCTATCCAAAGCTGCTGCAACCCTCCGTTGCGGTCGCTGGTTTGTGGCTAGCGCATGGTGATGAGCCATTACTGAGTCAGTGGCTTATCGATGCCATGCGGCCACATTGGCGGGCGCAGAATTACGCGATCAAGCGTATAGAGCTGATATCGGTTAAAAGCTGGCAAGAAGTACTGTCAGAGCTGGGAAGCCAGTCTTTATTTGACGATGCCAGTGCCTTAATTGTGACGGGTAATCACAAACCTGATAAAGCGGTCATTGCCGAGCTTACGAGCTTTGCGCAAGACGCCCAAACAGGGGCGCACAGTCATAGTTTATTATGGCTTACACCCAAACAAGATAAGCGCAGTCAGAGCAGCAAGTGGTTTGCCCCTTTTGCTCAATATGGTCATGTCATTGACTGTAACCTGTACAACGAGCAGCAGCGCCAGCAACTGTTACAGATACAAGCGCAGCAGTTTGGTTTAAAGCTGTCTCAAGATGCTTGGCAGTTGCTGATGTCACATACCGAGCACCATTTACTTAGTGCTTATCAGACACTATGGCGACTGTCTTATTTGTTTGCCCCGCAGCTAGTCGGCAACAGTGATGACTCGAGACAGGAGACGAGTCCGCTTACACCGCCTACGACAAACGTGGCGCTGGACATTAAAGACTTACAAGCCGCGCTGGTCAGTGATGCTCAATTTAGTGTGTTCGATTTGTCGGATGCCATGCTGGCAGGTAACAGCGCCCAAGTTGCCAAAATTATGTTTCAGCTAAAAGCCACCGATGAACCCACCACCTTGGTGTTGTGGGCAATCAGCAAAGATATGCGTCAAATTATACAGTTAACGGACGGTCAAGACCCTCAAGCACTTGGGATTTGGCGCAGTAAACAAGGTTTGTACCAACAGGCGTGCCGCAGGCATTCAAAAACGCAAACTGCCGAATGGCCAGCCTTGCTGTATCGCTGTGACCAAGCCATCAAAGGTCTTATTCGCCAGCCCGCGTGGGAGTTATTATTACAGGCAGCGCTTGAATTATCGGGCAAGCGTTTGTTTACCACAAGATAAGTGCAGCCCTCTTTCCCATTCGCACGATGATATCAACGTATCGATTTTATTTTCAACTGACTGTATTTTCCCTATCTGTGAGTTAGCATCAACCCCATTTCTATATTTTTACCGCCCCGACATTGCCTTAACCTTTCTTAAACTAATTACCATTCCCTTTTGCCTATGAAGCCTCTACTATAGCTACACTTGATTTAATTGTGATTGGATAGTTGTCATGCGCAAAATGAGCAAAAAATCTGCTGTTAAATGGGGAGTCGTCGCCTTAATTGTCGTAGCACTAGGGGCACTAGCCTATACCTTCTTAAAACCCAAAGAAACCACCCCCAACTACTTAACGGCAACGGCTGAGATTGGCGATATCGAAAATAATGTGATGGCGTCTGGCAAAGTCAAAGCGCTAAACACGGTCGATGTCGGTGCTCAGGTTTCAGGGGAAGTGAAACGCCTCTACGTTGAGGTTGGTGATGAGGTACAGCAAGGCGATCTGATTGCCCAAATCGATCAAGTCACACAAAAAAATAACTTAAGCAATGAACGCGCCAGCCTTGAGCAAAGCCAAGCCGCGATACAAAGCGCTCAAGCAGAATCGTTAAGCCGCCAAGCCAGCTTAAAGAGTGCCTATGCCGACCTTGCCAGTCGTCAGTCTGAGCTGAAGCAAGCACAAGCAGATTTTGCTCGTTTGCAGGACTTAGTCGCTATCGATGCCATCTCTCAGCAAGAGTATGACACGCAAGCGACTAGCGTTGAAACCGCAAAAGCCGCTGTTGCCAATGCTCGTGCTGCTATCGATACCGCTAAGGCCGCCATTGCTACTACCGAGGCCAATATCAAAAGTCAGCAAGCCGCTTTACGCAAATCGCAAACCAACGTGAGCACTGCTGAAGAAGACCTCAGTTACACCACGATCCGTGCCCCGATATCAGGCACCGTGGTATCGATTACCACCGAGCAAGGCACCACCGTCAACGCCAATCAAACGGCCCCCACTATCGTGACGTTAGCAGACTTATCCACTGTCCGTATCAACGCTCAGATTTCTGAAGCAGACGTCATCAATGTCAACGCTGGTATGCCCGTCTATTTCAATATCATTGGTAATCCTGATCAAAAATTTGACGCTGTACTCAAAGCAATTGAGCCGGCCCCTGAACAAATTAGCGACACCAGCTCAACCGACGCTGCTATTTATTACGTCGGTTATATCGAGGTGCCCAATACCGATCGGCGCTTTCGTATTGATATGACGGCACAGGTTTACATCGTCATCAATCAAGCAAAAGATGCCTTACTGATTCCTGCCGCTGCCCTGCAGCCCCTTGATAAGCCCCAACAGACAGTCGGCCCTAACGACGAGCCCAACACAAAAATGGCTAAAGTTCGCGTTTTAAAAGCGGATGGCTCAGTGGTTGAACAAATCGTGAAAACGGGTATTAATAACCGCGTCAATGTAGAAATCTTAAGCGGTCTCAACAAAGGTGATGAGGTGATACTAAGCGAAGAGAGTGCGGCGAAAGGACAAGGTCCCAAAGGTGGTAGACCGTTTTAATCCTTAAGTACAAAAACTTTGCTTTCACCTTTGTGCATTTACCTTAATGGATAAACGTTTTCTCACTTTTTTTAACAGCAATTATATAAGCAGTATTGATATAGGCAGCAGCGTAAATGAGTACCAAAGACCCAAGCCCTAATATTGCAGCAGACGTGCCATTGATGCAGGTCAAAGGACTAATCAGAGAGTTTAAAGCAGGTGAGCAAACCATTCGCGTGCTCCATGATATCGACCTAACCATCAATCAAGGCGAGATGGTTGCTATCATCGGTCAGTCCGGTTCTGGTAAGTCAACCTTAATGAATATCTTAGGCTGCTTGGATCAAGCCACTGCCGGTGAATACAAAATATATGGACAGTCAGTCAATCGCTTAGACGCGGATGAGCTGGCCAAGCTACGCCGTGAGCATTTTGGTTTTATTTTTCAGCGTTACCACTTGCTTGGTGATATTAGCGCCCAAGACAACGTCTCTGTCCCTGCGGTGTATGCTGGTATGGATGGACAAACTCGTAGCGAACGCGCCGAAAAACTGTTAGCAGATTTAGGATTAGCAGACAAAATCCACAACCGTCCTAATCAGCTCTCAGGTGGGCAGCAGCAGCGTGTGTCTATTGCGCGTGCGCTCATGAACGGTGGTGATATTATCTTAGCAGATGAGCCCACGGGGGCGCTTGATAGCAAGTCTGGCGACGATGTTATGAAGATATTGCATGACCTAAACAATCAAGGTCATACCATCATCATGGTCACGCACGACCCAAAACTTGCCGCGCAAGCCGAGCGTGTGATTGAGCTCAAAGACGGCTACGTGATTGCCGATTATAAAAACGACCATTATCAGCAAACCCACATACAACCTGAGCCCATTTTAGACAATAATCGCAAAAGCGCCTTTAGTAGCTTTATCGATCGCCTACTTGAAGCGTTTAAAATGTCTTTACTAGCGATGCGTGCTCATAAAATGCGCACCCTTTTGACCATGCTTGGTATTATTATCGGTATCGCATCAGTCGTATCAGTCGTAGGGCTAGGCAAAGGCTCACAGGCGCAAATCCTGACCAATATCAGCTCTCTTGGCACCAACACCATTACCGTCAGTGACGGCTATCCTTATGGCGACCCAAGACGCCAGTACAATGATGAAAACTTAACCCCACAAGACGCTCAGGCGATCGCAGACCAGCCCTATGTCATCAGTGTGAGTCCTCAGCTTGATGCCAATCTAAATGTGCGCTATCGCAACATACAAGAAGCGGCTAGCGTCAGTGGTGTCGGTCAAGATTATCTTAGTGTCAGTGGTGAGACCTTGGTTCAAGGCCAAGGTTTTGATGAGCAAAGTATGTTACGCCGTACGCAAGACATTATTATCGACGATAACGCCAAAAAAACCTTTTTTCCAGATAATGCCAATCCCATCGGTGAGGTTTTATTAATAGGCAGCGTCCCAGGTCGGGTGATTGGTGTCCTTGCGCCCAATGATAGTGGCTTTGGTAGAAGCGTTGATTCACCGACACTCTATATGCCGTATACCACGATGATGTCGCGTATCAAAGGCAGCAATAATATTGAAAGTTTTGTCGCCCTCATTAATGACAACATATCTTCTTCAGCCGCTGAGTCTGCCATCTCTCAGTTGATGGAAAGTCGCCACGGCACCGATGATTTTCGTATACGCAACTCAGACTCTATTCGCCAAACCATTGAGTCTACGACGACGGCAATGACTTTATTAATCTCCTCCATCGCTATCATCTCTTTAGTGGTCGGCGGTATTGGTGTGATGAATATCATGCTGGTATCAGTGACCGAACGCACCAACGAGATTGGGGTGCGTATGGCCGTCGGTGCACGCCAAAGCGATATCATGCAGCAGTTTTTGATTGAAGCCGTTTTGGTGTGTATTTTAGGGGGCTTAATTGGGATTGGCTTGGCCTTTGCCGTTGGCGAATTAATCAATCGTGTTGGCGGTGATAGTTTCAAAGTTATTTACTCACCGACCTCCATCATTGCCGCGTTTGTCTGCTCAACTTTGATTGGTGTTATTTTTGGTTTCTTGCCTGCCCGTAATGCCGCAAAATTGGATCCCGTTGAAGCACTTTCTAGAGACTAGCCGCTAATGACTAACGCTTTTGGTCCAAATATAAGCGCTTAAAAGAGATTTAATAACGAAATTCTAAAAAAAGACAGGTTTTTACGTGAGATTTGCACTTTTTTTATAATACGGGGTTGTAATTGTCATAATAATATATATAATGTGCTCTCACGTTTAGGGATACAAACTCTTTAAACGCTGAAGCAAGCTTACTGTCTCTTTTATTATTGATAACTCAGTATATAAAGCATTAAGTTTTAAGACATTGTTTAGATGTCTAGTTTTAATAAATTTCCCTTTAAGGAAATTTATCTTGCGAAGCTAAAATTGTCATACAATTTTTTAACGCTTCTCAGGGCCGATAGCTCAGTTGGTAGAGCAGTTGACTTTTAATCAATTGGTCCCGCGTTCGAGTCGCGGTCGGCCCACCATATTTAGTATGATGTTTATCATGTGTTCTGCCCTACTCGGCATTAACAGGATAAATTAAAGTTTTTAAGACATTGTTTAAATGTCTAGTTTCAATAAACCTCCCTTTAAGGAAGTTTATCTTGCGAAGCTAAAAAAGCACTGCTTTTTTATATTTCTCAGGGCCGATAGCTCAGTTGGTAGAGCAGTTGACTTTTAATCAATTGGTCCCGCGTTCGAGTCGCGGTCGGCCCACCATATTTAGAAAGCCCAGTCACTATCACATAGTGACTGGGCTTTTTTCTGTTTGTTGCTTTATTTTATTTTTTACGGCGTCTTTTAAAAACGCTAAAGTCAGCATCTTTGCGCCACAGCAGCTTATGCTTAATGGTATCTTTAATCGTACGGGGATGCTTAGGCGCTTGGGCGATCAGCTTATCAAAAGTTGCCTCATCTATCGCCAGCTCACCGCCATGTGCCATCATCACCATCGAAGGTTTTAAGTCTCTGATTTTTTGTAGCGACTTAATATAAATTTTAGGGTCATAAATGGGAAAAGGGGCAACGAATTTATGTCGCAGCTTAATAATCAAATCAGCCGTATATACCTGCCGACTTGGTACGTGAAATAAAGAGAGATCACGGTCAGTATGTCCTGGCGTCTCAAGTATCTGCCAGTCCGCAAATTCTGGCACACACTCACCCTCTGTAACCCTAACATCGGGTTTGAGGTGTGCTGGATAATATAGATTTGTGAGAGATCGACCTTGACGTCTTGCCACGTAGTTAGCAAGATTCATATCCACAAAGTGCATGGCACGTCCACCAAGACCACTGTACCACTGACGCGACTTATCTGCAGACACAATCAGACAGCCTGTTTTTTCTCTAAATTTATGGGCACCGCCTGCATGATCAGGGTGCATGTGAGTGACTACGACTACTTTTAAATCCGTTATGGGTCTTTGCAAAGTAAGCCTGATGTAGTCTAGCACCATCGCGACATCAGGGCGACAGCCACCATCCAGCAATAATATCTTATTGGGATACACAGCAAGGTAAGTGTTTTGAATATATCCTTCTAAGCGTACAATTTCACATGAACTCATTCATCATCCCTGACTGGCTTATATTTGTATTTTTAGTATAGCGTTGATCAGTACAAAATAAATCCTTTTCAGTGAACGCTTGTGACTATCGTTTTTACTCTCATCATGTATTTTTTATCCATAAAAAAACTCAGCACTTAGGCTGAGTCTTTTTATGATAAGAGTAAAGTTTGGTTAGACAACGCTTATGCCAAATCACGTACCTTTGGTTCACGCTCCCATAAACGCTGTTTGGCATTATCAATAAAGCTATCGAGTTCAGCCAGTGGCGTAACAAAGGCATCTTTTTTGACCGGTAGTTTACTTAAAATAAACTCATCTGTCGCACCGCAATAGGCAATCGCTTTACAGTGTACATAAGCATCATTAAACCAATCTAACGTAGCACTGTCTTTGGCCATTTTTTTGGCTTGATCCGGCATAATAATACTCACGACTGCATCAAAAAACACTGACGGTCCGCCTGATACCCGCTCATCTGCTTGGATACGCGTACCATCATCTAACGCTACTTCTTTGTTAGGTGCAACAATCTTGACTCGTGCGCCCTCTTTCATAGCAGCTTCTTCAAACTTCTTAATTTCGCTATGTTTTGAGCCTTCTGCGACCAAGATACCAATCATGCGACCTTGTAAGGTTTTAGGTGTTCTTCCAATCGTTTGCAACGGTTCTGATAGCGCTAAATCTTGTACTGGTGCCATCGCTTCAGCTGGTTCTGGTAGCTCCATACCCAGCGCCTTAGCCACGCGAGAAGCCAACTCTTCATCGATCTGACGCAAGTGTCCAAGCATACGTGTACGTACATGTGGTGTATCTACTTTACTGAGCTCAAAGGTATAAGCGGTGGCGATATGGGCTTGCTCTGCTGGCGTTTGACTACGATAGAACATGCGCGGTTGACTATAGTGATCGGCAAAGCTCTCTGCTCTTACGCGACCTTTAACACCATCATCCAGTTGTTCATCAAACGATTTAAAGCCTTTCTCTTCACTTTCACGGGGTCTTTCTGGATCTAGACTCTGTGGATCATATAAAGCACGCGTCTTTGGCACTCGCATTTGCATATGACCGTCTTTTTGGTTGTTGGCAAACGGACACTTCGGCGCATTGATTGGAATCTGCGCAAAGTTTGGTGAACCCAAACGTGATAACTGCGTATCTAAATAACTAAACAGACGACCTTGTAATAGAGGATCGTTACTGAAATCGATACCTGGTGGTACGTGCGATGGACAGAACGCTACTTGTTCAGTTTCTGCAAAGAAATTATCAGGATAACGGTTCAGTACCAGCTTACCGATAATCTTCACTGGTACGGTCTCTTCTGGAATCAGCTTGGTTGCATCTAAGTGGTCAAATGGGAACTTATCGGCTTCTTCTTCAGTGAAGAGCTGAACGCCCAATTGCCATTCTGGGTAATCACCCGCTTCAATCGCTTCAAATAAATCTCGGCGATTATAATCAGGGTCAGCGCCAGAAATTTTAACCGCTTCATCCCAAATGAGTGATTGCACGCCTGCTACTGGCTTCCAATGGAAACGTACAAACGTACTTTTACCTTCTTTGTTGATCAAACGGAAACTATGAATACTAAAACCTTCCATCATACTAAAACTACGTGGTAACGCACGGTCGCTCATCAGCCAAATAACGTTGTGCATGGTTTCAGGGGTTAAAGAGACAAAATCCCAAAATGTGTCATGGGCAGAGGCGGCTTGTGGAAATCCGCGATCTGGCTCTGGTTTTACTGCATGAATGAGATCTGGAAATTTAATAGCGTCTTGAATAAAGAAAATAGGCATGTTGTTAGCCACTAAATCCCAGTTGCCTTCGTCCGTATAGAACTTAGTGGAAAAACCACGCACATCGCGCGGTGTATCTTTTGAGCCTTTATTACCAGCTACCGTTGAGAAACGGGTAAAGACCGGAGTTTGCTTACCAGTTTCAGTTAGGATATTGGCCGTTGTGTACTCTGCCAGTGATTCGGTCAGCTCAAAATAGCCATGAGCCGCACTACCTCTAGCATGAACGACACGTTCAGGGATACGCTCATGGTCAAAATGGGTAATTTTTTCACGTAAGGCAAAATCTTCTAACAGCGTTGGACCACGGTCTCCGGCTTTTAGAGAATTTTGATTGTCAGAGATAGGCACACCTTGCTGCGTGGTTAACACTTGAGTGTCACCTTCAGCACGCTGGTGAGGTTCACCTCCATTCCCACGCTCCGTATTCATATTTTTAGCGGGGTCGTTATGATCAAGAGTCTTTTTCATAAAATATCCTTACTAATGAGTAAAATAGTCTTTTTGAGACCATCAAAAATGTGCTCACACAGATTTAGTATCCTTTGAGATAGTTGTGACTTCACATGTCTTTTATTATCTGTGCTTCCAGTGTTACCAATTATTAAAACAAAAAGAAATAATAGGCCTGCGACTTATACTAACCAAAATTTCAGTTTTTTATATAGTGAACCTTGTTGATTTTTGGTTAAACTTTGCACACATTCATGGATTAAGCGAACGTTACGTTTTTTAATGACGTATAACTTTTAACAATCGCATCTTGTAATGTAGTTATTCTTTACGGTATGATTTTATGAGCAATTAGGCCGTGTTCTCCATTTAATCGATAATCTTCTAAATGATTCATAGTGAGGACACGTGCTAATCATCGTTGATAAATAAAATGGACATAGTTTTTAGCCATATATTTATCTTTTTTATAAAACCATAAGGCTACCGACTATGTTATCAACACCGCGTTTTCTCTCTAAAAGTGCTTACTCCTCTTTGATCATCAGTGCTGCAGTGAGCATGATGGCATTGACCGTCAGCCAAACGGCTGCTGCCATTACAACCAAAAATGTTACCTATACTGTGGATGACCAAGCATACGAAGGCTATTACGCCAAAGCGGATAAGCCCAACGCCCCTTTTATTTTACTGATTCATGATTGGGATGGACTCACAGACTATGAACGCAAACGCGCTGAGATGCTAGCGACTGAAGGCTACAACGTCCTAGCGGCAGACATGTTTGGACAAGGAATCCGCCCCACTTCTGTTGAGGAAAACAAACGCTTAACCGGCGCATTATATGACGATCGCAGCAAAATGCGGCGCTTGTTAGAGGGGGCGTTGAATGCAGGACGACTACAAGGTAATGATGTGCGTAAAGGCGTTACCATGGGATACTGTTTTGGGGGTACCGTTGCGTTAGAGCTAGCACGTTCAGGGTTCCCGCAAAAAGCCTTTGTCCCTTTCCACGGTGCCTTTGATATTCCAACGAGTCAAAGTTATGATCAGACTACTGGAGAGATTTTGGTGTTCCATGGCTCTGCTGATGACTCTGTATCCTTAGAGAGCTTTGCGACTTTAGGCAAGACGTTAGAGGCGGCCAAGGTGCCTCATGAGATGATCACCTATAGCGGTGCGCCCCACGCCTTTACTGTGTTTGGTAGCGACAGATACGACGCTCGGGCGGATGAACGGTCATGGAACCGTTATTTAGATTTTTTAGCGAATGAGTACCCTAACAAATAAGAGACGTACTGACGCTATCTAAGGTAGAGAATGATGTTTACGAAGCACAGGCACTATAGCAGTTCTATGTAAGCTATGGTGCCGGTGCTTTTTATCAATAAAAAGCAGGTGAAATGAGAGGCTTAATACAGCTGAATTTTAATGCTAGGTACTAGGTAGCTACCTTTTCAAATACCAACAGTTGATTGTTAGCAGGCATAGCATGAGTTGCGATTAACGTTAGATAGTGACTGTCAGCCAATGCTATAACCGCTTCTTTGTCACGAATAGCGCTACCAGCGTTTCGTTGCTGTAGCAATTGATCAAACTGAGCATTGCTATCACTGGTATAGCGTCCCTTCTCGTTAAATGGGCCATATACTATTAACTTTCCACATAAGGGCAATGTGCCTCCCGCTAGCGTAAGTAACCGCTCAACCAATGGCCAAGTGATAATATGTAGGGTATTGGCCGTAAAAATGGCATCGTAAGGTAACGGCTGGGTTACATTAACGGGGAAATCGCTTTTTGCCAAATCAAGCGACAACGGCAGAGACAAATTAGTCGATGGATAGGCATTGTGCCAAGCTTGGATAGTCTTGTGATTGCTGTCCAAATCACTGGTTTGCCACTGCAAATGTGGCAGATACGGTGCAAAGTACACACTGTGTTGCCCTGTTCCTGACCCCACCTCCAAAACGTGCGCAGACGATGCCAGTACGGTTTTCAATACCGCTAAGATGGCTCCTTTATTGTTTTCACAAGCTTGAGAAAATGGCAGTGTCTCCCGCGGCTCTACATCTGTATTACCCAAATTGGATCTTTGCACTGATTCCCCCTATAAATAAAGACAACGTTGGCAGTATTAGACAACGCATAACATTAATGTTAGTAAATCCCAGCCTCTACTCCTGCGGCTAGTGTCATAGCCAGCTCTTCGACTTGCTCGGCAAATACCTCTTGCCACTCCCCTTGTAAAATCAGCGCCTCTTGAATCCACTCCCAACGCAGCCCAGTTGTAATCGTCTTCATTGCAAGTTTGGTACCTGTACCATCTTGGCCTGCGCGAATGTACAAGGCAAATGGCATGCCTTGCTTCTCTTCTAATACGGGATAGTAACAGCGATCAAAGAGGTCCTTGGTGAGCCCTGCCATATACGCGAGATTCTCAGTCGTGCCTAATAATAGCGCATCGGCTGCGAGTACATCTTCGGGCTGTGTATCCTGCGGTGATTTTAGAATGACATTGATATCTATATCAGGATGATTGGCCCCATCGTAGGCCGCTTGTGCCAACTTCTCGGTATTGGGCGACGGTGCGTGAGCGACAATAAGTAAGGTTTTGGTAGCCATATCAATCACCATTATAGAGGTTACTAGTTTCTGGAATTAGTAGTTCTTAGATTTGTTAGCTTTAGAATTAATAGCTCTTAGAATTAACAGTCACCTTTTGGATAATGTCAGGATGGATGCTTTTTGCAACCGGACAAGTCAGCGCCGTGTTATAAAATATTTTTTGCGTTTTTTCATCAAGCTGTTTATTAAATGTGATAGCCACATGCACTTCACTAACACGTCTTGGCTCAGCGGCCATGATTTTGGTCACCTCGCTCGTAGTACCTGCGATATCGATATCCATCTCCCGCGCTTTGATACCGATAATGGTCAGCATACAACTGGCTAAGCTAGTCGCTAATAAATCAGTCGGTGAAAACGCTTCGCCTTTACCTTGATTATCTGTTGGCGCATCGGTAATGATTTCATTGTTTGATTGCAAATGAATAGCGGTGGTGCGTAGATCGCCTTGGTAGGTTACTTTTGAAGTGGTCATTGGGTTCTCTTTGATAGTTACTGTTGTTGATTTACTAGTCTTAACAGGTTTAAGTAGTGTACTGATAGTCAAAAAACTAGATTATAAATTTAGGAATTAATGCACAATAACTTAAAATATACTCTATAGATTAATACTACCTTTGAGGACTTTAATAGTAATCAAGATTAACTAACTTTTCATACGCTACCTTGAATTTAGGATGGGAGCTAATAATTGGTCCAAACCAGTCAACGATTGATTGTAAGTCTGTTCACAATAAAGTTTATACAGTGACTTATATATATCGTTATCAATTACACCTGTAGAGGAATTAATTTTTTCAACTACGTGTTTGATTCTATCTTTAGCTTTAGCGCGATTATTTTGTTTATTTAAGCTCGTATAATCAGAGTTTGAAATGATTCTTTGAATATTTATTGATGCACCATTAAATAAGCCATTAATTTCAGTATTTGCGTTTCCTGCTTCAATCATTTCCATTAATCCAACTTCAGGAGTGCATGGTAAATATTTAATATTACTATTAGATTGCTCAAATAATTGTAACAAGTCCTGATTATTTTGTAGTGTAGCATTAACAAGTATTTCAGATCGTACATCATCATCTAGAAAAGCATAGCGTTTAACAAACTCTGGAAATATCTGACTTGAGCTATTGAGTAGTTCAACAACTTGTTTATACCCGCCAATAGGAACAATTTTATACAATGGTGAATAGTTTCTTGTACTGTGCGTTTCTGAGATATAAAAGGCTAGCATTTGCTCCAATAGTATTTTAGCCTGTTTATCTTCAACTAAAAAAATATAATCCGCACTGAGTTCGTCATCAAAAGCTATTTCTCCTAATACTTGTGCTGGGTAGACATCGAGTACGCTTTTGAATATTTCCACAGTCTGCTCTTTGAGTAAAATTATCCTTTTTCTATCAATATTTTTTATTAAAGTGGCTGAGTGCGTAGAAAATAAAGTAGTTAATTGTTTGATACTTGATATATCCTTTACTTTCTCAAGTAATCGTACTTGTGCTTGAGGATGAAGAGCCATTTCGATCTCATCAATTAAAACTAAACTAGTTTGTTGGATATTGGAAAGTTGGCAAGCAAGCTTTAATACACAAAGCTCACCTAAACTAAAATTTTTTTCAGAAAAATAATACTTTATTCCTCTACTTAAATATGATAGAAGATAAGCCTCGCTTCCAACACCCCTTCTTGTATTAACATACTTCAGATTACTCTATTTGCTATCACCCAACACATACTCCATGAAAGCTCGAATATCTTCAGGCGCTGTCCTTACAGATCTAGGTCTAATTTCATCAGCAAAGGGTTCTACTCTACTTCCATTAGCTTCAATAAATTTTACTGAATTATATGGAAAATTTTGAAACAACCTTGAATTTCTGCTTGGAGTAGCCCTCCATCGTTTTCCACCATAAGCATAAGAAACTTCATTACCATTGATTTGATACGTAATTTTTGCGTCACTGAATGAATCAAGCTTATCTTCAAAAGTACTCGTTCTATAATAGCGTTGAAACGCATGGCTTGATCCAATTCTAAATAAAGCAGCTAATAAACTCGTTTTACCTGAACCATTTAAACCTGTAATAAGCCAAACACCTTGACTTGGTATTTTCAAACTCTAGTTTTTCTATTTTTTTTAATTTTTCAAGAGTGATTTTCATAGTATCTATCTGTAAGTCCCGATAACGTATAATACAAATTATAATCTAAGATACAATCATCTGAGGAAGTTGTTTTGAATAAAACTCAATAAGATATCACTACTGATTTAGTTTATTTTTGTACATAAAAAAACTATAATCAAATGAAGCAATAAAACATCCAGCCAAAGAAAAGCCCACTTCGCATTAGCGAAGGGGGCTTTTATATAGAATAGAGAGCTGAAGGTTACCTACTCTCACATGGGCAAACTATATTACTAATGGGGCAACAATGTTGCACTTCTGAGTCCAAGTAGAGATCAAGTCTAGTAAAACTTTAAATATAAAATAAACTATTAATTTTTACATCCATTTTTGCCACAGGTAATTTTTTGCGAACTATTAACCCAATGGTTGGGATGTAGCTTAGTATCAAAACCACAACCAGTACGCCCGCCTTTTGTTCCACTATGAATTTCGCTAGTAGGTGTATGTTTAACAGCCATTGCACTTTTCCTTTTAGAGTAGAGTACTCAAAACAGTTATGTTTAAATACTGAACTTAAGTATAGCCTATACAAGCCTGTAAAATACATCTTAATTTTATTTCTACCTTCAAGCGGATTTATTAAACCTACCAAACTCATTCCTACAGGTTTGTCAGCAACCCACATTTATAATCAATCAGGCAAAGAAAAGCCCCTTGATACGTTAGTATCAAGGGGCAAATCAGGAATAGAGAGCTGACGATGACCTACTCTCACATGGGCGAACCACACTACCATTGGCGCTACG
>NZ_JABASS010000001.1 GCF_016107545.1 Psychrobacter namhaensis
TGACTCCATTCGCTTGGTTCAGTTTGATAAATACTGCCGTGTTGAGGGCAATCGCGTCAAACTCCCGAATGGCATTGGTCTGGTGAAATTCAGAAAATCGCAAGACATCATCGGCACGATTAAAAACGTCACCATCAGCAAAAAATCAGGTCACTGGTACATCTCGTTTGGCACTGAGCGCGAACTGGCACAGACCCCTCGTCACCCTGCCACAAGCGCCATTGGCTTGGACATGGGTATCAGCAAACTACTCACCACCTCAAACGGTGAAACCATCAAACCCAAGAACAGCTTTAAAGCCAACCAACTCAAACTTGCCAAGCTGCAACGAGGGTTGGCAAAAAAAGTAACATTCAGTGAAAACTGGAAAAAGCAAAAGCATAAGATTCAAAAGCTCCACCATCATATCGCCAATATTCGCCATGACTACTTGCATAAAATCACCACCAGCATCAGCAAAAACCACGCCATGATTGCTTGTGAGGATTTAAAAGTCGCCAATATGTCGAGATCTGCAAGTGGGTCGATGGAGAACAAAGGCCGTCAGGTCAAAGCCAAGTCAGGATTAAACAGAGCTATCTTAGATCAAGGCTGGGGTATGATGGTCAATATGCTTGAGTACAAGCAGCAGTGGCAAGGCGGCTTACTTATCAAAGTAAACCCACGCTACACCAGTCAAACCTGTTCTAACTGTCAGCATATCGCCAAGGAAAATAGACAAACTCAAGCAAAATTCGAGTGCGTCAAATGTGGTCATAAAGCCAACGCTGATATTAATGCAGCTAAAAATATTTTATCGGCAGGACATGCCGTGTTGTCTGCGGAGGGAGGATGCAGTAAAGGTCGCCCGTTGAAACAGAAAACTTGCGACGGTCGTGAGAAAGTCGCCTAAAGGCTAACGCTTTTAGAATCCCCCATTTGAGCGCGGCGAAAGTGGTGGGAGTATGTCAATCAAGTGATCCGTTATTTCAGTGAGAGACTGTTAAAACTGCATTAAGTGACGACTGCCTTGCATCATCATGGCAAGCTCACTAAGTCCAACTAATGCAAAACCTCTAGCAAGATTATTGCCATCAAGTTGATGACGCGTGCTGTTATCTGTGTCGCTGACACCGCGACTGAGTGCGGTACTGACACAGACGGGCAGTGACAACTCGTACTGCTCAGCGAGATTTTGCCACTCTTTGGTTAAGTTAACTTGGTCGGCAGACTGCCAGCGTAAACAATTGGCGATATGAGCAGCATCCCCATAAAAAAACACGTTTAATGTGCTATTTTGGGTATTGTCTTTATGAGCGGTGCTTTGCAAATGAGCGCGAGCATAGCGTAATGCCAGATGGGCAAGTGGGTGACTAGGATCAGCAGTCAATAGGAGTAATGGCGTAGTAGGTGTCATAGGAGGTCTTATCAATCATCTGTGCTAAAGTTGTTTATGCTAACATAAAGCCGTTCAAAGCAAATAGGTTCACGGTTATTAAACATAGTTTTGTGTCAAATATTGACATATTCCGTACGGTTATTTGATACTGTGACTGCCTCGTAAGAAAAAACAATAAACTTATAGGCTAGGTTCACGTAGTCTTATCACTCTATATAAGGAGTTTATGTCCCTATGTTACCTGCTATGCCTTCACGTATGAACCATGGTACCGATTATCAGCCGACGGCCGAACAACTGCATGTCCTGCAGACGGCGAGTGCCTTTGCTTATCAGATTTGGGAAAGCCGGACGGTATCATGTCAAACGTTTTTACGTAGCTATCCATTAGATCAGACTCTAACGCGCCAGCAAATAGACGATTTGATTCAAGACTATACGTTGGATGAAAATTATCAACTCGCTGATGAAGCGAAGGTCATGAGCGGTCTGCGCCATCTGCGGATGCTACTGATGATGCGCTGGATTTGGCAAGACGCCTTACAGATGATAGCACTTGAGCAATTGACCGATGAGCTGTCCGAATTTGCCGATGGTTGCATCTCGTTTGCGAAAGACTATACGTATCGGCATTTGGTTAAAAAGTATGGTGAACCGACTTTTATTAATGCACAAGGTAATGTACAAATTGATGACATGGCGATCATGGCCATGGGTAAGCTTGGCGCTCAAGAGCTGAATTTATCGAGTGATATCGATCTCATTTTTGTCCATCAAGCACGCGGTGAAACCAATGGGAATAAAGACCATGGCACCCGCAGTATAGACAACAAGCGTTTTATGACAAGGCTCGGTCAAGGTATCATCAAATTGCTTGATAATAAGACGGCCGATGGCTTTGTCTTTCGAGTCGATATGCGCCTGCGTCCTTGGGGTGATGGTAGCGATTTGGCCATTCATCTTTCAGCGTTACAAAAGTATTTTGCTTTGCACGGCCGCGCCTGGGAGCGTTTTGCTTGGCTAAAAGCACGGGTAGTGGGGCAGGTAGAGCAGCCGTTCTATGATGAGTTACAAGCGCTTATCAAGCCATTTGTCTTTCGTTATTATGTGGACTACAGTGCCTTTTCAGCACTTAGAGAAATGAAGTCGCTTATCCAAAATCAGGTTGCTCAGCGAGAAGACTTGGATAACATTAAGCTTGGTGCCGGTGGTATTAGAGACATTGAGTTTATCGTACAAGCCTTTCAGTTGATCTATGGCGGTAGACATCCACAGCTACAAATTAAGTCCTGTTTGCAATCGATGCAAGTATTGTGCGAGCTTGGGTATTTAGAGCTGTCAACGTTTGAGCAACTACAAGCCGCTTATCGATTCCTGCGTCGGCTTGAGCATGCCATTCAGGCCATTAACGATCAGCAAACTCAACGCTTACCACACGATCCGCATTGGCAACATAATCTGGCTCTCACACTTGGATTTGACGATTGGGACGCATTACTAAGCAGGCTCAATCATCATCGGGACACTGTCAATGATCCATTTGAGCGTATGGTCACTGAACGTCAAGTGCCTGATCAGGAAGGTGTGGATCTTGAGCCCGAACATCTCGATGCGCAGATAGCACGGTTGAATGAAGTGCTCACCGCAGAAAACCGTGAACTGTTACAAGAGTTTTGGCAATCAAAGATGATCGCCAATTTAAGTGACGAGGCGAGAGAGCGTTTGGATGATGCGTATCCTGTGATTGTGCATGCACTATTGGCGCATCAAGAACAGCAGCAACTGGCCAATACGGCCCTGCCGCGTCTCATGGCATTGCTTGAAGCTATTTGCCGTCGTTCTATCTACTTGGTCATGATTGCAGAAAACCCCAATGCAACGATAGAGTTAATACCGATGCTATCGGCCAGTCCTTGGATTGCAAAAGAATTGGCTCAGTACCCTGTTTTGTTAGACAGTTTTTTACAGCAACGCTATCGTCATTTACCGGACAAGCTTGAGTTGCGTGATATTTTGCGCCAACAGTTATTGCGGGTAGAACCCAATGATGAAGAAGAGCTGCTTAGCGTCCTACGGTTGTTTAAGAAGAACCAAGTGCTGGCAGTTGCCGCCAGTGACGTATTAGCCGAGCGTCCGATTATGAAGGTGTCTGACTCTTTAACGTATATTGCAGCAGTTGTATTGGAAGCCGCGTTGGAGCGCGCGTTTGCCGAGATTGTCAAACGTTATGGTTATCCTATCGGTAAGGATGGTGATCCGGTGACGGAAGCTGATTGCGGCTTCGCTATCATCGGTTATGGCAAACTTGGTGGGTTAGAGCTGTCTTACGCTTCAGACTTAGATTTGGTGTTTTTACATAAAATAAAAGAGCAGGGCATGACCACTGGGGAAAAATCAGTGAGTGGAATGAAGTTTGCTGCGCGCCTGGTGCAAAAGCTGATGAATTACCTTAATACGCAAACTCGAGATGGGCGCGTGTATGAGATTGACATGCGTCTACGTCCTTCGGGTAATGCTGGCATGATGGTGGTGTCTTGTGATGCGTTTGAGACTTATCAGCTTGATAAAGCATGGTCATGGGAGCATCAAGCGCTGGTTCGTGCTCGAGCCATTTGTGGAGATCGACGTGTGACAGCACGTTTTTGTGACATTCGGCGAGACGTGCTGGCGCTGCCGCGTACGATTGAGCAAGTACGTAGTGAAATCACCAGCATGCGTATAAAAATGCAAAAACATCTAGGCACCAGTCAATGGCAACAACAAGCTGGTAAGTTTCATCTTAAGCAAGATGCAGGTGGCATTGTAGACATTGAGTTTTTGGCACAGTTTGCTGTGTTGGCGTATTCGCACGAATATCCAAGCTTGACCAAATGGAGTGACAATGTCCGTATTTTTGCAGAAGTTGCGTTACTTGGTATTTGGGACGAACAAGTCTGTCAGGACTTAACCGATGCGTATCTCAGAATCCGTGCTGCGACCCACCAGTTGGCGCTATCAGAGCAGTCATTACTGGTAGAGGAGTCGCTATGGCAGGAGACGCGGGCATTGGTACAAGCACAGTGGCAGCGTCTAATGGGTGTGGAGTCCCCTGAAGAATAATATCAAACTTGCTGATACTCAAAAAGACTCTGAAACTGTAATGCTTTATCATAATTAAAAACCCTGTGACCACCAACCAAAAGATTTCATTTGCCAACACGGCCAGTGATATAATCGGTTGAGTTTTAAGTCATAAAAATTGTCGCTGCGGTGTTATGATACGATGTTGATACCCACTGTTAAATACAACCTACCTAAAAAAGTTAGACGTCAGTGCTAACGTAAGGATTATAAAATGAATATGGCAACACAAGATGGTAAGCTTTGGATGAATGGCACGATGATTGAACAGCCAGATGCTAAAGTCCATGTGCTCACTCACAGTCTGCATTATGGCATGGCTGTGTTTGAAGGCGTGCGTGCTTACCAAACTGCCGATAAACGTACGGCGATTTTTCGCCTAAAAGAACACACCGAGCGTCTACTCGGTTCTGCAAAAATTTTTCAAATGAATGTACCCTTTGATGCAGCGACTCTAGAGCAAGCGCACAAGGATGTGGTCAAGCAAAACAACTTAGCAGAAGCCTATATCCGACCGCTGATTTGGGTGGGTGCAGAAAAACTGGGTCTGTCTTCACGTGATAACAGCATCAATGCGATGGTCGCTGCTTGGCATTGGGGCGCTTATCTTGGTGACGAAGGTATCAAAAACGGTATCCGAGTAAAAACCTCATCGTATACGCATCACATGCCAAACGTCACGATGTGTAAGGCGAAAGCATCTAGTAACTACCCTGTGTCTATCATGGCAAACCAAGAAGTCACTCGTAGTGGCTATGATGAAGCGATCTTAATGGATCCACAAGGCTTTGTTTGTCAGGGTGCTGGCGAGAACTTATTTTTAGTGAAAAACGGTGAGCTACACACCCCAGATTTGTCTGGCGGCGCTTTAGACGGCATCACTCGTCGTACTATCCTTCAGTTCGCAGCTGATTTGGGTATCAATGTTATCGAACGCCGTATCACTCGTGATGAGTTTTATTTAGCAGATGAAATCTTTATGACCGGTACTGCTGCTGAAGTCACGCCTATCCGTGAGTATGATGATCGTATAATCGGTAATGGTGGTCGTGGGCCGTTGACTGAAAAATTGCAAACCCTCTACTTTGATGTGGTGCATGGTCGCAATGAGAAATATATGGACTGGTTAAGCTTTATTGACTAACCAAGCCATTACTTTCAAGGCTAAAAAGGCTGAACATAATTGTTCAGTCTTTTTTTTATGCTAATATAGCCATCATATTTATTCACACGATTAAAGTGAGCAGCCAATGCTAATAGATTCTAGTGCAGCAGATAATAAAAACGTCAAACAAATTATTTGTATTAAATGGGGGACAAAGTATGGTGCGGATTATGCCAATAAGTTATACGGCATGGTTTCTCGTAACATCACGCCACCGTTTCGGTTTGTCTGTTTTACAGATGATACGACCGATGTACGCCCAGAAATCGAATGCCAAGAGTTGCCACCGCTAGATGTCACTATGCCGACCAATACGTTGGGTAAATGGCCAAAGTCGCGTTTATGGGGTGAGAAGCTAGGTGATTTGACAGGCACAGTGCTGTTTGTAGATTTGGATGTCATCATAGTAGACAGCCTCGATCCTTTCTTTGAGTATGGGGAACCAGATGACGTTATTTTGTCCTATAACCCGAGTAACCCCTTAGAGCGCTTAGGGCAGACTTCTTGCTTTAGATTTCAGGTAGGATCGCTTGTTTCATTACAAGAGACATTCAAAGCCGATCCGCAAGGTATCGCTGATGAGTATCGATTTGAGCAGCGCTTTGTCACTCGGAATGCCCCAGGCGGTGTTAAGCTGTTTCCAAAGGCATGGGTAGCACATTTTAGACGTAAATGCCGTCAGCCATTCCCGCTGAACTATATCAAGGAACCAAAGATTCCTAAGGGTGCCCGTATCGTTATCTTCCCTGGCGACTTATACCCTACGCATGCTATTGAAGGTAGATACAACAAAAATGCGGCTAACAACGCCAAAGATCACCTAAAAAGACTCACTGAACCCAAAAATTTAAAGAGACCACTACGTCATTTGCGTCATTTTATCTTACCAGTAGGGTGGATAGAAAAATATTGGAAAGAGTAAGCTCAATGCTATATTTGAGTACTTTCACGTTAAAAAATCAGTATTAAAGCTTTATGTCATAGATATGAGACTTGGAGCATTCATCAGTCAACGGATATAATTATGAAAACAAATGATACTATTAGAGTTTTTGTCGGTTGTGACCCAAATAACTGTGATCTAGAGCAGATGATGGTATTAGATTATAGTATTCATAAACATACCAGTGTACCAGTTGAAATAGTATGGATGCAATTATCGCGTGATCCTAATAGCTATTGGTATTCTAATCCTGAGACTGGTGAAGGATGGAATACTACTAATTGGGACACACCATTCTCAGGGTTTCGCTGGGCGATTCCAGAATATTGTAATTATTCTGGACGTGCTATTTATATGGATACAGATGTCGTTATTTTAGATGATTTGTTAAAATTGTGGAATCATCCAATTGATGGGAAGTCTATAGTAGCGGCTAAGAAAGTTTCTAAAAAGACTCGTATGTGTACCTGTGTATGGGATTGCAGTCGTGCTAAAAATAGTCTTCCTTCAGTTGAGAAAATCATGGAGGACGCTGATAGTCATAAAAGAATAATGGAAATGATAAAAAAGAACCCACGACTTTTAGCACCCTTCAATGACAGCTATAATTGTATTGATGGAGAGAGTTTACCGATAGAAGATATTAAAGTTTTACATTATTCTGATATGGGTACGCAGTTTAGTCACAAGTACTCATTGAAACGGCTTGAAGCAGAAGGTTCAACGCATTGGTTCGATGGAGAGGTTTTACCACACCCTAGACAAGATTTAGTTGAATTATTTGATAACTATTATAATGAAGCTTTGACTAATGGCTATCAACTAGAGAATTATCGAATAGATCCTTTTGGTACCTTTCCAAAAAAAACTCAAAAAGGCTATGTTGGTAATCAAGTTACCCGTCCAACGTCTTCTAAATCTCTGTTTGCAAGGCTGTTCAAGCGCTAATAGTTTCTATAATACAGTTGTAATTTTTTCTAAAGAATGTGCAATAATTTATTTATAGGTCGTGTTATATGAATCAGCATAAAAAAATAGCGTTACTCGTTATTAATTGCTTACAAGGTGGCGGTGCCGAACGTGTTGTACTTACGCTAGGACAGGGATTCCATGAATTAGGTTATGAAGTACATGTTTTAAGATTCAAACCTCTGATTGAGTACGATCTAAATTCAAATCTAAATTACCATATACTTAAATTCAAACCTTATAAGCTAATACCAGGTTCACAACGTCGCGATAAAATTTTTGCTCATGCAGTAGATAAGTATATTTTAAAAGAAATAGGCAGCCCTGATATCATATTATCTAATCTTGATCGGGCTGATAGTATTATGAGCAACAGTGAGATGCCTAATATTATGTATGTCATTCATACTACATTGTCGTTAAGCCATCAAGCTAACCAAACCAGCGAGTCTCATAAATTAAAGCAAAAGTTGATTAATAGGTATTCTAAACACCCTTGTATATGTGTGAGTAAAGGCGTTCAGGAGGATCTCATAAATTATCTTGGTGATATCACTCCTATAACAACTATCAATAACCCTATAGATAAAGTTGCCATTGAGAAAATGGCTGAAGCATTTGTTCCTGACTATCAAAATTATATTGTGCATATTGGTAGTTTCAAAGAAGCAAAGCGGCACGATATTTTATTAAAAGCATATGCTCAAACAGATATGTCTCTACAGTTACTGATTTTAGGGAAGGGTAAGCTCAAACGTGAAATAGAGGCATTAATTATTGAGCTCGGTCTAGAAGGTAAAGCGATATTGGTGGGTTTTCATGACAATGCCTTCCCTTATGTGAAAAATGCAAGTTTTGAAATATTGACATCCAATAGAGAGGGGTTCCCTTTAGTTATTGCAGAAGCCTTAGCCATTGGGATTCCAGTCATCAGTACTGACTGTCAGTCTGGTCCTGGCGAAATGTTACCTGCAAAAAACTTGATGTTGACAGATGATATTCATTCAATTAAAGAAAAGTTGAGTCAAGCGATGAAAGATCCAAATCAATTTAAATCTGATTTTGATGATAGTCTTCTTCCGATAAAAGTAGCCAAAAAATATCTTGAGTTTATGGACAGTCACAAATAAGAGAAAGATTATTAAACTCTATTCGTCCCACCATTTAGACCAATCGTCTTTATGTAATGATCTGAGGGCATTGAAAGCGGTATTATGATGTTGTATCTTTTCAAATACGGTTAGTAATATAGTAGTGGCCAATCTATCAGTTTTATAGAATGTTTTATAACGTTTACGCATATTTCTTAAGCTATCATCTCCGCCGACACGGAAGTAGGTAAGACCATCGTACAAGGGTAAGTCGCTAGCATAAAGTAGTTCGATTTTTTCAGCCAATAATGATGTATGTTCGGTATTAATAGGTAGCTGCAGAAAGTTTTTGGTTTCATAGGTTCTTAAGGTATTCATTAGAGTAATGACATTCATTAGAATAGCAGCTCTAAGAGTATTATTTGAGTGGTCAATAAAAGTATCGCAGGCTGAGACTATCCAGCGCAACGAAAGATGCTTTAACAAATAGTCGCTCTCTGCTTCCCATAATCTCTCAAATTCAGAAAATGTTTTATCTATTTTATATTTACGACGCATCAATATAAGAAGTGTATTGTGATAAAAGCAGAGCTCAGATTCCCCTAGTGATTGGTATTTCAAATTATTCAAATGATTTTCTAAATCTTTGCTTTTGCGCTCATCTGTTAGTGCCTCAATATCACACATTGACTCAGTAATAATTGTTGCTTTCATCTCATCAAAGCTTTTACCATCATAATTTTTGATAATTTTACCCGCATTCAATCTTTTTTCGCTTCGGAATACTAACAGCAATTTTCTTTGCCAATTTGAAGATGTAGTCATATGTTTAGAATCCTTTGAGCAAATATAGCGATATTAAAGATCAAACGCTTGAATTATAGGAGTTGGAGATTTTTTGTTCTTATTTAAACTGAATAATATTCTCTATACCAATCCACAAATCTCTCAATACCCTCTTCGATACTGGTTTCAGGCTTAAAGCCAGTATCATCTATCAATTCATCTATATCTGCATAAGTAATCGGCACGTCGCCTGCTTGCATCGGTAGTAGGTTTTCCTGAGCTTTTTTACCACACGCGTCTTCGATGGCAGTGATAAAGCGGCGCAACGTGACGGGCTGGTTATTGCCAATATTGTAAATCTTATAGGGGGCAGACGCTGTAGTAATAGTAGAATTTTGGGGTAAGGGAGGTTTGTCTATTATTCTAACGATACCTTTAACGATATCATCAATATAGGTAAAATCACGCTGCATCTCACCATTATTAAATACATTGATGGGCTCTCCAGCTAAAATCTTTTTGGTAAAAGAAAAATATGCCATATCAGGTCGGCCGTAAGGACCGTAAACAGTAAAAAATCGCAATCCTGTCGTCGGGATATTATACAAATGACTATAGCTGTGGGCCATAAGCTCATTGGATTTTTTGGTGGCCGCATATAGGCTGATAGGAAAATCAACACAATCAGCAGTGGTAAATGGCTGTTTAATATTCATGCCATAGACAGAGCTAGAGCTGGCATAGATCAAGTGCTTGATATCGTGGTGACGACAGCCCTCTAATACGTTAACAAAGCCAACCACGTTCGAGTCAATATAGGCATTTGGATTTTCGATAGAGTAGCGTACGCCTGCTTGAGCACCCAAATTAATCACGGTATCAAATTGATAGGTGGAGAAGAGATTGGACATTGCTGTGCGATCAGCAAGGTCTAATTTCATGAAAGTAAAATTTTCTGGTGCTGATATCTTACTTAATATCTGTAAACGCTCTTCTTTTAGACCAACATCGTAATAGTCGTTGATATTATCAATACCAACGATATGATAGTCTTTATTGGGTGAGTTGGTGTCTAACAGTGCTTTGATCAAGTGAAAGCCTATAAAGCCTGCAGCGCCAGTGACTAAAATTTCCATCAGTCGCTCCCAAAGAGATCTCGAGTAAACACTTTGTCGGCCACATCTTTTATATCATCAGATAGGCGGTTTGCGACAATGACATCACTCATTGATTTAAACGTCTCTATGTCTTGAATAACTCGTGAGTTAAAGAAGTCATCTTCTTTTAGCACAGGTTCATACACCACAACTTCGATACCTTTGGCCTTAATGCGCTTCATAATCCCTTGTATGGCAGAGGCTCTAAAGTTGTCTGAGCCACTTTTCATGACCAGTCGATGTATACCCACAATTTTTGGCTGCCTTTCGATAATTTTATCAGCAATAAAGTCTTTGCGTGTTCTATTAGAATCGACAATAGCTCTGATAAGGTTGCTTGGCACCTCATCATAATTTGCCAATAATTGCTTGGTGTCTTTAGGAAGGCAATATCCGCCATAACCAAATGACGGATTGTTATAATGATTGCCAATACGTGGATCCAAACCAATGCCTTCTATAATCTGTTTGGTGTCGAGACCAAACATCTGAGCATAAGTGTCAAGCTCATTAAAATAAGCCACGCGCATGGCTAAATAAGTATTGGAAAACAATTTAATCGCTTCAGCTTCAGTTGGGCGCACAAATAATAAGGGCACGTCTTTTTTAACTGCGCCTTCAAGCAACAAGTTGGCAAATACTTCAGCACGTTCAGACTGTTCACCAACGATGATTCGGGAGGGGTAAAGGTTGTCATGCAGGGCTTTGCCTTCTCGTAAAAACTCAGGCGAAAACATAATACGATCAGTCGCATACCGTTCTCTGACCGTGACCGTGTATCCGACAGGAACAGTAGACTTTATAACAATAGTCGCCTGTTGGTTCACCAACAGCACTTGTTCAATCACCGATTCTACCGTTGACGTGTTGAAATAGTTGGTCTTGGTATCATAATCAGTTGGCGTTGCTATGATGATAAAATCGGCATCTTGATAGGCTGCGGCAGCATCAAGCGTTGCAGAAAAATTGAGGTTTTTATGCGATAAAAACTCGTCAATATCTTCATCTTCAATAGGAGATTGCTTCGCATTTAACAACGCTATTTTTTCAGGGAGGACATCGACAGCGACGACTTCATTGTGCTGTGCCAACAACACTGCATTTGATAAGCCTACGTAGCCTGTCCCTACTACTGCTATTTTCATAATGAATCCACATGATTTTTAAGTTTACGCTATGAATGATTTAATCCAGTACTAAATATAGTCAATTCTAAATAAAACAGAGACATCATATTCTAACGTGGAACTGGTATAAATTTTTCTGGCGTGCTGTGCCTGCGCAGACAGAGGCTGCAAAAAATTCATCCAGTCCCACTGTATCGCTTTTATACTGAACTCATTATAGTTCTAAGATCAACACAAGCTGAGGCTAAAGCCAAAGCGGCAATTTAGGGTCATTCACTGCTGTTTTTTACTACTGAGCGTGGCAAATAAGCTGAGAACTTATGAGTCATGGCTTGGCTGACTTTTTTCTGTAGGTCTGGCTCAAGAAGGTCTAAGCTTTGAATACAGCCGTATTTAACAGTTTCATTCTCCAAAGTAACTATAAAATCTTCTACGCTACTTTTGTTTTTTAAATAGTTGACAGGTATATTTGGCTTTAGTTCTGCCTCGTCTTTTTTGATTTTTAGATGGTTCATCAAGGTGACAGGGTTTACTTGGGCGACGTTTCTAAATTTATATTTAATCTGTTCTATCAAAAAGTCAGGATTACTGAGTAAATGGTTTTTTAAAATATTTTTATCGATAATATGGGGGTAATGATGTATCTCAAAAAATCGATCCATACCCAGCACTTTCGCACTTAACATCTGCGCTACGGTGTGGCTTGGCTGTACTGGTGTCCCAAATAATTTAAAGCGAGATTTGCGAACATTGAGCTTGGCATTCAAAGCAGCATTTTTGCGCCAATGCCCATGAATGATAAGCTTTTCATTGTCCAAAAAATCATTGATCGTCACTGGTTGATTAAAAAAGAAATCATCGTTCATATAGATAAAGTGGTCAGACAGTCCTTCGATATTCCATATCATTGTCTCGATCGATCGGGTATTAAACGTCGGTAAGTACTGCTCATACCCAGAAAATATGTCTTTATGATCGATGATGCGTATTTTATCGGCTGAACAAATATTTTTCTTAGCAAATTCATCGATGAAGGCTGGCCGTTGTTGGTCCGTGACAACATAGATATGACGGCAAAAAGGCACGTATTTGATGATAGACGCAATATTATAATAGATCTCATCGTCACTAGCGAAACGTGTGGCCATTACTGCCTCTGAAGCCACTGATTTTCCCGATTTATAAGCTTCTCTTTTTTGTTTAAGGCGAGGGTCGTCGCCATCTACCCAGGCAATGACCACGTCTAGTGCTTTTCCGTCAGGTTGTTTCATGATATTTCCCATGTGCTTACTGCCAGTGCTCTTTTAGCCATGGGCTTGGTTTCACATGACGGTACCATTTGCCGCCGCCACCTTTGATAGCATCTGGTGGATTGATCTCACCATGAAAAATAACGATTTTTGCGCCGTCTGGTAGGGTCGGTGTTCGTACAAAGTTAAATGGGATGGGTGCGATGCATTGATATTTAAAACTCACGCACCATGTCTTGTCCCAATACTCCAGATGGTGGTGTTCACGCAAATAGTTTGACAGGTAGGCTTGTTCGTGGCGAACTTGCTGGCGAATGGTATCAAAGTTACGCTCAAAATTTGCTAACAAATCAGGGTAGGTATTCATACCGATGTTAAAGCGATACACAGAGCTGTTACCAATCATCCGCCAAGGCTTTTTCCAGTCACGGATAATCACCACACTGTCTTCATGGGCAGCTTTATAAGTAAAAAAAGCATCGATATTATCGACAATCACAATATCAATATCTAAAAATAACGCCACTCCTTTTAGGTCGTAAAGCTCAGGCTTAAAGGTGGTCAGCTTTTTCCAGCCACGTTCAGGGCCGGCGGGTAGATCCATTTCAGGAATAGGATAACAGGCAATAGCAGGGTCAATGCCAGTACTGTCATCAGTGAGGCAGACCATTTGAAAATCTAAAGTCAGATGGCGGCTGACCATGTTATACAAGCGATTGACGTACTCAGGACCATATTTATCGCCCCATTTCATACAAATAATATAACGCTGTTCAGCGGCATTTGCGTTGGCTGGCGTTGGGTTTAGAGGTTGGGTCTTAGTTACGTCAGATGTCATAATGCACTCATATTGAGGTAAGTGAATGATCAATGTTAAAAATGGTATGAGGTAAAATTCAGCCAATATTAGCACATTGTTTCTAATGCTACGTTTAAATAGTTAAACGATAGTACGGTTATTATTTATGATTATCGAGCTTAGCGTTATCATTAACGTCATTATCAGTACGTTCAAAATCTGTAGAGTAGTGAGCTTGAATAAAGGCTTTTAAAGCTGCTTTATCCGCATTATAAGGATTGCCTAAATTTGGGATACGTTTAAAACGACGATAGCCCCACATATAATGGCTATATTTATCTTCGATCATACGCTGCATGGCCAAATTAAGCGCATGAGCCGCTGTTTTTGCATCGCGATCATAAAGTGCTGGATCGTCAAGCTTATAGCAATAAATATCGAAACCGCGCCCGTCCTCACGGCGAATACAAGACAGACCGACCAGTGCACATTTGGTCTTACTGGCCAGTTTGGAGGCGAGGGTGCTGGTTAAGGTGTTAACACCAAAAAAAGGCACAATCACACCACCTGAAGGATCAGGAACATGATCAGGTAGCACAATACTAAAACCACCCTGCTTAAGGGTTTTAAACACCGCTTTCACCCCACTACCATCAGTAGGTACTAGTGTCGCATTCAGACGCGCACGCCCCTGAAGGATAAACTCATTCGCGTATTTGCCGTCAACTGGCTTATACATAATGGTTGGTGAGCCAAACTGATTGAGCCACGCGTTCATCATCTCCCACGTACCAAGATGCGGTACGATGGCGAGCATGCCGTTGGGATTGGCAAGGCCTTCTAATAAAATATCTTGATGATGGACGTCACGGATCTGATTGATGCTCCATTCAGGCGGCATCGCCCAGCTTTTGATAGACTCAATGCTAGTCAAGCATTGATGGTAGACAATATCTTTGGTTAACGATTTTTTCTGAAGATCAGATAAGGCGGGAGCAATCAGCGCCATATTAATACGAATGGTACGCCTAATACTTAAGTTGGGTAGTTTGACAATCACCCAAGCAGCAAAACGTGCCAGTATCTGCAACACAGACAATGGCACGATTTTGAAAATATGGTACGGATTCATAACCACTCGCATGGCAATGAATCACATAACAAGCTGTGTAGATAGCAACTAAGCATCATCAAGCGTTTTATTGAGCAGATTTGTTGGTATCAGCTTGTGCTTTTTCACGCACACGAATGCCAAGATCACGTAACTGCTTACTATCGACTTCAGCAGGTGCCTGAGTTAGTGGGCACTCAGCAGTTTTGGTTTTCGGGAATGCAATGACGTCACGAATAGAGTCCGCGCCTACCATGAGCATAATCAGGCGATCTAAACCAAAGGCCAAGCCACCATGCGGCGGTGCACCAAATTTTAGGGCATCAAGTAAGAAACCAAATTTATCTTCAGCTTCTTGCTCGCCGATACCTAGCGCATCAAGTACGGCTTGCTGCATATCATAGGTATTGATACGTAAGCTACCACCGCCAATCTCAGTACCGTTTAACACCATATCATAAGCGATAGATAGGGCAGATTCTGGGTTGTTTTTTAGCTCTTCAACTGAACCTTTAGGCTTAGTGAACGGATGATGCATGGACGTCCAACGACCATCGTCAGTCTGCTCAAACATTGGGAAGTCTGTTACCCAAAGCGGCGCCCACTCACAGGTAATCATTTCCAAGTCTAGACCGATTTTTTGGCGTAGTGCACCGATCGCATCGTTCACAACGCTGGCTTTATCAGCACCAAAGAAGATAATATCGCCATCTTCTGCAGCAGTACGCTCGATCAGGCTGACCAGTACATCGTCAGTCATGTTTTTGATAATTGGAGACTGTAGGCCAGATTCTTGATCCACACCGTTGTTGATCAAGCTTGCGTCATTGACTTTAATATAAGCCAAACCGCGTGCGCCATAGATACCCACAAACTTAGTATAAGCATCGATTTGCTTACGGCTTAATGAGGCGCCACCAGGGATACGTAGGGCTGCCACGCGACCTTTAGGATCGTTCGCAGGACCGGCAAATACTTTGAAGTCCACGTCTTTCATCAAGTCGGCAACGTCAACCAGTTTTAGTGGGATACGCAAATCAGGCTTGTCTGACGCATAGTCACGCATCGCTTCAGCATAAGTCATACGCGGGAACTGCTCAAACTCAACATCCATCATAGTCTTAAATAAATGCTTAATAAGACCTTCGTTGATGTTCATGATTTCTTCTTCGTTCAAGAAAGACGTCTCGATATCGACCTGAGTAAATTCAGGCTGACGGTCGGCACGTAAGTCTTCATCACGGAAGCATTTAGCGATTTGATAATAACGGTCAAAACCTGACACCATAAGCAACTGCTTAAACAGCTGTGGTGATTGCGGTAACGCAAAAAAGTTACCAGGGCGGGTACGTGATGGCACAAGATAGTCACGCGCACCTTCTGGCGTTGCACGAGTCAAAATAGGGGTCTCAACGTCCAAGAAGCCATGATCGTCTAAGTAACGACGAATCGCTGAGGTTGCTTTGGCACGGAACACCATACGCTCTTGCATTTGGGGACGGCGCATATCGAGGTAGCGATATTTGAGGCGCAAGTCTTCTGATACCGAGGTTTTTTCGTCATTCAATGGGAATGGCGGTGTCTCAGATTTGGCCAATACTTCAATTTCTTTGCCCAATAGCTCAATTTGGCCGCTGGTCATGTTATTGTTTTCAGTACCTTCATAACGGCGGCGTACGCGACCAGTTATCTTTAGTACGTATTCAGGACGTACGGCGTCAGCAGTGGCGAACGCTTCTGGTGTATCAGGATCGACAACTACCTGCAAGATACCTGCGCGGTCACGCATGTCTAAGAAAATCACTCCACCGTGATCGCGACGACGATGTACCCAGCCTACGATACTAATGGTTTGTTCAAGTAAGCTTTCGGTTACGGCTCCGCAATATTCGTCTCGGTATTCGCTATGCGTCATAATATAATTATCCAGTTATCAGCCCAATTCGAAGTACAATAATGCAGCCATTGCTGTGGGTTTCAAGCTTTTTGCAAAAAAAACACACAAACAACGCGATTAAGACATAGGGTCATCACGTTGGCTGCAGAAAATTTGATATAAACGCATATTATGCCTAATCTCCCTTTGTTATACAACCAGCGGATTTTAATCCAAGCGCAGTCATGCTCAAGTATCAGCTGTATTGATTTAACAGTGCTGAGAGGTCATTTACCATACCAATGATACATAGCTGCTGAAATAAAGGTCAGTTGCGTGCTGTGTCTACGCTGACAGAGGCTGTGCAACATTTATTTCAGCCGCTCATCAAGATTGACGTGTCCATTTTATTTTTTACCGACTATATATTGAGTTAAATGTGGTCAGTATGCTTGAAAATACTGTCAAGCGTGCTCATATCAACCGCACGCTAATAAAAACAGCCATATTGATATATCTACTGACTTGAGGACTTGTAATTATGCTATTTCATCCGCCCAAAAATCCTGTTGAACTAAAGGTTCTTCATCTTAATGAAGTGCAAAAGCAGCGCCGTGAAGATTTAATGGAAGCGACCCAAGGCAAAGCTGCCCTCAAACAATTTAAAAAAGTAATGGCCAAAAAAGCCAAGAAAGCGCTAAAAAGCAAAAATAAAAAGAAAGATGCTGATAATAAATCACAAGTATTCGTTTTAGATTTTGATGGTGATATCAAAGCGACTGCGGTCAAGCATTTACGTGAAGAAATCAGCACGCTTATTAGCACAGCAAATAAAGGCGATGAAGTCATCGTGCGCCTAGAATCAGGGGGCGGTTTGGTGCATGGTTATGGATTAGCAGCGGCGCAATTGGCCCGTCTAAAAGACGCTGATCTCAAACTCACGGTATGCGTGGATAAGGTGGCGGCAAGCGGTGGTTATATGATGGCGTGTGTCGCAGACAATATCATTGCCGCACCTTTCGCCATTATCGGCTCAATCGGTGTGGTATCACAACTGCCTAACTTTCATAAGTGGCTTAAAAACCATGACGTAGATTATGAGATGTTTACCGCGGGTGACTATAAGCGTACGGTGACAGTGTTTGGCGAAAACGATGCAGAAGATCGTGCTAAGTACCAAGAGGAGCTTGAGCAGACGCACGAGTTGTTTAAACACTTTGTCAATACGTATCGTCCAGCATTAGAGGTCGCTAAAGTAGCCACTGGTGAGCACTGGTATGGCGAAGATGCGCTAAAGCTTAACTTGATTGACAGCTTGCAAACCTCCGACAGTTATATTTTAGAGCGCATGGAAAACAGCGACGTGTATGCCCTACATTCACGCCAAAAGCCGACGCTAGCAGAGAAGCTCGGACTTGCGCAAGCAGCAGAGGCGACCCTTAGCATGGCAGTGGATAAACTGCCAGATGCGTTAGCACGTTTTGACTTAAACAGCCGCTTAAATATTTTAAAATAATGTTAAATAACATCATGATGTCTGATAGCTAATATTTTAGTGGTTAGATGAACTTCTGTACATTGTTTGTATTTTGTAAAAGGCGTGTCCTAACTGGTCGCGCCTTTTTGCTGTTTATTCATAATCGCTGTGTTATAAATGTAGCGTATAGAAGACAGTATACGTACGTACACTATATGCTTCTTATATCCAAAAAATTTATTGAAACGTGATGCAGATACTCCATAAGGAAAAGGAAGTCCCCTATGTCTAACAATACATTGATGTTTACGGCAACAGAGCATGGTCAAGCCATGCATGCAAAAGTCAAAGCGTTTATCGAGACGCATATTGAACCAATCGAAGCGCAGTTTTGGCATGATTGTCATGAGCAAAACCCTGATGGTAATTGGCGCAACTGGCAGTGGCCAGAAAAGTACGAGAGTTTGCGCAAACAAGCACGCGAAGCTGGCTTATGGAACCTGTTTTTGCCTGATGATACATTAGGCGCTGGACTTTCAGTGACTGATTATGCCCCTATTGCGGAGTTGACCGGTCGCAGTTTATTAGCGCCTTATGTGTTTAACTGCAATGCCCCTGATAGCGGTAATATGGAGCTTTTGTGGCGCTATGGCTCAAAAGAGCAGCAAGACAAGTGGCTCACCCCAATTTTAGAAGGTAAGACACGCTCTGTGTTTTGTATGACAGAGCCGGATGTGGCCTCAAGTGACGCGACCAATATGCAAGCGACTGCCGTGGTTGAGGGGGATGAGATCGTCATCAACGGCAGTAAGTGGTGGTCATCTGGCCTAGGCGATCCTGCTGTTGATGTTTTGATTGTTATGGCCTATACCCCTGATGAAAATAAAGACCGCCATCATCAGCATTCGATGGTACTGGTACCAGCAAAAACAGCCGGTGTAAACATCGAGCGTATGCTCAAAGTATTTGGTGATTATGACGCGCCGCACGGTCATGGCGAAGTCAGCTTTGACAATGTACGTGTGCCAGTCAGCCACTTTATCGGTGGGCCGGGTATGGGGTTTGAGATTGCGCAAGGTCGCCTAGGGCCAGGACGTATACATCATTGCATGCGTTGTATTGGTGCGGCCGAAAAATCGCTAGAGCTGGCCGTTAAACGCGGTATGGAGCGTACGGCTTTCGGAAAGCCGTTATTACAATTGGGCGGTAACTTTGAGCGCATCAGCGATGCTCGTATCAAGATTGATCAAGCACGTCTGCTTACCTTGTATGCGGCACAAAAAATGGATGCGCAAGGCACAAAAGCGGCACTCACTGAAATCTCTGCCATTAAAGTCGTTGCACCAACCGTGTTGCAAGAAGTGGTGGATATGGCGATACAGATTCATGGTGGTATGGGCGTGTGTCAAGACACCATGTTGCCAAACTTCTTTGCGCAAGCACGAGCGCTCCGCTTGGCCGATGGTCCTGATGAGGTGCATAAAACCATGATTGCTAAGTTAGAATTAAAGCGTCAAGGTTTTAGCCGCTCGTCGAAATCTGAAAAGTCTTAATTTCAATGATTACTACCTTCGATGACTGGTTGTGAGGATCATTCATAATGTCACCGCTTAAGTATTATCGGAGTTGAGAGACAAATAAGGCCAATGAAGCATTCACTATTAATGATCCAGTAGTGAATTTTTCATCCCTAAACGACGTTAGAAAAATAAATGACCACATGATAAGGAATGTCTTATGGCAACTGACACTCATGCCAAAAACACTGGCACCAAAGGCACTCAGGCCAATAATAAAGTACTGGATAAAGGCGGTGCCGTTCGTGAGGGCGAAGAGCTGGATGCCAAAGCTGTCAGTGAATGGCTGCGCAATCAAAATGTTGAGGTAATAGGGGAGCCGATCGTCACTCAGTTTTCAGGGGGCGCATCAAACTGGACGTATCGTTTGCAGTATGAGGGTGACAATAAAGATCAAGATTTAATATTACGTCGACCACCAAAAGGCACCAAAGCCAAATCTGCCCATGACATGGTACGCGAATATACGGTTCAAAACGCACTAAAAGATGCTTATCCTTATGTGCCTAAGATGGTTGCATTATGTACTGATGAAGACGTGATCGGTGCTGATTTTTATGTTATGGAGCGGATGGAAGGTATCATCCCTCGTGCCAATTTACCAAAGGGGATCGATCTGGATCCTGAACAAACTCGCGTGCTTTGCACCAATGTTATTGATGCTTTGGTTGAATTGCATCAAGTGGATTATAAGGCACATCCTGATTTAGTAAATCTTGGACGCGGTGAGGGTTACTGCGAGCGTCAGGTTAGTGGCTGGGATAAGCGGTATGTCAAAGCGAAAACGCCTAACGTTCCAAGTTTTGCTTTGGTCAGACAGTGGCTTGGTAAGCACACCCCAGCTGATAGCAAAACTTGCCTCATTCATAATGATTGGCGCTTTGACAATGTGATCTTAGATGCTGATGATCCGACTAAAGTCATCGGGGTCCTTGATTGGGAGATGGCAACACTAGGTGATCCTTTGATGGATTTGGGCAGTGCATTGGCTTACTGGATTGAAGCAGATGACAATATTGTCATGCAGCAGTCGCGTCGCCAGCCCACCCATTTAGACGGTATGATGACTCGTGATGAAGTAGTAGCTTATTATCTTGAGCAAACAGGATTAGAGATAGACAACTGGACCTTTTATGAAGTGTTTGGTCTGTTTCGTTTAGCAGGTATCGTTCAGCAAATTTATTATCGTTACTACAATAAACAAACACGCAATCCAACGTTTAAGAATTTTTGGATCATTGTGCATGTACTCCATGCTAAATGTCTTAAGTTAATTGCTCAGTATGAGGGCGAGGCATTATTTACCAGCCATGTACAGCCGCACTTACAAGACATGGGGGTAGATGCGGCTACAATTGGGCAGTTACCGAGTCCTGTGCAAGCGGTTATTAAAGGCATTTTGCCAAAAAGCTATTTTTTGCCCACTTCTTATAAATCTGAAGAGCCTGAGTAACCAGTATCTAGGGCGACCCTTAATTTAATCGTTAGTCATCTTGGTGGTCTAAAAGTGGCTAAATTTTGCTAAACAGCCCCAAACAGCTGGATAATGTCTTGATGTTATCTGCGCTGTTTTTCTTGTTTGACGGTAATTTATTTCATTTTTACCACCACTGTTAAAAAGAGGACACGCCTAGAAAACCACGCTTGATAAAATACAATAAAAAGGTACTATTTTATGACAACCATACTGTTGGCGCGTCATGGCCAAGCGTCCTTTGGCCAAGAAAACTACGATCAACTCTCAGAGCTCGGTGGTATTCAAGCGCAGCTGCTTGGTCAGCATTACGCCACCACACAGCGCCGTATTGATGCTATTTTTACGGGTAGCTTGGTTCGACAGCGAGATTCTGCTCAGCATTTCTGGGAGCGTTATCAATCATCTATCACCTCTGAACACAGTAATGGCGCGCTGGCGTCTGTCATCGATGTAAATGAGCCCAACAGTTATACACTGCCAGAGTTTGATGAATTCAATCATAAAGACGTGTTTATCAAATCTGACCCTGTCTTTAATAGTCGAGCCGCGATCGCGGCTGAAATTGCTAAGTCAGATGTTCCAGACACACGGTTAGCTGAGCTATTTGATCAAGCGATGCAGCGCTGGCATAGTGGTGACAATGATCAGGATTATGTTGAGAGCTGGCCACAGTTTAGCCAGCGGGCGCAACAAGCACTGGAACAAGTACGTCAAAGAGTGGCAAGCTTAAACTTAGGTCGTGATAGTACGGTGTTGGTTTTTACCTCAGGTGGTGTGATCGCTGCTATTACCGCACAGTTATTAAAACAAGGCAGTCAAACCGCTTATCAATTGAATAAAAGTCTGGTCAATACTGGTGTCACGTCTGTCACGTTAAAGAACCAAAGTGCTCGTTTAATGTCTTTAAATGAATACAGTCATTTATTTTCTGAAGGCAAGCGTTTTGTAACGTGGCGATAAACGGATCAATGGGGGTAGTGACACAATAGAAAAGAAGTAGTGGTGACCCTAAACACGCAAGCGCTGTTGATGTATTTAGAGTCAGCCAGCAAGTTTTTTAGGGTGCTTTTATGACTAAACTAATATGACTAAACTAGGCCACTAAATCTGTAGATTTGCGCTATTATAGACTATCCGACTCTATCCAATATCGAATAAAAAGGACTGTCCATGCAAAACAAATGGAGAAACTTAGTAGTCAAAAGCGCCAACCAAGGTAAAAGTCAGCTGTTTAGTGCGATGCAACCCTCACGCTATTTACAAACCTTAAATAAGCAGCAGGCTGGAAAAGGCAAAACGGTGCTTATTACGGGTGCTAGCTCAGGTTTGGGTGAGGGCATGGCAAGACTCTTTGCCAAGCTTGGTTATAATCTTGCAATATGCGCACGCCGCACCGATCGTTTAGAGCGTTTAAAGGCAGAGCTAACCTCAAAATATCCCAATATCCGTGTTGAGTATCGAGCGCTTGATGTTAGCGATTACGATGCAATTTTTGCCGTGTTCGACGCCTTTGCCGATGATTTTGGTGGTATTGATCGGGTGGTAGTAAATGCCGGTATTGGTGATAGTCGCCGTATTGGTAAAGGCCGTTTTGATACCAACCGCCGCACGGTCGAGATTAACTTTATCTCGGCATTGGCGCAGTGTGAAGCGGCGATGAATATCTTTCGCGCTCAGAACAGGGGGCATCTGGTCGTGATATCAAGCATGTCAGCGATGCGTGGTCTGCCTAAGCACTTGACGGCTTATGGCGCTAGTAAGGCTGGCTTGGCTCATCTAGCAGAAGGTATCCGTGCTGATATGCTTTTAACCAACCTACCGATCAAGGTTTCTACGATTTATCCAGGTTACATTCGTACTGAGATTAATGAAAATGCAAAACCATTACCGTTTGAAGTGGATGCGAAGACGGGTACTAAAGCAATCGTTGCAGCGATTGAGGCTGGTGTAGATGAAGCCTGCGTACCAAGTTTGCCATGGTCAATAGTTGGGCAGGCGATGAAGCATTTGCCATTACCGTTAATCAATAAATTAAGCTAACACGGTTAATTGTATCAGTAGTAGATAAGAAAAAGCCCTCTATGTTTAATGTAGAGGGCTTTTTTATACGCTGTTTCCGAGGTTAGAGGGTTTGAGGATTGTCTAACATGTGCTGTTCACGCAGCTTTTGGCGCAGCACTTTTCCTACGTTACTCTTGGGTAATTCACTGACGAACTCTATGTGGCGTGGGCACTTATAACCCGTCAAGTTATCTAGGGCAAAGTCTTTAATATCACTTTTGGTGACATTGTTGTCAGCGGGGACGATGTAAATTTTGACCGCTTCACCTTGATGTTCATCAGGAATACCAATCACCGCACAGTCAATAATTCCATCACAGTCTAGCATGACGGATTCAATCTCATTGGGGAAGACGTTAAAGCCTGAGACCAAAATCATATCTTTTTTGCGGTCAAGTAGGGAGATATAGCCTTGTTCATCCATACTAATGATATCGCCAGTACGGAAGTAGCCATCGCTGGTAAAGTCGTTTGAGTTGTCTTTATTGAAATAGCCGGAGGTGATGTTTGGGCCCTTAATGCACATCTCACCCGCTTGATTTAATCCTACCCGTTCACCATTATCATCGACAACGATAATATCGACACTAGGAACGGGGATGCCGATAGTCCCGTTGAATTTACGGTCAGTAATGACGTTCGCAGTACCGGCCGCGACGCCTTCAGTCATTCCCCAACCTTCCACCATCGGGCAGCCAGTAACATCTAACCAGCGGGCAGCTGTTTGCTCAGTTGCGGCCATACCACCAGCTTGGGTGATGCGTAGTGAGCTAAAGTCTAAGTCTTTAAAGTTTGGCTGGTCAAGCAAGCCTTTAAACAGCGTGTTGACCGCTGGGAAAATGTGGAACGGCTGTTTGGAGAGGGTTTTGATAAAGCCTGGCATGTCGCGTGGGTTTGGCACTAGGATAAAGGTGTAGCCTGAGCGCATACCCAATAAGCTAAGCATAAAAGCAAAAATATGATAGAGCGGTAACGCCATGACCATATTGATATATACCTCATTGATCTCTGAGGTCACAGGACGATACCAAGCTTCTGACTGCATCGCGGCTGCTACGACGTTACGCTGAGTCAAAACAGCACCCTTAGACAGACCTGTCGTGCCACCCGTATACTGTAGGATGGCTTTTTGTTGCATGGTGGTTTTTGGTGCTTGGATAGGTAAGTTTTTCCCTTTTTTTAGCACATCAGGGAACTTGGTGACATCGTATTTAGGATCATTAAGGTTGTATTTGGGGACTAAGCGCTTGACCTGACGGATGACTGTATTGACCAGTATTCCTTTTAATCCCATCATATCACCCATCTTTGATAGGACGATACGCTTGATATTTGTTTCTTCAATCACCTGCTCGAGCGCTTGCGCAAAGTTATCGACCACAAAGATAACCTGAGCCCCAGAATCATTTAACTGATGGCGTAGCTCACGACCTGTGTACAGAGGATTCACAGGCGTGCAAACATACCCTGCACGTAAAATACCAATCATCGTTGGCAAGTACTGAGGCACGTTTGGCATCATGAGAGCAACGACACTGCCTTTAGGGATTCCTTGGGCCTGCAACCACGCTGCCACAGCAAGTGACGCCTTATCAACGTCGCCATAAGTGTGGGTGACGCCCATACAGATAGTCATTGGATGCATACGAAAGCGGTTAAAGCACTCTTCATATAGCTCTATGAGGCTCTCATACTGATCAGGGTTAATAATCTTGGGTACATTTTCTGGATATTGAGCAAGCCAAGGCTTATCTGCTGTCATACTTAGCGTCCTTAAATGTTGAGATAAGTTAAGGTTCTATAAAGAAGTAGTCACATCCATGTCAACAATGCCAGTCATCGCGTTAAACGCAATGGATTGTCGCGTGCTATCCTATTTATTCACAGACTGCTCAAATACGGGCCTTTATGTTGTTTATTCAACTACTAAGAGCAAGCTTATCAGTCGAGTAAACGGGTAATACTGGTGCTACTAGAACGTATCACTTATAAATAAAGCGAACAAACTGACTTTTAATGAACGTAGTATTTACTTACATTAATAAAGAGTAGCGTAACGTATTTTGGCAATACATTAACATAACCACCATTGATTTCGTTACACTTATAAAAGAACTTAATAGTTTATAATTAAGTTTGATAAATCGAAGAATATATGATGTAACTCTAAAAGGATGAATGGCAGGTAAAAGAAGATAAACGGTAATTTCTTTAGAGGAAACCAAGAAACGGTAGAGTTACCCTTTATGGATGAAGAATAGTTGATAAATTATTCTTAACCTCACATTTACAAACTGGCAATGTTTTGCATAAAAGTTATGGCGTTATATGAAAAAAGCACTCTACACTGAGTGTAGAATGCTTTTTGGTCAGAGATTGACTACGTATTACGCAGGATGGTCGGCACGGTGCTTTTCACGCAGCTTTTGGCGCAGTACTTTGCCTACGTTACTCTTTGGTAATTCACTGACGAACTCTATGTGGCGTGGGCACTTATAACCCGTCAAGTTATCTAGAGCAAAGTCTTTAATGACTTCTTCAGTTACGTTGTTATCAGCGGGGACGATGTAAATTTTGACCGCTTCACCTTGACGCTCGTCAGGGATACCAATCACCGCACAGTCAATAATTCCATCACAGTCTAACATGACGGATTCAATCTCATTAGGGAAGACGTTAAAGCCTGAGACCAAAATCATATCTTTTTTGCGGTCAAGCAAGGTAAAGTATCCTTTATCATCCATGCTGGCAATATCGCCAGTACGGAAGTAGCCATCGCTGGTAAAGTCATCACTACTGTCTCTGTTCAGATAACCTGAGGTCACGTTTGGCCCTTTGATACACATCTCACCCGCTTGGTTTACACCAACTCGTTCCCCATTTTCATCAATAAGAATGATGTCGACGCTAGGAACGGGGATGCCGATAGTTCCGTTGAATTTGCGGTCAGTAATGACGTTCGCAGTACCGCCAGCGACACCTTCAGTCATACCCCAACCTTCTACCATCGGGCAGCCAGTGACTTCTAACCAGCGTGTGGCTGTTTGCTCAGTTGCGGCCATACCACCAGCTTGGGTGATGCGTAGTGAGCTAAAATCTAAGTTCTTAAAGTTTGGCTGATCGAGTAAGCCCTTAAACAGCGTGTTGACCGCTGGGAAAACATGGAATGGCTGTTTGGAGAGGGTTTTGATAAAGCCTGGCATGTCGCGTGGGTTTGGCACTAGGATAAAGGTATAGCCTGAGCGCATACCCAATAAGCTAAGTGAAAAAGCGAAGATATGATAGAGCGGTAACGCCATGACCATATTGATATATACCTCATTGATCTCTGAGGTCACAGGACGGTACCAAGCTTCTGCCATCAATGCAGCAGACACTATATTGCGCTGTGTCAGTATAGTGCCTTTAGACAGACCTGTCGTGCCACCCGTATATTGTAGGATGGCCAATTGGTCTAAGCTCATTTTTGGCGCATGGAACGGTAGGTTTTTCCCTTTTTTTAGCACATCAGGGAACTTAGTAACTTCATGCTTGGGGTCGTCGAGTTTATACTTAGGGATGAGACGCTTGACTTGACGGACAATGGTATTGACCAACATTCCCTTTAGTCCCATCATATCACCCAGTTTAGACAAGATAATACGTTTGATTGCAGTCTCATCGACTACCTGCTCGAGCGCTTGCGCAAAGTTATCGACCACAAAGATAACCTGAGCCCCTGAGTCATTTAACTGATGGCGTAGCTCACGGCCTGTGTATAGAGGGTTAACAGGCGTACAAACATACCCTGCACGTAAGATACCAATCATCGTGGGTAAGTACTGAGGCACGTTTGGCATCATGAGAGCAACGACACTGCCTTTAGGGATTCCTTGAGCTTGTAACCACGCTGCCACAGCAAGTGACGCCTTATCAACGTCGCCATAAGTGTGAGTGACGCCCATACAGATAGTCATTGGATGCATACGAAAGCGGTCAAAGCACTCTTCATATAGCTCCATTATACTGCTATATTTATCTGGATTGATCGTCTTAGGTACACCATTAGGATAATGGGCTAGCCAAGGTTTATTCGGCGTCATAGTCAGCGTCCTTGAAGTCTAAAATAGGTTGAGATTGTGTAGTAAAGCAGTCTTATCCGTGTCAATAAAACCCATCAGCGCTGACATAAAACGTGTATCGCTGAGAGTAATCCTATCCTTATCTATTGACTGGCTGCTAGGTTTTAATTGCTGTTGTACGACTTTACTTAACGATTATTCAGGAACGGAGCTAAGTAAAACCAACAACTCAATAATACACTGTGGCTTTGGTAGAAGCGCTACCTTTTATTTATCACTAAAATAATAAATAAATGATACATTTAAGAAATACATTAGCATGAATACACGCTAATACCATACTAATATGCAAGACTGTGCAGTACAAAAATAAAGATGAAAAGTTCAAATTATGTCTAATGTAGGACTAGCAGGTCTCTCGCCGGCTCTCAGCTTGAGTTAAAGTGACAAGTATTGTGATTATACGCGTAAAATAGCTCAGCTCTTACCGATATATTAAACGAATGTTTGCCGAAATTTAGTATAAGTTAGCAGAGTAAGAGTGCGCTCAGCCCAATACCGTTCATTTCTTGATAGGGGTTAAGGCAGAATAAGTTGTTTGTTTTTATTAAAAAACCGTCGATAAATGAGTAAAGTGCTGATCGTACAGCCAAGCGTGCTACTGACACATATCAGAAACATGGTGACTATCTGATAACGAACGGCTTGAGTGGGATCAGCCCCAGCCAGTATTTGACCCGTCATCATACCGGGCAAGCTGACAATGCCGACAACCAACATAGAGTTAAGCGTGGGCGTCATACCATTAATAATTGCGGCCCGTATTGGTTCGTGTACCGCTTCAAATGGACGAGCTGCTAGGCTTAACATCATCTCAATGCGGCCTTGCTGCTCGTGAAAGCTTTCAATCAGCTGATTGCTGGTCAATGAAATAGCGGTCAAAGAGTTGCCTAATATCAAACCTAAGATAGGGATAATAAACTGCGGTGTATACCAAGGCTGGACGTTTAAAATAACAATGATGGCTATGGCAGTGACCAATACAGCCGAAGCACTGACTGCGAGAAGGGTATCGACCAACAAGCCTTTATAGTGGCGTTTGACACGGTTTTTGGCCGCGCTCCCGGCAATGAGGGTCATAATGGTTAAAATCAGTAGTACTTCATACCACTGTTCACGGGCAAAAATCCACGCCAATATCAGACCAATAAAACTCAGCTGAACAACAGTACGAATAGCAGCGGTTAAGAGGGTTTTAGTGAGCTGCAAGCGTAGTTGCCAAGAGATGATAAGGACGATGACAATAAGGCTGCTGGCAAGAGCAATATCACCATACGTTAAAAATATTTGCGTGTCGTCCGTACCGATCATAGTGACTCATTATAAAGGAGATGAAAGCGGGGTGAGGTCCAACGAGACTGCGGGCAAAATTTGTGTGTTGATCTTAGGGTTAGGGCGCGTTCTCAATTCAATTTATCTTATGTTGATGAGCATTTTTAAAATAAAGACGGGCCTAGAAGACTTCACTTAATACGCCTGCTTGCATAGACCAATGCTGATCAGCGAATGGCATGACATCTTGTGTGTCATGAGTCACCCATAACAACGTACGCTGCGTCTTGGCCCGAGCCCAGTTAACGAGTAAATGTACCAATTGGGTTGATACGTCGCTGTCTAAAGCAGCGGTAGGCTCATCCAATAATAGTACTTGCGGGCTCAGTTGTAAAAGACGTAAGGTATTGACCAGCTGTCGCTCACCGCCGGATAAGTAATTGGCTTCTTGCTGCAAAAAATCAGCGCTACGCCCGAGAGAGGAAAGCTGCGTGATGTGCCAATCCATATCAAAATCTCGATGCTGATGGGCTTGTAAATTATAAGGCATTTGCAGGTTATCTAACACACTACCTTCTAATAGCTGGGGGTGCTGAGCGAGTAAGGAGACTTGTGTGCGCCACTGCGTCGGCTCAGTATCATGGATACTGTGATAAATGGGATTGTGTAGTTGGTCTACGCTTTGCAAGCAGACCTCACCGCTATCCATGGGTAATAATCCTGCAAGCACGCGTAATAATACTGACTTGCCACTACCAGAAGCACCAGTCAAAACCGTCACCTGTCCTGATAGTAGCTTGCCACTGACATCGCTTATTAATGAATGCTGATGAGGGGCTGAGACGGCCTCTTGATTGTTATTGTTCTTTATTTTGGTGAGCCACCTGTAGTATGTGCCGGATAGAGTGGATGCGGTAGTAGAACGGTTTTGTTGACTTAGCTCCACGCTCATAGAGCGCTTATTATGTATGCAGATACTTTTAAATTCTAGCATAAGGCGCTTCTTATGAGTGCGTTAATAAAATAAGTCATTACTCATCAGCATTTTGTGTGATCGCTTGTTGAATGGCGTCCCGTAAGCTTTGAGGCACACGAATAGGCCGCATAGGCGCAGTACGAGTAGCTTGAGTCTCATCGTTAGACATCGACTCTGGTGTTACTTGGTTTTGTACGCAAGCAATCACAATTTTAGCGCTACTTAATAAATGGTTACTGTTTTTGGTGTGGTCGGTCGAGTTACCTTTTGGTGTATGCCGGTGAATGCTTTGATAAAATACCATGCTGGCAGGTTTTAGTTCGACTTTATCGATACGCACGTTGATGATTTCATCTAAAAGGATGGCTCTTTTATATTGCAAATCTGCTTGGCTCACAACAAAATGCTGTATGTCGCCGCTATCAGACTGTAGAAAGTAACCGTTTAAACCAAGCTTAGTAAACCAGTCACGTCGGCAGTTTTCAAAAAAGACCAGATGGTTGGCATGATAGACTATGCCACCGGCATCAGTATGGTTGATGTAAACGTTATAGTCAGTCGCAAACAGCGGTGTGGTTGTCTGGTCAGATTGTGCCTTGTTAGAAATTGATATGGTGTTTGTAGGGTTGCTTTTAGGGGTTGTCATAGTAATACTCAATCAAGTGTTGATAGCGGTCATTTAATAAAGGTGATTTAATAAAAATCGATGTGTGTGATAATAATAGCTACTCTAGCTTAAGATATAAAGGTACGCAACAGAAAGGCTGGCCTACGACTGTTATCATGGTTGTTTTAGCGCCACATTTTAATCAATTAGTATAGGATGGTTTATGCCCCGTTTTGTCAGTTTTAACATCAATGGTATTCGCGCCCGTCAACATCAGCTTGAGGCGGTACGCGAGGTAATCGATCCTGATGTGATAGGTCTACAAGAAACCAAAGTTCACGATGAGCAGTTCCCACTCGACAACATAGAAAGTCTTGGCTATCACGTAGAATATTTTGGACAAAAAGCCCACTATGGCGTGGCTTTACTGTCCAAGGTGGCCCCTATATTTGTCCAAAAAGGCTTTCCTGACGAAGATGGTGAGGCACAAAAGCGTTTTATCCATGCTCGCTATGAGTTTGAGGGCCGCGAAATTGATGTGCTTAATGGTTATTTTCCGCAAGGAGAGAGTCAAGACCATCCCACTAAATTCCCAATGAAGCGGGCTTATTATGCTGATTTAATGGCTTACATTGATACGTTAAAAGCGGAAGGACGTTCGCTTGTCATCATGGGTGACATGAATATTGCTCCAGAAGACATCGATATCGGTATTGGTGAGGTCAATGCAAAGCGCTGGCTTAAAAACAGAAAAACCTCTTTTTTACCAGAAGAACGCGCGTGGTATAGCGCATTGATGTCACGAGAGCTGACCGATACGTACCGTTTGCACTATCCAGAGAGCACAGAGTTATATAGCTGGTTTGATTACCGCAGTCGTGGTTTCAATGATGATCCTAAGCGTGGCTTACGTATCGACCATATCTTATGCACCGCTGATCTCGTTGATGCTTGTGTCGATGCAGGTATCAGTTATGAGCTACGAGCCATGGAAAAACCCTCTGACCATGCGCCAATTTGGTCGGCATTTGATCTGAGTAAATCGTAGTAATGATAGGGTGTTTGCCAAAAACACTTTACTATATAAACAATACTAAAAGTTAAAAATAAGGATGTAACGATGGCCGTCGGAAATGTTGCAGTACCCAATACTATTTACCCTATCGAAGGTATCAAGCTCAGTGCCACTGCGGCAGGGGTACGCTATAAAGATCGTGACGATTTGGTCGTGATGGAAATAATCGATACCGCCACCACTGCAGTTGTAACGACAAAAAATACCTTTTGTGCCGCCCCTGTACGCGTACTGCGTGAGCATTTTTCTAAGACCAGTCCACGCTATTTAGTAACCAATACTGGCAATGCCAATGCGGGTACTGGCGCTGATGGTAAGCGTCGAGCCATTGATATCTGTGCGGCATTGGCGAGCAAAGCAGATGTGGATGTGAGCGCCGTATTGCCATTCTCTACGGGTGTGATTGGTGAGCCGTTAAATAGCGATGCTGTTATTGCGGGCTTAGACAAGGCCATTGCTAATTTGGCTCCTAACAATTGGCTAGCTGCGGCTAATGGTATTCGTACCACTGATACTATTCCCAAGCTTGCCAGCCAAAAAGTTGATGTGGATAATCTCAGTTATCACATTACCGGTATGTCAAAAGGGTCAGGGATGATACGCCCAAATATGGCGACCATGCTAGGCTACGTGGCAACCGATGCCAATATCGCGGCTGACTTATTACAAGAGATGCTAAGCGCAATCAATGAACAGTCTTTTAATCGCATCACAGTCGATGGCGATACCTCAACCAATGACTGCTGTGTCCTAGTAGCGACAGGCACGGCCAGCTCAGAGATCATTGACAGCCCAGAGCATCCGCACTATCAGCCAGTGTTTGCGGCTTTAACTGAGGTTTTTGTACGCCTAGCGCAGTTAATTGTACGAGATGGTGAAGGTGCGACCAAGTTTATGACAGTAAAAGTCACTGGTGGGCAGACGACACAAGAGTGCTGCGATGTGGCCTATGCGGTTGCGCATTCACCTCTAGTGAAAACAGCATTCTTTGCTAGTGATGCCAATTGGGGTCGTATCTTGGCGGCAGTGGGTTATGCTGGAATCGAAGATCTCGACACAGAGCAAGTCGATGTGTATTTAGATGAAGTGATGATTTGCCAAAATGGTGGCGTTGCCCCTCATTATACAGAAGAGGCGGGCAAGACGGTCATGAGCCGCCCTGAGATTACCATTCATATCGATCTTGCTCGTGGCGAAGCCAGTGATACGGTTTATACTTGCGATTTATCCTACGATTACGTCAAGATTAATGCCGATTATCGTAGCTAAAGGTTTTTATACCTAGTAATTTTTCGCTGTTCTTATCGTTAAGCCAGGGTGCGCATCACTCTGGCTTTTTATTTTTTATTGTTTACTTCTCATTTTGCCTGATTAGCAATTCACTCTATTATTGCATACGTTTTCTTAACATCAGTTGCAAAAGCTGACGTTACTTTACAAAGCAGTCATAGAGGGCAAGCGGATTGGCGACCTATACTAGTTTTAGTAAAGGAAAGGCAGTATTATTGATTCTGTCAGACTCTCGTTAAATATTTTTATTTAGCGACGTTTTATCTAGCATCGACAGTAGCGTGATAACAATGACCCAATTGCCTGATATGTTTTGAGTATGTATTAATCACAACAAGACGTTCACAACAATAAATTCAAACAGGTAATAGAGACTTAACCCAATTAACTGAGGATTAAATAATGAAAAAATTAGCACTTGCAGCATTGATGACGACTTTTGCCCTTTCAGGTTGTTCTACCATGGGTATGGACAATGAGCGTACGATGGTTGTGGAAGGACAGCCCATGAGCGTTAAAGTGGTTAACATTCCAAGCTTTGAAGTAGAAATAGCGCCACGTAAAGCAGTCTGTGACCTTACTGCTACTGATGGCAGTAAAGTTGAAGCACAGTGCTTGCAGTATCGTCAGACGTATCACAAGAACTATACGACACTAAATGGTAATATCCAAGGCTTTACTTATGAGCCAAATTACCGCTACGTGCTTGATGTACGTCAAGAAGCTGTAACTGCTGAAGGCTCTAACGTGGTACAGCCAGTTTGGATTCTAAATGAAGTAGTGTCAAAAACTGCTGAATAATCACATGGGTACTCGCTTGTATTTATAAGCGGCTACTCTCATATGATAAAGGCCTCTAATTCGTTAGAGGCCTTTTTTGTCGCTATTTTAACTGATTTAGCAATTTAGCAGTTCACATGATAACTGTACAAATGACAATGGCGTTTTAAATTAACATTGGCTGTAGTTTACACTGACGCCACGGGTGGCCGTTGGTATGCGATTATCCGCATAGACGGCAAGTCCCCCGCGAGCGGTCTCTTTATATTTATCCGACATATCAGCTCCCGTCTGCTTCATGGTTTCAATGGCTTTGTCCAAAGAGACAAAATGTTGCCCATTGCCTCGGCAGGCGAGACGTGCCGCATTAATTGCCTTTACGGCGCCCATGGCATTACGTTCGATACAGGGCACTTGCACCAAGCCGCCAATAGGATCACAAGTAAGTCCTAAATTGTGCTCAATGCCAATTTCTGCTGCATTTAAGCACTTGGCTGGTGTGCCGCCCATAATTTCTGCTAGGGCAGAGCCTGCCATAGCACAGGCGGAACCGACTTCCCCTTGACAGCCTACTTCAGCGCCAGAGATTGAGGCATTCTGTTTAATCAAGCTACCGATAGCGGTGGCGTTCAATAAAAACTTGCGCACGCCCTCTTGGCTGTAGTTGGATAAGAAGTCACGATAATAGTGTAATACTGCTGGAATGATACCGGCAGCACCATTGGTAGGGGCGGTGACGACTTTACCGCCATTGGCATTTTCTTCGTTGACAGCCAGTGCGTATAAATCAACCCAGTCCATCGCTGCCAATTTATCATTTTTTGATATTGGCTGGTCTTTTTCAGCACTCAGCTGCAAGTGTAAATCCTGTGCGCGGCGTTTGACATCGAGACCACCAGGTAAAATGCCAGCATTTTCACACCCTTGTTTGACACAATCTTGCATCACCTCCCAGATACTATCTAAGTAGGCATAGACTTCTTCTTTATCATGGAAGTGGCACTCGTTTGCCAGCACTAAATCACTGATACTGAGCCGATGTTGATCACACTGATCTAGCAGCTCTGCGGCGCTATTAAAAGGGTAGGGCACACGATCGATAGTTGGGCTGGCATGGTCTTCGTCTGGGTTGTTGGCATCTTCTTCATTGATCACAAAGCCACCGCCGACGGAGTAGTAAGTTTGCTGATAACGTGTGCCGTCTGTCAGTATTGCTCGAAGTGACAACGCATTGGGATGATAAGGAAGCACGGTATCGTCGTACCAATAAATATCCTGCTCCGTATCAAATGCCACTGTATGGGCACCTGAGAGATTCAATTTTTTCTCAGAAAAAATAGGAGACAGATAATTGCTAGTCATGCGTGTATCAATGGTGCTGGGTGTATGTCCAAGCAAGCCGAGTAGGATGGCGGTATCGGTTGCATGTCCTTTTCCTGTCGCGGCTAAAGAGCCATAAAGCTCAATTTCAATCTTTTGAATGGCAGTCAGCTCTATCTGCTTTGTCAATGAGGCTAAAAAAAGATTTGCGGCTACCATTGGTCCTACCGTATGAGAGCTTGATGGACCAACGCCGATTTTGAATAAGTCAAAAACACTAATCATAGAAAATTACCGAAAGTTTTAAGGGCTTTAGCACGCTGTGTAGATGCTTTAGGCGCTTTTATTGAGAATAAGATAGGCCGCCATCACTCTTAGGCACCGATAAGAGGTGTGTATGAGGCATTGCCTGTGAAAGATCAAAGTAAAGGAGTACAAATGGTGACTGAATAATAACTTTTATTTGTTTTGAAACTCCGCTATCATGCACGGAGTCAACGGCTATGTAACATCCTGTAAGTGGGGGAGCTGTTATAAAGTACGTTGAGCCATAACGGTTTAAAACCATTTTTAGTAGAACATATCCGGCCCCAGACATCTAGCAAAACATAGTCATCATACCAAATATTACTTTTGGTTTGCCATATTACAATATAAATGAATAGATTAGGGCGGCATATTATAAATGTAAGAGGGTCAGAGTTACAGTAACTTCTAACCACGTATCTTATCTATTAATCTCTCAATGTCATTTTTTCATTAATTGTCGCCTATTATTTTAGCTCAGCTCACATAGGACAAGCGCGCATGCCATCTCAAAAAGACCACTCATCACCTTCAGAAAACAGCGCTCACAGTCAGTCAGCTCAAAACGCGTTAGAAGCTGCAGGTGTCGAGTCAGCAGCCCTCCATTATTCACCCAATCCAGACTTTGAAAATGGGCGTTGGTTTCCGACATGGCGTCCGTATAAGGGCGATTTAGATCGTGATCCAGTCGGTATCAACGACTATTTGCCACCGTCAAAAAGTATATTATTGGGTGTCCAGCATACTTTTGCGATGTTTGGGGCGACTGTATTAGCACCTTTATTGATGGGCTTTGATCCTAATTTAGCCATTTTGATGTCGGGTATTTGTACCGTGATGTTCTTTATGATCACAGGCGGGCGCATGCCAAGTTACTTGGGCTCAAGCTTTGCGTTTATTGGTCCTGTCATTGCAGTTACCGCTTACGCAGGTGCAGGGTTTAACGATAACTTGAATGTCGCGTTAGGTGGCATCATGGCTTGCGGTATCATTTATGCGTTAATTGGTCTGCTGGTGATGAAAACTGGCACAGGCTGGATTGAGCGCTTGATGCCGCCAGTCGTGACGGGTGCCATCGTCATGATTATTGGTCTCAACTTAGCCCCAGTGACTATCCAAGGGGTGTCTGCGAATCAGTTCGATGCTTGGATGGCCACATTGACTGTGTTGCTTATTAGTGGGGTGGCCGTGTTTACACGCGGTATGCTACGTCGTCTACTGTTATTGGTGGGCTTGGTATTGTCTTACATTGCTTATTTTGTGATGACTAACATCATGGGCTTTGGGACGGCTATTGACTTTAGTAGTGTGGCAGCTGCTTCGTGGTTTGGCCTGCCGAGCATTCATACCCCACGCTTTGAGATGAGTGCCATTGTTTTAATTGCGCCTGTGGCCTTTATTTTGGTTGCTGAAAATTTGGGGCATTTTAAGGCTGTCGAAGGTATGACCAAGGCGCGTGTAACGCCTTACATGGGGCGAGCTTTTTTTGCTGATGGCCTAGCGACCACTTTTTCAGCAGGATTTGGTGGGACAGGTGTCACCACTTACGCGGAAAACATCGGGGTGATGGCCGTGACCAAAGTCTATAGCACCACGATATTCGTTGTGGCAGGGTTAGTGGCAATCTTGCTAGGTCTGTCGCCAAAGTTTGGTGCAATCATTCAAACGATACCAGCGGCATTATTGGGCGGGGCTTCTATTGTGGTGTTTGGCTTGATCGCTGTTGCAGGCGTAAAAATTTGGATAGACAATCACATCGACTTTAGCAAAAACAGCAATCTGATTATCGCTGCTGTTACTGTCATCATGGGGACCGGTAATTTTAGCTTGCACTTAGGCGGCTTCGATTTGGGCGGTATCGGCACGGCTACTTTGGCTGCTATCCTTTTGAATGCTTTGTTTAATCAAGGATCTGAAGCGAAGGCTGCCCGTCAGTCATTGGCCAAATAACCAATGGGCTTTTGTATATAACCTTCTTAAGATGTTATATATAAGAGAGATAAAGCCTACAAAACTAAAAAAGCGCCCAGCCTAACGTAGGTTGGGCGCTTTTGATTGGAAAACAGTATTCAGGTTACTTGTATTTACGTTTATAAAATCGAGCAAAAAACCGATAACGGCGTAGCGCGCGTGGTTTAGGTTTTAATGAGCCTAAATAAATGGCAAACATAGTCAGTAGGGCGCCACTCCATTGTAAAGTGTTAATCGGTTTGCCCAGCCAGCTATAATCAATAACCAGTGCTGCGATGGGTTCCGTCAACAGTAACAACCCCGTCAATGTCAGAGATAACTTAGGTATAGAGTAGGCGATCAGGCCCCATGCCAAGCACTGCATGACGGTGCCATACACCAGAACCCAGCCGAACTCAGACCACGTATTGGGTAAGATACTACCCGTATCAAATATCACCATCGGCACGATCATTGCTAACACGCCGCCGATACTAATCAGCTGCATCAGCATAAATATCGGTGTCGGCTCAGTGTCATGTGTTTTACGGATAAAGGTCATCGAGGCTGCTAGCATCGCCCCTGAGATGATGCCGGTGACAAATCCCCAAGTGGCGGCAGTGTTGCGTGCAAACTCAGGACTGCCTATCATTGCCACGCCGAGCATCGCTAAAAACAAACTGATAAGCTGAACAATAGATTGGCGTTCATTAAAATACAAAAAGCCGATCGCCGCCAAGAAAAAGATTTGTAAGCTATTGAGTAGAGTTGAAATACCAGGACCAACGGCATAAATACTCTCGTGCCATAGGGCCAAATCCAACCCTAAAAACACGCCTGACAATAGACTGTAAAAGATAGCACGTCTTGAGCGCGGTAGGCGTTGCCCCGTAATTTTGGCTAAGACAGAGAATACGATACCTGAAATAGCTAGGCGCCAAAACGACATCGCCCACCCACCGATGTCAACGTGAGCGACGATCAAACTACCCAGACCAAATATGATACAGCCAATGACTAAGCCAATAGGGGCAGACCGTGTAGAAGCGATAGCCATAGGTTGTCCTTATATCCGTACTATTGTTATTTATTTCAGACTATTAACATGGGCGTTAACCCAAGCCATATTGTCGAGGTTTTGAACCTAAAATGAAATGGTTAAACCATAATTTATTCTGATTATTAAATTGGCTGTCACGATATTGACTGCTACTTAGTATGGCGTGTTTGTATAGTCGAGTAACATCCTTACAGGAATGACATTGGCACAGATCACAGCGTTTGCTAATCTTGTGATTTATAATGGGAATATGTTATAAAATTTTACCAAAAACCCCAGTACTATCCACTTAGGTTTGCTTATGTTTCGACGATTACGATCAAAACGACCACGATCTTTTGTCTGTAGTTCACCGCCCTCAATGTTACAATATGGTTTTGCTATTAGCATCTCATCTATCGTGCTATTGGCAATGCCGACTGCACAAGCAGCCAGTTGTAACATTCCCAAAAGCTACTATAAAAATGTCTCTTGCACAGCGAGCAGTCGCTATTTTTTAGCAACGAAAGATTTCGGTGCGCCAGTTGCTTTGATTGACCGTAACGGCAAAAGGGTGGTCGACTTGACACGCTATCAAAAAGTCGATGTCAATAAGCTATCGGGTGGTCTATTGCCTGTACTGCGCAACAGTCATGTCGGCTATCTGAATATGCAGGGTCGTGAAGTCGTACCGGCGATGTATGATATGCTGTCAGAAAGCCAAGGGTGGGCGCGCCCCGTCTCTGATGGCCGCATCGTGGTGAAAAGAAATGGCAACTATGGCGTCATTAACACCGCCAATCAAACCATCGTTCCGTTTTCGGCCGCCATTAGCGAAATTGATAATTATCAAAACGGTGTCGCACGAGTAAGCAAAAACAGTACGACCAGCTGGTTGGATAAAAACGGTAACGTGAAGAGTGATCCAAATAGTAAGAATAATGAGCAGGCCACAGCAAAACAAACAGAGTCTAATCGTTTTACGACGCTACAACCGCGTCAGCAAGATGGTAAATGGGGGTTTGTGGACGACAATAACGTGACCATGATTACCTATTCTTTTGATGAAGTACAGCCATTCTCTGAAGGATTGGCTGGCGTACGTATTGGCAGGGAGTGGGGTTTTGTTAATCTTGGCGGTGAGCTGGTGATTCCTTTTCGCTTTGCGAATGCGGGCGTGTCGGCTGCGGGTCACTACAAAGGTAAGCCGGCGTTTGTATTTACAGCGGGCAAGGCTTGGATTGGTAACTTAAAAAATGGCGATAAGATGTGCATCGATAAAGAAGGGGCTGGTGTCAGTTGTGACTAGATTTACTGCTTAAAACCCAAGTCCAACACATAGTTAACACACTTTAAAATAGGTACAGTGCTACTGGTATGAGTTTCCCTTGCGTGCTGTGCCTACGCCGACAGAGGCTGCGCGACATCCATACCAGTAGCACGTGGCACAGCGTGCCAATTTTATTTTAGATTGACTAGACTAGATCTAACATAAAAAAAGAGGGTAAAACCTACGTGTCAACGACAGGTTTTACCCTCTTTTTATATTAAGTTCGCTCAAAAACAAACTATCAAAAGCTACTTAGCCAATAAATGATTACTAATCAAATCGACCATATAAGGCTGATAGTACTCGGGAATGTCGTGCGCCATTCCTTCGATTAAATGAAACTTGGCATTAGGAATAGTCTTGGCAACCACGCGTCCTTGGGAAGCCGGCAGCAACCCATCTGCGCTACCGTGTAGTACGATCGTTGGTGCTTTGACTTGTTTACTGAATCGGCTGATAGACCCTGAAGCCAAAATAGCATTGAGCTGTTGTACCGTACCGAGCGGATGAAAGTTACGTTGATACCGTATTTTGGCAATTTCACGGACCATACGCACATTCACATGCCCAGGCGTACCAACCGTCTTCATAAACCAGACGCTGTGACGCACAATATCACGTTCAGAATGGCTCTCAGGACGATTAATCAGGGTGTATAACTGCTTGGGTTTTGGGGGTCTTAAAAATGCGCGGTTGGTTGTGGTAAACATCAGCGCCATCCGCTGTACCAAGCTTGGATAACGGGCTGCCACAATTTGTGCGATCATACCGCCCATAGAGGCCCCTAGCAGATGGGTGGTACCAAGGTTAAGCGCTTTAATTAAACGCGCTGTATCCTCTGCCATGTCGGTTAGGTTATAAGCAACTGGCGCGCCTTTATTAGACAAGCCAGTTTGCAAACGCATCATCATTTTGAGTTGACTGATACGGGGTAGACCCTCAATTTGGACTTTAGACGACAAACCAATATCGCGATTGTCAAAACGAATCACAAAAAAACCGGCATCAATAAGACGTTTGATGAAATTATTTGGCCAAAATACCATTTGTGAGCCAAGACCCATCACCATCAATAAGGGAGGGTTGTCGGGATTACCACCTGCCTCAACACAAAGCTCAATACCATCACCGATATCGATCATTGCTTGGTGAAGATGTTCGCTAAGATCAGAGTCACGCCACTGATGCGCCCCGAATTTCTGCCACTCAGAAGTTGGATAGTGACTAGAGCTTGCAGCTACGGTTTCAGACAGTTTTGTGCCATTGATATCATTTGATTGGGTCATGAAGCATCCTAATTAGAGTGTCGTCTACTAAACTTCTAGCATCTCAAAATCAAGCTTGCCGACACCGCACTCTGGGCATGTCCAGTCATCAGGAATGTCTTCCCATTTGGTACCAGGCGCAATGCCTTCTTCAGGGCAGCCAAGCTCTTCATCATATATCCAGCCGCAGACGATACATTCATAACGTTTCATAAATAGTCCTATCGATCATTACCAGTATTACAGTCAGTTGTTAACGCTCATATTTAGAATAACAGTCACTATATTAGACTGCAAAAGCGAACGTAGTTTAGCATATAACCGTGATTTTCGTAGTTAAGTTTACACTTGTATATTGAGATTATTTGGCTTTTATCAAGGCCATTATGTGCTCTGTTTTGAGATGAGTGATACCACTTGTATGCCGTAAGCCGAAAAATTTATACCAGCTGTGCTATAATACACGCCGCAAAATTCATAGTGATGTTCACGCGTCACTACTTTGATCTATATTGTATTGTTATTTAAATACTGTTATCTAAGCCATATGAACTAAGGGTTATTATGAGCAGCAATGCCGCCATGTCCGTTAACAACGTAGCCGATCCGTCTAACATGCTCAATACTGACCATCGATTTTGGCAAATTATTCGTACAGTACCAAACTTCCCAAAAGTTGGCATTGATTTTTATGATATTACGCCGTTACTGCGCAGTCATATTAATGAGGTCATTGATGCGCTGCTTGCAGCATTGCCAGACGGATTGATGGATGAGGTAGACTGCCTAGGGGCGGTAGAAGCGCGTGGGTTTGTCTTTGCAAGTCTGCTGGCAGGCCGCTTGGGTAAAGGTATGATTTTGCTGCGTAAGCCAGGTAAGCTGCCACCGCCTGTTGCCAATAAAGCCTATGCGTTGGAGTATGGTAAAGACACACTTGAGATGCAAAACAACCTACCACCTGAACGGGTACTGTTGATCGATGATATTTTAGCCACTGGCGGCACGTTGACGACGGCTTATGAGCTTTGCCAATCAGCCAACCATACCGTGGTAGGGGCGTTGGTCTTGCTGGATTTGGTTGATTTGCATGGCGAGTTTCCAGTGCCAATTTATACGGTGTTAAAGGCTTAACGCTAGGTTTTTGAGTTATTATCATCAAATACAAAAGCGCGCTGAGTGATGTCAGCGCGCTTTTGTATTTTAGCCACTCTTAAACTGTTTAAGTCATCTGCTCATAGCGTTTACAAGCCTCATCAACTAGGGCGCGACCAATCGTTTTTGGGTTAGTGAGTGTAAAGTCCTTTGTCGTCAGTATGGGTTTTTCTGAATGCCAAGACTTTGTGACTTTATCATCAGCATTGTAGTTAACGTAAGCTCTTTTATAGTAACTGGCATCTTTGCAAGAGATTAACAATTGCTGATCACTATGATGAATGCTGTTTTCTTTCGCTTCTTTTAGGTCGTTTTTTGGCGTAGGGTACGTTTTACGAATAGACACTGTGATATTTTTGACATTTTTATCATCTATGATATTGATATCTGAGCTTTCGATAGAGTCCAAATCTAAGCTAAAAATTGAACCGGTAGGGTTTTCTGACACTTTTGACCAGTTCACTGCATGTGCGCTGATGGCTAGAGCACCCCCTGCTAATAACACTGATAACCGTTTCATAATCAAGCCTTGCTGCTTATTGTTAAAAGTAGGCCATAGTAGCCAACTTATTATGAGTAGGCAATTCTCTTTTGTGGCCTACCATTCACGCTCGTAAAATAACGTTGTTATCAAAGACTGCCTGTATGTATTAGTTACGCATCGCCGTCAACGTTTGCGCAAGCTCATCACGCGCGCCAATAAAGCCATCAATTCCCTTTGGTAGTAAGTCTTGTGTGATCGTGTCTTGTTGATAGGCTGCACTAAACTCTTCACGCGTTAAGCTCACTCGAGTCATATCAGCCATATCCATTGACATGCTTGGCGATAGCTGACGAGTCACCTCAGTATCCATTGCTGCCAGCTCATCGATCAGGTTAGGGGCTATCGTCAATAGGTCACACCCTGCTAGTGCCAATATCTGCTCAGTTGAGCGAAAACTTGCTCCCATCACTTGAGTGTGATAGCCATGTTGTTTGTAGTATTGGTAAATGCGCTTCACCGATTGTACGCCCATATCATCAGAAGCAGGTACATTTTGACGGTTTTGTTGACGTTTTTGCCAATCTAAAATACGACCAACGAAAGGCGAGATCAGGGTCACGCCAGCATCCGCACAAGCAATCGCTTGGTGCTGCCCGAATAGCAGGGTCAGGTTACAGTGGATATCTTGGGTTTCAAGATAGCGTGCTGCCTCAATACCCTGCCAAGTAGCCGCCATTTTAATCAACACACGCTCTGAGTTGATACCTGCTTTTTGGTAAGCCCCCATAAACTCTAAGGCTTTATCGATGGTCGCTTGAGTGTCATAAGACAAACGGGCGTCAACTTCGGTAGAGACCCGACCGTCGATGAGCGCTAAAATATCACAGCCAATCTGTACGGTAAGCGCATCAATAACAGCATCTACATTGCTGTTATGACGGCTCATGGTTTCTGAAAGCATGCCTTGGTTATCAGGATGGACAAGTGCTTTGGTAATGAGGCTTGGGTTGGTAGTCGCATCGATAGGTTTTAGGCGCGCAATGGCGGTTAGATCACCAGTATCAGCAACAATAGTAGTCATGGTGCGAAGCTGTTGTAATGCGCTCATCAGATATCCTTTTTTAACAATTACGAGAGTGTTTTCTTATTTATGGGGTAGGGTCTTATTTATATACTACTATTTGGTAGTCGCTTTAAACTGTAACACAGTTTTTAGCCAGTGTTCTTTGATAGTTTGCTCTTGCACCGCTGTCACAGGGTGTCACTTTGCCCATATTAGCTGGTTTAGGCGCATTTACATCTGTTTGCACCCATTTACACGTGGGCACTGACGATAGTTTTTGTTATAGTAGAACAGGTCAGCTGTCAGGCGACGGTATTTGCCGTTTGATGTGTTGTCAGTATGTAGTAACCCTATAAGATAGGACAAGCAGGGTGCAATATTTTTGCTAGACTTGTCTGTTGAGTACTAAAATAAACAGCGTAATACTAACAGTGATAAAAATCAGTAATAACATTAGAAAAAGGATGGGCGGTAATGAGTGAGCAGTCATCAGAGCAAAATGTGGATAATTTAAATCAAAGCATCAGCGATACCACAAATGAAAAAGAGTTTTTGGACAGTATTCGTCAAAACATTGATGCAGTGGACTGCGAGATTCAGACGTTAATAAATAACCGCGCCAAGCTGGCTCAGCAAGTGGCAACAGTCAAAAAAAATCACATTGCCAATAACGTGGCCACTGACAGCAGTAATCCTATATTTTATCGTCCTGAGCGCGAAGCACAAGTGCTAAAAGCGGTGATGGAGCGCAATACTGGCCCGATCGCTGATGAAAAAATGGCGCGTTTGTTCCGTGAGATCATGTCGGTCTGTTTGGATCTAGAAGCACCGCAACGCATTGCTTTTTTGGGTCCAGTCGGCACCTTTACTCATGCTGCAGCCCTCAAGCATTTTGGTAAAGCGGCCGATACGGTGCCAATGACGACCATCACTGATGTGTTCCGTGAAGTAGAAGCAGGTACAGCCATGTATGGTGTGGTACCCGTAGAAAACTCATCAGAAGGCGTGGTCAATCATACGCTAGACGGCTTTTTATCTTCTAGTCTTAAAATCATCGGTGAAGTTGAGTTACCGATTCATCAAAATTTCTTAGTCGCTGAACACACCAAAATTGATGGTTTAAGCCGTATTTATTCGCATCAGCAATCATTGGCTCAGTGCCGTCATTGGCTCGATGTGAACTTTCCAAATGTTGAGCGCGTGGCGGTCTCGAGCAATGGTGAAGCGGCCCGTCGTTTAAAAAACGAATGGCATTCAGCAGCGATTGCAGGCGATGTGGCTGCGGCGGAATATGACTTACATAAGCTTTATACGAATATTGAAGACAACCCAAGTAACACCACGCGCTTTCTCATCATCGGTCACGAAGCGATTGCACCATCAGGTCAAGACAAAACCTCCATTGTGGTCTCCGCCCATGATAAAGCGGGGGCACTGATCGAAATCTTAAAACCTCTGTCGTATCATGGCGTCTCTATGACCAGTATTGAGACACGCCCTGAGCGTCCTAATAAGTGGGCCTATGTCTTCTTTATTGACATGAACGGTCATATCGATGAGGCAAATGTGAGTGCTGCTATTAATGATATCCGTCCGTTGGTAAAAGATGTGCGTATACTAGGCTCCTATCCAAAAGCGGTATTATAAATAGGATAGAGGCCACGCCTTTATCATCAATAGCGGTCATAGTCCACTAAAACCAACAAGCTTCATCAATGATAGATGTCTTACCACATCTAAGGATAAATCATGCAGTCACCTCAATCGACACAGTCAAATTTATCACCGCTAGTGCCGGCCTATGACAGTATTTTAGAGTTGGCGCCTTATCAAACAGGAAAGCCTGTTGAAGAGTTGACGCGTGAGTATGGCATCTCAGATGTGGTAAAGCTGGCCAGTAATGAAAACCCGAGGGGCTGCTCACCGCATGTGACGTTGGCAGTGACTGAGCAATTGGGTCAGTTGTCGCGTTATCCTGATGGGAATGGGTACTATCTAAAACAAGCTTTGGCTGATTTTAACGATGTCAATGCGGATCAGATTACCTTAGGTAATGGCTCTGACGATTTGCTTGATATTTTGGCGCGTAGTTTTGTGGGTGCTGATGACACCATCGTTTATAGTCAGTATGCGTTTATTATTTATCCGATGCTGGCTAAAATGCAGGGGGCAACGGCTATAGAGGTGCCTGCTCATCGCTTTGGTCATGATCTAAAAGCGATGAGTCAGGCGGTTCAAGACAGTCCCAGTACTAAGATGGTGTTTATTACCAATCCTAATAACCCAACGGGCACTCAGCTTGAGCATAAAGCGCTACGCGAGTTTGTGGCTAGTGTGCCAAGTTCGGTACTGGTAGTGTTAGATGAAGCTTATATTGAATACAGTCCTGAAAGTAACAATCGCGCGCTGTTAGATGAATTTAACAATGTGGTGATTGTCCGTACGTTTTCTAAAGCGTATGGATTAGCAGGTCTGCGTGTCGGTTATGCACTTAGCTCAGTGCCGGTAGCAGATTTACTCAATCGCATTCGTCAGCCATTTAATGTCAGTCGTGTGGCACTTGCTGCGGCCGCGGCGGCCCTTACCGATCAGGACTTTATCGAAAAAACTCGAGTGACAAATGATGAGCAAATGCGTTGGTTGGAAAAACAGTTTGACGCGCTCGGATTGGGGTTTGTTAAGTCACATGCCAACTTTATTATGGTCGAGGTAAAATTTGAGATGGAGGACACCACGGCTGCTATGATTCACCAAGCGTTACTGGAACAAGGTGTTATCGTGCGGCCACTGAGCGCTTATGGTCTACCTAATTGGCTGCGTGTTACCGTCGGCTTAGCAGAGGACAATCTGCGTTTGATTGATACCTTGCGCTCTATCTTGACCGAAGATTGATAAAGGGACTACCTTTTTTAAAGAGATAAGTCCCTTCATTAGCCACTAAATTTTATGATACGAACGTTAGACTGTTTTGTCGAAATGAGCGTTCGTTTGTACAACGAGAAAAGCCGTGAGTCGTCAGAAAAAAAATCATCAGAATAATAATCACTCTCTTCTAACCACTCAGCCGCCATTATTTAAGCAAGTTTGTGTGATTGGACTTGGGTTAATCGGTGCCAGTCTTGCACAAGCCATTAAAGACAATGGGTTGAGTGAGCGCTTAGTCGCCGTCGATCGGCATGGCCCAAGTATAGAAGAGGCCATCAAACAAGGATTGCTGGATGCGGGCAGCTCAAGACTGAGTGAGGTGGTCGATGGTAGTGATTTGATTGTCATTGCGGTACCCGTACAAGCGGTACAAGCAGTGTTCAGTGATATTAAACAGGCGATGGATGACGGGCAGCTTGCTACCGATTGCATGATTAGTGATGTCTGTAGCACCAAGCTCAATATCATTGACGCTGCCAAAGCGGTGTTTACTTCTTTGCCAGTGGGTCTGGTGCCAGCGCATCCGATTGCTGGCGCTGAGAATTCAGGGTATCATGCCAGGCGCGCTAACTTGTTTGTCAATCATAGCGTTATTATCTGTGAACTACCCACGACCAATGAGACTTCTATTGCCAAGCTACGCCTGTTGTGGGAGTCGGTAGGGGCAACGGCTATGTCAATGGCCGCTGATCATCATGATGCGATATTGGCCCATACCAGTCATTTGCCGCACTTACTGGCGTTTAATTTGGTTGAGCAGCTGGCAAGCCATGATGACAATTTGGATATGTTTCGCTATGCCGCTGGTGGCTTTCGCGATTTTACCCGCATTGCTGCCAGTGACCCTAAGATGTGGCACGATATATTTTTTGCCAATCAAAGCGCGATTGTCAGCGCCCTTGATGAGTATGGCGTCTACCTACAAACCATGCGCCAGCTTATCATTAATAAAGATTCAACCGCCCTGATGGGACTTTTGGGCCGTGCGCAAGCCGCGCGGCGACATTTTGGCCATATGTTAGCCAGCACCCCTTATACGGATACTACTGCCATGTCAGCTTCTTATATTATTACGCCAAGCAACACCGTTTCTGGCACGATTACCATTCCTGGTGACAAGTCTATCTCTCATCGCAGTATTATGCTGGGTAGCCTTGCAACAGGCGTGACACAGGTCACTGGATTTTTGGAAGGAGAGGACGCACTTGCAACGTTGCAAGCGTTCCGTGACATGGGCGTGAGTATTGAAGGGCCTGATAACGGCAAGTTAACCATCCATGGGGTTGGTATGCATGGCTTAAAACCGAGCAAAACCCCACTTTATATGGGTAACTCTGGGACCAGTATGCGCCTGCTGTCCGGTATCTTAGCGGCACAGCCATTTGATAGTGTGTTGACTGGTGACACCAGTCTAAACAAACGGCCGATGGAGCGTGTGGCTGCACCGCTACGTATGATGGGTGCGGTTATACAAAGCACAGGTCATAGTGGGACCGCGCCACTCAGCATCACTGGACGAGACACGGTCGGACAACCATTACAAGGCATAGCGTATGATATGCCAGTCGCTTCTGCACAGATTAAGTCTTGCTTGCTATTAGCGGGTCTATGGAGCGAGGGCACCACAACGGTGACTCAACCAGAAGTCAGTCGTGACCATACCGAGCGTATGCTATCAGCCTTTGGCTATCCTGTGACAGTAGAAGGCAACCGCATCAGTGTAACAGGCGGCGGCACACTGACAGGCGGTGATATCGCCGTACCTGCTGACATCTCTTCAGCGGCCTTTTTTATGGTGGCTGCTGCCATCAGTCAAGGTAGTGAGCTGACCCTCACGCAAGTGGGTATCAACCCGACACGTACTGGTATTCTTGATATCTTAAAATTAATGCAAGCCGATATCAGCTTGAGTAACGAGACACATGTAGGCGGTGAACCAGTCGCAGATATTACGATTCGCAGCTCAAACCTACAAGGTATTGAGATACCGGAGTACTTAGTGCCGCTGGCGATTGATGAATTCCCCGTATTATTCATTGCGGCTAGCTGTGCTAAAGGCCGTACCGTGTTAACGGGGGCAAAAGAGCTGCGTGTTAAAGAATCCGATCGCATTGCGGTTATGGCCGACGGTTTGCAGACGCTTGGCATTGATTGTACGGTCACGGATGATGGGTTAATCATTGAAGGCAAAGGCACTACAGGTAACGGTGCTGCAAGTCAAAGCGACAACGTCAATAACACTCACCCTATCTTTGGTGGTGGTCAAATTACCTCACATCATGATCATCGAATTGCCATGAGTTTTGCGGTTGCCAGTTTACGGGCTTCAAAGCAAATCGTCATTGAAGGGGTCGAAACCGTCAATACCAGCTTCCCAGGATTTGCTGAGCTTGCCAATCAAATTGGTATGTCCATTCAAGTTGATGATGCGAGCGCTTAATGCTTGATGGTTTCGCTTTTAAGAAAGTAAGTCATGAACCCTTAGACTCATACATAGGGTAACAGTACTTATTTACTGACTTTTAGATAAATGTGTTTCAAAATAGTGGTTATCGTTAGCAATGTGTTGATGTCGATACGGACATTCGCACATTGCTTTTTAACTTGTGTCCTACTTGTAGTAACCCTGTGTTTTTGCGGTTCACCTAAAAATATAATCATAACTAGGCGACCATGCGCGAGAATACGCTTTGCTCTAAATGAAGTTGTACTGACTTATGACTACTCAAAACGTCGTCAAAAAACCGGCTGTCCCTATTAAAACGACCAGACGTGGCATCGTAACCGCGCTGATTGCTTTTTTTATCTGGGGCGGTTTTCCGTTATATTTTAAACAGTTGGCTGCCTATGATGCAACCGAGATCATTGGCCACCGTATTGTCTGGACATTCATGTGCTTACTTATCGTGTTGGTGGTCACCAAACGCTGGGGGTGGGTCGATACCCTAAAGAAAAACCCAAGATGGATCGCGTTTTCTTTTATATCGGGTTTGATTATCGCAACGAATTGGCTCACGTATGTATGGGCGGTCAATCATGACCGTATACTTGAAGCCAGCTTGGGGTATTTTATTGGGCCGTTGGTGGGCGTGGCCTTATCAATGATTTTATTCAAAGAGCGCTTGCGACCTTTGCAATGGATCGCCATTGGTTTTGCGCTACTCTCTGTGGTTATCCAAGTGGTGATGATTGGTAGTCTGCCTTGGATATCGCTCATCTTGGCTTTTAGCTTTAGCACTTATGGTACGATTCAACGGCAAACGCCTCTGACGGCTGTCGACGCCATGTTTGTTGAAACAACGATGTTGGTGCCAATTTGTCTGTGGTGGTTTTGGCAGGCAGATGTGGTCAGTAGTCAGCTGCGCTTTTGGTTCAGTCCAAACATTTGGCTACTGATGATTGCAGGTCCTATTACCTTGATACCGTTGTTACTGTTCAATAAATCGACCAAACTGGTGGCCTATAGTATTTTAAGTTTTATGAACTATCTGACCCCGACCTTTATTTTCTTCTTAGCGGTGTTTTATTATAACGAGCATTTCGATTTACATCGTTTGGCGGTGTTTGGGTTGATTTGGTTGGGTCTGCTCTTGTTCAGCATTGATTTGTGGCGCCATCGTCCCAGTAAAGTATTAAAAGCTGAGCGTCTACGTGAAGAGGCGTTGCAGCAAGTTAAATAAAAACCTTCCACTAAAAATGTGAATTAAAAATTAGCAAACAAGGATGACAGCATGTTTCATACCCAATCTGACGTAGTATTTATAAAAGGTTTAAAAGTAGAGGCGGTGATTGGCGTGTATGAGTGGGAACGCGCGATCACTCAGCCATTATTGATCGACATCGCGCTTGAGACCGATATCAGCCGTGCCGCTAAATCGGATGATGTCACTGATGCGCTGAACTATAAGGCGGTCTGTGATGATGTGAGCGAGTGGTGCCAAGCCATTAAAGCGAAGCTACTTGAGCATTTGGCTGGACAAATCGCAGACAAATTGCTGACTAAATATGCCAGTCACAAAGTCACGTTAAGTATTGCCAAGCCGACTGCCATTCAGCAAGCGGATGCGGTTGGTGTGCAAATCACTCGTCATGCCGCCGCTTCCTCTGATGAGCCTGCGGTGAACCACGCTGATAACCATCAATCTAACGATGTATAAAAAGTTGGCTGACTTGAATTTTGAGAAGTTAGAAAAGCGTGCGCCCGAAGCGTTGCAGGCGCAAACGTTGACGGCTGTCGTATTGGCTTTGGGGAGTAATTATCACGCTGAGACGTATTTACCGATCGTGCGCGAGCATCTAGCAGCGTTAGGTGAAATGCAGCTATCTAGCGCTTTTCAAAATCCGGATTTTACAGCGACTCTTGCGCTGCCAAAACCTGACTATACCAATCAGTGTGTCTATCTGTCTCTAAAATCGTCCACAACGTTGCAAAAGCTACAGCAAGTGCTAAAACAATTTGAATGTGATTGTCATAGGCAACGCTCAACAGAACGGTCGCTGCCTATAAAAAAAGTCACCATGGATATTGATATACTGCTCGTGAATGTGGGTCTTTCCAAAAATAGCCTAAGCAAAAATGAGACATCTAAGTGGGTAGTGATGTCAGATCGTTACCCATTCAAAGCGCATGAAAAAACTGGCATCAAGGAGTTGATAACGACTGGTTTTTTAGGCAGTTAAAAGACCATTCAAACGAGAAAGCTGTTATCAACAATATTGCGTATTTTTCTTACTGAAGTCTGAGCAGAACATGTAACCTAACTGACTTCCTTCTCTCCAAAATGGGGGAAGGAAGCTGAAGACTGGTAGAAGTTTTACTTTAATGTCGCGTCGGCTTCATCTGCCTCAGCACGACCAATGACATCTAAGTCTTCTAAGCAGAGCTTATCGTATTCTTTTTTGCAAAAATCAGGATCGAGTTGGCACATCGCGGCTTGTAGCTGATCTAGACGATTTTCTGATTGTTGAATGTGCTCGAGCATTTTAGCAAACGCTTCTGCGACAGGGTCTTGTGAAGAGGGATCAATACCATAAGCCTGAAAAGCGGTGGTGCGTGCTGTGCTGGCATTTGAGTTTTTAGTCTGGTTTGTATTTGCGGTACCGGCCTGTGCTACTTTTTCTTGCTGCTTGGCATCTTGTACTTTGGTGGTGAGGGGATTGCCTTTTTCATCATGATGGTCTGAGATCATACGGGCTGCACTACCGACCATGGTGGCGCCTGCTGGGACAGGTTTGACCACCACCGCATTTGAGCCTATTTTTGCGTTTTTACCGACGGTAAATGGACCCAAAACTTTTGCACCCGCACCAACTGTGACACCATCTTCTAGCGTTGGATGGCGTTTGCCATTATTCCAAGAGACCCCGCCCAACGTCACACCATGATACAACGTGACGTCATTACCAATCTCAGCGGTTTCACCAATGACGACGCCGACACCGTGGTCAATAAAAAAGCGCTTGCCAATTTTTGCGGCAGGGTGAATCTCGATACCAGTCATGATGCGTGAGCCGTATGAGACAACACGTGCTGCCAGCTTTTGTTCGTTATTCCAAAGACAATGCGCCCCGCGATGTAAGATAAGCGCATGAATGCCAGGGTAGGTCAGTATGACCTCCAGGCTATTACGTGCCGCAGGGTCACGGTTGAACACCGCATCAATGTCTTCTTTGAGCTCTTTTTTGATACAAGTAAGCGATTTGAACAATTTGGATGGCAGTGACATAAAGCGTCCTATCTATTCGTCGGTAAAGTGTCGTTTCTAAAAAATCTTACAGCTTTCTCTTAATTTATCACTATTATCTTTTAATGTTAGTGAAATTTTATTTCTGCTTGTGCTGTTCCAGTTATAGCAGCTTTGCACTACAAAATATAGTGATGAGCCATCAAAAAAAATTGCCGATAAACGAATATCAGTTTATTAGGGCGTGTCCTCATTTTAAAAATGGTGATAAATTGCAGTCAAACAGCGGCAAAATTTAGCCATTTTTAGTCCAGTTAGATGACTATCGATTGATTGAGGACACGCCCTAGCATCAATTTTAGTGGTCAGAATACTACTAATAGGCTGTCAAAACCTCATGCTAGCTGCACTATATTGCTTTTAAAGTATTTTAACTATGGTTGGCTTTAAGATTAAATCGGCTGCCTAGTCTTTTGAGATTTTAGCAATCACAGCACTTAACAGCTGGTACTCTTTTTGGTCAAGCTGTAATCGCGAGCCCAGTCTGGAGAGTCTCGACGGCAATGATTTTAAGTGCTCGCTGTCTGCTAAACCGCGCTGAACCATCAGCTCGGTCATACGCTGAGTAAGCTGTTGCAGCTGCTGCTGGGTAATGGCTGGCTCATCCCATTGCTGACGTATATGGACGTCTACTGTTGGTTGAGCTGTTGTGCTCAAGTTGTTATCTAGGTTGTTGTTGGACGTTTGAGCATGTGTCTGCGCGTAAGCAAAGATAAAGCTGGCAATGACTTGTACGGCTGAGGCGACATTGAGAACTGGATAGGCTGGGTTGGCATCGATTTGAATGTGATAGTCTGCGTAAGCCAATTCTTCATTGGTCAAGCCACGATCTTCACGACCAAATAAGATGGCAATATTTGGTTTGCTTGAGGACGGAGCGCTTGCATTGTCATTGGCTGTATCGAGAGTGGACTGCTTATCGATAAAATCAAACATAATCTTGGCCGCTTGCGTTGGTGTCACCACAGGACGTGGTAAATGACGACTACGACTACTGGCCGCAAACACAAGCTGACAGTCCGCTAACGCAGACTCTAAGGTAGGTACTATCATTGCGGATGACAACAAATCACTACCACCGGCAGCATGAGAAACACTGGTGTCATCAATCGGTCGCTTAGGGTCAACGACCGTCAAACGTGATAAACCCATGGTATGCATGGCACGCGCGGCCGAACCAATGTTGGCGGGCAATGTTGTGTTAACCATGACCACTTGCACACAAGCAAGATAGTCACTCACACTATAAGCTTGGGGTGCTGAGGCGGTAGATGATGAATAATCGTTACTCATTTATTGTCCCAAACGTTGATTTATTTCTTGTTCAGCACGTTGTAGTGCTACTGCGATGTCTTCAATAAGTGCAGTTTGCTCACTGATGCGGTGTTCACAACATAGTTTTTGTAATTGACTGCTAAGGTTCACCAGTTGCGTGGTACCCAAGTTGGCGCTCGCGCCTTTTAGGGCATGGGCAATTTCAAAACCGTTGGTATTGTCGTTTTCTTGCTGCGCGATTCGTAGGGACGCGACTCGCTGTTGACTGTCAGTCATATACACTTGTATCAAATCAGCAAAATCTTCTTCTAGCAAGTCACGCATATCTTCAAATTGCTCATGATTAACAATTTCCTCAGTCTGATTAGTCACCGTGTTACGTGGGATGTCAACCATAGTTTTATATCCAGTTTTTGAAAGTTAAAGTAATAAAGTCGCCATGACAGATTTTTTGCGGTAAAAAAGCCTTAGTTGTAATGAAAGTGTAAGTTATCTTCACTCACCATGCTCTTTAACTGCTGTAAGTTGTCGTCGTTAGGATAGATGCGCCAATGCTCAGATAGACCAACATTTGCGATACCAAACGCCTCATAAATGCTGAGCCCAAGTGGCAGACAGTTATCATTAATGGACGTATCGGTATTACTCAACGCGTTATTGGCATAGCTACTGCCATTTTGCAGCGCATCTTGACTCATATCATTTTCTAAAGCCAATAAATCATTACCATCTTCATCGTACAAGCTGCCACCCATAGCAGGATCATAAACGCTATTGTTACTATGGCCACCTTGCTCGTCCTGCTCACTGTTATACGCTAAGCGCGGGGCAGGTATGATGTCTGCTTGTGCTGACTTGAGTAAAGGTTGCAAGCGTGTGAGCAAGTTAACGTCGCTACCATGAACTTTTATACTGATTTTTTTGAGCCAACGCAAGCGTGCGTCAACCATACTCATGGCACTATCAAGTCGCGCAAATAAACGTCCATCACGCTCACGAATGCTGCCTTTAATAATAACCACTTCATCGACTTTTAGCTGCTCTTTGACGCGGTTAAAGCGCTCCGCATAGCAGCTAACTTCAAGACGAGACGTACCATCATCCAAGGTAATCACATTGCGATTACCAAAATTGGCAATATCGATAATAAGGCCTGCAAAATAGCAGCTGCCGTTATAGCCGGTATCAGTGAGTTTATCTAGCCGCGTGCCTGACGTAAAACGTTTTAGCTCATCCAAATACTCATTGATAGGGTGTCCGGTCAGGTATAGTCCCAAGGTGTTTTTTTCAGCCTTTAGACGATGCTTATCACCCCAAATGAGCTCTGGCGTCATTACCAATGGTGGCGCGGCGACCACGCCATCCATCTCACCAAACAAATCCATCATACCGATCTCGCGGTTTTGGCGGTCTTGTTCAGCGGCTTGCACAGCACTCGGCAACTGACTCATCAATGCACCGCGGATCTCGTAAGCCGCGTCTGCTGGCAAGTCAGGTCGTAGTGTCGCTGCAAAGTCGTCAAAACAGCCTGCGCTTACTAAGGCTTCAAGCGTGCGTTTGTTGACTTTTTTGATGTCTACTCGGCGACAAAAGTCATATAAGTCTTTAAAAGGGCCATCCGTGCGACGGGCTTCCACAATGGACTCTACCGCCCCTTCACCAACGCCTTTAATAGCCCCAAGTCCATAAATAATGTTGGTCGGGGTGTCAGCAACGAAATGCCACTCACTACGGTTAACCGATGGATTCACCACGGACAACCCAAAGTTTTCACGGCAGTCGTTGATAAAGAAGACGACATTGTCGGTGTTGTTCATATCAGACGTTAGGACAGCTGCCATAAACTCAGCAGGGTAGTACTGTTTTAGATATGCCGTCTGATAAGCCAAAACGCCGTAAGCTGCCGAGTGCGAGCGGTTAAAACCGTAACCGGCGAACTTCTCCATCAAGTCAAAGACGCCGCCTGAGGTGACTTCATCAATGCCTTGGGAGGTCGCACCTGTCACAAAAATATTACGCTGTTTGGCCATCTCTTCGGGTTTTTTCTTACCCATGGCGCGGCGTAACATATCTGCCCCGCCTAAGCTATAGCCTGCCATCACTTGCGAGATCTGCATGACTTGCTCTTGATACACAATCACGCCGTTGGTGTTTTCTAAAATTGGCTCAAGATTGGGATGATCATAAATGACTTCTTCGCGGCCGTGTTTACGGTCGATATACATCTCTACCATGCCCGCATCGAGCGGGCCTGGACGATAGAGCGCACACATAGCGATCACATCTTCGATATTGGTCGGTTGTAATTTGGCTAAGTATTTTTTCATACCCATGCTTTCTAACTGAAAGACGGCCGTGGTTTTAGCGTCTTGCAATAGCTTATAAGCTTTGGTGTCATCTAATGGCAAATCTTCTAATACCAAGGCATCAACGCCTTCTTTAGCGCGGCGTAGATTGATGTTTTCCACCGCCGCGTTAATGACGGTTAAATTACGCAACCCTAAAAAGTCAAACTTCACCAGTCCTACCGCTTCGACATCGTCTTTATCAAACTGACTGACGCGATGACCGTCATCATCACAGTAAATGGCGCTAAAATCAGTGATTTTATGCGGTGCGATCAGGACGCCACCAGCGTGTTTACCGACATTGCGACACACCCCTTCAAGTTTAATCGCCATCTCCCAAATCTCAAGGGCGTCTTCATAGTCCATGTTGTCAGGATTGGAGATTAAGTCTTTAAGCTGTGGTTCTTGCTCAAGTGCTTGGCTTAGCGTGATACCGGGTGTCTTAGGGATCAGCTTAGATATTTTATTGGCAAGGAAGTATGACTTGCTTTGTACGCGCGCCACATCGCGCACCACCGCTTTTGCTGCCATCGTACCAAAGGTGATGATCTGTGAAACCGCGTCACGACCATAAGTTTGCGCCACATAATCAATGACTCGATCACGACCTTCAATACAAAAGTCGATATCAAAATCAGGCATGGAGACACGCTCAGGATTTAAGAAACGCTCAAACAACAGATCATAATGGATAGGGTCAAGGTCAGTAATGTTCAAAGCGTAGGCAACGAGTGATCCTGCACCAGAGCCACGACCAGGACCTACGGGTACGCCATTGGCTTTTGCCCAGCGGATAAAGTCCATAACGATGAGGAAGTAGCCAGGGAAGCCCATCGATAGGATGATGTTCAATTCATACTCTAGGCGTTCGTCATATCTTTGACGAAAGTCACCCCAGTTGTCACGACGCTCGGCAACAGGGAAGAGCTTGTCTAAGCGCTGTTCAAGGCCGCGCTGGGACTCTGCGCGAAAAAACGACTCAATCGTTTCACCCTCAGGTACTGGAAAGTCAGGCAATACATTAATGCCAAGCGTTAAGGTCACATTACAGCGTGTGGCTAACCGTAAGGTATTGTCAATAACCTGAGGAAGATCCTCAAATAACTGTGCCATTTGATCTTGAGTTTTAAGGTACTGTTCATCTGAGTAGGTTTGCGGGCGATTTGGATCAGCCAATACATAGGAGCCTGCAATACAGACACGGGCTTCATGCGCATCAAAATCATCTTGTTCTAAAAACCGCACATCATTGTGGGCAATGATAGGAATGGCGTGTTTGGCCCCTGAGTGAATAGCAGCTTTAATAAACGCGTCTTCCCCTGAGCGATTGGTCCGCTTGATGGCAAAATATAAGCGATCGTCAAATTGCGCTTGCCATTCAGCGAGCAACTCATCGGCTTTTTCTGGCATAGAGCTGACTAAGGCCTGACCCACGTCTGATTTTTCAGCGAGCAGTACGATCACACCTGCTGCATGCTCTAAAATATGGCTGCGCTTAATGACCGGCGTGCCATGATTGACAGGGTCAGCGCGTCCTTCGGTAAACCCAAGCGAGACGATACGGGTAATATTTTGATAGCCCTCGTTGTTCATCGCAAGCAGGGTTAACCTTGTGTCTTCATTATCCATGATGACTTCACTGCCGATAATCGGTTTGATACCAGCGCCTAGGCAGGCACGATAAAACTTCACCGTCGCATAAAGGTTGGATAAGTCAGTCAACGCAAGCGCGCGTTGATTGTCAGCCGCGGCGGCTTTGACCAGCGGCTTAATACGTACGATAGAATCGGTGATGGAATATTCGCTGTGAATACCAAGGTGTACAAATGCCATAGAGGACTCTTACGGATACGAGCAAAAAAGAGGCTAATAATAAAATAAAGCTATTATTATCAATGTTTTATTAAGAAAAAATGAGACAAATAATACAGTGAAAGTTGTATGTATTCGTTTTAAATTAGGTCGGTAATAATACCATTATTTGCCGTAGACGGCCACTCATTCAAGGGGTTTAATCTAAGTGAGGATAGTGTTTACGCTCTTTGGACAATACACAAAGGAAGATTAAAAACCCTCTATACTATAAAGTAGAGAGGGCTTCACAACTGATAGTTAAAGACAGGGTTAAATCAATATCCAACCACCGCCGCATCGACAATACGTGGATCAGAAGATCCATAAACGCCATTCGGGGTGATCATAATCGACTGCGTGGAGCCCATCGCGGCTTTTGGGCTAATCGTATGCCCCATTGATTCTAGTTTTTTGATGGTATCTACATTGAGCGCTTTTTCGATACGAATCTCATCGGGCAACCATTGGTCATGAATGCGCGGTGCGTGAGTCGCCTCGGCGATATTCATATCATGGTCGATGACATTTGAGAGGATTTGGGTGACCGTAGTAATGATGCGGCTACCACCTGGGCTACCAGTGACGATATAGGGCTTGCTGTCTTTGAAGACCAGCGTTGGACTCATAGAGGATAGCGGACGCTTATTGGCTTCAACGGCATTTGCCTCACCCCCTAGTAGGCCGTAACCGTTCGGCACACCCGGCTTGGCAGAGAAATCGTCCATTTCATTATTCAATAAAATACCTGTCCCCTCAGCGACCAGACCCATGCCGTAAGAGAAGTTTAGCGTATATGTATTCGCTATCGCATTGCCATCCTTGTCGACAATAGAAAAGTGTGTGGTCTGATCACTCTCATACGGGAGTGGATTGTTGGCCTTAATTGTCGATGCTGGCGTGGCTTTGTTTGGATCAATCAAACTTCGTAACTTATCAGCGTAAGCTTGTGACGTTAAACCGCTGGCAGGGACATCGATAAAATCAGAATCTCCTAAGTATTCAGCACGATCCGCATATGCCAACTGCATGGCCTCCGCCATTAAGTGAATGGCTTGGGCGCTGTTTTGTCCGTAGTCTTTTAGCGGATAGCCTTCTAAAATATTTAAGATTTGGACGATATGAATACCGCCAGAGGAGGGCGGCGGCATAGAGACAATCTCATAGCCACGGTAGTCGCCTTTTACAGGCTCGCGAGCGATGGCTTCATAGTTGGACAAATCCTGTAAGCTCATCCGCCCGCCCGCGTCATTGACTGCTTTTACCAATTTACTGGCCGTTTCACCTTTATAAAATCCATCGGCTCCTTTGGCAGCGATCAGCTTGAGTGAACGAGCAAGCTCCGGTTGCGTCAAGCGCTCGCCCGGCTGATAGGCGCTGCCGTCAGCTTTAAAAAACACCTTCTTGGTACTTGGCCACTTTTGTAAGCGCTCGCTTAATGCCGTGAGTGATTCAGACAAGCCAGCAGTGACTTCGATACCATCCTCTGCCAATGCTATCGCTGGTGCCATGACTTGCTCGCGGCTCATTGTGCCGTGATCTTCTAGCGCTTTGAGCAGTCCTGCGACTGTACCCGGTACGCCAACGGCGAGACCATGATAACGAGATAAATCACTAACGGCATTGCCATCACTATCCAGATACATATCGCGAGAGGCGCTACTTGGGGCTTTTTCACGATAATCGAGTGCCACGGTTTTGTCCTGCTTGGCATCATAAATCATCATAAAACCACCACCGCCAATGTTACCTGCACGTGGTAAGGTAACGGCAAGCGCAAAGCCAACAGCGACCCCAGCATCCACAGCATTACCGCCGTCTTTTAAAATCTGAAGCCCGATATCAGAGGCCAGCGCTTCTTGGGTGGCGACCATGCCATTCTTTGCCCATACTGGATGATGAATGGCATCTTCAGAGTAAATAGCTTGGTCACTATTAGCATTGTTGGCAGTTTTAGCCGTAGATTTAAGGGTGCTGGTTTTTGCTCGGGTGATGCGTTTGGTTTCAGACAGGACGGTTGGATGATCAGCCATGATGGCTAAGTTGATCGCACTGGTATTGATGCTGGTGGTGTTGACTGAAGTGGTTGGATCTGCCGCATGCGCGGAGACAGACAAAAATAGCGTACTACTGATAAATAAGATACTGGATGTTAGGAGTGTGTTAATTTTTGGTTTATTTTGCTGAGCCGTTTGACGATAAGAAAGTGATTGTGACATCGCAAAGTCCTTTTTACGTGAGTGGGAATGTAAGCTTACAAGAAGTTGAGCTCATCAAGTGACAAAGAGATAAAGGTATCTGAATAGTAGCGAAAATAGGGAGTGGGAGAAAGGTGTTTATGGCAATTTACTTTTTATCTTGTTCAGACTGCGAGTATTGTTACAGCTGCTAGAAGCCATTTGGTATCATTTTGGTGCCATTGATTGAGTACACAATGAGCGGGTGGGTGTATGGTGGTAGACGAAAAAAAGTGCACCGTTTATACGATGCACTTTTTGATTTGATGACACTTAGACTATAAGACATGACGCATGAATGTCATTCTGTCTTTAACGATGATTTACATACCTTGGTGCTGTTTACCATGCATTTTACGCTGTTCTGAGCCTTTATGACCTTTAGCCATTTTTTCAGCTTTTAATTTGGCCATTTTTTCGCGCTGCTCAGGCGTCAAGACTTGAGAGATGGCGTGTTGCATTTGTATACGTTCGATAAAGCGCTGTTTTGCTTTAGCTGCTTGCTGATCGGCCAAACGATTGACAGCAGCGTCGTTTAGCGTGCTTGCAGTGGTCAACGTTTGCACCTGCTGGTGCATTTGCGCACGCTCTGCTTTGTGTTGGGCGCGATCGGTTTTATAGTCACCATGTTTTGCTTCTATGATGGCTTTGATTTGTGCTTGCTGCGTCGCTGTCAGATCCAGCTGGGACATGGGGCCTCTCATACCGCCTTTTTTCATCCCATCTTTATGCTGCATTTTGCTGGTTTTGGGCGCTGTGTCAGTGGTTGCATTGACGCTAGTACACGCAGTCACGGTAAATACGCTAGATACGGCTAGTACTGAGCCCAATAGTAGTTTTTTCATGATGATATCCCTTATTTAACTTAATTTTATATGGAGTGGTTAAATGAACAGTAAAGTCTTATTTGACCAGTATCAGCTTTTCAGCTTTTTTTTAGGACGATAGATAAGTGCCATATTTACTGTTGATAGTGGCTATCTTACGACAGTTAAAGGTTACGAACATTTATGAAATATTAAGAAAGGTAACGTTTATGGCGTATTGATCAGCACATGCCTGATAATATGAGCGATAAAGCTAGGTAACGCTGAAGGAGACAGACGTGCCAAATATACTGTTAGGCGACGATGATGAAGAGTTGACTCAGTTATTACAAGAGTATTTGCACAATCATGGTGTGACATGCGATTGCGTCCACGATGGAGAAGCCGTGATTCAGAAACTTAAGACGGCGAATAGTAAGGTTGTGACTTATGACTTGCTGGTACTTGATATTATGATGCCAAAAATCGATGGACTGAGTGTGCTACGTCAATTACCAAGTATCAGTGATATCCCCGTGATCATGCTGACGGCAAAAGGGGAGGAGATTGATCGTATCATTGGTTTAGAGCTTGGCGCTGATGATTATATTACCAAGCCCTGCAATCCTAGAGAGCTACTGGCGCGCATCAATGCAGTGATTAAACGTACTAATGTGGCTGCATCGGAGCACATGCCTTTACCTGAAAGTCGCTTACAACTTGATCAAAATCAGCGAGTTTGCCAGATAGATGGCACAGAGTTACAAGTGACTGGTACCGAGTTTGATCTGTTGGTCGCGCTGCTTAAACAAAAGGGTGAGGTCGTCAGTAAGACGTGGCTGTCAGAGCATGTTTTGCAGCGTGAATTGCAGCCGTTTGATCGAAGTCTTGATGTTCATGTTTCGCGTCTGCGTAAAAAACTACAACCTTTTCACGATGAACCGATCAAAGCGGTTCGTGGGAAAGGGTATCAGTTGGTACTTTAATGATGGATTCAATGATGAAAGCGCCTATATTTAAGGTACGAGTCACCATTTTTTGGCGTCTATTTTTAAGTCTGTTATTGACGATTTTAATGACCTCTGTTTTGTCTATTATAGTGGAGCGTTGGCTGGTTGAGAAAGAGCTGACGGCTCGCATGGATGTGCAAATTGACCGTTTACTGATTAAGCGTCAGGAGATGGTTGACGCGTTACAAGCTGGAGATTTGACGACAGTCAGGCAGATGTATCGTCAAGACCGTTGGCTGATGAGTCAGGTTAGAGTCTATGATGAGCAAGGGGCCATCATGTTTCCGCGCTATCTGGATAGGGGTGAGCAGCGCAGGCAAGAGCGTATGCAAGAGGATAATCAAACGATAGATTCGTCATCCATACAAACCGCACAGTCAGTACCAGCCATGTCCAAATTGGATACTATTAAAAAGTCGAAAGACGACGATGGTGTGTCGCGTGATAAGCCGTCTGTTTTAAACCATATTCTATCCCCAATGGTACCGCGTAGCGCTACGTTAGCTGACCCTGATAATCGCCCTGAATTGGCTGACGTGACAGTTGTGTTGCCAGACAAGCAGACAGTCATTATACAGCTGCGCCCACATTTGCGTTTCTCAGATGTGATAGAGCTGCAACGTGGCAACTTTCCGATACGTTTGTTATTGATTATTGTTTTTAGTGTCTTAGTCTGTGTCTGGCTCAGTCGTACGCTGACTCGGCGCATTCGCCGTGTCCAACACACGGTGCACCGTATGATTGACGGCGACTATCAGGCTCAACCAAATCTATCCAAAATGGGGGATGATGAGTTGGGGTTATTGGCCAAAGATGTGGCCAAACTGTCCACGCGCTTGGCTGAGAGTGAGCTGGCACGCAAGCAGATGTTAAGTGATATCTCACATGAGCTACGCTCGCCATTGGCGCGTCTGGAAGTTGCCACTGAGCTGACTCGCGACTTTGCTCCTAATGCCAGCCGTTACCTTGATCGCATTGATAAAGAATCTACACGTATGAATGAGTTGATTGGACAGATCATTCATATCCAATCTTTACAAATGCAGCAATACACTGTCGATAGTCTAGAGAGTGAAGCGGTCGATATCTCTGAGATTATCAGTGAGATTGGACAAGATGTTTGTTTTGAGTTTCAACATAAAAACGTGAGCTGGCAATGGCAATCACCCAAATTTTCATCAAAAAATTCTCCAATAACTTCTTGGACGGTGCTTGGCAATCAAGAACAGTTGCACAGTGCCCTTGAAAATGTCATCCGCAATGCTTTTATGCACACGGCCTCTGATTCAGTGGTGATGGCTGACGTTAAAAAAATAGAGGTGGCTAATAAGATACCTGCTATTCAAATCAATATAACAGATGCAGGCGGCGGCATTGCAGATAAAGATCTAGAGCGTATTTTTCAACCGTTTGTACGCCTTGATTCTGCCCGTCACCGAGAAACTGGGGGCTATGGGCTGGGGTTAGCAATTGTCCACGCTGTGGTGATGGCACATAAGGGATATATCAATGTTTATAATCGCCAAGATGGCGTACAAGGATTGACGGTGCAGATAGTACTGCCTATGAGACACGGAAGGTAAGTTCGTACAGACAATAAAGGCTAAAAACATTATATTCATTTATAAGAATATAACCGATAAGTGGTATTAATCATCGGATAGGCTGCATTGTTACTCTCTATATATTCGGTAATACTAATATATAGAGAGGGTGATAAACACTTACAAGAAAAAACGTCTTGTTAACTTTAATGCAAATGACCGCCTAAAAAAGGCGATAGGATTATAAGCTTATACCCCGTTTTATTTTGTGATATCGACTCTCTGAAAGATAGATTTTATCTCTGATTTTTTCAAATCTGACAAATCTGTAAGGGAGTACATATCATGAACCGCATCTATAAAGTCATCTGGAATGAAGCCTTAAGTTGTTTTACCGCAGTCGGTGAATATGCAAAGGGACGCGGCAAATCTTCCAAATCTAGTGTTAACTCTAACGCTACCATCAATACAACGTCTAATCTGGCTTCTGTCAATAAATTACGCCTAAGTGCTATTGGACTAGGACTGCTGGCTGCTGGTTTTGGTATGCAAACCAATGCGACAGGTACTGACAATCATCATGAGGGTAACTATAGTCATAGCCACGGCAGTCATGGTGTCCACAGTCATAGCCCTGGTAACAACAGTCACAACAATAATTCTAACTCTGGTGGCTCAGGAGGTTCAATAGCGCTAAAGTTTGAAGGGGATAATGCTACAACTATTACACGCAGTGATGGTGAGACACTCAATATCTTAGGCGGTGCAACAGGACCGCTAACGAATGGCAACATTGGTGTCTTTGGTACAGGTGATACTTTAACCATCAAACTAGCTCAAAATATCGATCTTGGTACTGATGGCAGCCTCAAAACTGGCGATACCTTAGTCGACAACTCTGGTATCAAAATCACGGCTAGTAGTGTAGCCAATAATGTCGTTTTGAGTAGTAGCGGCTTAAATAATGGCAATAACAAGGTAATTAATGTAGCTAACGGGTTGATTAATGCTAGTAGTAAAGATGCGGTTAATGGCTCACAACTGCATAGTTTAACCAATACCGTCGCTGCCAACAAAACCAAGTACTATAGTGTCAATTCAACCGCTACTGGTAATGCCAATAACGATGGCGCAACCGGACCGAATGCTATGGCTATGGGCGGCAATGCAACTGCTACGGGTGGTCAAGCCATCGCTATTGGTAGCGGAGAGAGTGGGCAGAACACCGTAGCTAGTGGACAACAGTCTATCGCTATCGGTGCAAACGTCGTGTCAAAAGGTGCGTCTTCTATCGCTATTGGAGGCGATGATCTAGATGATGCCTCAAAAGCCAATATCAATGGGACCTCAGCATCCACACTCAATGGCGGCGATGTCAATACTACTTTCTTCTCCTATACAGGTCGTGATTTGGTTGAAACGCCGCGCTATAAGGTAAACACTGAGTCAGGTGGTGCCGCCTCCATAGCTATTGGGGCAAAGTCGCTATCTGAAGGTGCACTATCTACCGCTATTGGCATACAGTCCTCTTCATCTGGTGTCGCGTCTTCTGCCTTTGGTATCGGTGCTTCAGCAAGTGAAAAAGGATCAGTCGCACTTGGTGCAGGTTCAGTGGCTAATGTGGCAGGCGGCGCAGTTGGCTATGTTCCAACAGGCGCAAGTATGGGAGCGACCACCGCCATCACAGCGACACAAAGCGGCGCAGATTACGGTGCTGTTTCAGTAGGAAGCAGTATTGAGGGCGGTGCTCGTCAGATCGTCAATGTCGCTGCCGGTAGTCAAGACAGTGATGCAGTGAACGTGGCCCAGCTCAAAGCATTAGATACGATCGTTGCTGGCATTGATTTCCCTATTCGCTCTAGCAGTACACAGCCATACACAACGTCAGTAACAGGCATTGATGTTCTTGCCGTTGGGTCTAATGCCAATGCAAACGGTAGTAACTCAACTGTTATTGGAGAAAACGCGTTTGGAAACGCAAGCGCAACCGTCATCGGTGAAGGTGCAAGATCTTCATTCAACGGCTTTGCTGGTGGTCAAGATGCAAAAGCAGGTGTTAATTCAGTTGCGATAGGTCAAAGAGCCACAAACGGGACCGCAAGTCGTGCGGTTGCGATAGGCTATGAAGCAAAAGCAACTGCCCAAGACACCATTGCACTTGGTCTTGATGCACAAGCTCAAGCTTTAGGTGGCGTTGCCCTAGGTAAAGGTTCTAGAGTAAATGCTTTAAACAGTGTCGCTTTAGGTCAAAACTCTGTTGCAACTGTACAAAGTGGTGCTTCTTTCTTAACCAACGTTGCTGCTGACGCAAATAATGGTACGGTCTCGGTAGGAGCTGTTGGAAGCGAACGTCGTATCATTAACGTTGCAGATGGCTCAGCAGATACTGATGCAGTGAACGTGGCCCAGCTCAAAGCATTAGATACGATCGTTGCTGGCATTGATTTCCCTATTCGCTCTAGCAGTACACAGCCATACACAACGTCAGTAACAGGCAATGACGCTCTTGCGGTTGGTGCTAATGCCAATGCAAACGGTGATAGCTCTACTGCTGTTGGAGAGAATGCGTTTGCAAACGGTATTCAGGCTAGTGCCTTTGGTGCTGGTGCAGAAGCAACAGCCCGTAGCAGTTTGGCATCAGGTTTTGAAGCTAAGGCTAAAGGTGGAGAATCAGTTGCGCTAGGTGTCAAGAGTAGTGCAGAAGGTTTAGGTGCGACAGCTGTTGGTCCTACTGCTAGTGCGCGAGGCGAAGATAGTGCAGCACTAGGTCGTCGCTCTCGAGCGGATGGTGATGGTGCTTTAGTGTTAGGCGGCTTCTCTAAAGCTGTAGGTGCAAACGCATCAGCGGTTGGCTTTAAAGCGGAAGCTACTAATAAAAATGCGACAGCGATTGGTGTCAATGCTAAAGCCTTAGGCGAGCGTTCAGTGGCTTTAGGTGAAGGTGCGCAGGCTACTACTCTGACAGGTACTGCTATTGGTTCGCGTACGCTCGCTAGTGCAGTACAAAGCACCGCAGTTGGTGTTGGCTCTAAGGCAACTAAACAATGGGCAACGGCTATGGGCTTTAGTTCAGACGCAAATGGCGTTAGTTCTGTTGCTCTAGGCGATCGAAGTGTAGTGGATGGTAAAGAGTCAATAGCGATAGGTAAAGGCAATACAGTGAGCGGTGCTAACTCAATCGCCATAGGGACTGAGAATAACGTAACAGGCAACAATTCAGGTGCGTTTGGTGATCCTAACACCATCACTGGCTCAGGCAGTTACGTGATGGGTAATGACAATACGGTTGGTAACGACAATACTTTTGTTCTAGGCAACGGTGTTAAAACCACTCAAGATAACAGTATTGTGCTAGGCAATTTATCTACTGATCGTGCTGCCACCACTGAAACTGGAATTATTATTAACGGAACGCCTTATACTTATGCAGGCTCAGCGCCAGTAGGGGTAATGAGTGTTGGTTCAGTTGGTAATGAACGTCAGATCATTAACGTCGCCGCAGGCGCTGTCAACGCAACCAGTACCGATGCTGTTAACGGCAGCCAGTTGCATGCGACGAATGAAGCCGTCGAAAGTAACACGACTACTATCAATAAAGGCTTTGGTTTAAAAGCTGCTGATGGTTATGTCGTACAAAAATCATTAGGTCAAGCGGTAGAAGTCGTCGGCTCTAATGACAACATCGACACAAGAGTGAGAAATGGCAAAATAGAAGTCAAGCTCAATAATGATCTTGATCTAGGCAGCAACGGCAGTATCAGTACAGGTAATATCTTTAGTGGCACTCAAGTTAATCGCTTGGGCATGGTCACAGGTGGTCTAGCAATGGGCGGTGTGACTACAGTTAGTGGACTTGGTGTGACGGTAACAGGTACAAATCCACTATCTAATGCAACGTTGACCAGTGATGGTCTAAGCATGTTCAATGGCCCAAGTATTACTAAGTCTAATGGTATCAATGCGGGTAATAAAAGAGTTGTTAACGTTGATGATGGCATACAGGCTAAAGACGCTGTCAATGTCAGTCAGCTGAACAGCTCAACTGCCGCTGCTAAAACAGAAGTGGTTGCAGGTACTAACGTTGCTGATGTCGTGAAGTCGACAGGTGATAACGGTCAAGATGTATATACCGTTAATGCCAAGGGTTCTAAAACCTCAGCAGGTTCTGCTGCAGTAACAGTAAGCGCCGCTACTGATACCACTAACTTAACTGATTACGCGGTTGATTTAAGTCAAGATACTAAAGACAGTCTGATTAAAGCAGATAATTCAGTGCAGTATGATAACTTAGCCAAAACTAGTGTAACACTAGGTGGCATGGGTTCAACCTCCCCAGTCACACTGACTAACGTCGCTGCGGGCGATATAAGCGAAGCTAGCACCGATGCAGTCAATGGCAGTCAGTTATTTGAAACCAATACTAAGGTTAACCAAGGCTTTGGTTTAAAAGCTGCTGATGGTCAAACGGTAATGAAACAGCTAGGAGAGCAAGTTGAGGTAGTTGGTTCTAATGACAACATCGACACAAGAGTAAGAAATGGCAAAATAGAAGTCAAGCTTAATAACGATCTTGATTTAGGCAGCAACGGTAGCGTTAAGATGGGTTCGAGTTTTCCTTTCGGACTAGGAAGGACAACGACGCTTGATCGTTCTGGTCTCACAACAGGTAATTCCTTATTAAATACAACCGTTGATGGCTTAGGTGTTAGAACAGGTAATGCCCTAGTTAACACGAGAGTTAGTAGTTTGGGTGTTACTGTATCAAACCCATTCTCTACTACCGTTCTATCTAGTAGCGGTCTTAACATTGTCGGTGGCCCAAGCGTGACGACTACTGGTATCAATGCGGGTAACAAAAGAGTTGTTAACGTTGATAATGGCATACAGGCTAAAGATGCTGTCAATGTCAGTCAGCTTAATAGTGCGTCTGCCGCTGCTAGAACCAAAGTTATAAAAGGCACCAATGTCTCTAGTGTTGACTTCTCAACTGACAGTATCACAGGACAAGACGTCTATACTGTCAATGCTGATGGTGTCACCGCTTCAGCTGGGTCTGCCGCAGTCACTGTCACAGCAGGTGACAAAGACGAGGCGACTAACGTGACTGACTACGCAGTTGACTTGAGTGAATCCAGCAAAGCCAGTCTAGTAAAAGCGGACAGCGCTATGCAGACTGTCATCACACAGATTGACGGTCAAAATGTCAAAACTCTGGATAAAACAGACAATACAGCCAATTTCCTAACAGGGGATAATATTGTTCTCACCGCTGAGGACAATGGTATTAAAGTGTCTACAAAGGACAAGGTTGCCTTTACCGAAGTGACTACAGGCAACACCTTGGTAAACACTGGTGGTGTCAGCTTCCTAGAAGGCAGTACCGTCAGACTGAGCAGCACCGGTCTTGACAATGGTGGTAATCAGATCAAAGGGGTTGCTGCCGGTGTGTTAGATAGCGATGCCGTGAACTTTGGTCAATTACAAGCCACGACTACCACAGTGGATAAAGGCTTAAACTTTGGCGGGGATAGTGGGACTGACGTCAACCGCAAGCTTGGTCAAAAGCTCACGGTTAAAGGTGGCGATACTATCGATGCTGATCCAGCGACGAAAAACATTAGTGTCACCGCTAATGGCGCTGATACGTTAACTGTCAGGTTGGCTAAAGATATTAACCTTGGTGATACAGGAAGTGTCACCACTGGTAATACTCAGGTTAATAATGCGGGTATCACTTTATATAACGGTGATAACAACCAAGTGGCGCTGACGAACAATGGGCTTAACAATGGCAATAATAAAATCACGAATGTGGCTGATGGATTGTTGAGCACTACTAGTCAGGACGCAGTGAACGGTCGTCAGTTATTTGAGACTAACGAAAACATCGCTAAAGGCATCAAAATTGGTGATGGCAATAGCGCCAACGACCAGCAATTCGCCTTAGGAGATACCATCAATGTGACCGGCGATAGTAACCTTACTACCGTTGCTTCTGCCACTGGTGTTCAGGTTCGTCTCAACAACCAATTGGACTTGGGCGACGATGGTCGTATGCAGATAGGGGATAGCATCATGAACAGCACAGGTTTTACCTTTGTTGATAATGGCTTAGGTAGAACGGTCTTGCTGAGCAGCCGTGGTCTTGACAATGGTGGCAACCCAATCCGCAATGTCGGTAAAGGCACTCTAGACACTGATGCCGTAAACGTCGGGCAATTAAACGAAGTGGCCGTTGCTTTAGATCAAGGTTGGGGGATCACAGCTCAAGGTGATGTTGCTACCATGGTCAGACAAGGAAGCACGGTTGATATGAATAGCAAAGATGGCAACATTAAAGTGTCTAGAACGTTAGTCAATAATGCTGCTATAGGTGCAAGTGCGGCGGCGGTACCTGCTGGCCCGAATGATATCAGCTTTGATTTAAATCCAGATATTAGCGTGGTTAGCGTCACAGCGGGTGATACCACTATCAACGATAACGGTCTCACTATTGCGGGTGGTCCAAGCGTCACTAAAAGTGGTATTGATGCCGCTGATAACAAGATTACGAATGTTCAAAATGGTGCGGTGACAGCAGGCAGCCAAGATGCCATCAACGGTGGTCAGCTCTATGCACAAGGCAGTGGTATCAGCAGCATTATTGGCGGTAATACCGTCTACAATCCGCTAGATGGTACTTTTACCAATAGCAATATCGGCGGGACCGGTCAAGGCAATATTGATGGTGCGATTGCTTCTATCAGACAAGGTACGATTGCAATCAATGAAAACGTACAAAACAACACCACGGCGATCACCACCAATACCACTAATATTGCCACTAACACCACCAATATCAGCACCAATACTACAAACATCGCGGCCAATAAGGACAGGCTCGATGCTGGTCTCAATTTTGGGGCAGACAGTGGTGCTAATATCAACAAACCAGTAGGGGATGCTAGCGTCTTAAGCTTCACAGGTGGTAACAACATAACGACCACCGCAGAGGGCAGTAGCATCAAATTTGACTTGAATGGTAACATTAACGTAGATAGTGTGACCGCTGGTACGACGGTTATCAACAGCAACGGTATTAGTATGCAAGATGGTCCAAGTATGACCGCTCAAGGTCTATATGCAGGCAATCAGCGTATGACTGGTGTTGCTGATGGGGTAGAAGCTCGAGACGCCGTGAACTTCGGTCAATTAGATGCGGTTAGTAGAAGACTGGGTGACAACATGAATCAATTAGGCTATAAAATTGGTGAAGTTGAAGACGATGCAAACGCGGGTATTTCAGCCGCCATGGCGATGTCCTCACTACCACAAGCCTATATTTCAGGTAAGTCGATGATAGGAGGCGGTGTGGGTACGTACAATGGAGAAAGCGCCGTTGCTATCGGCTTCTCTAAACTATCTAATGACGGTCGTTGGGTCATGAAGCTAAGCGGTACCGCAGATACGCAAGGCAATGCAGGTGCCTCGATCGGTGCAGGCTTCCATTTCGACTGAGTAAGCAGCCGCGCCAAGTATTAAGATGATTAACAAGACACAAAAAAGCAAGACAGTCGCTGTCTTGCTTTTTTATGGATTAAAGAGATAGGGTTTAACGCATTTAGACAGAGAATAAAAAATTTTCTTAAGTGGCTATTCGTTTTCCCATTGGTTTCCACTGGCGTTAGACACTCATTACAGGAATGCTTTGAGACTTATTAGGCTTTTGGCGCATCAGGTTGCACCGTAGGATCAGCGTCTGCAAATGCTTTTAGCGTGCGACAATGCGTATCGATGTCGACGATATTAGGATAAGCACTAAGATCCACCTTAAAGCGGTGAGCAGAAGAGACTTGCGGAACCAAATAGCAATCTGCAAAAGTAGGGCTGTCACCGTAGCAGAATTTTCCACGAGTTTTATCGGTCGCTAGGCGTTTCTCTAAAGCGGCGAACCCCTCACTCATCCAGCGGTTGCACCATGCCATCACTTCCTTCTCATCTACTGACAACTCATGGCGTAGATACTGTAAGATACGACGGTTGTTGATTGGGTGAATGTCACAGCCAATCATGGCGCTCATAGCGCGCACGTGCATACGACCAGCTGGGTCTTTAGGTAATAAGGGATTTTCAGGATAGACTTCCTCCAGCCACTCTAAAATAGCCGGACTTTGGTACAACAATAAGTCGTCAGCTTGCAGAACAGGCACCAATCCTTGAGGATTGATGGATTGAAACGCTTTCTCTAGCTGCTCATCTTGCGCCAGATTAACGGTGATATTATCGTAATCTAAGCCTTTTAAATTCAAGGCGATACGAGTACGGTAAGAGGTGCTGCTACGAAAGTAGCCGTAAAGTTTCATCATTATTAATTCCTTTTATTGTGGTATGTTGACTGTAGAATAAGACGTTATAATGATTGATACCAAGCTTATTTCACACAGTCAACGACAAGTATTACTGAGTCACGTTTTTATTTAATTGATATTTAATCGAGCAACCCATGCCAGTAGCCAAAAGCCTTATAGATAACTCTGCCACGAGCAAAAACCAAAGTGGCGTGCAGTCACTCGAGATTGGACTGTCGATATTAGATGTTCTCATTGAGCACAACGAGCCTATGATGCTAAAGGACATCGGCCAAGTGATGCAGATGCATCCGGCAAAGTGCCATCGTTATTTAGTCAGTCTCATTCGTAAAGACTACGCCCGTAAGCTTAGCGATGGCCGCTATGGACTAGGCGAGAGGGTCAATGCCTTGGCAGCGTTGGGGCACACAGGATACAATCAAAACAATGTATTGGAGCGTCTCACGCAGGTTGCTAGTGAAATAAAAGACATTTTCAACTGCGGGGTACAAATCGCTAAATGGTTTAGTGAAGGCCCTATCATCATACAATCTGTTGAGCCGGACAGCCCAATTAGCATTATTACACGTATTGGTTCACGTATGCCGCTGACGACCTCGGCGACAGGACAGTTGTTTGCGAGCTATCAACCTGACAAGATTGTTAAGCCATTGGTCATGGCAGAGTGGCAGACAAAAAATGACGCGGTAATAGCCGATAAATGGCAAAATTTTACCCAACTGCAAGCTAAGATTCGCACCCAAGGTTATGCGACCGTCACGGGCGATATGTTGATGGGTATCAATGCCATCACAGTACCTATAATCTTGCCCCCACTTACCAGTATTACGGCTTCTCAGCCCTTTAGCAATGACAAGCCCTCTGTCGAAAGCTTGCCACTAGAGTACGCCATTACAATCATCGGAACCACAGAGCAGCTACCAATGAGTAAACAACGTAACGTGGTTGAGCAAATAATAGCGATAGCGCAGCGGTATCAAGTGGCATAGCCAAGAACACAGGCGCTACCTTAGGGAGTAGGGTGCATCAAGTGAGGCTTACTCACCGACAGGGACTACCTCGCGTGCCTCAGCCAATTCTTCAGCATGCAAAAACTGAGTATGCGTTGGTGCGCGTTTGGTACGTGCCCACTCATCAAGCATCTCTTGCTTCATCTCTTCGGTGATCATAGAAATTTTTGATTCGGAAGCGGAGTCGTCATAGGTCAGCTCTAAGCGGTGACCGTTGGGATCAAAGAAGTAAATAGAATGGAAGATACCATGATTGGTCACCCCGATCACATCGATCCCCGTTTTTTCTAAATGATCTTTAGCCACCAGTAATTCTTCACGATCTTTAACCTTGAGTGCCAAGTGCTGAACCCAGTTTGGTGTATTGGGATCAAAGCCCATCTCTGGTTGATTGGGCACCTCGAAAAACGCCAAAACATTGCCATTACCCGCGTCTAAAAAGACATGCATATAAGGGTCAAAGGCTTTGGTCGAGGGTACATGATCTTCAGCGAATGCGAGGATAAAATCCATATTTAGATGTTTTTGATACCATTCAACGGTTTCTTTGGCGTCTTTGCAGCGGTAGGCCACATGATGGATTTTTTCAATTTTAAAGCTCATATCAAACTCCTTTTGATAAGGCGTGTCACTCAACAAGCCACCAGTACAGGAAGTGAGATGACTGGTAGCTCGGTTTGATTCATTGCACGCCTGTTTTATGTGTCAATACTATTTGTCAAAATCAAAGTTGATAGCGGGTAATACTTTGCCGCGTACTTCCCCAAAACCGACACGAATGCCGTTCTTTTCGCTATAGCCTTTCATGATCACGGTATCGCCATCTTCGATAAAGCTGCGGGTCTCGCCACCTTTGAGTGTGACGGGTTTGGTGGCGTTCCAAGCGATCTCTAGCATTGAGCCATAAGAGTCAGGCGTTGAACCTGAAATGGTACCTGAGCCCATCATGTCACCCACTTCTACTTTACAGCCAGTGATGGTGTGGTGGGTGAGCTGCTGAGCCATTGACCAGTACATGTATTTAAAGTTGGTTTCGCAAACCACCGTGGCGCTCTCAGCATTTTCAGGTAGTAGCTCTACCGATAGATTGATATCAAAGCTATTATCCGTGTCTTTTTCGTTCAGATAAGCAAGCGGTTTTGGCTCTTGGGTTGGACATGAGGTTTTGAAAGGGGCCAACGCATCCATGGTCACAATCCAAGGGGACACTTCTGAGGCAAACGTTTTGGCGTTAAATGGGCCTAAAGGCACGTATTCCCACTTTTGTATGTCACGAGCTGACCAATCGTTGAGCAAGACCATGCCAAAGATGTGCGCAAAAGCATCATCTACTGCAATCGGTTGACCAATATTATTGCCTTTACCGACGACAAAAGCGGTCTCAAGCTCAAAATCCAGACGCTTACAGGCTGAAAAAACAGGGCGCTCATCGGCATTTGGTTTTAGCTGACCCGATGGGCGTACAACATCTGTACCAGTCACGATAACTGTACTAGCACGGCCGTTATAGCCAACTGGCATCTCAGTCCAGTTAGGGAGGAGCGCATTGTTCGGGTCACGGAACATAGTACCCACATTGGTTGCGTGCTCTTTAGAAGAGTAAAAATCTGTAAAGCCTGGTACTTGCACAGGCAGGTGCATGGTGACGTCTGCTTGCTTAAACAGGGCTTTTTTCTGCAAGTCTGCGTTGTCACGTAAGGTGTCATTGTCACTAGATAGCAGTGATTGAATGGTGTTACGTGCCTGAGTCCAGTTATTTCGACCAGAGTCAATAAAAGCATTTAGGGTGGGTTGATCAAAATAGGAACCACCCTCTAAATTTAACAAACCTTCTGCTTCGATGACAGACAGATCCAATACTTGCTCGCCAATGGCCACACCAGCGCGGCGTTTGCCATCGGTAGTGTCGCTAAAAATGCCATAAGGCAGATTATGAATAGAGAAATCAGAATCGCTCGCGATGTCGATAAACGAGGTGAGGGCGGTGTCAGTCGTTGACATGAGGGGCTCCTTGCTAAGAATGAATAATAAATTACGTTATAGTTAACCACTTATGAATAATGTAATTTATAGAGGCGTATATTGCAAGGATTTTTATGCAGAGTTTTTATCACTCGTGTTACGCAGGGCGGATGTGGTGGGTTGCTATTCACTTTTATTAGTTGAGAAAACACCGTGCATAAAAAACACCGCGCATAAAAAAGGCTGAGCAACTAAATTGCTCAGCCTTGTCTGTTATTATCTGTTTTTTCTAAGCCATGTCATTGGCTACAAAACCGAATCAGTCTTTTAAAACGTCTGCCATCGCATTGGCAACATAATCGATATTGCTGGTGTTTAAGCCAGCCACACACATGCGTGAGTTAGAGACCATATAAATACCAAACTCGCTTTGTAGACGTTCGACCTGCTCAGGTGTTAAGCCGGTAAAGCTGAACATCCCATTTTGACGGGTAATATAATCAAAGTCGCGGTTAGGAATTTTGGCTTCTAACACGGATTTGAGCTTGAAACGCATGGCTTTGATGCGATCACGCATCGCATACACTTCGCCAACCCACTGTTCGTGTAACGCTTCGTCATTCATCACGATATCGACGACGCGGCCACCGTGTGACGGTGGGCTTGAGTAGATACGGCGTACGGTAGCATTTAGTTGACCAAATACACGCTCGGTTTCGTCTACGGTTGGACAAACCACCGATAAACCACCAACACGCTCGCCATACAGCGATAAGTTTTTAGAGAAGGAATTGCTGACAAATAATGGCAAACCCATATCGACGGCTTTACGAATGGCATAAGCGTCGCTGTCCATGTCTTCGCCAAAGCCTTGGTAAGCAATATCCATAAATGGAATCAGTTCACGCGCTTGAATCACGTTTAGTACCGTATCCCATTGCTCACGGGTCAAATCCATACCCGTTGGGTTGTGGCAGCAAGGGTGGAGCAAGACCACATCATTTTTATTCAACGTCTCAAAGAACGCAATCATCTCATCAAACTTGACACTACTATTGGCTTTGTCGTAGTACGGATATTTGCCAACGACAACATCAGAGCCCTCAAAGATGGCAATGTGGTTGCCCCACGTAGGATCGCTCACGTAGCACTTAGCTTGCGGGAACCAGTCATGGATGAATTCAGCGCCGACTTTTAGGGCACCAGAACCACCGATCGTTGCGATAGTCGCCACCAAACCGTCTTTTAAGATTTGAGCGTCTTTACCAAAGAGCAGCTCCTGACAGCCTTTACGGTGTCCTGGCAAGCCTGCCATAGGGAGGTACGGGCGAGGAGCGATAGGGTCTGCAATGCGTTGTTCGGCAGTTTTTACACAGTCGAGTACAGGCAGTACGCCGTTTTCGTCATAGTAAATACCAATGCCTAAGTTGACTTTATTGGGGTTGTTATCCGCCAAAAATTTTTCCATCAGCCCTAAAATTGGATCACCAGCGTAATAGTCGATACGTTCAAACATGTTGCTTCCTTATAGAAATATAAATCGAACCGGCAAAAATCATAGAGCAAATTGACGGTTAACTCAATATGAGATTCAGTTATCTTGAATAATTAACCAAATAGTGGGCTAAAATTATTTTTTTTAGACGTGTATAAGCGCGAGTCACGCTTGAGTGGACAACACTTAGATACGTTGTAAGTCATTAAAATGGCTAGAAAAATAGGTCTGCAAGAATGCCTTAAAGGCAATGGTGGCAGGGGACATCGCTCTAGAAGAGCGTTGGTATATAAAAAATTGACGCATTTTAAAAGGTTGCATCAATGGCCTCATTTGTAAGCCGTTGGCGCTGACCCAGTCAATGACCTCAGGCATATAGGGCAGACACAAGGTGATACCAAAGCCTTGGCGGGTCATCTCAAGGGCGGTGGACATAAAATTTACTTTGTAGCGAGCTTGCTGGATATGGGTCGCAACCCTGTCATCCAGCTCTGCCGTTACTTGCTCGATAAAGGGGCCTTGCAGCGTGATCAGCGGAATACCCAGTAAGTCCTGCCAAGTGATTTCAGATTTTTGCGCCAACGCATGGTTATCCGGTGTGACCACACAAAACGGTAGTTGGTACAACAAATCGGCGCTGATATCGTCCTCAGTCTCCATAAAACCAAGCTCAGTACCAACCCCTAAATCCACTTCAATATCTTGAATGTGTCTGAGCAAATTTTCTGCCGAACAATCCAATAACGACACACTAATCTCAGGATGCTTCTTGGCAAATTGGGCGATGACTGCTGGCATAGAGGAAGCTGCAAACTGTGAAACGGCAAGCCGTACTTGCCCTTGCGCTAAGCTTGTCAAGCTACTGGCCTCATTTTCAAACAGTTGCATCTCATTCAAGATGCGCCGAGCTTGCGGTAATAAATGCCGTCCTACGGCTGACAAAGACAGCTGGCGGGTCGTACGGTCAAATAACACGATACCGAGGCTGGATTCTAGCTCTTTAATCAAGCCACTGACGGCAGATTGGGTCAAATGCATCTGATCGCTGGCACGAGTAAAACTGCCGTTGTCAGCGACGTTGATAAAAGCGGTTAATTGGCGAATGCTGATATTCATAAGTAAACCTGATAAATAAATCATAAAAAACAATTAGTCTTATAAATAAAGCTAATCTAATATAAATACATCGTCAATAAGAATTATTGATTGAAAGTACTTTTTTATACTATTTTACTGTGTTTTATACCACCAATTGAAATTAAGGATGATGACAATGGCAGATTTATTTGACAACCCAATGGGCCTAAATGGGTTTGATTTTGTTGAATTCGCCTCCCCTAAACCCGACGCGGTCGACGCGTTATTTAAACAGCTTGGCTTTGTGCATGTGGCCAACCATCGTTCAAAAGACGTCGCTTTGTACCGTCAAGGTGACATCAATCTTATCCTAAACCGTGAGCCAAAAAGTCAAGCCAGCTACTTCGTTGAAGAGCACGGTGCGGGTGCTTGTAGTATGGGGTTTCGCGTACAAGATTCTCAAAAAGCCTACGAGCGTGCCATTGAGATGGGCGCTCAGCCAGTAGACGTGCCAACAGGCGTGATGGAGCTGAGACTACCTGCTATCAAAGGCATCGGCGGCTCGCTGATCTACTTAATTGACCGTTATAAAGATGGTGAGTCTATCTATGACGTCGACTTTGAGTTTTTTGCTGATATTGATAGAAACCCGATTGGGCATGGCTTTAAGGTTATCGATCATTTAACCCACAATGTGTACCGTGGTCGCATGGCTTATTGGGCAAACTTTTATGAGCGTATTTTTAATTTCCGTGAAATCCGCTATTTCGATATCAAAGGCGAATACACAGGTCTGACCAGTAAAGCCATGACCGCGCCTGATGGCAAAATCCGTATACCATTGAACGAAGAGTCAAAGCAGGGCGGTGGCCAAATCGAAGAGTATTTAATGCATTTCAATGGTGAAGGTATCCAGCATATTGCCTTAGCCTGTGATGATTTGTTTGCTAGTATCGATAAGTTAAAAGCCGCTGGTATTCCGCTGATGACGGCGCCAAATGATAGTTACTATCAGATGCTTGATGAGCGCCTACCAGGCCACGGCGAGAATGTTTCTGAGTTACAAATGCGCGGTATCTTGCTAGATGGTACGACTGAAAGCGGCACACCACGTCTATTGCTACAGATTTTCTCTGAAACCATCTTGGGTAGCCCCGTGTTTTTCGAATTTATCCAACGTAAAGGCGATTACGAAGAAGGCTTTGGTGAAGGTAATTTCAAAGCGCTGTTTGAATCCATCGAGCGCGATCAAGTACGCCGCGGCACGGTTGGTCAACAAGAAACGGAAACGCCGTAGTTTTCAGTCAGGCTTTAACTCAGTAAATCTTTTAAACATGATAAATGGGCAGGGCAAAAGGAGTTTGTCTTGTCCCTATCAACCTTTTACTTACCAATAAGGTAACTGAAATAAGTGAGTGATAAGTCAGTGATTGATATGTAGGTCGCTGGTCGTAACGTTACTCATATCAAAAACTTACTAATCGCAAAGTAAAAGATTGATCGCAATAAAAGGAGTATAGGCATGGAACGCCAACAACATACCACTGCTCACAACACAGTCAGTGTGAATGACACACTCATCTCTAAAGTCGAGGCTATAGGCACTGATGCGTCTACTCATGACGACGCCACTCATAAAAAGCCACCTTACATCTCACATCAACCAGATAGCCATGGTTATATTCATTACCGTGATGATGACAATGCCATGTGGCAAGCACTGCTTGCGCGTCAAGCCGATCAAATCCCCAATCGTGCTTGCTCAGCCTACATAGAAGGTTTAACGAAGTTAAATCTCCCCACCACGCACATACCGCAGCTAAGTGACATTGATGAAGTACTACAAGCGACCACAGGCTGGAGGACAGCGGCTGTTCCTGCATTAATCAGCTTTGGCAAATTCTTTAAACTGCTGGCTGATAAGCGATTTCCTGTGGCGACTTTTATCCGTCGATTTGAAGACATGGATTATATCGAAGAGCCTGACATTTTTCATGAAATCGTCGGACATTGCCCGCTGCTGACCCATCCTGCGTTTGCAACGTTTAATGAGACTTATGGCAAGCTTGGTCTTAATGCGACTAAAGAAGAAAGGTGGTTTTTGGCACGGCTCTATTGGTTTACCATTGAGTTTGGTTTGGTTGGGCGCCGCCGTGAAGATCGCAGAATCTATGGCGGCGGCATTCTAAGCTCACCTTCTGAGACGATCTACGCGCTGAGTGATGAGCCAAAAAACGGCCCAGAGTATCGAGCCTTTGATTTATTGGATGTATTACGTACGCCGTATCGTATCGATCAAATTCAGCCAATTTACTACATCATCGACGATTTAGATACGCTATTTGACATCGTCGATAGTGACATCATGGGCGTAATCAAGCAAGCCCGCACACTCGGATTGTTCCAGCCTACATATTCAGTTAAAACCAGTTAGTGGCCTAAAAAATAGTTTTGGCGTGTTAAATATTTAGAGAAGGGTAAACCGACATCGACACAGGTATATGTGTATTAAAAAAACAATCGTTAAAATAAGGATATTATGATGACTGAGTTATCACAAGGCAGCTGCGAAGCGTGCCGTATTGGCGCACCGACAGTCGATGAGACTGAGGCACGCGTGCTGTTACAACAAATACCAGATTGGTCATTGATTGAAGTCGATGGCATCAAACAGTTACAACGACAATATAAATTTAAAAACTTCGTTAAGGCGATGGCATTTGCCAATCAACTGGCAGAAATAGCCGAAGCAGAAGGGCATCACCCAGGCATCCTAGTCGAGTGGGGCAAAGCGACCGTAACGTGGTGGTCGCACAGTATTAAAGGTTTGCACCGTAATGACTTTGTCATGGCGGCTAAGACCGATGGCTTATTTGATCAATAATCCGATTGGTAATCGCCAAACAAACTCATTAAACTTGCCTCCACTTAAATTCAATATTTAAATTCAATCTAACGCCAGATTACGCTGGCGCTCTAAGGATGTGTGATGCCTCCAAAAATATTAACCCAAATTTCACCTCAACTGGCATTTATGATTTCTGCCATTGTCATTGCCATTATGGGCGTTACCATGATTGGTTTTGGCTGGGTGCCTCATTTATCGCTCATACTCGCTATCTGCGTTCTACTGGCTATTGGTCTGTTTAAAGGCTTGAGCTTTGATGAAATGCAACTGCAAATGGCATCAGGGGTTATGCGGGGTATTGGTGCGATATATTTATTCTTCTTCATCGGTCTGATGGTCGCCGCCTTGATGATGTCAGGTGCCATTCCAACGCTGATGTATTTCGGCTTTCAGTTGATATCCCCTGAATATTATTATATTTCCGCTTTTGTATTAACGTCTATTATCGGTATTGCTTTGGGCAGTAGTTTGACGACAGCGGCAACGTTAGGCGTGGCGTTTATTGGTATGAGTAACGCCTTTGATGCCAATGTTGCGATTGCAGCTGGTGCGGTCGTCTCAGGTGCGTTTTTTGGGGACAAGATGTCGCCATTATCTGATACTTGTACGATAGCCTCCTCTGTGGTGGGCATCGATTTGTTTGAGCATATTCGTAATATGATGTACACCACCGTACCAGCGTGGATATTGACAGTCATTATTTTTTGGTTTTTTTCAGGGCAGACGGCAGGTTCTGATCTCAGTCAAGTGACCGTATTGCAAGGTCAGCTGATTGAAAGTGGTTTGGTGCACGGATATGCGGTGTTGCCCTTTGTGGTACTGGTTGGGTTAGCGGTTTTTCGCGTCAATGCCATCTACACGATTATTTGTACCATCGCGGCCGCTCTTATCATTACTTACTTGCATAGCTCGCCAAGCTTTGGGCAATTGGGTGGCTATCTATTTGCAGGCTATGCGCCCGCCGCTTCATTAGAGCTTGGAGAGGTTGGGGGTATGCTGTCGCGCGGCGGTGTACAAAGTATGTTCTTTACTCAAGCGATTGTGATACTGGCGTTAAGTCTTGGTGGGCTTTTGACCGCATTAGGTATTTTGCCAGCCCTATTATCAGGTATAAAACACACATTAACCACGTCAGGACGTGCCATATTTGCCGCTGCCATGTCAGCACTCAGTATCAACGTGCTGATTGGCGAGCAGTATTTGAGTATCTTGTTGTCTGGTACTGCTTTTCGTCCCACCTTCGAGCGCTTAAATCTACACCCCAAAAACCTGTCTCGTACCATTGAGGATGCAGGTACAGTCATCAATCCACTCGTGCCTTGGAGTGTCTGCGGTGTGTTTATCAGCCAAGCGTTAGGCGTGCCTGTGCTTGACTATTTGCCTTACGCGTTCTTCTGTTATTTGTCGTTACTACTGACGATACTGTTTGGTTTTACAGGACTAACGATTAGTCGGGTAAAACGTCATGAGCCAGTTAAAGCAGTGTAAGAGATTTTTACATCAATAAAGTCTTTATCTCAAACAACTAGGGCGTGTCTTCAATGAGGGCGCGCCCAAGTTTTTTAAAAGTTTTGCAGCATGACAGTATCGTTGTTTAACGCCACGTGATAAGCAGCCAGTGTTACATTTCCATCGTCTAAGCACTGTCCTGTGGCAAGGTTAAAGCGCTGTTTATAAATAGGCGAGGCGACATAAAGCACCTCTTCGTCTGTGCCCGTCTCATTCACAATCATTGTGCCACCAATCAAACCGCGAGACAGCACGTTGGCTTGACTGAATGGATCATAATTATCAAGGGCGAAGAGGTCGTTTTTTTTGGTGCGAAAGATGGCAATTTGTTTGCCCTCTATCAGTGCGCAAACGCCCGTGTCAGGGATGATGTCGTTCAGGCGGCAAATAGTGTGCTGTTTCATGGAGCGTTATCCTTGAGTATGGTCGCGTTAATAAAGTGTTCTGCTGGTCTCTAATTAAGCCAACTCCACCACTTGAATGGCCGATTTTTCAGCATCCGTGGCGGGGCGGATTTGATCGCGTTCGGTCACAAACACGACGTTGTCATCGCCTTGCTCACTGTTCACAAAGTGACGAAAGCGTTTGAGCTTTTCGGTATCGTTAATCGTTTCAGCCCACTCACAGACGTAATTTTCGATGAGCAACTCCATCTGTGCTTCAAGCTCTTCTGCAATCCCTAAACTGTCTTCAATGATAACTGCTTGTAAGTACTCAAGCCCGCCCTCTAAGCTTTCGCGCCATTTTGAAGTGCGCTGGAGCTTGTCGGCTGTTTTGATATAAAACATAATGATGCGGTCGATATATCTGACTAGGGTTTCGGTATCGAGGTCGGTTGCGAACAGCTCGGCGTGGCGCGGCGTGATACCGCCATTACCGCAGACGAATAAATTCCAGCCGTTTTCGGTCGCAATCATGCCAAAGTCTTTGCTTTGTGCTTCAGCACACTCTCTCATACAACCTGACACCCCCATCTTAATCTTGTGCGGTGAACGCACGCCTTTATAGCGATCCTCTAATCTTAACGCCAGACCAATGCTGTCATCGACGCCATATCGGCACCAGTTGTTACCGATGCAAGACTTCACGGTGCGTAGCGATTTACCATAGGCGTGCCCCGTCTCAAAGCCTGCCTGCACCAGTTGTGTCCAGATATCAGGCAGCTGCTCCATACGTGCACCAAATAAGTCCACACGTTGTCCGCCTGTGATTTTGGTGTATAGATTGAACTCTTTTGCGACTTGCCCCAGCACGATGAGCTTATCGGCAGTGATTTCACCACCCGGCACGCGCGGCACGACTGAATAAGTGCCGTCTTTTTGGATGTTTCCTAAATAGTAATCGTTGCTGTCCTGTAGCGGGGTTAGTTCAGGCTTGAGCACATAATCATTCCAGCACGACGCCAAAATAGAGGCAACGGTCGGTTTGCAAATCTCACAACCATGACCGCGACCATGCTCCGTCAGCAGCTCATCAAAGGTTTTGATACCATGAACGCGAATCAAGCTGTATAAATCCTGACGAGAATAAGCAAAATGCTCGCATAAGTCGTTATTGACCTCAAAACCAAGCGTTTTTAGCTGGTAACTCACGGTGTCTTTTACCATTGGCGCACAACCGCCGCAGCCTGTGCCGGCACTCGTTACGGTTTTGATGTCAGAAATCGAGTACGCGCCGTTTGCGACTGCGGAGCAAATCGCCCCCTTCGATACGTTGTAACAAGAGCAAATCGTGGCGGTATCGGGTAAATTGTCGATGCCCATCATAGGTTTTTCGACGTTGGGTAGTATCAGGCTTTCGGGATGCGCTGGCAGATCAATGTCATTGAGATACAACTGCAGCAAGTTATTATAATCTTCGGTATCACCGACCAACACGGCACCAAGCAAACGTTTATTGTTCGCTGTGGTGACAAGCTTCTTATAAATACCTTCGGCAGGGTTTTGGTACAGGTAGCTTAGACTGTTGTCAGCAGCACCATGCGCGTCGCCAATACTACCGACATCAACGCCCATCAGTTTTAATTTGGTGCTCATATCAGCGCCCGTAAATCTTTGTTCCTGATTGCCGGCAATTTGGGCAGCACAAATGCTCGCCATGCTATAACCGGGTGCCACGAGGCCAAAGACTTGATTGTTCCACACCGCGCATTCGCCAATGGCATAGACATGCTCGGCATTGGTGCGACATTGCTCATCGATCAAAATACCACCTCGTGCTCCCATGGTAATCCCGCATTCAGGGTTGTTTTTTATTATGCCATCTTGCGGCCTGATACCCGCACTAAACACAATCATATCGGTATCTAATGAGCTGCCATCGGTAAATTGCATGGTGAGATAATTGGCATCACTGTCTGCACTATCTGTATTAGAAACAATGTCTTGGGTGTTTTTGCCTGTTAGGACTGTGACGCCCAGCGCCTCGATTTTACGCTTTAAAATCTCGCCACCTGCCGCATCAAGCTGAACCCCCATCAACTGCGGGGCAAACTCGACCACATACGTATCAAGGCCAAGGGTAACCAGCGCTTTTGCCGCTTCTAGTCCGAGTAGTCCGCCACCAACCACCACGCCTTTTTTGACTTTGGGTAATTCAGCAATGGCCAAAATCTCGTCCAAATCTGCAATTGTACGATACACATGACAGTGCGGATGCTCACGACCGGGAATCGGTGGTACAAAAGGATACGATCCTGTTGCTAGTACCAGCTCACTGTACTCAATTTTCTCGCCAGCTTGCGTGGTTATAGATTGATTGATCGAGTCGATCTCCACAACTCGCTGGTTTAAATGCAGTTGTATTTTTGATGAATCATAAGTGGTTAAATCGACTAGGTTCAGCTTGCTGGCATCTTTGTGCTCAAAATAACTGGACAAATACACACGGTCATAAGCAGGGCGGTCCTCTTCTGCAAATACATGAATCTCAAATTGTTCATGCAAGCCTTGCTCAATGGCTCTCTCAACAAAATGATGACCGACCATGCCGTTGCCAATCACGACTAAGTTGCCTTTACTTTCTGTGTTTGTGTTTTTTGTGCCTATTGTAGTGCTACTCATGCGTCTGTCCTCTATATAGCTGATAAATGACATTTAGATGCCTACTCATACAGAGCATTCAATAATTGTGCCAAGCAACTTTATTCTTGTGTATTTCTTGAGGCACGCCGTTATAAGCGGTTGAGTAAAAGACAAGGGCAAACAGTATGCTTATTAAGGTTTCTGAGAAATTTAACAGAGGCAAAAGAAAAAAAGATGCCTCTGTCTGTGTTGCTGATCAGAATGTCGATTATAAGTTTTCTATCAATGCCTCCATAAGATACAAATGCACCAACATAGAGATTACGTTGCCCCAATTTGGGTTCTCTCGTTGTGGGTAGGTCAAAACACTGCTTTTGTTTTTCTCCTCTTTTTTTGGTTCTTATAAAAAGGGTCATAAAGTTTTAGTGCCGTGGTAAAAGCGTCGTAAAAGCTTAGCAAGCAGGCGTTGTAGCTCTGCCTTAAAACCCTTGCTCATTTTAAAAACGCAATTTATTACCACAACTGGCATAGCCATTGCACCGCCTTAACTGTCTTAATGGATTTTTTTTGAACATTTGACGCTTTGCAATAACCGAGAAGTTAACCATTTAAGGAAGCCGCTGCCTATGTCATCGTCATCATCGACCCCTGTTGCCTCTACCCCAGACAAGCTAAACGTCTTATCTTTTTCAGGTAAAAATAAAATTCTTCACTTAGGTTGGATGGCGTTTTTTCTGACCTTTTTTGTGTGGTTTAACCACGCTCCGTTTTTATCCGCGATTGGTGAGACATTGAGTCTCACAAAAGACCAAGTCAAAACGCTTCTGATATTGAACGTGGCGTTGACCATCCCAGCCCGTGTCATTATCGGTATGTTGACCGATCGTTTCGGCCCGCGTCTTGTCTATACGGCGATTTTGGCTATCGGTGCGATTCCTTGCTTTACGTTTGCGTTCGCGCAAGATTACAACACCTTGGCGTTGTCCCGTTTTTTATTGGGGTTTGTTGGCGCAGGTTTTGTGGTTGGTATTCGTTTGATGAGTGATTGGTTCCCAACCAATGAGCTGGGCACGGCGGAAGGGATTTATGGGGGTTGGGGCAATTTTGGTTCAGCCGCAGCGGCATTACTACTACCCACCGTGGCGATTATAGCGGCAGCGATCTTTGGGGGCGATGAAGGCTGGCGTTATGCCACCGCCGTGTCAGGTGTGGTGATGGCGCTTTATAGTGTGATTTTTTATAAGATGGCGCGAAACACGCCTAAGGGTGCGACTTACTTTAAACCCAAAAAGTCGGGCGCTATGATGGTGACCTCATCGGGCGACTTTTGGCTGATGATGGTGTTTAAATTACCCATGTATTTGGCACTAGCTTTGTTGGCATGGAAGCTATCACCTGCGGGCGTGAGCCTGCTCAGCCAGTCTAGTGTCACGCTGATTTATATTGGTCTTGCTGTCCTGTATATCTACGAGTTCATCAGCAGTTATCGCTTTAATAAAGAGGTCTTTACCACGCCTGTGCCTGACGCGCATCGGTATGACTTTAAGCAGGTCGGTATTTTAAATATTCTGTACTTTGCAACTTTTGGTTCAGAGCTTGCTGTCGTATCGATGTTGCCATTGTTTTATCAAGAGACCTTTAATCTCTCGATCGTTATGGCGGGCGTGTTGGCGTCGAGTTATGCTTTTATGAATCTGATGTCACGTCCTGGTGGGGGTTGGCTCAGTGATAAGTTTGGTCGAAAAATCACCTTGCTGATTTTGACAGCAGGTTTGGCTGTTGGGTATTTGTTAATGGGCATTCTTGATTCAACATGGCCACTTGCGCTCGCGTTGTTAATCACCATGTTTTGCTCGTTTTTTGTGCAGGCAGGAGAAGGGGCGGTCTTTGCGGTGATTCCATTGATCAAGCGTAGTATGACGGGGCAGTTCGCTGGTATGACGGGTGCGTACGGTAACGTTGGTTCGGTGGTCTATCTCACGGTACTGAGTCTGGTGTCTTATCAAGTGTTTTTCTTCGTCATCGCTGCGACGGCAGTGGTGGGTTTCTTTGCGCTGTTTTTACTCAAAGAACCTGAAGGGGTCATTATTGAAGAGATGCCAGATGGGTCATTTGCTGAGATTCAAGTCAGTCATAGCTAGCACGAGAAAATAAATAAGGATGATTTTGAATACCATTCAAAAAGACATACAAAAAAACAGTCAACAAGGTGCTCATATGAGTGTCGATCAGGCAAGTAGTGCTGCAAGTGTGGCAATGAGTAGGGCTAGTGAATCCAGTCACCACAGCGTAGACTCTGCGTTGTGGTGGCTTGACTTTTTTACGATGAAAGGTCGTAAAGCCGAAAACCAAGACAGTCTCCTGATCACGACCTGCCTGCCGCGTTATCTTTTGGGTACCGCGTTGACCGAGTCTGACGACGTAAATCAAGACAACGCTTCTAAACCATCAGCACCACTGTTGGTGCTGATGGCAGATGGGGTCAGTGCTTGCCAGTTTCCCAAACAGGCAAGCCAGCTGGTCGTCAATACGGTCGCGGAAAAAATAACGTTAGCACTATCAAAGTTGCCGCACGTACAACAGCCGTCACGAGATCCACCTCAAATCACGCCTTTGGATGATGATTACATTGCGAGCATCATTAGGACGGCGGTAAATAAAGCCAATGATATGTTGTATTTTCCGCAAGCGTACCAGCGGGTGCCGCCTTTGTTGTCTACGCTGTCAGGGTTGTTGTGCATTGGTGATCGTATCCATCTGTTTCATACAGGCGATTCTCGTATTTACCGTGTTGGATTAGACAATCTGACGGTTCTTAGTGCAGACCACCGCATTCATCGGGGGGAAGACAAAGGGGCGCTGTCGGCGGCTATCGGCGCAGATGGACAGCTTGATCTACAACAGTCGGTGTTTACGCTGCATCAAAACGAGTGCTTGGCAATCATGACGGATGGGATTTATGAGCACATCGATGAGGTTGAGTTAGCGTTTGAGCTGTGTACAGCGGCGACAAACATGTGTCAGGCGCTGTCGGCCACGCACAGCTTGCCAGCAGGATTTCATGCCAGTCAAACCTTGTGCGAGCACGCTTTTACAGAAGGCAGTCATGACAACTTAAGTATGATCATGCTAAGTATGAATGCGATGCCAAAACCATCCAATTTAACAGAGAATTCTGGCGCTCGTTTTGAGTGTGATGGCTCTCATCTTGAGCATAATACCAGCGCGACCCACGATACTCCTCGCTATCAGCTGCCGCCAGCTTTAGAAATAGGGGGTAGCATTGATGGTTTTACCGTGCTGAGCATCATTGCGCGCACTGCCCGCAGTCACGTGTATTGGGTACAAGATAAAGACTGTAATGACTTTGTGCTGAAGTCGCCGAGCCTTGATACCATAGCGGATGGTCATTATTTGCGTGATTTTTTACAAGAGCGCAAAATTGGCCTGAGCTTGTCAAAGCACCGCCGCGCGGGCGAGTCTGCTTATAATCAAGCTGACCCCAATCGCTTGCAAGCGATGGATTCAAACAAAGCCCACGTTCATGGAATGGGCTCTGGGCTGAGCGGCTCAGGGCTACTGCGTTACTATCCAGTACCCGCCAGCACCACCTATCTATATCACCTAACTGAGTATATCGAAGGCGAGAGTTTACGTGACTTCATTGAACGACATGCGCCATGTGATGTTTGGCAGACCTATGATTTGCTGACCAAAATAGGTATGGCGGCGCGAGTGATGCACCGCAATTATCTCTTGCACCAAGATATCAAGCCCGAAAACGTGCTGTTGACCAAATCAGGCGCGGTGAAACTGATTGACTTTGGCTCTGCCAGCTCATCAATCTTAAAAGGTAGTACACGTCCTCCCAATGGCGATCTGCACTACGCTGCACCAGAGTACTACAGTGATGCACCAAAAGGGGTGCACTCTGATCTGTTCTCAATCGCTGTGATTGGTTATGAGCTATTGACAGGACAGCTGCCTTTTGGTTCGCAAGAGTTGATGAATCCGAAGCAGACCTTAGTCATGCCAACGCAGCCACTGCGACAACAAAACATACCGCCTGTTAGCCAACAAGCGCTTGTACGGGCGCTACATCCCAATACCAATGTTCGTTATCAAGCCATCGGTGAGTTTTTACAAGATTTCAACCCTGATAACCGCGCACGCAGCCGCGATCCTGAGCCACTTATTAAACGCAATCCTTTACTGGTGTGGCATGGCATTTGCTTCGTACAGACTGTCATCATTGTCTTGTTGCTATGGGTACATCTGTCATAGGTTGCCCATTTTCAAAGACGTGTCATCACTTGTTTAACGCTGCACTATGCTGCTAAGGAACTTCGTTTTATGTTGCTCCATACATCAAAAAATGCCGCCAAATCTGCGATTGATACAGATTCCCCTGACATACCTATCCATCAAGTTGTAACCGACCATACTTGTGAATGTAGTAATGATAAATATGGTAATGATAAATATAGCGCTGACGAATACAGCACTGATGCTCACAAAACCAACTGTTGCCACGATAAAATGGGTAGCGAGGGTGTTATCATCATCGGTGCGGGTATGGCAGGTAGCCGTTTCGCCATTGAGCTTGCACGGGTACAGCAGCAAAGTATACAAGCGAAAAATGAGCGCTTAGACAACCTGCATTTAAAAAGCCCTGACATACCACTACCCATTACTCTGATTGGTAAAGAACCACAGGTGGGCTACAACCGCATTATGCTGTCGCCTGTACTCTCAGGAGATGCGGCGTTTGAGGACACCTATTTATACGATAAAGCGGATTACGAGGCGCTGGGTATCACTGTCTTGGCTGGGTTGAGTGTCGATACGATTGATACTGAGCAGCAGTGTATTGAGCTTGGCAATGGACAAGTGCTCCGTTATGCCAAACTGGTCATTGCCACTGGTTCAACGGCTCGAGTGATACCGTTTCCCAATCATACGGCAAAAGGCGTTCATGTGTTTCGAGACGTGGCTGATGTCACAGCTTTGACTGAGTATGCTCGTCAAGGCAAAACAGGACTGGTGATTGGCGGCGGCGTACTTGGGTTAGAAGCCGCCTGTGCAATGTCCATGCAAGGGGCAAGCATGACCGTCATTCACGTGGATGACTATGTGCTCAATCGCCAGCTGGATTTGCCAGCCGCCCAGCTTTTACAAGCTGAGTTAAGCCGCCGCGGTGTTGGTCTTGAGGTATCTGCAAAGACAGAAGCCATCGCCATCAATGATAGAGACGAGGTGTGCGGGTTGGTCTTAGAGTCTGGCCGTACCTTACCGGCTGATTTTATCGTGATGGCAGTGGGCGTGATACCCAATACCTCCTTGGCCAAAGACAGCGGGCTTGATGTCAATCGCGGTATTGTCGTTGATAACTGCATGCACACCAGCTGTCCTCATGTGTATGCGATTGGCGAGTGTGTCGAGCTAGATGGGGAGCTGTTCGGCATGATCGCCCCAGTAAATCAGCAAGTTGATACGCTCGTCACGGTCTTAAAAGAAGCGGTAATATCAAGCCCCGTCATAGCAGCAGATAATACCAAATCCTTACAAAAGCACTGGAAACCCTTCGTCAGCAAACCCTTGTCATTAAAATTAAAAGTATCTGGCGTGGCAGCCTATTCGGCCGGTCAAATTGCCTTCGACAATGGCGACGCTGAGACCATTGAAACTCTCGTCTATCGCCAGCCTACCTTAAACCATTATCACTGTCTCTACCTGAAAAATAATCGGCTCGTTGGCGCCGTACTCTATGGTGATGTCAATGATGGCAGTTTCTACAGTCAGCTTATTACGGATAACGTCGATGTATCGGGCATAAAAGATCATTTAATCTTTGGTAGCGCTTATTGTGATTTAGACGTACTGGCTATGAGCAATGTCAGCACTGATAGCACAAGTGACGACGTAGACATGACTGAATTAGTGGAGGAGGCGTCATGAGTGACATGGCTATTCATAAAATCTCAGCGACCAATACAATCACAGATGCCAGTCATACCAAGCAAACGGCTGCGTCAAGTCATTTGGCTCACCCCGCTAAAACAGCGATGAGCCAGACGATAGCGACTCATACCATCAGCACTGCTGAAGATGTCCATGAAGCATCATCGCTGACCCCAGCTGATGGCGCGAGCAAAATGATACGTACCACTTGTCCTTATTGCGGCGTCGGTTGCGGTGTCCTAGCGAGTGTTAATGATAGGGGAGTAATCAGTGTCAAAGGAGACCCCGAGCATCCTGCTAACTTTGGCAAATTATGCTCAAAAGGCAGCGCGCTTGTCCAGACGCTTGGCACCGAGCGCCGATTGATTCAGCCTTACTATCAAAACAAGCGGGCATCCATGCAGCAACAGCAGCCTCTGCCATTGAATATCGCTTCTCACTTGAATCCTATCAAAACGTCTGATAGGCAGCCACTTATTGAGAACACCGATTGGGACACTGTGTTAGGGGATATTGCTAAGCGTTTAAATGATACGATCGATAAGTATGGGCGCGACAGTATTATGTTTTATGTCTCAGGCCAGCTATTGACTGAAGACTATTATGTTGCCAATAAATTCATCAAAGGCTTTATCGGTAACAATAATATCGACTCCAATTCTCGGCTGTGTATGTCATCAGCGGTAGCGGGACATAAGCGCGCGTTTGGTGCAGATCTGGTGCCGGGTAATTATGAGGATTTTGAAACCTGTGACTTATTGGTACTGGTTGGCTCAAACATGGCATGGTGTCACCCCATCCTGTTTGGGCGTTTCTTGACGGCCAAAAAATTGAACCCAAATAAAAAACTGATCGTGATTGATCCGCGGCGTACGGACGCTTGTGAGTTTGCCGATTTGCATTTGCCCATTGCGGCTGGTACTGACACGCATTTATATAATGGTTTATTGCGTTATCTTGAGCAGCACGGTTGCCAAGACAAGCAATATACTAGGCAATGTGTGGGTGTTGATGAGGCTTTGTATGCAGCCAAAATGTGGACGATTGACAAGGTGGCGAGCGCCTGTCAAGTGTCACCCGATAGTGTCCGTCAGTTTTATGAGTGGATTGCTGCCAATGACAAGACCGTGACTGCATTTAGTATGGGGGTGAATCAATCCAAAAGTGGCACAGACAAGGTCAATACCATTATCAACACCCACCTATTTACGGGGCGCGTGGGTCAAGTAGGGGCGAGCCCATTTTCATTGACTGGTCAGCCCAATGCGATGGGTGGGCGAGAAGTTGGCGCGCTTGCCAATTTATTGGCGGCCCATTTGGACTTAGACAATAGGGAGCATCGTCAGCTGGTGGTGGATTTTTGGGCGTCCCCTCAGTCTATCGCTGCAAATGTTGGTGTCAAAGCTTGCGATGCTGCCGATGCAATTTTGGATGGGCGCATCAAGGCCATTTGGATTATGGCAACCAATCCTGTGGTGAGTTTGCCAGAGGCGGACAGATTTCGCCAAGCGCTGGCTGAATGCGACTTGGTAATCGTGTCGGACTGCTCAGTAGACAGTGATACGGTAAAATGTGCTGATATTGTCCTGCCGGCCCAAGGTTGGGGCGAAAAATCAGGCACGGTGACCAATTCTGAACGGCGCATCTCGCGTCAGCGATCTTTACTGCCTGCGACAGGTATGGCAAAGCCTGACTGGTGGATACTGTCGCAAGTCGCCAAGCGTATGGGGTTTTCAGGGTTTGATTACCAGCACCCCAGCGAGATATTCAATGAGCACGTGGCATTGACAGCCTATGGCAATGATAAAAATCAAACTGTCTCAACCAAAAACCAGCCGCGTTATCTCAATCTTGCCAAAGACCTGTCTGTTTTGATGGCAGAGGCAACGCATAGCAATCACTCTATCCACCATCGGCGCATGCCAAACGCGCTTAGCAATGAAGACTACGACATGATGCGGCCATTTCAGTGGGGCGGCGCGCGTATTTCAATGACTGAGGCGGCAAATGAGCGGTCAGATGATTTATTAGGTGATATGACTATTCAGACGGCCTCTTGCATCAAAGCACAGCTGATAGCCATCACGCCTGCTGATAATGCCAGTGTGCCCAATCGGCACCGACACAAGCAAAGACACAAACGGCGATACAACAATATATCGTCAAAACTGAATGCGCCAACCCTTGATTTGCGTCTCATCACAGGTAGATTGCGCGATCAATGGCATACCATGACTCGAACGGGCCTCGCCCCGCAGTTAAATCAACACCAGTCAAAGCCAGTGCTGACGCTACATCCTGATGATGCCGCGCAGCTTGGTGTGGAAACTGATGATTTTGTACAACTGCATCGTCAGTATGAAGAAGGTGTGATAGCTGAGCAAGAGGCAAGTCAGGTGCTGGTACAAGTGGCAATGAGCGATGTGATGCGAGTTGGTGATGCATTTATGTCGATGCACTGGAGCAATGCTTTTGCCAGCTTTGCCCGTATGGGTACGCTTATTCCAACGGTCGTTGATCCGCACTCAGGACAGCCCGAGCTTAAAAATTCAGCCATCCGTCTTACCGCAGTGCCCATGCACACGTTTGGTAAGATTTTGGTGCATCCTGACTGGCAAGACACCGTTATAGTGCAATTGCGTACGATCTTGGACAATTTTGAGAAAAAGAGGGTACAAGAAGATGTATTCGAAAAAAAGAGTCACACAGGGACAAATGCTGCTTTGGCAAACCAACTGCCCGCCCTTACTTGGAACTTAAGCCGGCAAATGAACAGCGTACTGATTCACTTTGCCAGCCCAAATATCAGTGTGAGTCATACTTTAAACACTTCTGATTTTTGGCAGCAATTTGCAGAAGCGATACAGTATTCAGGGCAGTTGGCATCACAAACGCACACGACCAATACGGCGTTCACCATTAATAAACAGCGTGATCAATTGCGCTTCATTATGACCCAGTCCATTCGTGCAGCGGTAAACAGCAGCGCGTCAGCCAGCACTGATCATACAGACAGTATCGCAACAGAGGGTGAGGGGTCTAATGAGAAACTCATCATGGCCGTTTATCTTGCACCAACGCCCAAGGCCTTACCCAGTATCCAATGGCTCGATAGCTGCTTTGCCGATGCCAATCAAATGCCTGTCAATCAGCGTTATAAATGGTTACTGGCTGGCCGTCCTGCCAGTGGCTATGTCGATCCTGGGCCACTCGTCTGTTCGTGCATGTCCGTTGGCGAAAACCGTATTATTGAGGCGATCGCTAAGCAGGGCTGTACCAGTGCGGCAGCTGTTGGGGAGCAGTGCCGAGCGGGCACCAATTGTGGCTCTTGTGTCGGTCAGATTAATGACTTAATCATAAAACATGCTCAATTAGAGTCAGCTTAATGGCTTGCTGGCATGTCACTTGCAACGGATGATGTGCAACTAAAAATTGGCTGAGCCTGAGCAGAAGTTTATTAAATCGCCTTATTTTTAGTGCGCTACTTTACTGTACTTATACTGTCATCAGGAGCGACCATCATGCCCAATTCACCAGCCTTTATTGCAAACAGCGCACCCTACGGTTTAACGAGTCAAAAGTGCATGGAGAGCGGGGTGCAAGATACCCAATTGAGTCAGAAACAAGGCGCGGTCTATCTGGTAGGCGCAGGATCTGGTGACCCTGAATTGTTGACGCTAAAAGCACTGAGGGTGATGCAGCGCGCAGATGTGGTGCTGTACGACAGTTTGGTCTCTGAAGATATTTTGGACATGTGTGCGCTGACTGCCGAAAAGATATTCGTCGGTAAACGTCGTGCCAATCATGCGCTACCACAAGCGGGAATCAATGAGCTTCTCGTCAAGCACGCCCTTGCTAATAAAACAGTGGTTAGACTAAAAGGCGGTGACCCTTTTATTTTTGGACGGGGCGGTGAAGAGATCCAAGAGGTAGTACGGCATGGCATTTGTTTTGAATCTATTCCTGGTATCACCGCAGCCAGCGCCGCGGCGAGTCGCGCGGGTATCCCATTGACACACCGCGATCACGCCCAATCGGTGCAGTTTGTCACAGCTTGTAAAAAACTGGGCGCACCCAATGAGGACTATAGTGAATTACTGGACAGCACTCAGACAGTCGTTTTTTATATGGGATTGCATCGTTTGGATGAGATGACAAAAGGGTTGATAGAGGCAGGGCGAGACGGTGCGACGCCGTTTGCGATCATCAGTCATGCAAGCCTACCCACGCAGCAAGTACTCATCGGCACGTTAAAGGATATCGCCGAGCAGCAAGCATCCGCCAGCCTGCCCACACCAGCACTGCTGATTATGGGCGATGTGGTCAATTTGTATGGTGAGTTTGCAAACTATAACCTTGCGTCACTTAGTCAAACCTTGGAAGTCAGTTGTGTGTAAGCAGGTATCAGACAGGCTCATAAGTAGCCTCAGTCTTTGCGCCAATACACCTTAATAACGGAATCACTACGCTCTAATCCTAGCCTTTGTTGAATCAGCCCTCGAAGTGCTTTTGCTGTACCCGCCTCTAAAGCGCCCCAAACTGTATCAATTTGTATGGGGTGGTTAGTCAGATAGTTGGCCAATGTGTGGTCAATTAAGGCAGCCAACTCTTTTCCTGAGTTGACCTTACCTGTCACCAAAGACAACAGCATAAAGCTGTTGTCTATCTGACACTCAGCACTTTGTCTGGTCTTGTCACCGTTTTTTTTATCAGTGCCTATTTTAACTGCATCAAAGTACGCTTGATCGGCTAGCTCTTGGGTAACACAAAGCACCAAAGGCGGTAGAGGATTGTCCCAAAGCTCCAGTAAGCGTGCCACGGTGGGCATCGAGGTTTCATCAGCAATCAGTAACGTTTGTCCATCCTGCAAATGGGCCGTTTTTTCAGGGAACTCACGTTTACTCATGACGGTATCGCCTACTTGTAATGAGCGTGCCCAATGACCACCGGGCGTATCCCCATGCAAAAAAACATCAACCCATGCGCGTACGCCATCTGACGTCTGCCATGCTTTTCTTAATGTGTAATAGCAATGAGCACGCGTAGGCGAGGCCTTATCGTCAACGTTTTGTGAAGCGCTGGCATTATGCGCCAAATCAAACAAGTACGCATAACCTGCTTCATCAACAGGGACAGAGTTTTTGTTGGAGACATCCAACGTAGACCCCGTCAATTCAAGACGCAGCATATTTGGACTGACCTTATAGCTGTCCTGTACTAAAAAAGTCTGTTTGGTCAGTTTGATGGTTTTTTTGCCGAGTTTTTTATCCGCTTGTTGTTTGAGCAAAATATATTGCGTATTTAAGTCACTAAACTGGGTGATGGGCGCTGTAAAGGCTATAAAAAATGTCGGGTTGTGTGCCTGAGCAGACGTTTTTTTTGTGCCTTTATATTGTATTTGTAAAGCGATTGCCTCGGCATAGATATCAACCAGCTGTACGCTTGCCTCATCCATGTCTTCTGACGACAGAGAAGTAAAAGCGGTCAAAAACCCGAGCAATTCATCGTAATGCTCTTCATTGATGTGAGTGATGGCGCTGGCAAGTTCAGGAAAGTTTAAGGGGGTATAGGCGTTTGCTTGGGCATAAGAAGTGGGATTAGCAGAGGAGGTAGAATGGGTCATTTATATACTCACGAACAATAGTGGAGGAAGATAAAAAATATATTAAGTTAATGATAATTGTTTTTATTATCATTTACGAGTAAAATCAATTTTTATTGGCTTTTTTAGACAAATATCACGACTTTAATGAACGACGGGTAACTATATGTTATGTGCAGATCAACTGACCATCAGCCGCCAAGGCAACACGTTACTAGACAATGTGAGCTGTGAGATGGATACCAATGAGCTGGTCGCCTTAGTGGGGCATAACGGCTCAGGCAAATCCACTTTGATTAAAGCGTTGGCAGGTGAGATGACAATTAATGGTGGCAGTATCCGCTTAGATGAGCGCCACATTAGCGACTACAGCAGTAAGGAGCTGGCCAAGCAAATGGCCTATCTACCGCAGCAATTGCCGGATGCGGCTGGATTTACGGTGCGCGAGCTGGTCATGCTAGGACGATATCCACACCAAAAATGGCTACAAAAGCCCAACCAAATTGACAAGGATAAAGTTGCACAAGCGATGCGTATTACTCAAGTAGAGGCGTTCGCTGACCGTACGACTACCACGCTGTCAGGCGGTGAGCGAGCACGAGTTTGGCTTGCCATGTGTCTGGCGCAAGACACCCGTTATCTATTGCTCGATGAACCATTAGCAGCACTGGATATGCATTATCAATTAGAAGTGATTCAGCTTATTCGTCGTTTGGTCGATGAGCAGGGCTTGTGTGTGATTATTATTGTGCATGATATTAATCTGGCCGCGCAGTATGCGGATCGAATTATCGCCCTAAAAAACGGCCGAGTTTGTCACAAGGGTGATATCAAAAGCACCATGCAGCCCAACATACTGCGCAGTATCTTTAATGTGGATATGCAGCTGCTCCGTCATCCTATAACGGGACAACCTGTCGCCATCGCTTGATGTCTGATTTATCTTCTTTTTTTATTCATTGATTCTTCTTACTCGCCTAAAAAGATAGACCCTTATGTTTTCTGTTCTGTACAAATACAAATTCTCCCGTCTGATAATCAAACCTTCAGTATCTGATTGTTTCAACTCTGTGCTGCTTAAGCGAAAGGGGTGGGCTGTCATCACAGCATTGGTATTCACCACTGCCCTTACTGCGTGTCAGCAACCAACAACGGGACAAAAAGATGCTCGGGTAGATCAGCCTGATAACGTTAAAATCAATATTGCTTCTCCTGATTGGGGCAATGCGGCGACGTTGACGGCCATGGGCTATCCTCCGATTGCGACAGGCGATATCAGAGTGTGGGACAGATGGGTCGGCACGCCTAAACTGCCAACTTCGACGGTTGATGTCGGTATCCGTTATCAGCCCAATGCCGAGTTAATCGCTCAGCTGCCAGTAGATATGGTCGTGGATAACTTTTTTTATGAGCATGCTCGCAGTCTTTATGGTGACGTCCCCGCAGAGTCGATTATGTTTGCTGCTAAAGGGGAGAGTGCGACTTGGGCGGATTATACTGAGCCGACTCGCCAGCTGGGCAAACTGATCGATGCGCCTAAATTGGCTGAAGACTATGTTATCAAAAGCCATAAAGATATCAAACTTGCTGGTGCGCGCCTGCAACAGCGCTATCCAAACATCAAGAAATTCGCCGTCGTACAGTTTGCGGATGCTAATAATATGCGTATGTATGTTGCTAATAGTTTGTTCCAGCCCGCGCTTTCACAGATGCAAAAAGAGCTTGTGGTACTGGGCCTAGGCAATAGTTATGGCTTCGTTCCGATACGAATGGGCGATTTGGCGCAGTTAGATGAAGATGTTTGCTTATTAATTATAGATCCCCTTAGTCCAATCACTAGGGCTGAGATTAAAGACAGTTTGGTGTGGCAACGCTTAAGCTATGGGAACCAGCGTTGTATGGGCGAGCTGCCACCCGTATGGATTTATGGCGGCATGTCATCATTGGTAGGGTTGGCACATAACTTATCCACTGTTGAATTAAAAGGCGGAGCTGCGTCATGAACACCCATATTGACAATCACTCTCAACATCTTAATGCCAATCATACTAATAATAATGCTAATCCTATGACGTCACTTTCCACTTCTCAGTCGGTTGAGTTATCAAAGCAGTCCCCAAAAACAAGACAACAATCATCCGGCCCCCCGCCAACTCCACCGCAACAACAAAACGTCTCCTTGTTCATTAATTCTTGGCGACTGTGGGCTATGGTTATCACCCTCATCCTGTTGTCATTATGGAGCAGTTGTGCATTGATCGCTCAGGAGTGGACGCGCCCACTAAGCGAGTTGTTTCTTCCAAGCTCGCAGTTGGATATCGCCAGTATGGCAACACAGCTACATCTAGTGGCGACCAGTATCGTGGCGCTGCTGGCAGGAGGGCTGCTTGGGGTGGTCAGTATCTTGCTACAGCAACTGGTCAAAAACCCGCTCGCTTCAGACACCACCTTGGGTGTCGGCGTCGGCGCACAATTGGCGATGTTGATCGTGTCGCTGTTTTTGCCAAGCTTGGCGATTTATGGTGGTGTTTATGTCGCCTTTGTTGGGGCGATTATCAGTATGGGGCTGGTTTTTGCTTTATCGGCACCCAGTCGATTTAACCCGTTGATTTTAATATTGGCAGGCTTGGTGGTAAATATTTTGCTCGCTGCCGTCGCCAACGTATTGGTGTTATTTTTTGCTGAACGTAGTAACGGGATGCTGTCGTGGGCCGCGGGTTTTTTGGCGCAAAACAGCTGGTCTACCAGTTTGATGCTTGCGATTACCACGATTGCGATGACGGCTGTGTGCTTGCCTTTATTGAAGCCACTGACCTTGATGAGTTTGGATGACATGCAAGCCAAGCGTTTGGGGGTGCCGATTAACGATATACGTGCCACCGTGGTACTTATTGTGGCTATCGTGACGGCTTTGGTGGTCAGTGAAGTCGGTCTGATAGGCTTTATTGGTCTTGGTGCTGCAAGCTTAGTCAATGCCCTTGGTGTCTCTTCAATCAGCAAGCGTTTGGTCGCTGCTTTTGGCCTAGGTGCCCTGCTGTTATGGCTAACCAGCAACGTGGCGTTATTACTTGAGCCGATACTGAGTATGCAAATTCCTGCAGGGGCGATGACGGGTATTCTTGGGGCGCCACTTATTATTTGGCTGATTTTACGTCAGCGACGTGAGCGTATAGAGACAGTGATTCCAACGCTGACGGGTAAGAACACGCCTGTCGCATATTGGCGCTGGGGTCTTGGCGTGGTCGTGATGATCGTACTGGCTTGCCTTTTTGTGCAGGATGTCAACGGCTGGGGTGTGAGTACGGACTGGGCAATCACCGAGCAGTATCGACTACCACGCAGCTTGAGTGCGGCGGCAACGGGTCTGATGCTAGCTGTGGCAGGTGTGTTATTACAAACACTCACGCGTAATCCGATGGCAAGTCCAGAAGTATTGGGGGTCAGCTCGGGGGCAGCGCTTGGGGTTATTTTAGGGTTTTTATTGCTACCAAGTTTAGGAATTACCGCTGGCGCAGGTACTTTGCTGATGTCAGGATTGTCTGGTGCGATAGCCGTATTGCTATTGATTATTTGGCTGGCACGCAGGGTAAGCTCAGGCTATCTGTTATTGGTTGGTATCGGTATTGCTGCCATGATGGATGGAGTGATGCACATGGTCAAGCTGTCTGGTGATCCGCGCCTAGAGGCGATGCTCAGCTGGTTATCAGGGACGACTTATAGCGCTCAGCCTAGTACGGTATGGTATCTCATCGGCATTGCGCTTGTCTTATTTGCCTTAAGCTTATTATTCATCAAACCCTTACGGGTTCTTGGTTTGGGTACGGGCGTCGCTCGCACGCTAGGGGTGGCCGTAACCCCAGTGACGATAGCGCTATTAGCACTAGTGGCAGCGCTTAGTACAGCCAGTACGCTTGCGGTAGGACCGCTCAGTTTTATTGGTTTGATGGTGCCACATTTGGCGACCTCCCTTGGTGCGGTAAGACTTGAGCGACAACTGCCTTTGGCGGCACTATTGGGCGCAGGGGTGATGGTGTTGGCAGATTGGGTAGGACGCTACGTCATCTTTCCGTATGAGCTACCGGCGGGCACTATTGCTGCCATCATTGGTGGCGCTTATTTCTTATGGCTGATTCGTAAAGTGCCCGTGGCCGTGAGTCGATAGTTTCCCAGAAAAAAGACAGGTTGATGACAATGCTGATGAGTTTACACTTGTGAGTATTTGTCGTTTGTCTGCGACTGAGCGTTAACAAACCTTGTTTTTGTACCAATTCTTGAGTTAATCGTTCAAAAATAAATAAAGTGGGTTGACAGCTGCGCAAAGGTCATCAATAATACGTTCCACAAATGATAATGATTATCACTTTTATTATCATTTAATATTTTGATCGAGGTTGTAGTGGATTTACACTATGTTTTTTAAATAAAGCTGACTGCACTAGTAATCATCACGTTTTTAATAACTGTGTTTTTAAGAGCCATATTTTAATAACTGAGCTTTTAACCCCTATTGTGTTCAATGATGGTATCTACAAACAGTCTGCAAACATTAAAACTTGTATTCGAGTTTTAGTGCATAAGCCGAATAAGGTTCGATGCTATGTCTACGTCTTTCTCAAAAGAAAAAAACAATAATAAACGCTATTTACATCGCCAAGCGCAGTTTGAATCCAAGGTGCGCAGTTATCCTCGCAAACTGCCTTTTGCGATCCAATCAGCTACAGGCGCTTGGATTACTGATGTGGAAGGCAATAAGTACATAGACTGTCTATCGGGCGCAGGGACACTGGCACTTGGGCACAATCATCCTGTGGTCACTGAGAGCATCAAACAGCTTTTGGACAGCAATCTGCCGATGCACACCTTAGACATTACCACGCCATTAAAAGACAAATTCAGCGAATTTATGTACACGCTTTTGGCGACCGAGAGTGACGAGTATTGCTTGCAGTTTTGTGGACCAACGGGCGCTGATGCGGTAGAAGCCGCGATGAAATTGGCAAAACAAGTCACTGGTCGCTCAGGCATCGTCAGCTTTAGTGGTGGCTATCATGGGATGACGCATGGCGCGCTTGCTGTCACTGGCAATCTGGCACCCAAGCAAGGCATTGAAGGCCTGATGAGTCCGGTACAGTTTTTACCGTATCCCAATGCTTACCGTTGCGCTTTTGGTTTGTCTGCTGAGCAAAGTGTCAGCGCTCATATCACTTATTTTGAAAATTTTTTAAAAGATGTAGAAAGCGGCGTGGTCAAACCCGCGGCCGTCATTTTAGAAGTCATTCAGGGAGAAGGCGGGGTCAATCCGGCACCAATTGAGTGGCTCAAGCAGGTACGCCGAGTGACCAGAGAGCTTGATATTCTATTGATCATTGATGAGGTGCAAACGGGATTTTGCCGTACGGGAAGCTGGTTTGCGTATCAATACGCAGACATCGATCCTGACATGATTGTCATGTCAAAAGCTATTGGCGGCGGTCTGCCACTTGCGATACTCGGTGTTAAGAAGCAATACGATGCCTGGCAAGCGGGCAATCACTCGGGCACCTTCCGTGGCAATCAGTTGGCGATGGCAACAGGACTTGCCACCCTCGAATATCTAAAAGACAACGATATGGCAGCTTATGTGGCTGAGAGCGGCGCTTGGTTTATGTCAGAGTTAAAAGGACTACAAAAACGCTATCCGAGAATTGGGCATGTCAGAGGTCGAGGCCTGATGATCGGTGTGGAGATTATAGATCCGGCTCTGCCTAGACACAGTGATGGCAGTTATCCTGCCGATAGTGCGGCGGCGGCAAGCATTCAGCAGGCGTGTTTTAGACACGGTTTAGTCATTGAAAAAGGGGGACGCGGCGGCACCGTCCTGCGCTTCTTGCCACCGCTTAATGTGACAAAAGACGAGCTACACCAAGTATTAGACAAGCTAGAGCAGGCGCTACAAGAAAATCAGTAGCGCATCGTAACACTCGTATAATTTTAGCTTAAAAAACGCATAACAATAATCGCATCTCTCATTTTAATAGAGGCGCAAGACAAACTGGTGAGGATATTTTGCATTTATTAAACGAGAAAACCAGTGAGCAATACCTCACACATATGCATAAAACGAGTGCCATCATTAAACAGTGGCTCAATGACAACAACGTCTATTCAGGTGGGACCCCGCAGCAAGTGCAAGCAGCGAATTCGGTCAGTATTCAGTCACAAGGACGAGATATCGAAGCCATACTGGCGGATATACAAGACAAGTTTTTGCCCAGCTCTGTATCCACGGCACACCGTCGTTGTCTAGCGCACTTGCATCCACCGACCTTAGTGATTGGTCAAATTGCCGAGATGATCATTGCGGCGACCAATCAAAGTATGGACTCTTGGAACCAAAGCCCTGCCGCCACTTATATCGAAAAAGATTTGATCGAGTGGCTGTGCCAGCTGTGCCATTTTGAAACCAGTGATGATGTTCAAATACACACTCAAACAGACGCTGATGCTGATAACCAAGCAAGACACAAGGCAGGTGGCGTGTTTACCAGTGGCGGTACCCAAAGCAATTTGATGGGATTGCTCTTGGCGCGCAATAAGTTCTATGCAGCCAAAGGCATCAATGTACACAAAGACGGCATGATGGGTCAGCCGCGCGGCATCATTCTTTGCTCAGACCAAGCGCACTTTTCTATCGAAAAAAATGCAGCATTGTTAGGGCTTGGCATTCGGTGCGTTGAAAAGGTAGGTACCGATGCGAGTGGCGCGATGCTTGTCTCTCATCTACAGCAAAAAATAGAGGAGATAGGCGCGGATAATGTGATGGCAGTGATTGCCACGGCTGGCACCACAGATTTGGGTGCGATTGACCCTTTAGCTGACATTGCCAAGATGTGCCGTGAGCATAAGATATGGCTACATGTGGATGCGGCTTGGGGCGGGGCTTTGCTCCTGTCTCAGCGTTATCGTCATCTCATTGACGGCATACAAGCAGCGGATTCCATTACTTTAGACTTTCACAAGCATTTCTTTTTGCCGATCAGCTGCGGTGCTTTTTTATTACGGGATCAACAAGACTTTGAGAGCATTCGTCATCATAGTGAGTATCTTAACTCCTCCGATGATGAAAAAGACAATATCCCAAATCTGGTCACGTATTCTCTCCAAACCACGCGTCGATTTGACGCTTTAAAGCTTTGGATGGCGCTTGACTTATTAGGGACGGATGATTATGGCGCATTGATTGACAACTGTCTTAGGACAGCGAGACAAGCGGCAGAGCTGGTTGAAGACCACGCTGATTTTGTGTTGGTGCATCAGCCGATTATCAGCAGTGTCTTATTTTACTTTAAACCGCAAAACACCGCGTTGTCCGACCAGCAGCTGTCTCAGCTAAATCGCCAAATAGCGCAGGACTTGTTAATCAATAATATTGCCAACGTGGCCACCACTCAATACGAGCAGCACCTTTGCCTAAAATTCACTATTTTAAATCCTAATACGCAAGCCTGTGACATCAATACCATTATAGAACAGATGACTATCGCTGGTTTTAATCGACTCCAAAATTATGAGGGACAGCCCTATGATGCAACAAAAAACGCTTGATCGTTTGACACTACAAAATTTAGTGAATGCCTACTGTTACGAGACAGGGCGCGGCAAAATCATGCCAGTCAAGGGGCAGGACTTACTATATAAACAGATCTCGCAAGACAAGCCTGTTTTGGTATTAAATCTGGCACAGCACAACACTATTATGGCGGTGCCCGTGGACAGAGTCAGCCAGTTGGGTCAGCACCGTTTTGCTGACACGCCTTCTGTATTAAATGCAGCTTCATTAAACGACGCTCAATCAGAACCTCAATGGCTAAAACCGTCTGCTGTGAGCCTTGCGTCTTTTATTATCGAAGACATCGTGCATCAGCACAAAGATGATGTAAAACTCGATGGTAATGGTGTACTAAAGCGCTGGCTTGAAAGCTATGAAGGGCTGCAAACTATTTTAGCGCATCGCAGTGATGAGCTTGATGACATTATCGATGACACACAAGATTTTATTCAAACCGAGCAAAGTCTGATTTATGGACATGCCATGCATCCGACCCCAAAGGGTCGTGCAGGTTTTTATGGTGCTGAGTGGGCAAAGTATGCCCCCGAAACCAATAGCAAAACGCAGCTGAACTATTGGCTGGTGCATCCGGACTATATTGTCGAAGAGTTTGTCGATGGCGATAGTATTACCGCTGAGCTAAAGACCAAGCTACTCGCGGATATGAGCGACTATCAACGACAGCTTATCAACCAATATCCCAACCATAAATTATTGCCACTACATCCTTGGCAAGCGACGTTCTTGCAGCAACAAGCCTGGTATCAGGCGTTAACTGAAAAAGGTCAGCTGTTTGATTTGGGCGCGCTTGGCTGGCATTTGCATCCGACGACATCAGTGCGTACGCTCGCGGCATTTGAGGCACCGTGGATGTTTAAGTTATCGCTATCGGTAGCGATTACCAATTCTGTGCGTATCAATTTGCCCAAAGAGTGTAAGCGCGGTATGCACGCCTGCCGGATATGGCGTAGCGATTATGGTAAGCAGTTGGGCGCTGAGTATGACACGATTGCGGTATTGAACGACCCTGCGTGGATTGCGTTGTCTATAGACGGCACAATCATCGATGAAACCATCTGTATCTTGCGTGACAATCCTTTTACCCAGTCCATGCAAGTCACCAATCTTGCAAGCTTGAGCCAAGATCATCCCACTCGTCTCACCAATCGCTTTGCCACTTTGTTTGCGTCTATCCATCAGCGTACTGGTAAGCAGTTGGACGAGATTGCGACTGGATGGTTTGACACTTATCTAAAAGTCGGTTTTATACCGCTCATCCACATGTACTATCAGCATGGCATTGGTTTTGAGGTGCATCAGCAAAACAGTCTGATAGAGCTAAAAGAGGGCTATCCTGCAAAGTTTTGGGCGAGAGACAATCAAGGGTTTGGCTATATTGCTGAGTATGCGATGCCGCTAATTGATGCGTATCCTGAGCTGATTAGTGAAGGTGAGTGCGTCATTCCAGAAGATTTTGCCGATTCGCGCGTGGCCTATTATCTAGTCGGCAATACTATTTTTGGTCTTATCACCGCGATTGCTCGTACTCAGCTTGTCAGTGAAGCCACTTTATTGGCCACGTTTCGAGATTGCTTAGAGACGCTGGACAGCCAGTATCCGCATCGCTCGTTATTTGATCTATTACTGCGTAGTCCGACGTTACCATTCAAAGGCAATCTGCTGACCAGACTTCATGCGCTGGATGAGCTGACGGCACCTGTGGAAACCCAGTCTATCTATGTCGATATTCCCAATCCTATGAGCGCTTAGGGTCGGTATGGTCAATATTAAATGAAACAGTTACAGGTCGTTGTAGTCAGTTGAAAATAAAATCAATACATTAACATCCTCGTTCTAATGGGATAAATTTTTCTTGCTTGCTGTTCGCAGGCGTGACAGAGGTTTTGGAATATTTATCTCAGTTTTGCTGACAGACTTTTATGTTGACTTAGCGATAGCTCGATATAAATCAACATGTAAACAATCGGTATAAATCAGTAAGGAATTAACGTGTTAGATCTTCTCGGTATCGGTTTGGGGCCATTTAATCTTAGTTTAGCGGCATTGCTCGACAAAACAGACGTCAATGCCAAGTTCTTTGAGCAAAAGGCGGGGTTTAATTGGCACAAAGGTATGATGTTACCGCACACCACACTACAGGTGCCCTTTATGGCAGATTTGGTGACATTGATAGATCCGACCAGCCCGCATTCATTTTTAAACTATCTGCATACGCAGCATCGACTGCTCAAGTTCTATTTTTTAGAGGACTTTAAGATTTATCGTAAAGAATACAATCACTATTGCCAATGGGTGGCAGGGCAGCTGGATAGCGTGGTGTTTGATGCGCAAGTGATAGAGGTGGCGTTTAGTCAAAACTGTGATGAGAGTTCCAACGCTAAGGAACATAACGGATTTGTCGTGACGGTTCAAGAGCAAGGCGAGCAAAAGACGTATTACGCCAAAAACCTAGTCATAGGCACGGGCACGCAGCCGACGCTACCGACTGCACTGCAAAAGCTTGCCAATCAAGCACCTGAGCGCTGTATGCATACCGCGCACTTTACCAATAACTTTGATCTTGAAGCCATTAAGGCAAAAAGTAGCAAACAAAATGACAATAAGTCAGACGATAGATTAACCAAAATCGTGGTCTTGGGGTCTGGTCAGTCGTCAGCTGAGGTATACCGCGAATTGTTTGAACAGCAACTTGATAGCAATGATGAGCCAAAATTTCAATTGGACTGGATCACTCGCTCGTCTGGTTTTTTTCCGATGGAATACTCGCCATTGGGGTTAGAGCACTTTAGTCCCGCCTATACCGATTACTTTTATCAGTTGGACGGCGCGACCAAAGCAAAAGTCGCACCCAAGCAGGACCTGCTCTACAAAGGCATGGGGTTTGACACCATACGCGATATTTATCATAAGCTCTATGAGCGCAGCATTGGCAATCAAGCGCCATATACGACACTACTGTCCAATTGTGCCGTGATCGAGGCAACCCTTGACGATACTTTATTTGATGACACCTTAAAAGTAACGTTTGAGCAGTGTGAGCAGCAGCAGTTTTTTACGGCGGATTACGACTGCCTCATCGCTGGCACCGGTTATCGTCATGCGCTGCCTACCTGCCTAAACCCATTGCTACCATCCATTGATTATGATGAATTTGGCCAACCAAAGATTGATCGGCACTACGCGTTGATGTATCAAAATCGTGATAGTAATAGCGGCAAAGTCTTTGTACAAAATCAAGAAATTCATACTCATGGCGTAGGTACTCCTGACTTGGGGCTGGGTGCCTATCGAGCCGGGCAAATCATCAATCAATTACTAGGTAAGGCCATTTACGACACCGATGCATTAGAGGTGTTCCAAAAATTTGGCGCATCCTCCTAATGCCATGGTCATCATATCAATGAGCAGTATCGCGATTTATTTTAAAAGGCGTACGTTTTTACTAAGAGAAATTTTGCAAAGCCTCTAAACCACACAATAAGGAACCATCCATGCCGACCATCACACAAAATCTGCCAGCCACCTTTGCCGTAGAGGCTTATGGTAAGGCGTTTGGGCTACGAGCGGTTAAATATCCTGAAGACATGCCAATGCTCTATAAATGGATGCACGCTGAGCACGTGGTCGATCAGTGGCAATTGCATCTGCCTATGCCGCAGCTGCGCGTACATTTTGAGAAAATGCTGGCCGATGACCACCAGCGTCTCTACATCATACTTTGCGAGGGTGTGCCTATTGGTTATACGGAGATTTATGAAACCGCTCGTGATCGACTGTCTTATTATTATAAAGCCAAAGACACTGATATGGGCTGGCACATTTTATTGGGTGATCCTGCTGTCGTGGGCAAAGGTTATTTGAAACCAACAGGGATGATGATCAGTAAGTTTATCTTTGAGCATACCGATGCCAAAAAAATAGTGGTCGAGCCGGATAGCAAGGTTGAGGTGTATAAATGGGTGGCCGATAGTTTTGCCTATCATGTACAACGACTGATCGACATGCCTGAAAAAAAGGCATCGCTTTACTTTTGTCATCGTGATGAGTTTTTTGAATCGAGGGGCTATCTTAACTTTTATGGTGCCGTTGCTTCATAAATGAAATTTTTACGCTCACTAAATCTATCACTTTTTACAAAGCTTGGCAGTACGGCAGTGCTGATCACGCCCTTACTGGTCAATGATATAAATGATGGCATTTCTTAACAGCAGTCAGGAATTGACAAGTAAGTCGCGTCAACAGGTGCTGCTGACACTGTTGCTTGGCGGTACAGTCATCAGCTTTAGTAATAGTGCCCTCAATCCTGCTATTCCCATCTTTATGTCGGTGTTCGACGTCGATATTGTGATGGGCGGCTGGGTACTGAATGCTTATGTGCTGTCTATGAGCGTGGGGCTCATGCTCAGTGGTTATTTACATAAAAAATTTGCCTTTAAGCCGGTTTATTTAACCGCAATCATGGGGTTTATGCTGGGCTCAGTGATTGGTATGTGTGCGCCCTCCATGACGATGGTGATTGTAGCGCGCGCTATACAAGGGCTGAGTGGGGGTCTGACGATTCCGCTGTCTATCGGCATGCTCTACCAGATTTATCCGCAGCATAGACACGGCAGAGTGATGGCACTGTGGGGTATTGTCATTATGATGTCACTGGCATTTGGTCCATTGATAGGCGCTTACTTGGTTGAGCAGTTTACATGGTGGACGTTGTTTGCCGTGACGCTGCCGCTGAGTGCGGTGGTCACTTTGATGGTGTGGCGGCTTTTACCGAATATCGGTTCGCCCAAGGCCAGTAAGACTTTTGATATGAAAGGGTTTGTCAGCTTGCTTATTTGGCTGCTGGCTTTGATGACATGGCTTAGCACGCTTAAAACAGACTTTTATACCAGTCTTGCGAGTGTGATTAAGACCAGTCTGCTTGCTGCTATGTTCTTGGTATCCTTTATGGTTTGGTGGGCGTATGAGCGCCGTCAGAGTCAGCCGTTATTAAACGTGCGCCTGTTCCGCAATACCGTGTATTTGCATAGTACGATTATTAGCGTGACGCAGACTTTGGGTCTGATGGTGGGTTTGTTATTATTGCCGATTTTAGTTCAGGAGGTCATGGGCGAGAGTGCCTTGTGGACTGGCGTGATTTTGATGACCGCGACGCTAATGTCTAGTATCACCACGCATTTTGCAGGCAAGCGAGTGGATAAGCACGGCGCTAGAGACATAGGGATTTTAGGTATCATCCTTAGTGCGTCATCTATGCTGCTGTTGGCATGGTGCTTGTATCAGCCAACGCTTTGGTTATTGATGTTGATTATGAGTTTACAAGGGGTGGGGGTGGGACTGGCCTATCTGCCCACCACCACGGTCGGTTTTAGCAGCTTAGCCAAAGAGGTGGTGACAGAAGGTGCGGCGCTCAACAACATCAGTCGCCGAATCGTTTCTACTATTTTTATAACGTTGGTGACGCTCTACGTGGCAGGGCGCGGGGCCCAGTTGTTAGCGACTGGTAGTATACAAAGCGTTGGCACGGCTATTCAAGAAGTGTTTGTTATTTTGGCTGTGATTTTGTTTTTGACCATTTTTTCAGCGCGGCGATTACCCAAAGCTGTCTGAATGAATGATCGAACGCTCAACAAACCCTGCTCGACCAGTCCATCAAACAAACCAGACTAAGGCGTTTTTTTAAACAAAAAATGTAAATAATTATCATTCGCTTTAATATTTATTAAACCGTACTGACTTAATTCAACCGCTTATTTTTTAGTTTTAAGAGAGGGTAGTTACCTATGAAAAATCATCAAATAGACCATAAAAATCATGGCCAAACGATTGACGTGACTGCGCCGTGGCAAGCGCCAATCGATCATAAGGCCATGCAGCGCGTAGAACAACGCGTGATCAAACAGCTCCTACAAGCACTGCTGTATGAAAACATCATTGAGTTTGAATATGAGAGTGCGGCATCGAGCAGTGACACCGTCCTCTTAGACTTTACCATCAAAGCCGCTGATAATATCCATTATCAGGCTCAAGGTTATATCCATTATAGCTTTGAGATTATTCGTTTTAATGATTGCAACGTACAGCGCATCATCGCTGGCAAGGCTTACAATGCCACGCTTGAGAATGTCATTAGCGATATTTTGTTAAAAATAGAAGATGCTGCGTTAAAAGACAGTTTTATCAAAGAGCTGCGTCACACTTTAATCAATGAAACCCAAGTGCAGCGACTGTCACCTAATTTATCAGTACCAAACATGGCCACTGCTGTTGATACGCTCACTTATGAGCAACTCGAAGGCTATTTGATGGCGGGGCATCCATATCATCCTTGTTTTAAGTCGCGTATCGGCTTTGATTTACAAGACAATTATGACTATGGGCCAGAGTTTGATCAAAATATCGAGGTGGTTTGGTTGGCGGTCAAAAAGGATCTGTTGGTCAGCAATACCGCTATTGATATTGATGTCGACGAGTGGATTAAAGACTATGTAGGCGCGGATAATTTTGCCGCGTTACATGACAAGTTAACCCATATCCTTGCGACCACGAGTGAGCAAAATGAAAACGAAGCCACTACGGCTACCGCTTATGGTTTGATACCCGCACATCCTTGGCAATGGCAAAACACCTTAATTTTAGCGCTACAACCACTCATTGAGACACAAGAAGTCATCTATCTGGGCGGTACGGGCAACCAATACCGCGCCCAGCAGTCGATTCGTTCCTTGTCTATGTTGCAAGCAGATAAAGCTTATTTAAAACTCAGTATGCATCTGATGAATACCTCAAGCACTCGTATCTTAGCCAAGCACACAGTGATGAACGCCGCGGTCGTGACCCAATGGCTGAATCAATTGGTGGCAGAAGATGGGGCAGCGCAGGCGCTACAAATCGCCTTTTTGGGTGAGACAGTGGGTGTCAGTCTAGATCATGAGATGCTACAACAACGTGGCTACCAGCACCCACATATCTATGGTGGACTGGGCGCGATTTGGCGTGAAAACGTGAGCCAATATCTATCGACCAGTCAAACGGCCTTTCCTTTAAATGGGGTCAGTTATATCCATACGGACGGCTCGATACTCATTGATCCTTGGATTAAAAAGTACGGCGCTGAGGCTTGGACTGCCCAGCTTATCAAAGTAACGGTGCCGCCGGTACTGCACCTCTTGTTTGGTCATGGTGTCGCTTTGGAGTGTCATGCGCAAAATATCGTACTGGTCCATGAAGCGGGCTTCCCCGTAAAAATCTTATTAAAAGATTTGCATGACGGCGTTCGTTATTCTCCAAAACATCTGACCCGCCAAGATTTAATTCCCAATTTTTATAGCTTGCCTGCCGCTCATGCCGCGCTCAATCGTGGCTCCTTTATCGAAACAGATAACACCGATGGTATTCGAGACATGACGGTAGCTTGCTTGTTTTTTGTAGCATTTGCGGACATTGCTATCTTTATGCAAACCCATTATCACTATCCTGAGGCCGAGTTTTGGCAACAGGTGTCTGACTGCGTCACAGAGTACCAGTCTCGTCACCCAGAGCATAAAGCAAGGTTTGCGCTGTTTGATGTTTTCGCTCCGCAAACGCGCATTGAGTCTTTGGCGAAGCGTCGCTTGTTCGGCGATCAAGTATTTCCAATCAAATACATCAACAACCCATTAGCCAAAAGCCGAGTACAGATGCCATGTTAAACATGGAGACAGTGCCAACTTTATTTCCGGTTCAGACGGATCATCCAAATATCAAACCAGACGTGGCAAGGATACAAAGCGCGTTGATTACGTATCTGATCGAGTGCGTTTTACTTGAGCAATGGATAAAAGATCCACTGATTGAGGTGACGACGACGATTGACTATCTAGCCAGCCAAAAATGGCAGCAGTGTTTGGCATCATTACCAAGCGCTTATCAAACGTGTTTTGCTCAAAATAACCCGCTATTGGTGATTCAGACGAGTAAAGATGACCGCTTACTGTTACTGGTAGAGTCGGGGTATACGGCGGCATGGCGATTACATAAATCATGCTTGCCCGTTTTATACCGCCAACAAAATACGCCTCATCTCAACGACTCTGGGCTTAATAGCGATGGTTCCAACGATCATTCGTTTAAACCACTAGAGATCGTAGAAACCGTAGAGACGCTTCTGGATATTTTACTGTCTGCTATGGATCGCGCATCTTTGAGTGAGACCGGTATTATAAAGCTAAAAGAGAGCTTGCAAGCGTCCTTAGTTGCCAAGACCCAGTCTGCTCGTGCTGACATCACCACGACGGTTTATGGTCAACCGCATTGGTATCAAACGCTAATCGCCGCCGAGCAATGGGGCTCATTAATGGATCGGCCTTTTCATCCATTGGCAAAGGGCAAACTGGGTTTTACCGCCATAGAGTATGAGCGCTACATGGCAGAGTTTCATCAGCCCATTGCGTTGGCATGGGTAGCAGTTGCCAAAACTCACCTCATGGTGGCGGATCAGGTAGAGGACATCAACAGACAGAATCCAGCGGCGTATTTATTAGATAAAGCACAGCAGAGACGTCTGGCAGAGGAGATGGCAGAACGTCATTTGAGCGATACGTATGTGGCGCTACCTGTACATCCGTGGCAGTTGACTCAGGTGATTGAGGATGCTTCTGGCAATGGTTCTTTTGGTCATTCTTCCTTTAATAATGATGCTGATGGTTACGCTGATAGCTATGCCAAGGATTTGGCAGATGGCACAATCGTCAAACTCACGTTTAATGCGCCAACCACTTATGCCAGTGCTTCAATGCGCAGTATGTTATTGAGTGCCGATACACCGCATAGTGTCAAGCTGCCGATAGGGGTGTATGCCTTAAACTCCAAACGCTATTTGCCAGCCCTAAAGTTGATTAATGGTGAAAAAAACCAAACCATTTTGATGCAGGCAAGACAGATAGATGGCACGTTATCAGCGACACTGCGGCTGTGGGATGAGCGTGTTTGGTGGGGCTATATGTCGCCTATGCATCTACATGACAAGTGCTCGACCAATCCTTATTTTTATCAAGAAAAACCCACGCATCTGGGCGCGATGCTCAGAAGTTTGCCTGCTGATCTGTGCGATGATCAAGTCCGCCTGATGCCTATGGCAAGCCTAGGTATGTTGGTCTATAAGGATGGCATCAGTCATCATCCCTTTGATGAGATGATTCAAGCGAAGTATTCAGGCTATCAACCAGTGGCCATAAACGTAGAACACATAAAAGCCGCTGCTATGGAGTGCTTCCAAAATCTGTGTGATGTGTTTTTGGGTACCATGCTGCGCTGCTTGCGTTTGGGACTTGCGCCCGAGATGCATGGACAGAATATAGTGATGGTCAGCAAAAACCATCGTTTCACCAGTTTATTGCTGCGCGATCATGATTCGTTACGCATTTACTTGCCGTGGCTTGCGCGTCATCAGATCACAGATCCTGAGTATTTAAGCCCGCCCAATTTTAAAAACCGACTGTACCGAGAGACCCCGCAAGCGCTGATATTTTATTTACAGTCTTTGGGTATATTGGTCAATATCCGCGCCATCATTGAAGCGCTGTCTGAACATTATGATCTTAGTGAAAAAGTGTTGTGGCTTGAGGCAATGAGCAGTATCGATAAGGCGCTGGCATGTATTGACTTTGATGCCGATCAATCGAAGTTTATCCGTGAGCAGCTACTGACCAATCCGTACTATCCGCATAAAACCTTGCTGTTGCCCGTCATTGAGCGCGGTGACGATCCTCATGGCAGTATGCCGGCAGGGGAGAGCAGAACCATCAATCCTTTTTTTAGAGCAAAAAACATCGAAGCAAACCTTATGGTGGATTTAATACGACAGGATGGAGAGATAAAAAGCAATGGATGACATCGATATTGATACGCTTATAGAAAACTATACAGGAATAGCCACCTCCACAATTGGTCATTTGACTGAGGTGGGGTATTTACCAGACATCACAGCGCTATCTTCTTGTACGCACACGGTCGCTGGAAAAGTCGTGACAGTGGTTTTGAACTCCGGTAACACAGAAGTAATCAATCAAGCACTGATCCAAGCGCAGCCTAATGACGTCTTGTGTATTGATGCGCAAGTATTAGGTATCAAAGCGTGCTGGGGCGCGTTGCGTACTTGCGCTGCTATTTATGAAAAGCTTGCAGGCGTCATTGTCATTGGACAGGCAACCGATTCATTACAAATTCAGCAACTGGGTTTTCCTGTGTTTGCTCAAGGCGTGAGCGCGGTCACTACGTTCAAGAGTCATGAAGCAAAAGGCGTGTTGGGAGCTGACATCCGCTATCGTTTTGGCGCGCAAAGCCCCCTTATTCGCTCAGGCGACATCGCTATTATGGATAATGATGGGGTGTTTGTATTGCCGCTAGAAGTTGCTCAGCAGTTATTGCCTGATTGCCAAGACAAGCATCAGCAAGATGAAACAAAATTCCAGCTATTTTTTGACGCTTATAAAAACAATCAACTGGACTTATTGTTTTAGTCACAGGTAGGTAGGGCAGATGAGTATGTCAATAGAGCTGGTGATGCCTCTCTCTGGCGCACTTATCTGTTATGAAGAACCCAGTGACCTTTTGGTTTGTAAATAGGTATGGAAGTGTTAATAATTATCATTTACAATACCATTCACAAAATTAGTACGCTTTGCAAGAAAGTTTAAACATAGCACCGATATTTCTCCATCTTTCAGTTACTCTTCAAATAAGTGAAATGACAATGAAAAGCCATCATCAAGTTGCCCTATCCGTTCTTACTTTATGTATTAGTCAGCAGTTATATGCGCAAACCAACGTCACTACCCCAATGATAGACACGGCCGAAAACTCGGTAGCCAGTGAGGTACCAAACGTGACTTTAGATACTATTACGGTCACAGCCAAAGCCAAAACAGGGACAGCATTGGCACAAAAAATCAGTGAGATGCCAGCGGTTACCCAAGTGATTGGTGAAGAAGATATTCGAGAGCAGGCCACAGGCAACCGTACGACAGGCGATATATTGGCTCAGCTGATTCCGAGTTTGGGTGCCAGTAGTGGCTCAACCAGTAACTATGGTACGACCATGCGTGGCCGTCCAGTGCAGTATTTGCTTAATGGCGTGCCTTTATCAGGATCACGCAGCTTGTCGCGAGAGCTAAATAGTATTGACCCAGCCCAGCTTGAGCGAGTAGAGATACTCTCTGGTGCCACGAGTATTTATGGGGCAGGCGCGGCAGGCGGGCTTATCAATCTAGTGACTAAATCAGCGGCAGGGATGGGCTTTACGGGTCAAACCCGCTTAGGGATTGATAGTAGTCGTGAATTTGAATCAGATTCCTTCGGTTATCATGTGGGACAGAGCTTGGGTTATGGCGGCGAGCGCGTCTATGGCCGTCTAGATGTGGACTATGACAATAAAGGCGGCAAGTTCGACAGCCACGGCGACCGTATCGGCCCAGATGTCTATCAGACCGATCAGCAAGATACAGAGTCATTAAGTGTCAATGCCAACTTGGGTATGGACATCGATGACAGCCAAAGCGTGAATCTGGCGGTGACTTATTATAACGATGAGCAAGATACCGACTATGGTCCAGATTATGGTAAAAATTTACAAGTATTGTTAGATCCTGATGCAGCACCTCCCTCATTAAAAGCGATCGATGGTGCGCATATCGAAAATCAGCCTTATACCACCAAGACCTCAGTAAACCTCAATTATAACAATGACGACGTTGCTGGTTCTAACCTAAGCATTACGGGTTACTACCGTGATGAAAAAGGCCGTTTTTATCCTTCTGGCAAAACTGCTGATAAACAAGCCACTGAAGTCTGGCAGGCAAACGGCCTAACCGATGAAGACACGTTAGGCAAGCTCCTAGGCGCTGCAACTTACGTGATGCAGTCAGAAGCCGATATCGAAGTAATGGGTTTACGTGCAGCGATGCAGACGGACACAGAGCTTGGTGGCAAACACACACTGTTGAGCTATGGTGCGGATTTTGAGCGTGAAAACAGCGAACAAACCTACTATGGGCAAGACTTAAACCAGTTCATCGCCAGTAATGGTCTGACCGCTGTGTCTAACGGCAAGACTTACAATGCTGGGCCAGAGACCACCATCGATAAGATTGGCGCGTTTGTCAATGTGGATATAGATATGACGGATAAATGGCATGCTAGTGCTGGTGTGCGCTATCAAAAGCTCAAATCAAAAACGGATGCCTTTATCCCGATTTATGAGCAACTGTTAGACGAATACTTTAACGATCCTCGTATCATTGGTGTGAGCAAGCAGTATGGCATTGACTATCAGGCCGGTGAAGTAGCAAAGGGTGATACTGACCATGACAAAACCTTGTTTAATATCGGCAGCAGTTATCAGCTAACACCGAACGATCAGATATTTGCTAATTTCTCACAAGGCTTCACGACCGCTGACATACAGCGTGCCCTACGTGATGTGCGGGCAGGTTTTGTGGTGAACTCGGACAACGTGCAGCCAATCGCCATTAATAACTACGACTTAGGCTGGGAAGGTAAGCGCGGTGATACGTCAGCCAGAGTAACGGGTTTTTATAATACTTCAGATAAAACCGTTCAGTTTACCAACGGCTATACCGTAGAAGTAGTCGACACCGATGAGCGCGTCTATGGCGTAGAAGGCTCGCTCACTCAGGATATCAGTGATAACTGGCAAGTAGGCGGTAGCGTGGCTTATACGCGTGGTCAGTATAAGAAAGACGGCGATTGGCTTGAGCTGGATGCGGTGCGCTTGACCCCACTCAAAGGCACGGCATTTGCACAATATAACTTTGATGGAGGCAGCAATATCCGCTTGCAAGCGTTGGCAATTGGCGGCGATGATAGAGCCTTTAAGGACCAACAAAAAGACCCTAATACAAGTGCGCAACCCGTCACAGGTTACATGACGTTAGATGTATTGGGTCAAGTAAAAATGCCTGTCGGCCGTGTCGGTTATGGCGTTTATAATGTACTCAATAAAGACTATCAAACGGTCTATCATCAAACCACGTTTGGCGACATGAACCGTCTACCAGCCACAGGCACCACGTATGGCCTGAGCTATACGGTGGATTACTAAGAGGTCGCAAATACTTATTGAGTAACCACTTATCGACTAACGATAGGAAGTTCGCCGCGTACGCTTTTTAGCCCTAGATTCACTGCCGAGCTATAGACCTAAGAGTATCGTTGTTAGCCGCTACCTGTTAGCGGCTTTAGCTTTGAGCACCCCCACGTTTGTCGCTACTATATTTTCATTACAAATGTAAATGTTAATAATTATCATTATTATTTGTATTATATTTATAATGTTGCTAGAGTGTACGTTCTTTAACACCAGACAGTGGATATTGCTTTGCGCAAGCTATTGTCAGGTGGTGGGCTGTATTCATACTTTAGTCGTTTAGCTTGTGTCATTGAAAGGGTAAAAAGTCCGTTTAGTCTGCTAAAGCGCCAACTTTACTTATGTGCCATGTCTTAAGATTCATGCGCTTTGTTCATCTGTCCTCATACTGATGTAACAAATAGGCGTTATGGCAGATGAGCCTCCTTTTATCACACAAGCTAAAAGGTCTTGATAAAACTAAGTACTTTTAGGATTGTTATTTATGCCAATGTTTTCAAATGCTTCTACCGATAAAACGTGCTTTTATTCACGTAAGCCGCAACGCGGTTTAGCAACCAATCAGGCCTTACTAAGCATCGCCATCGCGTCTATTTTTAGTACGACTGCGTTTGCTGCTGAGAGTAATGAGCGTCTTACATCACAACAAACAGCAGCACAAGAGGTTGCCGACGAACAATCCATGCCAAGCGTTGAGCTGGACACGATTGTCGTCCGTGCGGCGAGAGATGAGCTGGTGCAGGCTGCTGGTTTGTCCATTATCAGTGAAGAGGCGATCGAAAAATCATTACTGTCTAATGATGTCGCAGAAATCGTACGTAAAATGCCGGGTGCGAATCTTTCAGGAACATCTACTTCAGGTCAACGGGGTAACCAGCGTCAAATTGATCTGCGCGGGATGGGTCCGAATAACACGCTTATTTTAATCGATGGTCGTCCCGTCACATCCCGTAATGCTGTTCGTCCGGGTCGTGCCAGCGAGCAAGACACTCGTGGTGACTCACAGTGGGTACCGCCAAGCGCCATTGAGCGCATCGAAGTGTTGCGTGGTCCGGCCGCAGCTCGCTATGGCTCTGGTAGTATGGGCGGGGTGGTGAATATCATCACCAAGTCTCCCAATAAAAAAGAGTTTTCTGTGACTGGACATTATGAGATGCCAGAAAGTGATCTTGAAGGCAAGGATTGGCGTACTAACATCAATATGGCCGGCCCGTTGACGGATAAGCTGTCTTTTCGTACGACGCTTGGATATCATGACAGTGAAGGGGATGACCCTTATATTAATGAGGAAGAGGCTCAGATTGTGGATGGTCGTGATGGGCCAGCTGCTTCTGTTGCAGCAGGCCGTGAAGGTGTCGAAAATATAGACGCTCGTCAGCTTTTTGAATACGCCATGGATGCAATGAATACCGTCGGCTTTGAGGTACATTATAGTAATCAAAGTAACCGCTGGACAGGTGATTCGCAGTTTCAAACGGTGGATGAGGAATTGGTCAACGCCTTGGCAGGCCAAGAAACCAATAAAATGGAGCGCTATGGAGCTGCATTTACTCACCGCGGTGAATATGATAACACCAGTAGTAACAGCTACCTAGAGTATACGCGTACCATTAATGAGCGTCTAAACGAAGGTGCTGCTGGCCGTTATGAAGGTCAAATTTTGCCATCTGAGGCAGGAGAGTATGTCTGGACAGAAGCCACTTATGACACGCTAAACGCAAAATCAGAGTGGGATATTTATTTTGATCGTCATACATTGACTGCTGGCACAGAGTTCCGTGGTGAAAGACTAGACAATCCGCTGGTTTCTGATTTCGTGTTTGAGGAAGGCTTTGAGTTCGGCGATACAGAGACTGATCCAGCTAAGCGTGATCCAGTTTCAGACGCTTATCTTGTTGGTGCTTATTTAGAAGACAATTACCAAGTCACGCCTGATTGGTACATCACGCCTGGTGTACGTCTTGATTATCACAGCCAAACAGGTACCAATTGGTCACCGAGTCTTAATACCACTTGGGACTTTAGTCCGAACTGGTCGGTAAAAGCGGGTGTCAGTCGCGCTTTTAAAGCACCAGCGCTGTATCAGCTCGATCCAAACTACATCTACTACACCAGAGGTAATGGCTGCCCATCTTGGATACCTACTGATCAACGAGGCTGTCAAGTACTGGGTAACGCTGAGCTTGAGAATGAGATTTCTTGGAATAAAGAGCTGTCTTTCATCTACGATGATGGTACTGGGCTTAATGCGGGCCTGACTTACTATCATAATGCTTATGACAATCGAATAGGTGCTGGGATAGAGCGCGTGGCTGTAGACAATGCGACCAATCGCTCGATTTTCCAGTGGGAAAACCAAGGGGAGGCTATCATTGAGGGACTTGAAGGGTTTGTAAAAGTCCCCGTTACTGATACGGTCTCGTGGACAACTAACTTGACGGGTAATATCCGCTCAGAGCGTAAAGACAATGGTGAGCCGTTATCCTTAATTCCTAAATTTACCATGAACTCAAATGTCAATTGGGACATCACTCCGCGCTGGAACACGGATGTTGGCGTCAGCTACTATGGCACCATTGAAGCCCCTGACGTTTCTGTGACTACGGGTGATGCGCTTGACACACTAAAACTTGACCGCAAACCCTACGCGATCGCTAACGTTAGCACGCGTTATAAACTGACGGATGACATCACTGTGGGGGCGGGTATCAAAAATCTATTTGACAAGCAAATTAAACGAGAAGGCACGGGTACAAATGCCGGTGCCCGTACTTTTAATGAACCTGGCCGTTATTATATCTTTGATATCAGCGTTGATTTTTAACGTCTCGTACTGCCAAGCTTTTTCAGGATAAAAGGTCTGGGTGAGATTTGAGCAGACCCAGACTTTTTATGTATGTTTCTTTAGGTTATTTTTTAATAAATGGTCAAATATAAATGGGCCAAATGGTAAGAAAGACCCAAGTACGCCTGCGGGTATGGTCCAGTAAGGCGTTTTTATTTTAATGGCCGTCACCATCAGTATGAGAATGTAAGCGATGAACAATATACCGTGTGCCATACCGATGTATTGCACAGCTTCTGAGATGCCCATCATGTATTTTAGGGGCATGGCAATGCAGAGTAATAATAGAAAAGAAGTGCCTTCTAGGTAACCTATGATCGTGAGCGTTTTTAATGTGGAGTTTTGTTTTTTGCTCAGATTAAGGGTGGGTTCGATAGTGGGCGTAGCCTGCGACACTGTATGTTCCTCTTGTAATATCAGTAAATAACGTAGGGGTGAGCTGTCAGTATTGATATGATACTAGATATGCGAAGCGCATTTGAGGTTTTATTATTAATCGCCCTATATCCCCACTCTAAAGTGCAAGCTAAAGTGGAAGGATATAAGGCGATTTTGGTCAACTATGATGTGAATAAATATGCTGTTCTTTCGTTACCCTGTATTACGCAGACCAGCCGCCAACGCATTGATACTACGGATGAGTGGATCTTCAACGGCAAGACTACCGTCTTTATCTGTAGTTTCTTCTTGTCTGGCACGTTTTAACAGCTCGATTTGTATATAGTTAATCGGATCTAAATACGCGTTTCGCCATTGCAGTGACGCGGCAAGATTTTGTTGATTAGATAATAAGGAGCTTTGGTCCAGTAAAGCGTTCAGGCCTGCATAGGTGAGCTCATGTTCATCAATGACGGCTTTCATGATGTTTTCGCGTAGCGTGTCGTCGTCACATAACTGGCTATAGGCCTGCGCAATACTCATCTCAGATTTGGTAAAAGCCATCTCGATATTGCTGATAAACACGTTAAAAAATGGCCAGCAATCATTCATCTCCTTCATCAATGCTTCGTCTTCTTTGACGCTGTGCAGCGCACTACCGACGCCATACCAAGCAGGTAACGTAAAACGGGCCAATGACCAACCAAATACCCAAGGGATCGCTCGCAAGGTCGTTTTACTGGGTAAGCCTTTTTTACGATGGGCTGGACGTGAGCCGATATTTAATAAAGAAATTTCCTGTACAGGGGTCACCTGTGAGTAGAATTGATAAAACCCTTCCGTGTGATCCGTAAGTTTACGATAACGCCGCTCACCTGCCTCTGCTAAACGCGCAAAGAGCGACTCATAAGTTGGCAACTCAGGGGGTTGTACGACAAATCTTGAGGAGCATGCTTTAAGCGTACCGGTAATACCCATGGTCAACTCAAATACAGCGGTATCGGTGTTGGCGTATTTGGCATAAAGCACTTCGCCTTGCTCCGTCACTTTAATTTGTCCGTGTAGTGTACCCGCTGGTTGAGCAGCGATAGCATCATGGGTTGAGCCACCGCCACGACTGACAGAGCCCCCGCGACCATGGAATAAGCGGGTTTTGATGCCATATTCATCCGCGATACGATTGATGGTCTGCTGCGCACTATAAAGCTGCCATGCAGAGGTGATGATACCGCCATCTTTTGAGGAGTCTGAATAACCCAACATGATTTCTTGGGTATTATCTGAGTGCGCAAGCAGTCCTCGATACAGCGGGTTGTCCAAAACGGCAGGTAATATATGATCGATGTTTTTAAGGTCTTCGATGGTTTCAAACAAGGGTGCGACGGGTAAATCAGCGGACAGTTGCCCTTTGTCATCGACTCTGCATAAGCCTGCAAAACGCATGAGTAGCAACACCTCAAATAATTGACTGGCGTTGTTGGTCATCGAAATCACATAACTACCAAAAGTATCTTGCCCGACCAGTTTGCGCAAGGTCGCCACTGAGTTCATCAACGCCAATTGTTCGCGGGTTTTATCGCTCAAGTTGTCGCTATAGATGAGCGGTGTGCCGGGTCTTTCAAGCAAGCGCGTCAGCCACTCTTGTCGCTCCGTTTCATTAAGCGTTTGATAGTCTGGCAAATTAGACGCACTGGCAAAAATATCGGCAATGACTTCACTGTGATAAGACGACTCTTGACGAATATCGAGCGCCGCTAGATGAAAACCACAGGTTTTGACCAAACGAATCGTATCGAGCAATAAGCCTTCGTCATGCGCGGTATCGTGGGTATTCACACTTTGACGGATGATACGTAAGTCTTCTAGTAGCTCTTGTGGGTTGGCGTAGGCGTCTTTTTTAGCCTCACGATCATCACCTTTACTTTGAATCAGTTGATTGGTGGCTTTGACTTTATTAAGAATCAAAGAGAGTAACCGGCGATAAGGCTCGTTACTATAATCATCAAGATTGTAAGCAAATACCCGCTGATCAAGTTCGGCGTAATGGTTGATCTTGGCATACACCTCAGGGGCAATCGTAACGATTGTATCGCTATGAATCAGCTGGCGGCGCAGTTTTTTAATCAACACTTGATAGTGACGCAAGACAGTATCTGCATGCATCAATACGGCCATTTCTGTGGTGTCGTGAGTGACAAAAGGATTGCCATCTCTGTCGCCACCGATCCAAGACCCAAAGCTTATGAAAGCGGGTAATGGGTAGTCGGTAAGCTCTGGATAAACCTCAACAATGGCGTCTTTAATATTACGGTAAACCTTAGGAATGGCATTGAATAAACTGGCATTAAAATAGTGTAGACCATTATTGATCTCATCATAGACTAAGGGCTTACGCGTACGCACTTCATCCGAGGACCACAATAAATCAATCGTTTGTGCCGTTTTTTCTTTCGCTTGCTCGTAGGCAAAACTGTCTTCTGCAAGATTGTTTAAGGCGTCGCTATGCGTGAATAAACTCTGCAATAGATTCATCGTTGTCCGGCGACGCGCTTCAGTAGGATGGGCGGTAAATACAGGGATAAATTTTAGCTGATCAATCAGCTCCTGCATTTGAGTGGGTTCAACATTGCGCGCGCGGCATTCAAGTAAGGTGCGACGAAACGAGCCTTCCCAGCTTTGATCGGATTGTATACGTAGTGCATGGCGCTCTTCACGCAAATAGTTTTCTTCACTTAAATTGGCTAAGAAAAAATAGATAGAAAAGCTACGAATGACGTTTTTTAGGGTCTTATTGTCTAATGAGGCAATAAAGTCAATGAGCTGCTGCTTGTTTGCTTCGTTAGGCGCGCGGCGCTGCTGGATAAAACCTTTTCGTAGGGTCTCAATCGTATCAAGCGTTTGTTCGCCAGTCTGACGAGAAATCGCATCTCCTAGAAATGACCCTAACAAGCTAATGCGTTCACGTAATACGTTGTTATCCATAATCGTCCTTAACTTTCTTATTAATAAATAAACCGGCTCTTAGTGCAGCAGAGTATTAATAAAGTAGAGAGTTTATCAAGCGCAGTCAAGTCACTTTGGAATGTGCGACTTATTTAACAAGCGTCACAGGCACTTGTTCTCAAAGCGCTGATAGATGAGGCGCTAAGAGATATGTGTTCATATAAAGATAAGTTGAGTCAGTTTTAAAATGTCTGTAAGGTTGTTTAGTCAATCTACGTTTTAGTCGTGGCATTATTATCCGCCCGCTGTTACCTGACCTAGATATCACTAGTATTCGTTAATTCAGAAAAACGGTTTTTTATGAAGAGTCATATACGTGATCACTGCCATATCTTATTCAACACACTAAACCAATTTTTTGACGTCACCTTTTCAATGAGTTGATCGGAGAAGTGTCGTTGTTGCATGCGCTCAATCAGCATAGAGATTTGACTGATATCAGATAAATCATCAGGCAACAGACAACCATCAAAATCAGAGCCAAAACCAACATGATCTTCACCTAGATGGTCAATCAAATAGGCCAGGTGATCGACAATCACATCAAGCGAGGTTTGCGTATTACGCTGTCCATCCGCACGAAGAAAAGCAACGTCAAAATTTACCCCAACCATACCATCGCTTTGTTTGATGGCCGCCAGCTGGCGATCGGTCAGATTTCTTGCTTGCTGACACAAAGCGTGCGCATTGGAATGGGTCGCGACAATGGGCTGATCCGCAATTTCTAGCGTATCCCAAAACGCACGTTCATTCATATGAGCCACGTCAATCAGCATGTGTTTGTCACGACACGCTAAAATAAGATCTTTGCCTTGAGTAGTCAGACCAGAGCCTGTATCCGGAGAATGCGGAAAGTGTGCATTTAAACCATCACCGAACAGACTTCTTCTATTCCAAAGCGGACCAATGCTCCTAAGTCCTGCATCATAAAACACATCCAATAATTCGGGCTTAATGGCTAGTACTTCAGCGCCTTCAAGATGAAGAACAATGGCCAGTTGCTGATTTTTTTGACAGGCTCGAATTTGTGCAACAGACGTACAAATTTGAATCTGACCTTTTGAGCGCGCCTGTAATTGCTGAGCAAGCGCTAACTGGGCACGGCAAATATCAATGATTTCTTGCGGAGTGAAGTCTGAGTGCGAAGGATTGTTTAGCTTATCAGGATGGTTGTTTTGAACATAAGCGTACGGCGGCAAGAAGATAGAAAATAAGCCGCCCATCCATCCTGCTTGTTGGCAACGTGCTAAATCCAAATGCCCCGGTAGCGAGCCATAAATAAAATCATGCACAGGATCTGCGGCTGAACTCAACCACAGACGGGTTAGTAGATCATTATGTCCGTCAAATATTATGGGCTGAGTATTCATATTTAATCCGTTACCGTACGAGTAGGAATCAGTTGCTCTTGGCTCGTTTGTTTATCACTTAGCAGCTTAGAATTTTTAGGGTTCCTAAAGCGCAACTCTTCAAAAGGGACGGGCGTTTCGCTGTTGGCCCGCGCTTCTTCAATCAAGTAGTGATAAGGCGATTTGCCACACACAGGATCAGCATTTTTGGCATCGCCCGTCAGCATAAAGGCTTGGCAACGACAACCGCCGTAATCGCGTTCTTTGTCTGGGCAGCTTTGGCACATGTCGGGCATCCAGTCGTCACCGCGAAACTGATTGAAGCTGGCAGAGTCATACCAAATGTCTTTTAGAGGCGTTTGTCTTACATTAGGAAAGTCTATAGGCATCTGTCTGGCGGCATGGCAAGGTAGGGCAGTGCCATCGGGTGCTACGGTTAAGAAAATCTTGCCCCAACCATCCATACAAGGTTTTGGGCGCTCTTCGTAGTAATCAGGCACTACAAAAATGAGCTTGCATTTGATCCCACGTTCTTCAATCTTTTTGCGATACTCATTGGTAATGAGTTCGGCTCTAACCACTTGCGCTTTGGTCGGCAATAGACCTTCGATATTTTCAAATGCCCAACCATAAAACTGACAGATAGCCAGCTCAACAGTGTCTGCTTCAAGCTCTAAACACAGATCAATTATCTGATCGATCTGATCAATGTTTTGCCGATGAATCACAAAGTTAAGCACCATTGGATAGTCGTATTGCTTGACCAAACGCGACATCTCATACTTTTGTTCAAAAGCATGTTTTGAGCCTGCCAAGGCATTATTGACTGTAGGATCGCTGGCTTGGAAACTGATCTGAATATGCTGTAGGCCCGCTTCTTTTAGACTAGCGATTCTAGCCTCAGTCAGTCCCATACCTGAAGTGATCAAGTTGGTATAAAAACCTTGTTTATGGGCATAAGCGACCAGTTCTTCTAAGTCTTGACGAACGAGAGGCTCACCACCAGAAAACCCAAGCTGCACCGCGCCCATCTGCCGCGCCTGATCAAACACATCAAACCACTCCTCTGTCGTCAGCTCCTGCTTATACTGAGCATAATCAATGGGGTTTGAGCAATAAGGGCATTGCAATGGGCAACGATAGGTTAGCTCCGCAAGTAGCCATAATGGAAGCCCTACTGGCGCAGTCATTCTAACTCAATCCAATGTTCACGCTGGGCCACCAGCATATACTCGATAATGTCTTGCTCGATTTCAGGAATGTCACCAAACATGGCTTTCACCTTTTTAATAATATCAGCAATGGATGCTTCACCATCAATATGTTGACCAATGATGCTGGCACTGTCATTGAGTTTGATCATACCTTCAGGGTACAGTAAGACATAAGCGTTTTGCGCCGGCTCAAACTGAAAGCGATAACCATGCCGCCACACCGGTACGATAGATTGGTCTAGATCAGGTAAACTCATTTAAACAATCCTTTATGCCAGACATTATCAGTCGTGACGCTTTGGTAAGGGGCTTGGTTATGGACATAAGCCAAGCTCAAAGCATCCAAAATCGTCCATAAAATATCAAGTTTAAATTGTAGGATCTCAAGCATGCGTTCTTGTTGTTCAACCGTTTTGAATGAGTCTAATGTGATGGTTAGGCCGTGCTCAACATCACGGCGGGCTTGACTCAAGCGTGAGCGGAAGTAGGTGTACCCTTCTTCTTTAATCCAAGGATAATGCTTTGGCCAAGACTCCAAGCGAGATTGATGAATCTGCGGAGCAAAAAGCTCGGTCAGTGAGCTACTGGCCGCTTCTCGCCACGACGTACGGCGAGCAAAATTCACATACGCATCCACAGCAAAACGAACACCCGGTAGCACCAATTCTTCAGAAATCACTTGCTCACGAGTCAGACCAACCGCTTCTGCCAGACTTAACCACGCTTCACGGCCCCCGCCATCAGGATATACCCCATCTTGATCAATCATGCGCTGAATCCACTCTTGACGCACCCGCTGATCGGGGCAATTTGCCATAATAGCCGCATCTTTTAGCGGGATGTTGATTTGATAGTAAAATCGATTGGCGACCCACGCTTGGATTTGCTGCTGCGTCGCTTGACCTTCGTGCATCATGATATGAAAGGGATGGTAAATATGATAATACTGACCTTTCGCCAAAATCGCTTGTTCAAATGCTTCTGGGCTAAGTGCTGTTTTTTCTGCTTGCATCGTCTTCACCTTGCTGTCGCCTTACAATTCAATCTGCATGCCATCAAAAGCTACTTCAACCCCATGTTGTTTTAACTGGGCAGCTTGTTCAGATTTTTCATTGAGTATCGGATTGGTATTGTTGATGTGGATCAATATTTTGCGAGTATGGTCGAGTTGATCTAAATAATGGAGCGAGCCGTCTTCACCGCTGATATGTAAATGCCCCATGTCTTGACCGGTTTTGGTGCCGACACCGCATTCTTGCATTTCGTTGTCAGTCCATAGAGTGCCATCAATCATCACGCAATCAGACGTTTTCATGATTTGCATAATGTCATCGTCAATTTTGCCCAATCCCGGCGCATAAAAGAGTTGTTTTTGTGTTTTTAAATCTTTCACAATCAGAGCAATATTATCGCCATCATGCGGATCATTGCGATGCGGCGAGTAGGGCGGTGCTGAGCTTCTAATTACCAAAGGGGTCAATTCTAAATTGCTGAAGCCTTCAATGTTAAATGTCTGTTTTGGATCAATTTGATTGTATTGTAGGCCGCCATTCCAATGCTTTAACATGTTAAAAATAGGGAATCCTGTCGTGAGATCTTGATAGACCATGTCGGTACACCACACAGGAATTGGACAACCTTCGCGCAGGGTCAATAGCCCTGTGGTATGGTCAAGCTGACTGTCCATCAAGACCACATTGGTGATCCCTGTGTCTCTCACTCCACGAGCTGGCTGAGCCGCCTTAAACTCAAATAATTGCTGGCGAATATCCGGTGACGCATTGAATAAAATCCAATCTGTGCCATTTTCTGATATGGCGATTGATGACTGGGTACGAGTCTGTGCTTCAATCGTCCCTTGACGAACGCCATGACAATTATAGCAATTGCAGTTCCACTGTGGAAAACCACCACCAGCCGCTGAGCCTAAAACATGAATATACATAAATCAATATTTCCAAAAAAATAAAAGCCCTAATCATCTAGGGCTTTTAATGGATTGAGGTCTAGTAAGTTTTAACGAGCTTCGAAATACATCGTGATTTCGAAACCGATACGAATGTCTTGAAAAGCAGGTTTAGTCCATTGCATGGGATTACTCCAAAAGGATATGATGGATTCATCGTTGAGATGACTGAAAGTAATTATCAATGGTAGTATAAGCTGACCCTTTATGTCAATTTGTTAGATGTTAACTTGGTAGGTTTTAGTAATGAAGCCTGAGGGCAAAATTCAAACTGTATCTGTCTTGGCGGTTTAGCTGTTTTCACCTGAGAATCTGTAAGAAGTTTGATAGGCATGGTCAAAATGACGGTATCCTGTTTGGTGGTATCGGTGAATACCGTAAACTACCATGGCTTATCGGCAAACAAAAAACCCTTGCAGCGCGTGGCATACAAGGGATTATCGGTAATTAAAATTATATTTGATGGCGCGCCCACCAAGACTCGAACTCGGATCGGTCGCTTAGGAGGCAACTGCTCTATCCTGTTGAGCTATAGGCGCATTATGGAGAGACATTGTAGGAAAAAGCTGTCATAAAAGCAATCAACAAAACCTAAATAGAGACAATTTATCAGGATTTGCCGTTACTAAGCGCATCAGCGACATCTACAGATGTATCATTTGATGCTTGTTTTGCCCGTGATGTTGGATTAAATAAGTCGTCTACGCTATTTTTATAACCTTCAATATTGTGATAATCATATTTTTTTAATATGTCTTGTCCTGTGCTTGAGAGTAAAAAGTTGCGGAAGTTAACAGCGGCAGTATTGTCTGTCAAAATAACACCTTCAAGCGTTTTCTCGTCTCTCAACGCATAGTTGTAAGAGTTTAGGGTGCGTGAATTTGTATCATCTATCTTAGCCGTGTCGGTTTTACTGATCGCTTCTTCTTGATTGTTTTGAGCGGCTTGTAGCTCTGCTTGTAATGGTGCAAGTCGTTCTGTGGGCAGGCTATCATTAGCGATAATCATATCTACACCTACCACAAACTCTGAGCGCTCATCGTCACTAGAAGTGGCATTCGATAGTGTCAGAAGAGTATGAGCGGGTACGTAGCTTGCCTGCACTTGTACGTGAGGATAGCGAGACTCAAAGCTGACGACGACATCTTCTAAGGCTGCTTGTAAATTTTCTTCCGCTTGTATGTATAAGGTGCTGTTGGAGACGGCATTTTCCTCTTCTTCAGGCACTACGATAGGTTCTTTTTTGTTGGCCATGACAGGTAGGGGGTCTATGTTCTTACGATTATGAATCCATAACCAAGTGAAGACAGCAATGAAGAGTATCAAAAGCAGTAAAATCAGCCCAGCCAGTAGCAGCTTGTAGTCTTTCATAGGTGACCGCTCTTCTTGTTAGTTGGTTTATGTTAAACGTCAAATAAGACAGTGTACGTGACGTATGGCTTGGTTTAAATCTGCTGATGCAGCACTTCGTCTGCTAAGTCGGCCAGCATTTCTGCAAAAACATCTGTATTTTCAGAGGGTTTTATTGCCTGTTCACTGCTTTTATGACCAGTACCAGTACCGTCACCGGAGCGCGCGGGTTGATAGTTTGAAGGGGAAGTGGAGTGGTTGTCAATCGCTTTTGTAAGCGTTGTCGCTTGATGCGCTGCTAGTGGTGATTGCCCTGTGGTAAGTTTGTCTTTAAGCCACCTAAAGCCGTGTGCTTCCCACCATGCTTCAAAGCGTGGTAACGTACTGCCGCGCACTGCGTTCGGCAAATTTAGTGTCCGCAATTTTTTTGCCAACACAGGGTCGCTAATAGCCTGATGAATACTGAGATAGAGGGCACTGCTATCATCAGTAAATGGGCGCCTATTTTGCCATGACGTGTTATCAATTTTCATACGCGGCAACTGCCATAATTCACCACGATAGTAAACCACGTATAAACGTTGTTGAGGGTGAACGAAAATGGCATCAATAGGACGCAAGGGCATAGTGTTAAATTGTCTCGTTGATAAAAAGTTAAATGTACACAAGGCACAGAAGTGGCACTAAAAAAATCGTCATTCTCTCTTCTGTTAAGCGTGAGCTGTTGTTAAACATGAGCAGCGTAACAAGGCGACACCAGCCGTCGCAAGGTATTATAATACTGGTATCTACACTAGTAAACGATAACCATCAATGGCACACTGACAGTCAGCGCAGTTTTAATGCTCATCGTCAATGCATAAAATCAATGAGCGTTGTCACTTTTTGTTTATAATCATCATGCTAGCAGAAATGCAATACCGTAACGACTGCCAAACATGTATTGATGAGTATCGTTTGTGGCTTGATCTTTATTTTTATCAACATCTTTAATCTTAGATTTTTTATCTTATCTACTTTAATTCGTGTTTGTTCGTCTCATTATTCTACCATTTCATCTAGATTATCCTCTATGTTTACTATTATTCAATCGCACCGTACCGAAAATCTTGTGGATCAATTGCTCTTGCAATATCAGTCAAAGGAACAATCTGTTTTTGAGCCTTTTATTGTCATTGTGCCCTCAATGGTATTGGGCGACTGGTTGGATAAGACGATTGCCAGTCGTGCTGGCATCAGTACGTTGGTGCGTACTAAATTTTGGGGTCAGTATCAGTGGACGCTGATGCAGGATGTGCTCACCCGTCATAACGCCTATTTGTTAGAGAATAACCCTGAAACAGCAGTTTTGAATGTGCCTGAAGTTGCCGTATTATCGCCGACAGTGATGCAATGGCGCCTGTTTGGGTATCTGACTTACTATCAAGAGTCGATTGTTAAAAATGAAGCGCACCCAGTACACCCGCTATTGGCGTCTTTGATTGAGGGGCCACAAGAAAATGTTAAACAAGACGCTCTACGACTAGACACGGCACAACAAGATAAGGCGCAGCAAGATGCGCGTATTTGGCAGCTGGCAAGTGATTTGACCCGAGTGTTTAACCGCTACTTAACCCACCGTGAGGATTGGTTAGCATTATGGTCAAATAATGAGCCACTTGATGTAGATGCACTGATAGCGGATAAAGACGCGTTATCACTGCGCTTTGACAAGTATGCACGCGGAACGCCTGAGTGGTTAATGGAGCATTATGTAGAGCTGGAAGTTGCGCAACGATTCTTATGGTCGCATCTGTTTGCCGATGTTCATCAGCACCGTGTGACCATTGAAGACAATTTCTGGTCAGCCTTAAAGCATAATAAGGCAAATGAGCGTGATCAATTGCCCAAGGTGCTGCGCATTTTTACCATTCAGCAACTGCCTCAGACCGAGCTTGATTTTTTACAGCGCTTATCGCAATACATGGACATCACATTATTACACTACAACCCCTCAAAGCTGTTTTGGGCAGATATTGTCGATAAGTCGTGGTTACAGCGTCAACAGATCATCAATCCTGAAAGTGTGTTTTTACGTGATTATGGGCATAGTTTGTTGTCGCGTTTGGGAAAACAGTCTCGCGATACCTTTGCCATGCTGGCGAATTTGTCAGGTAATGAGCAATATCAAGAGGCGCTTGTCGAATGGCAGGATAATTTTGATACTAGTTTTGATGAAACGGGTAATACTATTGATGGCAGCGTCTATGATGTTGATAGCGCTGATAGCTTTCAAGAGGCACAAAACACCTCAAGCTTATTGCGACGTTTGCAAAACGATGTGTTGATGCTGGATGAGCAATCGACCCAGCAGGCGACAGCGGCAAAAGTGTCAGAGGCCGTCAGTCAGCAAATAGAGTTGGGCTTTGAGCAAGAAGCGTCAGACACGCCATGGTACGACGATGACGTGCTAGAAAATAAGCGCTTTGAAAAGGATCGTTTTTGGGCCATATCATCGCAAGATAATAGCCTAAGCATTCATTCGTGTCACAATTTACAACGCCAGCTTGAAGTACTACGTATTATGATTGGTCGCTGGCTAAATGAACCTATCCAAACGGGTGAGAAAAAACGCCACATATCCGATATTGTGGTGTTGCTACCGGATGTTGAGCGACATCATGCGCTCATTGGTTCTATTTTCGTCAGTGGTAAAGGTCAAGATGGTTTGACCTTGCCCGCAAAGGTAACGGGTGTTGTCGATACTGACATTCGTCAGCTATGGGAAGCGATTATTGGGTTTTACAAATTGTTGGGCAGTCATAGCGCCCGTTTTGAAGCAGCTGAGGTCTTAGACTGGCTGATGTTGCCTCCTTTGTTTGAAAGCTTTGGGCTGACTCATGAGCAAATGAGCCGTGGTTGTGATTTATTGGTAGAAGCGGGCTTTATCCGCGGCTTTGATGAGCGGCATCTTAAGCAAACCTTAGACGCTAATGACTACGATTATCGCTTTAGTTTTGCCCAAGCGTTAGACCGATTGGCCTTGGGGCTTGTGATGCCAGAGGCCAGTTTGAGTAATTGCTTATACCCTTTGCGTGAGGGTGAGTGGGCAAGTACGGCAATGCCTGAGATGAGTTTGCCATTGCCACAAGTGAGCCTAAATGATGCGATGATTGTGGAAGCGCTTAGCCGTATCTATGTAGGTTTGGTGGAACGACGTGACGATCATACCCAAAGAATGAAAGCGGAAGATTGGCTGGATCAGATTGAGACGCAAGTGATCCATCGCTACTTTGGCGATGTCGATCAAACGCGGACGATGCGTGCCATATATAATGCCATGAATGGCTTTAAATCAAGTTTGCGCGCCAATCGTCATTATAAACAGTACGCGAGCGGTGATAGCGCCAATAAGGAAGTGGAACAAAGGCTGGCAGGCGTTGAGCAGCTACCATTAAAGCTAAGTTTTATGCTAGATAGTATCGAAGACGAGTTAGAAAGTCAGCAAGTCAGTGCTGAGCCCACTGGCGTAATTACATTTGGTCGATTTGGTGCCCTTAGGAATGTGCCTTTTGAATTGGTGGTGATGCTTAATATGGATCTTTCTGAGTTTCCTGCGCGTGACCGTGATAACCGATATGACTTGATCAAAGCCACTAACGCTCGTCGCGGTGATAGAGTCAGCGAGGATGATGACAATGGGGCATTTTTAGATGCGATGCTGTGTGCACGTAGTGCGTGCTGGATATTCTACAATGGTCAAAGCCTGACGGATACTCATGAGCACTTACCAGCCAATCCAGTCAGTGAGTTGCTACAGTTCTTACAAGGTGAAGTACAGTGGCAAGTGAATTCACTTGACACCCTGCCTGAAAATATTGACCCAACGACCGAGAGTCTCAAACGCTATTTACCTAAGCTGATCAAACAATGGTTAGTGACTGAGCATCCCGCATTGCCTTTCCATCGCAGTTTATTTGAGACAGACATTGAAGGTACGGATGCTTCTGAGCAACAGACCAACATCAATGCCAATGAGCGTCAGTCCAATGATGATGCTCAGGATAGTGGCTCTATTAGTGTAGCGGATGAGCTGGGTATTTTATTAAATAAAGCCATGCGTAAAACCAAGCTGGCGCAGAAAAAACAATTTCCACCCGCGCCGCTATGGCAAGCTGTGTTTGATACCTTAAATGGTAGGATCGCGAGCGAGCACACGCAACTAGTTGGTCTGCCAACCAAAACACAGTACGGAGCAATCGCTACGATGCTTGGTCAAGGCTTGGGTCAACTGGGACAAGTAAATAATCAAACCTTATCTGTCTTGGCTGAGATGTTAGCGCTAGATGATACTTCTGATATCAGTGAGGCGACTAAAGCGATTATCCAATTTGTATTTAACATCGGGGAGATAGATATTGAAGGCAGCCTAGTTTATCAAGTACGTCACCCGGCCAAAGCATTTTTACGTACTCAAAAAGTGCATGTGGTGCAAGGCGAAGAAGCGTTGGCGCATCAAGAGCCACTGTTTTTAGACAGTTTGACGACTTATCAGATTAAAGCGCATTTGCTTAAGTCACTGGCGGCTAATGCAACCGAACAAAGTGATGGCAATGCAGCGATTGAAAATGCTAACGCCACTATGATGTACCAAAAAATGATGCCAGCAGGGGTGGCGCGCCAAACCACGCTACCCAATCAGCAACGAAAACTACAGCAGCAATGTGTGGAGTTCAAAGAGCAGTTAATTGCTAATGGTTTTGATGAGGGCAAAGAAGCGGCCACAGGTTTGCAGCTACTGACTGCAACGAGCGAGCATTCTGTGCAGCTAGAGCTAAAGTCGGTGATCAATAGGGTTAAGACTATTGATACTAATGAGTCAAGCTGTCAGACGGATATTGAAGCAATGCTGACACTGTTGCCAAAGGCTATTAAGATTAAAGGTCTGGTGCCGATAGATGCTCATAAGCAGGCAGGCGTATCTTATACTGAGCACTCACCAAAGCAGTGGTTAAATATTTTGCCAAATTCTGCGAGTCCCAGACACTTACTCAAGTTTTGGTTATCACATTTATACTGGCAAGTTGCCAGACGCACCACAGCTGAGCAAGTGGCATTAAACGATGGCACAAGTATTTGGCGCTTTAATAAAGCCAGCTCGCAAGTAGATAGCTATAAAAATACTATCGCATTCAAGCTAAGTCCTATTGCCTATGAATATGCGGTGATTGAGCTGATTAAGTGGGCGATTTTTGGCAACCTGTCAGGTCAAGTTCCTATTACGCTACTGCCTGAGTATGCACTCAACTACCTTGGCAAGCGTTCAAACGTTAAAGAAAACGAGGGCACAAATGGCGGCTATTGGCCAAAACGTGCAGATTTTTCCGACTGGTTAAGACCCAGTTATCATTCAGACACGGTATACGATAACTGCTCACAGCACGCCATTTGGCAATACCTATTGCGCGATCAAGACGCATTTAAAGCGCTAACAGCGGCCTTAACTACCTTGGCACAGCCGCTGTACGAGCCAATGTTTGTCGCACTAAACGGTTTAGATAATTAGCTAGGATGGCTACCGCCCAGTTTATTTCGCTGTTTATTTTGACCTGATAGATTTTGATTTCATAGATAATCATTAAAAGTATACGCCTATATGACAGACTTTACTGACACAACCAATACCATTGATATCTCTACACAATCGGATTTATTTGATGAGGATTCAAGTGAATTTGATGACTCGGCTGCGATGGCTGAGTCTAAGGCAGATGTGATACCAGCGGTGGACGTTGAACTAACGGGTAAGCACCTTATCGAAGCCTCAGCAGGGACTGGTAAGACTTGGACGCTAACTGGTATTGTGCTGCGCCTACTGATTGAAGCGCGGCGTGCGCCAGAACAAATCATTGCTACGACCTTTACGCGCGCCGCTGCAGCGGAGATGCGTCAGCGTATTCATGATCGTTTGGTGGATTTTTATCAACTATTGCAGTGGGTCAATAATCTGAGTGCTGATACCAATAATAAAGATATCTTGTATCCCAAAATTTTGCAGGTAACGCCTGATGGTGATGGTGTTAATGACAACGACAACAGTAACCATGACAAACCAGCAAGCACGGATTTAAATAGTGAGGCAAACGCTGAGGATCTTAATCAAGATTTTGCCCACGACAAGCAAGTGGCGATTGAAAAGCGTGCCCAAGCAAAAAAAGCGCGTGAAATTTGGTTGATAAAGCAAGCTAAATATGTGCGCTTAGATAACATCATGCAAGATCCTATTAACCTACATTTAGTGAATTATTTACTGGATCATGTGTATAGCTATCCGATGGCGGAGGCGCTACGACGCACCGCGCTGGTATTAACGACATTGGATAAACTGTTTGTGGGCACACTGGATAGCTTGGCGCAAAAATGGTTGACCGAATATAGTAGCGAGACGGGTCACCAGCAAGGCATGGCTATTATCGAAGACAGCAGTATTGAGCAGGTGACTGACAGTATTATTCACGATGAGCTGCGCCAGTTTCAAAGCCGCTTACATTACGAGCAGCCCAAACTGTATGCGCTGATGGATCAGCAAGGTAAGCTGACAGCAGTGAGCGACCATAAAAAATTTGTTTCTCGTTCGCTCAATTTTATTTCCGCACCGATTGATGAGGTAAGACTAGAGCAAAGCTTTGACTTTAATGCGTATGAGCAGCTTATTGCTGAGTTTGCACAATTAGACTTAACTGATATTCAGCCATATTTAAATCCTGATTACAGAAAGTCGCAAGGATTTCGTGGCGGTTCTAATTTAACCAAACAGTTTGACGCCCTCATTGAGGTACATCAAAAGATAGCAGAATATAAACTTGCATTTAACAGCTATTTAAATGAGCGCGAGCATAAGATTTTGACCTCATTGCAGGATGCCAGATATCCAGATGAAGATGGCAAAATTAAGAACTTCAATAAAAATAAAGAAAAAGAGCATCAGACGCTTTTTGAATTAGAGACCATTAGCAAGTTAATGGCGCTTCTAGATATGGTTGAGAGATTAAATCAGCACATTGTATTGCTATTAGCCAATCTTAACCGTCACATTGTGCTTGCCGTACGTGATAGGCTGCCAGTAATTTTAGAAGAGCGCGGTGAGACGACCTTTAGTTTGCAGATGGTGCGTTTAAACCAAGCCTTAACGGGCCGACAAGGAGATAAGCTGGCGCGTTATATTCGTCATCATTATCCAGTGGCACTGATCGATGAGTCGCAAGATATCAATGGTGAACAAGCCATTATGATTGAAAGCATTTATTTGCCAAAAAACAAACAAACACAAGAGAAAAAAGATAAGCCGTCAACGTCCCATAAAGCCAATCGTGAGTTTTTACTGTTGGTTGGTGACCCAAAACAGGCCATTTATGGGTTTCGTGGTGGTGATGTGGCCAACTATAACTATATGAAAGCCCAGTTTGATACCAGCAGTCGTTGGACGCTCGATACCAACCGTCGCTCAAATGCCGGTGTGATTCATGCACTAAACTGCTGGTTTGGCGTCCCTACAGCAACGACTGGTAACAATAAGCTGGCACAGTTAGGTAGCGGTATCTATTACCAGTATATGAAAGATAGGGAAGAAAAAGAAGGTGAGAAAGCTAAGAGTCAACTGTCTTGGTTTAGGTGTTTAGACATACAAGGAAGTCGCTTAGTGACTGAGATCCTCTCTGCTCAGCCAGTAAGCGTATTGCACTTGCCTAGTGGTAAGGACATAGAGCTTGAGTACGATGAGCATGAAATCACCGCGCGTCATATTGCCACTTTGCTCAGTAGTGGCCATACATTAAAAAGCAAAGCCATCCAGCCTAGTGATATCGGCGTGCTGGCACGTGCCAAAAAGGACTTAAAGCGGGTTGAAGACGAGTTGGTGAAACTGGGCGTACCAACTTTGACCACCAGCGATGTCAGTATCTTTGAAACGGTCATGGCAGAAGATGTGGCAGCATTGCTTAGCGCCATGCTGTATCCGTACCGTCATGACATGATTAATCGGGTGTTGACCAGTCATCTGTATGATCTAAGCATTAAAGACGTTAAAGCGATGATGACCGACCATGAGTCAGGTATTGTTGAGGCCGATAATACAACACGCGCTCATTCACAAAATGCGTCGACGATTGATAATAAAAGAAGCTATCAAGACTTTATTACCTATTTAAAAGAAGGGGCGCAGCGTTGGCAACATTTTGGCATATTGTCGGCGCTACATTACCTGTTGGATAAAAGTCCCGTACAGCCACAAGGGGTCTGGCAATCTTTAGCTGCTCATCCAGAAGGGGATCGACATATCATGGATCTGCGTCATGTGATGGATGTATTGGCGCAGTACGGCATGGGCATGGGTGAGCATGAACTATTGGCTTGGTTTAGACAACACATAGATGCCGCACCCAACAGCGATTGGGCCAAGCAATATCCGCTACCGACAGAGTCTGGCGTACAGCTGATGACCATTCATAAGTCAAAAGGACTCGAGTTTCCCATTGTCTACGTCTTGGGTATGGGCAGTGCCAGCCGAAAATCTGGTAATAAAGAAAACTATGGGTTATATCTATATAACGCTCAGCAAGCCCCTTCCGCGCTAGCGCAGCAATCCCTACAACATCAACTAACTGGCAATCAGCGCCGCTTCTCGCCACTACAAGGATCTGCCACCACCGACGATTACTATACTGCTATCGAGACGCAAGAAGGTTTTGAGGAGTTGCGCCGTCTTGGTTATGTGGCATTTACGCGCGCCAGTGAACAGCTTTATGTGGTACTGCAAGACCCGAAAAGAAATGTGGATTCTGAGTTAAAGCCCGTGTTTTATTGGTTTGATTCGGCAGAAGCAAATTTTGAATTGCCTAATAGGCTCAAAGGCACGATAGGCATGATCAGAGGTCACAAAGTCAATGAGTTCCATAATGACCACCATGCGAACCATGCCAACCCAGCAGGCTTAAACGATGCGACTCAGCTTACTACGATCAAACCCATGACAGAAGTTATTGAGTACGATGCTTTTTCAGAGGTTATGAAGACAAACTACTTTTATGGTTGGGCGAAGACCAGTTTTACCGCGCTCGCCCGTCAGTTGGACGAATCCACACAAGCGATGGTCATAGTGGATGAGCGTATTGATGATGCGATAGAGATCGTTACGAGAGATACGTTCGCCTCGGTTGAGCCATTATCTCATAGTAGTGAGCACCCTGAAAAAGTGGAAGGGTTAAGTCTCAAGTCTGAGGAGGATATCCGCTTTACTTTTGTTAAAGGAGCCAATGCCGGTACATTTTTACACGAGATATTTGAAAAAATTGATTTCACCAACAAGTCGCAGTGGTCTGGGGTTGTCGATAGAGCCGTTAGTAGCTATCAGCTGCCGCTGGTCTATAGCAGTGCTGAGCTGCAAAGCCGTAGATTACAAGGATACGAGGGCGGAGCAGGTGCCCTCATTGAGCCTGATTCGATAGATACGACAAAGCATGACGCTTTACTCAACTGGATTGATGAGGTGATACATGCGCCGCTATTGGCCTCCAATCAACCCTTAAGCTCTCTTAACGCAAGTCAGCGATTTGCTGAATTAGAGTTTAACATGGGGTTGTCAGAACGGTTTAAAGCTCAGGATATCAATCAGCTGTTTCAACAATACTTACCTGACGACACAGACAAGCACGTCAATCTGGTGCCACAAAATAAAACGCACTTGTATCGTTATTTACGCGGCGAAATTGACTTGGTATATGAGCACGCTGGCAAGTATTATGTCGTCGATTACAAAAGTAACTTTTTAGGAAATAGCCTAAGCAATTATGATGAAAACACCCTTAAGCAAGCAATGTCCAAAGCAGGATATTGGTTACAAGCAGCAATTTATCAGGTGGCTTTGCACCGATTGCTCTCCATGAGAATCAGTGATTACGCAGGCAATGAAGATAAATATCTAGGCCCTGTAGAGTACGTATTTTTACGTGGTGTATATGACCCTAATCCTCAAACCGCTGCTTCTGCATCACAAAACCCTAATGAGCCTAGTAGTAACACATCAGGCACTAATCCTTATGGATTGGTGACTTGGGATATCCCAATTGATTTTATTAAAGGATTAGATACGCTATTTGGCATGCCTGACTAGTAAGGGTTAAATAACGGTTCACTATCCAAAAAATATCATCTCAATTAATCAGATCAATATAGAGACAAGCATAAGATGAGTAATAATAACAACAAAAGCAAAGCGGCAATTGGTTTACAAGAAACTTGGGCCAGTAACCTTAGTGACTATATCCTATTACGTCGCCAGCAAACGCATTCAGCATATAATGCGACAGAGGCACCAACCAATACTAATAGCGATCAAGTCGATAAAGTAGAAGACAGCAATTTATTCACGGCTTTTTTTGTTATGTTAGCGACGCATTTAGAAGAAGGGCACACGGTATTAACCGTTGAGGAAGCTGAGCACGAAGTACCACTACAAGGTCAAATCAACAATGAAGTCGTTACATTGTATGCGTGGCAGCGGCAATTATTAGAAACATTGGCAATGCCAATATTTGCGTTGATAGACGCTCAAATACACTTGCAAACAGAAGATAACGCAACAGTTGATATAGCATTATTTGCTTTGCTAGACACTTTATTTGGCAAGGGCAATCAGCTTTGGACGCAGCTGGCGCTTAGCAATCATGAAAAAGAGAGGCTAAGCAAGCGTTTTAATACGATTGTCAGCTTATATCAACTACTGAAAAATACTGACTTAAATTTTTTGATAGATTTAGTGGAACAACACGCTTTATTTGCAAATGTTGATGCTGGTGTTATTGAAGAAAATAGCCTAAGCAAAATAAACCAACCCATCATCTATAAACTAACTAATAATAAAAATATAGAAGTAAAAACCATATCAATAACTTTTTGGCTACATCGTTCTTGGCAAGCAGAGTTTAACTTAGCAGAGCATATCAATAGGACTCTAGCACAAGAAGTAACCCCTCTAGCATTATCAATACCTGACAATTTAAACGAGCAACAAGTAAAAGCCATCAACGTGGCCAACAACAATGCATTTAGTATCATCACTGGCGGCCCAGGCACAGGTAAAACTTATACGGTTGCTCAGCTGGTTATCGCACTACAAGAAGCTACAGAGAGGAGGGGCGATCAACAGGAGAACATTCGATTCAGTACAGATAGTGCGAGCCTAGCGTTAGCCGCGCCAACTGGTAAGGCGGCCCAGCGAATGCAAGAGTCTTTGCAAGCCGCTTTAGACACAGAAAATGTGGCGATGCAATTGCAAGAAGCCAAGACTATCCATCGTTTGCTAGGAATTGGACGAACGGGTAGACCGCGTTACGATGCTAGTAACCCACTAGGGGAAGATATCATTATCGTGGATGAGGCATCGATGCTTGGAGTTGAGTTGGCCAATTATCTTGTGAGTGCAGTGAAACCTGGAGCAAGGCTTATATTGTTGGGAGATGCCAATCAGTTAGCAGCCGTGGATGCAGGAGCGGTGCTGGCCGATCTATGCCGTATTCCGACATTACAGGCTGTTCATGCAGAGCTAATCAAGAGCCGTCGGTTTAGCTCAGATTCAGGCATTGGTCAGCTTGCCCATCAAATTAATGCGGTAGAGGTAGACATTCAAAAAATTTGGCAGTTACTAAAACAAGATGACGCATTGAGATTTCAATATGTCAATATGCAACAAGAAGAGACGCTTATAGATAATAAAATGATAAATAGCCTAAGTAATAAAAAAACCATTCAAAAAGTAACCCAAAAATACAATCCATACATAAACAAAATTAAAAATCTTCTAGAAGATAAAATAGAAAAATCTGTGCCAGAATCAGTAAAAAGTACTATAAACTCATTAATGGTAACCTTTAACCAGTTTAGAATCCTAAGTGCTGGCCACAATGGGGAGTGGGGTGACCACTATATCAATAACTATCTGACACAATGGCACCTTACTGAGCTAAAACTGCCGCTCGGTCAAAACACATGGTTCCATGGCCGTCCCATTATGATTCTGCAAAATAACTATGAATTAGGATTATTCAATGGTGACATTGGCTTTTGTTTGCAAACAGGGGACGAAAGAAATCGATTAGAAGTGTTCTTTGAGAGCAAAACCCAAGGTATTGCTGTGAATTTACTCAATGACGAGGTCATTGCCACTGCCTATGCGATGACGATTCATAAATCACAAGGGTCTGAATTTGACCATGTGGCCATTACTTTTGATAATAGTCATGCAAGATTGTTAAGCAAGGAGCTTATTTATACGGCAGTGACACGTGCTAAAAAACAAGTGACCATCTACAGCACAAAAACTGCTTTTGAAAAGGCGGTTCAGACGCCAACTGAGCGCCATACAGGCTTAGCACAACAGTTTTAGTTATTATCTTTAGTTATATTTGTTCTTCACGCAATAAAAAAGCATCCGATTTGGATGCTTTTTTAAACATAACTCGATGGAGTTAGATTTTATCTTCTTTAATTGCGTAGATACCCGGCAGGTGACGTAAGTAACCGTGGAAATCCATACCACAGCCATAGACATAACGATCCGCGACATTAATTCCTACAAAATCCACATCAAAGTCAGCAACTTTGCGATCATGTTCTTTGTTAAGTAACACACAACATTCCATAGACAATGGTTTTTCTTTACTCAGCTCTTCGACGACTGCTTTTAGCGTGATGCCTTCGTCAAAAATATCATCTATCAATAAAACATGCTCACCTTCAATGCTAACATCAGGCTTAAATTTCCAATCAAGCTCATTGGTGCCTTCATTATCACGATAGCGAGAAGCATGAATATAGTGCATACGATGGTAGAACGTCAAATGCGTCAACAACTGGCCAGCTGGGATAAGCCCGCCATTCATGACGACCATAACGATCGGATTTAGACCAGCATAATGGAGGTTGAGTTGAGCGGCAAGGCGCTCATAAGCGGCAGCAACTTCAATACTGCTGATAAGGCACTCTGAGTTGCGTAATGTTTTTTCAATTTCTTGGTTACTGATTTGGGTCATCGGGTGCGCCTTCGATAAAAAGTGCCGCTTATTTTAGCAAATTTTAGTGAATTTGCCCAACCTCATGTGATGTTTGGGATAAAATTAAACCAATTTTAAGGGTTATTCTGATTTTTCTACAATAAATGGGCGGTAGTAATCTGCTAAACGGTTCAGCGAACTATCCGGTAAGTCAGGCAACAGCTTGTTCAGTGCCATATTCATGCCTTTATCAATCGCAGATTTGGCGACTGGAACAGACTTACGCTTGATCATACCTAGCTTGAGTGTATCAGCATAGCGACTGATAAAATGAGTGAGTGTCTCTTCATTTACGGTTTCAAGCGCTTTTTTAAACTTGTCTCGGTTTACGTGCTCAGGTGTGATAGCAGCAAACCCTTCGTCAATCGTTTTTGCGTCTGCGGCAGACAGCTTAAAGCCCACACGTTTCACGCCGTCATTATCAATAAAAGTCGCCCGATCTCTTAGAAAATGAAAACTCGGAAGTACCTCTTCATTATTCTCTTTACCAAGCAAGATGTTGAGTAGGGTATCGGTCGCGCGTTCAATCGTCCCAACGATTTTACGCATGGACGCTTGTCGCTCAGGATTTGGGATAATGTCTACCAAACCAACCAATAAATTATCGGTAAGGTCACGAGCCGTCTGATGCGTCAGAGCATCGCGATAAGGGTAGTAGTCTACCTGCTCATTTGAAGCAACGACTTGTTCGGCCTCACTGATCAATGTTTTTAATTTATCTGAAGGTACGAATCCAAAATAATGTGCCATTATGCTGCCTTTATTTGTTGTTTTTTATGTCTCGCCAACGTTACATCCACCGTTAAATCGGTTACTATTTCAGCAGAATACCATTCAACGACTCACCACACTAGATGCTGATTAGCGATGCGCCCTAATTGTAAAATACAAGAATTTATTATTTGGTGATGGTCCTGCAAAATTTTACGATTTGTCTGATGATCGATGAGTTGAGTCACTCGTTGCACACTAATTTAGCATATTTTTCACTTTTTGATTTAAAAAGCTTGAACTTATAAGGCTACCTACTACTTGTCTAGGGAGAGATAAGATGAATAGTGCTATTGTATTATTATTCGGCGTTGCCGCTATGCTCTGCGGCTACGTGTTTTATTCAAAATTTATCGCCACCAAAATTTTGGCGTTGGATAACAGTCGTCCCACGCCAGCGCATACCATGAAAGATGGGGTAGATTATGTCCCTACCAATAAGTATGTATTATGGGGGCATCATTTTACGTCGGTGGCAGGTGCTGCACCCATTATTGGTCCTGCGATTGCTGTGATTTGGGGCTGGGTGCCTGCCATCATTTGGGTGGTATTAGGCACTATTTTTATGGCGGGCGTACATGACATGTCGGCCATTTGGGCAAGTATGCGCAATAAAGGTCAGTCGATTGGCTCTATTGCCGGTACGGTCATGGGTACACGCGTACGTAGCTTGATGATGATTGTTATCTTTTTGCTATTGCTAATGGTGAATGCGGTATTTGGCGTTGCTATTGCTAACATGATGATTAAAACGCCATCGGCTGTATTACCAGTTTGGGGCGCATTGGTGGTGGCCTTTATCATTGGGCAATGTATCTATCGCTATAAGATGAGTTTGGTTTGGGTCTCAATTATCGGCGTAAGTGCTTTATATGGACTTATCTACTTGGGTCCCATGTTCCCTATTGTCTTACCTGAGACAGTTTTGGGGTTACCTGATAATGCAGTATGGATTCTGGTTTTGTTTGCCTATGCAGCGATCGCGTCTTTATTACCTGTATGGATGCTGCTACAGCCACGCGACTATATTAACGGTTTACAGTTATTTGTCGGTTTGATTTTATTATATGCTGCTATTTTTATCGCAACACCCAACATTGTCGCGCCAGCCATCAACACGGCACTGCCAGTTGGTACGCCATCACTTATGCCGTTATTGTTTGTCACCATTGCTTGTGGTGCGATTTCGGGATTCCACGGCTTGGTGGCGACAGGAACGACGTCCAAACAGATTGATAAAGAAGAAGATGCCCGTTTCGTTGGTTACTTTGGGGCGTTGGGTGAAGGTATGCTGGCTCTCGGCGCGATACTGGCAGCCACCGCAGGTTTTGCCACCCTTGGCGATTGGCAGGCGGTTTATCAAAAATTCGGCGACGGTTCTATCGGTGCCTTTATTGATGGGGGCGCTACCATATTAAATGCGGGTGTTGGTATCGACCTAGTGCTGTCACAAACTATGCTCACTGTGATGGCGGCATTGTTCGCGGGTACCACGATGGATACTGGTGTGCGTCTACAACGTTATATATTCCAAGAGTTTGGAGAGTTCTATAACCTGCCAGTATTGAGTAAGGGCGTCGTAGCAACTTTGCTTGCAGTCGGTAGCTGCCTATTATTGGCGTTTGGTGCAGGTGGTATTGACGGTGCAGGTGGCATGATTATTTGGCCACTGTTTGGTACAACCAATCAGCTGATGGCTGCCTTAACCTTGATGATCGTAACCGTCATCTTACTACGTAAAGGCAAACCTGTTTGGTACACTTTAGCACCGTTGTCATTCTTGTTAGTCATGACAGTCTTTGCGCTATTGATTCAGCTCAAAACCTTTTACACTGATGGCAATTGGTTGCTGATTATTATGGATATCATTATTCTAATCGCCACCATTTTAGTGACGTTTGAGAGTCTATCCGTACTACGCAAAGAGTGGTCGCGGCACAAAGGAAAAACCAACACGTAAAACATGTTGTGTGCTATCAAATAAGTATCTATCAAAAACGTCAGCAACTGCTGGCGTTTTTTGTGTCACATAGGCATGATAGACCATAAGTAATAAGGAAAACACGAGCAATTTTATGGAAAATACCAACATGCCAAACGATATAAAAAACCGCCCATCTTGGTGGCAAAGGTTTGTGGCTGGGCTAAATGAGTTTTATCATGCACCTTATCGCCAAACGATGGCACGTGCTGCGCGTGATGAAGAAGATTTTTTTATGCTACTCATGTTTGCTGAGAGTTTGGGGATTGATAATCCCGCCAGTTTTTATACCTTAGAATTGCAGCCGTTATTTTTAGAAAACTTCCATGAATGGCATACACGAATGGGTATGGACAGATGTCCTTTTGACCACGTTGGTTGCTGCTAGTAATCTATAGTTTGATGAAAAAATGAGATCCGAGTATGGCCTTACACCCATTGCAAGCATTCGTAGAGCAACTGGCAACGCAACCAATTATATTCATCGGCGGTAAGGGGGGCGTGGGCAAAACCACGACGGCCGCTGCGCTTGCCAGCTATTATGCCAGTCAGCATCAAAAAACCTTGATTGTTTCCACCGATCCAGCACACAGTTTGGGCGATGTACTAAACGCACGTGTAAGTAATGAAAAAACGGCAATCTCTCCTTATCTCGATGCCATTGAGCTAAACCCTGACATCATCGTCGATGAGCATTTTGCGCAAGTGGAACGCACCATTAAATCTTATGCCAATCCAGATATGATGCCCAAAATTCGTGAACACATGCAGTTATCAAAATCAGCCCCTGGTGCCCAAGAAGCGGCGATGCTCGAATCTATGTGTCAGCATTTAGTTGCGGCAGCTGATGCCAATTATGAGCATATTATTTTTGATACCGCACCGACAGGACACACTTTAAGACTACTCGTCCTACCTGAAATGATGGGCGCATGGACAGATGGACTGCTTGCACAGCAGCGGCGACAGGCCAAACTGCGCTCGGTGGCGACCCATTTGGACACTCATAACCAAAAACAGATCCACCAAAAAAATAACCCGCAAACAGACAATGTGCCAAATCCGTTTGCCCAAAAAAAATCTGATCGTTGGGAGCAGGCGGTATCTGTGCTAGAAAAACGCAAACAGTTGTTCCGTCAGGCAGGATTGCTGCTTCATGACCGCGCCCAAACCGCAATTGTATTGGTGATGACCGCCGATGTATTACCATTGGCTGAAACCAAGCGGGCTATCAAGCAGTTAGAAGACAGTAAGCTCACACCCGCCGCGATCGTCATCAATCAGTTGATAGCACCGACGCAGTCTGATGCGTTTTGGCGGCGGCGTGCTGAGCGCCAGCAGCAACTCATGCAGGATATCGAGCGGAATTTTACCAATTATCCGCTGTATCCAATTTATTTGCAGCAAACAGACGTGCGCGGCACTGACGCCTTAAGTGCCTTATTAAGCCCAGCGCCATAACCGTTCACGACTACTCGTGAAGCTTGTGCGACTGCAACTTACCGGCAAGTGACCACGCCATGTCTGCTCGTAGCAACTGCGCTTGTTCTGACTTACCACCACTGAGTGATGACCATTGCGGTTTTCCCCGTGCTTTTTTTAGCTCATTTGGTAGTTTATGCGTGGGCCACACGGTCATTGGATTGGCTTCTGCCTCCGCACGGTCATCTGTGGGCAATGTTTCAAGGTGATTGTTCTCGCTGTTATACAGTAGCTGTGTGGCATCGGTGGCCGCATGACCGCGATGGCGTAGGGCAGTGAGCAAGTCTAACGCCCGAGTGGCTAATAAAGTCAAGGTCGCAGGGTCAATGTATAAGCGTTTTACCCCTGTCACTCTATCCGCGATACTACCGGTATTAGACAACAAGCCGCCTGCTATACCGCCTATTGCAGCGCCCAGACCTAATGTCGTACCTAGTGCGGCAGCATCAATACCCAATCCTAATAATGCACCAGCTGCCGCGCCAGACGTGGTACGAATGCCATAGCTCTTAAGAAGTTCAGGATCAAATGGGTCTTGCTGATATGCTTGTAGTTCAAGCGGGGTTGCTGCGACTGCATTATCATAAAACTTATATAAATTGAGCAAGCTATGCTGCATCGTGCGCTCGCTTTGCCGGACCGCTTCTTGCATTTGCTGTAGTACTGGCATCGGGTCGTCATCTTGATTGATTTCCCGCACATACGCCGCGACATTTAATAAAAAATCCGCAATGATAATACTAGCCTCATCATACAACTGCGCCCAATTTTCAGTACGGCGCGCCATCAGCTGCTCAAGCATCTCCGAGTGAGTGAGCATAGTGGCAAGGTTTTGCCACAATCGCATTTCATCTGAAAACTCAAAAGCCACGGAATCAAAACGCGTGGAGATGTGTAAATTACGTCTTGCCAGCATCGTCTGCCAGTCTTCAATATTGGCATCCTGACTGTCCGTAAAATTAAACACGGGCATAACAGGTATGGCGGCCCAAGACAAAATCGCCAACTCATCTTTATATTTACCAAGTACGGGTTCACGCGCATCGACGACATAGATGGCCATGTCACTGGCTAGTAATTGGCGAATCACTTTGGCTTCTTGGCTATAATCATAATCTTGTAAGTCCTCACCTACAGAGGTATCGCTATTGTCTGCACTTTGCGCGATATCTGCTGCCAAAAACTGCTGCAAGCGTTCAATACCATCACGGCGACTAGCGGTATTGTCTTCAAGCCAGTCCATGAGTCCGGAGGCATCCTCTAAACCAGGTGTATCGTATAGTGTCACCATCACTTCGCCCGTTTGACTGTCTGTCAGTTTTGCTTGCTCAACATGGCGCGTGGTTGCTGCTTCGTTTTTTACTTCACCAAAATATACATCGCGTAATAAGGTACGAAGTAGGGAGGTTTTACCAGTATTGGTATGACCAACGACGGCCAGTTTAAGTGCCTCGCCACTGGCAATGGTTTTTTTAGATACGGTATGCCGAGGCTCGGCTTGTTTGTTTAATGATAAGGATTCATCCGTAGTAATCGCTTGATTCGATTGAGGGGCTGTCTGATTTTTTGCGTCAGGTGTTCTCTTATAAGCCTTATCCGCAAAGAGTCCGACTGACTTATTGCTCGCGTGGCTGTCTTTTTTATCATTATTCATAATAGAATCTTATATCACTAATTAGGGGCTGTATAGAAATCAAATCAGCGGCAACCAAATAAAAACACAAGCCAGTATGATCGCAGCCCGTAACTGTTTTTAAGCTTATCATAACCTGAATTCGGGATAAGCCAGTGCTTAAGTTGTTGATACTATTTGCATAATTATTATCTGATCTTATAAAGTCATGCTGTTGACAGTAGTTTATAGAGAAGCCTGCCTTCAAAGACTTAGCTGGTCTTCAAGAGTAATAGAAAATATCAATACGATCAGCAGCTTAATGAATCACTTATCCCGAACTGGGGTTATAACTGTCATTTTGACTCCTCCTTTACCATCGCTCTAAATCTATCGGAGAATTCAGGTAAAACGGAACGCACTGTAATCCACGGAGAGAGGGATGCCACACCCATTGGATCCTCACAAAACTCAGCTGCAGCTTCTTTGATAGCCTCTTCAAAAGCTTCGACTGCCCTTATCTCATTTTGGCGGTTGTACGCAAGGGCATTTATCTTACTGAGTGCATTGTACTTTGAAATCTCAATACGCGACTGCTGGTAGTATGAAGCAAGGAGTGTTTTATAAGAGGCTTCTGAAAAAACCACTCCCTCTTGAGCTAAAATTCTAAAAAGAGTTTTGGCTATATCGTTTGCCATCTTGTAAATGCCACCACCTTCACTTTTTGAGCCTAAGTCTTGATGTTTATGCTCATAACTCTCCATGATTTCTGTTTGACAGATACGACGGCTTGAGGTGTTGTTATAAACTTCTGAGAGTGTTGAAACCTCAAGCCCCCAAGTAGGAGAAATCGCAATACCACGACCAAGAGAGCGGATAAACGCGAACTCTCCAGAGAGGGCATAACGAAAACTCTGCATATACTCCAAGTAGTGGTTTGAGCCAAAAGTAATCTTGAGGGCTTTTATGAGTGGTGTATAAAAAAGACGGGTCACACGACCGTGGAGCTTGTTTGTAACGCGAGAGTAATAGCCTTTGTTAAACTCAAAATCAAGACCTGGGTGTACTATGGGGTAAAAAAGCCGTGCAACAAGCGCTTTTGAGTAGTTTACTATGTCACAATCATGCAGGGCAAAAGCATAGTTATCTTGATCTGTGAGACCATAACCTATCATCGTCCAAACATTACGACCTTTTCCTGGAATGTCTAAACCAGGAAAACCCTCATCTGTAAGCTCTTTATATATCTTTTGTACGTTTGGACCATCATTCCAAAGTACCTCAACACTACACTCCAAAATGCTCATACGCTTCTTTACTTCTAAAAACTGCTCCTCAGTTGCACCGTCGAGTCCAAGTATAATTTTATAGAGATACTTCACGTTTTTAAGCTCATCAATAATAGTCTGCATCGCTGGCGTTTCAAACTCTGAGTAGAGAGCGGGAAGCAAAAGCACCATATTTCTGCGTTTTGAAAACTGCAATAATTCTTCTTCTATGCTTTCTAAGGAGCGATTTCCCACATTTTGTAGTGTTGTTATAACGCCGTTTTGAAAAAAATCTGACATCTTATTCTCCCTTTAGATGTTATCTCATACGGTTACCTTTTATTATTATCGTTACATCTATCCTATTTGTGCCCCTACAGTCTTATGTTTAGGGGATTACCATATTTCTTGCTACCTACACTTAAAATATTTACTTTAAGCTAGCAGTATTTTGAGATGAATCTTTTAACAAAGACGCCTTAAGTGCATCGGCAAATATTTCTCTTGCAAGCGCTTTAGAGTCCATCAAATATCTCCAGTATAGAGCTATTCCAACCTTTTGGACCTGGGTAGTCTGCTCTTTTTATATCTGCGTTTCCTATGGCACTAAAAGAGCCATCATAGAGGGGAACTAAAACACCAATATCTGCTTTTTTTATCATAGTAAAGTCATTTGCACTATCACCAAGGGCTATCTTGGTGCACTTTTGGTTGTAATACTCTTCATACATGTGAGCAAGTGTAAGCATGGCATTTGCTTTGTCTTGTAGGAGTGAGACAAGGTGAAAAAATCTTCCCCCTTTTACTATATCAAAGCCCTTTTCATTGGCCTCTTTTTTAAGAGCCTCAAGCTCTCTTTTGTCTTGCATCAAAAAAGGCTCACTAAAGTCGCGTTTCATGGCATTTAGGCTCTCTTCTCTTGGCAAACCTGTATGCTGTATTACTTCATCAACACTCATATCTCCAAAACCTTTTATAGAGTAGCTCCGTTTCATTTGTGTGAAAAAAAGTCTCAGTTCTATGTAGGAGTGCGCCTTAGAGAATTTTATCCACTCCTCTTTAAACGCCACCTCTTTTGCAAGTACACACTCTGAGGGCACAAATATCCCAGCACCATTCTCAACGATAAAAGGCTGCCGCATGCCTAACTCTTTTTGAAGCACTACCACTTCACTAAAGGTTTTGCTCGTTGCGATAATGAGAGGAATTGAGCGATATTTTAAAAGTGCTAAGGCCTCTTTTGCAGGAGCGAAACTATAATCCTGGTGATTGAGTAGTGTTCCATCTAAATCGGTAAATACAAGATATCTCTTCTTCATAGCAGTATGATACAACACAATTATTTGTCATGGTCGACTTATTTCAGACCACTTCTTAGAGGTTTTTATTGAAATAAACGCAGTCAAAAATGCCATGGGATCTCTCATGACATCCAGCACTTTAGAGCAACCCTTTGAGCAATTACTTTGTGGACTAATAACTTGGGTTTATTACAACTTAGATTAGGGGCGGTATAGAATTCAAATCAAAGGCAATCAAATAAAAACACAAGTTAGTATGATCGCAGCCCCGTAACTGTCTTTAAGCTTATCATAACGAGTGGCGATGCCTATAAGGTGTTCAACCTAGCAAAAGCATTTTCTACCAGATGGCGGCAGCGATATAAATACCAATCCAAGGTATCGTTATTGCTTAGTGAATTCTATACCGTCCCTAATACCCAAAAAATAGAGTAGCCGTTTATGGTCAATAAATCTGGTTGAGCATCTTATACTCATACAAAACTATTTTTAATCGCTAGTTGCTCTTAGGTGATGCAGCGCTAGGCGCGTGAAACAACACTTTAAGCTTTTTCTTAACCCCTTTGGCACGAAAAAATCGTTGCCACATACGACAGAAAACGCCAAATATTAAGTTTATGACATTATCATGACTGTCTTCACCAACAGCACCGTATTTCACGGGGTTATGGATAGTATCTTCTTCGACGTAAGTGCCAAACCAACGATCAAAAATAATGAGAACACCGCCGTAATTTTGGTCAATATATGCGTCATTGGTCCCATGGTGCGCACGGTGGTTGGAGGGTGTGTCAAAAATGTACTCCACCCATTTGGGGAATTTTTCGACGGTTTCGGTATGGATAAAGAACTGATAAATCAAATCTAACGCATAAAAGAAGAATACCCATACTGGATGAACACCCAGCATCATCAGTGGGACAAAAAATATCCACCAGCCTGTCACTGAGTACAGCAAGCTTTGGCGCATGGCGGTAGAGAGGTTCATATAGTCATCGGAATGATGCACGACGTGCGCTGACCAAAACCAGTTTACGCGGTGCGAGGCACGATGGAACCAATAGTAGCTAAACTCAACAGCAACAAAAATAGGAATGGCGGTCAGCCATGTCACCTCAATGGTAAATAAGCGATATTGATACAGCCACAAGCAAATGGGCAGCACGATAAGGGCGTGGACAACCAGCTCAAACCCTAAATAAGAACCACCCAAACTAAAGTTGGTCATGGTACGACGCCAGCTAAAGCTGTCACTCTTGCCACGTTTGGATTGATAGAACCATTCTGCTAAAAACAGTAAGAAAAATGGGCCACCAGCCAGCGGTATCAGCCACTCTTGCCAGTGCGTGGGTAAAATACTGGCCAGCGTTGACTGCCAAGATTCAGGGGATATGGCCAATATACTTTGGTTCAATGCTTCCTTGTAACCATCTAATAGCTGACCATACTGACCCAGTGTCATAAGGGTATTATCTGCTGCCATACTGGCCTCCTAGCCACTATAAACCATCCTTGTCATTTTGGTATGATACTAAACTTAGCAAACAACACTGTACAAAAAATGGTGTCGTATCAGTTTTCTTGTCCTGACTAATGAATCCTGTTCAAAAAAGAAAGGGCTGGCAGCATCACCACATTATGCTAAGTATCACTATAAATTAAGCGCCACTATGAACAAGACCGATTTTTCGAGCCGAGAGCGCGGTTTGCCACTGTTGATAACGAATATTTTTATGTTCTAAGAGCTGCTCAGACGTTTGATCTTCTTTTTTATCGGTTAGGGTAGTATCACCAAGCAATTGTACGATCAGCCCCTCTTTTGCGTGACTGGCGATTTGGTCAAGCTTACGCAGTGTGCCACGGTCGGGCAGTGCGTTTTCATGAATGCCTAGTAGGACCTGTACAGGATGGTGGTCTAAGTAAGCCTTTAATCGTGCCATATCATCACGATCATCAATAATCCCGAAATTCTCGATCTCACTACTGGCCTTAAGAGTCGCATTCAAACCCGCTTGCCACCAGTTATCCTGCTCTGATGGGTATTCGAGTAAAGCCACCACTTTCTTGCCAGCGCTAACCGTCGCTTTTGGGGCGATAGGGGCTCGCGCTTCCTGATAATCATCGGCATCTACCACATGACGCTGCCAAAAATTCAAGATTTTTTGGTAATAAGGCAGTTTGATATCCAAACGCATTTTTTTACGGCGAAACATAAGCGCACAAAACGTCCATGCTATCGCTCGCGGCACCATGCCATACATCAGCAAACTTCCTACCAATAAGCTTGCCCATTGCCGTGCAACGGATAGGGGCATCGCGTCTGTCACCAATCGGCTTTGAGTGACCGCCGCATTGTCTGGCACATCAAATCCCACCATGCTTGGCAACCAGCCGAGTATTTGAGTCAACGCTATGAGTGCCTGATCGGAGAGTAGGGTTGACTCCCAGCTAAAACTGTACTGACGTACGACCAATAAAAATACAATCGCAAACAGCATACCGGTTAAGGTGGCCAGCCATAATTGATGACTAAACTTGCCTAAATACCAACGCATACCACTGTGTTGCAATTGACGTTCGTACAAATCAACGGCAGCTTTGGTGACATCATCTTTGCCGCGTATGAGATAACTGGGGCTGACAAAACTGGCAAACCAATTGGTAGACTGTTTGCCTTGATTCATCAGGGTCATCACAAGCCAGCCGACCAGCATAATGGTATGAAACCCCAGCAGACAGACCAACACATAAAAGAAATTCACTACGTTGCTCTGTAGTAAGGTAAACAGTCCTAAAAATCCTGAGACACACCACACGATGCTCATGACAACCATGATACCCTTGATGCGACCATCAATCTTACCCAACACTTGCGCCAGTGCACCGTTACTATCGATACGTGAAGCACGGCGATGCAATTTTTGCAGGGGTTTGCCGTCTTCACTTTGTAATTTTTCAGTGATAAGCAGCGGATCCGTGGTAAAGACGTGTTGCTGAGTTTCAAGCGTACGTACCAGCTCAGTCAATTGATCTTGGGGTGATAGCATAAGTCGGTCATATCCGTATAAAAGCGTTCATTTAGCAGACAGTACTTGATGATTGTAGCGTAAATAATATGACGTTGACCGCTATTATTTTGTTGTGAGCGCGGCCGATCATCAATACAGGTTAACGTCTGACGCATGTTTATCATGGTAAACGTAACAAAAATCCGCCAAAATGAAGGGTAGAACAGATCCTAGTTACTCAAAAAACTGTCAAAAGACCCAAAAAAAGGAATCGTCATGAATAATAAAACTTATCTCATTATCGGCGGTACAGGCGGCATCGGCAGAGCCATGGTTGAGCAATTAATAGATAACACTGCCAGCCATAGTGAAAAAGTCATCCCTCATGTTTTTGCAACTTACCATAGCAGTGTTCCTGATTTTGCCGCAGACAATCTGCATTGGATACCTATGGATATCTGTGACGAGCAAAGTATCCAACAAGCGGCTGACGTCATCAAGCAGCAAACCGCGCACATTGATTGGGTGATAAATTGTGCAGGTTTACTACACACGGCCGCGCAGCAGCCAGAAAAAGCACTCCGGCAGATTGAGACTGATTTTTTTATACAGAACATGCAAGTGAATGCCTGGGCAAGCTTGCTCATTGCCAAACATATCAAACCCCTATTGGCGAATGCTGAACGTAGTCATGATAAACCAGCGGTTTTTGCGACGGTATCGGCACGTGTCGGCAGTATCAGTGACAACCAGTTGGGCGGTTGGTATAGCTATCGTATGAGTAAAGCGGCGCTTAATATGGGGATGAAAAATCTGAGTATCGAGTGGGGCCGGTCGCTCAAAGACGTGTGTGTCGTTGTCATGCAACCAGGCACGGTGAACACCCAACTGTCAGCCCCATTCCAAGGGAACGTGGCTGACGGACAGTTATTCTCGCCCGCTTATAGTGCAGAGTGCCTATTAGAGGTGCTAAGCCACATGACGGCGGCGCAATCAGGAAGCTTTGTTGATTGGGCAGGGGAACCCATACCTTGGTAATGACAGCAGCATTAAGAAGGTAGGTTTGAGCCTGTTTATAAACAGGTGGTTAATGCGCTGGGGCTCACACGTTAGTTCGCGACAAACAAGTCCATAAACTCATGTACAGGTGTTTGCTCCAAGCGCTCTTGATCACTGCACAATGCAAAGATAGACGCGCAACGACTGTCGATAAATCGCGTCGCCAGACTGGCACGAAACTTAGCTTCTAACACAGGCAAGCCTTCTTTGCGGCGGCGTTTATGACCGATAGGATATTCCACCGCAACCTTATCGGTACTGGTGCCGTCTTTAAAAAATATTTGAATCGCATTGGCAATCGAGCGTTTGCTTGGGTCATGGTAGTCTTTTGAATAACGCAGATCTTCTTCCACCACCATCTTTTGGCGTAACCCATCAATCAAAATCTGATGCTGCTCATGATAGTCATCTTCATAGTTCTCCGCCATCAAATCACCTGTCAATAAAGGCACGGCGACCATGTATTGGAGGCAGTGATCGCGATCGGCAGGATTGGCCAGCGTTCCTTCTTTAGAGATAATTCTAATCGCGGATTCATGCGTGGTCAGGACAATTTTTTCAATCTCATCAATTCTGCCATCAATGCGTGGATGCAAAATAACAGCGGCCTCGCAAGCCGTTTGCGCATGAAATTCGGCAGGAAAACTTAGTTTAAACAAGATATTTTCCATGACGTAACTGCCAAATTCCCGCTGAAAAGTAAACTGTCTCTCATGGTCAGGTTTGGTGGCTAAGTCTTTACTGGTGTGGCTAAACAACACGTCATAAAACCCCCATTGCGGCGCGGTGAGTGCGCCTGGAATGCCCATTTCACCGCGTCGAGTAATATCAACCAAACGCACAGCGCGGCTGGTCGCATCACCGGCCGCCCAAGACTTACGGCTACCGGCATTGGGCGCATGACGATAAGTACGCAATGCTTGACCATCGACCAGCGCTTGAGAAATCGCTGCCATGACTCGCTCACGGGGTAGCTGGTAGAGTTTAGCGACCACGGCTGTTGAGGCTAGCTTAACCAAAAACACATGGTCGAGCCCAACGCGGTTAAAGGAATTGTCTAACGCCAGTACCCCTTGAATCTCATGCGCCATAATCATGGCTTCGAGCACCTGACGCATGGTGAGGGGCGCACGACCTTGGCTGACGTTTTGCTGACTGATATAGTCCGCCACAGCCAAAATACCGCCCAAGTTGTCTGAAGGGTGCCCCCATTCAGCCGCAAGCCACGTGTCGTTGTAATCAAGCCAGCGCACGATACAGCCAATATCAAAGGCGGCTTTGATGGGGTCGAGCTTATGAGAGGTCCCAGGGACGCGCGCGCCATTGGGAGTCAATTGATCGGCGCAATCTGGACCTAGATGTTTGGTGCACTCAGGAAAGCGTAACGCCAGTAACCCGCAGCCAAGCGTATCCATCAAACAATAACGAGCGGTGCGCCATGCCTCAGTACTGTTTGGTGACTCTTCATCTATAGAGTAATTAAGAACATAGTCGGCAATTTTTTGAATCTCAGCGTCATACTCTGGACGAACATTGCTCTCGACGGTCGCATTTTGGGACTGTGACATGGCTGTCTCCTCTTCCTTAAGTGGGCTATTTTATTGACCAACTGTGGTTTTAGTCATCATTTAAAAGTAGCACACTCAATATGGAACAACCAAATTGAATTATGTTAAGAATTACGACCTTAGCAGCCGTTTAAATCATCAGATACAGTAAGCCTAAAATAAATAAAGCTGCCATGATAAACAACAAAGCGCTTAAAACTTTGGTCGTGGTTGTGGCAGTGTCAGTACGCTCTTTTCTCACTTTGGTTTTTTTGGCAACGTACAACACCATTTTCACATGTTCAATGTTGTCTTCGAGATAGTGATCACCTTCAGGCACAAAGCCTAAAGACTCATAAAAGCTGAGCAAATAGCTTTGGGCAGAGATAATAATGGGTCTCTTTTTACCGTATTTTTTGCGGCAGTGGGCAATAGCGTGGGTCATTATTTGCCTTGCCAGACCCTCACCTCGGTGCGCTGAGAGTACGAGCACTCTACCAATGGCAGACATGGACGTGTGGTTGGATTTAGCAGCCGAATCGGTGACGGCCAGATTGGACTTCAGCTGGTTAAATTCAGGCGGAATGATGCGACAATAACCCACCAGCGCTTCATTTTGATGGGCAATCAGATGCAAACAATCAAAATCCACCTCATCCATGTCTTGGTAGGCGCAATTTTGCTCGACCACAAACACTTGGGAGCGCGCCTTTAGAATGTGGTACAGATCAACTGAGGTCAACTCATCAAAGGTTTTTATAGAAAATTCACAAGTCATAATTGATTGGCTTCTAACAATGGGCTTTAAAAGAGTGGCATTATAACGATTTAGACACGCATTAACCATGCAAGGTTTGACTGATCTTGTCCAAGTTTAAGCTGTCAGACATGGCACTAAATATATCAAAATACTTGCCGCCTTTTTGATATAGCGCCTCGTGAGTACCTGTCTCTACCACTTGGCCGTTTTCTATCACGACAAGGTCGTCAGCGTCGATGATTTGCGCGATATTGTGCGAGACCATAATGACCGTACGGTCTTTTTTGATTAAATCCAAGCTTTTTTTGACTTGTTGGCTGGCGATGGCATCCAGACTGGCAGTCGGCTCATCCAAAAACACAATAGGCGGGTCTTTTAAGAACATTCTTGCCAGTGCGATACGCTGCTGTTGACCACCCGACAAAGATTTTGCCGTACTGTCATAGCCATCCGCCAGCTTGGTGATTTGCTCATGAATGGAGGCTTTTTTGGCAGCCACAATGATATCCTCGATGCTGGCATTCATATTGCCATAGCGGATATTTTCACTGATGGTCCCTGAAAAAATATGATTGCTTTGTAGCACCAAACCGATGTGCTGGCGTAATTCATGGGTGTCACAATCCGCTAAATCGTGCCCATCTAGCAAGATCTTGCCAGCGTCTGGCTCATAGAACTTCACAAGCAGGCTAATAATCGTACTCTTGCCAGCGCCGCTTAATCCGACCAAAGCGGTAATGCGATTGGGTTTAATGGTAAAGCTGACGTCTTTTAGCGCTTGCGTGCCATTGGGATAAGTAAAATCAACGTTTTTCAGCTCAATGTGACCTTTTAAATCTTGGTTTTTTATACCATCAACATTTTCGACTTGGCTTTCATCTTCTAAAATATCAAAAAATCCTTCGGCATAAGTGAGGGCATTATTGATCTGATCATAGATGCGATGCAGCTGACGAATTGGCGCGGCGACGTTCTGAAACAGCATGACGTGAAATAAAATCATGCCGATGGTCATTTCACCTTGCAGCACAAAATAAGCGGTAAGCAGAATAATGACCACCACACCAATCTGTTCGATAAAGGTTTTTATGGCATCATAAATAAAACCAATACTGCGAATACGCAGCTGATTGTCGGTCATCTCTTTTTGAATAGCTAAATGTTTCTCAGCCTCAATCGACTCACGGACAAAGGATTTCACCACGCTGATAGAGTTAATGAGCGAGATCACCAAACCGCTCTTGGCTTCGCGGTATCCACGCATCTGTCGCCGAAATCCTTGTAGGCGCTTTGCCTGTTTTTGACTGATAAAAAAGTAAATCGGGATGATGATCAGGCCGACCAAACCTATCCAAACGTTGGTCGAAAACATAATAATGAGTGAGACAATCGCACTGGCAAACAGCGGTAACATATCGATAAAGAAGTTTTGTACTAGGGTGGTTAGGCTACTGACACCATAATCGATACGAGTTTGCAGTTTTCCACTGTCATTTTCGCTACTGGTATAAAACGCCATACGATATGTAAGAATCCGCTCGATGATTTTTTGTGACAAGTCTCGAGAGAGGTTGATGCGAATCTTTTCACCAAAAAACCGCTGCCCAAACGAGATGAATATCGACAGTATCTCTTTGGTCAGGAGGACCGCGCTGATGATCGTTAACATGCGTACGCCAGCTGCCCAAGGCTCGGACAAGGTGGCGATTTCGGTCAAGGTGTCGACCGCGTAGCGCAGCACAAAGGCATTGACCTGCGCGGTAAAGGAGCCAAGCACCGTTAATATCAAGGTTGCCACAATTAAGCCTTTGTAAGGCGCGGCAAAGACGGCCAGATTTTTGAGAATATCCCATAGCAAAGCCCGCCGTTCTTTCTTTTCGATTGGAGGATTCTTGTCTAAGGGAACACGGCGTGGTGGGGTGGTTGGCATAAAACCTTATTATAACATTACATTAGTTACTAAGAATTCTGCTTTTTATTGGACCTCTAGATTTATTTATATTTTGTGCCAGTCTATTTAAATTGTTAGTAGGGGGCGCATACACCTGAGAGAGAATGTATTCAATCAGTTCGTAAGCATCCATAGTATTATTTGGAGTTAATTCCTCACCTGAATGACTCCCAGCGTTACCCAACCATTTCACAGCCTCAAGATGCTCTTTTATAGTTTGATATTTATCTGGTAGATGGTCCTCGATCCTACTATGTAAAGATATTTTTTTACTTCCATCTTTTTTAGAATACAGATTTACACCTTGATCTGTAAGAATACCTTCAATAGCTATTCTTACTAAATTAGCTGCTGCAGAAGGAGAAGTAAAAAACAATTCAAATGACTGGTTGAGGATTTTTTTGATATCAGTAGGCGTATCTTCTGGGATAATAATTAAATTGAGATTGGGATGAAAAAATAACGGTCGATAATAATCATCCCACTCTTGATATTGTTGTCCATAATCATCAACATCTATATCGAAACCCACACTTCCATGTCCTGTACATAGTACCTTGCCTTCACATCTATCGTTATTACATTCAAAGACACAGTTAAAAATATACTCAATCCACTCTGGTTCAAAATCGGGATGTTTCTGCATCTCATCTAAGTCACAGGTTGTATATTCTTTAAAACTATCTTTCTGAATACGTAGAAGTCCAATATTACACTTAGGACAATTATAATCAGGTGAGTTGTCTAAGGTAAATTTCTGCTTATATAGAGTTCTATTCATCTCCTAATACCTTATTCACTGTTTAGAAGGCATCCGCTGGCACAAATACCGCGCCTACCATGATACGGCGCGCAGAGCGGCTCATGGATACTTTTTTGGCCTGCCAGCGACCGTCAACTTGTTCAGTCTTGCCACCTACTAGCAAGGTACCCGATGGATGACCAAAACGCACTTCATCAAGCTGCTTTTCAGATTGGCCACCACCAGCGGCTTCGTTGACCAATGTCCCTTGCGTGGTTGCTGCTGCGGCAATTGCCACCGCTGCCGTGCCCATCATGGCATGATGTAACTGCCCCATGCTCATTGCCCGCACGACCAAATCAATCTCGCTTGCTTCGACTGGTTTACCACTCGATGCGGTGTAGCTCTGCGACTTGCCAACCCAAGCGATTTTAGGGATATGCTGGCTAGTTTGCGCCTCACTTTCGTCTTTAAATAAGCCCATAGCGACCCCGCCACGCGCACGGATTTTTTCTAGCTTGGTTAGTAGCTCATCATTGCTATTAATATCGCTTTGCAACTCGGTGCCTGTAAAGCCTAAATCCTCTGCGCGCATAAAGATAGTCGGAATGCCCGCGCTGATAAAGGTTGCTTTGACACGATCAGCTTTTAGACCACAGCCAGAAACATCAAAGTCATCGACCAAGTTGTTTGTTGGGAACATATCACTTGATGAGTCGACCGGATCAATAAACTCAATCTTGACCTCAGCGGCAGGGAAGGTGACACCGTCTAACTCAAAGTCGCCTGTTTCTTGAACCTGTACTTTATCATTTACATCTTTATAGACTGGCACATGCGCAATAATCGTTTTGCCGATGTTTTCTTGCCAAATACGCACTTCGCAAATACCGCTATCAGCGTTTTCATGAATGCTATTAGCAATTTTATCGGCAGCGACCAGACCCATATTAATAGCACACGCACCCACTGCTGCGGTCAAGTTGCCACAGTTACCCGCCCAATCTATCATCGGCTTTGCGATATTGACCTGTCCAAACAGATAATTCACGTCATGATCTGATTTTTCAGAGGCGGACAAAATGACCGTCTTTGAAGTGCTAGAGCTGCCATTGCCCAAACCATCGATCTGCTTGCCATAAGGATCAGGGCTACCGATGACGCGCAAGAGGAAGTTATCGCGCGACGCGCCAGCCACTTGGCAACGCACAGGTAAGTCGGATAACTTAAAGAACGTGCCTTTTGAGGTGCCTCCACGCATATAAGTAGCAGGGACGGAGACTTGTGGGGCAAAAGAGGGGGTTGGTGAAGTGGTTTGGGTCACTGTGTTAAATCCTTTTTAAGTTGTAATATGATTAGGTGTCATCGATAAATAAGTACGAACGACTAAGACATGACGTTAATAATGATAGCGACAAGAAATAACGGTCAAATAGTTATCATCGACGGTATATACCAACCGATTGGCGTCATCGATGCGTCTGGACCAAAATCCTGATAGGTTTTCTTTTAGGGGTTCAGGCTTGCCAATGCCATCAAACGGACTGCGTTTGCAGTCGGTGATAAGTTTATTGATACGTTTGAGTGTTTTTTTGTCTTGTGTCTGCCAATACAAGTAATCTTTCCACGCCGCATCTGTCCATGCTAATTGCTCACTCACTATCAAACCCTTTGACTATATGAAAATTTTTGCGTTCAAGCGTTCTCAATGTCGCCATCTGCACGCTCATTGTCATCACTGCTATTACTTTCGTCTGTTATATCAATCAGCTCATGCGTGACGGTTTTGCCAGCTTGATATTGCGCAATAGATTCCGCTAAGTGCGCGGCATTGGCAGGAGATTTGAGCAGATAGACGGTTTCCATCAGGCTATTGTAATAATCAAGCGACATAACAACCGCATCATCAGCGTCACGTCGAGTGACAATAGTGGCATTGGCGTCGTCATTGACGGTGTCTAGCACCGATTTTAGGTGCTTTCTGGCTTCTGAAAAACTAACGACCCTCATGATATACTCCATAAATTGTACATTATATTGTACATGTTACGCCATTGGTGAGGCAAACTCAATATTTAGCTGACCTCGATACTTAGATATTAGTAAAAAGGCTCAGTTTAGAGGTTGCAAGCAAACAAAAACCGATGTCATATAACTACGCTATACAACATCGGCTCCTTATATACTCATAGAATGCTAAAAATTACGCAATATCTAAGGTCCCTTCGATAAACTCTTTGGCAAAGCGCTGTAGCATACCGCCCGCGTTGTACATTTTGACTTCATCTGCTGTATCAAGGCGACAGATAATAGGCGCTTCCGTCTTGCTACCGTCAGCACGGTTGATGACTAAGGTCATGAGCCCGCCAGCCGATACATCACCAATGACATCAAATATTTCTGTACCATCTATATTTAAAGTATCGCGGGTGGTTCCTTTTTCAAACTGTAGTGGTAGGGCGCCCATACCAACCAAGTTTTGGCGATGGATACGCTCAAAGTCTTCAGCGACAACCACTTCCACGCCTGCTAAACGTACGCCTTTGGCAGCCCAGTCACGGCTTGACCCTTGACCATAGCCATCACCTGCGATGATAATCAGTGGCTGCTCACGGTTCATGTAGGTCTCAATCGCTTCCCACATACGCATGACTTGGCCCTCTGGTTCAACACGGGCGTATGACCCTTGAACGATCTCACCATTATCGTCGCGTACCATCTCATTGAGTAGTTTTGGGTTGGCAAAAGTAGCACGCTGCGCGGTCAAATGATCACCGCGATGGGTCGCATAAGAGTTGTAGTCCTCAGCAGGTAGGCCCATGGTATCAAGATACTCGCCAGCCGCGGAATCACCTAAGATAGCATTAGAAGGTGACAAGTGATCGGTGGTGATGTTGTCTCCTAATACCGCTAACGGACGCAGACCGGTGAGTGCATTTTTCTTGGCCATTTTGCCTTCCCAATACGGTGGGCGACGGATATATGTGGTCATCTCTCGCCAGTCATATAGCGGACTTAAGGCTTTACCCGTGTCTTTTTTGGCTTCATCAAACATTGGGATGTAAACGGCATTAAATTGTTCAGGCTTGACAGCGGCGGCAACGATAGCATCCACTTCATCATCATCGAACCAGATGTCTTTTAGATACACGTCATTACCGTCCTGATCTTGACCCAACGCGTCTTTTTCGATATCAAAACGAATGTTACCCGCGATGGCATAAGCGATGACCAATGGTGGCGATGCTAAGAATGCTTGCTTGGCATAAGGATGGATACGACCATCGAAGTTACGGTTGCCAGACAGCACCGCTGTGGTAAATAAATCGTTATCGATGATTTCTTTTTCGATATCAGGATCAAGCGCACCGCTCATGCCGTTACACGTGGTACAGGCAAAACCGACCACATCAAAGCCGATTTCTTGTAGCTCAGGCATCAGGCCTGCTTCTTCTAGGTACATTTTTACGGTTTTTGAGCCAGGGGCTAGCGAGGACTTCACCCACGGCTTGCGCAATAAGCCTTTGGCATTGGCGTTACGGGCGACGAGGCCTGCGGCAACCATGTTGCGTGGGTTTGAGGTGTTGGTACAGCTGGTAATAGCAGCAATAATAACCGCGCCATCTGGCATAAGCCCGTCTTTTGGTTCAGGCAGTTTTTCATCAGCACCATGCGCAATACCTTTGGCAACCAAATCTGTGGTAGAGACACGGGCATGCGGGCGTGAAGGCCCTGCCATGTTGCGCACGACCGATGACAAGTCAAACTCAAGTACGCGTGCGTACTCAGCGTTTTCCATGCCATCAGCCCATAGGCCTGTCTGCTTGGCATATTGCTCAACCAATTTAATTTGATCTTCACTACGACCCGTCAGACGTAAATAGTCGATGGTTTGCTCATCGATATAAAACATGGCCGCCGTTGCGCCATATTCAGGCGTCATATTAGAGATAGAGGCACGGTCGCCTACTGTCAGCTGGCGCGCGCCTTCACCGAAGAATTCAATATAAGTAGAGACCACGCCTGCATCGCGCAAAAACTCGGTCATGGCAAGCACCAAATCCGTGCCCGTAATGCCTTTTTGCAATTTGCCCGTTAATTTGACGCCAACGTAGTCTGGCAAGCGCATATAAGATGGGTTGCCGAGCATCACGCTTTCGGCCTCAAGTCCGCCCACACCGATTGAAATAACGCCTAACGCATCGACCATTGGTGTGTGGCTGTCCGTACCGACCAAAGTATCAGCAAAAGCAACTTCTTCACCGGCTTTGTTCTGTACGACTTGGACGACAGGTGACATTTTCTCTAGGTTGATCTGATGCATGATGCCGTTGCCAGGTGGTACGACATTGACGTTATCAAAGGCATACTGACACCAGTTGATAAAATGAAAGCGGTCATCGTTACGGCGCTCTTCGATGGCACGGTTTTTTTCAAAAGCGTCTTCTTCAAAACCGCCGTGCTCAACGGCCAATGAGTGATCTACGATCAGCTGGGTCGGCACAATTGGATTTACTTTAGAGGGATCACCGCCTTGCTCAGCAATGGCATCACGTAAGCCCGCCAAATCAACAAAGGCCGTCTGACCCAAGATATCATGACAAACGACGCGCGCTGGATACCAAGGAAAATCAAGGTCTTGCTTGCGATCGATATGCTGCTTAAGCGCTTTCGTCAAATCCTCTGGTGGACAGCGGCGAACGAGGTTTTCGCACAAGACTTTTGAGCAGAACGGGAGCTTGTCATAGGTGCCCGCTTCAATACTCTCGACAGCAGCGCGTGTGTCAAAATAATAAAGATCCGTTCCCGGAAGTGGCTTTTTGAATGAGTCATTCATGGGTTGTACGAGGGCGTTGTCCATAAGTCACCTTTGGCTGTTGGCTGATTTGAATTAATACTCGAGTGTCAAACTTTACAATGACGTAAAAGCGTTATGTTTTAGCAAAACCCGCTATGTCACCATTCATACTAGTAGGCTTTGCTAAAAAATATCATGGGAAATTAGAAAGACGCGGTTGCAAAGTTATATGAATAAGGTTACCTAAAAAGGATGAGCGTGTGACGATCCAGCCTAAACCTTGATACAGGCGGCAAAGCTGGGTCGTCATACGTCTATCAGCCAGCACCATCGCTAGCCGATAGTAACAAATCTAACGCGCACTCATATCTGGTACAGGACGCAACTCTTCGCCAGTATATTCGGCACTTGGGCGAATGATACGGTTATTGGCACGTTGCTCAAACACGTGTGCCGCCCAGCCAGTTAAGCGTGAACAGACAAAGATTGGGGTAAATAGCTTGGTTGGGATACCCATAAAGTGATAAGCAGACGCATGGAAAAAGTCAGCATTACAGAACAGTTTTTTCTCGCGCCACATCACTTCTTCACAGCGTACTGATACAGGGTATAACACCTCGTCACCAACGTCAGCGGCCAGTTTTTCAGCCCATTCTTTAATCACCACGTTACGCGGATCTGATTCGCTGTAGATGGCATGACCAAAGCCCATGATTTTATCTTTACGCGCCAGCATACCCATCATCTCGGTTTCGGCTTCATCAGGTGAACTGAAACCTTCGATCATGTCCATGGCTGCTTCATTGGCACCGCCATGCAGCGGTCCTCGTAGTGAGCCAATCGCGCCGGTAATGCAAGAATGAATGTCAGATAGGGTAGAGGCACACACGCGCGCGGTAAAGGTCGAGGCGTTAAACTCGTGCTCTGCATACAAAATGAGTGAAACGTTCATGACTTTTTCATGGAGCTCATTTGGTTTTTCACCTTTGAGCAGATGCAAGAAGTGCCCGCCAATGGTGTCATCATCAGTGTCAGTCTCGATACGTACGTTGTCGTGGCTAAAGCGATACCAGTAGTTAATGATCGATGGGAACGCTGCCAGCATACGGTCAGTTTGATCATTTTGCTGAGAAAAGTCAGTTTCAGTCTCAAGGTTGCCAAGCATTGAGCAGCCAGTACGCAGCACGTCCATTGGATGGGCGCTGGCAGGAATGCGCTCAAGCACGTCTTTCAGCGCTTGCGGTAGGCCGCGCAGTTTTTTTAGCTTGGCTTGATAAGCGTCTAATTCACTTTGCGTGGGTAAGTTGCCATAAAGCAGCAAATACGCCACTTCCTCAAAAATACATTTGTCCGCCAGCTCTGATACGTCATAGCCACGATAGGTCAATCCAGATCCTGATTTACCCACGGTAGATAGGGCGGTCTTGCCCGCGACTTGCCCGCGAAGACCTGCGCCTGACAATACTTTTGCTGATTGGTTTTGTGCTGCCATGTTTCCATTCCTTTTGTTGGTAGCTTTTTAACGGGTTATTACAATGGATTAAAAAACAGTGTCACTTAACATTGTCACTTAAAAAACGCTGCTTATGATCATTTATTATCGGCAAACAGCTTGTCTAGTGTTTGCTCAAACTCATGGTAATTTAAGAAATCATACAGCTCCATACGGGTCTGCATGGTATCGACGACTTGTTGTTGCGTGCCATCCTTCAACAGATGCTGATAAACGTTTAAAGCCGCTTTATTCATCGCACGGAATGCTGATAGGGGGTACAACACCATATCGACCCCCACACTGTATAGCTGGTCAGTGGTATATAGGTCAGTCTGACCAAACTCTGTCATGTTTGCGAGTACTGGGATATCGAGTACGTCTGTAAACTTACGATACATCTCAATATCGGTTAGGGCTTCGGCAAAGATCATATCAGCACCGGCATCGGCAAAGGCCACCGCACGCTCAACAGCCGCATCCAGCCCTTCGACAGACAGCGCATCAGTACGTGCCATCACCACAAAATCAGGGTCAGTTTTGGCGTCTAATGCGGCTTTTAGGCGATCCACCATCTCTGAGATGCTGACGATTTCTTTATTTGGGCGATGACCACAGCGCTTCTGCGCCACTTGGTCTTCGATATGTACAGCCGCCACGCCCGCTTTTTCCATCTTTTTGATGGTTTGAGCGATATTGAACGCACCACCAAAACCCGTATCGATATCAACCAACAAGGGCGTATCGACGGCATCGGTGATTCGGCGCGCATCTTCTAGGACGTTATCAAGGCTGGTCATACCAAGATCAGGCAGACCAAACGACGCATTTGCCACGCCAGCACCCGAGAGATACAACGCCTTATGACCGACTTGGGTCGCCATCATCGCAGTATAAGCATTAATGGCACCAGCGATTTGTAGGGGTTGGTTGTTGTCGTTTTTTTGGGTCAGGGCACTGCGAAAGCGGGCGCCTGCTGAAGGTAATGTCATGTCTTAATCCTTACATGGAGGGGTGATTATTCTCGTTATTGGGATTGATTATACCCAATTATCGATGACGGCAAAGCGATGTTTTCTTAGTATTGATTAATCTATTTTAATAATTAATTTAATTAAAATAATACTATTTATTTATCAAATAGCATTATCCACAATACAGTGATTCATATAAGGCACTATTCGTATTACTAAAACGCCAGAATTTTTTACTACCAAATTTTTACATTTAGTTACAAATAGGAAGACGTATTGATTGAATGCTCAAAGTTCTCAGGCAGAAAAAAGCCCTTGTAGCGAGGCTAAAAGGGCTTTTTGTCTAAGGTCAAATATCTAGATTGCTTGTCTTAGCCAAACAAACCGGCAAGATTGGCCAAAAACAGGAGCGCAAAACCTGCCAAGAAAATCAAACCGGCAATCGACAACGCATTCATGCCAAAGGATAGCTTTTTATGTTTGGTGACCAGTGAATAGTTTAACCAACCAAAGATAGGGGCCGAAACAAACGCTGATATCATCGCAAACTTGAGCATTGCACCTAATTGGCCAGTAAAGAAGGTGATAATAACCAACCCGCCACCGATGGCATAAGTCGTCCAAAAGGCAATTTGTTTTTTGTTTATCTCCTTCTCGCCTTTGAGCAAACGCCAGCACTCAGCGTTGGCACGGCCATAACCATCAGCACAGGTGATCGTGGTGCCAAACATACACATAAAGGCGACGAAGGCGACCAGCAGTTTGGACCATTCACCGATGGTCGCCGTATACATGTTGATCAACTGGTTGATATAAGCGCCGCCAACCAGCTCAATCTCTTGCCCTGAGCCATATTGGACAAACACGCCTAAAGATAAGAAAAACAACGCCAAAATCGCTGAGACAGTGTAACCCACATTAAAATCAAGCAAACCTTGGCGGTGCGTGGTGTGATCGGCTTTGACTTTGGCAGACGTCCACATAGACGTAATCGCAGCAAATTCAAGGGGCGCTGGCATCCAGCCCATCAGAGCCACGATAAACCCTAAAGTCGCTAGGTTCCAAGGCGAAACAACGACAAAATCAGCAGCCATCACCGTCGGCTTGCCCGCAGCAATAATAACGGCGGCAACCGTCGCTGTCGTCAGAGCAATCATAATCCATTTGGTCACGCCATCAAGCAGCTTGTAATGTCCAGCAATCAAAAAGAACCACGACACGGCAACGATGATGACAGACAAAGCCATCGTTGATAGACCCAAGGAAGCTGGCAGCATAAAGCCCAATATCACCGCAGCGATCAGCGATACCGCGCCCGTACTGATCACGGCTGAAAGTATGGATAGAATAAAATATATCCAAAGATATACCTTGGAGCGTTTGGCGTAACCAGCGATTAAGCTTTCGCCTGTATCGTAAACATAGTCGGTGGCAAATCGAAAAAATGGATACTTAAAAACGTTGGCTAAAACAATCATAATAGCCAACTGCCACCCATATATGGCACCAGCCTGTGTGGATGAAATCAAATGCGAGCCACCAATAGCTGCCGTCGCCATCAAAATACCGGGACCAAAGATGCGCCAACTAAAGCCTTCCTGGCTGGCAGCGCTATCAAGGTTGTGTGTTCGTTGTGCAGTCATAAATACCTCAAATTATAGCAAGCGACACCCTATCACTGTCCTGTGATAGGGTGCCTGCAACTAGAACAGTAATAAGAAAGAGAGAATTAAAAAACAAAAAGAAACATCTAGCAGCGACTTTAGCACACCTATAATGATACGAGATAATGATTATTTTCATTAATAAGACAAACGAAAGGTTACATATAGCGTCTATTGTTTAATTTTTCTTTACTAAATACAGTCAGTATAAGATTACATGGACAATAACCGCGTATTTCAAGACTCTCTTTATTTATTAGGTAAATTGCTGACGTCGATAGGTGATACCGCGCTGCTCATAAACATGATAAATCGCGGTCAGCAAATCGGGTATGTTGGGATGAACAAAATCTTTGAGGGTATGCAAATAGATAGGGGAGGTAACGTTTTCATGCACCAAACGTTGATAGCTAATTTGTTCGGTACGTACCGTTTGTAGGCTGGCAGGGACAAGCGTAATCCCTTCACCCGCAGCCACTAAGCCTAGGGCTACTTGTAAGTCACTCACCGTCGTGGTTATAAAGGGTGAAATACCGTATTGTGCAAACAAGTGCAGCAAAGGCTCGGTAATCGGCTGGCTAAGCACGGCCTGCTCGTTGTTGGCACGGCTGGTTTTTGTACCAGGAGTGAGGGCTGAGAGATTACCTTTGGTTGACTTCGGTTTTGTGACGGTGGTTGATATCGGCAAGTGGGTTTGATGGTACAAAATCAGGCGGTTATTTGCCAAGTCTATCAAGCGCTGTTCACGTACGTGGGCTAACGCATGCGCTTTGGGCAGGGCCACCACATAACGCTCATGGCGCAGTAGTATTTGCTGAATCCATGGATCTTGGTGAGCGAAGCGCCCAAAACCGATGTCAATGTCGCCAGATTTGAGCGCGTCCATTTGCTGATAGGAGCTAATATCTTTGAGATTGACTTCGATGTCAGGGCTGGACTGCTTTAGCATGGCGATGACTTCAGGAAGCAACCCATAAAGCACAGAGGGGACAAAGCCGATGTTTAAGATAGGACTTGGTGCGGATAACCGCTGGGTCATGCTGGTGACAGTGTCAATCTCTGTCAAGATGGCGCTGATTTTATCGTAAAAGAATGCCCCAGCCTCGGTCAGATGCAATGGTCTGTGGTAACGGTCAATCAATTCCACACCCATATCTGTCTCGAGCTGTTTGAGCAAACGACTCAAGCTCGGTTGTGACAATCCCGTTTGGGCTGCTGCCGCGCTAAAACTGCGCAAATTTGCGATGGCAATAAATGCATTAAGTTGTTTTAAGTCCATATTCTTAAACCTGTTAGCTATCTACTGTCTCTATTTTTTAGGGTAACGATCGTATGTTTTTAGATATCATTTACAGATATGAGATCGATCAAATAAATTGTGCTTGAAGATAGTGAGGCGAGCAACTATATTGTTTGCCATCGATATTGTTACATTTTAGCAAAAAATATAATAACTCTATTTTAGCCGTCATCTAATACCAGCAAAATCAACTGGTTTGGTAACCTTCTATGAGCGACAAAGAAAAAGATATTGCAACGGATTTTGAGGAAAAACTGGCGGAAATTGCCAGTAAAAAATCGCGTTATCGTAATCGAACCAAAAATAATATCTATGAACGCTTTATCAGTCGGGTTCACAGTGATGAGGACGGTGAAAAAGACAATAGCGACACTGACAATTTTTTTGCCGATAAGTCTTTCAGTACAAATAATCCTGAACCATTTGCCAATCAAGATAATGATAGAAAAGGGCAGTTTGACGCCACAGGTACAACCACTACAACAACAGACGTGACCTTTGATTTTTCAGATGAGTCTCCAGATCAAGACACGTTTAAATCAGAACCGCTAATAAAAAAAGAGACAAAATATACCGACAGCTCTTTAGACAACAGCGATTTAGATGACGATCTATTTAATATCAATTTTGATGATGATCTCAATCACACCAATCAAGCCACAGAACCAGCTTCGCCTATGTGTTCTGATACTGACGAAACCGCTCATAAACTTGATGATGACACTCACTTAGACACTCAAGATGTGCCAATACAACCCACTATTAAAGAAGTAGCGCCAGCACATGACAATGATAAGCTGGCGAGTCACAAAAAATCGCTGATTATGGGTATGGTAGTTGGTTCATTACTGATTGGTATTGTCGTCGCGATACTGATTTTTACAGGGGTGCTGTCACCTTCAGCGCAGAGCGACGCGCTCCATGCAGCTGAGACAAGTACGAATAATGAGGTAGCAACTGATCCTGTAGCCGTGGTTAGTACCGCTGCCCCAACTACGGTAGATAAGCCGCTGCTTGCTGATACCAGCCCTGATAGTCTCCCAACCGTTGAGCCACAACAGGGCAGCTTAACGAATGATGACCCTCAAGGAGCGGTCAATAATAGTACGGCTGCAACACCAGCAGCCATCGACAATGGCCTAGATAACTTAGATAGCTTAGATCAATCAGAGACTCAGCCCGCCATCACGTACGAGGACTTTAGAGAAGAGTCGCAGACCACGTTATATCGTGAAACCAATGATTAGTACGCTAATCAATTATCCTAAGTCGAATGGCTTATCAGAACCTACGATAGCCAGCTGGCAGGTCACACTTTGAGGCTGTCATTACATAAAATGCACTAGACCTCTTTAGCAGAGCCTCGAAGACTATCTATATAGTCTGCCCACGCTTGCATCATTTTTACCCGACTATCGATCTCATCGAGTCTATTGTAAGCGCCGCCATGTGTGTCTTTGATTCTATGACCCAGCTGCAGCTCGGTGACGATGTCTGAATAACGCAGCTCTGGCTGCTCCATCAATAAGGTTTTGGCAGAAGCCCGAAAGCCATGCGCGCACTGCACATCTTTGTAGCCAAGCCGATGAAACACCTGCACCAGCGCCGCTTTGCTAATATAAGCATTGTTTGAGGCGCGCGCCGATGCAAAGACGTATTCCTGATGACCGCTGATGGATTGAAGGTGTCGTAAGCGCTCAATCACTTGCGTGGCTAAAGGCACCACTAAGTGCGAAACCATATCATCACGACCTTCGCCTTTGGTAGGGGAGAACGCCCATAGGCTGCTGTCCCAATCAATATCCTGCCAGCGCATCGAGCGCAAATCGATACTACGAACAAACACATAAGGCAGTAAATTCATGGCCTCTAGTGTCATCTTGCTTGCGCCTTTGAAGTCAGACATGTCCTTTAACAGAGTCGCGAATTGATCTGGCTTGGTAATGGCTGGCAAGTGATTGCCGGAATTGGCAGGTGCCAGCTCACCGCGCGTATCAATCGCCACATTTCTATCACACAATCCTCGCGCGACAGCAAATGAGAATACTTTCTCGGTATATAGCCGAGTACTGGCGCCAACAAAGGCTGCTTGGTTTTTATTGTTTTGAATTGCCTCGCAGACGCTTAATATCATCTCGCTGGTGATATCGTTCATTCTCAGGTCGCCAATCTCTTGGCACATGTATCCTAGACACAAATCCCAAAATTTGAGGGTCGACTCACTAAACGCAGATTTTTTAGATTTTCTGTGATGACCTGCGGTCTTATGATCCCGCCACGCTTGTGCAATTTCAGAAAACGTGGCGTTTTTTAGGTGCGCATATTTATTCACTTGCTCTTTTTGCTGAATCGCTTTGGGGTCAGATCCTTTAGCAACCGTAGCAAGTATGGTCTCTGCTTGATACTTAACCTCAGACAAACTGATGTCATCCACCTTACCAAGCATCATTCGCGGTCGTTTGCCGCCAATATGCGGATGCGCATACCGTAGGTAGTATTCTTTTTTGCCATTTGGAGAGATACGAATGCTTAATCCAGACACGCCTGAAACACTGACCGAATAGTCTTTATCTCGGCATTCAAGCTTACTAATGTCATATGCAGTATCGACAGCCATGATATGTACCCGTAACCATCATAAATGGTGATAAATAAGGAGAGCGAAGATTATTGTCTCTTTGCTAATTATGCGTAAATTGAGAAGATGCTTTGCACAGATCTTATTACTTATTAAAAAGTGTCTTTTAAAAAATACATAGAATTTTTTGGACACCAAGGTGGACACCTAAATTATAGATTATTTGATTGAAAGCTTTTAATCGTAGGTTTTATAAGAAATATTATCCCCAAAGTGAACCTTGGGGATAATTGTACCACAATGAATGAATAGGGAGTAGATTGCGTGTTCAATAGGCTATATCTTGGATTAAACAGGATTTTAACGGCTTTTGTATGCAGATAATTTGGGTTCTTGTCATCTGCATGCTTTATAGGGCAATAGATTGAAGGTATATTTTATAATATTTATGCTCGCGTACGTGCATATAATTTATGAATCAGGGTGATAGTAGGGTTCTGTGCAAATTTGGAAGGCATTACTTTAGGGTCTAATTTTGATATAGCCGCCTAGAATAACTCAGTAAGAGTAGAGGTATTAGAAAATAAAGAAAAAGTGTTCGCCAAATGTGGCAATGGTTACTTCTGTCAGCTCAGTTCCTTCTGTATGTAAATTTTACACAAAAAACTAGGTAGATAGAATGCTTATATGGATTACGCTTTATATTCTTCTTTGCTTGTTCTTTAGGTGGCTTATATTCTCTAATTCTAGTATGGCAGAGAGGCTTGGCTCTCGGGGTTGGACTCCAGACCAAAACAAACTCTACTTTTCAATTATGTGGTTATTTTCAACCTTTGTATTTCTGTTTGGGATATTCAACAGTAATTTTCGTAACTCCTTTTTATTAGAGTATTTATTTTAAAGCTAGATTTCTATATAGCGCACCGCTCACGCGTAAAACATGTGTGTGGTAAGTACACCATAAAGTACATCGTGACTATTTCAGCGTGTCAAAACGTTGTTACCAGTAGCCTACAATCAAAGCTTCAAGTCCTCCTAGGGGCGTGAAGCTCTGATTGTAACGCCAAACCTTCAACTCCTTTGAAGGGAGTTTCTAAGATAAACCCTAAATTTTACACGGCTTATTTTTTAGTGCTCTCTACCCAAGAAAACTCTTCCATAATGCGTATCCATTGATCGTCTAATTCCGCTGTTAGCAACAACGGCTCACCAGTGACTGGATGGCTGAGCGCTAAAGTCTGAGCATGTAGCAGCATACGCGCGCAGTCATATTGCGTACGAAAAAATCGATTGTGCCGTCCATCGCCGTGGCTGGTATCACCCACGATGTGATGGAATAAATGTCTCATGTGCCGACGCAGCTGATGCTTGCGCCCGGTCTCGGGGGTTAAGCGCATTAGACTATAGCGGGTAGTATCATGCTTTTTTGACACTGCAAATGGCAGCTCAATCTGTGCCAAACGTCGCCAATGGGTCACTGCCTCTTGAGCGGGTTTGTCCAAATTGGCGAATTTATCAGCAATGGCATCGGGCTTAAAACTCAACGCATAATCAACGGTACCTTGCTCTGGCATAAAGCCGCGCACCACAGCTAAATACTGCTTGGTTACCTTGTGTTCAGTAAAAGCCTCGGTAAGGCTGCGCGCCACAGCGGAGCTCTTAGCAAACAACAATACGCCTGATGTAGGTTTGTCTAACCGATGTACCGGAAATATATGGCAACCTACCGCATCACGGGTGAGTTGCATGGCAAAGCGCGTCTCGCCTTTGTCCAGCCAACTACGATGCACCAAGAGACCAGCCTCTTTATTAATCGCTACCAAAAATTCATCCTCATAGATGATTTCTACTTGGTTAGCGGTGCCGCTTTCGATATCCATATTTTCAGTACCCATACTTTAAATATGGATATTATATATTTGCTGGCTTTTATATGTGTTCTTTTTATTGCGCCTGTCGTGGCATAATAAATTTGCACTGTGTTTTTAGAAAAAATACGCTCGCGTACGCGCATAGAATTAACTTATAAGGGTGATGGTAGGGTTCTGTGTAAAAAATAATATGCTCAATTTACAATCAATTGTTTACAATGATATTGTTTGGTGGGATTATTTGAAAATGGAATCAAATAAGATTTTACACACTATTACTAATACTCTGATGAACCAAAAATGAAACCAATAATCATTGATGCTGCAACAATATATGATCCTGCTAGACTCTTGGCTGTATTAGCTTCCGTTGATATACGATATTCAGAGATTTGGGTTTCGCAGCGTTATGATCATTTTAAAGAGAAGGATTTTTTAACTGGATGGGGAACTGAAGATCGAATTGGAATTCTTCCGGCTCGTGACGGTAGCTATAAGGCGAAACCTTTATCTATTCCATCGATTGATGAAAAATTAAACCCTACTCATTGTGATACTGGACCCAAAATACTGCGATGGGCACTAGACAAAGGAATGGTTGTCCCAAAAGACCTGTTTAAGTTCGAAGAACTAGCTATCGAATTAGAAAAAGAGAATCGTATAAATCATTTATCAGAAGCCATCATGTTAGGTGCCCCATATGCTTATGACACAAGAGCTGGTAAAGAGTGGACAAAAAGTTATCTAGAAAAAACAGGTCAAAAAGTTTTAGGTCCTGAATTTGCTTGGCGATTAGAGCCTTACGGTATTGGTCATGGTCTTGGCCTAATTTTGGCTGCATCCAAAGAGTATTCCGCAGAACCATTTTTCAGCCACCCATTTTTTCAAGATGGTAATTCAACGCATAACTACACATATTACAAACGTGACCAAATAATTGGTACGTTTTCAGATTCACATTTAAGCCAGGATAAGCAAGATATTGATTTAGGTAGTTCGATAATTGAAGCTAAGAATCTTTTAAAAAGCCCTGAAACAATCTCACTTGCTGAGGTAGCATTTTATTTGAATCAAAAAGAGCGTATTGATTCTATCACTGGAATTATTACCGCATCAAAAATTATTGAAAGCCGAGGAAAAGATATTGGTATTATTGCAAGCAAGTATGCTGGTACTGTAGCTGCTGATACAATACTATTCGGAGGTGTTCCTGTAACAACTTCTATGGTATCGCTATATGATATCGGCACTAGGTTCTTTAAATCCAAATAAAAAAGATAGATTCAATATTAACGACCAACAAATGTTGTATAATGACGACAAAGCCTTCGTATTCTTTATTATTCTCCTTTTACAATAAGCACAAAAAAAAGCAGATATCTTAGATGTCTGCTTTTTATATTTAAATATAGCTTTTTAACTCATTATTAGCCCTGAGGCGTGATCAAGTACTTCTCACCAGTCGCTTGCTTGCCATAAGCTTTGATGGACTCTAAGTGCAGCGCTTCTTCTAGCGTCACTTCATGCGTGTAGCTGCTTGCAAAGGTGGTAGTGATTTCTTCTGCAACCCGCTTACGCATTGACTTAACCGTTTCAGCACCCAGTTTGCCAAGGGCATTGAACAATAAGAAGCCATTGACGCCCCAAGCAAAACCGAAGTTACGATTGATCGTAATAGGGCCACGGTCTAATGCGCCATAAATATATGCTTGTTTGAACGTGTTTGAGCCATAAACGTTGTATTCTTCCACATCACGGGTAATGGCCGCTTCCATGCAGTTTAGGATGTCACTGGTTAACTTCCCGCCACCAACGGGATCAAATGATATGGTAGCACCTGTCTCGACAATCGCTGCGGTTAAGTCCGCTGTGAACGACTCGCTGCTTGAGTTGACCACATATTTTGCGCCCATATAACGCAACAGTTTTTCTTGTTCTTCTTTACGTACGATGTTGATTAGATCAATCCCATCCGCCATACAAATGCGATTGAGCATTTGCCCAAGGCTGGACGCCGCTGCCGCATGAATGATGGCTTTATGGCCTTCAGCGCGCATGGTTTCGACCATCGCCAGTGAGGTAAGGGGGTTCACAAAAGACGAGGCCGCCTCTTTTGCCGTGGTGCCTTCTGTCATTTCTAGACAGCTTTTGACATGGACACAGTGATACTTACGATACGTACCGCCGCCAATCACAGCCACCACTTTACCCATCAAAGCTTGCGCTGCTGGCGAAGAACCTGCTGCGACAACCGTACCTGCGCCTTCGTTGCCCACAGGCGTGTCTTTATTCACCCGTGTTTTTAGGGCTGGCATGAATTTCGCGGGTACATCAGCGGTAATGACAGGGCTGTCATCGGTGCCCGACTGTACGGCAGTTGACATGTCAGCAGCGCTAAACATGACCCCAAAGTCAGAGGGGTTCAATGGTGCCGCTTCGATGCGCACAACCACTTCATCGGCACCGGGCTGCGGCATGTCGATATCTTTTAAAGACAAGGTGAGTTTGTTGTCGTCACTGATGGTTGAAACCAGTTGCTTATTTTTATCGGTCATAATTTTGCTCCTGCATTATTAATATTTATTTTAAATAATCTTATTTAGGCTGCGCCGCCTGTATCTGGGCTTTCACGTGTGTCATAAATTCAGGCATATTGGCCAAGCGGTCTGCTTCTATTTTTTGAGCAATATCAGATTGGCTCATGGTGTCACTCCATTCTTTCATGCCAGGTATTTCTGCCAACACGTCCCAGTCAAACTGGGTTGAGGCACAGGCTTTGACCACGACATTCACATAGTGCATATAGATGTCGGCCATTGTGAGCTCTTTACCGGCAATCCACGGCGAAAACTGGCATAAGCGATTGAGAGCAGGGATGCCGCGTGTGAGTACTTGACGCACTTCTTCTTTGACGGCGTCAGGGGCGTTGGTGCCTGAAAACACATAAGGAATGAGGCGGCGGCTTGGCAATTCAAAATACAGCTCTGCTATCTTCATGATTTGCCGCACAATTGCACGCTCTGTCGCCAATTTTGGATATAGCGGTATGGTAGGGTAGGACTCTTCTATGAAGTCGCAAATGACGCTCGACTCTGAGAGGGTCATACCTTCATCCGTTGTAATAGCAGGCACTTTACCGACTGGGTTGATGGACAGCAGCGCATCGCTACCAGCGTAAATAAGGTTTTCTTGAAATGGCAACGCTTTGTACAACAGAGCGTGTTTCACTATATTGTAGTAGTTGCTTGCAGGGAAACCGTGCAAAGTAATCATAAATTATTTTTCTATTATTGATGGATGGGTTTTTTAGGATTAACGTTAAATCTGACTATATTATTACTGTTTTTAGTACCGTTATATATAGCACAAATTGTGAATCACTCTTGCTTTTAAGACAATAATAAAGCCAAAATGCTTAATGATTGATACTGACATGTTAGTCATCGAATATTATTGAATGGAGACAGGACTTGGATCAACTGCGTGCAATACGATATTTTAGTAAAGTGGTCGAAACAGGCAGCTTTACCAAAGCGGCGAAGGTATATGGTGTGCCGCCATCTTCACTATCTAGGCGAGTGTCTGACTTAGAAAAGAGCTTGGGCGCGACACTATTAACGCGTTCGACTCGGATCGTTAAGCTGACGGAAGTAGGGCAGGTTTACTATGACGATATGCAGCACGTATTAAATCAGCTAGAGCAAAGCAAAGAAACGGTGCGTAGCTACCAAACAACGCCAATGGGACGTCTACGCATCAGCTCGATGGTGGGTTTTGGGGAAAAGATACTGCTGCCTTTATTAGACGAATTTAGCGAATTGTATCCAAAAATAGTGCTGGATGTCAGTTTGAGTGACGAGCTGTCAACACTTGGGCGCGATGATGTTGATATCGCTATTCGTGGTGGCTACGCGCCAAATGAGCGAGTATTTGCGATACGGCTGATGGACAATAGTTTTATTCCTGTCGCGTCACCGCGCTACTTGAAAACCCATGGCGTGCCAAGTAACGCACTAGAACTAAGGAATCATAATGGGCTGTATTTTAAGACACCAACAGGGCCAACGCCTTGGTTATGCCATATGGATGGTCAATGGCATGATGTCTCAGGACCCGCGGTAGCGATATCAAATAATGGGTCGTGGCTGGCGAAAAAAGCGAGCGCTGGTGAAGGTATTTTAATGTCTACTCGGTGGGCGTTGGCTGAGTATCTTGAATCAGGCGCCTTACAAGAGATTAAGTTTGAGCACACGTTGGCCATCACGCAGTACGCTGACATGGCCATATATTTGTTATATCAAAAACAGCGCTACTCAGTACCCAAAGTAAAGGCGGCGGTAGATTTTTTAGTTGAAAGAATAAAAGTGGCTAACGTCACGAATGCGCGGTAAAAAAAGTCACCAAATAGAGTCTATTTAACATAATATACATTATGCGAAAACAAACCAACGGCTTTAGGGATTGCTGCATAACAATTTATACCGTGTTTTTTATCAATGTTTTATACCATTAGCACCGCTAGTATTTGTCTAACGACAGCTTTCAAGAAAATGTTGACGCAGCGATTTGCCATTCTCATCTAAGATCACATCAGCCACTTGGCATCCATCATCGTCACATGATAAATCATAATAAATATTACTGCCTTGCGCCAAGCTAACTTGCACGAGCCCTTGATTGGTCATCGAAAACTTTTTGTCTTGCGTATAATCAGGATCTTGAGAATCCCACAGCACATCGTAATCAATATTGCAGGACAATTGATTTTTATCAAAATAATCTTGTTCAAGCTGCATGGCTGACTGTAGATCTTGATTGGCATATTGCTGTAACACTACTGGATTATCCATTCCTTCAGTGCTGATATCTTGCTCATACATCTTAGTAACGGTTGCAATTTTCATCGCAGCATTCGTTTGCAATGGCTCTATTGCAAGCGCTATAGAAGATTTTATCGCTATCAATCCTATGGTTAGCAGCGTTAGTATTTTGTATGTTGGCATGGCGTTCTCTACGAGCTTTGACAGTGTAAATGTTATATCTATTACATCATACCCATATAATGACTCTGCTGTATTATCGTATCATTCAGGTTTAATAGCTAAAAACACCCCATTATCTAATGATTTTGTGAAATATCTCATTGACGTTTATAGCTTCGTTTATTTCACTAACAACCGTGATAAGGACACTGTATGAGCACGCTATTTACTTTTAACGCCCATCCTTCTCAATTAGCGATTGTTGGCCTCTTAGCGTTTTTAATGACAGCAACTGGCTGCCAGTCGTCTGCTGAAACCAGCACAGCCATTCCTAAACAGTCAAATGATCACTCATCAACGCCCGTTTTCTCGGACACAAGTCAGCAAACGCTTAGGCAGCAAGCGTTACGTATCCAGCGCGCCCTTGCTAATAAGGATTTTGCTAGAATTACAAATGATATTCATCCCACTCGTGGTGTTCGTTTTTCAATGTATGCTTATGTTCGTCCTAAAACGGACAAAGTCTTTAGCCGTGAGCAGTACGCACGATACCTAGAACAGTCCAACGTCCGCTTCACTTGGGGCGAGCGTGACGGTACAGGCAATCCACTGGTGATACCACTGCCCGAATATTTAGATACTTGGGTGAACGCCAAGCAGTTTAATGACACCACCATTAGTATCAACAACTTCCAAAAAAGCAGCAATAGTATCAATAACTTAAGAAAGGTATATCCAAATTCGGATTTTGTTGAGTTTTATTATAGTGGTAGTGAGAAGTACGATGGTATCGACTGGCGCGTGCTGCGTTTGGTGTTTGATGAGTATCAAGGCAAGCGCTATCTGGTAGCGATTATTAATGACCAATGGACCGTCTAATAATGACTATAAACGTATGATTTACCACATAAATTGGCCAGTGCATGGTTTATGATGCACTGCCCTTTTTGATTGAATTTATTCAAATACATTCAATATTTAACATATAAAATGTTTTAATATTCAAGTCTTTGGCTTAAGTGGCGACTGCCGGAAAAACTTCACCATGATGTCATAAATATCAGGATAAGCATCTACCAGCTTTTGCGGTGTCTCAAAAAATACTTCGCTTAAGACCGCAAAAAACTCAGCGGGATTGGTCGCGCCATAACGATCCAGTCCTGATTTGCGGTGTTTTTGAAAGTCCTCAAAATCTCGCGTCATAATCTTTGTCCAGCGCTCAGGATCCATGTCGGGTTGCAGCGGCGGAAAGCCGTTGGCGCGGCCATTCATCATATCGACCTTATGCACAAACTCGTGAATGACGACATTGTGACCATCGCGCTCACCTGAGTGTTTCGCATCCTTCCATGAGAGAATCACAGGACCGCGTTGCCATGCCTCGCCGCTACGATGTTGGCTGCCCTCATGAACGATACCGAACTCGTCTACAGTGGTGCTATCGCTTTTATATGAGCCATGATAGATAATAACTGACGACCAGCCAGCGTACCACTCAAGGCTTAGATTCAAGATGGGCAGACAAGCTTGCAGGGCGATAGATTGCCTGACCGCATCGGTAATCTCAAACCCCTGCGCGCCCGTCATTGATTTATCGTCCAAAAATAATGTCGCCAGCTCAAACAGGCGGCTTAGCTCATCTTCGCTTAACCTATCCAGTATCACAATACGATCAGCCGCACGCCTCCAGTCTGCCTCCGTAAATTCGCTGTTGTCCAATATACGCTGCTCGCGCCACTCTTTAATTATGCCAAACATAGTACCTGCCTTATAACCCTCTAATCTGTCACTCAATTACACCATATCTATCATGTCGATCTGCTGCATAATTGTATCCGTCAAGCTGGGGCCGGCGATATTATTCATAGCAAACTAGTCATAGCAAACTAGCCCTCTAATGACAGCATATTCATAATCAACTTGATCAAGGTTTCTTTTTGGTTGGGATCAGACTCAGCGACCAGTAATGTTAAGGCTGCAAGGCCGGTATTATTGATGACCATCTCACCTTGCTCATTGAGCAGTCGCTTGTTACGGTGTAAAAAATCTACGAACAAAAAAGCACCACTGCGTTTATTGCCGTCGGTGAAAGGATGATTTTTCACCATAAAATACAATAAATGCGCCGCTTTACTCTCAACTGTCGGGTAGGCAGGCTCACCAAACACCGTTTGCTCTAAATTACCAAGCACACTGTCCAAACCATCACCACGAGGCTTGGCAAATAGCTCAGTCGCCTCACCCCTATCTATCAGCTGCGCTTTTAAATTGTTAAGCGCTGCCATCGCCTCAGTCGGACTGGGTAAAACACCGCCATCCTGTCCTGTTGGATCGTCTAACAACCCTTCATCATAGCGTTGTAGCCATAGAAATGTTTGTGTATAGCGGCTGATAATCTCAACCAAACCGCGCCCTTCATCGGTATTGAGCTCAGGACTTTGCGCGGTTTTTTTGATCAAATTTAACGCCTGCTGCAACTCAGCAGAATTCTTATCAAAGCGTTGCTGGTCAAGCGTATACCCTTGTACCAGATATTCACGTAAGCGCTGCGTTGCCCAGCGTCTAAACTGCACACCTTGAGGCGATTTGATGCGATAACCCACCGAAATGACCACATCTAAATCATAAAAGGTCACGGGTCGATCAGAATTTGCAATATGCATTTTTTGCATATTGCTTTTTTCGGACACTTCTTCATCATTCATAGCATTGGCAATATGCCGTGAAATCACTGACTGGTCGCGCCCAAATAGCTCGGTCATTTGTGCTTGCGACAGCCAAACCGTCTCTTGCTCAAAACGTACATCTACCTGCGCATTCCCATCCATGCTTTCATATATCTCAATGATTGAGTGGTTATTATTTTCAGTAGCTTTCATTTACGTGGCCTCTACTCATAGATAGATTATATTGAATTTGGGCTAACATTGTTCAATACCTATTATTTAACGCTTCTTATATATTGTTTAGTATACGTTGTGTTGTATAGTTTATATAAGACATGGACTACCTGTTGATCGTAATACCAGTGCTCGCCTGCTGAGCATAGACAGTGTATTTGTCATAAAGTGTAACTTTAACAAGGATACGTGAGGTATTTATGAATCAAAAGTCATCTCAGCGCCAGAGTCAACATACAGGCCAAAGCCAACAACAAACAACTACATCCCCAAAAAAAACCGCAAAGCTTTGATGAACTACAAAACGGTAAAGGGAGTTACCGACCGGCTGCTAGATCTGTCGGCGACTGGCTCGACCATACCAGTATCGACGCACTAAATCATCTCAATGAGCAAGCCGCTGATATATTCTATCGAAAAGGCGTTACTTTTACGGTCTACAGCGATGCCAAGAACATTGAGCGGATGATCCCTTTTGATATTATCCCCCGTATTATCGCGGCCAGTGAGTGGCGGCAGATAGAAGCTGGCTGTAGACAGCGCATCACGGCCCTCAATGCCTTTTTACATGATATTTACCATGACCAAGCCATTATGAAAGCAGGCATTGTCCCTGCCAGCTACGTTTATGCCAGCGGCTGCTATGAGCCATGGATGATGGGTATTGAGCTTGATAAACCTATCTACTCCCACATTAGTGGTATTGATCTCATACGAGATGAGTCTGGTCGGTTTTGTGTATTAGAGGACAACCTACGCACCCCATCTGGGGTTTCCTACATGCTTGAAAGCCGAAACATATCAGAGATTCTTTTGTCTGATCAGTTTTCCCACACGTCTATATTGGGTGTCAGTGACTATCCAAAACGCCTCAAATCCTGTCTTGCCAGCTCAACCAGCAAATATGATCCGCAAATTGCTATCTTAACGCCAGGACGTTTTAACAGCGCTTACTATGAGCATGCTTTTTTGGCACATGAGATGAATGTCCCATTGGTGCATGGCTACGACTTGATCGTCGAAGACAGCAAGGTCTATATGCAAGGTATCCGTGGCAAAGTACAGGTCGATATCATTTATCGCCGTATTGACGACCCTTACATTGACCCGTTGGCATTTCGCTCCGACTCCATCTTGGGCGTCTCGGGCCTCATGAGCGCCTACCGTGCTGGCAATGTCGTCATTGTTAATGCGCCAGGGACTGGGGTAGCGGATGACAAGAGCTTGTATCCTTTCGTGCCGGACATGATTGAGTTTTATTTGGGTGAAAAACCCCTGTTGCCCAACATCGAAACCTATCAGTGCCGTAAGCCTGATGAGCTTCAATATGTACTGGACAACCTAGATAAATTGGTCGTAAAAGAAACGCAAGGCTCTGGTGGCTATGGCATGCTCATCGGACCTACCTCTACTAAGCAAGAAATCAGTGACTATCGCAAACGCCTTTTGGCCAATCCAGCAGGTTTTATTGTCCCCGGTGGTCTAACACGAGTGGCCATGGTTGAGGGTTCATTGGTCGTCAATTCCTCACAAGGTGGCGGCATCAAAGACACGTGGGTCATCGATGACAGTGATTTGGCGGCATCAACCAAACCGTCAGTGGCCAAAAAGCAAGACAATCAAATTGATAAGCAATCGTCAGAGGCAATCACCGCCAACCACTCGCATTATCATGATCCCGTGCAGCCACTAGAAGCGGGCTACGAAAATCCTGACAACGCGCCCATGATACTACTGTTATCGACCGCCAATTATTTGGTTTGGCTCGGTCGCTACAGCGAGCGACTGTATTATTATGACAACATCATCAAACAGCTGGTAAAAGGCAATATCAAAAAAGCACAGTTGCATCACCTGATTAATCATTTAGGTTTTAATGTTGATCCAAACCAGCCGCTAAAAACCATGAAAGCTCAGATGCTACGTGACTTGGAGCAAGAAAAAATACCCAATATTGTTCAGTCCATTGAAACCAATGTACAAGAAGCCAAGGGCGTCATCGGTAAAGACACCGCTGAGTTATATAACCTAATCAAACGGCTGTCTAGCGCGGGTACGTATCGGGCCGCGACGTTGCAGCTACATGCTTGTAATGCTGCGATGGCACAAGAGCACCCTATCGTGACTTGCTTTTGGCAACTGGGACGACACTTTGAACAACTAGAGCGTGCCGTATTCCTAAATGAGGACACCGTCGCCATTAGTCTTGAGTTTAAACACTGGATCAACAAGCTGCCAGAGAACACGCGTTGGCGTGAGCTGATTCGCCTGACCAATCAGATGATTAAATCTCAACAACTCAGCGATTTTCAGTTATTGAGCAAAGAGTGCAGCACGATATTGCAACAAGGGGTCTAGCGCAGCAGCATTTAAGGATTAAAACACTGAGTGCTAAACAATCAGAACAGTAGGAATAGGAAGATGCTATGAAACTTCAAATTAGTCACCAAACTAACTATTATTACGATGAGCTGGCGCACCGAAGTGTGCAATATATCCGCATGACGCCCATGCAGCTACCACATCAGATCATTCATCAGTGGGATGTCATGTTGCCCAAAGTGGCCACCAGTCAAAAAGATGGCTTTGGTAACGATTGGCTCACACTAAGTCGTAATGAGGCGCATAACAACCTGCAAATGCAGGCATCCGGTATTGTCGAAATCAACACAAACACAGAGCGTCTAGAGGATATGGACAATGTCCCTTATTTGCTGTTTACCGTACAAAGCCCATTGACTGCGTGCTCAGAGGCCATGCGTACATTTGCAGAGCCTTATCTGACAACGCCTACTCATGACAGTATAAAGGCGCTGGCAGCTGAGCTACTTGCAAAAATACCCTATGTCAAAAACACCACCCATGTCGGCACAACGGCGGCCGAAGCTTTTGAGCTTGGGGCTGGCGTGTGCCAAGACCACACCCATGTCTTTTTAGGCTGCCTACGTGATCGGCAGATTCCGGCGCGCTACGTGTCTGGCTACTTATATGACGATACAGCAAACCACATGGCAAGTCATGCGTGGGCAGAAGCTTGGCTCGATGGCTACTGGTACACGTTTGATATCTCAAACCAGCTGTTTCAGCCAAGCTCTCATGTATATGTCGCCATTGGTCGAGATTATCTAGATGCAGCGCCCGTACGCGGCGTGCGGATGGGCGGTGGCTACGAAAATCTTTACAGTCAAGTGCTGGTTTCGAGACTATCATAAGGTACTTTTCAAGCGTGGGTTCACCAAGGATCTGTTATGACTTATTGTGCCGCTATTCGTCTCAAAGAAGGGATGGTTTTTGCCAGTGATACTCGTACCAATGCAGGGGTTGACCATATCTCAACCTTTAGAAAACTGTACCAGTACGGCGTTGAGGGTGAGCGCTTTATGGTGCTACAAACTGCTGGTAGCCTAGCCACGTCACAAGCTGTTTTTAATAAATTACAAAGCGATATCAACTTACGCTCCGAGCTCAGTCTAAATACCGTGTCCTCATTGTTTGACGGCGCACAAATGGTGGGCGAATGCATGCGTAATGTCATGGCAAACGCTCAAAGGGTCGCTAATGATACCAATAGTGGCACCTTTACCAGCTCATTTTTATTGGGCGGTCAAATCAAAGGACAGCCACCCGAGCTATACATGATCTACCCTGAGGGCAATTGTATTAGAGCCACAAGGGACACGCCATTTTTTCAGCTGGGTGAAAGCAAATACGGCAAACCAATACTCGATCGCTCAGTCAGATACGACACCAATGTCAATCATGCTGCCCAAGCCTTGATGTTGTCCTTTGACTCAACCATACACTCCAACTTATCCGTCGGTATGCCCATTGATTTTGTCATTTATGAAAACGACAGTCTCACGCTACCAAAAGGCCGCCGTATCGAAGAAGACGATGAGTATTTTAAGACCATCAGTCGCCATTGGTCAGCAGCTCTGCGCAATACGTTGATTGAGCTGCCAGAATGTCCCAATGACTATTGGGAATGATCTTTTTGACTATCAAACCCACCCTAAAGACCTGTTTTTATACCAATAAAAATGGCGCGGTTCGGCTTGTTTTTGATTGCGCGACGTCTTCTGGCGTGCCTTGAGCGACAATGGACCCGCCCGCATCCCCTGCCCCTGGCCCCATATCCATAACCCAATCGCTGTTGCTGGCCACTTGCATGTCATGCTCAACCATAATAACGGTGTTGCCAGCATCGACCAGACCGTTTAACTGCGCCATCAGCATAGATACGTCGGCAGGGTGTAGACCCGTGGTGGGCTCGTCTAATATATAAAGCGTGTCGCCGCGTTGTGTGCGTTGCAGCTCAGTAGCAAGCTTGATACGCTGCGCCTCGCCGCCTGATAGCTCGGTTGCGGGTTGACCCAAACGTAAGTAACCAAGCCCAACTTGTAGCAAAGCCTCTAACGCACGCAAAATAGGTGCTTCGTCACTAAAGAACTCATGAGCCGCCTCCACCGTTAAGTTCAATACTTGAGCAATGTTTTTTCCTCGATAAGTGATGGCCAATGTTTCATCATCATAACGCTTTCCGTGACAAACCTGACAAAGCGCGTAGACACTTGGCAAAAATAACAGCTCGACACTCACAAACCCCAAGCCTTCACAATTTGGACAACGTCCCTTTGGTGTATTGAAAGAAAAGCGACCAGCATCAAAACCATGGGCTTTTGCTTGTTTGGTTGTTGCAAACAATTTACGTACATCATCAAATAACCCAGTATACGTTGCCAGATTGGAGCGCGGCGTCCGTCCGATTGCTTTTTGATTGATATTGATCAGACGGCGTACATATTCCATGCCAGCGATGATTTCGCCGCTTGTTACAGAGTCAAGCTCCTGCTCAAGCAGGTCTGACTCGTCTACGGGTGCATCCTCCGTCGTTTTTTGTCCCAACGCCTCATTGATGAGCTCCACCAACGCTTGGCTAACCAGACTTGATTTACCAGAGCCTGAGACACCCGTGACACTCGTCATAACACCTAACGGAAACTCAGCGTCTAATCCTGTTATATTATTGCGTTTAATGTTTGCAAGTTTGAACCATGCGGCAGGCTGCCTCGTACGAGATCTTGGCTGTCCGTTAGCCGTATCGGCAAAGAGATACTGGCCCGTATGCGACTGAGCAACATTACGAAGACCCTCGACAGGCCCGCTATAGACAATTTGGCCACCATGCGTGCCAGCCTTTGGCCCGACATCGACCACCCAATCTGCATGCCTGATGACGCTAACGTCATGCTCAACCACAAACACAGAGTTACCAGCCGCGATGAGCTCATCCAGTGCCCCTAACAAAGCTTGGGTGTCTGCAGGGTGCAGGCCTGCAGATGGCTCATCAAGGACATAAACCACGCCAAAAAGCTGCGAGCGTATTTGCGTTGCCAGCCGCAAACGCTGCAACTCCCCTGGCGACAACGTCGGTGTCGTCCGCTCAAGCGATAGATAGCCAAGGCCGAGCTTTGTCAGTGCTTCCACACGGGAGAGAATATCACTGGCAATACGCTGAGCCACGATGGCTTTTTCGCGGTTTGGCGTCTCATTGTCCAGCTTGGTATGAGCTGTTTTTTCTAATTTTAATGCCAGTTCTGTGAGTGTCAGCTGTGACAGCTCACCAATATCCAGTCCTGCAAATTTGACGGACAGTGATTCTCTTTTTAGCTTTTTGCCGTGGCACTCTGGACACTCAGAGATCTGCATAAACTGCGAGACACGTTTTTTGGTGCGCGGACTTTGGGTGGTGGCAAAAGAATGTAAAATAAAACGCTTAGCACTGGTAAAGGTCCCCATGTAGTTTGGCTTTTCACCATTCTCAATTGCCTCGCGCGTTTGTTCTATGTTGTATTCAGGATAGACAGGCACTGTTGGGGTCTCGTCAGTAAACAAGATCCAGTCTCGCGTTTTTTTCGGAAGGGTGTGCCAAGGCGTGTCAATGTCGTAGCCCAATGTGGTTAATATACGGCTAAGGTTTTGACCTTGCCACGCTGGTGGCCATGCCGCAATCGCACGCTCACGTATGGTTTTGGTATTGTCTGGCACCAGTAGCGCTTCAGTGACCTCAAACACGCGGCCAATGCCCGAGCAAGTCGGGCAAGCGCCATCTGGCGTATTGGGCGAGAACGCATCGGCATATAGCATTTCTTGGCCTTCTGGATACTCACCTGCTCGTGAGTACAACATGCGTAGACCGTTGGATATGGTCGTAACACTGCCCACGGATGAGCGCACCGACGGTGTACCCCGCTGTTGCTGTAGGGCAACGGCTGGTGGCAGCCCTTCTATCGCATCGACATCTGGTTCATCGACTTGATCGATCAATCGTCTGGCGTAGGGCGATACTGAGTCTAAGTAACGACGTTGCGACTCAGCAAACAATGTCCCAAATGCCAATGACGATTTTCCTGACCCTGATATCCCTGTGAATACCACCAGCGCATTGCGCGGTAGATCCACATCAACATTTTTTAGGTTATGAACACGCGCGCCCCTTACCTGTACACGGTTGCTAGTAACATTGTCGTCATTGTCGCTGTGGTCACTAAGGTGACTATTAATTTTATGGGCAGTGGTTTTTTTATTTTTATGAGCCATCAAGTTATTATTCCTTTTAAATCACTTTTAATTATAAAGATGTTTGTTCAATACTAGAGCAAGTCCTCAATTCAATCGATAGTCATCTAAATAACCAATGTATAGGAAGGTTAACACGTACTCCTTTAAAGCCAAGGCTTGGCTTACGTATCAGTAGCACAGATAGACAAAACGACAACCTACGTTATCTTTGTCCTAATTTTGTCCTAATAGCGAAAAACCCGCATCAATGCGGGTTTATGTTTAGCGATAGTACAGGATCGTCAACCTAAATGTCATCCCACCACCAACCGCATAATTTGGGTGCTGATATAGCCGCCAAACGTCCCCACTGCATAGCCAAGAATACCCAAAAACACGCCGACTGGCGCAAGCGATGGATGAAAGGCCGTCGCCACGATCGGCGCAGAGGAAGCACCGCCAGTGTTAGCGTTGGACCCTACCGCCAAAAAGAAAAATGGTGCACGAATGACTCTTGCGACAGCAAAAATGATGACGACATGAATACTCATCCATAATAAGCCGATTAGCAATAGCCGCCACTGCGAGACAATACCAGCAAGATTAATCTGCATACCGATAGCCGCGATCAACACAAAGATAAACACCGTACCAATTTTAGAGGCACCAACATGGTCAAGTTTGCGCACTTTGGTGAAAGAGAATCCAACACCCAATAAGGTAATAATCACCACCATCCAAAAAAACGAGCTGGCAAAGCTATATTGTACCGCCCACTTATACGGCGCAAAGAAAGCAGCAATTTGCCCACCAATAAAGTGCGCCGCCCCCACCATGGCAAAGCATAAACCAAACATCACCATCAAATCATTTAAGGTCGCAGGACGAGCATGATCGCGCTCATAGCTTTCAACGGCTGTAATGACTTTATCAATACTACTGGTATCCGCTTTTAAGAAGCGGTCTATTTTAGCCCTGTGTTTTGCCATTACCAATATGGCCAACAACCACAATGAGGCATTGGTGGCGTCCACCAAAATCATCATGCCAAATAGGTCATCACTGACCCCAAACAACTCTTTCATTGCCGCTTGGTTGGCCGCGCCGCCAATCCAGCTACCAGCCACTGCTGAAAACCCACGCCACAAGGTGTCGTCAACAAACATACTAGGTGACACCCATTTTGCCACCCCTAAACTGATGGGGCCGCTGATGATAATGGCGATACTAGCTGCGAAGAACATGGCAATCGCTTTCCAGCCTAAACCAAGTATCTTAGGAACATCCATCGACAAAGTCATCAAGAGCAAACTGGCTGGCAACAGATAGGTTGCGGTAAAACCATAAATCTGTGAGCCAACACCATCAGCAAAAACGCCTAAACTGTTTAGCGTCGCAGGTATAAAACAGCAAAGAACAATACCGGGTAGTACCGCATAAAATCGTCGCCAGAACTTGCTTGGCAAGCCTTGGGTATAAAATACTAAGCCAATGATGGCCATAATGATACCAAACGCTAACGGCAGACTATCAATGGTGAAACTTGAGGTGGCGGGCATCAAACGGCTCCAGAGCAGGCGATAAAAGCTTGTCAGTATAGACAAGGCTAAAAAAACGCGCAAGCCACTATCTTGGGTTTGCGATACCAGTGTGTGCTTGGAGCGTTTTTGCAAACCCCACATTTACTTAACTAGCATAAAACCTGCAAACACAAAAAAGCCAGATAACAAGTATCTGGCTTTTTTCGATCGGTTATACGGTTAGAATAAAAACTGTGGTTAACAGCTTTTCTTAACCATTCACGATAGGGCTATTACGAGTTTTTACCACGGTTGCCGCCATTTGGACGACCTTGGCCACGGCTGTCAGAACGACCTGCTGGACGACCTTGACTGCCACTTGGACGGCCGCGACCGGTTGCGGCGCGCTCACCACGTGGAACGCCATTGCTATCACCGCGGCTTGGGCCACCAGTGCGCTTGCCTTGATAAGGCTTGCCGCCTGAACGCTCGTTTGGTTTGCCAGATGAATCACGTGGCTTACCTTGATAACCGCTGTCGTTGCTGGCGCGTTGTCCAGTTGGGGCGCTGTCACTTGAGCGACCACGGCCTTGACCGCCGCCACTAGATTTACCAGCATAGCCACCGCTTGAACGACCACGGCCTTGACCGTTACCACCACCATTAGAGCGTCCGCGACCACGGCCACGACCCTTACCTTTGTTTTCGCTAGGTACATAAGTCTTCTTAGGCTCCATGCCTTCGATGACACAGACTTCCATCTTGCGATCTAAGTAACGATTGATAGCGTTTAGCTGTGGACGATCATCCATGCTACATAAGCTGATAGCGACACCAGTACGACCAGCACGGCCACAACGACCGATACGGTGGACGTAGTCTTCGGTTTGACGCGGCAAGTCATAGTTGATGACGTGCGAGATTGCTGGAACGTCTAGACCACGAGCAGCAACGTCAGTGGCTACTAGGATTTTGCATTTACCATTACGCAAGTCTTGAACGATACGGTTACGCTTGCTTTGTGGCAAATCACCATGTAGGAAGCTGGCTTTATGACCGGCTTCTTGTAGCTGTTTTGCTAACTTTTCAGTGCTACGTTTGGTCGCCGCAAAGATAATGATTTGTTCCATATCTTGCTGGCAAACGATTTTGTCAAGCAAACGGTTTTTGTGATCAAAATCATCACAGTAGTACACTTTTTCTTCGATGTGGGCTGATTCAACTTTGATTGATACACGCTCAGGATTTTTGGTGAAGCTGGCAGCAATTTTACCGACTGGGCCATCCCAAGTGGCTGAACACATAATCGTCTGACGATCAGTTGGCGCTGCGCGTAGAATGTCGCTGATATCATCAGCAAAACCCATGTCTAGCATACGGTCAGCTTCGTCAAGTACCAATACTTCTAGGTTAGACAAGTCAACACGGCCCGCATTGATGTGGTCAAGCAGACGACCAGGGGTGGCAACGATGACTTGTACGCCTTTTTTCAGGGCAGTAATCTGACCATTGTACGGTGCACCGCCAACCAATGGCACACAAAATAGACCACGCATGTCTTTAGAGTAAGTACGCACGCTATCATGTACCTGCTGAGCAAGTTCACGCGTTGGCGTTAGGATAAGGGCTTTGGTTAGTTTATCAAAGCTGGTTGCACGGCTTAAGCGATCCAGTACTGGGATGACGAATGCGGCGGTTTTACCACTACCCGTTTGCGCTGACAATAAAAGGTCACGGCCGGCTAGTGCAAAAGGAATGGCTTGCTCTTGAATTGGCGTTGGATTGGTATAACCACTGCGATCAAGCGCAGTAAGAATTGGCTTTGCAATGCCAAGATCAGTAAAGGTGATTTTATTTTCTTCAGCTGCGTCAGTCGTCGCCGCTTGATTATTGGTATCAGTATTTGAGGTATCGTTTGGCGTGTTAGTGCTTTCGATGATGCCGTTTTCAGCGGCGATTGTAGATAAGATGTCAGTCATAGGAATCCTTGGTAAGTATAAGCTGCTGTAAATTCAGCAAGCTTGATGCATACCACTGATAACCGTTCACCACGCTGCCTTTATTAAAGAATTATCGGACCACATAAAAGTGTCGATAATCAGAAGCCAAGCCAATAAAGCTTAGAGCCTCTACAATAAATGCGTTCGTGCTGTCTGACGTATTTTGGTGGTAGTGCCGAGTGTCTTATCCTTGCTTGATATAAACGTGTTATTGATGCTTTGTCCAAAGCAGATAACCGCGAATAACAACCAATCTAGACCATGCTTATGGTCGAGTAGATAAGATATGAGTCAAAAATAACTGATATTTTTATAAAGGGTTATTTAAGTACACAAAATCATCGGCAACAATTACTTATGGTCATCCTAGACCCAAAATCGCAGGCGATGTTATCAATCTCATAATTCACGAAAGCCTAAGCTAACGTGGCGACGCAGTATAGCACAATAAAAACCATCTGTACCTATTTTTTCTAGCATTATAGAAATAACACCCCTGAAATTGGTCATGAAGCTTTAAGTGAGCCATTTAACAGATAGGTTGTCAACTTATGGCCGCTATTGTGTCACCTTAACCTCAGTGACGTAGGTCGGCAGTTGCCATGCACCACCTGCTTCAACCATACGGCATAGTCCAGTGGTACTTTCATGACTTTTTTCAAACGCCTTACCGGTCCATAGCCAATCGGTTCTGCTTAAGCAGTCACCGATACCGCGCCCTTTTTGTACTGAGGTGATTTTACCTTTATCGTAACCCGTGGCACTGGTGGTTACCAATGTCGGTTTATAAGGTTTGCTGTCATTGATAACCCAAACCCCTGTCCCAGTATTATAGGCGCCCATCCAGCAGTCATGCTGTGCGAGTAGTTGTGAGCTGTTTAGACGACTGACACGCCATGGCGACTTATCTGTGAGATTTGGGCAGTCACTGTCCACCTCTTTCATGGTACCTCTCATCAAGGTCGCCAGTTGAGACGCGCGCATGACAAACTTTCTCTTGTTGGTAGAGACTGCTTTTGGATTGGGCGCGACAAAGCGCAGTATTGGTGCAGACTTGGGTGACAATACGCTGCTGTTGGACTTAGCAGCGCCTTCTTTATTGATAAAGGCGCTTGGCGTCCCTACTCGACCTTGGACTTCATCTGCTTTTAGCATGACAGCACTCGCCCCTTTATCTGAAAGCTGCCAGCGTGAGTTGCGCAGTACCAGCTCAATTTTACTTGATTTAGTCAGCGCGTCTAGCAGTGCTTTTACTTGTGTAGATGTCAGCTCGGCATTACCTGCGGCGGTTGAAAAAGGTTTGGTTTCACCATAATTCCTATCATTAATAAACAACGATATACGGTGACGGTTACCCAGTTGCATCAAAGCCTTAGATGAGCTTTCTTTAGCGCCGCCAAGTTTTACTTTGCCATCCACCCCAGCATTCGCCCCTGCGCGGCGCACAAGCAACACTGATATGGGAAATTCGCTATTATTTTCTGCTTGATAGCCTGCCAGCCGGCAAGTACGGGTATTATCACAGACGACCTGCCAGTCTTGGCTGGTTAATTCAGCGCCAGTACTGGCCATACTTGTGGTACTAAATAAAGCCGTGCTTATAGCGGCAAATAGGGACAATTTTATTTTATTTTTTATCATTAATAAGGGTATCTTTTTTATTTTTTTAGCATTGAGTACCAAGTAAGTTATGAGGAGCAATTTTGCGTGTTGGTAAACATGAGTACACGGGCGTTTCTGTGGCATGTTGGCCTCAGTATCGGTAGTATCGACCACACTTGACTCATCCACATACATCTGCCGTGAGATGTGTATCAGCTTACCGTTATCATCCTTCATAATCGTTACTCATTAATAGAAGAAGTATAAACACCCGTCCAATAGGAGGATGCACCGCTATATTAACGCATCAATGTTTCTATCTGTTGTACTAATGTATCATCGTGTAAATGAAAAAGTATATCCTTATTTTAATATAACTATATATGAATATAGAATAGCAAAAAAGGATAAAATTAAGACTGATAAGCGCGCCGCCTATCAGCCTGTAAGTCATTTAGAAGGGTTATTATAAATCGGTACCATCGATTAATTTAGCCAATAGGTTTTAATGGCAGTTCTATGGCGCGCTTAACCGCTGGCCGCTCAGCAATGGCCTGCGCCCAACGCTGCACATGCTTATAATCATTGACTTGTAAGAACTCTGCGGCATCGTAAAGCTTCCCAAGTACCAACTGGCCATACCATGCCCAAATAATCATATCGGCAATATTATAATCCGCTTCTTCATTGCCACACATATACTGATTGTTTTTTAGATGGCTATCAAGCACATCCAGCTGGCGCTTGGTCTCCATCGTATAGCGGTTGATGGGATACTCCAGCGGTTCAGGCGCATACGCATAAAAGTGCCCAAAGCCGCCACCTAAAAAAGGCGCGCTCCCCATTTGCCACATCACCCAAGACAGACAGTCCGCCCGCGCTTTGCCAAGTGAGGAAGGGATAAACTTGCCAAACTTTTCTGCCAAATACAGTAAGATCGCGCCAGATTCAAAGATAGCAATAGGCTCGCCAGACTCAAAGATAGAATGATCGACCAAGGCTGGAATTTTTGAATTTGGGTTGATGGCTACAAAGCCAGAGCCAAACTGGTCACCCTCAGAGATGTCGATTTTATACGCATCGTACTCAGCACCTTTAACACCCAGCTCAGCCAACTCCTCTAACAGTATGTTGACCTTGACGCCATTTGGTGTATTTAGTGAATACAGTTGTAAAGGTGCATCGCCTACGGGCAGTGCTTTTTGGTGACGAGCACCAGCTGTCGGTCGATTGATGCTGGCAAACTTACCACCATTGTCTTTATCTTGCACCCACACCTTGGGTGGTACATATTTAACGCTTTGTTCGTCGGCACTATCGCTAGATTTATTGTTGTCTTGACTCATGACATATCCTCGTTCGTATTTTTCATATTATCCATAACGTGATTGATGCTTTCTGCTTAATAAGCATGTCGCTCACCTTACTATAGCGAGAACCGGTCCCTACATTAAAGCCCTCTCTTGTAATCAATGTGCAGACCTACCCGCTCGTTGTTTGATAACCTCGCCTATGTACCGTTACTTTGCGTCACTTTTATTATGATGCAGTCTTTCTTATACTATTCGGCTGCTATAGTGAGCTGGTTGTCACTATATTATTTTTGCCTATTTTATGACGAGAGAGCTAATGAGAGCGACATGGTAACGCTAACCCCGACACAAGATAAGTATCTGCCCTATGTGCTGGCGGTAGCTCTGTTTATGCAAATTTTGGACGCCACCATTTTAAACACGTCACTGCCACAAATGGCACAAGCGCTGGGTGAGTCGCCTTTAAAGATGCAGTGGGCTGTGATCAGCTATGCCTTAACCTTGGCGATATTTATTCCCATTAGTGGGTTTTTAGCCGATAAATTTGGTACTCGTCGAGTATTTTTGTCCGCCATCATCATTTTTTGTATTGGCTCATTACTATGTGCTGCATCGCCTACGCTAGATTTTTTGATTGGCTCACGTATCATTCAAGGTATTGGCGGTGCGATGATGACACCTGTTGCTCGTTTAATATTGGTCAAATCCTATCCCCGTAATAAGCTCTTAACGGTGATGAATTTTGCGGTGATACCGGCATTGGTAGCACCTTTGGTAGGGCCGGTCTTAGGGGGCTATATCGTACAATACACCAGCTGGCATTGGATATTTTTGATCAATATACCGATGGGAATAGTAGGCTTTATTTTAGGCAAGAAACTGGTGCCCGCGTTATTTGAAGATACCAAGCGTCTCGATTGGACAGGATTTTTATTGTTTGCAGCCGCTGCTTGTGGATTCACCCTGGCTGTCGAGTTTGGCTCGCAGACCGGTCGCGGGTTTTATGGTTTGTTACTGGGGTTGGGAGCCGGCCTACTGATAGGTGCGTATGTATGGCATGCCAAGCGACGATCTGCCCCATTATTTCCACTGAGTTTATTTGACATTCGCACCTTTCGTATTGGTATTACCGGTAATTTATTCACACGCTTAGGTATCAGTGCCGTCCCTTTTTTGCTGCCGCTGCTATTGCAAGTAGTGTTTGAGTACTCACCTTCACAGGCAGGTTGGTTACTAGCGCCTATCGCGGTCGGTGCCATCGGAATTAAACCGTGGGTGAGTAAAATTATTCAGCGTTTTAGCTACCGTAAGGTTCTGGTCTACAACACCTTGTTTATGGGCACCCTGATCCTTGTATTGGCGCAATTTAATGACGCCTCCCAATGGCTTTGGTTTGTCCCTATTCTGACCATAATGGGCGCTTGTAATTCGATGCAATTTAGTGCGATGAATACGATTACGATTGGTGATCTAGAGGGCACACAGACCAGTAGTGGTAACAGTTTGATGGCGGTCAATCAGCAGCTGGCGATTAGCTTTGGTATCGCCTTTGGTGCAGCCGTACTTAATATTTTACGTGAACGTATGCAACTTGACACGCTGGCTGCGTTCCAAACCACCTATTGGATACTAGGGCTTTTAACCATTCTCTCAGGGTTGTACTTTTTACGTCTTAAGCCTGAAGACGGTCGCGGCTTATACTAACCAAGTATAGATAAAAAAATAGATAAAAACATAAGCGTGGATTTTTGGCCATAAAAAAGCCAGCGAGTGATGGTTTATAAAAAACACTCGCTGGCAAGTTTGGCTTATTTTACTGCCAATTATCGGGCGCTACTAAGGCGCGTCATCCTCAGTGACTTGTGACTGGATATAGCGCTCCACGCCAATACTTTCAATCAAGTCTTCTTGCGTCTCTAGCCAATCTTGATACTCTTCATTACCATCTTTTAAGGTGACCAACAGCTGGCGAGAGACGTAATCAGATTTTGCTTCACATAAAGCAATGGCGTCAGTGATGATATCAAATTTCTGCTTTTCTAGACGCAAATTACAGTCAATTAACTCTGGCACATCTTCGCCAATAAACATCTTGCCATAATCTTGCAAATTGGGTAAGCCGTCTAGCAACAAAATTCGTGCAATCAGATCATCAGACCATTTCATCTCAGCGATAGATTGTTTGTAAAAATTTTCGTTAAGCGCTTCTAAGCCCCAATGACGGGCGATGCGTGCATGCAAAAAATACTGGTTGATCGCAATTAACGACTGTCCAAGCACTTTGTTTAAAGCGCGAATGACCTCTTTATCCCCTTTCATTATCTTTCTCCCTACGTACTTATTATTTAAGCGAAATATGGTTGCTGTTTATATTTATCGCGATATTAAACCAGATTAGGAGTGACTTCAGCCATTTGGCTTTGTAGATAATTGGGCAACCCAATCATATCGATAAGGCGTAACTGCTGCTCAAGCCAATGCGCATGATCTTCTTCCGTGTCTTTTAGCTGCTCAACCAGCATCTCACGCGTGACGTAATCGTGCTCTTCTTCACAAAGCGCAATACCATCTTTTAGATGCTGCTGTACTTGGTACTCTAAATCAAGATCAAGCTGCAACATGTCAGGAACGGTGGCGCCAATTTTGATATCATTGACAGCCATATTAGGCGTGCCGCTTAGCATCAAAATACGGCGAATAATCGCTTGGGCATGCAGTGTCTCATCTGCCATCTCATGGTGGATGCGATCATACAACTTGCCATAATGCCATTCGGCATACATTTCTGAATGGATAAAATACTGGTCACGAGCCGCAAGCTCACCACCTAATAAAAAATTCAAATAATCAATGACTTTTTGGCTACCTATCATAACCTATACTCCCCTATTTATATTTTACAGATGCCAACGTATTCACAATATTCCATATAATGAAAGCACTATTGGTGAACTGATCCGTAAAAATCAAAATCAAAAAAACGTCTTATAACGACAGACAGATATAGTAGCATATAGGAGCTGTACAGCTTGTAATGTTATGAACTAAGAATAAGATGCTAATTGAGAACTATAATTAGCTAGCGTCGCTATTGATTACGGCCCCAACGATTGTGATGCGTGGCGAGATGGAACTAGGTGTGTCAGCAAGGTTATGTGGATACTCGCAACTCACCCTTTATGGTCAATAACCAAAGGATAAGTGCGGCGTACTGGAAGGTATGGGTAGGACGATAAGGTGTTATCTGGACAAAAAAGAAGTCTCTAAACCAATCATGCTTAAACCGCATAGGCTAAGACATCAAGTTTGGCATGGTGGTCATCTAGGTAGTCATTGACCATCGGCTCACAGCAACCACAGCAAGTCGCAACATCGAGGGTATCTTTTAGACCATCAAGCGTATCAATACCTGAAGCAATAGCTGCTTTGATTTGCTTTTCTTTTACGTCATTACAGATGCATACGTACATGGATTGGCTCCTCTGAATACCACTATTCGGTGGCTGTGTTTTGTACTGCTGTTTTATACTGCTGGTAAAGGTAAAGTGTCAATGATGCAGGTGTTGAGTGACAGTTTGCACCGTTTGCTTTGACGCGCCCCCTAACATCATTGTCATTAGTTTGTGTATAATAACGATAACTATTATCATTTGCAATAGTATTTGACTATTATTTGTCATAAAAAATCTTTATATTACACATACTTAATCAATGTAAATGAATATAAGTACGCATGTAACCCATTACTATCAAAAGTAGTGAATTAACGACGAACTGTAAGACCGCTTACTTTTCAATCGATTCTGTAGATAACTGCTGTTATATTGAATCCCTATTAACAAAGCCTCATTGGAATTGCTCTATGTCTGATAATAATTTTGAGATACGACCTATCGAGTTGTTTAAAGTTCTATCTGATCCGACCCGCTTAAAAATATTTCAAATTCTCTTTAAAAAAGAAGCACGCTGCGTGGGTGAGTTGGTAGAAATACTCGATCAACCGCAACCAACGATATCGCGTCATTTGAATCATTTGAAAAAACTGGGTATTTTACACTGTGTTCGCGATGGCACGTGGATGTGGTATGAAGTGGCTGATGACTTGCCAGACTGGTGCCAAGATATTTTAGACATCACTTATAAGCAAATATCAACCAAAGACATTGCTATGCCAAAGCCTGCTTAAACAGTATGGACGTTCGAATTTTGGGTGGGCTTTATAGTAGGCAATGTTGCTATTGAAACAAATAACACCGTCTTAGGCCCATCTTAACGCAAAAAAAAGACCTACTCATTGTAGGTCTTTTTTTAATCTCGCCAATACGGCTACTGTCTCAAACACACTTAGACTAAATCTAAGAAGTCACTGATAAAAGCGTTGGCTGGCTGGTGTATCAGCTCCTCTGACGTCCCTACCTGCTCTACTCGCCCTTGATTCATGACCACAATCTCATCTGACACCGCACGGGCTTCTTCTTGATCATGAGTCACCATAATGCTGGTAATACCCAGCTCATGATGAATGTTTTTTAGCCAAGTACGCAGCTCTTTACGCACTTTGGCATCTAGCGCCCCAAATGGCTCATCTAGCAGTAGTAGCTTTGGCTTGACCGCCAAGGCTCGTGCCAGCGCAATCCTTTGGCGCTGACCACCTGACAATTGGTGTGGATAAGCGTTGGCGACTTGTGGTAGCTGTACTAGCTCTAGCAGTTCGGCCACGCGCTTATTGATATCCGCTTTGCTTGGCCGTTCATTCTTTGGCAACAACGTCAGTCCAAAAGCAACATTATCGGCGATGTTTTTGTGCCGAAACAGCGCATAATGCTGAAACATAAAGCCAATGTGCCGCTTTTGCACAGGCGTGTTGGTCACATCCAGCTCATCAAATAATATCTGCCCAGAATCTGCATACTCTAGACCTGCGATAATACGTAGCAAGGTCGTTTTGCCGCACCCTGAGGGTCCAAGTAAGGTAGTCAGTTTACCAGTTGGCACAGTGATATTGATATTGTCTAACGCAGTAAAGTTACCGAATTTTTTATTAACGTTGCGAATCTCGATGCTCATAATCGTATCTCTTATTATATCTTTTGGCTTATCGTGGCATATTGTTTCATGGTGACGACGTCAGTGGTATTGAATCAAACCCTATCACTTATTTAAACCGCATCACTTTTACTTTCTGCGACGGTCGCATTGGCACTTACTGGTAGCTCAGGCGCACTTGCTAGTCGCTCGGACTTGGCAAACTTACGCTCTTGTACTTTGGTCATCACTTGCTGAATAAGTAACGTCACTAATGCCAGCGCCGCAAGTAGGCTCGATAAGGCAAAAGCGGCGGTAAAGTTATAATCATTATAGGCAATCTCAACCAACAGCGGCATGGTATTGGTTTCACCGCGAATGTGACCTGACACCACACTGACCGCGCCAAACTCACCCATTGCTCGCGCGTTGGTCAAAATCAAACCATAAAGCAACGCCCACTTTATATTTGGCAACGTGACATGCCAAAAGGTCTGCCAACCCGTGGCGCCCAAGGTCAAGGCGGCCTGCTCTTCACTATCGCCTTGCGTCTGCATCAGCGGGATCAGCTCACGGGCCACAAATGGAAAAGTAACAAACAGCGTCGCCAAAACAATACCGGGGACGGCGTAAATCACCTGGAAGCCCATGCTCTCAAGCCAGCCACCCACAGTAGAATTCAGCCCGAATAGTAAAACAAACATCAAACCTGCCACGACGGGAGATACAGAAAACGGTAAATCCAGCAAGGTGGTCACCAGCTGTTTGCCTTTGAATTGATAACGTGTGACCAGCCAAGCAATGGCTATGCCCATCACCATATTAATGGGCAAAACAATCGCCGCTGTAATTAACGTCAGCTTGATGGCCTGCATGGCTTCAGGGTCGACAAGTGAGGCAATATACAACTGCCAGCCATTCTTAAAGGCTTCATAAAACACGGCCAATAATGGGATGACCAACATGATAACCATAAATAGCACAGCGATGACGATAAAGGTACGGCGTAACCAAGGGGTGTCTTTGGTTGCCGGATTGCTTTGGTAGTCGTAGCTATTGGATATTTGCATGTTAGCGAGCTCCTACACGGCGCGACAGCTTCCACTGTACAATATTAATGGTTAACAAAATAACAAATGAGATCAGCAGCATAAACAACGCCACAGCCGAAGCCCCTTGAATATCAAATTGCTCAAGTTTGCTGATGATAATGAGCGGTAAAATCTCCGACTGCATCGGAATATTGCCTGCGATAAAAATCACCGAGCCATACTCGCCAGTAGCCCGCGCAAACATCATTCCTGCGCCCATTAACAAAGCGGGCAACAGCTCGGGCAAAATCACTTTTCGAAACGTGGTTAAGCGATTGGCACCCAACACCGCGGACGCTTCTTCAAACTCAACCGACAGCTCTGCTAAAACAGGCTGTACCGCGCGGACAATAAAAGGAAAGCTGACCACAACCAAGGCCAACCAAATCCCTATCGGCGTAAAAGCGACCTGAATATCAAACTTGGCGAACCATTGTCCTATTAGGCCGTTAGGGGCATAAAGCGTGGCAAGCGAGATGCCCGTGACTGCCGTTGGCAAAGCAAAGGGTAGATCAACCAACGCATTGATCAACGACTTGCCCCAAAACTCATAACGAACGAGCACCCAAGCAACTAATGTACCGAACACCATATTGGTCAGCATCGCTAAAAATGACATCCATAAGCTCAGCTTGATCGCAGCAGTGACCTGCGGCTGGGTAATGGTTTCCCAAAACCCTGTCCAGCCCATTTGTGTGGTGGTATAAGCCATCATGGCAAACGGCAGCACCACCAATAACGATAAGCTAAAGACAGTAATACCCATACTCAGGCCAAACCCTGGCAACACATTGCGTTGACGCAAACGTGTCAGCCATCCTTTTTTCAAAGGGGGCTTACTGGCAGAAGAAGATGTTGCACTCATAGTGATGTCCTATTGCCTATCGGATGGTACTTAACGTAAGACCATGTTGTATCAAGTTGATGATTAATCCGTCTGTTTTATAAAGGGCCATGTTATAAAGGACATAGCGCAAATGACCATGTCCTTTATGGGGTTTTCATGAGTGACTGCTCATACGTATGAGATGACACCCATTGCTAGTACATGCACGGCTCTTATGAGCGTCACAAGCGGTTATTGCGGCGCATTAACAGCTAACTGATCGAACACACCGCCATCGCTGAAGTAAGTGCCCATGATTTCATCCCACGACCCAAACGCGTCATTCGGGCGGAAGGTTTCAACTGGTGGTAATTTATCACTGTTTTTATCCAGCACGCTTTGAACGCTAGGGCGTAGGTATAGATCGGCTGCCAACTGCTGAGCAGGCTCGCTCCATAAGTAATCAAGATAGGCTTTTGCCGCTTCAGTCGTGCCTTTTTTGTCGGTCACTGACGTCACAACCGCGACGGGGCTCTCTGATTTGATAGAGTAATCTGGATAAACGATGTCTACTTGACCGGCGCCAAAGTCAGTCGCGGCAAGATTGGCCTCATTTTCAAAAGTCACCAAAACATCACCAATACCGCGTTGAACAAAAGTAGTGGTGGCTGCACGCCCGCCATTTTCATAAACCTTGACGTTTTTAAGCATGTCTTTTACGTAGTTTTTCGCTGGCGCTTCTTCGTTATTAAAGGCATGTAAACCGTAACCGTAAGCCCCTAAAAAGGCATAGCGACCATTACCCGTCACTTTTGGGTTGGCCATGACAATCTCAACTCCTTCTTTGGTCAAGTCTTCCCAATCATTGATGCCTTTTGGATTGCCCTTACGTACCAAAAACACGATGGTACTGGTAAACGGTACGGCGTTATCTGGGAATTTACTCTCCCAATCTGATTCAACCAAACCCCTCTTCTCAAGTAACTCAATATCAGAGCCTTGGTTCATCGTCGCGACATCCGCTTGCAACCCATTAGCAATCGAGAGGGCTTGTTTGCTTGAGCCGCCATGTGACTGCTTAATGAGAATATCGCTGTCTGGATTCTCAGCTTTATAGTGCTCAACGAATAGCGGGTTATAGTCTTTATAAAAATCACGCGCCACATCATAAGAGACGTTTAGCAGCTCGATGTTTTGACCCGCTGCCGTGCCATCGGCAGTAGCAGTCGTCTCTGTCTGTTCGCCATTGCTACAGCCAGCAAGACCCAAGGTCAAGGAAACGCCTGCAATACTCAAGACGTTAAGTACTTTACTTTTTTGTTGATAACGCGCGGCGTATGTCATAAGTCCCTCAAAAGTGTCTGTTAGGTAATGTCAGTATGCTAACAGCGCCATCTTATTATGTTTAATGATGAATATGCGTATGTTATTGCCAAAACGGAATAACAAGCCAGTAAGTATAAAGTTATCAATCAGTTGCCAAATATCTGCAAAAGCGTACCCAATAGATAAGCACAGATCGGCTGGGCTACGTCTTTAAAATCAGCCGCTACTCTACTCGTGCCAGCTGATCAAAACGCCCGCCGTCGACAAAGAATGTCTCCATAATCTGCTCCCAAGAGTCAAAGACCGTCACAGGATCAAAGGTATTGATGGCAGGCAAGGTGTCTTTGTGAGCAGCTAGAATTTTTTTATCACTGGGGCGTAAATACATGTTTGCCATAAGCGTTTGTGCAGGCTCATCCCACAAGCCTTTTAGGTAGGTAGTTGCGGCTGCAGTCTTGCCATCTATATCAGTGGTCGTAGCGACGACTACCGCCACAGGATTATTAATCAAAATAGAATAGCTTGGATAGACAATATCGACTTGTCCTTTGGCAAATTGCTTGGCAGCCAAATGGGCTTCATTTTCAGTTGTAATCAGCACATCGCCCAAGCTGCGCTGAGTAAAACTGGTGGTCGCTGCACGCGCGCCATTGTCATAAGTGACCACGTTTGCCAGTAATTTTTTGATAAAATCATCGGTTTTGGTATGGTTTTGTGGGTTTTCTTTAAAATGATGCAGGCCATAACCATACGCCCCCAAAAATGCGTAGCGCGCCGTACCGCTGGTTTTCGGGTTGGGTATGACCACATCAACATCACTGCGCGCTAAGTCTGTCCAATCTTTGATGTTTTTTGGATTGCCATCACGCACCAATAGCACCATGGTACTGGTATAGGGTACCGCGTTGTTTGGTAGCGCTTGTTGCCAGTCGGTGGCAACCAAGCCCTTTTCGACCAGTAGGTTCACATCGCTTTCTTGGTTAAAGGTCACCACATCCGCTTGCAAGCCATTCGCCACAGACATTGCCTGTTTGCTTGAGCCACCGTGCGACTGCTTAATATCTACCTTACTACCCGGATTTTTTTGCTGATAGTCCTGACTAAAAAGGGCGTTATAGTCTTTATAAAAATCACGCGATACATCATACGAGACATTTAATAAGCTGATGTTTTGCTGCTCGTGTACTGTCGTTGATCCATCTTGTTGTGAGGCGTCGTTAGAGCTACAGCCAATCGCGAGTACTGACATTGCCAGAACGCCACTTATACTCAGCCTGCGTGTTTCAGTCATTTTTTTAGTGATGGGTTGCATAAATGTTCTCAATAAAGTTAACAGAACCACTTTTTCAAAATACCGATAAAGGTATAAAACCGATAACGCCTTGATTGCGACTCTATGAATGATGAGAACTATGCTAGCAGCTTGTTTGTCAAAGGCTTAATGATGAATCCGCTTATCGAGTGGTTAACTTGGCATAAGTAACTTTGTTATTTATGCCCTATCGTGATCACTAGAGGCCGTTACATCAAACTCAGTAAATCCGTCTAAGAGGATTCTGTGGGGACAAAGCGCCCTCGATCCTGTATTTTTAATAAAAAAAGGGATCAGACGATAAGCCTAATCCCTTTTTACTTCTTCTTTATTTCTTAATATGTCGTCAGTACCTATGTTTTTATACTGCCGAGGCGCCGGTTAACTTCACCTCAGCACGTTCCTCGCGAGCGATACCAGCATAATACTGGCGCAAAATCTCCAACACTTCCGGACGGCTAAAGTTGTCTGGCACGTCTTCATCTTCTGATAGCGCCTTGCGCAACTTCGTTCCTGACACTTTGACGTGCTCAGAGGCCTCATGCGGGCAAGTTTTATCAGATGCCATGGCGTTACAGGCATTACACCAAAACGTCCAGCCAATTTTTAATGGTTGGGTAATCAAATCGTCTTTACCAACATAGTCAAAGATAGTTTGCGCATCAAAAGCGCCATAGTAATCGCCAACGCCAGCATGGTCACGGCCAACAATCAGATGACTGCAGCCATAGTTTTGGCGAAAGACTGCGTGCAATAGCGCTTCGCGTGGTCCAGCATAACGCATGTCTAATGGATAGCCGGCCTGAATGACGGTATCTTGTCTAAAGTAGTTGTCAATCAGGGTTTTAATCGCTTCTTGGCGCACTTCCGCTGGGATATCACCGGGTTTTAGCGCCCCTAACAATGAGTGTATCAGCACCCCATCACAAATCTCGATGGCAATTTTGGCTAAGTATTCGTGTGAGCGGTGCATCGGGTTGCGAGTTTGGAAGGCTGCAACTGTTTTCCAGCCTTTGGCATCCAAAATCTCACGCGTCTCAGCAGGTGTTTTATAAATCTCTGGATACAAGGTTGGGAACTCGCCTTCACTTAACACCTCAACACTGCCTGCGACATTGACGTCACCTTGGCTCAGTACTTGCTGTACACCTGGATGCTCTGCGTCTGTCGTCGTGAATACTTGCTGACATTCATGTTCTTTATCAATGGTATAGGTTTCTTCAACCGTTAAAATTCCCATCACCTCGCCATCTTTTGCCACCAAGGCCACTTTGTCACCTTGGCTCAAACTGTCAGCAGTTGCTTTAGGCGCAGATAAAGTGATAGGAATGGGCCAAAACAAGCCCGCGTTGTCACCACTTTGCAAGCGCATGTTATCTACCACGCCTTGCCAGTCGGCTTGATTCATAAAACCGTTCAATGGGGTAAACCCACCGATACCAAACATAATCAAATCACCACGCTCACGTGAGCTTAGGGTGATGGTCGGCAATGTGCTGGCAAGTTTTAGCGCTTGGGTACGGGCCTCACCACTTAACAACAGTGGTTTTAGCTCGTTGCTGCCGTGCGGGGGAACAAGTTTTGATGTGGTCTGAGTCATATGGATTTTAAAACCTCAAGAAAGGAATGGATGGGAAAATTAAGCAACAATGTAAGAGGACGCCATGAGCGGATGGTTAGCGCGCAAGCGATCATACGTTTAAGTTAGGTGTTAAATTCGATAAGCATAGGCTACCTAACTTTCTTTATGAAAATTTATGCTGTGTTTGGATATGGATATGTCTGAAAGGAATTTATGTTTCAAGTCTCAAGCTTATATGATGGTAAGCTGAATTATTCATCATGCGATTGGCAATAAAACCTATTACACACGCAAATCATTATCAATGCTGCCTTTAAGCTTAAAAACAAAATTGAGATTACGTCATGTATCAATATAATTACGCTGACCAAACCTTAGTAGAGGAACGTGTCGCCCAATTTCGCGACCAAACGGAACGGTTTTTGGCCGGTGAGCTGCCAGAAGAACAGTTTTTGCCGCTACGTCTACAAAACGGTCTTTACATTCAGCGTTATGCGCCAATGTTGCGCATTGCGATTCCTTATGGCCTTTTTGCAAGTTATCAATTGCGTAAGTTGGCAGAAATCACCCGCAAATATGACAAAGGTTACGGGCACTTTACCACCCGTACCAACATTCAGCTGAATTGGCCAAAACTTGAAGAAGTACCAGACATCTTGGCAGAGCTGGCCTCAGTACAGATGCACGCAATCCAGACCTCAGGCAACTGTATTCGTAATACCACGACTGACCCTTATGCTGGTATCCACCAAGAAGAGATTGCCGATCCGCGTCCTTATTGCGAGATCATCCGCCAGTGGTCAACCTTTCATCCTGAGTTTGCTTTTTTGCCGCGTAAATTTAAGATTGCGGTCGTTGGTACTGCCAATGATCGCGCCGCGACGCAAGTCCATGATGTCGGCCTACATGTAAAAACCAATGACGAAGGCGAGCTTGGTTTTGAAGTGTTGGTGGGTGGCGGGCTTGGTCGTACGCCTGTGATTGGTAAGGTGATTAATGAGTTTTTACCGCGTCGTCATCTGCTGAGCTACTTAGACGCTATTTTGCGCGTTTATAACTTACACGGTCGCCGTGATAATAAGTATAAGGCTCGTATCAAGATACTGGTTGACAGCATGGGCGGGCCCGCCTTTGCTAAATTGGTCGATGCGGAATGGCAAGCCCATACCAAAGACGGCCCCCTTACCTTAACCGATGCCAATTTTGCCACTGCCAGCAGCTTTTTCACTGAGCCTGACTACCTGACCTTTGATGCGCTCCAAACGCAGAGCGAGTTGCAACAACAACTTGATGGCGATAAAGACTTTGCCAATTGGTATCACCAAAACACGGTGGCACATAAAGTTGCGGGTTATCGCGCTGTGGTGATTTCCCTAAAAGCGGGACTGGTGGACGGTCGCTACGTGCCATCAGGTGATTTGAGCGAATCACAAATGGATGCACTTGCTGATCTTGCCGACAAATACAGTTTTAGTGAATTGCGTGGTACCTATCAGCAAAACTTGGTATTTGCGGATGTGCAAACCAATCAGCTTTACGAATTATGGCAACAGCTGTCTGAGCTGCATTTAGCTCGTGCCAATATCAACACGCTCACAGACATGATTGTCTGCCCAGGCTGGGACTATTGCTCACTGGCCAATGCCACCACCCATAACATCGCTGAGCAAATCGAAAAACAGTTTGATGATCTCGACTACCTTTATGACTTGGGTGAGATTCGCCTTAATATGTCTGGCTGTATGAACGCCTGTGCCCACCACCATACGGGTGACATTGGTATCCTGGGAGTCGATAAAAAGGGCGAGCACTGGTATCAGATCAGCCTTGGCGGTAACTCCAGCAATGATGCCAAAATCGGCAAGATATTGGGCAAAGCGGTGCCAGCCACCGATGTGGCAATTACGCTACAAAAGATATTAGATGTCTATTTAGAACAGCGCGTCAGCAATGATCATGAGGTAGAACGCTTTGGTGATTTGGTCGATCGTGTCGGCATTGCACCCTTTAAGGAGAAGGTCTATGGGTAATCATCATGTATTAAACAGTGCAGGCGCCGATATCAGTCAAAACGATACATGGTTGGCGCTTCACACCCATGAGTTGCCAGACGGTATTGCCCTGTCTCATATCACTTTGCTTGAGCTACTACACAAACAAGAAAAACGTGAGATCGTACTACCGCTTACTGACTTATTAGATACAGAAGGTCAGCTCGCTGGCGGACTATTACAAGAGGTACGTGAGTTAGTCAGCCAGCATGCCAGTCGTATGGGCGTTTGGGTGACGTCCGATAGCGATACAGAGGCACTGGTTGGTTTGTCAGAATTTTTATTACAGCAAGATTTGATTGTTATTCATGTGCCAGCTTTTACCGATGGACGCGGCTTTAGTTATGCCCAAACCCTACGCCACATTGGCTACCAAGGGGAGATTCGCATGGCAGGCAAGTTTGGGCGTGATCAAATTGCTTACTTACTGCGGGCGGGTGTCGACAGCTTTGTGCTCAGCGAGCACGACATGCAATCTATCTCTGACATCACTCAAGCATTTAATGCGCTTGCCAGCAGCTATGATGGCCGAGACGCCGCCGCGTTACCGATGTTTTCGGGTGCTTAATGTGATGACCACCCCTATTTTAGTTTAGCCATTTTTACCCTAACCACCATTAAGGAACGTATCATGAGTCAGTTACATCCCAACCTAGATATCGATCAAGCCAACCAAGACCTACAAGGCAAGTCGCCCGAAGAAATCGTTGCTTGGGCATTAACACAAGCTAAAAACCCAATTATTACAACCAACTTCCGTCCTTACGAGTCAGCGATATTGCATTTGGTTGCCAAGCAGCGTCCTGATATCACGGTATTGTGGGTGGATTCAGGCTACAACACCGATGCCACCTATCAATTTGCCAATAAGGTTATCCGTGACTTGAATTTAAATGTGATCACGTACATTCCTAAGCAGACGGCGGCGCATCGTGACGCGACCATGAACGGTATCCCAGGCATTGATAACCCGCAGCATGACGAGTTTACGGATCAAGTCAAGCTTGAGCCGTTCCGCCGTGCCCTAGATGAATTAAAACCTGACGTTTGGTTCAACGCCATCCGCAAAGATCAAACCGAGTTCCGTCAAGGCCTTGACGTGCTTAGCCTATCAAAAGATGGCGTATTAAAAGTCGCGCCATTGTTTGAGAAAACAGATGCGGATCTAGATGTTTATCTAGAAGAGCATGACTTGCCAAATGAGTTTGATTACTTTGATCCGACGAAAGTAGAAGAAAGTCGTGAGTGTGGTTTGCACACACAGCTGTAGATAAATACCGAATAAAAAGCAGTGTGAAGAAAAAAGAAGCGATGATTCTCATATCATCGCTTCTTTTTTGCGTTAATTACGTCGTTTGAGGCTATTGATGTTGCTTGATAAGGGCGCGCTACAATAAGCTATTATTAGCTGACTCATGGCACGCTCCCTGCTTTTTCGCCTTGTTTTAACGTTTTTTTAACGTTTTATCGTCGCCCATTGAGGTATTCTATGGTTTGTTTTCGGGATTTGCGTATCACTGCCTACCCCTTAACGCTAAATCAGGAATGTTTTGACGCATTCATCAATACGGATATCTGTTATGCCCTCTCTAAAAAAGATCGATTCACTCTATGAAAAGCTTCATGATAAATTTCCGCAAGTCGGCAAAGCCGCCTCTTTTTTGACTGGTACTGGCGTCCTCACCGCCAATAGTATGGGGGTGGGTCTACCCATCTGGACGTTGGGGGCGGCTAAAATGTTGACCGGATCAAAGCACGCTGATAAGGCCCTAATTGCGATTACCAAATACTGGATCAATAGTAATAACGCCGTGATTGACCATGTACTACCGCACAAAGACTGGCGTATTTCCTTGCCTGACGATCTTAGCGAAGACAAACAATACCTACTGATAAGTAACCATCAGTCTTGGGTCGATACCAGTATCGTACAATACATCAGCCAAGACCGATTGCCTTTAACGCGGTTCTTCACTAAATTTAACCTGATCTACATTCCCGTCATTGGCCAAGCCTTTTACTTCTTAGACTTTCCGATGATTAAACGCTTCTCTCCCAAAGCAATGGCAAAGAATTCTGACCTTAAAAAGCAAAATTTGATTGAGGCCAAGCGTGCCTGCCGTCAGTTAAAAAACAAACCTTTTGCCCTCCTCAACTATCTAGAAGGGACACGCTTTACGTCAGAAAAACACGACCGGCAAAACTCACCTTATCAGCACTTATTAAAGCCACGAGCGGGCGGTTTGTCGTTAGCGATCAACGCATTAGGCGATCAGTTGGACTCAATTTTAAACATCACTATTGTGTACCCAGATGGCACCCCTGATTATGATGATTTATGGAAAGGCAATATTCGTCGTTTGGGCGTCGATGTGACCCGTCTGAAGATACCCGATGCGTTATTCGCTGCGATCATGGATGGGGGTTATGACCGCGATGAAGCCACTAAAAAAATGATGTTTGATTGGTTAGAGGATATCTGGCAACAAAAAGATGCCCGCATTACCAAAATGCTGAGTGATTTTGAGTAAGCTTCTGGTATACGGTTAAAGATCGTTTATTGGTTTTTTGCGAAAATGCATACACTATTCTGCCCGCTTAGCCTCAATAGTGTATGCATTAATCAACTCAAACTACAAAATGAAACGCGCGCAATTGATGTATCTTCAACAATCAATGATGGCTCATTGATAATAACTGCCATCTTTAGCACCCAGCTATCTGCATAGCCTCTTGACTCCTTTGCTCTTTAACATTTACCTCTCTATTCCTTTTATCATCAAAAACTGTCATTATCATGACAAAAACGAATATGCTAATGCCAATTCACTACGTGAGAGTCCCTCTGCAATCCCTCATAATGGCGACATCTTTTAAATAAAATAAATGGTGACACTATGAACACCTTCCCGCTGTTTTTTAAACTAGAAGAGCGCAAAGTACTTATCGTGGGGGGCGGTGAAGTGGCGCTACGTAAAGCTGACTTACTCAGCCGTGCGGGTGCTTGTATTACGGTGCTAGCGCCACGTATTAGCGATGAGATACAAGCATTATTAAGCCCCAACAAATACGAGGCTAAGCATGAACTGATTTATGAAAACTATAATAAAGCGTATATGTCAGGGGCGCGCGTTATCATCGCTGCCACTGACGATGAGGCGCTGAACCATCAAGTTCATGCCGATGCCAGCGCGCTGAATATTCCAGTAAACGTCGTCGATACCCCTCATTTATGCGATTTTATTTTTCCCGCGATTATAGATCGTAATCCGATCGTGATTGGTATCTCATCCAACGGCAAAGCGCCCGTACTCGCCCGTCTACTGCGGGCGCGTCTTGAGACGTTGATTCCACAAGGCTATGGCAAGCTAGCCAAGCTGGCTGGCGAGTTTCGTGCTGAAGTAAAAACCAAAATACCTACCCTGACCGGACGTCGGCAATTTTGGGAGCGTGCATTTGAAGGGCAAGTCAGTCAGCTGATGTTTGCCGGTAATGAGAATGAAGCGGCCGCGCAACTGCAAGTCGACTTAGATCGGACAGCAGCAGCCATACGTGAAAAAAGCGCGGCTGAGCAGACAGCGACTATCCCGGTTAACTCTGACGACACAAGAGAAGCGCAAACCGCGATAGGCGAAGTTTATATCGTTGGTGCAGGCCCTGGTGACCCAGAGCTCCTCACGTTTAAGGCGCTACGATTGATGCAACAAGCGGATATTGTCTACTATGATGCCTTGGTATCGCCCCAAGTGTTAGACTTGTGCCGCCGTGATGCCGATAAAGTGTTTGTCGGTAAAAAACGCAGCAATCATGCAGTGGCACAGCTCGGTATCAATGAATTACTGATCAACAGCGCCAAAAAAGGTCGCCGTGTGGTACGTTTGAAGGGCGGCGATCCCTTTATTTTTGGCCGCGGCGGCGAAGAGATTGAGAGCCTGCAAGCGCACGGTATCCCTTATCAAGTGGTGCCTGGTATCACCGCTGCCAACGCTGCCGCAAGTTATGCTGGCATCCCCCTAACCCACCGCGATCATTCGCAGTCGGTACGCTTCGTCACTGGATTTTTAAAGGCGGGGGCGCCCAATAACAACTTTAAAAGCTTTTTGAATACCGATGAAACCGTGGTGTTTTATATGGGCCTGCATTCACTAGCACGGTTGACCGAAGGGTTGATTGATGCTGGGCGCACTGCTGAGACACCCATCGCAATCGTCTCTAACGCTAGCATGTCCAATCAGCAAGTATTGACCGGCACCCTTGCAACGATAGTCGCCAAGCAAGAGCAAGCACAGCTGCCAACGCCAGCCTTACTGATCATGGGTGATGTGGTCAGCTTACACCACGACTTGTCTTGGTATAATCAGTCCAATCAAAACAGTGATGACACAGCGGATAACTGGCTACGTGAAGGATCCTTTGCTAGCAATAAAGGCGCGAAACCGTTGGCACGCCAGCAAGCGCATGCGCTATCTATGGTGGCTAATATTTCGGCACCGTAAAAAACGGGTTGGCAGTAGTGGATGATAAAAAACTTTTACGATTCATTTGTCAAAAACTCTAAAAGCTCTGCCAATTTATTGGCAGGGCTTTTTTCACGTATTGCAACAGAGCAAACCACAAAAATTCTTGCTAGAATGAAAGCTTTCTACTAAATGCCAATAAGCGCAACTATGTCCACACCTACTGTTTCTAACACGCTCCCTACCAACCCTTTAACCATTTTGCATACCTCTGATTGGCATTTGGGTCGTAGGCTGTATGGCCGTATGCGTTATGAGGAGTTTGAGGCTTTTCTTAATTGGTTATACGACACCATATGCACACAGCAAGTAGATGTGCTCATCGTCGCTGGTGATATCTTTGATACTATGACCCCAAGTAACAGAGCACAGGCGCTGTACTATGAATTTTTGGGGCGGGTATCTCGGTCTTGCTGTGAGCATATCGTCATCGTCGCGGGTAATCACGACTCGCCGACTTTTTTAGATGCGCCAAGCAATGTACTAAAATTTCTAAACGTCCATGTGATCGGCACGGCCTGTGATGATTTAAACGATGAAGTGTTGGTACTCAATGATACCAGTGGCGCACCACATTGCATCATTGCCGCTGTCCCCTACCTTCGTGATCGTGACGTACGTAGTAGCAGCGCTGGCGAGTCTGCTGATAGCAAGGACGCTAATGTCATCAAAGGCATTCGCGCCCACTATGATAATGTCGCAAACATTGCCAAAGCCAAACAAACAGCGTTCGTCAAATCACATCAACGTCACGTGCCCATCATCGCGACAGGTCACTTATTTGCAGCGGGCGGCAAGACCACGGAGGATGACGGCGTACGCGATCTTTATGTTGGCTCACTTGGGCAAGTGTCGGCCGAGATGTTCGATGAGAGTTTTGACTATGTCGCACTGGGACACTTACACGTACCACAACGTGTCGGTGGTCGTGAGCGCATCCGCTATTCAGGATCACCCATTGCGATGGGTTTTGGCGAGGCGCGGCAGCAAAAGCAGGTTCTTATCATAAAGTTTGGCGAAGCATTGGATGCCAATGATGTGACAACCCCGCGCTTACCCACTCAAACCACAGTCAAATCTATTAAAAAATCTGCAAAAAAGCTCAGCCATCAAGAAAATGATTTGATAGATGACTTGTTTGGTTTTGTGGAAGTAGAAAACATGAATGAGCGTGGTGACTTAAAAGATTTGGATACGAGCATACCGCATGTTAACGATGCTAAGACCATGCAAATTTCCTCCCTCGCTATTCCTTGTTTTCAAAAACTGGCCCAGATTACAGGCGACCTCACCACTATCGCAGAAGCCATCAAATCTCTGGGTAGCACTGAGCCTGTTTGGTTAGAAGTCATCTATGATGGTGATGAAATTATTCATGAACTGCGCGAAGAAATCCATGCCATGATAGAAGGGCTGCCCTGTGAAGTCTTAAAAATTAAAAACACCCGCACTTATAACAAGGTTCTCAATCAAGAACAAACCTCAGAGGATTTACAAGATTTAAATGAGATGGAAGTGTTTGATCACTGCCTAGAGATGAATGGCATTGCCACCATCCAAAAAGCCTCACTGCGCAACGCCTATCAGCAGATACTCCATGATATCTATCACGATGACAGTCAAGCTGAATAAATAACGGCCAATTTATTGGCTGTCTCAGCCTAAACGTCTAACATAAGCCATCAACCAAACCTATAAAGATCTAAAAATGCGCCTAATTGAACTAAGACTCAAAAACCTCAACTCTCTTAAAGGCGAATGGCATATCGACTTTAGTGATGCCGCTTTTACCAACGAAGGTATTTTTGCCATTACGGGGCAAACAGGCGCCGGCAAGACCACGATTTTGGATGCGGTATGTCTGGCATTATATGGCGAGACGCCGCGAATCAATAGCATCAGCAAAAGTAGCAATGAGGTGATGACACGGCAAACGGCAGAGTGTTTCGCTGAGGTGGTGATTGATTTAAATGGTGTACAGTATCGTTGCCGTTGGGGCCAGCGCCGCGCTTACAATAAATCTGATGGCAACTTGCAAGATGCGACGCATGAGATCGCCTTAATCAAACCCCCAGCTCACGACTCAGATAAAACCGCTGGCGATGAGATACTAGAAAGCAAACTCTCACGCACCAAAGATAAAATTGTCTCGCTGACCCGGATGGACTTTCAGCAGTTCACCCGCTCCATCTTGCTCGCCCAAGGCAGCTTTTCAGCGTTTTTAAAGGCCAAAGCTGACGAGCGCGCGGATATCTTAGAAAAAATCACTGGGACGGATATCTACGCGACGATATCGACCCATGTCTTTGAAAAAAAACGCGCTGAAGAAGACATCTTAAGCAAGTTACAGTTTGGCTTAGAGGGTTTAACCCTCCTAACAGCAGAGGAAGAGGCGGCTATTAGCGAACAACTCTCTGGCTATCAATCCGCTCAATCCGCGAAACAGCGACACTATCAGGACTTGGTGAAACAGATACATTGGCTCGATACTGTGGCAGAGTTAGAAAAAAATGTCACGTATTACCAAGATGAGCTGACCCTTGCCGCCCAAGCGCAGACAGACTTTACGCCTGATGCCAAACGCCTGATGGCCGCCAACAAAGCCCTCGAAATGGATGGTCAGTACAGCCAACTTATCCATAACCGTGATACCGTCAAGCGTTTGCAAGATGAGCGGCAAAAGACAAACCAGCAACTACCACAGCAAAAAGAACGTCTGGTGCAGGCCTCGAGCACTTTAACAGCCGCTGTCACGCGCGTGCAGGACGCGACTCACGAGCTACAAACGGCCTTACCCAAGATCAAGAAAGCACGTGAGCTTGATGCAGATATTGCGCAGCATACGTACACCTTAAACAATACTCAGAAAAATCAACAAACCCTTACCACCAGAACCCAAAGCTTACGAAAAGAAATAGTCCGTCACACCCAAGAGCTAGTGCAAAACAAAACCCAGCTGACACGCGTAACGCAGTATCTTAATGACGCAAGCGCACTGAGTGGTATCGATAGCGACATTGCCGACTTTAAGAGTCATTGCAGTCGTCTAAAAGCACTGCTACAAGATAATGCTGCCCTAGCAAAGGACAATGCACATCAGCAAAATCAGATCAACCAGTCTCAAACCAATCTTGATATCTTGCAGAAACAGCAAGAGGTAAAAAATACGGCAAAAACAGCCATGCAGGATGAGCTGACGGCACTGCGCAAAGAGCAAACCGCACTAATCCAGAGCCAGTCATTGGTTGATATGCGAGATGAGCAAGAGCAAATCGATTATCTCAACAGCCAAATTGAGCAAATACGCGCTAAGAGGCTCCAGTTCAATGAGCTTAGTACCCAAGTCGCACAGATAAACGGTGTTCTACCATTGCTACACAGCGAGCTAGCGGAAATTTCTGGCATCATTGCCGACAAAGAATCAACCATCAAGGACGCTAAAGACAAGCGTCAAGACAAACAAACCCAGCTTCATTTACAACAAAAGGTCGCCACGTTAGAAGACTATATCGCTGATTTAAAAGACGGGCACCCCTGTCCGCTTTGCGGCGCGCGCGAGCATCCTTATAGCCTCACCGATAGTGCCAAGCATCCCCATTTAACACAAGAGACTGAATCTACTCAGACGCAGCGACAAATAACAGAGCTGGATGCGACTATCGCGGATTTAGACCATGCTCTATCCGAGCTACACATTAATCAGACAAAAAAACAAATCCAGTTTGAGCAACGCCAAGAGCAAAAAATCTTGCTAGGTGAGCAAATACAACAATTAAATGCTGATATCAGCCAATTAATCATCTCAGCCTTAAGCAAAACTGACTCTCCGTCTATTGCTGCACTGGTACAACCGTTGGCGCAGATGGACACAAATACGGTCACCCTATCCTTGCTAGATAGCACGAGAGACAAGCTTGTGACCCGTAGGGAGTGTCTAAAAAGTACGTTGACTCACTATGAGACGCTTAACGATGCACTCACCACGATTCGACACACGATAGAGGATATAGAGAAAGAGCAATATACGCTGGCAAGAGACATTGATGATATTGCAGCCAATATAAATTTCAGCTCATTGACGATAGAAAATACAAACAAAAAATCTCATGATAATTTCGCTGTATTAAAAATCCTTAAAGACGACATACTGCAGCTGCTAAGCACATACACAGATAGCAAGTATCAGTCAGACTCGATCACAGCGATACGCACTTTACAGCACGCCCTACAACCATTGATAGCAAGTATTGAGACTCAAACCATACTCAGCGAGGTGGATGCTCAGGATCATATTGAGACACTGCGTCAGCATCACAGCGCCCTTTTACAACTGAAAAACCAGTTTAACGGTAAAAAAGAAAAGGAACAAACGCTAAAGACAGAACGTGGACGCATAGAAATACAAATCGAAACCAAACAGAGTCAACTAGATAAAAATGAGGAGGAGCTGAATGATCTGGCTCAATTAGTGATAGAAAATACCGAAGCGCTTGAAAAATCAACCGCAGATAGAGAGCATGTCTTTACTGATAAAAACCCTGAAGCTGAAGAGACACGATTACGGACTGTACTTGAGCGGGCAACTGCTGAGCACATCACGGCGCAAAGACAGCTGGATAACACTGAGCACACCCTCAAACAGCTACAGCAAACACAGCAGCAACTGAGTGAACAACTGAGCGACATGGCCACTGCTCTTGATACCCAACAACGCATTTTTAAAGCCGCACTAATCGCCTCCGATTTTGCTGATGAATCAGAGTTTGTCAGTGCTCGCCTGCCCACCGCAGAGCGCCATCGCTTGACTGAGCAGCAGCAGCAAATAATTGATAGGCTAAAGCAAGCGCAATCTTTATTGAGCAAGACTAGGCAAAGTCTGCTGGAAAAACAGGCTGGACCTTTAACCCACAAAGATAAAGAAACGCTGGTTGAAGAGCAGCAGCAAGTACAAAATGAGCGGCATCGCCTGCTTGAGTCAATCGGCGCCATGAGTCAGCAGATAAAAGACAACGAAGAGAAAAAAGGCAGTCAACAGGCCACGCTACAAGCCATCGCTCAGCAAAAAGAAACCCTTCAGGTCTGGCGACAGCTCAATGAGTTGATAGGCTCCAGTAGTGGTAAGAAATATCGTACCTTTGCCCAAGGTTTGACCTTTGATATTATGGTGAAGCATGCCAACGCGCAGCTGCACAAAATGAGTGATCGCTACCTGCTCATCCGTGATGACAATAGTCCACTTGAGCTCAATGTTATCGACAACTATCAAGGCGGCGAGATTCGCAGTACCAAAAACCTCTCTGGCGGCGAAGGATTTATTATTAGCTTGGCCTTAGCGCTTGGGCTCTCGCAGATGGCCAGTCAAAATATTCGTGTGGATTCGCTATTTTTGGATGAAGGGTTTGGTACTCTTGATGAGGAGTCTCTTGATATTGCGCTTGATACCTTAACCAGCCTGCAACAAGAAGGAAAATTGATCGGGGTCATCTCTCACGTGCAAGCCTTAAAAGAGCGTATCTTAACCCAAATTAGGGTCGATAAACTCTCTGGCGGTTTTAGTCAAATTAGTGGTCAAGGCTGCCGTAGGGTGTCCAGTTAGACTAAATAATAAGTGGTGTGGCACGAACAACCAGGAGTCAGCGATGACTAAAAAACCCAATAACCCTATCAGCTTATGTGTCTTATCTGTGTTTTCGGTGGCTGTCGTCAGTTCAGCTCACGCTACTGTCAACTGTGCCGGTTACCTACCCTCTGGTTATTTTCAGCGTATCGAATCGAATAAAAAATTGACGGGCAAATTGATCGAACAAACAGATGGCACGCAGCAGCTACAAAACGCCGATGGCAAAGTCATTATAGAGGGTCTCACCAATGCTCATATAGTGATGGATAAATATGTGTTAGGGCAGCGGCTTAATCGCCGTGACATCAGCCATGGCGCAAACTACGGTGTCGTCAATACTGCTGGCAAGACAATCGTGCCTTTTAAGTATGATGATATCCAAACACAACCGGATATTGCTATCAGCTTTATTGTGAGTGTCAATACAGAAAATGGCTCTGTCAAACAAGGTATTATCAATCGTCATGGTGAGTGGGTGTACCCGCTAACCGATGCTCATATTCAGCACGCGCATTACGATTCTCACTACGATCAAGATTATTTTATAGTGACTCATTCTAGCGAAAAGTTAAGTGATCAAAGACAGACTGGGCTACTTGATGACCGAGGTTATTGGGCAATTATGCCGCAGTACGATGCGATTGTGCCCCTCAATGCTTGTACTGGTCAGCTGTTGTATATGCAAGTAAATTTGCAAAATGAGAGTGCGCTTATCGACCAAAACAACGATATCATCATCCCATTTGCACCCAATCAGCATATAGAGTCTTTTAACAATGCCACCAGTCCATTACTTTTCCTACATAGTAGGTTAAGGACTGGCAGTACAGCGACGGGGATGAGTGAAGACATTCAAGATGAGATTATCAGTGCTCAAATCATCGATGCCAGTGGCAAACGGCTTATTTCTTCGGAATCACCGATCAGCAAGCTGCTATATCATCAACTTTATACCTATAAGCAAGCTGGAAAATACGGTCTACTTAATGATCAAGGCGATGTCATCCTCAAACCACAATTTGATCGCTATCGTGATGAAGGAGAACAGGTCCGGTTCGAGGAAAACGGTAAGCTTATACCTTTAGAGCGTTTATTGGATTAAACGCAGCGTTTTGCTTTATCGCACCCTACCCTTTCTTGTTTTTCTTGTTCTTACTTTTATTAGACAACAAAAAACCACCGTTAATAGATAACGGTGGTTTTTTTACATACATAAACTTATATGTTTATTTTTACTCAGTGTTCACTTTTACTTAGTCACTAGACCACTGAGCTCACTCATGAGTACGGACAGCGTTGAGAGACTAACTTGACTGTTTTCATCATTACTATGCAGCTCATCAAGTTTGTGCATCTCACTCTCTACCGATGCCAACTGATCTAAATGGCGTGAACGCCATTCACTAAACGCTTGCTTCGCATCTGGTTTTGACAGAACTGCATCCATCAGTAGACGCAAGCTACGTGATAGCTCATTCACGAGTGCATGGCGTGCACGGCGATCCCAATAGTCTTGCTGCGGTAAGCTTGCAATATTTTCCATCATCCAATCTAGTTGCAATACTTGATACGCTTCAAAATATAACGTTGCAATCTCATCGACAGGACGCTCATATTGCTCGGCCAAAATGGCTGCATCAAGTGCATCAACATGATATGGCAGCATAGCAAACAACGCTGCATCCGTGTTAGACAGCGCTTTGTCCATCAGGCTTGTGGTATCTTCTTGCAGATACTGAGCAAATTGCTGCTCAATAAAACCGCCTGCCTTGGTGAGTTTTTCTACACTATTACTAAAGCGACCAATCATATCAGTGACTTGCAAATCTTGACCAAAGGCATTGATAAACCAAACGATACCACGCTCAAGCGCATCACGCAGACGCAGCTCAAGCGTTAACAGTAACTTAGCATCGACTTGATTGTCCAGCGCTTCTAGGGTCTTCCAAGCTTTTGAGACATTAAAGACATCACGGCTGATTGCATAACCCCGAATAATGGTTGCCAATGATTGATCTGTTTCCTCAAAAAGGCGGAACAACGCTTCAATACCTAAGCGGTTGACCACACTGTTGGTTAAATAGGTACTGATGATTTCACGATGCAAACGGTGCTCAGTCATCTCATCAAAGAAGCGTGAGGCCAGCTCATCAGGGAAGTACTTACGCAGCTCGTTGATGAAGTACGGATCATCTGGCAGGTCAGACAACAGCAAGTTGTCATAAACCCACATCTTACCATAAGCCATGACGACGGCTAACTCAGGATTGGTCAGACCAGTATCCACTTTTTGACGTTTGACAATTTCTTCGTCTGATGGTAGATACTCGATTGCACGGTCAAGACGGCCTTCACTTTCTAACATCTGAATGAAACGTTGATGTTCGCTCAAATTTGCGGAGGCAAGAAGCTGGCTCAGCTCAATCGCTTGTGGTTGTAAGTAGTTCTGGCGTAACACGAGCTCGGCCACAGTGTCAGTCATGCTTTCTAACAGCTCATTACGCTGTTTTAAAGTCATATCACCTTGTTCGACGACTTTACCAAGCAAGATTTTGATGTTGACTTCGTGATCTGAGCAGTTAACGCCGCCTGAATTATCGATAGCATCGGTGTAAATACGGCCACCTTTTTGGGCGTATTCGATACGTCCTTGCTGGGTAAAACCTAAGTTGCCGCCTTCACCAACGACAGCTGCACGTAGCTCATTGCCATCGACACGTAGCGCATCATTCGCACGGTCACCGACATCGGCATGAGTTTCGTTAACGCTTTTGACATAGGTGCCAATACCGCCATTCCAGATCAGATCAACAGGTGCCCGCAGTAAGGCACTGATCAAATCGTTGGGTGCAAGGCTGTCCTCATTAATATCAAACAGTGCTTTCATTTCCGCACTGATCGGGATGGTTTTGTCTTGACGAGAAAATATACCACCGCCTTGACTGATCAAGGACGCTTCATAATCTGCCCATGACGAGCGTGGCAGCTCGAACAAGCGGGCGCGCTCGGCATATGAAGTCGCCGTGTCTGGATTGGGATCGATAAAGATATGTAGATGGTTAAAGGCTGCAACCAGCTTGATGTGGTTTGAGAGCAACATGCCATTACCGAACACATCACCGCTCATATCCCCAATACCAACCACGGTAAAGTCATCACGGTTTTGAATGTCCATACCGCGCATACGGAAATGACGCTTAACAGACTCCCAACCACCACGTGCGGTGATACCCATTGCTTTATGGTCGTAGCCTACCGAACCACCTGAAGCAAAGGCATCATCTAGCCAAAAATTGTACTCTGCCGCCAAGGCGTTGGCGATATCAGAGAAAGTGGCTGTCCCTTTATCAGCAGCAACCACTAAGTACGGATCGTCTTCATCATGGCGTACCGTATTGGCTGGCGGGACAATATTGCCGTCGACAATATTATCGGTAATATCAAGCATACCGCGTAAGAACGTCTGATAGCAGGCGATACCCTCGGCTTGGAATGCTTCACGGCCATCTGCCATGGTTTTATTTTTGACAATAAAGCCGCCTTTTGAACCCACAGGGACAATGACTGCATTTTTGACCATCTGTGCTTTGACCAAACCCAGCACTTCGGTACGGAAGTCTTCCATACGATCTGACCAGCGCAGGCCACCACGCGCGACTTTACCACCCCGTAAATGGACGGCTTCAACACGCGGTGAATAAACAAATATCTCAAACATGGGTTTGGGCAGTGGTAGGTTTGGAATGTCTGCTGCCAAGAATTTAAACGACAAACGATCTTTACGTCGACCATTGCTATCAGTTTGATAGAAGTTTGTGCGTACCATGGCGTTGATTAAGTCTAAATACCAGCGCAAAATACGGTCTTCATCTAAACTATCGACGTCTGCAAGTGCCGCGGTAATCTGCTCGTAGATTTGCGCCGTTTTCTCTGTGCGTTCGTCTTCACTGTGTTTAGGGTTCATACGCGCATCAAACAAACGGCCTAGGGCCACACTAATATCGCTATTTTTTACGACAGTTTGTTGAATGTAAGTACTAGAGAACGGTGCTTTTGCTTGCATCATATAGCGTGATAATGCCCGTAGCACCACCACATCATACGTATCTAGATTAGTCGTCAATACCAGCTCATTAAAGGAGTCGCTTTCGACCTGTCCTGCCCAAATCTGCTTGAGACTGTCTTCAAACTGACCCCGCACCACTTGCATGTTGACGGTATCGACATGCTCTAACGTCAGCTCATACTCTTGCATCCAAATAGGCTGTTCTGGTAGGTCAAACTCGTAAGTTTGGGCTGAGATGACCGATACGCCGAAGTTTTCGAGAATTGGCAGTACTTTGGACAAGATCACAGGTTGTTCACGACCATACAGTTTTAGATGTAGCTGATTGCTCGCGTCTCCTGTCGATTGGTACAAGTGCCAAATCATCGGCTGCTCTGCTGTCAGTCCAGCCAAGCGTTTGGTGTCTTCAACGGCGGTACGGGCATCAAAACGCTCTTGATACGCCGCAGGAATATAATTTAAAAAGCGACGGTTCAAAGCGTTGGCTTGCTGCTCACCCACGTTGTCGAGCAACACTTTTTGGTAGCTATCGCTCCACGATTGCATAAGTGCAGACAGCTTGGCTTCAAGCGTGGCTGTATTAACGTCTTTTACTTGACCTGGCACCGTACGGACGTGAACATGAACACGAGCATGAGCAGATTCATTAAATTCAGTGGTAAAGCCAGATGATGTGCCGCCATAAGCTTCTTTTAGCACATTCTGTACTTTGATACGCAGTTCAGTATTGAACTTGTCGCGCGGAATATAAACCAAGCACGAGACAAAACGCTGATAGTGATCGATACGGCTGAACAGACGCAAGCTCTTTTTGTCTTGTAATTGACTAATGCCAGACACGATAGGATACAGCTCTTCAACGCTGGCTTGAAATAGATCATCACGTGGCAAGGTATTGATGACGTGCATCAGTTTATGGTGGGCATGACCATCACGTGGTAATTCGGCCATCATCATAATCTGGTTGGCTTTTTCACGTAATAGCGGTATTTGCTGCACGGTAAGTTGATACGCTTGTGACGTCAGCAGACCAATAAATCGATATTCACCGACCAGCTTGCCGTTGTCATCAAATTTATGAATACCCAAAAAATCCATATATACAGGACGGTGTACTGGCGATACGCGGCTTGATTTAGAGAGCATCAACACGCGCGGCTCAGTCAATAGCTGCTTTAACACTTTAGGCAGTTGGCTAAAGCTCTCTGACAATTTATCTTCTTCAGCCCCGCGTAATAACCCAAGGCCACTATTGCCAATAGCAAATAAATCTAAATCCGCAGGTTCGCCATTGACATCCACCTCAACCGACTGGCCCCCTTCTAATCTATATTCACGGTAACCCAAGAATATAAAATGATCGTCTAATATCCAATCTAAAAACGCTTGGATCTCCTGCTGGGAGTAAAATACTTCGGGCAGCGGTTTTTTTGATAGCTCCGTTTTAATGTCGGTCAGCTGCGCACGCATCTGTTTCCAATCACCAACGACGGTATCGAGTGTCGCAATTTTGGCCAACAGCATTTGTTGTAGCGCCTCCAAGTCATCATTGTCTTGGTAAGCGATTTCACAGTGAATCAATGAAAAATGAGAGGTGGCACTTTCATGTGCGCCTTCGATATGAGTAATGTTCCCATCATCATTACGCTCAACGCTGACAATGATGTTGTAAGTACGATGCACATCGATGCCTTCCGCTTCAAGGCTCATCAAAATCGTATCAACTAAAAACGGTCTGTCATATGCCACAATTTGAATCACGGTGTGCGAGCTGTGAAAATGTTGTTCTTCTGCTTTTGGATTTAGCACAGACAACTGCGGCTTACTGCCATCATAGGCTTTGAGGAGCGTAAAATGATGGAGCGCCATACCTGCTAAGTCAGCATTACTGATTGTTTTTGCCGTCTCTTGGTGTAGCGGCTGGTAATAACTATGAATAAAATGGTCAAACAACGATTTGTCTTTTTGTACATAACTGGTAGCAATATCGCTTATCTGGCTGATGCGCTCTTTTGCGATACTGAGAGAGTTTGGCATGTCCTTCGTCCTTTTTTACAGGTTTGGTTTATCATGTATTTATTTGATTTTATTAATCTGTATTATCTGCTAATACCGCATGAATGTGTTTCATACTATTGATGCGGGAAAGCAATCAATCCATTTACGTAAATTATTCTATTTTTTTTTGCTTTTTGAAGTTTTTCTCCTTATTTTACTCTTATATTTTAAGAATATTTAGCAATCAGGATTTAATACCATTAATCTAGTGAAGTTTAACGCACCTAAGGCGCGAGCTAAAGCGTACAACATCATTTCATGAATCAGCAACATGCCGATAACATTTACTAATGAGACAGGCATTTAGCTTGACAGGTTATTAACTGCTGGCGGGTGGATACTCATGGCAATCGTCATGAATTTTTTGTTAGAATACGCGGGTGCATTTAAGAGTGTGTGACTTACTTACTATTAACTTTAACGCTAAGGGCAAGACGTATGATGAATATTTTGGTGATTGGTTCAGGTGGTCGTGAACATGCACTAGCATGGCAGTGTGCAAAAGATGACCATGTAAAAAATGTCTACGTTGCGCCGGGTAATGCTGGTACTGCCCTTGAACCTAAATGCCAAAACATTGTGTTAGCGTCTAGCCAAGATAACGCCAATGAACATAGTGCGGTTATCGAATTTTGTCAAAACAATGCCATTGATATGGTCATCGTGGGCCCAGAAGCGCCTTTAGTCACGGGTATTGTCGATGCTTGCCGTGACGCTGGTATTAAAGTGTGGGGGCCAACGGCGTATTGTGCTCAGTTAGAAGGCTCAAAGACCTTTGCCAAAGAATTTATGGCACAAAACAACATTCCAACGGCGGCTTACCAGGGGTTTACGGATGCGGCGGCGGCCAAAGCGTATATCGATGAGCAAGGCGCCCCAATCGTTATCAAGGCAGATGGGCTTGCGGCGGGTAAAGGCGTCATCGTTGCAGAGACTGTCGAACAAGCGTATGACGCAATCGATGATATGCTTGCGGATAACAAATTTGGTGATGCTGGCAGCCGTGTGGTTATCGAGCAGTTCTTACAGGGGGAGGAAGCGAGCTTCATCTGTATGATTGATGGTGAAAATATCTTACCCATGGCGACCAGTCAAGATCACAAACGTGCCTTCGAAGGGGATACAGGACCGAACACGGGCGGTATGGGAGCCTACTCTCCTGCACCAGTCGTGACGCAAGAGGTTCATAACAAAGTAATGACACAAGTGATCCAGCCAGTGGTTGATGCGATGAAAGCGTCAGGTCACCCTTATACGGGATTTTTATATGCAGGTTTGATGATTGATCAGGCAGGTGATCCGTATGTTATTGAATTTAACTGCCGCTTTGGTGACCCAGAGACACAGCCTATTTTGATGCGTTTGCAGTCATCGATGGTAGATTTGGTCGCCCAAGGGCTGGCAGGTCAATTGCCTAGTAATGCCAAATGGGATACGCGCCCTGCTCTTGGTATCGTCGTGGCCTCAAAGGGTTATCCAGAAACCTCATCAAAAGGTGATGTCATTGCTGGCTTGCCAGAACTTGATGCCAGTCACGCCAACGCTGTTAAAGTATTTCATGCTGGCACCGCATTTTCTGATAGTAGCGCCGTAGATAATAAGCAGGAAGTAGTCACTAATGGTGGACGGGTGTTATGCGTGACGGCCCTAGCAGACAATATTTCTGATGCTCAACAAGCCGCACTAGCCGTCACAGGAGCAATCAGTTTTGATGGTGCGCAGTATCGTCGTGATATCGGACATCATGCCATTGCTCGTGAAAATGCTTAACAAACTGTGATTCATTAAGCGGTTAGTGTGCTTCAACTGTGTTGCTAAATAATTCTTACCTTATGGTGTTTGACCTAGCTTGATGCTAGGTCTTATTTTTTGATGACGCTTTTTAGGTCATTTCATGTACCACCAATCTTCTGACTGCTGCCTTTTTTCACAACCCCTACAGATATTTATACATAACATAGTTGCCTCATTCGTGTGAGCGTCCAAGCACCTATCAACGGTAAAGATTAACAATTGTATATTTAATATCTAGCAATACTTAAATGCATACCATGGCTTACAAAGTAACTGCTATCAGCCAGCTTAGGCTCATCAACCAAATGGGCTTTATATGGTACAATTTTGTACTTGTACATCGCATCTCCCTTGTATTGTAGGTTTCGAACCCGCAAATCAATAGCAACTGGATGAATGATTATATTTATGGCAAATGATACGTCTAAACCTTCTAGCAACAAGCAGTCAATTGATAATTTAAAAACCTCAGGATTTGAGCGTCGAATGTCGATTGCCAAAACCTCCCTGAATATTGGTCGTCGTTGGGCGGGTAATAGTGTGTCTGGTATGTTCTTGAATAAAGAGGCACGTACCGCGCGTAATCAGGCATTTATGGAAGCACAGGCTAATTATCTTGCATCAGAGCTTGGTAAGTTGAAAGGTTCAGTCGTTAAGATTGGCCAAATGCTGGCGATTTATGGCGAACACATCTTGCCACCTGAAATCACACGTGCTCTGCAAACGCTAAATGATGACACAGCGACATTATCATGGCCGACAATTGAGTTAACGTTACGCGAGTTGTTGGGTGAAAAGTTAAATGAGTTGGATGTTGACCCTACCCCTATTGGAACCGCCTCCCTTGCCCAAGTTCATCGTGCCACAGTCATTGCAACTGGCGAACAAGTCGTATTAAAGATTCAATATCCAGGTGTCGCAGATGCTATTAACTCGGATCTTGCGCTGTTTAAACAGTTGTTAAAAGTCAGCAACATCGTTCCACAAACCCGTTCGCTTGATGCTTGGTTCGAAGAGATACGTGACTTACTCCATCATGAAGTCGACTACGAAGCAGAAGCGATGACCACAGAGCGCTTTTATGACCGTTTGAGTCATGATCCTCGTTATGTGGTTCCTAAGATTAATCGTACTTATTCAAAAAAACGCTTACTATGTATGTCTTATGAACCAGGCATTACGGTGGTCTCTGAAGCGCTGCAACTATTGCCTCATGAACGTCGTAATGCGATCGGTCAAGCTGCCATTGAAGTCATGATGAAAGAAATTTTCGTTTGGGGTGAGATGCAAACGGATCCAAATTTTGGTAACTATCTGGTTCGTGTTAGTGACAGTGATGATGATATTGACAAGTTAGTGTTGTTAGATTTTGGTGCTATCCGTGAGTTTGATAATCATTTATTAACCATCGCTCATGGTTTACTAAAGGCGGGCTACCGTCATGACCATCAAGCCATGAAGCTTGCAATGAGAGGCTATGACTTTTTTGATAGTATGAGTGAAAAAGTCCGCTCTGACATTGCTTCGTTATTTTTGTTAGCCACTGAACCCTTTAGTGATCCTGCAACAAACTCAAATATTCCTGCTGATTGTTTGGATAAAAATAATCGCTATATTTGGGCAAATAGTAAATTGCATTCACGCCTTTCCTCTGCGGCAACTCGAGCGATGCAATCTTTTGAGTTTAATCTTCCGCCAAAAGAGTTTATGTTTATCAGCCGTAAGTTTATCGGTGCATATACTTTTTTGACGGTATTAGATGCATATACTGATTCTAATAAGTTGGTAAAACCTTATTTGTAGTGATGTTTGCCGCGCGATTTTTGACCGCCTTTTAGGGGCGGTTTTATTTTTTATTAAATTTTTTACTTAGGCTATTTTATATTTATAGAAATCTTATGTGGCTTTATTTTTAGTTGTAAACGCTACTTAGGCTATTTTTGTAACTTACAATACAGTCTGCCAGTCATCAAATCTCGTTTTATAACCTTCTGGCTTATGCATGTTAAGCTCCCAGCATGCTTCTTCACGCGCCAAATACTTCACTTCAAAATGCGTCCGCTGGCTATCGTCTGGCACTCGCTGCCGCGTATTTGGTAACCCCCATACTTTAGTTGCTTGCTGCTCAGCATTGTCCATATACGCTTCAATATTGGTTACTAGTGTCACTTCACCGTCTACTTGTAAGCGTGACAATAAGAACTCAAAAAAAGGCATATTTAACCACTGTTGATTCGGGTTTTGCTGTTCAGGGTTGGGATAAAGGATAAAAATTTTAGCCACACTGCTAGGCGCGATAGCATGAACAATCCATGCAATTGCATCAGCATGAATGGCATCTAGATTGGATGAATTTTGCCGTGTAGCCAATTTTGAGAAAGCCTCAAACTTATTACGCGTACGCTCAATAGCAATCAGATGTTTATCAGGATTTTGTAATGCAAAACCAAGAGCATGCTTGCCCTTCCCTGCTCCAATCTCTAACACCAAAGGCACATTGTCTTTATGTTTACCGATGATACTTGGCATGATAAAGTCACGCGGTGCCGAGAGCTTCTCTGGTTGAAATGCACGCTTTTGCTGGTGCGTAATCTCGTGATTGTCTGTCATCTACTGTCCTTAAAGTTTTTGTCTTTTGCCATTATTCAGCCCCATGCTATTATATAGTCAATCCACCTCAATAGTAATATAGCGATCGCGGCTACCCTGTTATCTATCGTCATTTAGACAAGGATGGACAAGCCATACCAACGCTATTCGCTGGTCACACCAATTGTTCAAGCAACCTTAAGGATACGCTCACCCCTATTATGACTGACTCTACCCCCAATACCTCACCCAAAACCTATCCTTGTCCACGTTGCGGCACTCAGACGGCATGGCAGGACAATAAATATAAACCATTCTGTAGTAGTCAATGCAAACTGATTGACTTAGGCGCGTGGGCAAATGAAGACTACACGTTACCTGCTGAGACCACCCCCTTCTCTGACGAACTATAACCCATACTTTTAATTGATCTATCACACCAAGGATATTTATATGCCTGCTACTTACCTGATGCCTACTTATAACCGTCAACCAATCAGCTTTACACGTGGTTCAGGCAGTTGGTTGTATACTAAAGATAATACCCCTTATTTAGATGCGTTGACTGGTATTGCGGTGTGCGGATTGGGGCATTGCCATCCACAGGTAACCGACGCCATTCAGCAGCAAGCAGCCACCTTGGTACATACGAGTAATCTATTCGGTATCGATTGGCAAGAGCGGGCTGGAGAAACGCTTTGTACTGCCGCCCAAATGGACAGCGTTTTTTTTGCCAACAGTGGGGCTGAAGCAAACGAAGCGGCGTTAAAGCTTGCACGTCTATACGCGCATCAGCAAGGCTTTAAACGTCCCAAGGTGATCGTTATGGAGCAATCATTCCACGGTCGTACGTTGTTGTCTTTGTCAGCCACTGCCAATCCAAAAGCGCGTGAAGGGTTTTACACGTTGGATGCAGATTTTATCCGCGTACCGTTTGGCGATGTCGCAGCGATTAAACAAGCCGCGCAAGAGCATGATGATATTTGCGCGGTCTTTGTGGAGCCTATTCAAGGGGAAGGCGGTCTTAATACCGCTGCCAATGGTTTTACGTATCTTGAAGAGCTACAAGCAGAATGTGAGGCTCACAATTGGCTGTTTATGCTTGATGAGGTGCAGACAGGTAATGGACGTACGGGTAAATACTTCGCGTATCAGCATAGTAACGCTCGGCCTGACATACTGACAACGGCTAAAGGGTTGGGTAACGGCTTTCCAGTTGGTGCTTGTATGGTACGAGGCCGCGCCAATGGCTTATTTGGAGCGGGCAGCCATGGTTCTACTTATGGTGGTACGCCACTGGCAAGTCGTGTGGTACATAGTGTCTATGAAGTGCTAGCAAACAGTGACATTATGGATAATGCCATCCGCGAAGGATTATTCATTCGAGAGACTATCGTTGATGCATTAGGACAATACGGGGTTAGTAGCCGCGGCGCTGGGATGATGATTGGTATCTCATTACCTGAAAACATGGACTGTAGTCAGCTGGTTGATCGTGCGCGTGATGAACAAAAAATGATCATTAACGTCACTGGTGGTCATGTTGTGCGCTTACTACCGCCGCTTAATATGAACCGTGATGAGAGCACACAGGTGGCTGAGCGTTTAATTGATTTATTAAAGCCATCTTTTTAAAGCGATTTTTGACGTCTGTCACCTCTTAATGTTAAAAAAGCCTATAGATTTGCATGATCTATAGGCTTTTTACTTATTGCTAATTACAACAAGCGATAAGTGTGTAGTGTGATCAGCGCTTAATTAGCATGAAAGTACTTTTTTAATACTTCTAAGCAGCGCGTAATTTTAGCCGGCTGCTGTTCGCGATTTAAAGTAACCGCATATAATACAAAACTTGGCAGCTGATAACCCGTCAATACCTCAACCAGTTCTCCGTTTTCAAGCTCTTTTTTGATATCCATCTCCATCATTCTCACCAAACCGTGACCTTCTTTGGCCAATGTGGTTGCCATAAAAACGTTATTGGTATAAATGCGTGAGTTCATTTTGGTGCGTGTTTTTTTACCAGTTTCTGTTTGAATCAGATCAATCTGGTTGGCGTCTTTCATGATTTCAATACAAATCAGCTGATGATCGGCCAAATCTTTAGGTGTTTGCAGTTTGGTATGCTGGCGTAGATATTGGGGTGAGGCGACAAGCATTTGACGTACATCTGTCAATGGGTGACTGCTTAAGCTAGAATCATTGATCGTTGGGCTCATCCGAATCGCAATATCAATACGCTCATCAATCATATCGATATAATGATTGTCTGCCAGATAGGTGATACTGAGGTCATCATGGGCAGCCATCCACGTAGATAGCGCGGGTAAAATGTGGTTGACGCCAAGCTCAGGAGTGGTCGCTACACGTAGACTACCAGCCAGCTCATCACGTAGCTGATTGACTTTAATTCGACCCTGCTCGGCCGCACTGACCACATCTTTTGCAGCCTCATAAAAACTTTCACCAGCTTCTGTTAAGCTCAGCTTACGAGTTGAGCGATGCAACAGCACCACGCCAAGCTCATTTTCTAATGAGCGGATTTGCTGACTGACTGCACTGGTTGTAATGCCAAGCTCACGAGCGGAGCCACTGAAAGAACCATGTCCAACCACACTGGCGAACACGGCCATACCGCGTAAATTATCCAACATATTCTCACCTAAGCTGCATTTCAATTTTTAATATAACTTAACCATTATAACGGACTTTAAATTGTCTTACAGTTACTAAATACGCGACTTTTCTTTAAGTAAGTTTATTTAATAATCCATAAAACTAAAAATATCAAGACGATACCGTAACATCGTCTTGATATTTTATATAAAAATTTTGATTGGGAACTATATAGGCTTTCTAGTAAATTTAACAACAAATTTTTTGACTGCTTAATACAGTTGCACCTTACCCATTTTTCCTTCGCCCCGCTCAGTCAGATACTGCATTACTGGTGTATTTAGCAATTTAGACTCTGCCACCGTTTTGGCTTGTAATAAACGTTTTTGTTGACGGCGTTCAGGTGTCTTATCATCAGCTTGCATGATACTACCATCAATGCGTAAATCAATCTTTGCTTGGGTAAACTGTTGTTGCAGCTTTGCAGCTAACTGCTGAAAGGTGGTTTGTAGATGCCGGCTATCCACACTCGTCACAAAGGTTGCTTGGCCATTACACAGGCCTGTCACCATACCTTGACGCGCAAGTGCCAATTCATCTTGAGCCAACACGTCAGATTCACGAGCCGTTTGTAGCCAGTAATCCCACTTCTCTGGTGTCCACTCACCTGTCAACTCTTGCGGTGGACAACGCAGCAAAGTACGAGGATCATCGTCAGTATGAGTGACTAACTGAGAATCATTTGCGTCAGGCTCAACAACTGGTTCAGGCTCAACAACTGGTTCAGGCTCAACAACTGGTTCAGGCTCAACAACTGGTTCAGGCTCAACAACTGGTTCAGGCTCAACAACTGGTTCAGGCTCAACAACTGGTTCAGGCTCATGGCTATAAATCTGATCTACACTTAATTCATTATCATCGTAGTCGTCACGTTTCAGCACTTCATTGCTTTGCCCTTGATAATCAACATCATAAGGCTGTAGTGGTGGCACTGAAGCGGCGTGCGCCTTGTCGCTTGACGACTGAGTAGAAGAGCGGCTTTCTATCGCGGGTGCTTTTGAAGAGGACTTAGGACTATCATAGGTACTACTTAACACTTCATCGACAGGCAGCGGACGGAAAGCCAATAGGCGTAAGATACACATCTCAAGCGCTTGCATGGGCGTACTGGCAAGCTTAACGCCTTCACGCGCTTGTACGACGATCTCATAATAGAGTTGCAACACGTCTGGACTGATGTGCTGAGCGAGTGCATTGATATCTTGTGCCTGCGCCTCATTCACATTTAAAGCAACTTCAGGTAATAGTTGAGTCAATGCTAATTGATGTAGTAGCTCAGCGAGGCCATCGAACATACTGGTGGCATCAACCATCTGCGCACGCATTTGCTCAACATGGGCGGCGACGGCAGATTTGTCATGATTATAGATGTCTGTGATCAAGCTAACCAAGTCAGCCGCATCAATCAAACCAAGCATCGCATTGACGGTGACATCATCAAGCGCCCCTTGACCAAAAGCGATCGCCTGATCTGTTAATGACAGAGCGTCCCGTACTGAGCCTTTGGCCGCACTTGCCAGCTGCCAAAGTGCTGGCTGAGTGTAAGTCACTTGCTCTTGGGTCAGGATATTGGCCAAATGCTCACTAAGTAGCGTTTGCGGTAGCGGACGCAGCACGAACTGCAGGCAGCGAGAGATAATGGTAATTGGCAATTTTTGTGGATCCGTCGTCGCCAGCAAAAATTTCACATGCTCAGGCGGCTCTTCTAGCGTTTTAAGTAGCGCATTAAAGCTATGGGTCGAGAGCATGTGTACCTCATCGATGAGGTACACCTTGTAACGACCTTGGCTTGGCGCATAAGGAACATTATCTAATAGCTCACGAGTGTCTTCGACTTTGGTACGGGAAGCGGCATCAATCTCAATAAGATCAATAAAGCGCCCCTGATCGATGGCCACACAGTTATCACACACCCCACAAGGGGTACTAGTAATGCCTGTATCACAGTTCAAACACTTAGATAAAATGCGCGCAATCGTCGTCTTACCCACGCCGCGCGTCCCAGTAAAGAGGTAGGCATGATGCAGACGATTATAGTCAATCGCATTGATCAACGCTTGGGAGACATGCGTTTGCCCAATCAACTCATGAAAGTTTTTGGGGCGGTATTTGCGAGCTAAAACTTGATATTGCTGCGACATAGCTATCCATTGTGCCAAGTAGTTAGAGTGCTTATTTTGAATACTATTTTTCGATATTTATTATAGCAAAAAGCCAGCGCATTCGTCTGGCTTCTTACTGTTTCGACAAGCGATTGTCTTATATTCACTAAGCGATTTTGATTAAAGCCGATGAATCATTAATCAATTTTACGGCGCATATGTGGGAATAAGATCACATCACGAATACTGGCCGAGTCAGTCAATAGCATCACTAAGCGGTCGATACCAATACCCTCACCTGCGGTTGGTGGTAAACCATAAGACAAGGCTTCGATATACTCTTCATCGAAGTGCATGGCTTCATCGTCACCAGCATCTTTTTCAGCAACCTGCCCACGGAAGCGTTCTGCTTGATCCGCTGGGTCATTAAGCTCACTAAAGCCATTGGCCAATTCGCGACCGCCGATAAATAACTCAAACCGATCGGTGATTTCAGGGTTGTCATCACTACGGCGTGCCAGTGGTGAGGTTTCTGCTGGATACTCAGTAATGAAGGTGGGCTGACGTAATTGATGTTCAGCGGTTTCTTCAAAAATAATGGTTTGTAATTTGCCCACACCAAACACATCTTTCACTTGCTGCTTAAGTGTCGTTGACGCGTATTCTGCTAGATACTCACGATCATTGATACGTGCCATATCGAAATTTTCGGCATATTTTGCAATCGCATCAGACATAGACAGACGGGCAAAAGGCGCTTTTAGACTAATGGCTTCTTCTTGATAGGTAATCTCTGTCGTGCCCAAAATATCTATCGCCAACTCATTAAATAAGCGTTCAGTCAAATCCATCAAGTCATGATAGTCAGCATACGCTTGATAAAACTCAATCATAGTAAATTCAGGGTTATGACGCGTTGACACCCCTTCATTACGGAAACTACGGTTAATCTCAAATACTTTCTCAAAACCCCCAACGACCAAACGCTTGAGATAAAGCTCAGGCGCAATACGTAAATACAGCGGCATATCTAAGGCGTTATGATGGGTCACAAACGGACGCGCCACCGCGCCACCTGGGATAGGATGCATCATTGGCGTTTCAACTTCCATGAAGCGCTCATTAAGCATAAATTTACGGATACCGCTGATGACTTGACTGCGAATCATAAACGTATCACGCGTCGTCTCATTGGTCATCAAATCCAGATGACGATTGCGATAGCGTGCTTCTACATCGGCGAGGCCATGGAACTTATTTGGCATTGGGCGTAGTGATTTGGTTAGCAGAGTGATCTCTTCAATATGTACATATAGGTCCCCTTTTCCTGAGCGACCGATATAACCTGACACCCCAACAATATCACCCAAATCTAGTGATTTAATACTGGCCCGTGTTTCATCATCCAGCTCTTTACGGGCAACATACAACTGAATGCGGCCTGTCATGTCTTGAATCACGATGAATGATCCACGGTTGAGCATGACTCGACCTGCCACATTGACCTGTGTTTTTTCCCCGTTAGCCACTTTCTCTTCAATTTCTTGTTTTGAGATGCCATCAAATGCCGTTTGCAAATCTTTTGCATAATCAGTGCGTTTAAACGTATTGGGATACGGCTGTTTACCTGAAGCACTGATATCGTCTAGCTTGGCTTGTAGCTGCGCAATCAGCTCGTTAGCGTCTTCTAGTGGGGTTTGATCTTGGTTCTGATTTTGATTGTTGTGCTTTGACATAACACTCTCAATATTATTGGGTAATTAAAGGGATAAATGAAAATAGAAAAATTAAATCAGTGCTTATTATTAGAAAAACAGCGGTAAAAACGTAGAGACCTTTGGAAAAGTACAAATTTTTGTAGGGCTAGATTCTAGTCACCACCGCCAATACTGGCCATCAAATCCGCCTGATGCTCACGCAACAACGCATCAAGAATCTCATCCAAATCGCCTTCCATAATAGAATCAAGCTTATATAAGGTGAGATTAATACGATGGTCAGTCATGCGCCCTTGTGGGAAATTATAGGTACGGATACGCTCACTACGGTCACCACTACCCACCAAATCACGACGAATGGTATCTGCCGCATCCACCTGTGCTTGCACTTTGACTTGCTGGATCTTTGAAATCAGCATTTTCATGGCTTGTGCACGGTTTTTGTGTTGGCTACGTTCTTGTTGACACTCTACCACGGTACCGGTTGGAATGTGGGTCAAACGTACGGCAGAATCCGTGGTATTGACATGCTGACCACCCGCACCGCTCGAGCGGAACGTATCAAAACGAATATCTGCTGGGTTCAAATCCACTGTGTCATCAATCTCAACCTCAGGCATGACAGCAACTGTACAGGCTGACGTATGCACGCGGCCTTGACTTTCAGTCTCTGGTACACGCTGCACACGGTGTACACCAGACTCAAACTTGAGACGACCATACACGCTGTTACCTGATACACGGGTAATAATCTCTTTATAACCGCCATGCTCACCTTCACTGGCAGATAATACTTCTACCGTCCAGCCTTGCGTCTGCGCGTACTTTTGGTACATGCGGAACAAGTCACCAGAGAAAATGGCGGCCTCATCACCGCCTGTGCCTGCGCGAATCTCTAGAAACGCTGGCACTTTGTCATTGGGGTCTTTTGGTAGCATCATAAGATTGAGCGCCTCTTCCATCTCAATGATGGTATCACGGGCATTATCAATCTCATCGATCATCATCTCTTTCATGTCAGGATCTGTGGCATCAGACAGCATCGCTTCTGCATCGGCCTGATCCGTTTCTGCACGCACATAGTTTTGCCACAAAGTAGTGATATCCATCAAGTCACTATGCTCAACAGACAATTCACGGAATTTATTATTATCACTGATGACACTAGGATCTGATAATAAGGCGGTGACCTCTTCATAACGGTCTACCATCTGGTCTAAACGCAGGCGTAAGGATTCTTTCATAAAAGGACTTTTAATTGGATGAGAGGAATAAGACGGTGATTATAGCAAATTTTTTAGCTTAAATTAAAACCTCTGAGTAAACTTGCCATTATATTGGCAAGCTATATCGATTCTGAAATACTGCCACCGTGTTCTCATCATTTAGTTTCTATACAGTAACGCACTGAAAACACAACCATAAAAACGTGGCCATAAAAAAAATAGCTAAGAATACTCTTAGCTATTTTAATGACTACAAAAAACTTAAGGTTAAACGCTACACCTTACGAACCAGCACCGAACCGATTGAGTAACCAGCACCAAATGAGCAAATAACCCCCAAGTCACCTGACGCCAGCTCATCTTTATAGCGATGGAAGACAATCATTGGACTGGCTGAGCTGGTATTGGCGAATTCAGCAATAACGCTTGGGACAATGGCTTTATCCGCTTCCTTACCAACAACAGTACGCAGGATTAAATCTAACATATTGGCGTTGGCTTGATGTAGCCACATCATCTTAACATCGGACGTTGGTATGTCGTTTTCTTGCAAATGCTCGGTGATGACTTCTGACACTTTTGGACAGACTTCACGGAATACTTTACGACCATTCTGCAAAAAAAGCTTGTCAGTCACTGGTTCTTTGATATCAGGATACATCTCGGTCTGTGCCGCCAAAAACTCAGAGCGATCCATAAAGCCATATTCGTTTTTGATGTTGGTCGAAAACTGTGTGAACAGCTTAGAGTTGAGGATCTCATAACCCTTTGGCGTGTCCAGCTCTTCGACGATAGAAGCAGTGGCGACATCACCAAAAATGAAGTGGCTGTCACGATTGCGCCAGTTAAGATGGGCTGAAGTGATCTCAACATTGACCACAGCGACACGTTTGGCAAGACCAGAGACGATAGAGCCATGTGCTTGTGAAAGTCCAAAAGTCGCCGCACTACAAGCAACATTCATGTCATAAGCAAAACCGCCAATCATACCGATTTCATTTTGAATCTCAATCGCCACTGCAGGATACGTGCGCTGAAAATTTGAGCAGGCAAGAATAATGCCATCTAAATCATTGGCCTCAAGTCCAGCATCTGCCAATGCGTCTTTTAACGCTGCAGCGCCCATTTCTGCCATGATAGACAGCTCTTCGCCCAAGTTACGGTAAGGAATAACTGGAGCCATAATCTCCGGATCTAAAATACCGTCTTTTTCCATCACGTAACGTGATTTGATACCAGATACTTTTTCGATAAAGGCCGCTGATGACGGCTCAAGGGCAGTAACCGTCTCTGCTGCTATCTCATCAGCATGCTTTGCATTATAATTCTCAACATACTGGTTGAATGAATCTACCAACTCTTCATTGCTGATGCTAAAGGGAGGGATATACAGGCCGGTGCCTGTGATACAAGTCGTCATGATAAGCTTCCTTGTCTACTACTATAGGGCTTGGGATAAGCATAAAAGTGAAAAATAACAGTCATTCTTCTTCAGTGAATAACTGTAAACTTAAAATCAGTGCCTTTATTATGCCTGAATATAATTATTTTTCTAATACTTTGTTACAAATAATCTGTTTGTTGTGAAAAATAAGTAAAGACGGCCTCATTTTGGGGCATCTACGTTATAATTAGCGGTGGTTGACAGCAGCCTGAGTTCGAACACGTAACGTTCACTAAACGTTATGATCCACAAAACATAATCAATGCTCACATTTGGACATGCTAATGGCAGAAGTTCTTAACTGGTTGTTTGGTCAATACGCGGATTACTCCACTGTATTCATCGTACTTGAATTGGTTGCCGTGGTATTTGGCGTAGCAAGTGTCTTACTCGCCAGCAAGACCAATGTTTTAGTCTTTCCCGTAGGCTTAATCAGCACCGCTATCTTTGTTTATCTGCTATGGAAATGGCAGTTGTTTGGCGACATGTTTATCAACGCTTATTACACCATCATGAGTCTCTATGGTTGGGTGAATTGGTCGCAGAATAAGAAGAATAAAACGTACAAAAAATATCAAGATCACATAAACCCCACGGGCCAGCAACAAAATGAGTCATTAAAAAGCACTGATGGCCAACACACGATTCAAGTTGAACGTTTAAGCATAAAAGATATGCCGACATTGGCTGCCCTAGCCACTGCGACTATCGCTTTTGTCGCCTCCGTTTATTACTTTCGTCCAGTGATTAATAATGGCTTTAATTTCGATGGCGCCGCACTCGGCCTGCATCTGTTTACGTGGGTTGACTATACCGATATGCTAACCACAGCGCTTTTTTTGATGGCGATGTGGCTCATGGCGAGGCGCAAAATTGAGCACTGGTTACTGTGGATCATCGCTGATGCGATCTCCGTTCCTTTGTACTTTTATAAAGGTCTGACCTTTACGGCACTACAATACGTAATTTTCACTCTCATCGCAATTTGGGCTTATTATGAATGGCAACGCCGCTATCGCACCCAACCTCATACAGCATACGCCTAAATCCGTTATTACTGTCGCGGTATTAGGGGCAGAAAGTACTGGCAAGACCACGCTATGTCGCGACTTAGCCGCATACTTCGGTAGCCTGTGGGTGCCAGAGTACATGCGTCTTTACCTACAAGCAAAGTGGGATGACAAGCAGCTCACTTGTACATGGGATGACCTTCTCCCTATCGCGCAAGGTCAGATAGCGTTAGAGAACGAACTGGCCAAACAAGTGGCTCAAATGCCAAATGAAAACCGTTATTTATTTTGTGATACCAGTTTATTTGAGCTAATGGTATATGCCAATTGGTACTACGATGATTGTCCCGACGCGTTAACCCTTGCCGCGTTAACCCATCATTATGATTTGATAATATTGACCGACGTCGATACCCCGTGGGTCGCAGATGACTTGCGTGACAGTCCCCATCAGCGTGAAGAGATCAGTGCTTTTTTTGCCAGTCAGTTAACCAATCACCAACAGTCATTTTACTGTGTTGGCGGTGATAGAAGTGAAAGGGTGCAAAAAGTTGTTGAACGGCTTTCTAAAATGAATCAGTTACCCCGTGCTAAGTAGACGCTCCACCCTTTTACCTTCAACAACTTTAAGAGATGTCCATGCTAAAAAACCTTGAACGCTATCTAGAAAAAATGATATTCAATAGTCGCTGGATACTAGCCCCTTTTTATTTGGGGCTGGTTTTAGGGATTATTTTACTGTTTATCAAATTCGTCCAAAAACTATGGTATATGTTTGCTGATATCATCGTAGCCTCTGAAGCCAGTGTTATTGTGGATATACTGGTGCTGGTCGATATCTCATTGGTTGCCAGCTTGCTGCTTATTATTATCTTCAGTGGCTACGAGATTTTTGTCTCAAAAATTGATACAGGCACTCATGATGATCGCCCTAGCTGGATGGGGAAAGTTGATTTTTCTGGCCTAAAGCTAAAAGTCATCGGTGCCATCGTCGCTATTTCTGCTATTGATCTGTTAAAGTCGTTTATGGACATAACGAGTAAAATGGGCGAAGTTGATGCTGATAAGTTGATGTGGAAAGTGATTATTCACATGACTTTCGTAATATCTGGCTTGCTGTTTGCGGTCATGGATAAAGTGGTGGGCGATACCAAAAAGCACTAAGGCGACCCGCCATTTTATGACGCATTTACTCTATTTTCTATCTCACAATCTGACTATTTAATGCCTTAGCCCAATTCTTACACTGATTCTCACAACGTACACAGAGCTGGTTGGGCTCAGAGATATGCTCGACATAGCCACAATACATGCACGCATAACAAACGCCTGTTTCTATTTTTTCTACTGCTTGATACTGTTTGGGAAACAGTGGCAGACCATAGACCGTTTTTTTAGGTGGATACAGCAGCACACTAAAATTCCCATCTGTCTCTAACAATCCAGTACGTACTTGACCTAGGTGCTCGACCCCTTGTTGGCGCATTTCAGCAAAAAACTCATCATGTGACATCTTACCCTTTTTGATCTTCTCAAGCACCAGCATGCTATCCTCGACAATGTAAAGCGACTTTCCTTCCAAAAAATTTTCAATAGGCTGAAACTTCATCATTGCCCAAGTACACAGTCGATAAAGCAAGATAACGGTACTCATAATCAGTACCGCCTGAATAATAGGTAGATCCTCAGTAAACATGGGATCGCCTGCAATCGAACCCAGTGACAAAATGATAGTCAACTCAAAGATAGACAGTTGACGAACACCGCGCTTGCCGGTAAATCGTAAAAACGAAATAATGAGCACAAACATCACGGTGACGCGTATTAAGATTTCAACGGCAAACACCCAAGTCGTGTCATAAATAAAAATACTGGCCCAATCCATACTTCTATTTCCTATTTATCATTTTTGTCTGTGCTATTGCGTTTGGTACTAGTGGTTACTTTGAGCATTCAGCCATCCCAGCCTTCTTATCAAAAACCCAGTTATGATTGGGTCAACTTAAGAGAAGATTTTTGCAGCCAATCCGGCAATGTAGGTTTTGTTGTGAGACAATCAGTCACTGAATTTTTAGCAGGACAACTACCGTTCATTAAATAAAAAAAGCACACTTATTATAATGTACTTCTAGGAACGTCTTTTTTTGCGTGCTGTGTCGTTACTAACAATTGCTAACAGAGGCTGCGAAATTTTATCCTAGCAGCACTGTATTTACTTTATAGTGGAGAAGCTATATCAGCTTTGCTCACAAGCAAGCTGCTTTGATAGCAGCAGCGCATCTGAGAGAGCAATGAGCGGTTCAAGGCCAGTTCTTGACCATTTTATTTGAAAAACTGCTTACCAATTGTAGGAATTATTTTTGAAAGCCACGTTTTATATCGTTATTGCGTTACTCGCCTTTGCCGCAAACTCTTTGTTTTGTAGGATGGCGTTGGCAGAGGGCTATATAGATGCATGGGGCTTTACTATTATTCGCCTAATGAGCGCCGCTGTTTGTTTGGGCGTTATCATGACGCTTCATGCCTACCGTTTGCGATCCCAAGCAGTAAAGTACAGTAATACCGATCGTGAGGCTCTGTTAAACGATAAAGGCAGTTGGTTGAGTAGCTTCAGCCTAGTAGTGTACGCATTGTGCTTTTCGCTTGCCTACGTGGCGCTTGATACTGGTACAGGGGCGCTGATTTTGTTTTCGGCCGTTCAGCTCACCATGATCGGCTGGGGCATCTATAAAAAAGAGCAATTAAGCACATTGCAATGGCTGGCATTTTTTGTAGCTGTGGCAGGTTTTATTTACTTAATGCTACCATCAGTGGCAGCACCTTCACTATTAGCAGCGACACTCATGGCGGTAAGCGGTGTGGCGTGGGGAGTATATAGCATACGCGGCAAGTCATGTATCTCTCCGCTACGAGCCACCGGTTTCAACTTTGTCAGAAGCCTTGTGGCCGTTCCGATCCTGCTCATCGTGGGGATATATTTAAATAACACAGGCGTGACTAACAGTCATTTAGAGAGTATAACCACCAAGGGTATCGTACTGGCGTGTGCCTCGGGGGCGATCGCATCTGGTATGGGCTATAGTATCTGGTATATGGCAATGCCGTTATTAAAAAACACACAAGCCGCGATTGTACAACTGTGCGTGCCTGTACTTGCCGCCTTACTCGGGGTGGCTTTTTTGTCTGAGCCACTCACTGTACCGTTTGTGGTGGCAAGTGCGATCATCTTAGGAGCCGTTTTGGTGTTTATTTTGAATAAAGACACACCAAAAGCATACGACCCTCGTTACTGACTCAACTCACTCATCAAACCCCGTACGGATTCAGCACTCAGTAAGTAGGGATTAAATTTGACAGTCGTCGAGTATTTAAGATAAAGCGCGGCATTTTCTTTGGTTGGAGAGGCATAATTCATCGCCCATCTAGACCACTCTCTACATCTCAATTCACGTGTTTCAATCAGCTGTAGATCATAATGCCGCTGATCGGCAATCAAAGCATCCAACAAGTGATTAATCTGTGCTCTCGATCCTTCAATGGTTTGTAAAAAATAGTTGTTATTAAAAATCAGCATGCCAGTAATGGCGTTAACCGTATTATTTGCTTGTGCCTGTTGCAAAATTGCACTGAACTCTTCCGCTGACATATCTGGGTTTGCCCGGCTAACGTAGGTCATACTGACCAAAATATGGGGCTCCAAAGTAGTGTTCGTCATATCTCATCTCTCATATAAATTGTATTCAACCCAACCGCGTTATTGAAAGCTAAGATCTGTTGTCGCAGATGTGCGCTGTTCTTGAATTTCCGATAGTGTCTCAATGAAATTCACGATTTGTGAGGTGCTCATTAGATAAGGGTTAAAATCCTTACCCGCTGAGAATTTGCGCACATGTTCTGTATCCTGCTCACTTGGGGTTAAATGTTTCATTGACCACTTACTCCAGCGCCGCTGCTCAATCTCAGTACACTCAATAACTTGCAACGAAAAGTGCCGATCGTCATTAACCAGCTTTCTTAACAGCTCGTTAATGACAGGTCTTGCCCCTTCAATGCTCTGGATAAAGAAGTCCTCATTGATGATTAAAGCGCCAGTAATTCCGTTACGCTCATTATTGCACTGCGCCTGTGCAAGGATACGCGTCACTTCGATATTCTTATTATCGGGGTTATGACGGCTAATATAGGTCAAACGTAGGATGATACGCTCGCCTTGTTGCCTGTTTGAGGTTTGTTTTTCTGAAAGCTCAGCCAGCTCCATAGGATACTCCGATTGATTGGCCACACTTTGATTGTACAATACCGCCAAAGCACAGCTGTGATCAAAAATGCGTCACTCAGCCCACATAGTAGGACGGCGCGGGTGGCGTTGTGGCCCATTGCCCAAGAAATTTTGACGCTTGATACACTAGGCATAAAATTTTTATTTGCTTCACACTGATTTAAAAAAAGTCCAAAATCGGTTTTGCCAATTTGACTTGTTAAACCAGAGGACGGCTTAACAAAGGTTATTCAATCATTTTTAATAAGTTTTTTATCTTTTTCAAGCACCTTACAGTAACACTGGTAAGTACCGTTATAGTTAGCCGCCCTGCTGACTGAGTGACTTATTGATAATTTTTATGTGTTTTTCTTCCCAAACACAACGCACGGCTACTACTGATGGTCATTAGCATACTTATCACTATCCAAATACACAGTTTTAAATAAGCTGCCAATACAGTGGCTCACCGTAAACCTGAGCGAAATAATCAATCAACGTTCTGACATTGAGAGAAACGTGGCGTGTATTAGGATAAATGGCGGCGATGTGTTGAGGCGTTGTTTTCACAGCGGCATTGTAATCAGGCAGTACCTTCACTAACGTGCCATCTTTTAGATGATCACCGATCAACCAATCCGGAAAAAGCACAATCCCCATACCTTTGAGTGCGGACACTAGCAATGATTCTGCATTATTGGACATCAGTAAAGCAGGTGCTAAGTAAGATACCCATTCTTCATCTTTTGCCTGAAAGAGCCAACGATTGGGTCCTGTTGAGCCTTTATATACCAAACACTTATGATGCATTAAATCTGCTGGTGTTTGCAGTTTACCGTTTTTGTTTATGTACTCTGAGGAAGCGGCGAGATGATAGGTTTGCGTGCCAAAAATACGCGCATGAAAAGCCGAGTCGTCCAATGTCCCGATCCGAAAAATGACGTCTGTTGCATAGTGATGCGGGTCAATAAAATCATCGGTCAACGTCAACTCTATCTGCAGTTTAGGATATTGGGTACTAAGCTGAGGTAGCCAAGGTGCGATGTGGCGTTGTCCAAAATAGACGGGTGCATTGATTCTTATTAGTCCTCCCGGTTCTAACGTTCTATCTTGAAGCGCCGTTTGGGCGGCATTCATACTCTCGGTCATGGAGTGTGCATAAATCATAAACACACGACCCGCTTCGGTAGGAATAACAGCGCGTGTATTACGATAAAAAAGCTGCTGCCCCAACGAGTCTTCCAACTGTTTGATGATACGTGACACTTTAGAAGCAGATACCCCTTCTTTTCGAGCCACCACCGAAAAGCTCTGGGCATTAAAAACGCTGATATAAAAAAGTAAGGTTTTTATGCTGATATTATCTACTGTGTTCATTTGTGCAACTTATGCAAAGGTGATTTCTACATTGTAGCGTTTTTTATGGGGAGAAGCTGTTGTAGACTACCCAGTCTTGCTTATTAGGGTTGTTTTCATGCAAATATTGTTAGTACTTATTGTTATTTTAGGAGGCATGGGATTGTCTGTGGAAGCAGGCTTACTTGGACCTTTAGGGAGTCAAGTTGGGGAGCTGTGGGCGACATTGAGTATTTTTGGTGTTGGGGCGGCTCTGACTTTCTTTTTAATGTTGTTTTTTAGTCCAAGAGACAGCCCGTCATTTTTCTCACAACCTCCCCTACTGCTAGTTGGTGGCATTTTAGGCCCTATTTACGTTGTGATATTAACGGTAGTGACACCCGTTATTGGGATCGCGATGACCATGATTGGCATTCTGGCTGGGCAAGTCTCTAAGAGCTTGATCATAGACCACTACGGGTTATTTGGAACCACTGAACGAAAAATAGACAATAAGAGGATTATTGCTTTATTTTTCATTATTGCGGCACTTTTTTTTATGGCTCAGGGGTAAAACACATGACACTTATATTGATGGTCATCCTAGCAATCATTGGCGGTGCGACCTTAAGTGTACAAGCAGCGTTAAATGGACGCCTTGGCGGCAACGTTGGCGTATTCAAAAGTGCGTTTCTCACTTTTTCTGTGGGCGCGGTAGTAACATCCTTGCTTATATTCTTCTTTGAACCTAATCATACTGTTACCTTAATGGATGTACCAAAATGGCAGCTGCTAGGGGCGCTGTGCGGCGTCCCTTATATTGTCATTATGGTGGTGGCAGTACAGCGTATCGGTACTGCTGTGGCAACCGTGGCAGTCATCTTTGGACAGCTGTGCATGAGCGTGCTAATCGATAATTTTGGCTGGTTAGGTAATGAAGCAATCCATCTATCAGGCAGTCGTATCAGTGCGTTAGTGTGTCTCGCAATTGCGCTTTACTTCATTCACTCTAGTAGTAAGTCTGTAGCACAAAACGCTCAATAGTATGGCCTACACTTACTGAGCCACTTAGTGGCAGGCTGAATAAATATTCATCGCCTTTACCTAAGAACTGTTAAGAAAGGTCACATAATCCATTTAAAATAAAATAGCGCCTATGGCTTGCACGGTTATACGGTAGCACTTGCACCTATCAATAAAAAACCATTTATTTCAACAACTTAGTCATACAACTATCAAGCATGACAGCGGTGATAATGACTGACTTTCACATTTAACCTCTTAAATATAATGTCGAAAAACTGAGCTATCGTCTCATATATTTACATTAATACACTGAATAAAAAAAGCGACTGGCTTAGTATCAAGTATCGACATCTTCCAATAAATAACATAAAGAGGGCTATAAGATATGTCAAATAATTCCCCAAATAATAACGTAGAGAATGAGTCAACAGAGACCCCTAACAACGATGCTGTAACGTCTGTAGAAGTTTTAAAAGGTGATGACGTCATTTCTGACGACGATAAATCTGACAAAAACGATAAGTCTGACAAAAACGATAAGTCTGATAAAGACAATAAGTCTGATAAAGACAATAAGTCTGATAAAGACAATAAGTCTGATAAAGACAATAAGTCTGATAAAGACAATAAGTCTGATAAAGACGATAAGTCTGATAAAGACGATAAGTCTGATAAAGACGATAAGTCTGAGAAAGACGATAAGTCTGATAAAGACGATAAGTCTGATAAAGACGATAAGTCTGAGAAAGATGATAAGTCTGATAAAGACGGTAAGTCTGATAAAGACGGTAAGTCTGATAAAGACGGTAAGTCTGATAAAGACGGTAAGTCTGATAAAGACGGTAAGTCTGATAAAGACGGTAAGTCTGATAAAGACGGTAAGTCTGATAAAGACGATAACAGCGTCACGATAGCCAACATTTACCAATGGGCGTCTAAGCTTAAAGATGAAATTATGTCAGATAAAAACGGTAAATCTGATAAAGAGGACAAATCCGGTAAAGACGATAAGTACGGGGCGATGGTAACAAATATCTATCAATGGGCTTCTAAACTTAAAGATGAATTTAAGTCTGACGCTTCTAACGTGACCCACGACGTTTCTGAAAAAGCGGTTGCCTTAATACTCAATAAACTTTTAGAGGGCGTAGATGCGGAGCTGGAAGCTTTTGACAAAAAAGTAGAAGACTCTAAAGAATCAGTAGAGAATGCTGAGGAAAAACGCCGTAAGATGACTGATAGAAAAGAAAAGTATCAAAGCATGATCGAGCAGCTAGAAAGCTAGCCCGTCATTTACCTAGTAAATTTTATAGGTTCATCGATCCCGTGTTAGAGGTTGGAGTCAAACCTCTAACACGGGGTTTTTATTTGTTTAATGGACATAGATTGGCTAAGAGCAGGGGCACCACCAAGCGAGCTAGAGAGATTATAAATAAGCTCCCCCGCTAGTGCATCTCTCATCATACGATTGGAGCAATCTCATTTATTAAGAGTTCTTGTATAACGCCTCTTCTTTTAAGGCTTGCTTTTCTTTTAAGTGCCGCTCCTCCCAATAGGAGGCATTTTTAACACCGATTTTTATGGGATCAAAAGTGTAAGTTTTTACCCCTGCTTTACGCTGCGCTTCATAATCTCTAAGCGCTTTTATAGCGGGACGTGCCATAAAGAAAATAACTAAGATGCCGACGATGTTCAACCAAGCAATAAGGCCCACTCCGATATCGCCAATCGCCCAAATATAGCCTGCTGAGTTGAGGGCGCCATAAGCAATCATTACCATCATTAGTACTTTCACAAAAAATAGACCGACTTTATTGGCTTTAGGGCCAATGAAGCGAGTCAAATAGACAACGTTGACTTCCGCAATATAGTAGTTGGCCAAAATGGTAGTAAATGCAAAGAAAAACACGGCTATAGCGATAAAAATATTGCCAAAAGCCCCATATAAGGACTCCATCGCCAGCTGCGTAAAGGCGGGTGAATTAATCTCAGTGCCAGCGACGACATTTTGTACCACATATTGCCCATCAGATAGTGTGCCTTGGACATTGTAAGTGCCCATGGTCAAAATCATAAACGCCGTTGCAGAACAGACCAATAAAGTATCAATATAGACTGAAAATGATTGAACCAAACCTTGCTGCGCTGGATGGTCAACCTCCGCCGCCGCCGCTGCGTGCGGGCTTGTACCTTGACCTGCTTCACTTGAATACACACCGCGTTTAACACCCCAACCAATTGCTGCTCCTAATCCTGCTTGCGCGGTAAAGGCATCGCTGATAATCAGTCCAAATACCTGTGGGATCATCCCAAAATTGCTTATCATAATAATCAAGGCTAACACCATGTAGCCGATCGCCATAAAAGGCACCACAAGCTCGGTCACGGTAGCAATGCGTTTAACCCCACCGAAAATAATGATGCCAAAAACCACCAAAATCATCGCTAGTGCGCTTAACCGTGTGGTACCCACCTCTTTACCTAAAATATTTATGGACGCGCCTTCTCCCACGACCTGAGTCACGGCATTGACCACGCCATTCGCCTGAATACCAGGTAAGAACATACTTAAAGCAATCAGGGCCGCAATGGCAAAAATGACGCCATACCAGCGCTGGCCGAGTACACGCTCAAAATAGTAGGCAGGCCCGCCACGGTATTGGCCCGTATTGACGTCTTTTTCTTTGTATATCTGGGCGAGTGTCGATTCGACGTAGGCGGTAGAAGCTCCTAAGAAACCCACCACCCACATCCAAAATACTGCACCTGGTCCACCAAAACCAATGGCTGCCGCTACCCCTGCGATGTTTCCCATACCGACGCGTCCAGCCAAAGATAAGGTTAAAGCTTGAAAGGACGAGATGCCATCAACACTGGCCTTCCCTTTGAATATCAAACGTAACATTTCACCAAATAGCCGCACTTGCGCAAAACGCGTCATGATGGAGTAAAACAGGCCAGCTCCTAAACATAGATAGATTAGGGCTGAGCTCCAAATAATTCCGTTTACTGTACCAACTAGTCCTTCCATAGATGTATTCCTAAAACGTTCTCAAGGCGGTATTTATACTTTTGTACTGTTGGGTCTAATGTCTTTTATATCAAAACTATAAGCGTTTAACTGTAAAGTATCACACTAAAGTTTAATAAACTTGTTGGTTTAATGGGTTATAGCCGTGTGTGTCTTTATAAAAATGATGTATTTATTATTCCTTAGGCTATTTTAAAATCGATTATAAAAATATTTTTAGACCATCAAACTGTAGGCAAACCATTTACAAAATATTTTTAGTGAAAAATAGTTGACTTAATTAATATATTCGTTATATAACATATATAGTATTTACTATTTCGAATTTATTGGATTGCTCTGCTCTCTACGTGCGATCGCAACGAGATCTGTGAGGAATGAATATGAGACATTTAAGTTATACTCTCAAGTGCTGGGCATTAGGGGTCACTTTTTTCTTAGTGTTTTACTTTACAGTTCTCGTGAGCGATCCTGGTTTTAGCAAGTACATTTACATGTTAGCGTTAAGTACCTTACTGTTCCCCATTGCCAAGCACGCAATCGATGTAGTGACCGATTTTTTTACACCAGATACCGTACTGTTTGATGGGTTGTTACCCGCGTTACTGATTAACACTGTGATCTGGATACTCACACCCTTTATTGTGATACTAACAGTGATTGCATTTATCCTTTATAGCATGGGTATACTGACTGAAAATATCAGGCAATAACGCTTTCAAATAAAAAGGGCTGGATCAGCAATCGCTAATCCAGCCCTTGTCCCATTTAGATGCTAATGGTCCTTTATCATAAGCTTAAAACAGTGTGAATAACGCCTGCTCTAACCTACCATAAAAGCACCAAAATACTTTCCTACTTTAACTGACCTTATCCCACATCTTGCTGAGGCGCTTAGGGGATACTGCCATACGAGTTTTCATTGGCTGGGCAAACAATTGAATACGATATTCCTCCACCATCCAACGATATTCACTGATGGCATCTTTGTCCGCCCGTCCTGCTAGCCGCTCCATATGTAAGTCCAGCGCATAGACACCATCAAGATCAGCATCCAGATTATGCTCAAGGCGCTCAAGACGAATCTCTAGCGCTTCAAGATAGCGTGGATATTGTTGCCAATGGCTATAATCCATCCGATAAACAAAGTTAGCCAAATGCAGATCTTCTAACTGATCTTCAATATCCTCGATAGACTCACCGAAGATCTCCCGATCAAGCATCAATAACCCTTGGCGTATACGTTGCCAACGGGTATAGACGTTTTTGAGCGTTTTTATGACACCTTGACCAGTCAATAGGAAGTTACTAGCCACCACTTCTAAAGTTTGTGCATACTCCTCAGTGGTAAACGGTAGCTCCTCCGCCAAACCCACAGCCATGCTATCGGCGCTTTCAGGCAAGTCGGTGCTATGATCAAACAACACATAGTGCTCTTCGAGCGCAGCATCTAACGTCGCATCAATGATAATAGTTTTGAGCTTGTCCATATCACCAAGTGGCGCAAACGCTAATTTGAATATCTTATCAACTTGGCTGGTCAACTGTTTTTTCTTCGCCCCAAGCTTGCCTTTGATTAAGGTTAACACCCCAACACGGTGCGCCTGTAACGCGGCATTGACATCCGTGTATTGATGAATAGACACGGCGTCCCCTGCCTCATCAGCGACTAGAGCCGCAAACTGCTTCATCACGACACCCGCGCTGTGATGATTTTTACTAAAGGCAAAATGCTCAGGGAATTCTGTATGCACGCCTTGCTGCTCATTCACTGCTTGACTGGTCTCAGACGCATGACGAATCTGGAGCGTTTGTAGATCACGGCCTTTTTCGATGATGCGATTTTTATCATCGACTACGCAGATTTGTGGCTGTAAGTAACGGTCAATACTAGCCGGATTAAAACTCTCTGGCGTCACTGACATAATACCGCGACGGTTTAGCGCTTGGCACAATTGTTTTAGCAAGCCATGACCACCAGCCGGCTGTAGCTCGTCAAACAAGCTGTCAGCCGTATCAGGAATGGGGACGATTTGACGGCGAATGTCTTTCGGTAATGATTTGAGCAGCTGCAGCACCAGCTCATAGCGCCATCCAGGCACACCCCATAACAGCTCGATAGCATCAAGCTGCGGTAACGCGGCAAGTGGCACCCGAATAGTCACGCCATCATCATCACTAGCCGGATCGAACACATAACGCAGGGGCAATTTTAAATCACCCAACTTCCATACCTCGGGAAACTCGCCCGTGGTCGGAGCTTGGCTGTTTAACACATCTTCATCGGTAAAGAATAGATGCTTAGTATCCGTCTTTTCTACCTCAGCACGCCAGTCTTCAAAGGCTTTACGGCTGGCAATATGAGCCGGAATTTTTTTATCATAAAACTGATACAGTGATTCTTCATCGACCAATAAATCACGGCGGCGCAATTTATCTTCAATGCGCTCAATGTCCGCGATTTTATCCATATTATGCTGTAAAAATGGCGCTTGACGCCCCAAATTACCCGTCACCAGACCATCACGAATAAAGATTTCTCGTGATTCACTTAGGTTGACTTGCTCATAGTTGGTCAGCTGCTTACTGACAATAATGAGACCAAACAAACTAATCTGGGCGTAAGCTTTGACACGGCCTGTCTTCTTCGACCAATGCGGCTCAAAGTAGTGATATTTTAGTAAGTTACCGGCGGCTGAGATGATCCACTCAGGTTCAATCTTAGCCACCGTACGCATAAAGACTTGTGAGGTTTCGACCATCTCAAACGCCATCACCCAAGGCGGCGTTTGTTTAAACACCGTACTGGCTGGGAATATTTTGGCTTTTTGTTGACGCGCGGCTAAATACTCACCGCGATTTTCAGTTTTATGCGCGATAATGGACAATAAACCCGTTAACAGTGCTCGGTGCAAATTAGCATACTTAACAGCCCGAAGCTCTTCATCTTCAATTGCCGTAGGATCACTCGTTGTCGCTTCAATGGAGGCATTTTTCGCATGGGCTTTATCAGTATTTTTTGCATCGCTCACATCGGTCAGCTTAAGCTCAGTCACCATTTGTACCAGCTGACGATGGGTCTGATGCCATTCGCGCACCCGCGGAAAACTCAGATAGTTTTTCTTCGCAAATTGCTTACGCTGATTGCCAGACAACTTATTGCCATCTTCATCCTTTTCAAACAGTGCTTTCCACAAACTTAAATAAAACAAGAAGTCAGAGTCATCTTGACGGAAAACCGCATGTTTTTGATCGGCCTGCGTGCGCTTATTGGCGGGGCGCTCGCGTGGGTCTTGTACGGCAAGCGCGGCAACCACAATAAGCATCTCACGAATACAGTCAAAATCAGAGCCAGCGACCAGCATACGTGCCAGCCTTGGATCGATAGGCATACGTGCCATTTGTTGACCGATACGAGTCAGACGCAAGTGATCTAAACCCTTTTTCGATTTGGGCTTGGCATTTTGATTGGCAGGCGCAGAGTCGTTTTTTACTGTAATCGCGCCCAGCTCATCAAGCAGTTTATGGCCGTCCGTGACTAAGCGGCTATCTGGCGGCTCAATAAATTCAAAATCATCAACGCTACCGAGGCGCAGATTGGCCATCTGTAGAATGACAGACGCTAAGTTGGTTCGTAGAATCTCCGGCTCTGTAAATTCAGGGCGACCACTAAAGTCTTCTTCACTATACAGACGAATACAAACGCCAGGCGCGACACGACCACAGCGACCTTTACGTTGATTGGCCGCCGCTTGTGAAATCGCTTCAATCGGCAAACGTTGCACGCGTGAGCGATACGAGTAACGTGAAATTCGCGCAAATCCCAAATCAATTACATAGCGAATACCCGGTACCGTCAACGCAGTTTCGGCCACGTTGGTGGCGATAACAATACGCCGACCACGACCTGAGGGCTGAAAAATGCGCTGCTGCTCTTCATACGTCTGCCGAGCAAACAGTGGTAGTACTTCTGTGTGTTTGGGTCCATGGCGCACCAGCACGTCTTGTAACTCGCGAATCTCAGCTTCGGTCGCCGCAAATATCAAAATATCGGCTTGATCGGCATGCCCTTTGTTTTGCGCGTCACTAAAACACTCATCGACCGCTGCCACCACTGCACGGGGTAAATTATCCTCAAAATCATCATAGCTGTCATCGTCTGAGCTGGTCACAGGCTCATCGGTGAGTGGACGATAACGAACTTCTACCGGAAAGCTGCGGCCTTCAACATTAAAGATTGGCGCAGGTATCTGACGTTTTAGCTTGGCATCATAGCAGCTAAAATATTCACTGAAACGCTTGGTATCAAGGGTGGCTGACGTAATAATGACTTTTAAATCAGGGCGCTTGGGTAGCATTTTTTTGAGATAACCCATGATAAAGTCAATGTTTAAGCTACGCTCATGGGCTTCATCAATAATGATGGTGTCATATTTACTTAAGAAACGATCGTGCCCCAACTCCGCGAGCAAGATACCATCGGTCATCAGCTTAACAACGGATTGTGCTGACCCTTGCTCATTAAAGCGAATCTTAAAGCTGACGGTATTACCTAATGGCTCGCCCAGCTCTTCTGCAATTCGGTTGGCAACACTACGCGCGGCCAATCTACGCGGCTGCGTATGCCCTATTTGTCCTGTGATCCCGCGTCCTGCCAGCATCGCAAGCTTTGGTAACTGCGTCGTTTTACCAGAGCCCGTCTCACCTGCGACAATGATGACTTGATTATCAATGATGGCTTGTACCAAATCATCGGCACGCTGACTAACAGGCAAATCAAGGTTTAATTTGGCCGGTAAGTCGCTTGGGATACTCTCAATACGTGCCTGCACCGCTTGTTGTGAGCGGGTTTTGATCTTGTCATACTGCGCGCGTTTTTTTGCAAGTATCTCATCGGTTTTATTGTTTTTCTGATCAGATTCGTGATTGGATTTTTTATTTTTGGCGACAGCACCACGCGCCAACTCGCGCTCAAGACGGCTTAGATAATAGCTGTCTTTAGCCAGCACTGGTAAATCAGTCGTATCACTTAAAGAGGTTTTTTCATCGTTTGTTGTTGCTGATTTTGCAGTATCATGATTTTCAACGACAGTAGATGTTTCTAAGTTTGTATTCTTGGAAGTATTGGGCATATTTACTTAGGCTATTTATTATTTAGAAGTGGTTAGATTATGGGGGTAATTTAGGTGTGATTCAAGTTGGTAATAGTGTTTGGTTAGAACTGAGAATGTGGTTGTAGTATCTACTAAGGTCAAAGATCACTTATTGATTTTTGCTGTTCCAGAGTTCTACAGTCATCAGAACGATGAAAGACCTGATTGCAATGCAAATACCTACATAGTTTACTATTATAAAGATGGCCTAAATGATGACATCAATCACTACTCGTATAAATAATCTGTTGGCTGGTGGCCGCTCCCATAAAAAAGGTATGTAGTTTTTGCAATGGCAGCCTAGGAAAAGGAAGATGTAGCGAAAGTATTAATTTCTCAAATGCCACTATCTCATTGGCTAACGCGCTAGCGGTTTCAGGGTGAATCTGTGGATTATCATAAAGATGGTCAATTAACCACGTCAATTGTGGAAAATTCGCATTATCATGAACCTGATAAAAGGTGGGCAATAGCTCATCAGAGATTTGGCAGCGGGTTTTGCGGATCATACCGCTTTTGTAGTACATGTTTAAAGACATATTATGATAACTCCCTTAAGTTCTTAATACTCACATATCCAAAACACTCTTTATCTTCTTCAATCTCAAGATCGCCATTTCCTATATGGCCAACAGGCGCAATCAAAAGCTGACCGTTTGAGATAAGAGCATTGATGTTACACATATCCTCTGCATCCACCTCAAGTTTGTCATCAATATGAGGGGCTGTGTTAAAAGGTGAGTCTTTATTTTAAAAAGTAACTGCTGATTTGATACATCAGTAATGAGTAAAAACAAATAAAAAACCCGATGCCTCGTAATGGTTGAGACATCGGGTTTATTTATCATAACGCTGTTAATGAGACTATATCAAGAAAAAATAAGCCCACAACCCAACCACAAAGGTAGCGATAATATTGAGAATGACACCCGTACGGATCATCTCCGTCTGTTTAATCAGGCCAGTACCAAATACAATAGCATTGGGCGGCGTGGCAACTGGAAGCATAAAGGCACAAGAAGCCCCAATACCGATGACCAATACCAGTACTTCATGCGGCAGACCCATCTGCTCAGCGATAGCCGCAAATACAGGTACAAGTAGCGCGGCAGAGGCAGTATTAGAAGCAAACTCTGTCAAAAATATAATAAACGCCGATACTGCAATCATAACCACAATCAGCGGTGCAGCAGACAGTGCATTGGCTACCGTCTCACCCAGTACCAACGACGCCCCTGATACTTTTAAAATCGTTGACAGGGCAATACCACCACCGAACAACATGAGGACACCCCAATCGGTATTATCAGAGACTTGTTTCCATGATACCAAACCCAGACTGACCACAGCCGCCGCCGCTGATAAAGCAATAACAGCATCGGTATCAGTAATGTCCAGTGCTGCGCCAATTTTTTTGGAAAATATCCAGCTCAATGCCGTGACGATAAAGACGATAATAGTCACCACACGCGGTTTGTTCCAAGCAATAGGCTCGTCTTCAACCAGTGTGATTTTACGATTTAGGTTCGGTTTAAGAAACACGTACATTGCACCCAATAATAGCGGCAATAATACCAGCATCATTGGCACACCAAACTTCATCCAATCCACAAAGGCAATGTCGAGTGCTTTTGCCGCGATGGCGTTAGGCGGTGAACCGACAATGGTACCCAATCCCCCAAGACTTGCTGAGTAAGCAATACCCAATAACACAAAAACAAAAGTACCACGATCTTTTTCACGATCAACTTGCGTCAAAATACCAAGCGCCAGCGGTAACATCATCGCCGCAGTCGCCGTATTCGATATCCACATCGATAAGAATGCCGTTACCCCAAATATCAAAAACACGGCTGTGCTTAGTTTGCCACCTGACATCGATAAAATCTTTAGCGCAATTTTTTTGTCCAACTGCTGCACATGCAAGGCCGCCGCCAACGCAAAACCACCAAAGAACAAATAAATGGTAGGATTAGCGAAACTTTGCAGACCAATTTCAGCATCGAACTCTGGTATACCAATTAAGGCCCCGACCACTACTACTAATAGTGCAGTAATCGTCACGTGTACTGCTTCTGTGAGCCACAATACCCCAATAAAAAATAGCAGGGACAGACCCTTATTGGCATTGATGTCGAATGGTAATACATTATAAATAACCATACTAACAAGCGCTGCAATAACGACAACGATCAACCCTTTGCCCGTACCCTTTGGAAAGGTATCTGTAAATAAATACTCATTGCCATCTTTAGGAAGATGGCTATCTAGTTTTTGCTCTGACATAAAATGTCCTTAGTTCCTCAAAGACAGTGGGGAAATCCCATATATAAAGACGTGTACTACTCGTCAACCTTCTTTTTCTCGTACCCCAAAAAAATACGTCGCCATCATAGCAGATATACATCAAAAAAATCCTTTGATGAAGCATGGGTTTGCTTTATATCAGCCCCTACTTCGAATTAGGCTGTAAATTTAGACACTGATGGGCATTACATTTCTATCTAATCATAAGTTCTAGCCCCGTTTCTTACTCAGTCGCCACGGGGTCTTTTGTTACACAACGTCACTAAATAAGCCCATATCCTATATGTACAACACAGAAGCCATATCTCATACTAAACTGTTGCAGTTCCACTAAAACACCAATAAATAGTTAATAACAATAGATTGAAACCATAAGTTTGTTAGAACTGAAACATTCATAAAACGTATAGGAGCACTTTATGACAGATACAAATAAAACCGACTCGACCACCAAAATGGCGCGAAAAGATATCAACCAAGATGGTCTGGCCAAAGAAGATCAACAGCGCACCGATGACTCAGCACTTGATATGATGCAAGGCATGCACGAACATGAAGATCATAAAGAAGAAGACGAAAAGTAATTTAGTGCTTTGGCACCCAAATACCCAGTGTGCGACTGTAAGATAAAACGTATAAAATGAGAGGCACTTATCTTATGATGAGTGTCTCTCGCGTTTTGGCTCTCTTTTTTCTGGCAAGCGATCTGAGGCATAGTTATATATAAATGCCGCTGTTAAAACGATCGTAATCGGTACAAATAGAGCCTCATAGCCAACTTTGGCAAACAAGTACGCCCCGACTGCACTACCCCCGCAAAAGCAATACCAAATAACAGCTTGAAAACCCAATGTCGGCTTACTAATCGCGCGACCAGCCAACCAGTTACCGATTGCAGCCCCCATGTCGGATGTTAGCCCTGTCAAATGAGTGGTACGAATAACTGCACCACTATAAGTCGCTACCATGGCATTTTGTAGGCCACATGCCATCGCTGCTGCCAGCTGCCCCAAAAAATCATGCTGCTGGTACAGCCAATAACTCACCAATAGTAATGCCGCCTCAATATACAGCGCCTGTCCATAGCGTTTGCCCAATTTCAATGCAGCTTGTCCAATGATAAAGCCACTCAATATTGCCCCTGCTAAAAAGGACAACAGTAGCGTACCGATATATAAAATACTACGAGCATCCAAATAGGCAATGGCCGCTGCAAATAAGCTCACATTACCCGTGACATGCGAGACCGATAAATTCGCGAAACCCATTAATGCTGCCGTATTAACGCAGCCTGCACTAAATGCCAGTACTGCACCGCCCCACAATATCCACCTTGGTAACTTAGTTATCATATGTATATAACGCCTAAAGGCTGCTCTCAAAATTGCCCCTAGTATAACCAAAAAAGGCAGCCAATTGGCTGCCTCTCCTATATCAAACCACTAATACCAAACCGTTATTTAGGCTCATCAAGCGTCATTAATTGCTCACTGATAGCGACCGTATTAAAGCCTGCATCTACAAACATAATCTCACCAGTAATACCTGAAGCCCATGGCGACAGTAAAAACAACGCTGCATTACCTACTTCTGTTTGGGTAATATTACGTTGTAACGGCGCAATTTTTTCACTGATATCGAGCATCTTACGGAATGATTTGATACCACTGGCAGCTAGCGTACGGATAGGACCTGCTGAGATCGCATTCACACGAATGCCTTCACCGCCCATAGAGGTGGCAAGATAGCGCACACTGGCTTCAAGACTGGCTTTGGCCATACCCATCACATTATAGTTTGGCAATACTGAGATACTACCTTCATAAGTCAATGTCAACATAGAGCCATGACGCATGGCCAGCAACTCACGAGCTTCTTTAGCCAAAGCCACAAAGCTATAGCTTGAGATATCATGGGCAATGTGACTGCCTTCACGAGTCGTGGCGCTGACAAAATCGCCGTCCAGCTGATCCATGGGTGCAAAGCCAATCGCATGTACCACACCATCAATACCATCACCCCAGTGAGCCGTGACTTGCTTAAAGCAGGCAGCAATAGACTCATCAGATGCCACATCACACTCGAGTACCAAATCCGCCTCAAAGGCTTCTGCTGCCATATCCACGCGTTTTTTGATTTTATCGTTTGGATAAGTCAGGATCAATGATGCACCCTCACGGTGTAGCGCTTCAGCAATTGCCCAAGCGATAGAAAGTTTGCTTGCGATGCCAGTTACGACAAAACGTTGTCCTTGTAGTAGCATAGTATTTCCTTTTGAATCGAACGAAATTATTTAGAAGATAAAGTTATTTAGAATAGTCAGATGTGAGAAATAACGTATAGTGACCAAATACAAATAAAAGAAGATATTATACACGAATTGATTTAAGTAAACAGTCGTAAACTGTATTCACTTTTTCTGGGGCTGAATATGGATTAAACGTACAACTGCTCACCACAGCAGTATGAAGTTAAGCAGATTTCAAGTATAATCACAGCCCTCCCAGCTTGCACAATTTTTATAAAAATCCTTTACATAATAGGATTTAGCGTTAAGCTACACCCACATTTTGGATGGCTGCCAAACTTATGAGTATCACCCCAACCATAACATCAGATTACCAAGAAAGCGTTGAGTCTTATCGTCAACTGATTCTCTCAACGGGCGAAGACTTGGAACGTCCTGGTCTTGAAGAGACCCCGATGCGGGCCGCAAAAGCGTTTGCTCATCTAACCCAAGGCTATCATCAAAGCTTAGATGAAGTCGTCAATGACGCCCTATTTCCCTCGAACAATCGCGAGCTAGTATTGGTACAAAACATCGAGTTTTATTCATTGTGCGAGCATCATATGTTGCCGTTTCATGGTATTGCACATGTGGGCTACTTACCCAACGGTCAAGTACTGGGCTTATCAAAATTTGCCCGTATTGTCGACATGTTCGCCCGCCGTTTGCAAGTCCAAGAAAACCTGAGCGATCAGATAGCACAAACCATTATGGATGTGACTGGCTGTCGCGGTGTCGCTATCGTTATGGATGCATCACACATGTGTATGATGATGCGCGGTGTGAGCAAACAGCACACCACCACTCGTACCACCTCGATGCTGGGCGAGTTTGTTCATGACAATCAGGCACGCATGGAGTTTTTGAGTGCGATTCCTAGACGTCAACCAGCGTTTTAAATTACTGGGTTAGCACGTGTTAAATCAGTACCTATCAAAAAGGACACTTACTTATGCAGTGTCCTTTTTTTTACCGCCTTTAAGTGCCTTATGAATGATTACTAGCACTCTTTATTGGTACTACTGTTTAACAGATGTACCATCTTAGCGACACTACGTTCTTTAGCAACCTTATGTTTTTAAGCCACTTTATTACCTTTAACATCAGTATCAGTATCAGTATCCACACGCTCGTCACTTGCCTGCTTAATTTTCGTTAGGATATTTTTTATTTCAGACGCTGATAAATAAGTGGGAACTGCATAAGTATCACTGACTTCTTTAGCAGCTGCTTTGGCAATATGATCAAAATCACTGGCCTGCATACCCTTAACGGTTGGATCAATGTTTAGGGTATTAATCAGGTCACGTACTTGAGTAATAAGATGGTCTGCAATATCACGATCATTACCAATAGCTTGACCATCCTTTATCATACCGGTTTTTTTGGCCAATTCAGCCAATCTTTTTTTGCTGGCCTCACGGTTCACTTCAAGTACATAAGGTAACACGATAGCATTGGCACGACCATGAGGAATACTATAATACGCTCCTAATTGGTGTGCAATGGCATGCACATAACCAAGACCCGCTTTGTTAAAGGCGATACCGCCATAATGCGCTGCTATACCCATCTCCTCTCTTGCTTTTAGATTCCCGCCCTCTTTATAAACCACTGGCAAGTAATGCATCACGGATTTAACAGCTGAAGCCGCATAATAGTCGGTTTCGACGCTGGCATTGACACTCATCCATGCTTCAAGCGCATGCGTCAACACATCAATACCAGTGTCCGCTGTGATATGTGCTGGCATGCCCTTCATAATCGTAGGGTCAATAGCCGCTGCCAATGGGACCATTCTTGGGTCGATTGACAGTGCTTTTTGATGGGTTGTATCATCTGACACAACTGCCCCAAGCGTCGCTTCTGAGCCAGTACCAGCAGTGGTAGGAATACAATAGAGCGGCACTGAAGGCTTTCTTGCCTTCAGAATGCCGATGAGTTTTTTGGGTTGACAATTATTACCTTGCGCCATCGCAATCATCTTAGCCGCATCAATCACTGAGCCGCCGCCAATGGCAAGTATCGAATCGCACTTAGCCGCAACTGATTGGCGCAGTCCTTCTTCAATCACCTTGAACGTAGGATCTGGCGTAATACCGTCATAGACTTTATAGCTGATATTTTTTGCCTTTAAATAATCGGTGACTTTAGCGGGTATGCTAAGCTTATTTAGCACCGAATCAGTGACGATAAAGACATTGGTACTACCTTCATTGATGAGCATATCACATAGCTCATCACAAGAAGTCTCACCGACAAACAACATTGGTCGTCTAACGGGTATGACGTAAGAAAATATCTTTAATACCTTGGCGCGCGTTTTGGCGACCGCCACATAACCTGCATACTGTAAACCATTGGTACTGACTAATTTGGTCATACTGTTTTGTTTTTTCATGGGCACAAAATCCTTTTTAATAATGTTAACAATAGCAATGACGATCATGCGAAACAACCATGTTGGCCGCTGTTATCATAGATAATATATAAATAGCGTGAGCGCCTACACTAAGTCAACGACTGTCCAAACTTATTGTACCACTGCCATTTTTAGTATGCCGCTATTATTGTGAACTGCTATGTGTTGCTTGCTTACAGCGTATAAAGGTATAGGTATCGTCAGTCCATCATAAAAGAGCCCCATTGTAGACAGTGTTTTATTTGTGTGAACTAACTGATACTCGCCTGCAGTAACTGCTTAGCATACGGATGTTGGGGTTTATTGAAAATATCTTCGGTACGTCCAGACTCCACACACATGCCGTCTTTGAGCACCACAACATGCTGACACAAGGCGCGCACTACCTTTAAATCATGACTGATAAACACATAGCTGATACGCTGCTTTTCTTGAATTTCACGTAATAAGCTAACCACAGTCACCTGCGTGGTACTGTCAAGCGCCGAAGTGGGTTCATCCAATATCAACAGACTGGGCTTCATAATGAGGGCACGCGCCAATGCCACGCGCTGACGCTGTCCACCTGATAGCTCGTGGGGATAACGCTGCGCAAACTCAGCTGGCAGATGCACCGTGGCCAAACTATCCATCACCGCTTGCTGACGAGTCACTTTGTCGACACCTTGTACTAGCAGTCCTTCTTCAACGATTTGCAACACAGTCATACGCGGGTTAATACTGGCAAATGGGTCTTGAAAGACCATTTGAATCTGCGAACGAAACTGACGTAAGGCTTTTTTGGATAATGCCGAGATATCTTGATCATTGACTACTATCTGACCACTCACACGCGCCTGAGTGCTAAGTAATTGACTGAGCGCAAGGGCAATCGTGGTTTTTCCAGAACCTGACTCCCCAACGACACCTAGGGCCTGCCCTTTTTGTAGCGTCATATCCACATCTTTGATCGCATTAAACCAACGCTTGGTACCGCCAAACAAGCTTTTTTCGATTGGAAACTGTACCTTAAGATGGTTCACTTTTAGTACGCTTGCTTGCTTATCTTCGTTGTTGTCTATTAGATTTAATGCTTGCCCAAAGTCTTGCTTGATAAGCGTACGCGTATATTCGGCCTTGGGATGCTCAAACACAGATGCAGTTTCGCCTTGTTCGATCGTCTGTCCTTGACGCATCACGATGACCTCATCACTATAACGCCTGACCAGATTTAGGTCATGACTGATTAGCACCATCGCCATATTGTGTTGGCGCTTGAGACGCTCTAATAGTTCAAGTATTTCATGCTGCAAAGTGATATCAAGCGCGGTCGTTGGTTCATCAGCGATTAATATGTCAGGCTGCTGTGCCAATGCCATGGCAATCATCACGCGTTGTCGCTGACCCCCTGATATCTCATGGGGATAGCGTTTTAGTTTATCAGCAGGGTCGGTGATATTGACATCTTCTAACAAAGCAATACTTTTGTCTCGCCACTGCTTTTTGGGTACGCCGCTTAGACGTAGTGATTCAGCGATTTGCTTGGCGACCGTATGCAATGGGTTTAATGCCGTCATCGGCTCTTGGAAAATCATACCGACACGCCGCCCTCGGACAGAGCGTAACGCAGCGTTACGCGCCTTGTCATTGTCTATTGACAGCGCAGTCATTCCGGTGGGACAGGCTAGCTGCACCTTTCCCGCAACCATCAAACTGTCTGGCAATAAATCCAATAGTGCAAGACTCGCAATCGATTTACCGGAGCCTGATTCACCAACGATAGCCAAGGTTTGCCCTTGTCTTAGCTCATAAGACAGCTCGTCAACCAATTGGACGCCTGTGACAGTAGTGATACTGAGCTTATCCACGCTCAGCATGAGCCTGTTTGGTGCATTACTATGGTTTTCTTTTAGACCACTATTTTTTTGTTCAGTAGCTACGGTCATATTAAGAGCGCCTCGGGTCAAACGCATCACGCAATGCTTCACCAACGAAGATCAGCAATGATAGAATAAAAGTTAAGCTAAAAAATCCTGATAGTGCCAACCACGGTGCATCAAGGTTGTTTTTCCCTTGCACCATCAGCTCACCCAATGACGGTGAACCAGGTGGCAACCCGTACCCTAAAAAGTCGAGCGCCGTTAAGGCGATGATGTTGGCGGTTAAAATAAACGGCAGTTGCGACAAACTCGACGCCAACGCATTGGGTAGAATGTGTCTTAGCATGATTTGACTGTCCGAAACGCCAAGGTTGCGAGCAGCCCGTACATAATCAAAATTACGCGCACGCAAAAACTCTGCCCGTACCAAACCAACCAACCCCATCCAACCAAATAACAGCATCATGGCAAAAAGCGTCGTGATACTAGGACTAAACAAGCTGACCAAAATAATGATCATAAACAGCTGCGGCATACCGCCCCACACTTCCATGAAGCGCTGTCCTGCCAAATCTACCCACCCACCATAATACCCTTGTATCGCACCGACGATAATACCAATCAAAGCGCCCGCAAGCGTCAAGGCCAGTCCAAATAATAAAGACACTCGCATCCCATACAGTATTCGCGCCAGCACATCACGGCCCAAATCATCGGTGCCAAGCCAGTTTTGACTGTTGGGCGCTGCTGGATATGGCACCCCCAGCTCAACATTGGGCGTCTGATCAGCAAATGGAATGGGCGGCATCACATAATAGCCCTGCTCATCAATCAGTGCTTGCACCGCAGGATCTTTGTAATTGGCTTCGGTTTCGAACACACCACCAAAGGTTGTCTCAGGATACGCTTTTAGAATGGGGAAATAATAGTCACCTTCATACTGCACAAAGAGCGGCTTATCATTAGCAATGACATTGGCTGCCATACAAATAATGAATATCACCACAAAAATAAACAGTGATATCACACCAAGTCGATTGCGGCGAAATCGAGTGAAGCGCGCCTGCCATATAGGATTTAAACGGCGTTTCTTTTTTACAAATGTAGCGGATGGGGTTAGAGATTGACTTGACATTAGCGCCCCTCAAAATCAATACGGGGATCAATTAAGTGATAACTTAAATCACTGATTAACTGTAGTAACAGCCCCACCAAAGTAAAGATAAATAGCGTGCCAAATATCACTGGATAGTCGCGTTGCTGAATGGCTTCAAAACCAAGTAGTCCCAAACCATCCAATTTAAAGATAATCTCAATAAGAAAGTTGCCCGCAAAGAAAATCCCGACGATAGCCGCTGGTATGCCCGCAATAATAATCAACATCGCATTGCGAAATACATGCCCATATAAAACCTGACGCTCCCCCAACCCTTTGGCGCGAGCGGTGAGCACATATTGCTTACCAAGCTCCTCTAAAAAACTAAACTTAGTCAAATACGTCAAGCCAGCAAAACCACCAACCGTACTTGCCAACAGCGGCAGTGCCAGATGCCAAAAGTAATCTTTAACCTTGCCAAGGGTACTTAATTGATCAAAATTCTCAGAGGTTAGCCCTTGAAGCGGAAAAATATTCCAGTAGCTACCGCCCGCAAAAAACACCAGTAGTATGACCGCAAAGACAAACACGGGGATCGCATGACCGATGGCGAGGAGCATGGCCGTGACTTTATCGATGCCTGAACCATGGTGCATGGCTTTATAAACCCCAAGCGGAATGGCTATCATATAAATGAGCAGCGTACTCCAAAGTCCAAGCGAGATGGAGACGGGTAGCTTCTCTACAATAAGCTCTGTCACTGATTGCCCTTTAAAAAACGACTCACCGAAGTCTAGCTGAGCATAATTTTTTAACATCAGCCAAAAGCGCTCAGGCGCAGATTTATCAAAACCGTACTGCGCATTAATAGCAGTAACCATCTCCTCCGATAAGCCACGCGTCCCTTGATAAGTACTGCTGTTGCCACCTGCACTACCCGCACCAATATTACCACCCAGTGCGTTATCTTTTGCCCCTTGCTCAATGAGTGCCAGCTGTTGTTCCACAGGTCCACCTGGTGCTGCTTGTACAATCACAAAATTTGCCAGCAATATCAAAAAAAGCGTCGGTAATATCAGCAATAACCTTTTTAAGATATAACGACCCATAGTGGTGGCTTCCTACAATAAATGTTTTTGACAACAGAGAAAATGAGCAGTATAGCGTTCCCAAAGCGGGGCGGTGATTAAAACATACGGGTTTAAAAGTTGTTTTTAAGCTCACGTAGCGCGGCAAACACGGTCAAAGACTTATCATCTTCAATGGTCACCTTGGATTTGACGCCTGCGATCACACTCGGCTCTTGGGTGCGTAAAAACACATTAACCGCGCGCTCATGCTCTAAGGTCACGGGTAAGGTTGGTATGCCTTGCGCTGTTTTTTCTTCTGCTTGTCTCAAAGCGTGCTGCATGGCGGCATTGTCAGGCTCAATAGATAAGCCAAAACGTAGATTGCTAGCGGTGTACTCGTGAGCAGGATACAGCAGCGTCTCGGCTGGTAGGGTGTTTAAGCGTTTAAAGCTGTCATATAACTGTTCAATCGTACCAGTAAAAACACGTCCACAACCCGCACTAAACAAGGTGTCGCCGCAAAAGCAATGCTTACCACCATCGACATCTAGTACATAGGCCACATGACTAGCAGTGTGACCAGACACGTCCCACACTTGGGCCGCACAGCCCCATGCACTCACCGTACTACCGTCCTTTATCGTCTGATCTTCATCTACATTGTGCTCAGGATGGGCGACCAAATGCGTCATGGGATAAGACTCTTGTAACCCCGCGACGCCGCCAACGTGATCATGATGATGATGCGTGGTCCAAATCGAGGTCAGCTCCAACGCATGCTCTTCTAAATAGGCGGCGACAGGCTCGGCTTGACCCGGATCAATGACAATCGCTTGCTTATTGCTTTCATTAATTAATGTCCAAATGTAATTGTCATTAAACGCTTTAATCGGGTGAATACGAATACTCATGTTAAATCCTTACCAATCGTTGTTTTTATTGCGAGTGCTTTTTGTTCAAATACTAGTAACTAAAAATTTAGTGACTAAATTAGTGACTAAAGATGACACCTGCTTATTGCTTCAAGTAATTATTAACCCGTGCCTCTGCTGCTTTATCTGTCCACCAATAGTCAATACCAACGGCGTTGGTAGGCAGTTTTTCAGTATGCCGGTATTGGTCCCAGTAAGCGACATTGGTGCCAGATTTGCCGTATAGTGGCACGACATAGTGACCTGCGCGCAATAAGCGATCCAGCACATGAGTGTAGAGCACAATCTCTTCACGGTTCTTAGCACCACCTAACTTTTCTATTACTCTATCAATCACCGGATTTTTGATACCAACGGTATTTCTATTACCCGTTTGATCAGCGGCAGCGCTGCCCCAAAAGCTGAACTGCTCTGCCCCTGGTGACAGACTTTGGGCAAAGACATCCACCACCATATCATAGTCAAAATTGCGCATGCGCTCATAATATTGTGGTCCATCAACTTGGCGCAGCGTCGCATCGAACCCTAACCGCTTTAAGTGACGAATATAAGGTAGCAACACACGTCCCATCGTTTCGCCCGTCATCAACAGCTCAATTTTCGCAAGCTGTCCATTCGGTTGATACAGTTTCATATCATCATAATAAAATCCCGCATCTAACAATAACTGCCGTGCTGCAAGCAACCCTTGTCGATTAAAACCACTACCATCACTGGTTGGCAGTTGCCATTCTGCTAACACTGCTTGACGCTGCGTCGGTTCAAGTTTGGATAATAATGGATTGAGCACTTTCATCTCGGCCACAGATGGCGTTCCTGTCGCTGCCAGCTCCGAGCCATGAAAAAAGCTTTGCAAGCGTTCATACTGACCATGAAACAAAGTCTTATTCATCCATTCAAAGTCATAAGCGGCTGTTAATGCTTGGCGCACTCGAATGTCTTGAAAAATAGGCTGGCGCATATTCATAACCAAACCTTGCATCGGTACTGGGTTTTGACTGCTTATCGTTTCTTTTTTGATCATGCCTGCTTTGACGGCAGGAAAATTATAGCCCGTTGCCCAGTTAGAAGCTTTGTTTTCGGGGCGAAAACGATACTGGCCAGACTTAAACCCTTCAAAAGCAATCTCATCACTTTGATAATACACAAACTTAATCATATCGAAGTTGTAACGACCACGATTGACCATCAGATCACGCCCCCAATAGTTGGGATCACGCACGTAGCTGACCGAACGACCTGCATCGACGCGACCAAGCTTATAAGGCCCACTACCCATCAAAGGCGTCAGAGTAATTTTTTCAAAATCAGCTTCGATAGATGACTTAGCAAATATCGGAAACTGCCCGACGGTTAATAAAATCTCTTTATTATCATCAGAGGCAAAAACAAACTTTACTTGTTGCTTGTTAATAACCTGCACTTCTTGGATATCGCCCAAATAACTGCGGATGTACATCGGTCCTTTACTTAATAGCGCATCATAGGTCGCTTTAACGTCACGACTCGTCACAGCTGAGCCATCCCAAAAGCGCGCGTTGGGGTTGATATGATAAATAATCCAGCTGGTGTCCTCTGGATCATAAGTGACCTTGCTTGCCAACTGCGGATACATGGTAAACGCTTCATTTAATGAACCAGTCATCAAGGTATCATACAGATAATCAGTCCCAATCATCGCCACACCAGTGGTCATCCATTTATTGGCGCTATTGAAGGTACCGCGTGCATCTAATGAGAGTGTGCCACCTTTTGGTGCATTTGGATTGGCGTAGGGCATATAAGCCGCGCCCATATACTCAGTAGGACTGTTGTGACCAAGCGCCGTCGTTGTCATTGGTGCAGCAAAACTGACTGGCATCCAGCTGAGGACAATGGCAAATAAGACGGTTTGTAACCTAGCATTTTTTATCATAATAAAGTTATACAAACCCCTATGCCAAACCAATGGATGTATGAGAGTTTACCTAATGACTAAAAGGTATGGTAAATGACTGCAGAATACTAAAAACGTCAGTATCGCAAAATTTTATCATAACAAACTTAGGTTTTTTAACCTAATGGTTTGCCATATTAAGACAGGCACATCATGTTTCGACACGCCAAAGGGTACACGAGAATCAATAAAAAAAGACGCAGTTCACAAGAATTGCGTCTTTTTTAGTTTAAACGACATGGGTCGTTATGCGTACTTTTTTTCAAATGCTGTCATAAAGTCAACCAACTGCTGTACCCAGTCAAGAGGCACCGCATTGTAAATGCTAGCACGCATACCACCAACATCACGGTGGCCTTTTAGATTCATCAAACCCGCGGCTTCTGACTCCTCTAAGAAGCGTTTATCAAGACTACTATCAGCGAGAGTAAACGGTACGTTCATGATAGAACGATATTGAGGGGCTACGGGGTTGCTATAAAAACTGCTACTATCAATGGTCTGATAGAGCAGCTCTGCTTTTTGCTGATTAATTTTACCCATAGCTGCCACGCCGCCCTGCTCTTCTAACCAATCAAAGACCAGTCCTGCTAGATACCAAGAGTAAGTCGCTGGCGTGTTTGACATGGATTCCTTATCAGCCTGATGTTCATAATTTAGAAGCATAGGGCACCACTCGCTTGCCTGCCCCAATAAATCTTCACGGACGATAACAATGACCAATCCTGCTGGGCCAATATTCTTTTGCGCGCCCGCATAAATCATACCAAACTTAGACACATCAATGGGCTGAGACAAGATACAAGACGACATATCAGCGATGATCGGTGCATCGACTTGAGGCGGCTCAAATATCTGCAAACCATGAATGGTCTCATTAGCGCAGTAATGGAAGTACGCTGCATCATCGCTCAAGCTCCAACCGCTTTGGGCTGGCACATCGGTAAAGTTACAGTCTTTACCCGTGGCCACCAAGTTAATCTCACCAAGACCTAAATTGGCATAACGCTGCGCTTCCTTGACTGCTTTGCCTGACCAAGTACCAGTAGTCAGATAGTCTGCGCGACCACCATTTAACAGATTTAATGGAATCGCTGAAAACTGTAAGCTGGCACCGCCTTGTAAAAACAGCACTTTATAATTATCCGGAATGTCCATCAATGAGCGTAGTTTGGTTTCCGCTTTATCAGTAATCTCCATGTATTCTTTACTACGATGGCTCACTTCCATTACCGACATGCCGCGGCCTTGCCAGTCGAGTAGCTCTGCTTGAGCACGTGATAACACCGCAGTCGGTATCGTGGCAGGTCCTGCAGAAAAATTAGGTAAACGATTAGGAGTCGCCGTATTGAAAGTTGGTGTAGACTCTGGATTGGTAGACATAGCTTTCATCCTAAATATGATGAGGTCATCGTTGTTAGTGGGATTTTAAAAACTGAACGTTAAAACACTCTAAACTGGGTCTTAAATTTTTTCACTTGGCTTAAAATAACTATATATAGCTAATGAGAGAGCGTCTCCCAAAATTGTCGTTTCAAGCTGCTATCAGCAAGCATCTCATCCAATGTCGGCACAGTAGTCATATTGGGATGCTCAAGTCCCTCAGGTAGCGCGGTCAATGCGGCTACTTGTATCTCTTCGCTTCTCCCTATTTTAAACACATAGCCTGCTAGGCTGGCATTGGCAAGCTCGGCAGTATCCATACCTTCGCAGATGGGGAACGATGTTGTCTCACAGGTTATGGACAATGCCTGCGTGATATTTTGCCACAGTTTTTGGCTATCATTATTAAGGGCTTGGATATCAACAAAAAATACCCAGTCCCCATAGCGGCCACCTTGTAAATCAAATGGCGCTATTTTAAGATTGTTAGTGTCGTGACCTCTGTCAGGAGGGTCGATTGATTCAACGGCTGTTGCTTGTGGGACAGCTGGCTCTACACGAGAGGTGGTAGCGGTGTCAGGGGTACTGGTATCAAAACTATAGATTACGGGGCTTTGTTCATGAGGGCGGCTTAAGCCAGCATCGTTATCGTCATGGTAATAAGTGCTATAAGAGTCTTCATCGACTAGAGCTGATCCAAAGTCCTCAGACGTGACATTTGACATATGACCGTTTGTATTATCAATACTTGGTTTTGCCATGTGAGGCTGTTCAACACTTATGCTCGAAGAAACAGGCTGAATGATACTATCGGCGACATTAGGAGCAGAGATGTCTGCGATATTAATGGTTCCTGAGCTTGGCTGCACCCACTGATTAATACCCATTAACGCTAAAATCTGACGCTGCTGCATACGATGTTGCAATACAACTAGCGGGTCTTGGATATCACTCATGCGGGTCTACTATCCTATTTATCACAAATGGGTTTAAAACGTCTATTTTGGACAATACCTTCATATAGGTAGCACCTTGGCAGCCAAATATTCGCTACATCAAGCCTGTTTTAAGTCAGTCAAAAATCTGCCGCACCCGAGCCCGTGCTCTAACAGTAAAAGCCGACAATCATACTCATCTTGACTGACTATCGTATCGTGTAACACCATCGTATGCAATGTACCCAGCCATTGTTGGTCATTATTATAAGTATAATAATGATTTATTAGTGGCATTATCAGTATGGCGGCTATTTTTACCGTCATTATAATCTATTTGATGACTGCCCTGTTGTTTGTCTTGATAATTATCAACCGCATGATCGGTTTTACGGATGCCGGTTAATAATGTGGCTGAAACAAATTTTTTATTTTATGCTTAGGCTATTTAACTTTTCACCATCGCCTAGTCAGCGCTGCTCGTATCGTTGTCCCACTCTTTGGTTAATTAAGATGCCAATCATTAGCAGTTTGTACAACACACAATGGTCCCCACTGATTAAAAAATCGTACGTTCAGCCAATCTAAGGTGATTAAACAGACCATGAGGCGTACTCTAAATCCGTCCCACAGTTGGCAAAGAAGAAACAACTGAGTCCCTTATTGCAGAATCAGACAAATTTAGAGCAAAAAAAAGCCCTTTATAATAAAGGACTTAATACAATATACGAGCATTTTTAGTTGTTCACAGAGACAGATGTCAAATTTTAGGCAAAAAAAAGCGACTCCAAAAGTATATCTTTATGTACTTGATTGTCTCACCTTTTCCCTACTAAGTGCCATTGATTTGTAAGGGTTACGGCTTTTTCATCTTTACTTATTGGGACAAATTGATACATACTTGGACAAAACAACTGGCTATCAAAAAGGCTATCAAGTGGCTATCAAGACCGACACCCAAATTAAGAAAATAATCAAGGCTCATGACTCTGGCAATGCGGCGCATCAGATAGAGGGATTCGCTGGACTCGACCTCTATATCAGAGAAAACAAGACTACCACGTTCCGCCATCGCTATACCAGCCCCAATACAGGCAAGCGTCCGTATTATACACTCGGTACTTATCCGTACATGACGCTTGAGCAAGCGCGTGAACGACACAGTGAAAACATGCGATTGCTGAAAAATGGTATTGATCCAAAGCTACACGATGAGAAGTTGAAAGATAGGTCATCAAGCATGCCCACGTTTGCGATTATGGCTGACGAATGGCTACAAGCTCAGGTATCATCAAACCATTTTGAGAAGCGCACTATTGACCAGAAAAGCAAGCATATCAACTATGCCAATGAGCATATCGGTCGCATGAGCATCGACAAGATAACCACGCCTGACGTATTGAGAGCCATCAAAGATATTGAGCAAACGATGATACCAACCGCTAAGCGCGTGCGTGGTGTCTGCCAAAAAGTATTCGCCCTGGCGATTGGTCGTGGTTACATCGACAATAACCCTGCGATAGCCGTGGCTGATTTAATGCTGCCTAAAAATAAGACCGAGCATCATAGCGCCATTATTAATCCTGCTGATTTTGGCCAACTGCTAAACGACATTGATAACGTGATAGGTTTTTATGGACACACCAAAAATATTATAAAGCTGCAATCCCTGCTATTTCAGCGCAATCAAGATATGTGCTCTATGCGCTGGGACGCAATCGACTTTGACGCTAAGACGTGGGCGTTTAACCCATCAAAAACAGGCAACAGGGCTGACATGGTGAGCAACTTAGTCGTGCCGCTACCTACGCAAGCCATTGAGATTTTGAAGCAGATGCACGCAGATACTGGAAAGACTGACTACGTTTTCTATAACGTTAAGCGTAGGTCGAAGCATGAGCACCCACAGCAATTGAATAAATACTTATGGCGCTTGGGGTATAAAGACATTCACACACCGCATGGCTTTCGTGCGTCTGCTCGTACCATGATGGTTGAGCAATTAGGCATACCTGAGCAGTTGATTGAGTTGCAACTAGGCCATAACGTGCGTGATGCGAATGGTCGTGCCTACAATAGAGTGACCCTTATAAAAGAAAGAGCTAACATGATGCAAGTTTACGCCGACTATTTGGATGAGTTAAAGGGCAATTAATACCTTATTAAACAGGTGTTTATGGTATAATTAAAGCTCAAACAAAAACCCCAATTACTATCAATAATTGAGGTTTTCTGATCAAACCAACTGTTCGGAGTTAGTTATGACTGACCGCAATTGTACTATTCAAAACACCCCTAAGCAAGCTAAGACCAGAAAAAAACCAACTGTCAGAAACTTTGATGACTTCATTAAGAGTGCTAGAGTAAAATTTGGCAGTAGGTTTGATTACTCTAAAGTTGATTATGTTAACACGCAAGAAAAAATAGAGATCGTTTGCAAAGAGCATGGCTCATTCTGGCAAGCCCCTTGTGACCATTTAAGAGATAGAACAAAGCATGCTTGCTTAGAGTGCAGCAATAAAAGCTTTTGCTACACTCACACCAAATTTGTTAGTAAAGCTAAAATTAAGCATGATAACTACTACACATACCCCGAATCGCCGCTATCAAAACTACATGATTTTGTTCCTGTTATTTGCCCTAAACATGGTTTGTTTGAGCAAGCTGCCTACAGTCATTTAGCGGGGTTTGGCTGTAGAATATGTGCGGATGAGAGCAATACCAAGACACAAAATGATTTTTTAGAACAGTGCGTTGATGTTCATGGTGAAAAGTACGACTACTCTAAAACTAAGTATGTCAAAGGTATAGACGATATAGATATAATTTGTAAAACTCATGGCGTGTTTTCTCAGAAAGCCGCCATTCACGTTGGTGGGTCTGGGTGTCAAAAGTGCTACCTTGAGACCAATCTATGGACGAGAACATCATTCCAAGTGAAATGTGACAAAAATAACCGTGGACTTGGCTGCTTGTATGTTATTAAGTGCAGCAGTCATAGTGAGGTTTTTTATAAAATCGGAATAACATCAAAAACCACTGGCTTGAGAATGTCTGGCAATCGCGCAATGCCGTATGATTATGAAGTTTTGTATGAGGTGATAGGCCACGGACACTATATCTGGGATTTGGAAAAGAGACTTCACAACCTACTTAGAGATAATAATTACAAGCCGTTAGTATACTTTGGTGGGCGCACTGAGTGCTTCGATAAAATCAATCCCATCAAAAAACTCTTGTGCAGATTATCATCCAGTACGCAAATACAGTTGTTAGCATGATGCAAAAATGGGCTGACTATTTAGACGATTTAAAAGCGGCGAATTCGCCATAATTAGACCAACTTAGACCAACTTAGACGTGTTTAGACCAAATTTTAGACACAAAAAAAGCCCACCAAATTAATGATGGGGCTTGCTCAACAACCGCTATACACCCACTATCATAATGGCTAACACGGTTCGAGGCTTCGAATTTTTATTATAGCAACTATTTGTAGCTAAATATAGCTAGATTATAGCTAAGCTATCCAAAAATTTAGCGGCATAACCTGCTATCAAATCATCTTTATCCGTACCATTGATGATGCGCCTAGCATTGACGAACTCAAAGTATAAGCCATACTTGATATATTTTGACAGCGATTTACCTGTAAAGCTACCCTCTAGCATACCGACAATCATAATGTCTGCTGCGTGTTTTGGATCTAGCGCCAACTCAGGACTGTTGACAAAATCCACGCCCAAACGGTTACGCATAAACACATAGTTTGTGAGCCATGTTAACTGGACGTAACCTCTGCCGTAATAGATAGGCAATGAGCTAGAGTATTGACCGCCATGAACATCAATGCGCTTGCCGTATGGTCTGCCTCCGCCCTTGCCGTACTCCTCAATGGGATGCATGGTTGCTGCTGTCTCATGCCATGCGGTTGCCAGCATGTATGCTACATAAGCAGGTTTGTTTGCTGGGCTGCCATACTCGTTAATAGCAGATAGCAGCGCATTAAAACCATCGACTTGAGATTGATTAAAGCGCCCAAAGTGCGAGCGCAGCTTATCCCAGTCATAACCTATCTTGGATTTGCGAGCAATTATTTTTAACTGCGACCCTGTGCCCCAGTAACCATCAACTACCGCGCCCACACTCTCTTGTAGTCGCTTGTTGGCTGCTATGGTCATTGCATTATAATCTGCCATTACTAGCTCCTATTTACCAAAAAATCGTAACGCAAAATACAGCATGTTGAGTGCTGTCAGCCCGCGCCTGTAGTGTTTCTCTTTAACGTATGGCCTGACAACCTCACTATTTTTAATCGCTGTGTCAGTCGCATGTTTTGCAATATTGATAGCCGCTCGTTTGTCGATTTTCATAAAATTTGCTCCAAAAAAAGCCCCAATCAAGGGGCTATTGCTCACATGTGTTTGTAATTTTTGCCGTAAAGCCCTATCAGCGCGCCAATTATCAAGATGGTCATAGCAATAAGACTATGATCCGACATACCTACAAGCGCGGCAAAGGCAATGATAATCAAACCCCTGTAGACGTGGCTGCAATTTGTGTTAATCAGTCGGTTGGGGATAAAATGCAATAATAGCGTTGCCGAAAAAACGATAACCCATATCATGACTTACCCCCTATCCCTAGTTTGTTTTTAACAATGCTTGGTACAATTTGTATGAGGTGCGGCGATACAAACGCAACGCCGCCCACCCACAGCGGCATGAGTAGATTTAACTGCCCCTCACTATTAAGCACCCATAAAAACGCAGCCAACCCGCCCATCAAGCAGATTAAGAATCTAATCCACGGCCTAATCTCAATATCTCGCAAGTCGTCGGGCGCTCGGTAGACCGTGCCTAATACTGACCCACAAAACCAAAACGCAAAGCAAGCGCCAAGTATCAAGCCGAAACTGTTTGTACGTGCTAGTTGCTCTAAGCTGTTACTGACCATCGGCTCAGTGCTCATTGCGTATGCTGATTGCGCTTGTGATGATCTGATAGCCATGACTAACGGATAACCAAAAGCTACTATGAGCCGCCATACCAGCGACCATAAAATATGCGGCATGACGCCTCCTCAAAAATTTGATAATAAAAAACCCCAGTTAAGGGGTTTTGTTTGCTATACGGTCGCGCCTAGAGCGTCTACCCAAGCAGTACCATTCCAGCTAATTGGTTTGCCAGCAGCCAACAGAGTCGTGTCATAGTACCTATCACCAAGAGCAGGGGCTGTTGGACGCTGGGCTGTAGCGCCTTTGGTTACCTTGCGAACACCTGACAGCTGCATAGTAATGTTAGTGCCATAGCTATTAAGTGATAATGGCAGCCAAAAAGCTGCTGTAACAACCCCATTGTAATCACTGAGATTGATAGTAACGCTTGATAGATTGTTAATTGTAAAGCCCGTAGGGGCATTGATAGTTAAAACAGTAGCAGCACTCGATGCTGCTGCAAAAAACAGCGTCTTGCTATTACGTTGAGTTAACTCCGCGATTTTATTATCATACGACAACGTAATCGAGGCAGTATTAGTAAAGACAACTTTATTGTGACTTTCCGATAATAAATTATACGTTTTGCTAGTAGATTCCAACGTTAGAGTCTCTGTGCCTACACTAATACTACCAGCACGTATAACAGACCAGTCGCGTCTACGCACACCACTCATGCGGTAAGCTGCTAAATTCCATATTTTGTCTTTATTGAGTGCAATGTTTTGCAAAATAGTCAGAGCGTTATAATTGTCTTGCAACCAGCCGTACACTATATCAAACGAGTTAGCTTCAAAATATGCGAGATTGACTATATTACCAATACTAGCTGTAGCACGCTCACCGACATGAAGAGCGCAACCATTATACTCAGTGATTAGATTACCTACATTTGTGCCATACAAAGAAGGCGCGTGTACACCAATACCGCAAACAATTGCTTGCACAGTATCAGCTCGTGTACATGCTGTGTTCGCTGAATTGACTGAGTAAACACCCCCAAATATATAATCTACTCGTCCTGTTGTGACCCCAGTAGGTAAATTAGGATAAATGGTTAAAGTTTTAGCGGTATAGTCGTAATCTGTGATTGCATACGGCTCACCACCGATTTTAACTAGCTGACCAGCAATACTATGCAGCTCAGGCGTATAAATCATGTCTGGTATTGTTAAGATTGAGCGTTGCTCTAAACTACCACCTACTGTAGTAGTACTAGTAAATGTATCATTAATACCTTGTAAATACGGATATGTATCATGTACTCTAGCAGACCCACAGTTACTACCCCGTGCTTGCTTAACACAGCTAAAATGGCAGTTAGCGCCAAACACATACAACATACCTAAAAGATGACTTCCCACTACTAGATTAAATTCACAGTTGGACGCATTGCCTGTTAGTTCTGTACCTTGTGCATTGTATGCACCAAAAATAATCCCATGCACAATCTTACGAGAGCGCATGTCAGGAAATGCGCTGTTGCCCTGTACATTAAATGTACCTGTACAAACGACTTGGTTAGTCGCAATGTGTAAGCAGTACGATAACTTGTTTGTGTTGGTCATCAAGGGGGCACAGACTAAACTACCGCTAATCAGCAGGGTCTTAGCTTCACGGTAGGAAACAAGCGGTTGATCTAAAAGTATCTCACAAGACCAGTCTGCGCCATCCACACGATTTGCAATCAAGTACAGTAGAAAAGCATCGAGTGCGACTCTATCAGCTAACTCATCTAGTGACACTGCATTAGGATACTGCTCCTTTGCACCATCTAGTGTGGTAAATCTATCACTAAGTTTATCTATATTTAAATTGCCAACAACTCCAAAATCATAAGGAGTTAGTCTGTCAGCGTTCTTTTCTCTTTGATTTCTTGCGACCTGCCCAATTCCGTTTGCTGTAGCCGTAACAAACGTATCAGCTAAAACACCGCCTTCAACTGCTGTGTTGTTGATAGCGTCTTGCACCGTTGTCTCGATATATGCAACCTTGCCATCAGCCTCCGCTACAGAGCTATTCAGGCTCGATAATGCCACAGAAACAGACGAGCTAAAGTCACCGTTAAGACTATTAAATCTATTTATATAAAACTGCAATGTGTCAATGGTTGGCGCTAATCGTCTTGCAACTTTAAAACCCGATGGCTTAAAAACAAAATCAGATAGCGATTGAGCATCAACCCTTGCGTCAGCCATCGTTTGCACAAATTCATTAGCCATTTTTTAAGCTCCAAAAAAAAAGCCCTCGTATTGAGGGCGTATGTTTAAATTAGTTTAGGCTATCAAGCCGTTAGTAAAGTCACTGTCATTTTGATAATAGCGGTCATCGTAGTTTGTGCATAACAGTTTGTTTGTCATGCCGTCACTCGGGTCTTTTTGAGCCACTAGATAAGCATCACGGTTGCCATCGGTTTCAGATACGATTTGATAAACAGCTTGTACTGCTTTATCCGTACCGCTTATCTCACCGCTTGGCAATCTTGCGAGCTTTACGCTGTAATCGTCACGCGCTGTCACTGCGATGGATTCCACGCCGTTATTGATGGTTTGTATAAACAGCGTATGTGCCACTGAGTCGTCGATACTCACTGGGTCTGTCGTATGCAATACAATATCTCCGCCGATGGTTTCAATGCTGTCAACGCTGCCTTGCTGTACGTCTGCACGCAATTGGTCAGCTACGGTAATGCGATTAGTGCGCACCACGATATTACTTTCATCACCTGCAACAAACTCACAAGATTTATAAGCATGACGGTCTTTGTTATACATTCGCATCATGTGTGTATGCGCTTGCACCTCGTTACGCACACCGATCAGCTTATCCTCATGCGGATTAACAATGGCATCATTTGGATAGCTCATGGTAATCACCGCGTCATCAACGGGGTCAGTATATTCGACTTTAACGCCGTCATAATCATTGGCAATGCCTAACGACTGTGGCGCTGTGAAAGTATCGGGCAATATATTGTGACTGTTAAATACAGCCACCGATGCCGGTACTTTACGCTCAAAGTCCAGCATGATTTTATTACCCTGCCTTTTGGCCTGACTAAATACCGCTTTAGCGACTATCTGCATAGTTTCCTCTGCTGATAGATTATTATCATCAAACGTACCGCAAAACTCGCTACACTTGCTTGTACCAAAATAAGCTATCTGCGCGTCTATCTCCGTTTTTATCTGTGCGATATCGACCTGCGTTAATTGCAAGTTGCCAATTTTTGGATCAGTCATGACGTGCCTGATAATGTCGTCAGCACGGTTAGAGAGCTTAGGCAGGCCGCTTGTAGCGTCAGTCACGTAGCGTTGCACTAGCAGCCGTAACTTACGCTCTTTGAGTGATAGTGCCCCCTCGGTTGCCCTTGTCTTTGTGTAAACCGTGGTTACGCCTTTTGGCATGTCAGCAGCAGTCATTACTCGGTAGCTGTAAAAATCTGCAATTTTGACTTCCTGAACCACTGATCCCTCATCTTTATAGAGCTTAGGCGTCTTGCGAGACACTCTCACCCTCATGCGCGAGCCTTTAACGTAATTAGGGTTTTCAATCCTAATGGTGTTGGCTGCTGTTTGTCTGCGCTCATCCTCGGTTGTTGGACTTGGGTTGGGTGCTTTATCTAATGCGTAAACATCACCTAGTTGCGAGTGATAAGTGCCGGCTATCGCGTTGTCGTTGCTGTCAACCAACTCTGACTCAATATTAACCTCAACTCTGCGACCGTAAACGTTGCCGCTACTGCTGGTCACATAAAGGCCACTTGGGGCAATAATATTAACCATAGCGCCATCATGAGTCCTGTCCTCTGTGTAGTACCAGCCTTGCCACAACGGACTACTCTCAGCAGACAGGACGATGGTTTTAACGTTGGTCGTGTCATTGTGCAATGCTAAGTCATCCCAAGATTGCACTTGAGTGCCTGACAACACGATTTTTACTTGTGTGCTAGTGACCTCTGCCACCTCGTAACTGCCGTCAAAATTATAGATAACTGGCGTTTCGATTGGATTTTCAGGATCGGTATTGTCAACATTTACCGCGCCAGTTGATGATGTTAAGCCGTTAGCGTTTTCTATTAATATGATCTCACCCACTTTAGCGACCGAGCGCATATCAAACTCGCCTACCGACTCGATGATGTTTGGCGATTTAAAAACCACCTCCGCTCTATGATAACTGTTAGGGTACGGCAGGGTTTGACCGTTTACCGATGTATATCGCTTGGCCGCTAATCGAGCAAAACTTGCCTCGCTTGGCGTAAATTGCTCACCAAAAATATTAGATGGCGCATCGTTGAGATTGGTATCAGGGTCATAAACAAGTACGCCTGAGCCAGCAACGTGTCTGATTGGCGTTGTATCATCGTAAGCGTCTTTAGTGTCGTACCTGCCACGCCCTACACACATATAACTATACTCAATCTCTTTTGAGTCGATGTAAACGCTATAAGTGGGCGCAATCAGGTCAGGCACAGACCAAACGGTGCCAAAAATATCAGGGACACGACCACCCAAACGCTGCTTGTTGGTACGTGCTGCTAGCGCGTTGTTAGGGCTTGGCGGTTGGTTTTGACTACCCATGTCTGGCACTGGCATTAAAAACGCCACAGCGACCGATGCTAATACCGATATGCCAATAATAGCCCATGATATAGGGTCTAAGCCCATCGGCTTAACCACCGCGTAAATACGACCATGCAAGCGCATTACTTTATCAACGTCTTGCGGCGTTTTCGGTGTGACTTCATCAAGCAAGTTGCCGTGATAAAGGCGCACACTTTCGGATAAGCCGTTACCACCAAACGCTTGCTTTAATAGCTTTTCAACATCATAACCTGTGTAGGTTTCAATGTTATTTTGCGGATTAAAAATATCACGTATTACTACTAACTCAATCGAGCGTCTAAACAGGTTCATAATACGCTACCCTCTCAAATCCTTGCATTACAATATTAAGTGATTGCCAGACCACGCCGTGAGGCTCTAAGTGCAACACACGCCCATCTAACCATAAGCCCACATGAGCCTTGCCTTTATCTCTAAATAGGATAATGGTGTGCTGTTTTGGCTCGGTAACGGGCACAAACTGGCGTAAATTACTGGCACAAAAAAAGCCGCTCGTAAGCAGCTTGTTTGATATATCTTTGCCCGTATAGTGCCTGTAAGCATCTATTAAAAAATGCTCACAGCAGTATTTGTCAGCATCGTATTTGATAGCGTCCCACATGACTTGGCCTTATTTTTGACAATAAAAAAACCCTCGCTAGGAGGGTTGTTGTATTTAGTAGTTTATAGCTGAGATTTTATGTCATCATAACGCATACTTGTTTCAAACTGCACAAGCTCACCGCTTTCATTAATAGTGTTTATCATCACCTTGCTGCCACTTTTGACGCACATATCATAAATGCTAATAATGTTATTCGTGTTAAGCAATAGGCGCTGCCCATTATCCTTAATTATCTCGATAAACTTAGTCATAAATCACTCCTTTTATTTAGCCTAATTATACCACTAAACAAAACCTCGCAGCGTTGGATAATCATCAAGATTGTACGTTTCACCAGTTTTGGTGAGGTTCATTTGCTTAGCACGGCAAACAAATACAGCGCCCTCACGCTTTGGCTCATAGTCAGTGACCTCTAAGCCTAAAATGGTTAGCTGTGGCTTTGATAAGTCGCTAAGGTTATATTCACGGTAATTCAAGGTTGGCCTGATATGCGAGTATTGACTGGCTCTAGCAGCGTCCAGCTCTTTTGGAAATGTTTCGCCTAAATCACCAACACCGATAGTTATTTCCTGATCCAAATCATCGCTATTCGTGCCTTTTTGGATTGTCAGCGGTACATACTCATAAGCGTAAGCAAAACCACCCTCGTGCGTCACTGTAACGCCGTCAGCATGGTTTTGTACGATACGATATACCTTTGACCATGCAGGGTGTGAAATCTCCACACACTGCAATCTGACGTCATCAGGATTGCCGCTAAGCCAGTAATTATAATCAGGCATTTAAACTCCCTAGCGCGTCCGGTAAATCTTCATTGACCAGTTTTTCAAGATGATTAAAGAAAGCATCTATTTGTCCGTCGGTCATCTCGTAGATTGCAATTAACGATTCATCCGCTTCTGTATTGACAGATTTTGACTTAACAACCATACTCAAGCTGACGGTAAATATCTGATCTCCTAATGCGCTAACATCAATCCTATCGCTAACTATGCGACACTCGTACCATTGATGGTTAATATCATCCAAGAGCAAGTAAGCTAAAAACGGTTTTGCCTCATAGACTCGCAAAAACGCCATAAGATACTGATATTGTGAACGTCTGCACTTATATGTTGCTTGTAGCTGGTGGATTGCGCCCACTTGTGAGCGCCGCTGTCTTGGCATACCCGCGGTATATTGAGTTGTTATGCTTGAGCGCCCCAAGCTAAAAGCGTAACCATTTCTATGCGGTTTTAGCATCATCTTTGGTAATTCAGTCATTATCCTAGATTCCTCCGCATGTTGTAGTTAGCGTTTAACCCTCGGTGCAAGTCGCTTCGGTTGTTGAAAGCCTGGCGCTTTACTTCCTCGCCTACTATCAATCGAATACGTCCATCGGGGTCACGCTCTTGTCTTACTGTGGCGTCTGTGTGATTTTCAATAGTCATGTTAATTACTGGATTACTGTCTTTTTGATAAGTGCCATCATTCATAGCCTCAAGCTCTGATCGGTATTTACTTGTAGCCGCAGCATGAGCAACAAACTCTTTACCATGTACTGGGCCAACCGGCATATTGGTCGGATAGTTGCCAGTGTAACCGCCATCCATAAAACCTTTGGGGTTCAGCGCTTGGATAGCAGCAGGAATGATACCTGTCTGCAATGTAGTGGTAGCGACCGCCGGAATATTGGCAGGGAATGGCGCAGATGACCACGCTTTAGCGATTGCTGTAAAACTTGCAGACTGAGCTTGCACAAAATCATAAGCCTTTTGCACTGCAAACATCGCCTTGTAGCCCTTGCTTGTTTCACCTAACGCCATGCCAAACATAGCAGTCACAGCGCCTACGGTTTGCGCTTGTTTCTGCATCTCAAGCTCTTGTACGCTTTGGTTAAAACCCTCTGTTAAGCTGACACGCGCATTTTCAGCTTGTACCTTCTTATCAGTGTGCATCTGCTCATAGCGATCCACGATAGCCATTTTATTTTCATAAGCCAGACGCAGTTTTTCTACTTCTGTTTGTGGCCCGTTTACGTCTAGGTTATTAAAATCGCTTGCTGCGCCCGCTTGGTCGCTTTGGAATTGATTAGCCCTGTCTGAGATTGACGCATTAATGGCGGCTCTAGCGCGCTCCTCTTTTTTCATGTTCTCAATTTTTAGCAAGTCAGCTCTATATCGCGCTCTAAGCTCTGGCGCAACATTGTCATACTTTCCTACTAGCACATCATAGTCAAACGCCGCTACCGCGCTGTCATTGCCGAACAAGGCTATCTCTTTGCGCGTGCTTTCAATACCACTCAATAGCGATTTTGCAACATCGACAGCCGCTTTGTAGGCATCGCTTTTCTTGTCTTTAACGCCTACAACCAAGCCTTCGCCAATATCATTACCTAGCGAGCGCATTAAACGCGATGGCGAGCGCACGACAAAGAAGTTTTTGACGCCTTGATACATATTGCTAGCGGTATCTTTGACCGCATTTACCGCAGCCGCCGCCCTATCTTTAATGCCATTGATTAAGCCGTTTATGATGTCACGGCCAATACTTGCCATTGCGCTTGGCAAATTGACAAAAGCGTTTTTAATGCCTGTTGCTGTGTCCGATATTTTTTGCTTTGCTGTTTGGAAGCCAATGACTAGCTTCGCAATGCCCTCACCTAAAAACACCCCTGCGTTATAAACCGCAGTGAACGCTATTTTAACAACTGGAGCCATAACCTTGACAACGGACACAATGCCGTTAATAAAAGATTTTATCTCGTCTTGGTTAGCCTTAAACCATTCAGCGGCTTGTATTAGTGCAGGTAATACCGCTTCATATATCTGCACCTTCACGCCTTGAAATGATGTTTTGAGACTGGCTAAGTCCTGATTGAGCTTTCTGGTTGAATCAAGCGTGCTTTGGCTCATAATGCCGCCCGCTTTTTGCGCTTGATCGCCCAGCTCTTTGAAGCCTTGCCCGTTGTTAGCCAGTAGCGGTTGAAGTGCGGTAGAGTCTGATGCGATAGACTCCATGTAAAAAACCATATCAGCTTGTGATAGATTGGCTTTTTCCAACGAGCTGTAAAATAATTGCAACGACTCGGGGCCGCTTAGGTTTTTAAAACTCTTAGCGGTTACGCCTACCTTTGGCGCGATGTTTTCAAAAAAGTCAGCTAGTGGACCGCCCCCTGTTTGCACAAAGTCACCAACACGGTCATTCATGTCTTTGTAAATATCGCTTAGTTTGTCTGCCTCAATGCCGTACCTTGCTGCACCTGCTGCCAACTTTTGAAACTCAACGGCAGTGGTATTCGATAATTGAGCAAAACGCTCAAACTCGGCTGCTGCTGCCATCTGCTCTTTGGCTATACCGCCAATAGCGGCGGCTGCCACACCTGCACCGGCTGCAATACCAACAGCAGCAACTTTCATCGCTTGCTTAGCGCCAACACCAAAACGACCCAAGCGTGATTGCGCGTTATCCATATCACGCCTAAAGGCTGCGGTATCAGCGTGTAGCAATATGCTCAGTCTTGATAATACACTTGCCATGATCTAAGCTCCTTTGATTTTTACGCGCTGTATATCCGCTTGCAGTTTTGCGGTTTGTCGCTCTAGTTTTTGCTTTTGCTTTTCGCGCTCGGCTTTTTCTTTCAGCTCTGCACTCATAGGCTCAGGGTCAACAACCAAAAAGTCGTTGATGCTGTGCTTCGCCTTATCACCGTACGCAAGATAAGCCATAAACGCTGTCTGCAAGTCTTGCCTGTAACCGCCGATAGGGTCTATTTGGTCATAAGCTCGCCACTCGTTAAGCTCACGATATGACATTGATTTTTCTAGCTGAGCTACTGTCATGCCAAGATGCCCAGATAGCTTGAATAAAAATTGCCGTCTTGGTCGGCTTAAGAGTTTTTTAGCGAGTCATCAACTGCGTCAAAACCTGCCACGCCATTGAGCTTGTTTGACTCATTAAAAACTTTGGTTAATAGCGTAAATTTATAACCGTTCACTTCTTCCAAATCGTCGTCGGTATAAAGCAAGTTGCCGTCTTTATCACATACTGACTTAATAAAAATAGTGGCTCGTACACGGTTGCCGATGGTGTCATCTGTAAGCTGCTCTTCAAAGCTCTCGCGATCACCCGCTGACACTTCGCGGATATAAAACTCTTTAAAGCCTTCGACATTGATTTTTTTAACCTTTAAGTCTTTGCCGTATGCGGCTATTTGCTCTCTTAGATTCATCTTGTCATCTCACTGTCAAATTTTAGATAAAAAAATACCCGCTTATTATGCGGGCATCTTGTTTGGCTTGGGTTTATGCTATGGCGTAGTCTATCATCTCGTCATTATCATCAAAGACGCACACCCCTCTATCTGTTACCTCTGCGCCAAAACTATTGGTCGCTTGAAAATTAAATACTATAACTTGTTGGCCGCTGCTAGTGTCATACTTGGCAGTCGTTGCATCGGCGTTAAAAGACTTCGGGCTTTTTAGTAGCGTCTGCACACTGCCTGCACAAGCATGGTATAAATCCATCTGTCTATCTTGTTCGATTTGCTCAGCGCTCACAGTTTTAGGTTTGTCATCTTCCGAGCTTGTGCCAAAAATAAATAGGACGGCTATTACCGCAATAATTATCAAAATTCTTTTTTTGCTAAGTTTCATGGTATTACTCCGCTTTAGTAATCGCTAATAGAGGCGCTGACAAGTGGGTAGCGTGCCCACGGTTCGGCCTGCATTGCCTAGTCAGCAAAACCACTATAGCTCTAAGCGGTGCAATACTCAACACTTATTCACTTGCTAAACCGCGACAACCGTAGTCGGCACACTGGTGATTGTAATCGTGCCATTCATGCGCGTTTTTTGTCGCGGGTCGTCAGTTGCAGGGGTTAAGTTGCTCAAGAAACCTTTAAACTCACGACTCAACGTAGGCGCATTAACAAACACAAATCGCCAATCAAGCTCGGTGTTAGCATCAAACGATGTTTGTAGTAATTGATGCTGCGTGCTATCAGGGTCGTACACGTATGTAAATTCGATAGTTGAGCTTTCTTTAAAGTCAATTACCGCGTTAATAGTAATTCGGTCATCGGTTGAAGTAACATCATCAAGCATTTTTTCCTGATCGGGAAACCCCGCTTCTGTCAAATGCTCAATCTTATCGTATGCCGTGGCATCGCTCGATACGTGCAACTGATAATAGTTATCTACTAGGTTTTCTACTGCCATGATGTTTTCGCTCCTAAAGCGTTGGTGTGGTGGTCTGCCAAAATTCGTAGTCTATGGACTGTCTAAATAGCTTAGTATCGTTTTCGTATAGTTGCTGCGACCCTGAGTGAATGGATAGGTCAATGCCGTTGCTCAATGCTTGCGTCACCTCGTTAGACAACGAAACGGTCTTGTCATAGCTTGTATCGTAAATATCTATTTGCACACGCAGCCATTGGTGATGGGTTGTGCCGTCTAGTGTGTTTTGTGGTTGTGCGCTCACAACTTGCCATACAATGTAAGGCGTGGTCGTATTTTTAGGCGCTATCATTGGATAAATGCGCTTATCAACTAAAGACCCTAGCAAGCGGTGTATGGTTTGATTTGCTAGCATTAGCTACTCCGTATATTTATCGATATTCTTAGCCAGTTTTTCACTAAATTTAGCAATCATCACGTTTATGTTGTTGTCAAAAGCGGGTCGTAGAAATGGGGTCGCTGCCATTTTTGATGTACCATTTTCGATAAAGTGCCAGTATCTCGGATATAATTTCTGTCGTCTGCCTTTGCCGATATAAACACCTACCGCAGCACCTTGCGCCAGCTCCCCCGTCATTTCACGTTTAGGCACTCGCTTTTTACGGATAGAGTCAGCGAGCAATCCAGGCTGCACCGTAACACCGCCCATCTTATGTGGCTCACTGGCGACTAGCGCGCCTTGTTTGGCTTCTTTAACTACTGGCGTTAATGCTACATTTAACGCACTGTATAAAGCCTTACCTGCTAACTCATTTGTTAAGCCTTCGAGTTTTTCCTCTAATTCTCGTAAGCCTTGAACGCCTATCGATCCTGAATCGCGTGCCATAATCAACCTCTGTGGTTCTCAACACCTGAACGTAAGTTAAAAGTGGTATAAGTCATACCATCCTCGTTATCATCAAGCCCTTGGCTATCAATGGCATAGGTTCGACCTTTCCAAATGACGCGCATACCTGTGTCAATCTCAGTGTTATAGCGCACCATCATGCGAGCTGTGACCTCTGATTGCTCGCCTTGTGCGCTTATCAAGTCTTTAGATGATAGCGGCGTGACCTTTGCCCATAGCTTTGAGTGCTCAATCCACTGTGACGGTAATTCAAAGCCGTCATCATCGCGCCCACCTGCATTGTACTTTTCGATAGTTACGCGGTGTCTTAGTTGTCCTGCTCGTACTGGCATATCAAACCCCCATAGCCCTATAAGGCTGCAATCTGTGAGTGGCTGCTATAGGTAGCTCAGCGACACTAGCCCCCACTACAACGTCCTCACGGTGCGCGTATAACGTGCCTAAAATAAGCAATATCGCTATCTCAATCGCGGGATTGACAGCAATGGCGCGTGACTGCATGACAAAGCCATAACTGTCATGCTCGTCGGCTGTCTCAAGGTCAATCATCGCTTGTGACCTTGCTGCTCTTGCCTCTGTTGCATCTGAATAAATACGCTTGCCAATGTACTGCTCAGCAATTTCTACGGCTGCATCAAGTTTTAGCTGAACGTCGGCTAAGTCGTCATCGTCAGCCCTTAGATGGTGCATTGCGGTTTCAATATCGACTATAGCCATGATTGTTTACTCAGCTTTGTTAGCGGTTTTTTTAGCCATTTTGTTTTGTGCTTTAGGCGCGGCTTTTTCTTCTTTGGTTTCAGCGATTAAGCCCATTTTAATGAGCTGATCCGCGTCTGATTTGTTCTTAACTTCGCGCTCATCACCTGCCATATACTGCTTGTCACCAAAATGCTGACGTAATACTTGATATTTCATGGTTTTAACTCCGTTTTATCAGGACAAAATTAGCTTTAAAAACTGACTTTGTGCTGATAAAAGCGCCCATTTAGGACGCTGATACCATTAATTTCTAGACTGCTGTTTTAGCTGCTAATGCACCATAAACAAACGCTTCTGGTCTAAATACCGCTAATGCTAGACGTTCTTCTGCTAGCATAGTGATTAAGTTCTTAACGAAGTCGTCTTGGTTCTCAGTAGCGATAGCAACTGCTGCTTGCTGACGGTCATACAATGTCGCGCCCATGTTAAATGCACCAGTCAAGAAGTTACCTGCTTGAATAGCTTGCGTTTCAACAACTGGCAAGCCCCACATTGTAGGATTAGCCGTACTTTGTGGCTGACCAATGATGTAACGACCTTCGTTGTCTTTTGTTAGCTCAATTCGCGCCCAGTCAATCGGGTTCAACACATGGCCTGTTGCTGGATATTCAGCCAATACCGCTTGCAACTGCGCCAAACGCAACTGGTCAATGATTGTGTAGCTAGCCATGCTTGCAGGGTCAGCAAACGCGCTTGCCTGTGGAATAATACCGTGTAAATTACCGCCAGTATTATCACCATTTAGCAACTGCTGTTCTTCAACCAGCTTCAAGCCATAAATCAAGCGGCCACGAATGTAGCTTTCAAGCTGTGGCGCATCATCTAACACCTGACGACTAGCTTTCATCCAATGAGCAATAGTTTTTACGTTGACCGTTGCTTCGTCAAACTGAATGTCTGATTGAGCCTTCAAGTCACCTTCGTTTGCTTGTGAGGCTGCTGCGTTAGTAAAACCAGTCTCACGAATGTAAGTGATGGCATTGCTGCTAGTATTGCCGCTACCTAGCAAGTCACGGATTGTCAGTTTTCGATCAGGCGTTGCTACGATGCCGTTGATATTTTGCGGCAGAATTAACGAACCTGCGCTACCTGCTGCATCTGTGGTTGCACTTGTGATGGTTGCTTTGGTGTGCATCTTGGCAGATTTACCTGCGCTCGGATTGCTAACAAAGTCTTTGTAGCTATCGCTATCCATTAACTGCTGAGTTAATGATTTTTGCTGAACCTGCTCATCAGAACCACGACGCGCTAGCTTTTGCTCAATATCAGTAAGGCTGGTTTTAAAGCCATTCATGTTGGTTAGTGCTTCATCGACTTGGCTTTTCAGGTCAGACAAACCTTGCTCACCTTTACCCATGCGACCTTTTAATTCTTCGCCCAAACCTTTTACCTGCTCAACACTCTTAGCAAATTCGGTGGCGATCTCTTTTACATTGTCAGTCATAATATTACTCACTCATTAATTGATTTTAAGATGCTCAGCACTTCACTGTAGTCATCGTTTTTATCTGCCTTTGTTTCAGGATCGCCCTGCAACAATTTACGCAAGCCATGTCCGGCAATAGCAGTGGCTTGACTCTTAGAGAATCCGGCATCACGCAGGAATTTCTCAAATTCGGGTAGTGTCGGCATATCGCCTTTTAACAAAATAGATTTAACGCTATCAATGCGGCTATCGTCATTGGCTGGGAATGTGACCACGCTGATTTCTTTTAAATCAACGGCCAGTAGCTCAAGCACTTCCTCATCTTCGTTGAATGACCACTTGTTTAGGCTATAACCGATAGATAGGCCGTCAATAGCGCCATGTTTTAGCAGCGCGTGAGCTTCACGAGCTTTTGCCACATCATCTACAAGCAATCGACCTTCACCGTATAAGCCATAGTCATCTTCATATAGTTTCGTCCATACGCCGATAACATCGCCTCGGTCATGTTGCCATAAGATAGGCGGCATTTTTCCTTTGGTTTCCCATGCTTTAATGCTGTCAGTAAACGCGCCTTTCATAACAACATCACCGTAGCTGTCAGTATTGCCAAACACGCTGCAATAGCCGCCAAACGTACCGTCATCTTTGACCTCTGTTGGTTCAAAGTTGACCGCTTTAGTTTTAAATTTGCTCATCTGTTTTCCCTAATTGGTCAATAGGCGTTAAGTTTAGCTGCACCGTTAATTGATCCGCGCCTTGATACCTCGGTAAATCCTCTAGTTCGCGTACCTCATTGCGAGTCATAACGCCATTTTGCAGCAATGTATTGTAGAAGTTGGCACGACCTGCGCTATCTGCTCGCAGCAAGCCTTCTACTGAGAATTTAGGCGTGTACCGCTTGCGTTCCTCTATGGTCAGCAGCTTGCGTGATACCATTTGTTCAATGCGTACTAGCGTTGGTCGCAAGCCATAGGTTAAGTACCCTAAATTCATTTGCTCAAGGCTTGAAGCCCACGACGACGACTTATCTAAGTGATAGATTAGCTGTGGCGGTGTTTTGAACGTCCGGCAAATTTCCTCTACGCCAAAAAAGCGGCTTTCTAATAGCTGCGCGTCTTGCGGATTCATGCGGATACTTGCTGCGCTTGCTGGCTCCATACCTGCCTCAAGCACCATCCACTTACCCGCGTTCTCAGCCTTGCCAAACATCGCTAGGTTAGTGCGTAGTGCTTTGCGCTGCTCATCGTTCAAAATCCTATCGCCAGTCTTTAAAAAACCACCTGCTTTAAGATTGTTTCTAAATTCCTGATTGGCTGCATTGTTTGCATCGATCTGAGCACCCATGACCTGAGCTTGATACTTGATAGGTGATAAGCCAACCAAGCCATCAAGTGAAAAACCCTTTAGGTGCAAAATATCTGCTTCGTTAAAAACAATCTCTTTGAACGTGCCTTTTTTATACGTGTAATCTATAGCTCCGTTTTTACTACGGCTGACCGTCATTTCTTCGGGGTCTAAAAACTCAAGCGCGATAACTTCATTTTGCGAGTTTCTAACAATCTCCGCATAACCGTTACCGTCCAGCTCTTGAGATGCGACCATCGCTTCCCAAAATTCACTGGCTGTCATGTCAGCGTTTGGCTGCTCATGCAAAATACGATACAGCGGATGATCTACCGCCATTGTTTTATCTTTGTCTCTTAGATGAAACGGCAATGAAGCAATCGTTTCGCTACGCAAGCGCACACACGCCCAAACTGTAGCGAGCTTTAGCGCTGATTGCGTATTAACAGCATTGCCTGACGCGGTACTGTCACCAGTAAACGGCTCAGCACTCTCACCTTTATCTAAGCGGCTATTGCCGCCTGTCAGCGCGTTTTTAAAGCGCGTCCACCAGTTAGTGTCATTTAAGTTACTCATGCGATAATAGTATCCATTAAAAAGTCGTTTATATTCCCGCCATTTTGGTCATGTACCATTGCACGAGCTAAGGCCATAATGAGCGCAACCACGCCATCAATTTTGTTTTCTGATCGTTCTTTATTTGGGTAAATGTTTTCTTTAACGTCCATTTTTGCCGTGACGTTTGACATCATCCACGTAAGAATAGGGCAGTCACCATGCGCTACACGTTGCTGTAGCACCAATGCCTCTAGTTGCTTCATCGGCTCTGATATGTTCTGTACGGTGTGTCTAATCTCCACCATACGAGCGCCCTTCTTCTCCATGTTCTGTGCGAGTTGCGTCGCTTGCCACGGGTCATAAGCCACCTCTTGAACATCAAAACGACCTAAAAACTCTGATAGGTCATCTTCGATTACTTCAAAGTCCACGACTTCGCCCATTGTCAGCGTTAATCGCCCCTCAACATCAAACGTCTGGTATCGCTCTGTATTAACGTCCACCTGATCTTCCAATACCCTTGCATCAGGCAGGTAGTATCGTGCGTGTACGTGGTAATTAGGGTCGCCTGCGTGTGGTGGAAACAACAAGATAGCTGCGACCATATCGATTTTAGTTGCCAAATCTAGCCCGATGTAACACGGTCTGCCTTCAAGCTCTGTCAGTGGCAATCGACTAGGTGCGTTCTGCCACCGTGTCATGTTCATCCACGCTTCTTTAGCACCTACCCATTCGTTAAGGTGTTTGGTTCTAAAGGTGTTTTGTTTACGTGCTGACTGCATAGCGTCGCGCTGTCTTGATGCTAAGAACTCACCGCCTACTGATATATCGTAGTTAGGATTTGCCTTGCGTAGCGCAACCTCGCTTGTCCAGTCATCGTCTTTGTCTTTGGTGTAGAGCATCGCCCATAAATCGGGCATATCAAGCGAGCCTTCTAGTACTTTCTCAGCGTCACGTACAAGCAGGTAGCATGGGCCGCCGATGTTACTGCCTGCTGTGGTGATGACGAGTAACACGGGCTGCTCACGGCTCCCCATGCCCGTTTCCATCGTGTCGTATAACGTGCTGTCTTTGTGCTCATGGTATTCGTCAATAATGGCGCATGATGGTGAACTACCATCGCCAGGCTTGCCAATGACAGGCTCAAAGCGGCTGCCATCGTGTGCAACGTACATATTCGACGCGTTGACCTCTACGCCGTAATATTCTTTTAGATCCGGCGTGCGCTCTACCATCAGCTTTGCAGGTCTAAACACTTCCCATGCTTGTTTCTCTGTAGTAGCGCCTGAATAGACCTCTGCACCGTACTCGTTATCAGCAACTAACATATAATTGCCGATACCGCCGCCGATGATGGACTTGCCGTTTTTACGCGGCACGAATACCACAATCTTTTGATATCGTCTTAAACCGTCACGCTTTTTTACCCAGCCAAACGGTATGCAAATGCTGAATAACTGCCACGGCTCTAGGTCGATGGTTTCACGCTTTTGCGCCCATTTGCCTTTTGTATGCGGTAGTAACTGTAAAAACTTAGCGATGCGCTCGGCTTTGGCGGCATCAAACTTGTAGGGATAATCTTTGTCTTTGCTTTTCTCTTTGTCGTCTAAGTGACGTTGACACGCTAAGATAATCCACTTGCAAGCTATTATTTTTCCGCTAACAATGTCACGCGCATACTTCTCAGCTTTAGCGACGTTGGTATTTTTAGCGGCTGCCATTTTGTTTATTCCCTGCCCGGTGGTGGTGGACGCCTAGGTGGATTGATAGGCTTTGGCTCTGAGTTTTTAGGCGTATAACCACCAACATAAACCGTGTCAATATCTCGTTCAGGCGCGTACTTACTTCGTTTGTTGGTCTGTGATTTTTGGCATTCGCACTCACCGCAAATTAATCGCTTTAGCCACTTAATCATAATCATCGCCCATTAAAAAACCGCCATTATCGGCGGTCTTGTTTTTGTTTTTTGCGCTTGGTGTAGATGGTCAGTGCAATATCAGCTAACAGTACAACAGCTCTAAGTATTCGTGATTTCTTCATGGCTATATATCCGAAAATGGGTTACTAGGCGTATTGTCTTTTGCTGCACCTGACAAGCGTTGTCTGCTTGATGGGTCTAAGCCGAGCAATGCGCCAAACTTCATCATCTGAGTAGTTGCCTCATTGACTACGGTAACGGCTGGATTTTTAATAGTCGTGTTTTCATTGGTGATCGTAACGCCATTTACTTTGATGTCATCCTCTGCTTGACGCCAACGATTGTAGGCCATACAAAACACTTCTACGTTGTGAATATCAGCAACCGTTAAAACTTTATTTCTAAGCAATTCAGGCATAACCGTTTCCCACATGATGATAGCTTTATCACTTAACCATGTAGGCGGCTCAATATCTGTAATCAAAGTAAACTCAGGCTCGTTCTCGTTGAGCTTGCGACCACCTGGATTGCCTGACAATCTCTTTAATGCAGTGGGTTTGGGTTTGCGTCCCTTCATATCTTTTTGTCCATTTTATGCTTCGGGCTAAACTTCCAATTTCGCTTGTGTTTAAAAACGTCTAGGGGGGCGGTCATTTAGGCTTTTGCTCTGAACAATTTACCCACCCCTCCCTTATTCATTCGCCGTCTTAGCTCTGTGACATCGCTTACAAAGCGACTGTAAGTTATCCAACCCATCTGTACCACCATCTGCTTTACGCTTAATGTGGTCAACGTCAGACGCTTGTACGTGCCTATTGTTAGCTGCACACATGACACACAAGTAACCATCACGAATAAGAACCTGCTCTCGCAACTTACGCCACTTGTGACCATATCCTCTTTGCGTGGTACTTCCTGACCTGTCCACTCTATGCGTCCAGTTGCTACGTTGGTCACTGTGCTTATCGCAGTAGCCTTGCATTGCTCTACTGGTGACAAGGTTAGGGCATCTATGCGCTCTGCATGGTGTTGCCATCGCTTATCACCTCATATAAAAAATGCCTGCACGTAGGGCAAACTGTTACAAATCTAAGTAACCATCAGCTATCTGCTGATCTATCGTCTCTTTTATTAATTCCCAAGCATTAGGGTCAATAGCAACTGACTCACCGTCTCTAGTGTCCTTAATGAATATCGTTTGCTTGGTCACATCAATACTTACTGTTGAGTAGTCCATCACTTGTTACCTTTGATGAAGTTCATCTCACCTAGCACAGCCTTTGAACCTTTACGCCCACACTGTGCACGCTTAACCATGAAGTCATGCCAATAATCAGCGGCTGTCTTTCTACCGCTACTGTGGCACTGTTTCCATCTGCTTAATATCTCATCGTTTGATAAGTCGCACATGAGCAATCCCTTGCCAAATTTCGGACAATAAAAAAGCCCTATCGAATTAACGATAGGGCTTGGTATAGGTCGGGCCGCATGATGGACAAGATGTGTAAACACAACGCCAAATACCAACCCTATTTAACACCGCTTTACACAAAAGTCTTAGCGTGACATAAATATAGCCTATTTTTTTGATTGGGTCAATAAATAAAAGCATTTAGCTCTAAATAATTTATTTTGCATTTATTTTTAATTATTTTACATTTAGGGGTAGACAGTGCCGCCAAATGGCACTATAATAGACTCATACCAACCAATACTACACACCCAAACGGGTGAGAGGATACCAAGATGAACAAGTCAAACCTATTTAAACTAGCCCACACACTAACTAAAGCAACCATCAAAGCTGGTGACAACTATCAAGTAACATTTGGCGCAGCAGTAAAGCACATCAACTCTATCCACAACATCACTGGTACTGACAAGCAGTTAGCATGGGCTAACACGATCATTACTAACATCATTACTACTATCAAAGCTGCTAACGACAACATTGGCGCTCATTTTGCAAACAATCGCACTGATGTACGCGCTCTGCCAGCTCTTAACGCAACACTAAACAAGGGTATTGCTCACTTTATCAACAAATATGCGAGCATGAGCTTTAACGAGCTAATCGCTTTAGCTGCAAACAAAACTTACAAAGATATGCGTCAAGAGCTAGATGCTAAGATCGTTAAAGCTGTACTACAAAACGTTAAAAAAATGGAAGCAAAAAAAGGCGTTAAATTTATCAAGTAATCAACATAAAATTAAGGATAAGACTATGTTAAATATTAATGAGTTAAAAGCAAAAGCGGCAAGCAACGATGTGTCTATCGTAGATGTGGCAGATGGCTTGTATCAAATCTATAGCGGCGATTACGCTATCGGCGTACCTCAAGACTTAGAGCACCTGCAAAACGCTGATAAGTATGGTGTGTTTGAGGAGTTTGAGGAGGGCGCAGCCGAGGTGTTTACCCCTGATATTGAGTTTTTATGCACCAATGGCGCCAACAGCAGTTTTAAAGTGATGGCGGTTAATGCTGACGTGGCGTTAATGTTAGCAGCCAAGCGGTTTGATAGTGAGTCTGATTATGTGCTACCGATTAACGTAGAGAGTGAGGGCGGATTAACTGGCGCAACGCTCAACGATCCTACCACTATATCGTACACAGATGAGGAGTTAGGGTTAAACGATGACTATATTTAAAGATCACGGTTACAGCCCTGACAACTTTGCAGCGCTAGTCGCTGCATCGGGTTGTAAATCAAACTTACAGTTTATGACTGACAATGATATGACCAAAACCACGTTTTACAGATACATGCGCGGCGACACGTCTATTGACTGGCAGACATGGCAGCTACTTGTTAAAAAATACGAGGTCAATAATGGCAAGGCATAAATCTATCTCACAGCGATTAAAGTATCGGTTGGAGCCAAGCGTCAAGCAAGACATTGTTAATGACTGGTCAAAAGGTCAGCAAGACAAGTTTTTTGATGCGTACAAACAGCTTGAGGACGCAATAGGACGCAATGACGTACATGAGACACATATTGCACTAGATGCGCTAAAAGACATCGGTATCAAGTCGTTTGATGCGATCCCCAATATCGCAAAAGCTCTGATTGACACGCCACCCGATGGTAACTATGATTAACGAGTCGCACTTAGTGCGTGGATTGAAACCGAACTAGAGTTTTTTAAATTATAGAGAGCACGGTTAACGCCGTGCTTTTTTGTGCGATCAAATCAAGATAAGTACCGCTCAATCATACGCTCAGCCTCTCTTATCATCATAGTCACATGCTGATACTTTACGTGTTTTTTGTCTTTATGATCCCAGCTTAGATGCGCTAATCTTGGGTACTCTTTGTCTGTTAGATAATACCGCGCAATCTCTTTTGGTGTGTAAGTCTCGTAGTACCTCAGCTTTACAATGTCTGCTAGCACGTTTGACTCACCGCGTAGCGTCTTGATAGCAGCATCAACAAGCATCGCCTCATCATCGCTGATATAGTAAGCCGTGGGCGCTTTACACGACTCTGCAACATTGCCTCGCATCATGAGCAAGCAGGGACTAATAAAACCTAATCCGTGATTGCACGATCTACTCCAAGCGCCCCAAGACTGTAATTTGTCTTTAATATCCATCAGTCCCTCACTCCAATCAGTCCGCTGTCTACCCAAATTTGCAATGTCTCAAAATGCGCTCTTAAAACATCCTTATAAACCGTATCGCTCTTTACTCGCCCGTCTATCGTGTCGTGACAGCTTGAGCAAGCAAAGCAGCCCATGTAATCAGGTGGCTTGATGCCTACACCACAAAACCTGTTAATCCGTATATGAGCGAGTACCACCGTTTCAAGATTGTAGTTGCAGCCTGTGAGCCGTAACGTACATTGCTGACCTCTTGCTGATTTGCGTAGCTTACTCATAAAAAACCCCTGCCTTGATCACACGTTAGATTGCCGAAAATAAAGGGCTGTAGAAAAATAAACCTTGAAATATCCGTTCCTTGATCATTCATAATAAACCCCGTCTATTGGCGGCTGTGTTAGGCGTAAACCGCGCTTGATAACAAAATGGTGGTACATAGCATCGAGATATTGCTGCATCTGCGATTTATCCATTAGCCTGGTCACTGGCAGATCAATCGGTCTTGTCATCAGTGCAACTTTTGTCTCATACGGTAGCGGCTCAACGTCTGCCATATAAACCGCCTCATATTCCGCATCTGCTGCACACAGTATCGGCACACCAAACCATAACTTGCATAACGCTCTGTACTGCTCGTAGGTGTGCTCTTTATTCTGCTCCGCTACCTCAGTTAGCCACTTGTGCTGCAAGCTGTTCTGCGGGGTGCTACGCTTCACCTTTTCGCCATCTTCTTCGGTTGCTGTGTAGGGTAATGACCGTTGAGCTAGATAAGACATATGTTTTAACCTCTCATCGTCATTACGCACTAGTCGGCTGACCTTGGTTGATTTAGTCATTAGTCCACATCCATGTTTTCTAGTCGCTGTATCTCGCACTCAATAGCTCGCTTAGCATCAGCCCACATATCCTCAAATATGTACTCCATTGCATCGCTAATATTCCCACCTCGAAACTCTGCTATTTTTATAATCTTATCGAGCAATCTAATATCGGTTATTTCTTCCATCTGCCATGCTTGCTCTGCATACCAAGCTGCCTTCTTTAAATCCTCAATCGTTGAGCCTTTCTTACCTGCCCGATAGAGATACTTAAAACAATTTCCTCCGCAAAACTGCATTTTTGAAGTCACTTCAATACATTCAATTCCGCTTGCGTCTTTGTAATGCGGCGGATGATTTACCATGTCCGCAGTTATTTTCTTTTCGAGATCGGATCTTTTAGAGCCTCCAACATAACGCTCATTACTACCCCACTTAAATCCGTTTATATCGCACGATGGAAAACCAATTTCTTCATGGTGTTTCTTCTCAATCTCACTCACAACCTACCCCTTACGATAATTGTTAATAAAACTGCTCACACTGTCCGTGCTAAGCTCATTATTTTCATCGACCGACTCAATAACCGCCTGACCTTGCGTGTTAATCCAAATCGATATGACCTCGCAATCCGTGTTGTCTTTCTTGTGTGTCGATTGGTCGCCTACTGCGATTGGTCTTTTTAGTTTGAGATTAGTCATCGCCCTTACTCCTAATAGCTCGCTCAATCAGCTTGTTTTCTCTCTCACTAGACTTGCACCTTTTGCTATCTCAAACGGCTCTACGACCCACTCACGACCGTTTAAAACCACTCTACCTGCTATATGGTTGCTGCTTCTTGTCGTCAGCATCGTTATTTTTGGGTTTAATACGCTATTCATGTTTTATCCTCAATTTCGTACAGCTCAACGTCCACTCGACCACCCTTGATGACTTCGCCGCGTTTGACTGTGATTTCATCAAACTGTTCGTCATCTAAAAATACGTGCCCTTGCATTGAGTCTAAAAGCGCCTTCAAAACGTTATCTAAGTCCCTGCGCCGCCTATCTGGTACATTGACCACAAAAACCCCTTTCAATCGCCCTGTGAGCTGTTTGCGTCCATTTAACCGCATCTTAACCATGTGCTTGTAGCTCTTACCCTCACTGCTAACCCTGACGCTGCCATTTCGGTTTCTTTGCCAGTAGCTATTCACCGATGGCGGATAGTCCAATTCAAACTTAATCACCGCTTACCCTCCCTAAAATCCAAATCCCCAAATTCATGCTTAAACGCTGATCCGTCGCTATTCCACTTGGCGTAGTCGTCAAAATACGGATCACCATCAATCACCCTCACCCTGCCTGACCAGCCGCGATAAACATTGCTTTTTGGGTGGTAGGCGGTTTGTAGTCCGAAAACTGCAAGTCCCTTGGTTGTTTTCATGCCTAAGCCCTGATTACGGCATAAGAGTTGACCAAATCCACTTTTAAATCTTCGTCATACTCTTTCTTAATCTTTGCTCGCAGCTCGTCACAAAACTCATTACCAAACCCAAAGATCACCTTTGACAAATCGCCCTGTCCGCCTCTGTCCTTGAAAACCATGCTTTGCAATCCGCGCTTGTGGCCGTCCATATCGAATATGTGCAGCGTGACTTGAAACTTGCGGTCGCGCTTCATGATCCGTTTGCGTCTTGATCTAATCCATTGACCCGTGAACTCAGCTCTGTCCACTGCCTTTTTGTAGTCGTCATCGTGTAGAAATATCTTGAAGTAACCGTCGAATACTGGTTTAAATGCTGTTTGGCTCATGCTGCTGTCTCCACTGGCTCAATATCAAAATCTAATCCGACTGCGCGTAGTTGTTGGCGCTTCTTGTATTCTTTAGTCACTGGACAATTCATAATCATCAACCAATAGCGGTGCGGCTCATCAAATGGGTCCGGCCAATTAGTTACGTTTCTCATGCTTGCTCACTCCCGTATGGCGGTATGCTGTCCGTGTGATAACTTGGCAGTAAGTTACTAAAGCGGCTGTACTCACCCTCAAACGCTAGTCTTACGGTCCCAACTGGCCCTTGACGGTTTTTGGCAACACCGACCTCAGCAATGCCTTTATGTTCTGATTTTTCGTTATAGACCTCATCGCGGTACAAGAACATAATCACGTCAGCGTTTTCTTCAATGGCCCCTGACTCTTTTAGGTCGCTCATGATGGGCCGCTTGTTTGGGCGGCTCTCTAAGCTGCGGTTAAGCTGTGACAATGCGATCACCGGACAATTAAACTCTTTACCGAACCGTTTAAGCTCTTTTGCAATCTCACCAATGGCGTTGGCCTTTTGTCCTGCATCTTTACCTTTTGCCTCACCCATGATCTGAATGTAATCAACCATGATTACGCCCACCTCACCGTGAGTATTGCGAATCTTGTTTAGCGTGGTCCGCATCTGATGAATGGTCATGGCTGGCTGTGATTCGATAAACATTGGATAGTTGTCACGATAGTTGCCGACTGTGCGCGTAAGGTTCTGCCAATCCTCTGTCTCTACGTTGGTCCCACTGCGAATCTTGTTGAGTTGAACACCTGACTTTGAGGCCATAAAGCGTTGGACCACTGACGCATCTGTCATTTCAATACTAAAGAACACACCTGCGCGTCGTTTGTAGTTGCCGTCTTTGTCTGTGTAGAAGTCATGCTCAACCATGTTTTGGACCATAGTCTGTGCAAACGTGGTTTTACCCATTGATGGACGTGCACCGACAATCACAAGGTCCCCATTTTGGATAGGGGCTTGTGCGTCCACTTCTTCAATGCCTGTTGGTTTGAATGGTAGAATCTCACCGCGCCCTGCTGCTTGCAGATTGTCAAAAAACTCATCCATCATTGAGCCGACTGTGCGTGCGCCGCCGTTTATCTTTTTAGTGTCGATAACCTTGGTCATGCTCTCGATGGCCGTGTTGACCTTATCGTCTAGCCTTAGATCGGGATTCTTTAGGTCCTCACGCGCTTGGACCAATAGACGGTCCATTGCTCTATGCTGTGATAAGTCTCTGATGCGCTCAGCGTATGCCTTGAGATTGAAAAGCGTTGAAGGGCTAGTCATTAGGATTTCAGCAATGTAACCTTCACCACCTGTTGCCTCTACTAGGTTGTTGGACTCTAACCAGTCATGGACCATTACGCTGTCATACGGTAAGCCCTGCTCATGTAGTGCGCGAACGCATCTGAACATTGTCTTGTGACGGTCCGCTGCAAAATCTTCGTGATTGATAATGGTTGCTACGTGGTCAAGCGAACCTTCGATACTAAGTAGTGATGCAATAACTGATTTTTCTAAGTCGATGTTGTGAAAGCTCATACTGGTAACCCCGCTTGCTGCATTGCTTGTTTGTTTTTCTCAATCTGCTGTTCTCTGGTCAGTTTAGGACCACTGCTTGGATTGAATGAATCACTACGGTTGCTGTGTGGTCTATTGGCTGTCTGCTGCTTCGTTTGATTTGCATGGGCATTGATATACCAATCATCATCAAAACCTTTCCAATCCCTCATTAGCCAATAACCAATGATTGTGTTTAGATCATGCTTAGTTGCTGCTTGAGCTTTTTCTAGCGAATTGAAAATTCTTGTCCATGCTGTCTGTGAGTCAGATGCTTTTTTAGATTTACGATGCTCTAGTAGGTCCATCCAAACTTGGATCGATACCGCTTCAGGCTTTACTGGTTGATATCTTCCTGTTTTTTTCTTATTTTCAGAGTCACCCTTAATATCTGTAAGTAATCTACTGGTACTCTCTGTAATGGTAGTGTCATTTTGACCTAATCCAGATTGGGTCAATCTGACCTGTTCATTGGTGCAATCTGACCCAATGACCGTGCAATCTGACCCAATGGAATTCTCAAGGGCTTGTATCTCATTAATACTTCTTTGTTTTATCTTTGCGTCAATCTCTTGGACCTTGGCATTGTTGATCGTGTAGTAGTTGATGTGATAACCAGTGTGCTTAGAGAGTTTTTTAGATTCTATTAACCCCATTTTTTTTAGGTTGGTAATAGTCCTTTTAAGTGTGCTTTCAGACATAAAGCAAAATTCTTTTTCAACCCACTCTTTTGTAGTGTTATAGACCCATCTTTTACCGTCATAAACCTTGTTTGACTTCTGAATCCAATAGTTTATTTGCTGAAGAACTATCGCTTCGTTCGTGCCAATCTCACGGGCCAAGCTGGGAATAAAAGCTATTAATCGTTCGTCTAATAAAATATTGCTCATGATTTATTACTCCCAAACTCTATGCACCAGTTCCACTCATGTGTGTCTACATCGCGCTCAAGCGTTATATTTGTGATCTTGTAGTGATGCTCTTTGTTAAATACTACGAATCTGCTCGCATCATGCTTGGTAACAAATTCTAGATTGTCGCCAATAGCCATGGTTGGATGGTCAACGCCCCACTTTGGGTACGTGCCTTTTGCTACTGGCGTTCTAAAATCTGTCAGAAAACCGCTTTTTGCTAAATCTCTAAAATTCTTATCTGTGTCGATAAGGTGTGTTCTTGGTTGACTTCCTATAACTGCCATGTGCTATACTCCAATTTCTAACTACTTATGCTTATAGTTGTTAGTAGGTAACGCTTTATCAGTTCGCCCTGATAAGGCGTTTTTTATTGCTTAATCACTTTATAAGCGATTATGTTTCCGGATTTGTCAGCGACTCTCTCCAGCTGCATTGCTCCAGTGCTGTTTAATCTCCACATCTGATTCAGTGCGTTACGACGCGCTTTGCCTGTGAAAATTGCAGCGTGACAAATGCCGTATCTCTCCAACCGACTTTTAACCACGTCAGTGACGCGCATTGCTCGTTCTGTGTGAGTTAGCGGTGTGCCCAGTGGCGCGTCTGACTTATGAGGTTTACGCGGCGTGACTGTAAAACCTTCGCCGAAGTTGTCCAGTTTTGTGATTTTCATTTAACTAACTCCTCTGGTGCCTCTATTAGTTGATAGCCTTTGATATTTCCGCGATCGCCGATACGATTAATAACAAAGCCGTTTTTTCTGAGTGCGTATATATGCTGTCTTAAAGCCGTCACATCGTCATCACTGCTCAGCATGACCTTGCCGTAACTAAGCATCCTTTTTTTGATTTGCTCGTACTTGTACCTGTGTTGCATTACCTTTGCTCCTTGCTTTACTCGCCCATTTGCTTGTCTGCGCGATCACGATCCGCTTCGTCTTTTTGCTGTAATGATTTGAGTTACAGTACAGACCTGTGTTGTCCTGATTGGTGAGCTGTTTTAAACCATGACGCTTAATGTGCTGCTCGATTTCTGTTTGACTGGTTGCCATGATTAGCTCCAAAACATAACGATTAATCGATAAGCCACTGCTAGCACTGTGACGACTGAGACAAAACTCATGACTCTGTGCCAAAAGATACGGTTCAGATCGCGTTTAAGCTCTCTTTGTGCTTCGTTGGCCTCGGCTGCTGCAAGCTGTCTTGCATCAATGCGGTCTTGCTCTGCTTGCGCTTCTAGTGCTTCGTTGGCTGCTGCTTCATTGAATCTCATTGCTGTTGTCCTTGATTGGTAGTTCGTAAGTTTTGCCACCTGAGAAAGTGACCTTTTCGCGCTGTGCTTGCATCATTTGAGAGTGTTCTAGCTCACGCTCCCATGCTTGAATGTCTTGCTCTTGCATCTTTTAGCCCCTTTTCGGTTACCGAAAATCATTTGAGTATCTTTATTGACTTCGGGTTATAAATTAATTTTCGAGCATCTTCCTTTACGCGCTTGACGTATCTATTTGCCGAATGACTTACAAGCTCCTCGACTGTCATACCCATAATTTCAGCTGCTCGCTTGATATCCTCTAGTTCATCCTCGCTAAAAGATGGTGTATCGTTATCAGGCATAAGCCCTCCTATTCTGCGGTTACCAAAAGTTTGCTAACCTGCGTCTTTAATGTTTGTGAAATCTCGGTCAAACTCTCCTTTAAGCTCAGCTTTTAATTCTTCGATGAATCTAAGTGTTGCCTGGCGCACTAAAGTGCTTTTTTGCAGACCAGTTAAGCTAGCCACGCTGTTGATCGCTTCGATCTCATCATCATTGAAACGAGCGTTAATTCTTTGGTCTTTAATGTGTTTAGGGTTGTCGTACATGGGTTAAGCCTCCTCTAGCTGTTTGTTTTGGCATAACTCTTGATGAGCTTTAACAAGTGCAGCGCCGTTAATGTATGTAAGGTTTGGTTTTGGCAAGCCGCGTTTTAGATCACTGATAACGCCTTGGTGCACACCAGTAATATCTTGCAGCTCGTTTTGCGTTCTACCTTCGAGAAGGTCTTGAACAACTTTTGTGAAGTTAATTTCAGTAGTCATAAATATCGCTCCAGCGTTTAATGTAATCATAATATCGTAATTACGTTATTTAATCAAACGTCAAAACGATATTTATTTGTATCATAATTACGATAATTAGTAAGGGGTATTAAAATGGACAATGAAAAGTTAGGCGATAGGGTTAGGAAGGCGCGGAAACACGCAGGATTCACTCAAAATCAACTCGCTAAAAAAGTCGAAACATCACAAGGCGCTATTTCTGATATTGAGAATGGCAGAAACAAAGACTCGTCTAGTTTGTACGATATTGCCAAAGTAACTGGCGTAAGTACCGATTGGTTAATCAAAAACCAAGGTGAAATGCTCGACGTAGATAAAGTGCCCTCTATTGATGAGCTGAGAGCGCAGATAGAAGCCATGCAGGGTCAGCAAGGTAGCGCTGATTTGTTCGATGCCCCTAGTGGTACTCAGCACGCGCCTATGTCTGATAGCTCTGATATGGTTCCAATACTGAGCTGGGTGGCTGCCGGTAGCTGGTCGAATGTAGAACCAGTATCAATGTCGGACGCTATAGGTAAAGCGCCTAAACCTGCTAAGTTATCAAAAAATGGGTTTGCTTTAATAGTGCGCGGCGAAAGTATGCTGCCTAAGTTTGATCCAGGTGATATTATTTACGTTGAACCACAAACTGGATTTTTAGCTTTGAAAAATGCTGACCTGATTATTGTGCAATGCAACGATGACAAAGAAGCCACTTTTAAGCAGCTTGTTCTGGGCGAAACATCAGATGATATGTATCTGCGCCCTCTTAATCCTAACTGGCATGAGCAAAGAATGGTTCCAATGGGCGAATGCAACTTAGTCGGCAAAGTGGTAGGTAAATATGTCGAATACTAATGACTGGGCTTACATTTGGGTGTGTCATCTGGTCAGGCACTCACGCCTAATTGAGCAACGTCCTTTTGGTTGGTGTGTCTATAGAGAAGCTGTAGATTTAGACTAATAACTAAAATCACCTATCAAACCGTCCTTTTGGGCGGTTTTTTTGTATCTGTGAATATCGTAATAACAATACATTTACATAATAATATCGTATATACGTTAAAAATATCGTCATAGGGGTTTACATCATATCGTAATCACGATATTATAACTACATCGCAACGAACAACGGCAGACGATGCAGCGATCACTATTTAACAGCGAGATTATAAGAATGAATATTAAAGAAGACATTGCGCGTCAAGAACAGCGCAAGAAGGATTTATCAAACGTCTTTAAAACTAAGACAGCGCCAAAAATGCGGATCAGTACAAAAGAACGTATCGAGCAAGCGGAAAAGGCGCAACTGCAAAAGATACTGCAAGCCCTACATGACGGCAAGCGAACGTTACCGAAAGACTGGGAGCGAGGTTATAACGCTGCAATGTCAGCCGTAGAGTTAGCAGTTAATTAACTAACGGTCTATGACCACAACGAGGATAGAGATATGAGTGAATTAATTATCAACCCTGAACTTAACTGGGAGAGCTTCCCTGCAAACGAAGCAGATGTCTTGTCTCGTTTTAACGGATATCAAACTATTGTTCTGGCGAAAATACCGAAAGGTATCGACGAAGACTTTAACCAAAATGGTATCTATTTTGGGAATATCAGTAACGCTGATTTGGATTACAGCGGCATGTTTTTTAGTACGTCTTACTGGAATGGTCAGCAAGACGCCTATTACTTCGCGGAAATTTTTACAGAGTCATCACCCCATCTTGTGAATATAGAAGAAGACATTTACTCAATATATAGCCCGATCACTAAGAGATTGAGGCTTGAAGATATAACCGAATTTGTCGTCGTTGAGCGAATGAAAATACAAACCAGCTAGTAAGTCATAGCCGTTCACGGACGGCTATCGCGTACTAACTAAGAGGATAAGGGTATGAGTGACCTTAACGATTTACTCAAAAAGATTTCAGGGCTGAGCGAGCAGCATAAGGCGAACGAGGTTGATAGTAACACCCTCAAGTCGTTTGCACAGATAGCGCTAGATACGGTCAAGATGGAAAACGCCTTTAACTGTAAGCACTTTACAAATGCAGCGACTGGCAACTGTAAGAAGTTTGACGCTAGAAACTGCAAGTCAAATCTAGGAGTTATGGGAACGATCAGCGAGTTTCAAATTTTTAACAAAAACGGATTAGTTTTAGCGACCGATGATGGCGGATGGAAGTTTGAGCTAACACCGCTTGGCGCAACTATCGTCCAGTTAGCTTTGGATTTAACCAAATAACACTCACAAAAAAGCCCTGCGATTGGCGGACACCAGACAGGGCTTTACTTACTAATAAGCGAGGACATTATGGCACAGCAAATAAGATTAGACAATGACGCTGACCACGAGTTAAGCGAATCAGGCACAAGCGGTACGGTTTACATCGCAATGCCAAACGACGTATCAGTTGAGATTTACTTTGAGACTGACGACAGACAAAACATCAACTTGCTAAGCGTAGGTGACTGCTACAAAGAGATTGACGGCATCAGTGAAGACTATGCTTACACGCTGCAATTTGAGCATGAGCCGATGATTAAAGCCGTTATCAACCAGTTTCTTTGGGATAACCCAGTTGATGATAGCGAGCCACAGCCTTACGACACGATGGAATCGCTAGGCTTTACTAACTCAGACTTTTTATACGGATAAGGAGAATAGTTATGAAAAACAAGCGAACGGTGGCTGGTGTGGGGTTTATCGGGCGTGGCAGCTATAACTCAGTTTCTAATGCCAATGAGTATCTAGTTTGGCGAGATATTATTTATCGCTGCTACAAGCCAAAGGTAATGAATCGCAAGACTTGTTATGTCAACTGTGAAGTTGATGAACGTTGGCACGACTTCCAGAATTTTGCTGACTGGTACGTAAAACACGAGTTCTCAGGTTTTGGGTATCAAGTAGATAAAGACCTTTTGGTAAATGGAAATAAGATTTATAGCCCTGAAAGATGCTGTTTACTACCAAAAGAGGTAAACGGAAAAATACAAACATCTAACTCTAGAACAAAACTGGTAGGGGCTACATTTCACAAGGTAAGTGGCAGATGGCAGTCACAAATAAGGATAGATGGCAAGAATTTATTTTTAGGCACTTTTGACACTCAAATGGAAGCGCATTTAGCTTATGTGGAGGCAAAAGAGTCTCATATACATGAAATTGCTGAAAAATGGAAAGGTGGTATTGAGGATAGGGCTTACAAAGCCCTTTTAAATTGGAAGGTTGGTATCGAGGGATCGCAGCCATGTTAGAGATAATCAGAATTGAAAGCAAAGACCAAAATTCGCACAACACATGCAATGTAATCCTTACGTTTGAGTGTGTTGACTACTCATGCCGTGACCCTGACTTCTACGAAAAATCGCCCTACGCTGTGCTTCATAGAGTGCAGCTAGAGCCAACGGCTGACGGTATGTTGGTTATTGATGTACCGCTAGATGACGACGATGTGAGAGAGCATTTTGAGAGCTTATTGAGTGCACATTGTCACGGTTATGACGTGCATACAGCAAGCGAGGTGGCGTGATGAAATGGATCGCCTTAGTTGAACAAAAGCCAATGATCGATGGCAAGTACCTAACTTTAAGAAAAGGCTTTACTTACGACATGGGTAATGATGCTCATCTTGAGCCTTGGGTTGGTTACTGGAATGGCGGTAGAGGTTGCTTTGATGAAGATTACAGACATAGCAGTTTTATCTACTGGATGCCAATTCCTGAACTACCAAGCGAGGTGGCGTAAATGAAACAAATCATTTTCATATCATTTTGGGCTGTATTTGGTGCGTTCGTTACGCATCAGGCACTTGCTGACACGGTTGTTATCGATGACAAGGCCTATCAGCTAGTCGAGATTGACGGTGAGCTGCTTGTGAGCAACGAGTGGGAGCCGACGACTGAGAGTGGATATACGGACGAGTATTTGCAGTCTGAGCAGTATCAAACGGTTAAGGCTGCGAACGAGAGTTTACGCAGAATCAAACAACAATAAGGAATAAGACGATGAGCAAATTAACGACAGTAAATGACAATCAGGTAGCGGTACAAGGCGATGCAGGTCAAGTCATGGCATCTAAGATTTTAGAGTTGGCTGCCGATCCAAACTTTGACGTTGATAAGCTAGAGCGCCTGATTGGTCTGCAAACAAAAGAAACTGAGCGCCAAGCAACGGTCTCATTCAGTACGGCTTTTGCTGAAATGCAATCAGAGATACCGACCATTGCAAAGGCTAAATCAGGCAATGGCTCAAACTATGCCACGCTTGAGGATGTAGTAGAAATCACGCGCCCTATCTTAAACAAGTATGGTTTTTCTCTATCGTTTGACACCAATACAGTGCTAGAGAAAAATGATGACAAGTCAGCTAATGACTATAAAGGCTATGTTGAAATTACCGCAATCCTTTTACACAAAGAAGGGCACAAAGAAAAGACAACCCTACTCGTGCCCTTTGACTATAGCGGCTCAAAGAAAAACAACCCTGCTCAAGCAATGGGGTCATCGGTCAGTTACGGCAAACGATATACATTGTGCGCCCTGCTCAACATTGCAACGCGCGATGATAACGACGCATCGGCGGCATGGCAGCACAAAAAGATAACAGCGGCTCAGGCTCGCGGTTTGACTGCTAAGCATGAAAAGCTAAACAAGGCCGACCAAGACGGCTTTAATAAGTGGCTGCTAAATGACTTCGCCCTTGATGCAATCGCTGATATACCGCAAAGCGCATACAACTACATTGACGGTCAGTTGACTGCCAAGCTAAACGCTGCAAAGGAGCTTGAAACCGCATGATTATCTTAGACGTTGAACAAGGCTCAGATGAATGGCTTGAAGCGCGTCTAGGATTGCCAACGGCTAGCGAAATGCACTGTCTGCTTGCAGATGGTCGCGTCTGCAAGCCGTTTGGTCAAGGCGCACTCACCTACGCTGACAAACTGATTTACGAGCGTTTTACTGGACAACTTGAAGGCTCGTTTGGCGGCAACGCTGCTACTGATCGCGGTCATACTATCGAGCCAATAGCGGTGCAAGCATACATTGATAGCGGTCATGCAACGGCAATGGATGTTATTGAGGCTGGCATCATGCTTGATAAAGGCGTTGGTGCAAGCCCTGATCGGTTGATTGGCGCCGATGGCGGTCTTGAGATTAAATCAAAAGACGGTAAAGGTATGGTCACGCTGTTACGCAATGGCGCGATTGATAAAGCTCACATAACGCAGATGCAAATCAATATGTGGGTGTCTGGTCGCCAATGGTGGGATTACTTTGTTTACTGTGACGGCTTACCGCCATTTTACCAACGCTTTGAGCCTGACTTGGAGCTACACGAAAAACTGGACGAGCGAGTGCCGCTATTTTTGGCACTACTCGATGAACTAGAGCAAGCATTAATCACGGGCGATATGCCTGATAAGTTTAAGGTGTGACGACATGAAAGCAATCGTACTAGATTTTGAAGCGACCGACTCAAGCGAGGACGCGCAAGCGACTGAAATTGGCATCATGGGCGTTGAATTTTATGAAGGTAATCTTGATAAGTCAGACGACCAAAAGGATGTGACAAGCAAGCGTTGCAAGCCTGACCGCCCTATTAGTTTTGGTGCAATGGCTGTGACCAATATCTTTAATGAGGACGTAGCAGACTGTGAGAGTCATACAGAGATATGCGCTAGAGCTATGCCAAAAGGCGTAACCTACATCATCGGTCACAACGTAGATTTTGATATTCGAGTAGCTGCAAATGCTGGTGTTGATGTTGGTCAGTACAAAGCGATTTGCACCCTGGCGATAATGCGTAATTTATATCCTGATGCTGACAGTCATACGCTGGGCGCTATGTCTTGTATGCTCGACTATGAGTATGCAAGAACAAACATGAAAGACGCTCACGGAGCTGCTGCTGACGTAGTGATGACCGCTAGATTGCTTTATCTAATCTGCAAGCGTCAAAACATCACAAGTATGGATCAGCTTTATGAGTTCAGCGAGTTTGCCCGAATACCGACACACTTCCCTTTTGGCAAACATAAAGGCGTGGCAATCGCAGAGCTTGCGACTAACCATGATGGGCGCGGTTATCTACAGTGGGTGGTGAATAGTATTAAAGATAACGAGTATCTAACAACCGCTTGTAAAAAAGCGCTGAGCGAATAGGTGCCAAAATGACCAAAAACGCTAACCTGCGCCTTGTCCGAAACAAGATACTTGATGATATGAGTACTAAGAAACAAGTTTTGTCTTACGAGGACTATGCAGAGCTTTGCACTCGTAAGCAGTTTAAAAGGCAGATTCAGTACATTAAAGACACGCTAGGTATTGAGATCAAATTTTTTAATAAGAGTCATTATTTTAATCACCAAGCCGCTTATAGAGTGATTTATTAGTTTTACCGAGCAGTGCGGGCTAATACACTGACGCGTATAGCTAGATGGTGGCGAACAACCGTTAGCAGCCGCGATTGACATTCCTTACGTGCTTAGCATGTGCTTTGAAAAAGCAGTCGAGGCAAGGCCGATTGGCTCACGATACGGGCACCTATTTTAATTAGAAGGATGATGATAATGAGTAATTTAAGCACAGAAAAAACAGTTTTCTACATGAGCATGGATGACGGCGAAGTCTTAAACGAAGGTCCATATAAAAGCCGTGAAGATGCGGCATTAGAAGCGCCCGAAATACGCCAACAGTATTTTGAGGACCACGATGAAATGCCATCATTCTTTACCGTTTGCAAAATCATACCATCGGTTGAAAATGCCATTCAGGAAACAATGAGGCTGCCTGAGCAAATCAAAGATTTTATCGACGACTGGATTAATGACAATGCTCAAGGCGGTACGGAAGATGGTGTTATCGAGATACAAGACGGCGCTGAAGATGTTCTACGAGCAGCGTTGATAGACGTGCTGACAAACCACAGTATATATCTTGGTAATGGTGCCGCGGTTGAGTGTATCGAAACTAAGTTTGAGGACTGACAATGACCCAAAAACTAAACTGGACGACAAACGATGTGGCTAACACTGATAGTCATAGCTATCGAGTTGAGACAATCGGCAATAGCCATCGTGTGATTTACAGCGCAAAGGGTGATTATCCTGTGTTTCAATCAAGCGACTTTGACAGCGTGGCAGCCGCTAAGCAATGGGCGCAAAACTATCATAATAAATATGGGGCAGATGATGAATAATTTACCGTTAAAGCCGTTGTTTTGGAAAGATTATGGTAATGGCACAGCGTCAGAAACTAGGTCTGCGTTGCATGAGTATGACGCATGGCAAACAGATAATGATACAGGCTGGTATGTTGGTTACTTTGACCGACGTAACCCAACTGGCATAAAAGAAGCCACTGGCTTTGCAACCATCGACGAAGCTAAACAATGGGCATGGAATCACTACAACGAGAAGATGCAGCCGTATGTTAAGCCTGATTCTATAACTGATATTCGCAACTGGTTTAAAGCTGCGAAGCCTGAGCCGACTGACAAGGATGTTTGCACTCAGATCGGTTGTCACTACGAAGAAGTCTATGAGATGGATGTGGCGTTGTACGGCTATGAACCAAGCCACAATGGAGAGATTGCAGATTGGTACAAAGGCGACAGTATTAGCGTTGTTAATGTTATTCAGCGCATGGATAAAGTCGAGCTACTAGACGCCCTATGCGACCAAATCGTAACCGCCACTGGTGTCGCATACATGATGGGCTTTGATATTGAGGGCGCACTAAAAGAAGTCATACGCTCAAACAATAGCAAGATGGTTAAGGGTAAGTTTGAGTATGACGAGAACGGCAAGATTATGAAGCCTGAGAGTTATAGCGAGCCTGATTTGACACCGTTTTTAAAACAAGGAGAGTGATGTGAGTATGAAGCGCACTTTGATCGGTATCGGCTTTGTTGGAGACGGTCCGTATAAAACTCGCATCGATGGATCTATGACGAATGCGTACATAGCGTGGAGAGATATGATTCATCGTTGCTACAACCCAAAATTGAGGGAAAAATATAACACTTACAATGATTGTATGGTTGATGATCGTTGGCATAACTTTCAAAACTTTGCAAAATGGTTTTCTAGTAGTAAGTTCTCCGAACGAGGTTATCACCTAGACAAAGACTTACTGGTTCGAGGTAATAAAACTTACGGTCCTGATAATTGCTGTTTGCTACCACCAGCATTGAATTACCTAATAAGAATCAATCGACCAAACAAACAACCTTTAGGGAAAAACCCTTTGATCGGAGCTACGATTCACCAATCTAGTGGCAGGTGGCGTTCAACTATAAGCAAAAACGGGGAAAAAGTATATTTAGGGCTTTTTGATAAAGAGATAGATGCGCACTTGCGCTATGTAGAAGAAAAAGAACAATTCGTTCGCGAGCAAGCCGAATTTTGGCGAGACAATATTGAAAATAGAGCTTATGAGGCGTTAATGAGATGGAGAGTGACAGATGATTGAACAAAACGAGCATATCGAGCGATTGCACCCTGACGGATTGACCAGCTTGTCAAAAGTAGCGGATTTGTACGATGTTAGCGCAAAAACGATACGCAGACGCTGGGAATCGGAATCAAGTGATTTTCCGAAGCCGATTAAGATTGATGGGTGTAATTATTTTAAGAATAGAGACTTGCTGGAATACAATGAAAACTTACAATATGAGACAGCTTAATGGCTGTCTTTTAAATCAGATGGCTATCAAACAGGCTATCAAATATCAGAATATTATCCGTAACCTTATACAAATCAGTATCTTACAGGCAAAAAAAAGCGACTCCAAAAGCACATCCTCGGCACACATTGTGACTACTACCGTTGCTACCTTCCGGTCCTGGCGGGATTCATAGAACAATGTTGCGAGGCTACCAATGGAGCCACCAGTTGCAAATTATACAAGAATTTTTCATTATTACAACCCCTATTGTAAAACTGTTTTTTATGGCCTAAAACAAACCGTAACCTAGGTGACAAAATTCTCACAGCAGCGCAGCTAAATTTTGCTATTTTAGTGACTGAAGCTGAGCGCTCACTGTCATCTAACAAATAAAATGAACAGCTTCTAATATGGCTATGAATTGTATTTACGTTTTATCTAAATAGAATTCATATCTGTACTATTAATATTCCCTTAGGAGATCACATGAAAACCACGTTACTTAATAAAGCGGCTCTAACGACAGGCACTGCACTTTTACTAACCACTATGATGGGCTACGCGCATGCAGAGCCAACAGGCTATGATCAGCTTACTTTTCAGACAGAAGTAAAAGAAGAAATCCAAAACGATGAAGTCAGGGCGAGCTTATATAAAAAAGCACAAGCAACGGATTCTAAGACTCTAGCCACTACCCTGAACACAGCCATTAACAATGCGATGAAAATAGCCAAGCGCTACCCCAGCGTTACGGTCAGCACCGGACAGCAGCGCACTTACCCCCGTTATGATAAAAACGACAAAATTATTGGCTGGACAGGACAGGCAAATATCGATTTAAAGAGTACAGATTTTGCAGCGACTAGCCAGCTTATTGCTGACTTGCAAGAAACCTTAGTCATGGACAATTTAAACTTTGGTGTCTCCGATACCAAAAAGGACGCTCTAGAGCAAAAGCTGATGACTGATGCTTCACGCGCCTTTCAGCAGCAAGCTAAAAATCTCACCCGTGCGTGGGACGCTCGTGGCTATCGGGTGGTGAGTGTCAACTTAAACACAGGGAGCAACTACCCACGTCCAATGTACAGCAGCATGAATATGAAAGCAGGCGTAGCAGATGAATCCGTACCAAGCCAAAATTTTGAGTCTGGCAACAGTACTATCTCAGTGACCGCTAATGGGACGATTGAGTTGAATAAATAAAGCCGCTTATCTCTAAAGTGACGTTAGCCATGCGTATCAAAAAAGGCAAGCACCATTATAGTGCTTGCCTTTTTTAATACGCTTAATGAAGACTCAGGTATGACTAGTAAACGGTTAGATTTATAAACCCTCTTAAGGCTAAGGCGTAGCGGTTTCTTTTTGACGCAATTTCAACAAGACTTTTTGGTGCCACGGCAAGTTCTGATAAGCCAAAAGCTGCTGAGCAATTTTCTTATTATTTTGTAGCGTTGTATTGTTTTGGATCACATAAACAGTACGGGTCACTTGTTGAAGTATCTGATCCTTCTCGTTTTTTACCACGGCTCTTATAGCATGTGACCCTGGCAAGAGATTTATAGTCGCAATCGAGGCACTTAAACCTTGCGCCACTTCACTCTCATCAAAATAAATACTGATACTATGACCTGCTTGTAAAGCGGGTGTCACTTGCACTCTCACATTGATGGTTTGCGCTGGACGGCGATAAGCACGTTCCTCGCTAGGCTCAGTAATAGCAAGCTGATAATTGATGGGAGCTACCGTTTTAGGGTTTGAGCTCGGCACAGCAGCAGTTTGCCGTGTAGCAATAGCAGCAGGCTGACTGTTGGTATGACTGTTATTTGGCTGATTGGTTGTATCACTGGTAGCATCAGTTGTAATAGCCATCTGACTCACTTTTTTATCAGCTTGCTGCTCATAACTTTGCGGGCGGTCAGTGAAAGTAACTTGACCCGTTTTTTCATCGATAACCTTATAGATAGGTGCGGCATTTGCGAACGTCACACACAGAGTGGTAGCGCTAATAATCATAGCCCCTAGTAAACCTACTGTGAAGCCACCTTTTAGAAATCTCGGTTTTGATAATGTAGTCATAGTCCGCCTACCTGATTCGTGTCGACTGTTAATGGGTTTTATAAAAAACCATTATGCGATAATTTTCTCATGAAATCAGTAACGACTTCTGAGAAACTTTGTCAATGAATGTGGTGGCCTTGGCAACAGGTATAAAAAAACCAGCCAAGCTCAACTTGACTGGTCCTTCTTAACTGAATGAATTAACTAGAGTAATTTTGAATCTATACGATAGATTAGCAGCTATAGTACATGTCAAATTCAACTGGATGTACAGTCACGTTCAGACGTTGTACTTCTTCTTCTTTTAACGCAATGAACGCTTCTAACATGTCTTCCGTGAACACATCACCTTTTAACAAGAACTCATGATCATCACGTAAAGCTTGTAGCGCCACATCCAAACTCTCTGCAACTGTTGGGATTTGTGCTTCTTCTTCTGGTGGCAAGTCATACAAGTTTTTGTCCGCAGCTTCGCCTGGATGCATTTTGTTCTGGATACCGTCAAGGCCAGCCATTAACAATGCAGCAAACGCTAGGTATGGGTTCGCCGTTGGATCAGGGAAGCGCGCTTCAACACGGACCGCTTTTGGGCTACTCACATGTGGAATACGAATAGATGCTGAACGGTTAGAGGCTGAGTAAGCAAGCTTGATCGGTGCTTCATAATGTGGCACTAGGCGCTTGTAGCTGTTGGTTGATGGGTTGGTAATCGCATTCAACGCACGAGCATGCTTGATCACACCGCCAATGAAATACAATGCTGTTTCAGACAAACCAGCATACTCATCACCAGAGAATGTGTTTACGCCGTCTTTTGAGATTGACATATGTACGTGCATACCTGAGCCATTGTCACCAACGATTGGCTTAGGCATAAAGGTAGCAGTTTTGCCAAACTGATGCGCGACATTGTGCACAACGTATTTTAGTTGCTGAACTTCATCCGCTTTACGCACCATGGTGTTGAATGCCACACCGATCTCAGACTGGCAAGAAGCCACTTCATGGTGATGTACTTCAACTGAGCCTTCACCAACGATTTCTTCGATGCGTTCACACATAACCGCACGCATATCGTGTGAGCTATCGATTGGTGGTACTGGGAAATAACCGCCTTTAACACGTGGGCGATGCGCCATGTTGCCCCACTCGTAACTCTCATTGGTCGACCATGCTGCTTCTTCAGCCGTGATCTTATGGCTAACGCCAGACATATCAACTGACCATTTAACATCGTCAAATACAAAGAACTCAGGCTCAGGACCGAAGTAAGCAGTATCACCGATACCTGTAGACTTCAAGTACTCTTCAGCACGGCGAGCGATAGAGCGCGGATCACGATCATAGCCTTGTAGCGTTGATGGCTCGATAATATCGCAAGTCACTACCACTGTCACCGCGTCAAAGAACGGATCGATGAAAGCGGTCTCTGGATCCGGACGCAAGATCATATCTGACGCTTCGATACCCTTCCAACCAGCGATAGATGAGCCATCAAACATTTTGCCATCTTCCATCACATCTTCGTCAACGGTAGACGCTGGAAAACTGATATGTTGCTCTTTACCGCGTGTATCTGTAAAGCGAAAGTCAACCCACTTAGCGTTAGAAGATTGGATAAGGTCTAGTAGTTTGTTCGACATGAATAGTCTCCGTTGTGTTGATCATGTTATTGCGATTTCAAGGTATTGGTGCAATTTTTTAGTTTAAGAATATGAGATATGCTTCTGAAGCTAAATAGCGCATTCAATATTATGCTTATTATTAGCACTGTCAATGTTATTAATCAATATACTCGTTTAAAACAAATCATTCATAAGACTCATAGGCATCTTAGCAGAATCACCATAAGCCAAGTCAATCCTGATATTATTCTAACAACATATGACGTATCGTGCTGAACTCTTCTGACACTGACTAATAATGAGCGTTGATCCACTCTATAGCCATAAGCAATCTTAAACGTAATAATGCAAACGCTGTGCCAACTATCTATACGGACCATTTCCTAAAGCGCCAAAAACTGGGATAATTTTTATAATTTTCAGCCACTTATAAAGCAATAAAATATATATTCATCGTGTCTTTCAGTAGCTATCTTACTGAACGCTTCTTATTGACAGCAGAAAAACGTTAAAAGACGCACCAAATTAGATCATAATCAAATGTGAGGTTATAAGCGTTGCTATTTTATGGTGCATTTATAACGTTTATCTGGATGACGACGCCTGATCGTGAACCTATCAGGCAAAAAAACATTACTTTTCTTTAGTCCTTATTGACAACGCCTATACAGCACATTTGATAGACAGCAAAATAGTGGTAAGATAACGGCGGCTTAAAAAAGCACTCAGCCCCGTTAAAACAGCTTAACGCCAAATGTTGAGAGACATTAAAACGCATGTAGATATAGAGAGCCTCCCAAAATACCTGCCCGTCAATAAGTTGAAAACCTAATGATTCTGATGATCGATAATTACGACAGTTTTACGTACAATCTTGTACAGTACTTCGGTGAGTTACAACAGGACATCACCGTCTGGCGTAACGATCAAGCCACTATCGAGCAGATTAAAACACTGGCACCTGACGTTATCGTCATTGGCCCTGGCCCATGCGATCCTGACCGTGCTGGTATATCGCTAGAAGTTATCGAAACGTTTAAGGGTCGCATTCCTATGCTAGGGATTTGCTTAGGACATCAAGCAATTGGGCAAGCATTTGGCGGACAAGTGGTTAAAGCTGGGGAAGTGATGCACGGGCGTTTATCAGCCGTTTATCATCATAACCAAGGTGCCTTTGCCGGCCTACCAAACCCCTCGCAAGTCACACGTTATCATTCACTCGTCATCGACAAGACCTGTCTACCTGAGTGTCTTGAGCTGACCGCGTGGACACAGAACACCGATGGTAGTATCGAAGAGATTATGGGTGTCCGGCATAAAACATTGGCCATCGAAGGCGTGCAATTCCATCCTGAGTCTATTTTAAGTGAAGCAGGCTACCAGCTGCTCAATAACTTTTTGCAGACGTATCATTTGGCCGTACTAACCTCCGATGAGTTACCGCAAGTCAGTTGACTGCTTACAGATGACACGTTGTTAATAACAAGATCAAAGTAACCCCTCATTTATTTAAAACCAATACATAAAAATATTAAGCGAGACAATAATGAATACCGCCAGCGTAAAGGATACTCATACCCCAGATAATATTGCTCAACTGTCTGACGAGGACACGCATAAATTACTGACGACAGCCTTAGGTAGAATCTTTCAGCATATTGATTTAACCTTTGATGAGATGTATCAAGTGATGCTTATCATTATGCAAGGAAGATGTAGTGACGCCATGATGGGAGCGATTTTGACGGGTTTGCGGATGAAAGGTGAATCAATCGATGAAATCACGGCATCTGCCAGTGCCATGCGCGCCTTGGCAGCCAACATCACGCCAAACAATTGCGATAATCTGGTCGATATTGTTGGAACAGGAGGCGATGGCGCTAATTTATTTAACGTCTCGACGGCATCCGCTTTTGTCGCCGCAGCCGCAGGAGCACAAGTTGCTAAGCATGGTAACCGCGGTGTATCGACTAAGTCTGGTAGCTCAGATTTACTCGAAGAAGCAGGTATTAGTCTTGCGCTCACGCCTGCACAAGCGCAAGATTGTATAGAAAATCAAGGGGTTGGCTTTTTGTTTGCGCCAAATCATCACAGTGCGATGCGTTATGCCAACCCAGTGCGCCGTGAATTAAAGGCACGTACTATTTTTAACATTTTAGGCCCACTAACCAACCCTGCTGGCACCCCTAATTTAGTCATTGGTGTCTTTACTGCCCAGCTTTGTGAACCCATCGCCAAAGTAATGAAGAATTTAGGCGCGCGTCATGTCATGGTCGTCGGCGCAAAAGATGGCCTAGATGAAATCAGTCTTGCGACCTCTACTACCGTCGCTGAGTTAAAAGACGGCGAAGTATCCGTTTATGAGATGATGCCAGAAGATGCGGGTATAGAATCACAGACACTTATTGGTCTGGATGTGGACTCTTCGACGCAAAGTCTTGAGCTGATTCGTGCGGCGCTATCGGGTTTAGAAACTAACGACCGCTCCGTCCTAAAAGCCCGTGACATGATTGCGTTAAATGCAGGCGCGGCTATATATACCGCAGGGCTTGCCAGCAATTATCCTAATGGCGTGAGCCGAGCACAAAAAATCATCCAAAATGGGGATGCTTTAATGAAGCTTGAGACTTTAGCCACCTACACGCAGCAGCTGGCATCTAAAGATTAAGGAATAAACACCATTAGTACACAGCCCTAGCCATCACGGTTTGTTTACATTTAACGATATTTGGATACCAGTATGACCACAACCAATACAGACATCCCCTCAGTATTACAGCGCATTGTCACCACCAAAATAGAAGAAGTGAAAGCGGCTCGTGAAGCACTACCACTTGAAGACTTGCAAGCGCAAGTCGATGCTGATAACAAGCCACGTCGAGGCTTTGCTGCTGCCCTACGTGCTGCCAGTTCTTACAAAGACGGTATCGGTATCATTGCCGAGATCAAAAAAGCGTCACCTTCTAAGGGTGTTATTAATCACAATTTTGCACCTGCCTTATTCGCACAGCAGTACGAACAAGCTGGGGCCTGCTGTTTGTCAGTATTGACTGACCGTGATTATTTCCAAGGCGATGATCGCTATCTGCTTCAAGCATCTAATGCCACAAGCCTGCCGATACTGCGTAAAGATTTTATGATTGATACCTACCAAATTTATCAATCCTATCTCATGGGCGCAGACTGTGTATTATTAATCATGGCCTGCCTAGATGACGCGCAAGTAAAAGAACTACATGCGCTCAGTATCCATTTGGGTATGGATGTATTGATCGAAGTACATACCAAGGCTGAGCTTGAGCGAGCGCTCCAATTACCTCGTTCTAAACACAACATTTACGGCATCAATAATCGTGATTTAAATACCTTTGATGTTAGCCTACAAACCACACTGGATTTAAAAAACATCTTAACAGACGCTCTAGCGGTTGACGCTGATAGCACCACACCTAAACCGCTGATTGTCACCGAGAGCGGTATCCATAGCAGCGACGACATTCGTTTGATGTTAGATCACAATATCCAACACTTTTTAATCGGTGAGCAGTTTATGAAAACCGATCACCCTGGACAAGCGTTACAATCCTTACTTGCGGGCGTTGCAGCAGACGGGTAAAGTAGCTAGACAGTCTAGACCTTAACTATGAAATCATTCATTCATTAACCAACGATACGTTAACTTTTATGTCAAACTCTCTATTTTCAAAAGAAATGCAAGACCAACTCAAAGAGCTAAAAGGCCAACTGAGCAAAGGCCGTGATACCAACTCGCCTGAAGGTGAGAATCAAAAGCCAACAGAACCTGTTGCCCTACCAACCCAAAAGCAAGTCAAAAAAACGGTAAAACAGTTAGACAGTGAACATATCGATGATGATAAAGTGCTGTTTATGCAAGCGATGCACGGTGTGAACCAGCTTGAAGACAAAAACGTTCGCCCCCCTTCAAACGCAGAAAAAGCGCGCAAACCTGATGCTGCCACCCTGTCCAAACGTGCTGCGGCTCAAGGTAGTGAGGCAAGCGATTTGGGGGCAGGCCTATCAGATATGCAAGCCCTACTGAACCCTGTCGCTAGTGAAGCATACTTGTCTTACAAACAGCCAACTTTGCAAAACAAAATTTTTGATCAACTCAAAAAAGGCAAGCTGCGTTGGTATGATGCTGTCGATATTCATGGCTGTACGATTGAAGAAGCTCGCGAGGCCATGACGCAATTACTGAGTCAAGCAAAGCAAAAAAACGAGACCATGGTAAAAATCGTTCATGGTAAAGGTAGTGAAGCCATTCTAAAAACTTGCGTCAATGGTTGGCTACGTCAGTTGCCAGAAGTATTAGCGTTTTGTTCTGCCCCACCAAAAGACGGTGGCAACGGTGCTGTACTGGTATTGCTCAAAAAGCCAAAAGTGGATGGTGAGTAAGTACTCCTGTTCTAATACAAAAAGGACTGCCCATCAGCAGTCCTTTTTTGTATCATTGAATGGTACATTGGTGCCATCACTACCCTAAAGTGCATCTTCCTACTCTCTTTGTACCCACTGTTTTAACGGTTAAGGCAAGTCCATTATGCGCCCACACATCATTGAAAACCCTCACGAGTTAGAGGAGCACATCACTGCATTGGTTGCTATCGAGCCAAAATTTGCTGCTGTCTATAACCAAGTTGGGATGCCAAGCCTGAGACACAATACCGGCGGATTTGAGCAATTGATGAGAGCAATGGTCGGTCAACAGCTCTCTGTCGCAGCGGCAGCCAGCATTTGGCAACGTTTGATTGATGCAGATATGACAGCTCCGCAGGCTATTAATAAAGCGAGTGATGAAGCTTTACGGGCACAAGGGCTCTCTAAGCAAAAGACGCGTTATATCCGCTCACTGGTAGAGCATGATATAGACTTTGGCGCATTGGTTGCCATGCCCGATGAAGACGTCATAAAAACACTGACCGCTGTTACTGGTATTGGCCGCTGGACGGCTGAGATGTACCTGTTGTTCTCATTAAAACGAGCAGATGTACTGGCTGTCGATGACTTAGCCATTAAAGTCGCAGCGATGCATTTACTAGATTTGGCTGAGCGCCCCACACCCAAACACCTAAAGCGGCTAACCCAAGACTGGTCACCACATCGTAGCGCTGCCAGTCTGTTGTTATGGTCCTACTACGGTTCGTTACGCAATAAAACGGCCATTCCCTTGTAAGGCAAACAATTCACAATCATCCTTATCTAAGACATTTGTTTAGTTGATACTTTTAAGGCTGATTCCATTTGACACACTCCCACCACTTTCGCCGCGCTCAAGTGGGGGATTCTAAAAGCATTAGCCTTTAGGCGACATTCTCACGACCGTCGCAAGTTTTCTGTTTCATCGGGCGACCTTTACTGCATCCTCCCTCCGCAGACAAAACGGCATGTCCTGCCGATAAAATATTTTTAGCTGCATTAATATCAGCGTTGGCTTTATACCCGCATTTGACGCACTCGAATTTGGACTGAGTTTGTCTGTTATCTTTAGCGATATGCTTGCATTGATAGCAGGTTTGGCTGGTGTAGCGTGGGTTTACTTTGATAAGTAAGCCGCCGCGCCACTGCTGCTTGTATTCAAGCATATCAATCATCATACCCCAGCCTTGATCTAAAATGGATTTGTTTAATCCTGACTTGGCTTTGACATGACGACCTTTATTCTCCACCGTACCGCTGGCAGATCTCGACATATTAGCGACCTTCAAATCCTCACAAGCAATCATGGCGTGGTTTTTGCTGATGCTGGTGGTGATTTTGTGCAGGTAGTCATGACGAATATTGGCAATGTGGCTGTAGAGCTTTTGAATCTTGCAGTTTTGCTTTTTCCAGTTTTGGCTAAACAGAACCTTTCTGCTTAATTAACGCTGTAATTTGGCAAGTTTGAGTTGGTTGGCTTTAAAGCTGTTCTTGGGTTTGATGTATGTACCGTTTGAGGTGGTGAGTAGTTTTGTGATACCCATGTCCAAGCCAATGGCGCTTGTGGCAGGGTGAACCGGCTTTTCGCCCAGTTCGCGCTCAGTGCCAAACGATACGTACCAGTGACCTGACTTCTTGCTAATGGTGACATTCTTGATGACACCGATGATGTCTTGAGACTTTCTAAATTTCACTAGACCAATGCCATTCGGGAGTTTGATGCGATTGCCCTCAACACGGCAGTATTTATCAAACTGAACCAAGCGAATGGAGTCACAGCCATCTGCTTTGCGCTTAAATTGTGGCATCAATGGGCGAAGTTGAATCTCTGTGCCATCAGCCAGTTTAAAGAACTTGGGCTTTTTGGGTTTCTTTTTATTTTCTTTGAGTCTGGCGTGTACTTTTGGGTCAAAGAATCGTGACCATGCTGAGGCAAGATCGCGTACCTTTTGTTGTAAGGTGACGGCATTAGAGCTTGTTTTTAAGAAAGAAAATTCAGGATTGTTCTTTAAGCCAACAATTTTATTAACCAAATTGGTGGCATTGATAAACTCATTTTTAGCAAACATCTCAAACGATATTGCCAGCATGTGATTCCAAACAAAACGCGCTGAGCCGACAAGATTATTTAAGATAATCTCCTGCTCTGCATTAGGCTCAAGCCTAAATTTGTACGCTTTGTTGATTTTCATAGTGCCGATTCACTGTGTTTTTTAAAATAATTTCTAAAATTTAGTATAGTTTATTTCAGTACATAATTTGTATGAATATATAATAAGCGCTAGGCAAAATTCACCGCCACCCTAATGTCGGGTGGCGTCCTCTTTCGCGGTTTTGATAGAGAAACCAAACTTTTCTCTTACGTGCTTAAATTTGCTTTTCTGTAACAGGCGGTGTCTATTTCTGAACGCTCTGAATGAGCTGCTTTTTTTACTTTTGGCTGACCCAGTCCCTTTCCGATTAGATTTTTCATCGTCTTTAGTGCCGTCGTGATCTTTATTTAAATCGACCGCACCATGGTCATTACCATTATGGTCATCACTGTTATTGCTGGCAAAGGCATCCGTGTCATCAGACGGCTGCCCGTCTGTCGTCTCTTCTATTGATTCAGCAACGTCATCTTCAACGCCACTTTCCCTATGATGCTCAAGCTCCGCTTGATTAACAATAAGCTGCTGCGTTGGTAGCGCGTGCTCGACCTTATATTTAGCCACTTGGTTCAATATATCGACAAATAAAACGTTTTGTTTGTCATAAAACTCAGTAATACCATTAGCATTAATGTAAGCCTGCAATTGAATGACATAGCAGTCTTGTCGCAGCTCTAAGATATTGACTTGATTCCATTCTTGGTTGGTTAAATAGTGCTCATTGATAAATTCATCTAAGTCTTTTACCATCTTGAAGACCACGTCAATATCCGCGGTACGCTTAAGATATAACTGATGAAAAAAGCGGAACATATCACGAGAAGTAAAATTCTCAATCTGCATCGATGAAAAATCACCATTTGGTACAGTGACAATAGTACGTGTCAATGTGCGCACACGCGATGAGCGAATACCAATATCAATGACAGTCCCTTCATAAGTACCAAACTTACAATAGTCCCCTATCCGTACTGGTGAGTCTGCCACTACAACGACACTACCAACAAGGTTTTCAATGGTCTTTTGTGCACCAAGTGCTAACGCCAAACCACCCACACCCAAGGCTGCAATACCCGTCGTCAAGTCAAAACCTAAATTACCAAAGATCACAATGACAGCAAATATTAACAGTAAGGCTTTGACGACCTTGCGTAGCAGTCCCAAAATTGAGACTCGCTCTGTATAGTTTTTCTTGTAGCTTAAATTGACCGCTCGCGTAAATATGGCGTCGATGACCCGAAGAAGCAGCCAAGTTAAGGCAAGCCAAGACGCAATCTCAGTAAAGCGGTTGATGGGCTCACGCAGCGTCACTGACACGCCAGCATAAACCATCACCTCAGACAATATCAGGGCCATAATAACCACAGCCAATGGCAGTATGACCTTGTCTGGTAATGGTAAGGGCACACCGCGTACGCGTGGATAGGCAATTCGCAATAGATGGTACAGTAGCCACACCATAATATACGTGAACACAAAGCTACTGACGATCATGGTTAGTGCCGCCACTAAGTCAGCCATTTGATAGCCAAAGAGCTTTTTCCCTTCTAGTGACTCAAAGGTGTAACGAGACACCAAGGTTGGTTCCGTATTTTCTATTACTTCTGGTATTGAGCTGAGCGTATCAGTCGAAAACTGCCAGTACTGCTCACCTTGGTCAGACACCACTCTTTCAAGTAGCAGTGGCACGCTTTTCTCCCCGACATTAATGACCCCAACATTCTCTTGGCTAGGTGGTAATTGGTCGGTTAGATTACCGTCAGGCGTATTGTTAATCTGCAAATCCTGCTGAAAGCGGCCGCCAGCATCCAGTGCTTGCTTAAACTGCCTTACAATGGTGGTCGGATTATCAGACTTTGATAAGTTTAGATAATTACTCGCCAACAAATAGTCATTTTCGCCCAGTGCACTGATAAACCCCTGTACCGTGTGCCGCGGTGTGTCTCGCCCAAACGAATCTGGTAACGGGGTACTTACCGACTCTTCACTGCTGCTACCCCCGATCCCAAGCGCTCCAGGTTCAGCAGCAAAGGCCGGATTAGGTAATAGCAGACTTGCTAACATCGCGAGCAAAAACACCATTACCATTAAGGGCGTTTTGATGCTTGGATATGGAGGAGACAACTCAGTGTTCAGAATCAGATTACGCTCAATAGACAAAACAAACCTCTTAATTTGATAAGTACTACAACCCAAATAGATAAAAACTGTGACTATAATAGCAATTATTTCTAACAGCAGTACTTTTGATTATGGGTTTTTATAACCGTTTATATCATCGTCCACATAGTCATGTGTGGGCTACTTTATGTCCTCATTTGTCATGGCCACCTCACCCTATTGCCAATATACAACGCTTATACTGGATAATACTTGCCTTCAAATACTCAAAAGCCATGCATCATGAAGACCCCTCAGCTTAGCGTGAAGAAACATTAGGTTAAAGTGGTTTATAAATGAAGCACTTTTATAGATAATGGCGACGTATAATTTGCTTATTACATTTTGTAATTTTTAGCTGCTCAACTCTCGCTTCTGTAATGTCTTTATTTGATTAATTTGGAATTAAACATGGTTTTATCACGTTCGTCTTCGGCCACTTATCTTCGATTGTGTATTCTAAGCGCGCTTGGGGTCTGTGCCGTTAGTGCTACAGCTGCCACTACTGATATAGAGGTTGTCAACGCTAAGGAGTTACCACAGGTTGAGCTTGATGAAATCGTCGTAACGGCCACGCGTACGCCTACCAAAACCAGTAATGTCATTGCGCAAACGCGAGTGATTGATAGTGAAGACTTAAAGCATTTCCAAGGCCAAACCGTAATGGAAGTTCTGAGGCGTCAGCCAGGTTTTAGTATTAAACAAGATGGTGGTATGGGTCAAAGCAGTAACTTTTATCTTCGTGGCTATGATAGCAAACGCGTATTGGTGCTAATAGACGGTATTCGTTATGGCTCAATGTCAACTGGACAACCCGCTTTAGGCTTATTGCCTGCTGACCAAATCGATCGTATCGAAATATTATACGGTGCTTCAGGCTCTAGTATTTACGGTTCTGACGCTATGGGCGGCGTTATTCAAATCTTCACTAAAGGTAATAATGTTGAACAAACCAACTTCTCAATTACTGCAGGTGTTGGATCGCATGACCACTATGTATATGGTGCCTCAGCACAGTTTGCAAATGAAGAAGGCGCAAAACTTAGTCTTTCTGCTAGTCGCAATCAAACCAAAGGTATTAGCGCTCTTGAAAACCGATCAGGCAATGATAAAGATGACGATGGCTTTAAAAGTGATAACTTTGCACTAAATGTAAGCATACCTTTAACTCAAAATATCAGCGTTGGCGCAACTGGGCTGTTCGCTAAGTCGACTACTGAGTTTGATAATTTTAGTTTTGGACCAGGACCAAACGCGGAGATTGATCATGAAAATGGTGTAGTATCAGCATTTTCACAATACGAAAATGATAAGTTAACAGTACGTTTATCAGCAGGTCAAAGCTTAGACAAGCTTGATAATAAAGTTGGTGATGCGTTTGATACCAAACAGAAACAAGCGAATCTAATAAGCACTTATAAATTACCTCTAGGAAAAGTACAAGCTGGTGCAGAATGGTTACAGCAGGAAGTCGACCTGACAGATAACACTCCTAGTGCCAGCGGTAAAGATAAGTATCAAATAAATGACCGTGATATTAAGGGTGCTTTTGCTGGTTATCAATTGAATGAGGATACTTACGATTTCCAAGCCAATGTCCGCTTTGATGATAACTCACAATTTGGTAACGAAACTACATTTGGTCTTGGCTACGCTGTAAAGCTAGCACCCGGTTTACGTCTAGGTACTAGCTTCGCTACTGGTTATAGAGCCCCTACTCTGAATGACTTATATATTGAAAGCTTTTACTATGTTCCAAATGCAGATTTAAAAGTTGAAAAGAGTAAAAATGTAGAAGCGTTTATTGAGACTAACACAGCCATACAGAACACACGTCTGACTGCATTTAATAGTGATGTCGACAATCTTATTGATAACAGATACGATAACAATATTAAAAAATATCAAGCACTTAACATTGATGAAGCAAGATTATCAGGTTATAGCTTTACTTCAGACTGGCAGCTAAGTAATATTTTATTTGGCGGTCAATATACTCGCACTAATGCCGAAGAGAAGTCAGGAACTAATAAAGGTAAACAATTAGTATATCGTCCTGAAAATACGGGCTTAGTATATGTAGGTTACCGAGCTGCAAACTTTGACATTCGTACTGAAGCAGAGTATGTGGGTAAAACCTATAACGTTGCAGACAATAGCACTTTTATAGATGACTATACGTTGTTCAACATTAGCGGTAATTATTATCTGAGCCCAAACCTGACATGGACAAGTCGTATTAATAACTTAACCAACGTAGACTATTCAACTAATGAGAGTTTTGGACAATATGCTTCGCGTTATAATCAAGACGGCACTAATTTCTTCACCTCACTCACTTATAATTGGTTTTAATCTTTGAATTCATAAAAGCCAATAACAGTGAAGAAGAATCAAGGTCATCAATCGATGGCCTTTATTATGGTTATCAAAATCGCAACTGCCTATCCGAGCATGGCCTATCATTTACACTATCCAATAGGTGACAAGCTCGGCCTCATCTATTACAATAACGACCTCCGAGAGGTGTTGCGCCATAAGTATGAATAGCGGTATTCATGTTCGAAGACCCACTATTTTTTCCTTATGTTAGGCTCGGTTAACTGTTAGTGGCCCTTCTTTGGTCATTCACAGCGCAAATAACGGCACCTGCGTTTTTATTCTTTTTATCATAACTCAACCACTGATAGGAGCATATTATGGACGCAGTGTCTAACACCCCATCTGCCCATACGATCGACCCCTCTTTCACTGACTATAAAGTCGCTGACATCAGCCTCGCTGATTACGGCCGCCGTGAAATCACCCTTGCCGAAGCTGAAATGCCTGCCCTGATGGGCTTGCGCCGTCGCTATGAAGCCGAGCAACCGCTTAAAGGCGCTAAAATCGCTGGCTGTATTCATATGACGATTCAGACTGCCGTACTTATCGAGACATTGGTCGCGCTAGGTGCAGAAGTACGCTGGACCTCATGTAACATTTTCTCAACCCAAGATCATGCTGCGGCGGCCATTGCTGCTGCTGGTATCTCTGTTTACGCGTGGAAAGGCGAAACGGAAGAAGAGTATGAATGGTGCCTACGCCAGCAAGTACACGTTGGCGGCGAAGCATCAGGTCAGCTTTGGGATGCCAACTTAATTTTGGATGACGGTGGTGATTTGACCGCGCTGATTCATGATGAGTATGCTGAGCTTCTTGACAACATCCATGGTATTTCAGAAGAGACCACCACTGGTGTCCACCGTCTGGTTGAGATGTTGAACAAAGGGACGCTAAAAGTACCAGCCATCAACGTCAATGATGCCGTTACCAAATCTAAAAATGACAATAAATATGGCTGCCGTCACAGCTTAAATGACGCCATCAAACGTGCGACTGATATGTTCCTTGGTGGTCGCCGTGCTTTGGTTATCGGTTATGGGGATGTGGGCAAAGGCTCTACGCAAAGCTTACGTCAAGAAGGCATGATTGTACGGGTTTCAGAAGTCGATCCTATCTGTGCGATGCAGGCTTGTATGGATGGTTTTGAAGTCGTGTCTCCTTACCTCAATGGCGACAATACGGGCGGCGCAGACAATATCAATACCCAGCTGCTCGAAAACACTGACATGATCGTCACCACGACGGGTAACTATCATGTTTGCGACAGACATATGCTAGCGGCGTTGAAGCCTGGCGCAGTGGTTTGTAACATCGGTCACTTTGATACCGAAATCGATACCCAATTTATGCGTGACAACTGGCGCTGGGTTGAGATCAAGCCACAAGTTCATCAAATCTTCCGCTCAGATGATGAAAATGACTATTTGATCTTGCTTGCTGAAGGTCGTTTGGTGAATCTCGGTAATGCGACTGGTCACCCATCACGCGTGATGGACGGCTCATTTGCCAACCAAGTATTGGCACAAATGTACTTGTTCGAAGAAAAATTCGCTGACCTGCCAGTTGATGAGCGCTTTGATAACTTATACGTCAAAGTATTGCCGAAGAAGCTTGACGAAGAAGTGGCTGCCGCTATGGTGGCAGGCTTTAATGGTACGCTGACTAAGCTGACCCAAAAACAAGCTGAGTACTTAGGTGTGCCTGTCGAGGGTCCATTCAAACCTGATGCTTATAAATACTAGTCAACGTACTGAGGAGCACGACTATGAGTAAGCCTGCTTTCTCGTTTGAGTTTTTCCCTGCAAAAACAGAGCAAGGCCACGAAAAGCTACTGAGTACTTTTGATGAGCTAAATAAGCTGTCACCGACCTACTTTTCCGTCACCTATGGTGCGGGCGGCTCTACCCGTAGCCGCACATTAAATATTGTTCAAGCCTTATGCGCGCGCGGTGACACTGACATTGCGCCGCATATGTCTTGCATCGGTGATGACAAAAGTGAAGTCGCTGAGCTACTGGAGCTTTACAAAGGTTTGGGCATTAAGCGTTTGGTAGCCCTGCGTGGTGACTTGCCATCCGGTCAAGTTGGTATGGGTGAGCTGCCATTTGCTTTAGACTTAGTTAAGTTTATTCGCGAACACTCAGGCGATCATTTTCATATCGAAGTTGCCGCTTATCCTGAGATGCATCCACAAGCGCGTAGTTTTGAGTTTGATGTAGACAATTTAGTCAATAAATATCAGGCGGGTGCGAATGCTTCTATTACGCAGTTTTTCTATAACGCCGACAGCTATCTGTACTTGCGTGACACGCTAGAGAAGCGTGGTATCGATACCACAGCCCAGCCTTTGGTCGCTGGTATTATGCCAATCACCAATTCTAGCAACCTAGTGCGTTTTGCTGATAGCTGTGGCGCTGATATTCCTCGCTATGTACGTAAACGGCTGGCTGACTTTGGTGATGACAGTAAAGCCATTCGTGAGTTTGGTTTTGACGTGGTTTACCGCTTGTGTGAGCGTTTAATCGCCGAGGGTGTACCAGCCATGCATTTTTACAGCATGAATAAAGTTGAGCCCAATAAGCGCTTAGTGGAAGCGCTGGGACTGACTGCGTAAACGACGATTCAATCATAGAGTGAATAACTGGCGTTCTTAGGAGCGCCAGTTTTTTTATTGCTGCCACTATTTATTGCTTGGACAAAACTGTTGATAAAAAATATTCGGCAACCTCTACTAGCAACAATCCCTTTACCCACGTAAATGATATTCTGCTAAGATATTTACACACACTATTCAAAATATAGGACTAAGCGACTGTGCGACGTTTTTTTTATGCCACCAGTAATGACATCAATGATGAAAAAGAACCCAGCTATCCTCAGCTGAACACTTTACCGATTGGTGCTAGCATCGAGCTGACAGAGAGCATTGTCCATCATTGGTGCCGCGTCTTACGGGCAAACACGGGTGACCAAGGTGTTTTATTTGATGGCTTTGGCGGGGAGTATCAGGTACAGCTACAAACCATCAGTAAAAAACATGCCTCTGTGAGCTTACTGGCTCATTTGGAGGATGACCGTAGCGCCTCTGTGCGCACTAAAATTGGCCTAGTGATGAGTCGCGGTGAACGAATGGACTATGCGATTCAAAAATCGACTGAGCTTGGTGTCACAGCCATTCAACTACTCAGCAGTCATCATGGCGAGGTCAATCTAAAGCCAGCACAAGTAGAAAAAAAGCTGGCTCACTGGCAACAAGTCGCTATTGCGGCGTGTGAACAATGCGGCCTCAATCGGCCGCCGCTTATTATTGCCCCTGTCTCTATTCATGAGTGGCTACAACGCCTAAATACAAGTACTGTAGAGGCGCAAATGACTGCGAAGCCTCTTGATGTCAGCTCTATTGTCTCTACACTGAGCCAAGACCCTTATTATCAAATATTGCAGCAATCATCTGACTTGCGTATGCAGCTAAGCGTGCCAGCAGTGGGACAATCTGCCATGCCAGCCTCGCTACCCGCCGTCCTAAAGCAAAAAACACCTTATATCGAGCTGTTAATTGGCCCTGAGGGCGGACTTAGTCAAGACGAATGCAAGCAAGCAGCAAGGGTTAATTTTGAGCCATGGCAAATTGGCACGAGGATCTTACGTACCGAGACTGCACCGGTGGTGGCACTGGCGACGATGCACGCTTTGAGCCACTAATAATTCTGACCCTATGTGCGTAACCCTATTTATTATTTAATGTTGACGTTATGAGCCCAATTATGACTACTTTTGCTCCTATTCCAGTCGCAGACAAACAGCAGTTGCTGGCCAAATTATGCGAGCAACTTGATGACGCCATATTTATTTTAGATGCTAACTTACGCTATTTATGGGTCAATGCCAGTTACGAGATCATGATTGGCTACCGTGAGGCGTTTATGCTTGGGCGGCCCCTTGGTATATATGCAGCAGAATTTTTATCTGAGGAAGAAAAAGCGATTTTAGCAGATATTATTAGCCACTTAGACAGTAGTGGCTTTTATGAAAACCATTTTTCGATGCCAAATCGCTATGGACAGATACTAGAATGCCATATGACGTATCGCAAGATTTGTATCGCACAGACTGTTTATTACGTCGGTATGGTGCGTGATGTGTCATCAGCCATCAAAGACCAAAGGCAGGTAGCGCATTTGCTCAACTATGACCAATTGACTGGATTACCCAATCGTAAAGTGTTTTTGAGTCAAACCAGCGACTTGCTATTGGACAGCTACCAAGAAGTCGTCATCGTGCGTTTCAATATTGACCGTTATCGTAGTCTTGCAAGCTTACTAGGGCCTGATGGCATCAACCTCTTAATACAAGACTTTGTCACACGCGTCAAAGCACTCAAACTGGATAATTTGCACTGTTTTTCTCACTTTGGTGGCGATGATTTTGCCTTCTTGTTCGAGTGCCATGACGCCAACATGACACGTCATCAGCTAGACAGTTTAATGCAAATGTGTGAACGCCCTTTCACCTTAGGGGAAAATGCGGCAACAGAAGCTAATATCTATTGTCGTATCTCCGTGGGTGTCAGTTATTTTCCTGAAAATGATGATACGTTAATAGGATTGTTAACCAAAGCCGAAAAGGCGCTACACTATGTCAAACAGCAAGGTGGAGATGATATCTGCTGGTATGATACCGCTATTGATGAAGCCACTGATGGCAGCTTACAGTTAGAATCTGAGCTTCGAGCTGCCACAACGGAAGGACAATTTGTTCCTTATTATCAACCAAAATTTGAATTAGCGACCGGGATTATTACGGGCTTTGAGGCTCTAGTGCGCTGGCAACATCCAACGCGAGGACTCCTAAAACCAGTACATTTTATCAATGCGATTCTCACACATAAGCTGTCGTTTGAGCTTTTCTCACAAATGGCCATTCAAATTGCCAAACAGCTGTCTGCTTGGCAACAGCAAGGCTTTTGTCAGCACATCTGTATCAATGCTGACGCCGCTGAGTTTAGCCACCCTGATTTTTTTGAGATGGTGAGCAAGCTATTTATACAGCATAATATTTCTGCGCATCAATTGCATATTGAGGTGACTGAATCCTCCTTAATTCAGCGCCATGCCAATGTCAAAAAACAGCTTGATTTGCTCAAAGAGCTAGGGGTCTTTCTTGCGTTGGATGACTTTGGTACTGGCTATGCCTCCTTAAGTTATCTGCAAGAATATCCGTTTGATTTTATTAAAATCGACAAAAGCTTTATCACGAATATTGAAACCGATCGTACCCAGCATGCCATTGTAAAAGCCATTTTAGACCTAGCCGTTGCGCTCGACATGCAAGTGATCGCTGAAGGCATCGAGACTGAGGAGCAGCGTGACGTGCTATTGGCAATGGATTGTCAGTATGGTCAAGGGTATTGGTTTGGCAAACCAGTAACCGCTGACGTTGCCACCAAGATGTTGATTCAGCAGGACGCTACTAAATGACCCCAAGTTCGTTGACGTTTATTTTCTCAGTATCACGAGTGTTTTCATACGGTTATTTGTCATAAGCTTTAGCGTCTAACGTTGATCGTATAACGGATGCAACATAGGTTCATGACTTATCAGTGCTGTCACCAAACTTGTATAATCGCCTACGAAAGCCTATCTTTTACAGTGAATTTGTTAGATCTTGTTAAGTCTCAAGCCGACTCTGACAATCACCATTCTTTTCAATACATATTTTGTGTAATCGATAACGTCACCAATCTGCGTTACTGCCTAGTATTTATGTAAATACATTGGTTCAGTGTGAGCAGGACTATGCGCTAAGTGATAGTGCAGACGTGTGCCTATTGTGAACTATCATCGGTTACATACTAAAAAGGACAGGAAGTTATGCAATACAAAGCACCCTTACGTGACATTCAATTCGTGATGCATGAGCTACTTGACAGCGAAAGCCACTATAAAACTTTGCCGGCCTTTCAAGAAGCGGATCGCGAGCTGATGGACAGTCTGTTTGAGATGGCTGCCAGCTTTGCGGAAAACGAGCTATCACCATTGAACCAAAGCGGTGATGCCGAAGGCTGCCAGTTTGACAATGGCAAAGTGACTACGCCAAAAGGCTTTAAGGAAGCTTATGACGCATATTGCGAACTTGGTTTCCCTGCTCTGTCGGCTGAAGAAGAGTTTGGCGGTCAAAACATGCCATTTTCATTGTCTACTGTTATCAATGAAATGGTTGGTACTGCCAACTGGTCATTCTCTATGTACCCTGGCCTATCACATGGCGCCATTCAAACCATCGAACATCACGGTACTGACGAGCAAAAACAAACGTATCTAGAAAAAATGGTGACTGGCGAATGGTCAGGCACCATGTGTCTTACTGAAGCACATGCTGGCTCTGACTTGGGTATTATCCGTACCAAAGCTGAACCTAAAGAAGATGGTAGCTATAGCATCACGGGGCAAAAAATCTTTATCTCTGCCGGTGAGCACGATTTAACAGACAATATCATTCACATTGTGTTGGCTCGCCTACCAGGCGCACCTGCTGGCACAAAAGGCATCTCACTATTTATCGTACCTAAAGTGATGGTCAATGCAGACAACAGCTTAGGCGAAAACAATAACGTCGTTTGTGGTTCTATCGAACACAAAATGGGTATCAAAGCTTCTGCGACTTGTGTGATGAACTTTGATGGCGCAACGGGTTACTTAATCGGACCTGAAAACCGTGGCCTACAGTGCATGTTTACCTTTATGAATGTTGCCCGTATCGGTACCGCTGTTCAAGGTCTAACCGCTGCAGAGTATGCGTTCCAAGGTTCATTAACTTATGCCAAAGACCGCTTAGCCATGCGTTCACTATCCGGTGCTAAAGCGCCTGATAAAGTTGCTGACCCTATTATCGTGCATCCAGCCGTTCGTAACATGCTATTGACCGAAAAAGCCTTTGCTGAAGGCGGACGCGCATTGGTTTATTACCTCGCACATTTTGCCGATACAGTGGCAAAAGGCGAAGGCGATGATCTGAAATTTGCTGACCAAATGCTGTCACTATTGACACCAATTGCTAAAGCCTTCCTAACTGAAACGGGCCTTGAAGCTGCCAATCATGGCGTACAGGTCTATGGTGGTCATGGCTTTATCAGTGAATGGGGTATGGAGCAAAACGTGCGTGATACACGTATTGCTTGCTTATATGAAGGCACCACTGAAATCCAAGCACTTGATCTGCTAGGTCGTAAAGTGTTGGGCTCACAAGGTAAGCTGCTTGCAAATTTTGTCAAAATCATCCAAAAATTCTGCAACGAGCACAAAGAAAATGACGAGATGGGCCAATTCATTCGCCCACTTGCCAAGCATCTTAAAGAATGGGGTGACCTAACGGCTCGCATTGGCATGCAAGCCACTGAAAACCCAGACGCTGTCGGCGGTGCTGCTGTTGATTACATGTACTTCAGTGGTTATGTGACCCTTGCTTACTTATGGGCTCGTATGGCGCTGGTTGCTCAAACAGCTATTAAAGACGGCAGTGGTGAAAAAGCGTTTTATGATGCCAAGATTAAAACCGCTCAATTCTACTTTGCGAAGTTGTTACCGCGCACGACCACACATGTCCAGCGCATCAGCACAGGTGTTGAGCCGTACATGAGTATGGACGTTGATCAGTTTGCCTTCTAATTAACAGGCTAAAATATTAAATACTTTATTCGCTATCGGCAACATACTTCAGTGTGTTGCCGATTTTTTTATGTACATAGGTGTGTCGCATTGTTTATAAACGCTTATAGACGTTTAGACGTTGATGGGCTCTCTTTGTGCGTGGCGGTGGTTTACATTGTGCTTAAGCACTGCAATAGTCGCTGCTAACTTTTGGTGCACGCACAATTCACGAAGAATTATCCCTGCGCGCAAGCTTATTTGTTAAACTTTGACTATGAACCGCTAATGTTATCCCTGAAGAACCGTTAACACTCTTAACAACTACAATTTTATTTATTTGAACCAAAGGAATGTTTATGGCTGTTTATAATGCCCCTCTAAATGACATGCGCTTTATCTTAAATGATGTGTTTAAAGCGCCACAATTTTGGCAAAATAACGAAAACTTAGCGCATGTCGACATGGAAACAGTCGATATGATTTTAGAAGAAATGGCAAAACTGTCAAAAAACATTCTACTACCTATCAATCGCAGCGGTGATGAAGAAGGCGCAACCTTTGAGGGTGATGGTGTCGTCACGACCCCTACTGGCTTTAAAGAGGCTTATAAGCAGTATGCGGAGTCAGGCTGGGTAGGTTTGAGTGGTAACGCTGAGTACGGTGGTCAAGGCTTCCCCAAGATGGTCACGATGCTCACTGAAGAGATGGTGTTTACGGCCAACCAATCTTTTGCCCTTTATCCGAACCTGACAGTGGGTGCAACGCTTTGCCTAAATGCAGCGGCCTCTGAAGAGCAAAAGCAGACTTACCTAGAAAAAATGTATAACGGTGAATGGTCTGGTACCATGTGTTTGACAGAGCCACATGCTGGTACTGATTTAGGTATCATCAAGACCAAAGCCGTGCCTAACGATGATGGCAGCTACAATGTTTCTGGCACCAAAATCTTTATCACTGGCGGTGAGCACGACCTCACTGAGAACATCATTCACTTAGTATTGGCAAAAACGCCAAATGCCCCAGAAGGCTCAAAAGGTATCTCACTGTTTGTGGTACCAAAATTCTTGGTCAATGAAGATGGCAGCTTAGGCGAGCGCAATACATTGGCTGTAGGTTCTATTGAGCACAAAATGGGCATCAAAGCCTCTGCTACTTGCGTCATGAACTTTGATGATGCCAAAGGCTGGATGGTCGGTGCAGAAAACACCGGTCTGTCTTCAATGTTTATTATGATGAACTATGAGCGTGTTACCATGGGTCTACAAGGCCTTGGTGGTTCTGAGCTTGCTTATCAAAACGCTGCTTTATATGCCAATGACCGTGGTCAAGGCCGTAGCGACACGCAGCTACAAAGCCCAGAAAAGCCGGCTGATGCCATTATTCATCATGCTGATGTGCGCCGTATGCTATTAAACGCCAAAGCCAATACTGAAGCGTCACGTTGCTTTGCGATGTACGTTGCCAAAAATCTTGATGAAGAAAAGTTTAGTACCGATCCTGAGTCAGCCAAAGCAGCAGCTGCTCGTGTGGCGCTACTAACGCCAGTTGCTAAAGCGTTCTTGACTGATAAAGCGCTAGAAGCAACCGTTGATTGCCAGCAGGTCTTTGGGGGTCACGGTTATATACGCGAATGGGGTATGGAACAAATCGTCCGTGACACCCGTATCGCTCAGATTTATGAAGGTACCAACGGTATTCAGGCACTTGACCTACTAGGTCGTAAAGTGGCTCGTAACAATGGTAAATATGTCACGCATTTCTTAGGTGAGATTCGTGATTTTGTCAATAACATGCAAGCAGACCATGGTATCAAACAAGCCACGCTAGATGCAGCAGACACTATTGAAGCGCTCACCACAACGGTTCTTAGCAATATTGGTGAACGTAAGAATGAAGTGAACGGCTGTGCAGTTGATTATATGCATGCCTTTGGCTACCTCGCCTATTCATACATGTTTGCATTGATGGTGGAAGCGGCAAATGGTAAAGAAGGTGACTTTTATACCAACAAAGCCAAGCTTGCGGATTATTTTGTCGGCCGCATCTTGCCACGTATTGATGCTCACGCACAAATGGTCAAAGCGGGTAGTGATCCAATGATGAACTTTGATTTAGATTACTTTGATGTACCTGCTAGCTAGGTAGTCATTGTGATTGCCCGATAAATCTCTCATAAAAAGGACAGTAATATCACTGTCCTTTTTTTTGTCAAAATAACTGCTAACAAAATAATTCACTATCCATGCACAGTTATGATTAAAATAACGCAAGATAAAGTGTCGCTCAAATTAAACTCAGGTGTGACCAAATTTTTAGCAAATGCCATTATTATTATCACTTATACGATGCACAGTATTAAATAATAAAAGCGATTGAAACAACGATAATAAAAGGTGCGACGTGTCAGAATTAAAACTCATTTTACAACAGATTACAGCGCTAAGCGATGTGCCCGACGCTGCGGTACTGAAACGCTTGATAGATGAGCTGCGAGTAAGCGACAAGGAGCCTGCGTTAGCGAATGAAAAGATTCAGTCGCTTATTGATATCCTGTATCAGCATCCAGAGTATGGAGATGGACTTTCTAGCTTTGTTTTAAGACTTATTATCCAGTATCGTCAGATCGCCCTATATACCGATACTGGCATCATGTCAGATCAGGGGTTTTTTAACAGTTTACGCCGTTTGGTTGGTCATCGATTTTTACCACTACTCCCCCAAGAAGACTCAGTCGTTGAGCTGGTCGGATATTTATTTAGCAAGCGTTCTGATGAGCGCTGGCTCGCCAATATCGAAAAAGAGAAATGGGATGAGCTGGTTGCATTAATTAAAGTAGAAGCAAAGCATTTAGACTTAGTTGCCACGGCAAAAAACAGTATTTTAAACGCTATTATCATTTTATCTTATCGTGTCAGTGGTATCGGTTTGCATCCTGACTTGATGGAGTCTTATCCACAAATTCTAAATTACTCAGCGTCTTTTGTGGCTCAAAATCAAGAAGCCGTGCTATTCGTCAACCAGTACAGGCAAGCGCATGAGCTCGATACTTTAACAGATATTACGCCTGAAGATGCAGTTGATCCAGCGCCATTACTGGTTATGATTGAGCAGTGCGAAGACATCGTGGCCACGGTCCGCAAACGCATCTATAAAACGGGTATCTCTATTCGTTTGACCAATATGATGCTGCGTTTAGATCAAAGCTTACAACGCATACGCATCTTAACTCAACTGGTGACAGACGACTATCAAAAGCGTGATCGTGCAGTGATTGAACTGATACAAACGCTAATCACCACTTCTAATCGCCGCTATAGTATTGGTTATCTGATCGATAACAATACCAAATTGCTCTCGCGTAAAGTGACTGAAAACGCCAGCCGCGTTGGTGAGCATTATATCAGTACCGATAGAGCCGGCTACAAACAGATGTTTAAAAAAGCATCTATTGGTGGCTTTGTTATCGCTTTTATGGCTACCATCAAAATATTGGCATATCAGTTGGCACTCGCACCGATGGGCCGCGCGTTTATTAACAGTATGATTTATGGTTTGGGTTTCGTATTTATTCATGTCATTCGTGGCACAGTGGCAACCAAACAGCCAGCCATGACGGCGGCGGCGATCGCCTCCACTATCTCTGACGGCTCTGGTAAAAAATCCCATCAATTGACCAAACTATCAGAGTTGGTCGTTGATATTTTACGTACTCAGTTCATTGCGATCATGGGTAACGTCATGCTCGCCATACCCGTTGCTCTTATGATTTCTTTTGCATGGCTACAGTATACGGGCACGCCGATGATTGACTCAGAAAAAGCAGGGCATCTGCTCCATGACCTTGATCCGTTTCACTCCCTAGCCCTCCCTCATGCTGCGATTGCTGGTGTTTATTTGTTTCTATCCGGTCTGATTGCAGGCTACTATGACAATCTCGCGGTTTATAACCATGTGGGCGCACGTATCCAACGCCATAGACTACTAAAGGCGATACTGCCCAAGTCATGGCTTCAGCGTTTAGGGGGGTTTGTAGAGGCCAACTTAGGCGCGATTATGGGTAACTTTCTATTCGGGGTCTTTCTTGGCAGTACGGCGACCCTTGGCTACATATTTGGCTTGCCAATTGATATTCGCCATATTGCTTTTGCCTCTGCGAACTTAGCCCATGGCTTATTCAATTTATCGGCTGATCAAATAAGCTGGAATATTATTTTAGTGTCCATACTGGGTGTGGCGCTTATTGGTATCGTCAACCTAATAGTCAGTTTTTCACTGGCATTATTTGTGGCACTGCGTTCTAAAGAAGTACGTTTCTTCGAGTGGGGACGCCTCACAAAGTTGATTTTTGGTCATATTATTAGCCATCCTTCTGATTTTTTCTGGCCCCGTGACAAACCCATGAAGTACGCACGTATCGATAGTCAAGGACACATGATATTTGACGATACTTCAATGCAAAAAGATGGAAAAGCATTGCCCAGTAATTATGTAGTGCGGCGCTTGTCTGATGTCAGAGTCCTGCCTGAATCTCGGCAAACCAGTACGCAAAGTGCACAAACAAACACAGACATATACTATGACAATCAACCCAAAGGTAATCATACACAGCCTCATGTCTCGCCGGAAAAGGTCGTGGATCTTGATGATGGTCTGGTAGATGAAGAACTAAACAGCGTGCCTTATACCGATGACATACAGTATGACAAGGCAACCAAAACGCTAAATACCTTTGACAGCGACAATAGTAACGACACTAGTGATAAGCAAGGTGGTGCTGAGCACGACAACAAAACCACGGGCGATGCCAAAACCCCACTGCCAAAACCTAAAAAACCGCCTAAGCTGCCCAGTTAAACGGACAGCTTAGGCGGTTTCTACGGCCTGACAACTTGTATGACCGCTAAAATAACAACAAGTCAGTCGTCGTTCGTCTCTGATGATGGGCTCGGACAGTGCGCACTTGACTTAATGACTTTTCCGTCACTCAATCTATAAGCTAATAGATAGTTGCCCCAAACACAGCCACCATCAAGCGCGCGAGCATGGGGCAGGTCGACCTCACCTTGCAACGCGGCCCAGTGACCAAATAATATCTTACGCGTGCGAGGTACTTGCCACTCAAACCAAGGTAAAAAGTCCTTTGGCATCGGTTCAGTTAAGCTGGCATTAAAGCTAAATTCCAGAGTCCCATCCTGCTTACATAAGCGCATACGGGTAAAGTAATTGGCAATTGCGCGCATTTTGGTAAAGCCGTTAATATCTGGGTGCCAGTCATCAGCTTGTTTGCTGTATAGGTTCGGCAATAACCGATCGAGCTGTGTTAAGCTGCTTTGTAGCTGTGCCTCCAACTCCTGCGCGTAGCTCTCTGCGGCCTTAATGCTCCAGTGCGGCGGGATACCAGCATGCACCAACACCGTATCCTCGTCAGGATAAGCCAGTAACGGCTGCTGGCGCAACCATTCAAGCAACTCATCGCAATCCTCAGCAGCAAAAATCGGTGCCGTTTTATCTTTTTTCTTGATTTTGGTCGCACCGCGCCAGACAGCAAGCAAATTGAGGTCATGGTTGCCAAGTACCGTCGCTGCTGCTCCTTGTTCACATAACGCTTTGATATCACGCAACGTACTCAATGAGTCCTCACCGCGGGCTACCAAGTCACCGGCAAACCACAGTTTGTCTTGGCTTGGATCAAAACTCAAGGTTTCAAGCAACTGAAGATAGGCCGCATAGCAGCCTTGCAGGTCACCGATGACATACTGATGGCGAAAACACATAATACCTCAATGGTTTAGATGTAAAAATGACAAGAAAACCAACATCAAAAAGCTAATACTCACTACACTTCTAGATGCCGCGCACGATTGCTTAAATTCACAAAGTCTGTAACGCTTAACGTCTCAGGGCGCGCTTGTGGATCGATACCGCAAGTAGAGAAGTCCTCCTCGCTAAGCGTCGGTAACAAAGTTGACTTCTTAAAAATAGCACGTAGCGTCTTGCGACGATGATTAAAGGTTTCGCGTACAACGATAGCAAAATGTTCTTCATCTTCTGCAACGACAGGCTTATCAACGTGCGGTGTCAATCGAAAAACAGCACTGGTCACTTTTGGCGGCGGATTAAATGCACCACGTGGCACCGTTAGCAGATAGTCAGTATCACAGTGATACTGCATGATGACCGATAAACGGCCATAGGTTTTGCTACCGACGTCAGCGGTGATACGCTCAACCACCTCTTTTTGCAACATAAAATGCATGTCTTGAATCACATCGGCATAGCTGAGCAAATGAAACAGTATCGGCGTAGAAATATTGTAAGGGAGGTTACCCACCACGCGCAGCTTACCGCGCTCCTCACTATACAGCTCACGATAATCAACATGCATGGCATTGTCTTTGATAATCGTGAAATTTGGATGACTGTTGGCACCAATGCGAATACGCAAGCTGTCTGCCAAATCGCGATCCAGCTCGACCACCGTCATCGCCTCCACTTCTGCCAATAATGGCTCAGTCAGCGCGCCCATACCTGGCCCAATCTCGATTAAATTATCATCACGTTCTAGGCGTATACTGTCAACGATTTGGCGAATGACACTGGTGTCGTGCAAAAAGTTTTGACCAAAGCGTTTACGCGGTTGGTGTTTGGCAGCTTTTAAGCTGTTGGAGATGGTTTGAGCATCAAACGTAGTTTTGGACATAAAAGAGTCTTCATGTATAAATGATAAATGGGCTAAGCGCTGTGGCAACAACGTACTTTTTCTATAATAACGAATTATAACACAGCTCATAATTAGGAGGTTTTTTCGAGACACTTTATCTATAAACCATCCGCAATGTAGCGCAACCAACACGATGGTTTTTGGTTCTCAAACGATTTGCCGTAACGTTTTTTATACACCAAACGGGAACGTATCGAATGCTCCTTCTTCCCTCTCTTTTGTCAACGCTTCAACTGCACGGGTTTTATCAAACCAGATATATTCATCAAACTGAGCTGGCAAAGAGGCGTAAAAATAATGACTTTGCCGCTCAGTTTCAGGTCTATAAATGACACCGATCGCTCGCTCTAGTCGCTCTGGGAGTAATTTTTTACGGATGTGTTCATTTAGTGGGTAACGTAAGGGTAAAAGAAAATTATCCATAGGAACATCATGAAAAATACGTTCATAACTGTCAATATGTGATGGCTGGACTTGTTTTATCTCCATCGGCCCTCCCCAGTCAGAAGCCGCGGCAACCGTACCATGATCGGTGCCAAAACCTATATTATAGACTTTTTCACCATATTTTTGCCGTGCCAATTGGCCGATGTTGAGTTCACCACGGGCGCTCATTTGGGTGGCGCGCGCATCACCAATATGAGAGTTATGTGCCCAAACAACAGCCTTTGATTTGGGGTCTTTAAAATCAAGCACCGCCTGTAAGACTTTAATCATATGCTGATCGCGCTGATTCCATGAGTTCTCTTCAGCATAATACATGGTTCGGTAATAATGTTCGGCATCGACTATCAGCTTAGCATTTTGTTCGGCGTCAAAAAATTGTTCTTCATTGGCCACAGAATACTCTAAACGCTTTTTGAGTAAATCCTGTAAATTTCTAAGCACTTCTATTTCACAGTCCTTGTGTTGCTGGGTGATCACAGCACGACCGTACAAAGAAGGCTCATCTGACCAAGGCATCAGACAACCATAACGGTCGCGAGCAGTCTTTGCCATCTTAGGATCGACTTTTTGTAAATAGTCCAACACACTGTCAATAGAGCCATATAAGCTGTATAAATCCAGACCATAGAACCCTACTTTTTGTTCTGAAGATTTGGTTTTATTGTTATAGTCATGAAGCCAATGGGTAAATTCGAGCATAGATTGATTGGCCCACATCCAAGTAGGAAATCTAGAAAAAGGTTTATTTTGAAGCGATGCTTCCTGTTGTTGTCCTTGAATATAACGATTGATATGTGCGGCATCTGGCCAGTCAGCTTCAGCGGTGACGATAGTAAAGCCTTTCTTTTCTATGAGCTCCTTGGTTATACGGGCACGCATGTCATAAAATTCAGCAGTACCATGTGACGCCTCCCCAAGCAATACAACACGGCTGTCACCGATACGCTCTAAGAGATTATCCAGATTAACGTTGTCAATACTGGTAAAAGACTCACTTGACTGACCGATCAATTCAGGCAAAGTCCTAGCCCTTGATGTGTCATCACTTTTCTCTTTCCAACCTGCAGCGCCAATCAGCGGCACAAAACGAACGTCTTCCAATTCTTCTGTTTTATATTCGTTGTTACTGATGCGCTGAATACGAACCAGTTTTTGTGACTTTAAGGAGGTGCCAACGGGAATGACCATACGCCCGCCAATGGCTAACTGCTCTTTGAGCGTTTGAGGTACTTCTGGTCCTCCTGCGGCAACGATAATGGCATTAAAAGGCGCATTTTCAGGCCATCCAAGCGTGCCATCGCCATGCCTGACCTGAACATCGGTATATCCCAGATCTTTAAGTTTGGCTTGGGCGGTATCGGCTAAAACTTTGTGGCGCTCAATCGTATAGACCTGCTCACAGATCTCCCCGAGCACGGCGGCGGCATATCCAGATCCTGTCCCAACTTCAAGTACTCGGTCATCTGATTGCAACTCAAGTGCGGCCGTCATCAATGCAACAATATAAGGCTGTGAAATGGTCTGATTTTCCTCAATAGATAAGGGTGCATCTTTATAAGCAAATTCGACGAGATCGGCAGGTATGAAAGCTTCACGTGGTACCGCATTCAGCGCATTGAGCACAGTTTGATCACGAATGCCGCGAGCCACAAGTTGGTCATTTATCATTTGCTGTCTTAGTTCTTTAAAATTATTCATGATAATTTCCTTAATTTTCATTTCGGAATATTTAATACCATAGATATATTTAGTCCTAAATAAAACAGATGAACGTACATAGTTAAGGAAAAATTATTTGCTATCTGTAAGTCTTTACATCTGTAAGTCTTTACAAAGGCTATGTAAACTATTTTCAGCTCACCTATACTCTTTTTAGAGTTAATTGACTGTATTTATTATTTAACTGACAAAGCCCCATGGCTTAGTATGATAAGTAGATTGCTAAATAAAGTTACCATTTTAGGTTATTGTTAATAATTACTTATTTCAATATATTCTTATCTAACTTTTGTCCTATTAAAGTAATATAAATAAAGGTAGGCTTGAGGTTATAAGAACAGGCAATCACACTACTTTGCATTGCCTATTATCGGTTCGCTACACAGGTATGGAGATATCAGTCAGTGACGACTGTTCTCCATTAATACTGTCTTCGCTATTTGCTCACCAATTTTCGCAATGACAGCGTTTCTTTCTTCAAACGAAGCGTCTGTCTCTGTAATGTATAGAGCGGCTACGATAGACTTGCGATTTGGAGGCCACATCACCGCAGTAATAGCACGCGTCCCATAACCACCAGCGCCTGTTCTATCTGCGACTATCCAGTCATTTGGAACGCCTTTACGAAACAGGGCATCGCCAACCTCATTACCTTTAAGCCAAGATACTAGTTGTTGACGAGATTTGATAGATAGCGTTTCGCCAACTAGTAACTTTTCAAGTGTCGTCACCATTGCAATTGGTGTTGTCGTGTCTCGTTTATCTCCAGGCACCGCTTCGTTGAGTTCTGTTTCCCAGCGATCAAGGCGCGTCGTATCATCACCAATGGAACGCAAAAATCTCGTTAGCGCCTTAGGTCCTCCAATGGCTTGTAGAATAAAATTGGCAGCTGAATTATCACTGGTTGACAGTGTAGCCTGACACAGCGCGGCAAGGGACATCCCTTTTCTGCCTACGTGTTTTTCTGTCACAGGGGAGTATGTCACAAGATTGCTCTCAGAGAATCTCACCACTCTATCCATTCTTTCTTTACCCAAAACAACTCTTTGAAGAACGTTTGCACAGGCAAGTGTTTTAAAAGTACTACTTAGAGGAAAACGTTCATTAGATTTATATTCCCAGCGTTTTCCCGTTTCCAAGTCATGCACAGCTAGACCGATTCTAGCGCCCAATTCAGTTTCAGCATTGGTAACTGCTTCGAGTATTGAGTTTGTTGCATTAACATTTAATGATAGCGTGAGACATAAAAAAGCAATGATTACCCTAAAAAAATGAGCCTTGTGTTGACGTGCGTTCATGATGAGTTAACTTTCCTTTTGGATCAAATTTTTAGACTATATGATGTGTATGTAATAGCATAGTTATATCTCATTCATGATTAACTTAGCTTATTTTAGATTAGTGATTTTAGGGTATACCCCAAAGGAAACAACCATTTCACCCTCCAAACCTATTAATAGACCACTCAAAATAGACCTCTATAATGAAACCGCTTATATTAGGTAACGTTTGATAATTTGTGAATAGGCATTACTGATATTAGAGCTATCTAATACTGCGGAACAAATCTCACTAAGCCACCGCCTTATGCAAGAGGTCTACTGACAGTGGATCTGTCTGCCATCTCATTTGCCATCACGAGTGCTTGGTACAAGCTGGTGGCACTTGCGCCGCCCCGTCCTGCCAAGTCAAGGGCAGTACCGTGATCGACTGACGTGCGAATATAAGGTAGCCCCAACGTTAAATTAACTGTATCGCCAAAACCATGCGACTTTAGTACGGGTAGCCCCTGATCGTGATACATGGCGATGACAGCATCGCAATTTGCCAAATGTCTGGGAGTAAACAAAGTGTCAGCAGGCATCGCCTCTGAAATATCTACGCCAGCCTTGATAAACTCTTTGAGCACTGGGTTGATAATATCAATCTCCTCAACGCCAAGATGGCCACCCTCGCCCGCATGCGGATTGAGACCACAGACCAAAATACGCGGCTGCATTAAGCCAAACTTTTCACGCATATCATCAACGACGATTTGTACCGTTTGTCGCACATTGTCAGCAGTGATGGCCGCAGGTATGTCTTTGAGTGGCAAATGAGTGGTCACAAGCGCGACTTTCATGGCTTGATTGGCAAGCATCATCACCACTTTTTCACAACCACTTTGTTGCATAAAAAACTCGGTATGACCACTGAACATCGTGCCATCTAACAGCTTAATACCGGCTTCTATCAATGCTGATTTTTGCAATGGACCTGTGACGATAGCCGCCGCTGTCTTGTTGGTGGCTAGTGTATGAGCAATCTCTAACTGTTTTGCTACCATCGCTGAGTTACTGATGTTGATTTGACCACAAGATACGGGCGCTGCACAAGGAATGTTCAGTAGAATAAAAGCAGGATCGGCATCCGCATTTTGTTGTGATATCTGCTTCGTTAAATGCTCACTGTTTACATCATCAGTATCTATATTAATGGTTTGCCAAGTGGGGCAGCGTTTGAGGACACCTGTCGCCATAAGCTCATCTGCGCGTGTTTGCATGGCGGTAGCATCTGCCGTTACCCAAATTGGACGCTGAAAATCTTGTAACTTATTCTCCGCCGCCAGTAGCAGCACAACATCCATACCAATGCCCGCAGGTTCACCCGTGGTCAGTAGCAACGGCTGTTTTTCTTGTATAGAAATCTCGTTTTTTTTCATCTAAGGCACCGATTTTATTGCGTTTTTAGTCATAATATTCTTACCAAAGCTATCGTTTTGAGCCGTTGTCTGACGACTTTAGCACCAGATAATTTTGTCATCATAATCATCAGAACAGTCATAGTGTGGTAGAATTTCGCTTCTGATTGTAGCATTTACTCGCAAGCATTAAGACCATGCTTTGATACTTCTATCGTAGCAGTCTGACGCGTCTATTGTGCTGTATCACCACCAAAATACATTCGTATAACAAATAATTTTTTATATCGACTTTTCAAATATTGGGCACTCATGGCAGACACCGAAAAAACCGACGACTTACTCAATCAAACACCGCCGCACAATATCGATATCGAAAAGGCATTGCTCGCGTCTTTGATGAGTATCGAGGAGGCATACGATAAGATTGCAGACATCGTCACCAAAGATGACTTTTATGCGGGGCGGCACCAATATATTTTTGACGCCATTGCGCATCTAGCCGCGGTCAATGAGCCTTATGATACGGTCATGGTTCACGATTGGTTAGAAGCACAAAAATTGCTTAAAAGCGCAGGCGGTGACAGTTATTTGGCGGATATTTTGAGCCAAAGCCCGGCGACATTATTCAACCTCACCGCTTATGCCCAGCGTGTCCGTGAACTATCGACTCTGCGCCAGCTGATTACCACTGGGAACGAGATGTTGTCGCTCGCCTATAATCCAAAAGACCAAACCGTCAGCGACATTTTAGACAATGTCGAGGGTAAGATATTTAGCATTAATGAGCAACATAATAAACGAGCTGAGCAGCGTGGGCCTGTTGGCATCACTTCAGTCTTGACCAATGTCATCGATAAAATCCAAGAGTTAAAGTCTAATCCTGACGGTATGATTGGTCTGCAAACGCCCTTTGCTGAGTTGAATAACAAGACACAAGGATTGCAAGCAGGTGATTTAATTATTGTGGCGGCCCGTCCTTCTATGGGTAAAACCACTTTTGCGATGAACTTGGCAGAAGGTATCTTATTTAATGAAGACTTGCCAGTCGTGGTATTTTCGATGGAAATGCCCGCTGAGTCTATCGTCATGCGTTTACTATCATCGTGGGGTGCGATTAACCAAACACACCTACGCTCTGGGCAAATGAACGAAGATGAATGGGCAAAAATGATGAATGCCATTCAGCATTTGCAATCTAAACACTTATATATTGATGACAGCACGGCACTGCCACCGTCTGAGATGCGTTCACGCTGTCGCCGTATTGCCAAAAACCATGACGGGCGTTTGGGTGCTATCGTAGTCGATTACCTCCAATTAATGAAAGTACCAAGCTTAGATGGCAACCGTGTTGGCGAAATTTCTGAGATTTCTCGTAGCTTAAAAGCGCTGGCACGTGAGCTTGAATGTCCAGTGATTGCTCTATCCCAGCTTAACCGTAGTCTAGAAAACCGTCCCAATAAGCGACCTATTATGTCAGATTTACGTGAATCTGGGGCCATTGAGCAGGACGCCGATTTGATTATGTTCATCTATCGCGATGAGGTTTACAATGAAAACTCAGACCATAAAGGTGTGGCTGAAATCATTATTGGTAAACAGCGTAACGGCCCTATTGGCACCATACGATTGGGCTTTGAAGGACAATTTACCCGCTTTATTAATTTAACGCCAGAGTATTATCAAGGGGTTAGTTTCGAGAATGATGAGTAACTGTCTAAATAAAAAGAAACGCGCAACCATAAGCCACTAACACCCCTAAACAGTGAGTAATAACAATAGCCAGTGATGCCTCAGCCTGATTGATGCGTCACTGGCTTTATACCTTCATCTATAATTTTGCTAATAAAGAAGCCAATTATGCGTACCATTACTATCAAACCAATAGCCATCACTCACAACCTCAATCAAGTTAAAAAACGGGCGCCACACTCCAAAGTCCTTGCTATGGTGAAGTCCAATGCTTATGGTCACGGGGTGGCAGCCGTACTACCAGCGTTAACGCAAGCAGATGGTATCGGTGTCGCTACTTTGATAGAAGCATTAGAAGCCAGACAGTTGGGATGGGACAAAACGATTGGTTTGGTAGAAGGGGCATTTACGGCTGATGAGTGGCAGCAGGCCATTGATCATGAGGTGAGTTGCGTGATTCACCATGTGCCACAATTGGAGTGGGCACTGGACAACGTTCCACCAGCTGCAAGCGCAACTCGTGTGGTTTGGCTAAAATACAATACTGGTATGAACCGCTTAGGCTTCAATGCTGAAGGCGTGATTGCCGCTGCTAAACACCTGCATGCGGCAGGCTACCAACTGATTTTAACCACCCATTTTGCCAACGCTGATGACCGAAATCACCCACTAAATGCAGTGCAAATTCAGCGTTTTAAAGATATGTTAGCGACGTTAAAAGAAACCGTTAGCAACGACGTTAAGGGCTCGTTGTGCAACTCAGCTGGCGTGGTAAACTTCTCAGATCATCATTATGATTGGGTACGTCCCGGTATTATTTTGTATGGTAGCGCCCCTGTCATTGATAAAAGCGCGCAGGAATTAGACTTGCAACCAGCCATGAGTTTTAGCGCACAGATTATTGCTCTACAAACGGTCAGTGCGAACGACGCTATCGGCTATGGTAGTCGCTGGATCGCACAAAAAGACACCGAAACAGCCTTAGTGAGTATTGGCTATGGAGACGGCTATCCTCGTGTGGTTAGTGAGGATGCTTATGTGTCTGTTATTGATAGTACGAATAACCGAAGCTACCCGTGCGCTGTGCTTGGGCGTGTGGCGATGGATATGATTGTCATTGATGTCAGCGCAGTACCAGACAACACGTCCTTATTAGATAGCAAGGTCATCCTTTGGGGCGACGCCCCGCACGTCGATGAGGTTGCAGCACATGCCCATACTATCAGTTATGAGCTGCTATGCCGCCTAAGCATACGGCCAAAGCGTGTACAAGCATAATCATCATCAGACAACGATGAACTTACTGTTCGCTTAAGTGGCTTATCACTCATAGCAAATTGGACGTTTACATTGGAAGTAATTGCGCTATACTAAAAGTTTGTTGTCACCCCAGTATACGCACTGACGCGATGCTATTGAAGACTGATAACGTTTCATTGACTGCGATCGACTGCTAGGATTACTATGAGTTTGCGCCATTTTTTGACCCTATCTGATTTAACCAAACAAGAACTAGAAACCCTTATCAAACGTGCCAGCGAATTACGTAAGATGCAACACGCGGGCGAGATATATCAGCCCTTTGTTGGTCGTACGCTTGGTATGATTTTTGAAAAATCTTCTACCCGCACGCGTATTTCTTTTGAAACGGGTATGGGACAATTTGGCGGTAGTGCGATCTTTTTATCGCCAAATGATACCCAGCTTGGACGCGGCGAGCCATTAGAAGACTCAGCACGCGTGATCTCAAGCATGGTCGATATCATCATGATTCGCACCTTTGGCCATGAAAAAGTGGAAACCTTTGCAGAATACTCCAGTGTCCCTATTATTAACGCCCTGACGGATGAGTTTCATCCTTGCCAGCTGCTTGCTGATATGCAGACTTACTATGAGCATCGCGGTAGTATCGAAAACAAAATCGTAACGTGGGTCGGTGACGGCAACAACATGTGCTCATCCTTTATGCAGGCGGCCAATCAATTTGGCTTTGAGCTACGTGTGGCCGCGCCTTATGGCTTTGAGCCAGACCCAAAACTGATGGAACGTTTCTCTCATTGCGTAAGCCTGGTAGAAAACGTCCAAGATGCAGCAAAAGACTCTAACTTAATCGTCACTGATGTATGGGCCAGTATGGGGCAAGAATCTGAACAGAATACCCGCGCACGCCGTTTTGCGCCTTATCAAGTAACACCGTCATTGCTGGACAAAGCCGACCCTGAAGTGGTGTTTATGCACTGCTTGCCTGCGCATCGCGGCGAGGAAATCTCTCACGATATGCTAGATGACCCACGGTCAGTGGTGTGGGACGAGGCAGAAAACCGCTTACACGCACAAAAAGCCCTGATGGAGTTTTTACTAAAAGACAAAATTAAGCTGTCTACCTAAACCAATAGCTATCATTAAAAGCCATTTCTCAATCACACAATACAGAAAAAAAGAAAAAAGGCAGACCACATTTATCGTGATCTGCCTTTTTACTTTTTGTACAACCATTAATGACTAATTAACGAGTGAATGTCTCTACCCCGTTACTGCTGGCCTTGAGCAGTACATCTGCTTGATTGGCCGCAAAAATACCATTACAGACGACGCCGACGATATTATTAAGGGTTTTTTCAAGCGCTACCGGATCACTAACATCCAAATCATAAGTATCAAGAATCACATTACCATAATCAGTGACAAAGTCTTCACGGTACACTGGTTCACCGCCCAAACTAGCCAACTGGCGTGCTACGTAAGAACGCGCCTGCGGTAGTACTTCTATCGGTACTGGGAACGCGCGTCCTAATGTCTCAACGCTTTTACTGGCATCTACCATGCACACAAACTTATTGGACGCCGCGGCCACGATTTTTTCACGAGTGAGCGCGCCGCCACCACCCTTTATCAGTTGCAGATTCGCGTTGACTTCATCAGCGCCGTCAATATAAACATCAAGCGTACCGGCAAAGTTCAAATCTACTATCTCGATACCAAGTGCACGTAATCTATCTTCCGTCACCTGCGAGCTTGCAACGGCTCCAGCAAGCTTTAGTGTCGGCAACAGCTCTATCAAACAGTTGACCGTACTACCCGTTCCTACGCCAAGTATCATGTCATCTTCGATATAGCTTAAAGCAGCTTTGGCGGCGGCTTGCTTTTGTGCTTGCTGATCACTCATCATAAATCCTTGGTAAAATAAACGTACTGTTTTAAAAATAAAAGGCTAAAAGCGGTAAAATGCGCGGCTATTATAACCGATGACTTTACTGAATGTCAGCGTAATCGGCATTGTAATCATTGCTCATTGCATTCGATTTTCCAAATTTACTTTAGATACCAGACAGATAAGGCAACCAAAACACCAAAGCCAACAGCGTTGCAAATAATACTGGCGGCGTGATAAGCAGCCCAATTTTCATATACTGGCCCCAGCTAATTTTATAGTCTTTTTCTGCCAATACATGTAACCACAATAACGTCGCCAGACTACCAATGGGTGTGAATTTTGGTCCCAAATCATTACCAATCACATTGGCATAAATCATCAGCTCTCGAGTTGCCGCAGGCACTTGCGCGCTATCAATAGCCAGTGCACCTACTAACGTTGCTGGCATGTTATTCATGACAGAAGCCACAATAGCGGATAAAAATCCTGTGCCTAGTGTTGCTGTAACCGCGCCCTGCTGCCCCAACCAAGTCAAAATTTGGGCGCCATAACTGGTTAGTCCTGCATTGCCCAAGCCATAAACAACCAAATACATACCGATTGAAAACAGTACGATTTGCCAAGGCGCGTTACGGACGACATTGCGTACAGAAACAACTGCCCCGCGACCGCCTTGCCAAAAGCGACTTGCAATTGCTAGGAGTAACAACGCGGCGGCGCCTGTGACCAGAGAGATAGGCAGACCTAACGACTCAGTCGCAAAGTAAGCAATCAGCAACAGTGCAAGCAGTGGAAAAGCGGCCTTAAATACTAAGGGATCTTCGATAGCAGAAGCAGGCGCGCTCAGATTGGTGATGGAGTAATGTGTTGGAATATGACGAGAATAGACCACCCACAGCACCGCTAGCGTTGCTATCACAGACACGATATTAACTGGCACCATAACCGCTGCATAACGCCCAAAGCCAATATCGAAATAGTTGGCACTAACGATATTGACCAAATTAGATGTCACTAACGGCAGGCTTGCGGTATCGGCAATAAAGCCCGTCGCTATAATAAAAGCCAAAGCAGAGGGCGGCGAAAACTTCAGTCGCAGCAAAATGGCAATAACAATAGGCGTTAGTAGTAACGCTGCCCCATCATTGGCAAAAAATGCCGATATAAACGCGCCTAAAATCACAATCATAGGAAATAGCAAGCGCCCTTGTCCATTACCAAGCCTTGCTACATGCAATGCTGCCCAACCAAAAAAACCCGCCTTATCTAAGATAAGCGAGATAATGATCAGCGCTACAAAGGTAAAAGTTGCGTCCCAGACAATATTCCAAACGATCCCAACATCAGATAGCTGCACGACGCCAAAAGCCAAGGCGACCAATGCTCCGCCAAGTGCGCTCCAGCCAATGCCCAATCCTTTAGGCTGCCAGATCACTAAAACCAACGTGACAATAAAAATAGTGAATGCGAGCATTAAACCGCCTTATTAAGCAGAGTCAGGTGAGTACAACGAAGGTAGTAATGAGATTAAAGTGACTTTTGATTCACCCGCTGCGAGACTGCCTCGGCACTTTCTACACGTTCTGAATAGCGGTCCGTTAGATAGGCTGAGCGTCCACGCGTAAGCCAAGTAAACTTCACTAACTCCTCGCAAACATCAACAAGACGCAGATATAACGGGGACATATCCATACGGTTGTCCTCGGTAAACTCTAAAAAGGCTTTTGGGATAGAGGATTGGTTCGGTATGGTAATCATGCGCATCCAACGACCAAGAATACGTAGCTGATTAACCGTGTTAAAGCTTTGACTGCCACCACTCACTTGCATCACAGCAAGCGTTTTACCTTGGGTCGGGCGCACGCCACCAAGTGACAGCGGAATCCAATCAATTTGCGCTTTCATGATACTGGTCATACTACCGTGGCGTTCTGGACTTACCCAAAGCATGCCTTCTGACCACTGTGCCAGCTCTCGCAGCTCTTGTACTTTGGGATGCTCTGCATCTACTGAGTCAGGTAGCGGCAAGCCTGATGGGTCAAACATTTTGACCTCACAGCCATACCAGCGCAGTAAACGACTCGCCTCTTCGGCTGCCAATTTAGAAAAAGAGCGTGTGCGTAGAGATCCATACAACACTAGTATTTTGGGCGGATGGCGTGGATCGTCCATACCAATTAAAGAGTCAATATCAATGGGTTGTATGTTGTTTGGGTCAATATTGGGCAAGTCATCTAGGCTCACCTGCCCTGTATTAGCCTTTGTCATGATAAACCACCTCACCGTCCTCTTTCGTAAAACTACTCACTGGATTTTCTAGCAACGCAAACACTCGCTCTGAAGGTCGGCATAATGCTGCGCCCTTATCGGTGACGACAATAGGACGATTGATTAAAATAGGATGGGCAATCATTGCATCGATAATGTCATCATCAGAGACATTGGAATTGTCCAGACCCAGCTCATTATTGATCGGCTCTTTGCTTCTTAGAAGCTCTCTTGGAGAGATTTTCATTTTTGCCAATAGCTCAACCAAGTAGTCACGTGTTGGTGGGGTGTTAAGATATTCCACCACTTCTGGCTCTTCACCTGACGCTTTCATAATAGCCAAAGTATTACGGGACGTACCGCAATTAGGATTGTGAAAAATCAATGGGTTCAATGTTTTCATGGCACTCTCATCTATTTGACCGTTACGTTTGTTAGGGTATGTACTCATCATTATTTTGGCTCTCTGCTTGAACTGCCTCGCATCCACTCAAACTATCCAGAAGCGACGCACACAATTCTGGGTGTCCTGCACAGCAATCTTGTAGTAAAAACTGAACAACCGCTTCCATGTGTGATAAAGACGCACGATAGATTATCTGACGACTGTGCCTTTTTGAGACCACCCATCCTGCTCGTGCTAACACAGACAGGTGCGCTGACATCGTATTGTGCGGCACGGATAGCTGCCGAGCTATTTCACCCGCAGGCAGCCCCTCAGGTTCTTGACTGACAAGTAACCTAAAAGCTTGTAAACGAGTGTCTTGAGAGAGCGCAGCAAAGCTTGCGATAGCAGTAGTTATTTCCATATGTCCAATAATACAGACATATTAATATGATTCAAGTTTTTTAGGTAAAAAAGGCTATGTCATCCCTTCGTGGCCTCAATTAATAGACATCAAGCCAGCAAATTGCCGCAAAAACTGCAATTGTGTCTTGCAAGACAATCAAAATCAGCATAGGCTAATCTATTTCATTATTTATATTCACTTATACTTTTTACATTCATCTACGTTTTGTTTAGGAATTACTATGCTGTCACACTGGGTACGAGCCATACTGCAAGCCACCGTCTATGACGTTGCAATTCAAACACCACTAGAAGCTGCACCCAAGTTGACCCAACGTTTTGCCAATGACATTCGCTTCAAACGGGAAGACTTACAACCCGTCAAATCCTTTAAATTGCGCGGTGCTTATAACCGTATTAGCCAACTGAGCGATGAGCAAAAAGCGCGTGGGGTGATTTGCGCGTCAGCTGGCAATCACGCGCAAGGTGTTGCCTACTCTGCCCGCCAGTTATCACTCAACAATATCATTGTCATGCCAACCACCACACCTGACATCAAAGTAGATGCGGTTAGAGCATTAGGTGGTAACGTCGATTTGCATGGTGATAGCTTTGATCAAGCCAACCGTTACGCGATTGACCGTGCTGAACGCGAGGGACTCACCTTTATCCCGCCGTATGATGATGAATTGGTCATTGCCGGACAAGGCACTATTGGACTGGAGCTCACCCAGCAGTGGCGCAGCATGGACTATGTTTTCGTTGCGGTTGGCGGTGGTGGCCTGATCTCAGGTGTCGCGGCGTTCTTGGGAGAAGTTGCCCCCCATGTCAAAGTCATTGCCGTAGAAGCTGACCAATCCGCCTGTTTAAAGGCAGCGCTTGAGACTGGTGAGCGGGTCAAACTCGAGCAAGTTGGATTGTTCGTAGATGGTGTGGCAGTGGCTCAGATTGGTGAATTGCCTTTTGACGTGGTGCGTACGCAAAAAAGCGACAAATCAGGCCCTGTGGTCGAACCTGAAGTCGTCACTTGTACCAATGATGAAGTTTGTGCTGCCGTCAAAGATATCTTTGAAGAAAATCGTAGTATCGTTGAACCTGCCGGTGCATTATCAGTAGCTGGCATGAAAAAATACATCAAAGCGCATAATCTGCAAGGCAAAAACTGTGTTGGCATCGTCTGCGGTGCCAATATGAACTTTGACCGTTTGCGTTATATCGCAGAGCGTACCGAAATTGGTGAGAAAAAAGAAGCCATCTTTGGTGTGACTATTCCTGAACAGACTGGCGCTTTCTTAAACTTCTGCCGCAGCCTACATGGACGTAACATCACAGAATTTAACTATCGTGCTGATAGTAAAAAATCACCTGACTCTATGGAGCCCGCAGCAATCTTTGTCGGTATTGCCTTAAAAGAAGGCGAAAAAGAGCGCCAAACGATTAGCACTCAATTGGCAGCCGATGGCTATGAGGCCCATGATTTAACGGATGATGACATCGCAAAATCGCATATTCGTCATTTGATTGGCGGGCATGCTCATATCGAAAACGAGCAGTTATTAAAAGTGGTGTTCCCAGAGCGTCCAGGCGCCCTGCTCACCTTCTTAGAAAAATTGGGCGACGATTTTAATATCACCTTGTTCCATTATCGCAATCATGGCGCTGCTGAAGGTCGCGTGTTAGTTGGCTTGCAAGCCTCTGAAGGCAATTCTCGTCAATTACAAGACGCACTACTCGACATTGGCTATGACTGCACCATGCTCAATGACAACATCGGCTATCAGCTGTTTTTGAAGTAGGTAGAATTCGTATCAAGGATCGTCGATCATAGCAGCTTTTTAATCAATTAAAAAACTGCCACTGATGGATGGATAATGACGGTTAGCGATGAGCGTTTATTCATTGGCATGGGGCAGTTATGAAAAACACATTGATGATCGTCATGTTGCTGATTTTGGCGTTGGTAGGCTATAGAACCCTTCAACCTAAAAGCCCCACGAATATTTCTACCATTGATGTTGCGACTGAGACCTCCCCTGTTTCTGTCTCTACCTCTACTGACTTTGATGACATACCACCCACGTACATTGATACTGATATAGAAACCGCATCAACCTCGGTAGTAAAGCCAGTAATGAGTACAAAGTCAGCAGCACCAAGCTTTTCTTGTGATGGCAGACAGCATTGCTCGCAAATGACCTCGTGCGCAGAAGCCACTTACTTTAGTAATCACTGTCCTAATACAAAGATGGATGGTAATCATGACGGCGTGCCATGTGAACAACAGTGGTGTAACTAACTTTGTATCAGGCAGACACTGCGAACGCGGTGCCTACCCCTCCCATTTATAACAACGATAGCTGTAAAAATTACGGCTTCTCACCATCACTAATGCAAATCACCGATGCTCACTGCAACGAATAACAAAAAACCTATTTGCAAATACTAAATTTGCCCTAATCTTATTAAGACCATCTCGTTTTAAATAAATATGGAAATTAGTATAGAGTCGCTGTTATGAAAAATAATATTGATGATAAAAACCAAGCCTTAGCCAAGATTCGTCTTGATAAGTGGCTGTGGGCCGCACGTTTTTACCGGACGCGTACGCTTGCCAAACAAGCGATCGAGAGTGGCCGAGTGCATTATGGCGGTAGCCGTGTCAAAACCAGTAAAGAGATTTCAGTCGGAGATGAGTTGACCATTCGTCAAGGCTCAGCTACTGCTATGACTGAAAAGACCGTGGTTGTCGAAGCGCTAACGGCACAACGCGGTAATGCCGCTGCTGCCCAAGTGTTGTACTCAGAGACCGAAGAGAGCGAAGTGCGCCGCGCTTATTATGCTGAGCAGCGTAAACTTGCCAATCTTGCCCGGCCCGATAACAAACCCAATAAAAAAGAGCGCCGTGATCTGCAACGCTTTAAAAGTAAACAAGACTAAAATAGTAAAAGCACTATATCGCTCTATTCATGATATATCGTTATAATACTGCAAAAACCACACAGTACGGCGGCTATCATTTTTGTCACCATGGTCACGTTTACGAAACACAAGCTAAAACATCTGTATCAAACGTAACAGTTTGACAGCGCTCTGAATGTGGTCACAATGCGTCTCTTGCATGACCATATTGTTCAGCCTCTGCCCTTGTTATTCAAGGCATTAACCGTTACGCTGGCGACTGTTTTAGTGAATCAATGGCATGCTAATAAAAGCCGCATAATGGTGCTGGTTCTTTATGGCATGTTTTTTTGTTATAAAAGGTTATAAAAGGTTATATTATGCTAATGAAAACCTGTACGCCCTCCTCTGTATTATTGGTTTGCTTAGGGAATATTTGCCGATCGCCCACTGCTGAGGAGGTTTTTCGTCAGCAAGCAGCGATTGCTGGCTTATCCATTAAAGTAGACTCAGCAGGGACAGGCGACTGGCATATTGGTCATGCGCCCGATGAACGTGCTCAGCGCCATGCAAAATCACACGGCTATAAGATTAATAAATTAGTCGCTCGCCAAGTAAGCACGGATGACTTTCGTGAGTTTGATTTGATATTGGCGATGGATGCTCAAAATTTAGCCGATTTACAAGCCATCAAGGATAGCTTGGCAGATACAGAAGATCATTTAGCCAAGCTCGCTTTATTCAGCGAAGAAGATCCAACGTATAGTGGCGACGATGTGCCAGATCCTTATAAAGGTGATAGCGACGATTTTGAAGAAGTGATCGAGCGTATTGAGTCAAGCGCCCAAGCTTGGATTGAAAGTTGGAAAGCTTGTTAGCGCTACAGTCTATATTTCTGCTACTTTTGTGTATCGCATTCTTTATAATAAACACCGCATCATTTGCTATATAGGCTATGTTATGACCTCAACCTTACGCCTTGATCTGAGTGCTCAATCTGCTCAAACAGCTGACTTTCCAGCCAGTGTATCAATCAATGATTCAATTGATTTGTCACGTCATAACACCATGGCCTTAGCCTGTGTCGCCGATACGGTCGTCACATTAACGACTGAGGCGCAGCTTGACACTTTTATGGCAAAATATGCAGACAGTGCAGAGCAAAAGAAACCATTATTTGTACTGTCTGGTGGTAGTAACGTACTATTACCAGCACAGTTACAGGCAGTTGTCTTGCAGCCACAAATGCGTGGCATTAACTTAGTTGCCAAAACAGATAGCTACGTCGATATTGAAGTGATGGCGGGCGAAAACTGGCATGACTTGGTTGTCTACACTGTTAATCAAGGCTGGTACGGTCTAGAAAATCTTGCACTGATACCAGGTCTCACTGGGGCTGCACCTGTACAAAACATCGGTGCTTATGGCGTGCAGCTAGAAGACTGTTTACAGTATGTACGTGCCTATCACTTGCCGACTAAAACGTGGCACCGTTTAACAGCAGCAGACTGCCAGTTTGGCTATCGCGACAGTATCTTTAAACGTGCGCCTAATACATGGTTAATTAGCTGTGTGGGCTTTAGACTACATACCAATGCAAAAAAAATATTAGCCAGTTATGGGGATGTACAAACAGTGGCCGAGCGTTATGCTGAGCAACATGGTCGCAAACAGGCAATTCCTGACGATGTCATGCAAGCCATTATAGATATTCGTCAACAAAAACTGCCTGACCCTAAGCAACTTGCAAATTGCGGCAGTTTTTTTCAAAACCCTATTATTCCTCAAGATCAATTTACTACTTTACAAGCCACGTATCCTGCTATCGTTGGCTACCCCATGCCTGATGCCATGATAAAAGTGGCCGCAGGCTGGCTCATTGAACAAGCGGGTTTAAAAGGGCACGGTATTGCCCCAATTCTTACCCATCAGCAGCAAGCACTGGTACTTACCAATCACACTCCGTATCAAGCCACCCAAGAGGACGTTGCAAATGCTCAACAACACATTGTCAATGTCGTCTATGAAAAGTTTGCCATTCAGTTATCGCGTGAGCCAGTTTGGGTAAACTCTGACGGCTCCATTGGACATCATGAGTATGTGGTCTAAACAATCACGTTCTAAGCGGCTGTGGCGTTATTATTTGCGGTCAGCTGAGCGTATGATGAAGCTATTTCGCATTATCAATGTGACTTTTTTGCTTGGCTCAACGGCTGTCATTTTAGTACTCATCAGTTTATTCACACCGCTATTTTCTCAAGTTATTGTTTATGTATTCACCCTTCTGCCTTTACCCAAAGTGCCCGCTATAGCAAAGCATTCACCGCCCACCGCCTACGTGGTCTTAGGTGGGGGGCTCACCAATGATCGTAACAATCAAACCATCCTCAATCCCTATAGTCTCAATCGCGCTCGTACTGCTGCCAGCGCATATCACGACTTACCATTGCCTATTGTACTGAGCGGTGCCGAAGCGCCGTGGTTAGGTCAATGGCTGATCGAGCATGGTATCGATGGCCTAATCAGCGAAAACGCCAGCATGAATACCTGTGAAAATGCACGTTTTACCGCCAAACGTATTCCGCTGCATCACGTTTATCTTATTACCGATAGCTACCACATGGCGCGTGCCCGTAGACAGTTTGCCTTAAATGGTATCAATAGCACACCGCTTAATGCCCCCCTACCCGTTAACCGTGACTGGATGAAACCGGCGCAAAACTTAAGTCATTCACGACGGGCCGTTTACGAAATCGCCGCCTATTTGCGTGATGTGATACGTCCGCAGGTAGACTGTCGTCATGCCAAAGACATGACGACACAGCAGTTGTTGACTCCAAGAGGTAATGCGCCAAAAACACCTGACGAATAGGATTAAATGTCACTTTAAGGGTGTTTTACCATTTTCTGTTGGCTTACTTTTTTCTTACAAGCCGTTATTACAATTGCAATGGGTGTATAATAATAAAAGAAATTGCTATTTAAGAGAGTGACCATGCTCAGTATATTTTTATTAATCCCATTGAGTCTCATGCTCTTTGTGGTTGCCATTTGGGCAGTAAGGTACGCGGTAAAGTCAAACCAATTTGAAGATTTAGACAATGCATCACAGCGTATTATTTTGGATGATCGTCAAGAGCGTCGGCAAACCATGCAAGCTCATGAGCCATCCAGCCCCACTCCACAGACTGACCGTACATCTGTACATGAAAAATCTAATATGACAGTGACCCATACTGACACAGAAGCCGGTAGTCATTCTAATATAGATAAAAACTCATAAACCTAACCTTGAGCTAACTGACTGGGTTTAATTTTCTGACAATACTTTTTATGAATTGTGAACGATATAACAAGGTTCGCTTTTTTAGGAGACGCGCCCTATGACCACAGCTTTACTCGTTGCGGCATTATTGATGGGTTTTTTTGGTTCGCCCCATTGTTTAGGAATGTGCGGTGGTCTTGTGACAGCATTTGGCTTGTCGATGAAAGACGTCAGTCCAGCCAAACGCCGTGCGCTTGTTATGACTTATCATTTAGGCCGTTTGACCAGTTACGCATTTTTAGGCTTAATCGCAGGGCTTATTGGCATCACTGTGCTAGAACCGTTAATGAAAGGCAACAGCACACCGCGCATTTTGTTGGGGTTGGTGTTGGTGTTTGTCGGCATGACTATGCTTGGCGCACCATTTTTAAATAAGCTTGAGCGTTTTGGTATGCGCTTTTGGCAATATCTTAGTCCCCTTCGGCAAAAAGTATTTCCACTAAACACATTCCCACGCGCCTTAACGGCGGGCTTATTGTGGGGATTTTTGCCTTGTGGTTTGGTTTATGGCGCATTACTTATCGCCGTGGTCGCTCATAACCCATTAAGTGGGGCGGCGCTCATGTTTGTCTTTGGCCTCGGCACAGTGCCGATGTTGGTTGCCACGCATGAAACTGTGGGCTGGTTACGGGACAAAATTGGACGTTTTCGCCTCAGGCAGCTTAACGGCTCGGTGATGGTGCTGTCTGGTTTGGCGGTTGTATTTGTGCCCATAGCAATGTCTAGTATGCATGGCGGACACAGCGGTGGCCATGCTCAGATGGAGCATAGCAGCCATTCTGCTATGGTGTCTGACGCAGATACTGCACCCTCTCATGATATGAGCCAAATGAGTCACAATATAACACCAAAGATGGATCATAGCATGCATGATATGAACGATAGCCCAGCCTCCATGCATCATTCCCAATAACTTTTATGCACGCTCTTCATAAGCCTTTTCTCTTCTGGCAAAGTTAAAAAAAGCGCTTCATACAGTTTTGAATATGAAGCGCTTTTTTGTAAAGTAATATTCAGTTTACAGCAACTACTCCTGCCACTGCTCAAGCGTAAACTTGGTATCTAAATGTTTCTCTAACGCAGGCACATTAAAAGCATCATCTTCACTAACGAAACTGATGCTAATACCAGTCTGCCCAGCACGGCCCGTACGGCCGATACGGTGTACGTAATCATCTGGCTGATCAGGCAAGGTGTAATTAACCACATGACTGATATCATCGACATGAATGCCGCGACCGGCTACATCTGTCGCCACCAAGATAGAGGCATGACCATCTTTAAAACGCTGTAAGTATTTTTCACGTTTTTGTTGAATAACATCACCTGATAGCATAACAATCTTATGGGCTTGACGTAGTTTGTGATAAAGACGTTTTACTTGATCCTTACGATTGGCAAAGACGATTACTTTCTCCACGGCGGTATCACTAATAATACGCTCTAAGGCTGCTAGTTTTTGGTCTTCTGTTAATAAGTAAAAATGTTGATCCACCAAATCACTGGTTTTATGCTCAGGCTCAATTTCGACAAACTGTGGCTCATGTAACCAGCGGTAGGCCAGATTCATCACATCTTGGTTAAAAGTGGCAGAAAACAGGAGACTTTGGCGATCGGTATTGGCTGGCATTCGGCCTACCAAGCGCTTGATGTCTGGAATAAAACCCATATCAAGCATGCGATCGGCCTCATCCAGCACCAGTACCTCTACTCGATCTAGATAGACCATACCTTTATTGGCAAGATCAATCAGACGACCTGGTGTCGCCACTAAAATATCGACATATTGGCGCTCAAGCTCATGCTGCTGTGTTTCATAATTGGTACCACCCATGATACAGACGCTATGTAAGGAGGTATATTTGGTCAGTGCCACACAGTCATCAAAGATCTGTTGGGCAAGCTCACGGGTGGGGGCCATAACCACGGCACGTGGCTCACCTAAATACCGCGCTTCATCAGCGGTAAAAGGACGCTTAAGTAAAGCTTCCATAATCGTCAGTAAAAACGTTGCTGTCTTACCAGTGCCTGTTTGTGCTTGGCCGATAGCGTCTTGATTTGCCAATGTATGGGGTAGTATTTGTGCTTGAATAGGGGTCAATTCAGTAAAACCCAGATCATTTACACCCCGTAAGGTCGGTTCTGACAATGGCAAATCAGTAAACGTCGTAAAATTACTCAAAAAAATTTCCTTTTAAATTAGCTGTTTGATCGTTATTAATCGTGAATAGATGTTTGAGAAGCCAGCCTTAGAACAGCGGTAGCGGTATAAAATCTGTATACCGCTAGCAAATCCATGAGCATAAAAAAAGCCAAGCCTAACATCTGATCCTACCAAACATGCTGGTTTATATCCAACATAGGTAAGATAAGACGGGCTTGACTCAGTAGTATATCAGGAGTGTATACAGACATTGTAGCTAAACCGCTCTAATGCCTAGATAGCTTACTCTTCTATTTTTCTGACTTCTTCAGCTTGCAGGCCTTTATCGCCCTCTACTACGCTGAACTCAACTTTTTCGCCATCTTTTAAAGAGCGATAGCCATCACCTTGAATCGCACGGAAATGGACGAAAATATCTTCTCCGCTATCACGTTGAATGAAACCAAAACCTTTTGAGTCATTAAACCACTTAACGATACCTTGCTCACGAGCTGACATAATATTACTTCCTAAAAAAGTCCGCTTAGTCCCAAATTCCTTTGCAACATTGCATATAAACGGGATCTAAGATTATGAAATCAAAAACTTAAGAGTACTACCTTAATAACCATCACTGACACAGCGCGTTTATAGTAGAGAACTGTTTTTACAAATCAATCAGTGTCTTTTCTATTAGCTTGCCATAGTAATAGTAACAAACATGTAATAACTATTACGTAAAAAATATCATAGCACGGGTTTTTAGCAACATAAAGAGTTTTAACATCGTTTTTTGCCCTTAGGTTGATTTTTCATGTAATTTTTTTATAACCTATCTCGCAAGCTGTTATCATAAAGGGATAAATTCGATTAGATGGCTCGATGAGACAGCTCAGGTAGTTAGCTCAGTTAGCTCAAGCAGTTAACTCGGTTAGATAGTACCGTGACTTTTTCTATAGCGCGTCTCCCTTGCCACAAATGATAAACCACCCCTATCGTTTAATAACTGTAGAGACCATTATGACGTCCCCTTCTCCGTCCCCATCACCCGTAAAACCTGCCAATGAAAACATTGATAAAACACTCACACACAAGCTGTTGCTGGTGAATGGCGTCAATCTAAATTTACTGGGTAAACGTGAGCCGGACATCTATGGTCATACCACATTGGCAGACATTGAAAAGCGTCTAATAGCACGAGCTGCGCAGTATGGCATTGAGTTGATCTGCGTGCAGTCAAATCATGAAGGCAAGCTGGTTGATGAAATCCAACATCATGGACTGCTCGCGGATAAGGCAGCGCAAGTAGATGCCATTATTATTAATCCTGCCGCTTTCACTCATACCTCGGTTGCTCTACGCGATGCCCTTTTGGCGACACAAAAACCCTTTATAGAAGTACATTTATCCAATGTTCATGCGCGTGAGTCTTTTCGTCAGCACTCTTATTTAAGCGATGTTGCTGTCGGGGTGATTTGTGGTTTGGGACATTTAGGGTATCAAATGGCATTGACGTATTGGCTGGACAATCTCTACTCTATAACGCTTGAGGGCTAACCTTAGACGGTGCTTTTTTGGCTAATGGTTTTGAACATTATTTTTAAGCACGAGTGAGAAACAATAGAAAAAGGCATAAACTATAGTGAGTCGCAGATAAAAACAGCACATTAGTTAAACAGCAATCGTTTGAATAAAATACTAACATTACAGCTGAGCAAATAACCTCCCCCTTATATGGTGATATGAATGGCAAAAACGTCTGGAAAGCGCTTCATGAAACTCGCTGGCATGACAGCAAGTATTGCCGGCAAAGCAGCTAAAAACTCATTTAAGCATCTCTCAAGTGATGAAGAAAAACGCTTACAAGCGCGCTCTGAGCTGATGCAAGATGTGGGTGTTCAGATAGCCGAGACACTAGGTGAGATGAAAGGGGCTGTGATGAAAGTGGGACAAATTGCCTCGCAATATAAAGATGTGTTTCCACCTGAAGTCGCAACGGCGTTAGAAAAGCTACAAAAAGATGCGCCGCCCATGCCATACACACAGATACGTGCGCAAATCGAACGTGAGCTGAAAGCGCCTGTGGCAGAGTTGTTCAGCGAGTTTGAAGAAACCCCATTTGCCGCCGCTTCTATTGGGCAAGTGCATAAAGCTGTGTTGCTAACTGGACAAAAAGTAGTGGTAAAAGTCCAGTACCCCAATGTCGATGAAAACTGCGATAGTGACCTTAAACAAGTGCGTATGGCTTTGAAAATCGCTGGTGTACTTAACATGAGCAAACAGTTGCAAGCGCAATTATTTAACGAAATTCGCCAAAGTTTACATGATGAGCTCGACTACATTAAAGAGGCGCACAACTTACGCGTATTTGGTGCTTTTCATGCAGAGGACGAAGGGCTTGTCATTCCAAAAGTTGTCAGCAGCCACTCTTCTAAGCGGGTTTTAACACTCACAGAGGAGATGGGAGAGCCGCTGTCAGTTGCGGCGACGTGGGACAATGATATCAAGCAAAAAATAGCCAAGCGCTTGTTTCATTTTACCGCAGGACAGCTGTTTGGCTTGTACCGTATGCACTGTGACCCCCATCCCGGTAATTTTGCCTTTCGCAAGGATGGCAGCGTAGTCGCTTATGATTTCGGTGGTATACGTAGTTACAGTGATAGCGAAGTTCAATTGTTTCGTCGTTTTGCAAAGCACGCCATCAAAGGCGATGTGACCGCGCTTGAGCAAGACCTAATTGCCCTAGATATTCGCCGTGATGATGATAAAAATATACCGGGGGAATTTTATGAAAAATGGCTATCCATTGGTCTAAAACCACTGTCTATTAAACCCTATCAAGACGGTGCTTTTGATTTTGGTCGTAGTCAAATACATCATGAAGTCATTGCACAAATGCGCACATCTTTAAAATATTTTGGTCAGTTTCAGCCTTCTGCAACCACCATGATGCTAGATCGCACCATATCAGGACAATACTGGAATTTGGTCAATCTGGGCGTTGAGATTGACCTATCTCCTCTGGTTGATGCATATATTGACGTGTAAAAATAGGCAGCTATGCAGAAAAGTGGCTGTCTATGCTATTAGACGTGTAAGGCATGTCCACAGCGATCACAAAACTCCGCTCCCACTGCATGACCAAACTTACCACAGTTTGGACAAGTGACTGGGTTAAGCTGGGGGCGCATATTACGCGTCAACTCTGAGGTAAAAATTCCTGTTGGTACCGCGATGACTGCATAACCTGTAATCATGACCATCGTTGCAATGGCTTGCCCTAGTGGCGTTTTTGGCGAAATATCTCCATAGCCTACGGTGGTTAAAGTCACAACCGCCCAATAAATAGAAATTGGAATACTGGTAAAGCCGTTTTCAGGCCCTTCCACCACATAGACGATCGAGCCATAAATAGTCACCAAAAGTACCAGCGACAAGAAAAACACGGTTATCTTTTGCTGGCTGGTTCTCAGGGCAGACGCTAAAAAACCGGCTTGCTGCATGTAAGCCTTGAGCTTTAGTACTCGAAACACTCGTAAGAGACGCAGAATACGTATGACAATAAGATACTGCACGCCGCCAAATATAAGGCTTAAATAACTGGGTAATATAGACAGCAGATCTACGACACCAAAAAAACTAAAAACATAACGGAAGCGATTGGGCGCTGAAAACAACCTCAACAAATACTCAAGCGTAAACAAAATAGTAAAAAACCATTCTGCATAAAAAAATATCGTTCCATACTGCAAACGCACAAACAACACGCTATCTAGCATGACCACACCGACGCTGGTCAAAATCGCAATCAATAACACAATATCAAAGAGCTTACCCAAACGGGTGTCTGTACCTTCAATAATGATATGAATACGGTTACGCAAGTGTGTGATGGCTTCAGTATTGGGTTGCTTCATAGAGTCGGTAACTTTATAAAATCAATGGCTTGATAGCATCCAATGACTTAAAATGTGATGGATAAGGACAAGTTAGTTAAAATACACCAAACTGGTTTATAATATTGCTCACTTATGACAGTAAAAACAATCTATAAGTTGCCACAGTGTAGCAAAAAAGCACTCTCAACAACATACAAATCGTTAACGTGTAGGTAGCTCTATTACCTTGATGAGACAGAGTAATCATATTATAAAAATACCTGCACAGGCACTAAAGAGTGTTGTTAACGATTTTTTAAGCATAAAATAGTACGCAAAAATTAAGGATGTTATATGGCAGGCCATTCAAAATGGGCAAATATTAAACACCGTAAAGCCCGTCAAGATGCGGTAAAAGGCAAAGTATTTACCAAGATTATTCGTGAAATTGTTTCTGCTGCCAAGCAAGGTGACCCTGATCCGGATAAAAACCCACGCTTACGTGCCGTCATTGAAAAAGCATTGTCAGTCAATATGACCCGAGACACGATCAATCGGGCAGTCGATCGCGGTACAGGTGGCGGCGATACTGAAAACATGGATGAGATCAGCTACGAAGGCTACGGTATCGGAGGCGTCGCCGTACTGGTCGAAACCATGACCGACAATGTCAATCGCACCGTCAGCGAAGTGCGTCATGCCTTTACAAAGTACGATGGTAACCTTGGTACCTCAGGCTCGGTTGCTTATTTATTCAATAAGCGCGGTGAAATCATCTTTAACGATGTGAGCCTAGAAGATGACGTCATGTTGGTGGCACTAGATGCAGGCGCTCTTGATATCGAAAACGATGGCGAAAGCTTACTTGTCATTACTGAATGGGAAAATTTTGGTCAAGTCAAAGATGCTCTGAACGCTGCAGGCCTTGTTTCTGACAATGCTGAAGTGACCATGTCGCCATCAACCACGGCTGAAATAGACAATGTTGATGATGCCGAAAAAGTCATGAAAATGATTGACATGCTAGAGGATATCGACGATGTACAAGAGGTTTATAGCAATGTAAACTTCTCGGCTGACGTGATGGCTCAGCTCGAGCAGTAATTTTTTGAATTGTCCTAATCGAAAAAGACCAAACGTTTTCAGCGTTTGGTCTTTTTTATGTGCTAGCGCCGCCAGACATGCCAGCGCATCAATATCAATATCAAGCACAGACAAACTCTTTAGCAATAATCCGCCAAGCGCTTCCTGCTCGCTCTTTAGACTCACTGTCTTTTAGATTAGGGTCTGTACTCTGCGCCTTCAAGCGCTAGCAAATACTTTTTCTTGTCCAGTCCTCCGGTATAGCCGCCAAGCTTCCCATCACTACTAATGACCCGGTGACAAGGAATAATAACGCTAAAGGGGTTTTTACTATTGGCCTGTGCTACAGCGCGAAAGCCTTTGGGAGTATCAACACGCTGAGCAAGCGTGGCATAACTGATGGTCTCGCCAAAACCAATACCTTGTAGGGCGTGCCAGACTCTTCGCTGAAAGTCCGTTCCCAAACTTATATCTATGGGCAAGTCAAAATCACAGCGCAGGCCTTGTATATACTGCTGTATCTGATGGATACACGTCAACAGTAATTGCTGTTCACTATTGCCAGCGTCTAATGCCTCTGCCGCTACAAACGCCACATGATTACTATCAAACTTATAATGCTTCGCTAGCGCATTCAGTGTAATTTTGTCTTGCCAATGCTCGTCTACTTCCAACCAATTACACCAAACAAGCTTTGTGGTATTGCCTATCGTGTGGCTTGCCAGCAACAAAGCAGCGTTAGGAGATGACAAGTCATCATAAACGACATCGGACAGTTCAATACTGGTAATAATCATATGCTGATTCCTTTCATGCTATCTGTCTTTTCACACTGTCTGGTTGCTGACAGGCTTTTCGTTATTCTTTATCGTCTGTCTCAAACAGGGCAGCTACAAACTGTTTTGGACTAAAGGCACGCAAATCATCAATGGACTCGCCAACGCCAATATAGCGAATAGGCACGTCAGTCGTTTCGGCAATGTTAAAGACCACACCACCTTTAGCAGTGCCATCTAGCTTAGTGATAGTAATACCGGTCAATGGTACCACTTTATTAAACAATTCTACTTGGTTAATGGCATTTTGCCCCGTGCCAGCATCGAGCACAATCATACCTTCATGCGGTGCGCTCGGGTCTGCTTTACGCATGACGCGTACTACTTTTTCCAGCTCAGCCATTAAATGAGTCTTGTTTTGCAAACGTCCAGCGGTATCCGCTATGAGCACATCGATATTTTTTGCTTTGGCCGATTGCATCGCATCAAAGATGACAGAGGCACTATCAGAACCATGACCTTGTGCCACCACTGGAATGTCATTGCGCTCACCCCAAATCTGCAGCTGCTCAGTGGCTGCTGCTCGAAACGTATCACCGGCCGCCAGCATGACTGACTTACCCTCACCCTGCAAACGCTTAGCAAGCTTACCAATCGTTGTGGTTTTGCCCACACCATTGACGCCCACCACCAAGATTACAAAAGGCTTTTTACTGGTATCAATGAGCAGAGGCGCAACTTTTGGCGTTAAGATGTCGACCAGCTCACTTTGTAAAGCCTTGTACAATGAATGGGCATAAATCAAATCACCACGGGCGGTCTGCTCGGTCAGACTCTTAATGATACGGTTGGTTGCATTGACACCAATATCAGCAACCAGCAACTGATCTTCAACTTCCTCTAACAGCTCATCATCGATCTCTTTGCCACCGATGAGGATACTGACCATACCTTCGGCCAAATTCTTACGTGACTTACTCAGTCCCGTCTTCATACGATTAAACCAGCTGCCTTTTTTCTCACTCCCTTGCGTCTCTTGCAATTCGGTGGTTGCTTGTTGCTGATTTACTTTTGGCGCGCTGCTGCTAACAGGACTGACACTTGGGCTATCACCCAACTGCTCTTGCAATGGCATGGTTGGGACGGTCGACGCAGTATTCGTCTTAGTGGCAGCCACTTTTTCTTTGGCAGTTGAAAAACTTTCAGAAGCACCTTTAGGAACATGGTGCTCTTCTGTCATCACAATTGGCGTGGCCAAAGCGACATTTTCTTCTTCATGGTTTGCGTTGTTTGGATTTGCTGTACTGTCTTTTTTTGGCTTGTCACTCTCAGTATGGGGTACCTGCTTTGATTCAACTTTCTCAGTCTCATCGATGATAGGCACAGATTGCGCCGGCAGACTGGGTAAGGTAATATCATCGTCATCCAAGTCATCAAGACCATCGTCAAGATTGATGACCACACGATTGCTATTATTGGGGTTATTCATAAGCGTGCCCTAAAAGTTATCACTCGTTAATTATTTGTTTATTGGCAATGGTTTGATATACCGTGACGTACTTGCCAACTATATGACCATTTATTTTTGGCTTAGTTTACCATAGTTAGAGTGGGGCTCAGCCCTTACCATCATAGACTATCATCAAAATTTACAAGTTTAAAAGGCGATACAGGGGTTTAAGAAAGTTTGCCTTAAGGTTTTGACACAAAACTCTGACCTTCTACTCGCCTAACTTCGCCTACCCTATCAAAACCGCGAAAGAGGACGCCACCCGACATTAGGGTGGCGCTGAATTTCGCCTAGCGCTTATTATATATTCATACAAATTATGTACTGAAGTAAGCTATACTAAATTTTAGAAATTATTTTAAAAAACACAGTGAATCGGCACTATGAAAATCAACAAAGCGTATAAATGTAGGCTTGAGCCTACTATAGAGCAGGAGATTATTCTAAATAATCTTGTCGGCTCAGCGCGTTTTGTTTGGAATCAAATGCTGGCAATCTCATTTGAGATGTTTGCTAAAAATGAGTTTATCAATGCCACCAATTTGGTTAATAAAATCATGGATCTAAAGAGTAATCCTGATTTTGAGTTCTTAAAAACAAGCTCTAATGCCGTCACCTTACAACAAAAAGTACGTGATCTTGCCTTGGCTTGGTCACGATTCTTTGACCCCAAAGTACACGCCAGATTAAAAGAGAATAAAAAGAAACCCAAAAAGCCCAAGTTCTTTAAACTGGCTGATGGCACAGAGATTCAACGACGGGCACTGATGCCACAATTTAAGCGCAAATCCGATGGGCGTGACTCCATTCGCTTGGTTCAGTTTGATAAATACTGCCGTGTTGAGGATAATCGCGTCAAACTGCCTAATGGTATTGGCTTGGTTAAGTTTAGAAAATCGCAAGACATCATCGGCACCATCAAAAACGTCACCATCAGCAAAAAATCAGGGCACTGGTACGTGTCGTTTGGGTGTGAGCGCGAACTGGGCGAAAAGCCGGTTCACCCTGCCACAAGCGCCATTGGCTTGGACATGGGTATCACAAAACTACTCACCACCTCAAACGGTACATACATCAAACCCAAGAACAGCTTTAAAGCCAACCAACTCAAACTTGCCAAATTACAGCGTCAACTAAGTAAGAAAGTAACATTCAGTCAAAACTGGAAAAAGCACAACCGTAAGATTCAAAAGCTCCACAGCCACATTGCCAATATTCGTCATGACTACTTGCACAAAGTCACCACCAGCATCAGCAAAAACCACGCCATGATCGCTTGTGAGGATTTAAAGGTCGCCAATATGTCGAAATCTGCTGGCGGCTCTGCCGCGCAGCATGGGCGTAATGTCAAAGCCAAGTCAGGGTTAAACAAATCCATTTTAGATCAAGGCTGGGGCATGATGGTTGATATGCTTGAGTACAAGCAGCAGTGGCGTGGCGGGCTACTTATCAAAGTGAACCCACGCTACACCAGCCAAACCTGCTTTGAATGCAAGCATATTGCTAAAGACAACAGACAAACTCAAGCAAAGTTTGAGTGCGTCAAATGTGGTCATAAAGCCAACGCTGATATTAATGCAGCTCGTAATATTTTATCGGCAGGACATGCCGTTTTGTCTGCGGAGGGAGGATGCAGTCAAGGTCGCCCGTTGAAACAGAAAACAAGTGACATTCGTGAGAAAGTCGCCTAAAGGCTAACGCTTTTAGAATCCCACCCTTGAGCTGTGCGAAAGTGGGGGGAGTGTGTCAAAACCTCGTATTAGGAATTATCTATGGCCTCGCTATCCAACAGTTACAACAAGCGTGATAAAAAAATAACCCATATCAGCGCCGCTTTACTACTAACGACCATTGTGCTATCAGTGATAGGATGCAGTACCACGCCAGACTTTAAGCCAACTGCCAGTATGATGGTTGGGGCGCATAAATCTTTATAACGCCTTCTATTGCTATCGTTAAAGCGGGTATATGCACCCATCAGTTTATAAGTTGCCATTTTATATAAGTAGACCCTATCATGTCCTCGTTTTTGCCACTATCTACTCCATCACTACGCATTGCCTGTGCGTTAGCCTTAGCGACCTCACTTGCCGCTTGCCAAACCAGTGCAATGGATACCGGCGCCCCATCGACTGTTCAACATCCAGTCACTCAAAACCCCTTAGGCCAAAGTCAAGAGACGCCATCAGCGTTAGCCATTGATATGTCCGGTCGCCATGAATACCAGTTAGAGAATGGACTAAAAATAGTGGTAAAAGAAGATCATCGCGCACCAGTCGTGATGACTCAAATCTGGTATCGGGTCGGCTCAGCAGATGAGCCACTTGATAAAGGTGGTATCTCTCATCTGCTTGAGCACATGATGTTCAAAGGCACGACCGATGTGTCAAGTGAGGATTATGAGCGTTTGATTGCCAAATTTGGCGGGGTCAATAATGCTTTTACCAGTTATGACTACACGGGTTACTACGAGCTGTTCCCGGCCAATCGCTTGCCGTTAGCGTTAGAGCTCGAAGCGGATCGAATGAAAAACTTAACCTTCAATGATAAAGAGTTTGCCAAAGAGCATCAAGTGGTTATGGAAGAGCGTCGTCAACGCACTGATGACAATCCACTTGCCAAAGCTTACGAGTCATTTCGCTTATTAGCGCTCCCCGATAGTCCAAAAGGCGAATCCGTCATCGGGCCGATGGCTGAGCTGGAGTCAATTACGCTCGCAGACTTAAAAGACTGGTACCAGACTTGGTATGCACCAAACAACGCTACCTTGGTCATCGTTGGGGATGTGGAGCCAACAGAAGTATTGGCTCAAGTCAAACGTTACTTTGGAGATTTAAAACCCAGCGACTTACCCAAACGCCCCGCGGTCAGTCAAAAGGCTTTTCGGGGTTATCAACAAGTCGACTCTGAGCAAGCCGTACAAGTCCCTGTGCTACTCATGGGTTATAACGTACCGAGTCTTGTGTCTGTAGATCCAAACAATGAAAATCAAGCTTACGCGCTCTCACTTGCGCAAGACGTATTAGACGGCGGGCTGTCCGCACGTTTGGAGCGTCGACTGATACGTGAGCAAGGCTTGCTCACCGCCGTGGGTACCTCTTATGACTTATTGGATCGCGGCGATGGCCTATTTTTGATTCAAGCAACGCCGCGCGAAGGCGTGAGTTTAGAGCAAGCACAGCAAGCCATCACCGCCGAGATAGAAAAGCTCAAAACCAACCCAATAGCTCCCGATGAAATCAGCCGAGCCAAAACCAATACGGTCACGGGCCTCGTTTACGCGCAAGATAGCATGGAAGGACAGGCACTCATGATTGGCTCATTACAATCTATTGGGCTTGATGACAGACTGCTTGCCGAGCTGCCTACTAAGCTTGATAGCGTGACGATCGCTGACATACAAGCTGCGAGCAAAAAATATCTAGTCAAGAACAATTTGACAGTAATGCACGTCGTCCCACCTAAAGAGCAAGCAGAGAACCAGAAATAATGGTGAGGTTTTATTTATGCAATGAAACCGCCGACCACACATATTTCATTTATAAGAAGACACCCATGACTCAAAACAGTGATTTAGTGCAAAGAAGAAAAAAGCCTGCGAACAGTGCCCTAATTTTGACACAAGTAGCAAATGCTACGCTTAAAAAAATCTCCTACCTGAGCGTTGGTGTGGGGCTAGGTTTGTCCACACTGACCATCACCGCATATGCGGATACAACAGGGTCCGAAGAATATCGAGGCTCTGCCGCTGTAGTTGACACCAGTGCACCTATTGCAGCCTTATCCACACTGACCAGCCTTGACGATGACAAACCTTTAAAAGTTACCGTACCAACGATTCAACAGTTCAAAACCACAACTGGGGTGCCCGTACGCTTTGTACAAACGACAGCATTACCGATTGTCGATATCGATTTGCGTTTTAATGCTGGTAGTGCTCGTGATGCTAGCATTCGTAAAAAAGGTTTCGGCATTGCTAATATGACTGCCACCATGTTGACACAAGGCTCTAAAAAACTAGACGAAGATGAATTTACACAAACCGTTGAAACGTTAGGTATTAATCTGAGCAGCAGTGCCTACAAGGACATGTTTATTGTCTCACTACGTAGCTTATCTGACGACAAGCATTTACTGCCTGCCATTGATCTAATGACTCAAATGCTCAGCGAACCTGCGTTTGATGAGGACATTCTAGCACGCAATAAAGCAAGACTTTTAGTCGGCTTGCAACAGCAAAAACAAGACCCCAATAGTCTTGCCAGCATTGCTTTTAACCAAGCATTATATAGGGACCATCCTTATGCTCATCCATCAGTCGGCACCCTTGACAGTGTACCGAGCATCGACAAACAACAGCTGATAGCGTTTAAAAATCAGTATTTGGTCGCGGCCAATGCGTCTATTGCCATGACAGGCAATCTCACGCTACCCCAAGCGAAAAAACTTGCTGAAGATATCACCAATGGGTTACCGACCGGTCAGTCCGCAGCAGACCTACCCGAGCCGAAACCTCTTAACCAAGCAAAGCACATTCATATTCCGTTTCCAAGTACTCAGACCACCATTTTAATGGGACAATTAGGTAGTAAACGCGCTACCAATCCAAAAGATCAGCAGCAGCAAACCAATTTTGCTGTCGGCAATGAGGTACTCGCAGGTGGCGATTTTAATGCGCGATTAATGACTGAGGTTAGACAAAACCTTGGCTACACTTATGGAATATCAGGTTCTATGAATCCGATGCTGGCACGTGGCCCCTATCAGATTGGTTTTTCGACACGTAATGACAAAGCACGCGCTGCCATTGAGGCCAGTTTGGAGGTTATCAATAACACGTTAGACCAAGGCATTACCAGCTCTGAGATGCGTCTGACAACGGACAATCTGAAAAACAGCTTTCCGATGGGCTTTGCGAGCAATGCAGGGATCAATGGCTTACTAGGTATGATGAATTTTTATCAATTACCAAATAGCTATTTGACCGACTATGTCAAACGTATTGATCAAGTAAAACTCTCAGAGATCAATCAAACCATGCGTGGGACACTAAAGCCCGATGACTTCTTAATCGTTACAGTTGGACAGGATGATCCTTGGCAGGACAAAAAGACTATAAAGTAGCGGTATAAATTTACTATGCATTACCTCAAAGGTAGGGGATTTCTGCGGAATACTGCCAAAGTAATACGACACAAATGAGGAGCGCTACAGATAGCCTCCCTCCTCATTTAGCAGTCATAAAAAACCGCTAGCAAACGGGCTCATCAAAAAACGAGCGACTCAACTAGAGACGGTCACTGCAACGTCATAAACTAGATTTTTTGGCTTATAGGTGGCACCACTGTAGCTCAATCGAATCACATGCTTGTCGTAGGAGTCTACTTTGTAATCACCATTAGCAAAGTTATGCAATGCTGGCACTATTAACAGTGCTTCAATTTGACTGTCGTTAACGCTAACCGAAATACGCTGACCCTCTCGCGGGTACAAAAAATAATCACAGTGTTTATTGACCATGACTTCTGAGGTACGTTCAATAACCTGACTACCCAACGCTTCTTGGATCAGTTTTGGACAGACATCAGAGCGCTTAGCGGCCAGTCTGGCGTAAGAGTTTATGATATTTTCTTCGATATCTTCAGCGTTTTGTAATTTTCTATCAAGGTTGGCCGCAGACTGTTCTGTAATCAGTAAGCTATTTTCAGAGGAACTCTCTGGACTACAGGCGCTGATAAATAAAAAAACGAAAAAAGCTGAACTAAACAATGCCATATACGTATTAGTAGACTGTAGAAAGCTTTTTTTAGACTGATGGGATTTATTCGCCTTCGCTCTTGTTAAATACCGCTTTTTCATAAATCCTACTTATAAGAAATGCTGTTTTTTACCTTATATATTAAACGATATGAAGGAGAGTAACAGACCTATTATCTTTCACATATCAGGTGTCACCGCCAGAAAATTTTGATGATTTACGCATCTAGCTTCTGATTTTAGGGCATTTGACACATGATACTTCATTCTCTAGACACTATTATAACGCCTCTGATTTCATCTTATTACTATCAATTCATACTTATGGGTCTATTATTAATGGAGTAGACCACTCAATAACGGCATGAGGAGCTGCTACTCGCATGATTAAAGCCCCATTTTCGATAACCATCAGTGTCTAGATGAATGGCACCCGTAGCATATAGCCCTAGACCAAAATTGTGAGGCTCGCCCTGATATTGCCAAAACTGACACAGTCCATCTTGCATGGTGCTAAGCCGCCATAAATTGTCTTCATATTCTGGCACCCAAATGTCTATGGCGCTCGCATTCATGTGTTTACTACTATCAGCACCGCCAGCACAGTCATTAAGTCCGGGACTGCGGTATACTGAGCGTATCTCACTACTGGCTGGCAGAATACCTTGGTGTTTGAGCTCCGTATACAGACGTAACGTCGGCACAATATTTGCCCATAGCTGCTGTGGTGGTAGTTGATAAGGCTCATAGCCGCATTTGCTCCAACTACGAGCCGTGGTCAGTAGCTGAGACAATGGGGGTACATTTTGCGCGCCGACTCTGGCGCTTAAATAGCGCTGATAATCTGCTACTTGACGGGCCCGGTAAGTATTACTGTTTAACCATGCATTAAAATCCATACTGGTAAAGGCATTGGCAGTACTATTATAAGTATTATTCGCGGTGCTGTATCTGTTACTACCGTAAGTTGTATCATACACAGGCGCACGTCGGTTGATACTCACCTGTTTATTTTCTTCGATAGACAAACTGGCAGCGAGGGCAAAGTCACGCTGCTTTTGGGCAATCAATCCTTGCATACTATCGCCGTTTGTCGCATTTTCGCCACTTAGCATTGTAACGCCAGGAGTGTGGATCGAGGCATTGGTAGAAGGTTTGATATAGACACTACTATCAGCGCTACTACCCTGACGTATTTGGATACGGCGCTCACTGTTGTCGCTAATAATAGCGGCATGAACAGGAAGACTGCTGGCACATATGAGTAGTGCAATAATAGGCTGATGTATCTGCCTATAAGAATGGTTTTTTGTGTTGATCATTGCAAGAAACTACCGCTAAAAACGTTTTATGGATACTATCAAATTTTCAGCAAGCAGGCTAAACTATCGCCTCTAATCACAAGGGTAATATTCGTAATTAACACTTATCCTTATAATTTTTATAATTACGTGACCTTATTACTCACATGTTACTTCACCGGTAAGATGCTCCTAACATAGATACCGTACCAGCGTTCTAAAATCATACTTTAGATAAAAACTTTCCTTTACACCAATTGTCAGACACCCTTTGCTTATGTCCTCTAATCCTCAATACCGTTTTTCACGTCAGAGCCATCATTTAGGTCAAGGTCATGCACCAACACTATGGCAACGTGTGCATATAGATCCGTGGCTGACTCTTCTCTTATTAACAGTTTGCTGCATTGGTTTGACAATTTTGTATAGTGCGGCGAGCCAAGATGTTGCTATGGTTTTACGCCAAATGGTCAGCTATGGTGTGGCCTTTGCGGTGATGTTTATCATGGCACAGATACCGCCTAGCCTCTATCGCACTTTTACCCCCATATTTTATGTGCTGGGATTAATCCTACTGGTGTTGGTTGATATCATTGGTGAAGTACGTATGGGTGCTCAGCGCTGGATTAACTTACCAGGATTTGGTAGTGTGCAGCCGTCAGAGTTTATGAAACTTGGCATGCCAATGATGTGTGCTTGGTTTTTATCCAAACGTGATCTGCCGCCCTCAGCGTCTAGTATCGCTATAACCTTGGCGTTAATCATTGTACCAGTGCTATTAATTGCTAAAGAACCTGATCTGGGTACATCGCTATTAGTAGCAGCCAGCGGTATTTTTGTGCTTTTTTTAGCGGGCCTATCTTGGCGATTGATTTCAGCAGCAGCAATTTTAGCAGTGCCTTTTATCGCCATTGCTTGGAATTTCCTGTTACACGATTATCAGCGTACGCGCGTCTTAACCTTACTTAACCCTGAAGCGGATGTACAGGGTGCTGGATGGAACATCATTCAGTCAAAGACTGCTATTGGTGCTGGAGGACTCACAGGAAAGGGCTATTTAGAAGGCACTCAATCACATCTACACTTCCTACCAGAAGGTCACACTGATTTTATTATCGCCGCTTTTTCAGAAGAGTTCGGTCTGTTGGGTGTGATGTTATTGATGTTTATTTACTCCTGTTTACTCATGCGCGCCTTATACATTGCCTTTACTCACCCCGATGTCTATAGCAGGCTATTAGCGGGGGCCATTGCTATGTCTTTCTTTGTCTACGTGTTTGTCAATGTCGGCATGGTTGGGGGACTTTTACCCGTGGTTGGGGTTCCTTTACCTTTTATTAGCTATGGTGGTACCGCCATCGTCACCTTAATGGCGGGTTTTGGTCTGCTCATGTCTATTCACACCCATAAACCTAGCTGACATCATCGGCAAAAAACCCATTATTTTACTACCAAATCAAATGCTTATATTAATACCCCGCACCCTTAGCCCTTGAAATTTAGCAGCGATCACAGGATATAAGCACCTCAAAAGCCGTCACTAGCCAACGACAAAAATTTGGCTATTCAGGCTATTTTTATCCATATTAATATTTTGTTACTTTTAACGGATGCTAAATAATATGGGCCATTAACTGGCCCATTATTCGTCGTAAATGACAGATAAGTTATTATTATTTAACAAATTTATCTCGAGAAACTTCGGCAGCTAGTTTTTTAAAACCCCCTCATTATTAACCCGTACTGAAAAGTTTTAGTCCTTGTCTTTTACAAATAATTGCGTTAACCTCGTTTTATTGTAGTTATGATACATAACCCGTACATAGCTCCTAAGAAACTTTGCACTTAATTATATTGTGGTTGCAGCTTGGTCTTATAGTTAGCAGCTTGTCGGTTTTGAGCTTTCAAATAAACTACTTAAATAACGGTTTGATAACATAGAAACACTGAACACTCTCTAAAACCTTTATTAATTTAGCAATATCAGAAAGTTTGTAAACTTGACATGCAATGAGATGGGTACTCAATTTTCCATTGAAAATTAGGTGCTTTACTAAAATAGTTAACTATCATTTGAGCGTTTCATAAGTTCCTTCGGTCATATTACCGTTCTTACTTATGATAATGAAAAATTTCCATATATTAAAATCTATCAAAGCCTTGGTTTGACCTCAGTTATTACATGAAAAACAAATTGATGGTGAGGTTTTAGAAGCTGCGACGTGGTGAGATTATTTAAACCATGTGACAGTCAATCTGACAGTATCAGCGTTAGGTTTTAATGTATAAGTTATAGAGGTATCTATGAATAAGCGTTTATCTGGTTTACTTACTATGTCAGCAGTGTTGTTTGCTGGCTCTGCAGTCGCTACTAATGCAAACGCTGTAGAAGCAAAAACCTCTCTTGCGATGATTTCACAAGATAACGCCTCCCATATCGATCGTGTGCTTGGCGAGCTTAGCCGTCAGCATGATGGTGCATCAAGTTTAGTTAAATCAGCACGTCAACCTACTTCATTGGCGCTTAGCAGCCCACTGTTGGCCAGTGATACTGCGCAAGTAACAAATGATGAAGATGTGTTAGAGCGTCTGACAGCCGTCGCCTCTAACTCAGTCAGTAAGTTTAAGCAAACTGGCCTCGCCTCTTGGTATGGACGTAAGTTTCATGGTCGCAAAACAGCCAGCGGCGAAACTTTCGATATGAATGGGTTAACAGCGGCCCATCGCTCACTACCATTAAATTGCTATGTTAAGGTAACCAACAAAACAAATGGCAAAAGCGTTGTGGTAAAAGTGAATGATCGTGGTCCATTCCATGGTAACCGTGTGTTAGATTTGTCTTATGGTGCTGCTAAACGTCTTGGCATTACTAGTAAAGGGGTCGGTAACGTTGCCATCGAGCGTGTTTCAGGTCCATAGTTTTAAACCAGTCATGATTTAGTTTAGTCAGATCAAACAAAAAGCGCCTAACTATTTTGAATAGTTAGGCGCTTTTTTAAGATTTAACGTTTATTAGACCTGTAGGCTTAGACATTTTGACACAGCGAATCACAGTCTGAATGGAAGCCGTACACTTTATAATTCAAACGCGCTTTCAATCGCATCATCAAGACGTTCAACGGCAATCACATTAATCCCTTTAAATTGGGGCGAGTCCTTAGCAGGCGCATTGGCCTTTGGGATAATGGCGTGTTTGAATCCATGCTTCATGGCTTCCTTTAAGCGCTCCTGACCGTTGGGTACTGGGCGAATCTCACCTGACAACCCGACTTCACCGAATACAGCCAATGAAGACGGTAATGCCTTCTCTTTAATACTTGACGCACAGGCCAGTAATACGGCTAAATCTGACCCTGTCTCAATGACTTTAACACCGCCAACCACGTTGACGTATACATCCTGCCCACTGGTATGAATACCGCCATGACGATGCATCACTGCCAAGAGCATGGATAAGCGCTGAAAATCTAGGCCTAGGGCCATCCGTCTTGGTTGCCCTTGAGAATCATCAACTAACGCTTGTACCTCGACCAGTAACGGCCTGGTACCTTCACGGCTAACCATAACAACGGAGCCTGCAACAGGCTTATCATAACGGCTTAAAAATATAGCCGATGGATTAGCGACTTCTTTGAGCCCCATATCAGTCATGCCAAAGATACCTAGCTCGTTAACTGCCCCAAACCGGTTCTTGACCGCGCGAATCATCCGAAAACGAGAGTCTGATTGACCTTCAAAGTACAGTACTGTATCGACCATATGTTCAAGCACGCGAGGACCTGCTAACGTGCCTTCTTTAGTGACATGACCCACTAAAAACAGCGCTGTGCCTGTTTGCTTTGCATAGCGGGTCAAAATCGCAGCCGACTCTCGAATTTGACTGACACCGCCTGGCGCCGAATTAATCGCATCCGTATAAATAGTCTGAATAGAGTCAATAATAGCAATGGCGGGCTGCTCTTGAGTCAGCGCGGCACAAATAGTCTCGACATTGGTTTCTGCCAGCACTCGAAGCCTATCAGCAGGCAAATCTAAGCGCTTAGCACGCATGGCAACTTGTGCAAGTGACTCTTCACCCGTCACATACAACGCGCTACCTGCCAATGAATCAGCACGTGCCATATTGGTCGCTGTCTGCAACAAGATGGTCGACTTACCAATACCAGGATCACCCCCTATTAGCACCACGGAACCCGCAACCAATCCACCACCAAGTACCCGATCAAATTCACTGATACCCGTTGGCAAGCGTGTGTCGAGCGTTACACTGACCGCATTGAGCGGCATGACGGCACTGTGCGTACCAGAATAGTTACCAGCAGGAGTACTAGCACTACGAGTGGTCGCACGACTGGCATTAGGTTTGGCTGTACTTTTATTATGATGCGGCATACTGACATTTGGCGCTTCCACTAAGCTGTTCCATTCTCCGCAGTCTGTACACTGCCCCGCCCATTTACCAAAATGAGCCCCGCAATGTTGGCAGACATAGCTGCTTTTATTTTTTGCCATAACATATCAGCCTTATTCAGATGATCAATCAAGAATAATGAGTAGAGTATCGTGATGTTTTGATGGATGTTAATTTGAAAGTGTTTGTATGATAAACCAGCCTTCAGGGTGACAGGCTGTTTATAGAAAGGGAAGCATGGAACATAAGAAAAACGATGGTAGCTAACATTAACGTGCAGGCTTAATTTAAAACCTCATGTCAGCTATCAGCATACATATAAGCGTGAGAACGGTTTTGATGGGCAGGCTTATACTTGAAAATCTTTACCTAAATAGACAGACTTCACCAGATCATTCTCTAAGACTTCAGATGAAGTTCCCTCAGCAATAATGGCGCCTTCTGAGACAATATAAGCTTTCTCACAAATAGCCAATGTATCACGAACATTATGATCCGTAATCAGCACACCAATACCACGATTTTTAAGGGTCAAAATAACATCTTTGATATCGCCAACAGAGATAGGATCAACACCCGCAAAAGGCTCGTCTAACAAGATAAACTTGGGGTCAGCTGCCAAGGCACGAGCAATCTCACAACGACGACGCTCACCACCTGACACACTCATACCCTGAGATTTTCTGACATGCTCTAAATGGAACTCACCAATTAATTTTTCAAGCTCTTGCCGCTGTTCGCGCTTACTCAATTCTTGACGAGTCTCCAAAATAGCCAAAATATTGTCTTCGATAGATAACTTACGAAAAATAGAGGCTTCTTGCGGCAAATAACCAATACCGGCACGAGCACGCTCATGCATCGCATATTTTGACAAGTCCATCTTCCCTAAGGTCACACGTCCCTTATCCATATTAACCAACCCAACCACCATATAAAAGCTGGTCGTTTTACCGGCACCATTTGGCCCTAACAGCCCAACAACTTGACCTTGCTCAACAGAGAAAGAAACATCCTTAACTACCCAGCGTTTACCATAGCGTTTGCCTAGATTTTGCATCGATAATCGGACGGCAGGCACCGTATTGTTACTGGTTGCTAAGGAGTCTATATTTTTATTATCACTCATAACTTACTCATACTATTGCAAAATTCAAGCACCGACACATTCATACGGTCTTATTTGTCTATAAATCACTAACCACCTAGGTTTTTAACGTATGCTCTTTTGGCTACTACTATTACTGGGTGGAAAGACCAACTCTACACGCTGATTACCACCAGCAGTCGCTTCGACATCACCGGCTTTTAGACTGTAACGAATAACGTTACCCGCAAAACTTGCGCCATTTTGCACCAACTTAGCATTCCCGGTCAGAGTCACGATGCCAGTCACTGCATTATAGTCAATTTTATTTGCCTGACCTTTTGCTAAACCTTTTTCTTGAGTGACGACTTGCTGCATAGTAGCTGGGCGTCCCGTCGCGACGGCCGAATTAATACTACGCTGCGGCGACAAATTGACCGTGATATTATCCGCGGTCATCTTAAACGTACCTTGAGTAATAATGACGTTGCCTGAGTAACTGGTAATACCTGTACGCTCACTATAAGTGGCTTTATCCGCCAACAGCTTAATCTCTTGATTGGCATCTGACGGTAGAGCATGGCTATACAATGGCAACGCTAACAACATAACCATCGGCAGCGCGTGCAATCGAGGTAAGCGACACGACGTTAGATTTGAGCGTGTCAATGATGGGCACAAAGTAAGCAAAAATTTAGATTTCATAAAAGTTACTCGTTTTATAATAGGTAGTAGGGCTTGCACACGTCATACTAACGGTTGTTTTTAGCACGCTTTTTAAGTACAGACTTGGTAAGAATACTTAGGCTCAGAACAATGCTTTATCTTGACGGTCAGCTGGGGTGAAGGCAACCGCCACTTGACCAAACTCATACTCCCCTGTTTCAAGGTTGGCGGTCATACTAGAAGCTTCAAACCGATTCATCCCTTGTTCAATCTTCACAGGCTCTTCACTATATACCTGCCCTGATTTGGTATTGCCTTTTAGAGTACTTCCAGTCACTTTTATTGGCTCAATATCTGGCGTGTTTTTACTGCCTTCACTGACCAGTGAAAAACCACCTGACAAGCTAAGCTCACCCGTCTGCTGACTAATAGCCGCACTACCCGCTTCAATACGATAGCGCTGCTCTGCTGATGGCTCCCAATTCATGGTGATCCCTGACATCTCATCCAAATTGGTCTCTGGGTTGTGTGTCAACGATTCAGCGGTCAGCTCATATTCAGTCTCACCTTTCTCGTTAGTCTGTACCGCACTGATATCTGTGGCTTCATAGTCCACATCCGTCGTCTCCATGCTTACTGGTGGTGATATTTTTCCTTGCTGCTGAAAGAACCAGCCGGCAATACCAGCAATAATTAAAGCAAGGACTATTAACACACGAGTATTCACGACAAGTTATCCTGAGTTTTTGCTTCATCAAGCGTATGGTGCGCGATAAAGTCTTGATAGTGGCCACGACCCTTTAGAATCAGATCACATATTTCACGTACGGCTCCAGTACCCCCTGTACGGGTAGTCACCATGTCACTGCGCTTGATCACTTCGGCGTGCGCATTGGGCACTGTCGCAGCAAATCCTACGGTTTGCATCGCTTTAATATCTGGCAGATCGTCACCCATATACGCACAATCAGCTGCCGTAATACTAAGCGCAGGATCAAGGCTAGATAATAGCTCATTTAAAGCAATAAGCTTATCATCACGACCTTGTACCACATAATCGACACCCATTTCTGCGGCGCGCTTATCCACCATCGCACTACGACGACCTGTAATAATCGCTGTCAAGATACCGTAACGCGCCAAAGATTTCACCCCAACGCCATCATGAACAGAAAATGCTTTGGTCTCGATACCATTGCCGTCATAAATAATCTGACCATTCGATAAAATACCATCAACATCCATGACCAATAGCTTTACTCGTCCCGCTTTTTTTATTAAGTCTTGCATCAGTTATCTCTTATTATATTAAAGGCTATTTTTTAAAATAGTAGTTACTTCACACCAGCTTTTAGCAAATCATGTACGGTAATGATCGCCTCTAATCGACCCTCGTCATCAATAATCAACAACTGACTGATCCCACTTTCATTCATCACACTAAGGGCATCTGAGGCGCGCATGGTCTTACTAACATGGCGCGGATTTCTCACCATGACTTCACGCATCGGTGTTTGCAGGTCGATACCTTTTTCCAAACCACGACGTAAGTCACCATCTGTAAATACTCCGACGACTTTCTCATTGTCATCGGTCACCACGGTCATACCCAAACGTCCAGCAGACATAGTAAAGAGTGCTTCTTGCAAGGGCGCTTGCTGATGAATCAGAGGTAAGTCTTCAGATTTCGTATGCATCAAATCCTCAACTCGTGTCAGTAGCTGTCGGCCTAATGCACCTGCCGGATGCGACAAGGCAAAATCCTCTGACGTAAAGTTTCGTGCGTGCACCAAGGCCACAGCTAATGCATCTCCAAGTGCTAAAGTCGCTGTCGTACTCGACGTTGGCGCAAGGTTCAGCGGACAAGCCTCTTGTGATTTACCAAGGGTTAATACAATGTCAGCCGCGTGTGGTAGCATACCTCGCTTATCACGGCTAATACTAATCAGCGGAATATCTAAACGTTTAACAACAGGCAATAGCATTTTTATCTCATCTGACTCACCAGAGTTAGAGATGGCAAGCAAAACATCGCCCTTTACCAACATACCCAAATCACCATGTCCTGCTTCGCCAGGATGCATAAAAAAAGCTGGCGTGCCGGTAGAAGCAAACGTCGCGGCTATTTTTCGCCCAATCAAGCCTGACTTACCCATACCAGTGACTACGACGCGTCCCTGACAAGCCAAAATCACATCGCAAGCTTGCGCAAACCTATCGTCTATCTGCTCGGTCAATAACGATAACGCCGCTATCTCAGTATTAATCGCTTCGATGGCGGTACTTATGAACTGCTCATGGGTTACATTGATTTGGGTATTACTCATGAATTCGCTCTGTTTTTATAATGAATCAAGAAAACATTTTACTATACTCTGTCTCATATTAATAATAATCTGCATACGCGATACAGCAGATGACCAATGACTAAGATTAGATCATTATTATATGTAAAGGTTACTTGATATAAATTTCACTTGCTGAACGGTTGCAGCCATTTAGACAAAAAAAACCTACTCTAGAGCAGGTCTTGATCGAATCAGTTATGTCTCAACGATGCAACGCACCTCTATTACGCGGGCAATTATCTGTCATTGTTATCATTAGAGCCGTCACTTGATTTGTCTTCAAAGCGAGTGCTCTCTACTGGCGACTCAAACCCACGATCTTGACCAAAGCCGCCACGCTCAAAGCCACGTTCCTGACTTTGTCCGAAGCTACCACGCTCAAAACCACGCTCTTGACCTTGACCAAAGCCGCCACGATTAAAGCCACTACGATTAGAGGCAAAACCACGATCTTCAAAACCGCCCGTACCAGCTGGATTGCTACCACGCTCAAAACCACTACCCTGATAGCCTGCTGGGGCGGCGCTCTGAGTTTGGGTGCCAGTTCCTGTGGTCGTACTACGGGGGTTGCGCGCTGGGACAACAGTAGAAATGGCATGTTTGTACACCATTTGGCTGACTGTGTTTTTAAGTAAGACTACATACTGATCAAATGACTCAATCTGACCTTGCAGCTTGATACCATTAACCAAAAAAATAGAAACAGGAATGCGATCTTTGCGCAGCGAGTTCAAGAACGGATCTTGTAAAGTTTGTCCTTTTGACATGAAATCTCTCCTAAATATTATATAATTATATTTTAAGCGCCAATTATTTTAAGTGGTCATTTAATTATACTGGCTAAAGATAGATACAATAATAAGTGTTCTTTTTAAAACGTATCTAAATACATACTTATTGTTCTTAAGGCAGTCCACTTTATCGTGAATACGTTATTATTGTAAATGATTAAGTAACTACTTGTTTCATTAGCTATTTTTATCAACAAACATCAATTAATAATGACTGGAAAATAGCTGGCCTGACATCAGACCAACTACTTTGATAGATTTGAATTATAGCAGTTATCTACATTATACTTTGAAACTAATTGTCATTAATTCCTTATGGGTTTATAAAGCATTTTTTACATCACAATCTTTATATACTCGGCTTTAACGGTCACTGACTTTTATTGTAGATGCGCTCTTGCCTGCTCCATCGTACTAACTTCTTGTATCGACAAAGCTCTGTTTATAGCGTGACCATCATTACTGGATAAATCAGATAGCTTTGTGACTTCTACTGCAGCATTAGGCAGTTGGATTATTTTTCGTAACCAAGTGTACTGGCGCTTTGCCAGCTGCCTTGTAGCATATAATGCCTTATTTTGCATTTGCTGACAAGCAAGGGCCTCGGTTTGACTGTCAGACATCATTGACTGAGCTTGTAGATCAAACATACTGTTTAGTTTTATTTTTTTATTTATTGACCCTTCAAGCTCCCCAAACGCGTTATAAAATTTAGCTTTATCTAGATGGGGTTGTTCAAATATGGGGTGTTTAATGTGTACTAGATACTCTAATACTTGCCGATAGCCAACGCAGCGCATAGAAGGTAAGTTAGGCGTTAACGGATATTGTTCAAGTAGACGTATGACCTCCGCCACCAACCCTTCAGACCACATGATATCTAAACGCTGCTCAATACGCTCATGCAGCCATGGACGATCAGGCATCACCGCTAAGGCATGCCACTGCTGATTGGGATTGTGTGCTAACGCGCGTTTTGGTTGACGCTGCCAGTCACTTATGGGGGTTCTTGTTTGCAAATAGACTTCAACCGCACGAGTAATACGCTGGGTATCGGTTGCATTTAGGCGCTGATGGCTGATCGCATCCACGTCACCAAGGTAATCATAAAGCGCACCGATACCCTCATTTTGTCGCCACTGCTCTACGTGTGCACGGGTGCTGTCATCACTATCAGGCACAGGCGACAGCCCATCAAGTAGCGCCATGTAATACATCATAGTACCGCCCACAAGCAAGGGAGTCTTGCCATTGTGGTGGCAGTCATCAATAAGGCGCGCAACATCACTGACGAACTCAGCAACACTATAGCTTTGCATGGGGTCAACGATATCGACTAAATGATGGGGATAACGCTCAAGCTCAGCGGCTGTCGGTTTGGCCGTACCGATATTCATATCACGATATATCAGCGCCGAATCTACGGATATTAGCTCATAACGCCCTGTATCATATAATTCATAAGCCAAAGCTGTTTTACCACTGGCGGTGGGTGCCATCAAACACACCACACTGTTATCCGCCACATGATGAGATAAGCTATCAGACGAGTGTCTCATGGGATTGCCTTTCATATTATTTATATTGTGGAGTAAATAGAAACTGATCTAGAGACGCGCTTAAGGGCATTTAGTGCGTCGCTGACAGCATGAGCGCTACCAATCGATTGCTGTCTATGGTTTTAATGGCATGCTTAAACAACAGCTCTTTAATGTCTGTGTTAAACACCCTCAAATCCTCTCCTGACATTTGCGCGCTTACGATGGCAAGCTGCTGATTAATCTCTCTAGCACCATTCACACTATTGGACATTTTATCTTTTTTAAATGTCTCGTTACTCACTATCCTGTTACTAAACACACGGGATTCAAACAACCCACTAACCTTCAAGCGCCAAACGTCTGCACTAATGAGTAAGCACTGTCCTTCACTATAAAACAATAGCCATGGGCGCGTCTTTTCACCCTCATTGCCCTCCCCCATAAGAGACTCAGACACTGACTCATCTAAGCTAGCAATGATATCTAAACAGTAGGGTACGCCTATTGTTTCTATCAATGAATCGTTCAAATCAGTTGGCGTGGCACGCGCGGTCGTCATCTTTTGATATGAAGGCGCCTCAAAATCGGCTACTACTTCACCCTCAGATAACTGCGTAGTGGCTGACAGCTGATAGCGACGTTTAGGTGACTGTACTTGACCGCTTTGGACGAAACTGTGGATAGTAGAAGTCTTGGGCAAGGTTGTATCAAGTAAGTTACTGGTAGACACACAACGGTTGGGTAATGTTGTCTCTGTCTGAACTGCCCTTTCTGTCGCACTGAACGCTTTCAACTTTGAACGAAGTGCATGGTTTAAATGTGCCATGACATTATTGAGCGGACTTATTTTAATGCGTTGTTTGGATGGGTGCACATTGATGTTAAGCCAATGAGTGGGCATATCAAAATAGAGCGCATAACCCATGCCTGTGAGCTGCGCGCCTTGAGCCAATTGGCGGAGCTGATTGCTGATTAACGCTTCTTTCACCAGCCGACCATTTACATAGATCAACTTTGGTAGGCTCTCTTTTTGGTCACGCATAGGCCATAACCAACCACTAATACCTGCGTGGTGATTAGCGCTTTTATTGTTGTCATACTCTGATGATGGCTGGGTTAAACTAGATAAGTCAACCGCTACTTCAATCGCATTCTTTGTCAAAGCGCTACCTATCGCCTGCTCAAGGCGCGCTAAAGACAGACGGTTATTATGTTCGTTATGGGTGGTACTAGCAGATAGTGACAGCCTTTTTTTATGATCATGAAAGAGCATAAGGGTGATGTCTGCTCGTGCTAATGCTACCTCACGAACAATCGTTTCAATGTGGCCAAATTCGGTGGCAATAGACTTCAAGTTGCCTCGGCGTGCAGGCACATTAAAATACAAATCTCTTACCGTAATCGTCGTGCCACGATTGTGCACCACGGGTAACAGTGTGGGCGTATCGTCCAACACGCCCGCAACCTGTAATTGGCGGCCAATCCCACTGTTATCGTGGCTACTAGTCAGCGTCAGACGAGAAACAGCAGCCGTTGCTGCCAATGCCTCGCCGCGGAAACCCAACGTCATAATGCCATGCAGATTGGCCACATCAGCGACTTTGCTGGTGGCATGACGGGTAATCGCCATCACTATATCATCGGGGTGGATACCAACCCCATTGTCCACCACCTCAATCATGCCCATACCACCTTGAGTAATATGAACCTCAATATTAGTAGCACCCGCATCGATAGCGTTTTCAAGTAACTCTTTGACCACCGCAGCTGGACGCGTAACGACCTCACCAGCGGCTAATTGATTGATGAGCAGCGGCGATAGTTTTTTTATGCGTGTATCAGAGTAGTTAGTGGGCATCTATAAATATCATGTGTTTCGGTATATTGCGCCTTATTTTTGATAAAAACTAAATATGGAGCGCTGACAGATCTAGCCCTTGCGCTTGCCCTACTTTCGATAGTCGCAGTGTAATTTGACGGGCTTCTTTACCATTCTCGTCATCACCTTGAGTCATATCAATAAACAAAATCGGCGGTGGTAGATAACTGACTGCACGACTTGGCCATTCAATGATGACCAGTGCATTTGGCTCATCCAGATACTCATCAAACCCTATAAAAGACAGCTCTTCTGGATCTTGCAGGCGATATAAATCAGCATGATAGACGGGCTTGGTTGTACCATCCTCTTGCAGAATACTATAAGGCTCAACCAACGTATAAGTTGGACTTTTTACCGCATCTTTATGTCCCAGCGCCTGTAACCAATAGCGCGTCAGGGTGGTCTTACCTGCACCCAAATCTCCTGCCAGCCAGACACTACCGCTCAAGGACAAAGCGGCCAACTGGCTAGCCAAGGCTTTCGTATCGTCTTCAGAATGCAGTGTCAGTGTTTGCAAGCTGCTTTCGTCTTTTAAACTGTTGTTAGGCATCTGGCTGCACCTGCATGGTCACTGATGGGTTCACAAAACGCTCACCGCGAATCAACTTGGCATATAGCTCAGGATCATGCCACTCCGCACAAACTTGCTCGCTAAATGCAAATTCCTCTAAAGTCAGTTTGCCCATTTGCTCATTGGCAACATCATCAGCAAAGCACTGGGCATAACCCGTTGCGGTTTCGTGTGCAATTACCGAATAAACGCTAACGTCTGTCTCACCGTTTTGCATTTGGGTTTGTTTTAGAATTTCTTGTGCCCAAAAGAATATCACTCGTGAAAACTGCTCTGCTGATGGTGACACGGGTAAGCTTATCCAGCGTGCACTGAATTTTTTGCAAGCTGCAATATATTCAGGATCGTCTTTGTTCCAAAAACAAATCGCATGATCAAAGCTATCAATAATGTCTTTAATCGAAGATTTTAACAGACCAAAATCATAGACCATCTGCCCATGATCTAAGCGGGTGGCTTCTAGAATCAGCTCAATCTGATAGCTGTGACCATGGATAGAGTGTTTGCAGCGCTCAGAGCTACAGTTACGAACGATGTGAGCATTTTCAAACTTAAACAGTTTACGGATACGCATAATAATCAATCAACCAGAACAGTAAGCATCTTTGTGCTAAATAAGAGTTGGCCGCCTCTACTCATCGGCTTGTTGTTTATTATAGCAAATCGCCGTGTATCCGTAAGTAAGCACTTATGAATACGCGTATTGATTGAACGAATCAACCAGACTTATCTTTTAAACTAGGTACTGCGCGGCGCGAACATAATAATCGCCATGCCAAGCAGTGCCACCGCAGAGCCTAATATGTCCCAGGTGGTTGGCCGAATACCATTTACCGTCCATAACCAAATAATTGCCATAACGACATACACCCCACCATAAGCGGCATACACTCTGCCTACCGCGGTTGGATGCAATGTCAGCAGCCAGACAAATGCCGCCAAACTAAGCGCGCCAGGTATCAGTAGCCATATAGACTTACCTTCTCGTAGCCATAGATAAGGCAGATAACAACCGACAATCTCTGCTAGTGCCGTCAGTGCAAAAAGCCCAACTGTCTTTAACTCAGACAAAGCCGATTACTCCTCAACTGTGATAAAACCCGTCAGATACTGTACGGCGTTGCCAGAAATAAACACTCTATCGCCTACAACCGCACAGTCTAGAACCCCGCCTCGACTTGAGGCTTGATACGCAACCAACTCATTTTTCTCCAAACGCTCGGCCCATAACGGTGCAAGTCCAGTATGTACCGACCCAGTTACGGGATCTTCACCGCCCCCATTCTCTGGCCAAAAATATCGCGATATAAAATCATACTTATGATAAGTATCCGATTCAGCTTGACAAGTCACTACCACATTTAATGGTAACAGCTTTTTTAGCTTCTCATTATCCCGGACGACGTTTAACACATCAGACTCAGCGTTATAAATGACAAAGTACGCTTGATTATTTCTGTAAATATCAACAGGCGCAACAGAAAGGCCAGATAATAGACTATCAGGAATGCTATCAACTTTTTCAGGCATCTTGTTTGGGAAATCCATTTGGATCTTTCCAGTCTCTGTTTGTACGATTGTCAAAACACCAACCGCTTTGGCCGAAAACTTGATAGACGCCGCCGTAGGGTTCTTCTTAAACAAAACAAAGGCTGATGCCAACGTCGCATGACCACAAAAAGCAATCTCGGTGGAGGGTGAAAACCAGCGAATGTGATAGATTCCTTTATCATCAGCAACGATAAAAGCAGTTTCAGACAGATTGTTTTCAAAAGCAATAGACTGCATTAAATCATCACTTAACCAATAATCTGTGATAATAACCGCAGCAGAGTTGCCTTTAAACACAGTGTCAGTAAAGGCATCGATGACATTAACTTCTAATTGCATTTGATAGTCTCGTTTTAATTGTTTGTAGTGTGATATGTGTTATTACTGGGAAACTGGTGACCTTATAGACAAAAAGTTTACGATAACAATAGTCTTCACTGGACTGATGATAGATAGTAGCAAAAACACAATCATGCCGCATTGAAAAATTATCATCCTAGTGAGGGATGATATTCGAATACTATCAGCCAAGAAAAAAGCCTATCCATAACAGATAGGCTTTTTTATACCTAAGACAATTTTACTTAAATATCAAACTCAAGTGCTCTATCACCTTCGCTGTCTTTGATACGCGTTGGCAAGCCAATCTTATTGAGCAGATTGATAAAGGGCTTGGCATCAAGCTCTTCGACGTTGACCATCTTACCCGCATCCCACTCGCCAGTCGCGACGAGCATGGCAGCGGCGACAGGTGGCACGCCTGCGGTATAAGAGATACCTTGGCTACCAACCTCATTATAAGCGTCTTTATGGTCGGAGACATTATAGATAAACACCTCGGTCTCAACGCCATTAATCTTGCCTTTAACCTTGTCACCAATGCAAGTCTTGCCAGTGTAGTTCGGTGCCAGCGAGCTTGGGTCTGGTAGTACTGCTTTGACGACTTTTAACGGAATCACTTCTTGGCCTTCAGCGGTCATCACAGGCTGCTCAGACAATAGCCCTAAGTTTTGTAGCACGGTAAAGACATTGATATAGTGCTCACCAAAGCCCATCCAAAAACGAATGTTTGGCACATCCAAATTAGCTGACAAAGAATGCACTTCATCATGACCACTTAGGTAGCTGTTTTGCACACCAACCACTGGCAAATCGTCAGTACGTTTGACTTCAAACATCTTATTAGACTGCCACTTGCTGTCCTGCCACGAGTAAACCGTACCGGTAAATTCACGGAAGTTAATCTCAGGATCAAAATTGGTGGCGAAATATTTCCCGTGACTGCCAGCATTAATATCGATGATGTCAATGTCGGTCACCGAGCCTGCATCCATCATGTCATAGCCAAGACGCGCATACGCATTGACCATACCAGGATCGAAGCCTGCGCCTAAGATAGCCGTGACATTATTGTCCGCACAGCGATCGCGACGTTGCCATTCATAATTACCATACCATGGCGGCGTCTCACAAATCTTGCGTGGATCTTCATGAATAGCGGTATCAATATACGCCGCGCCTGTCTCGATACAAGCTTCTAGTACTGTCATATTGATAAATGCCGAACCGACATTAATGACGATTTGAACACCTGTGTCTTGAATCAGATTTATTAGCGCTTCGGTGTCCATCGCATCAACTTGATGCGTGTGCAACACGGCAGGCTCTTTGAAGCTATTTTTCTCTTTCACACTTTGAGCGATGGCATCGCACTTGTCTTGCGTACGTGAGGCGATATGAATCTCGCCAAGCACATCATTATGCATCGCACACTTATGCGCGACTACTTGAGCGACACCGCCTGCTCCGATGATCAGTACGTCTTTTTTGTTGGGCTTAATTTGTTGGTTTGTGTTCAATGAACAATCCTCCTTTGTGTCCCTGTCGATACCATTGATTGCGGCTATGCAAAACAGAAACGAGTGAATGATATGCGTGAATTAAAAAGGAAGACCGAGGAAAACCCACGCACCCGTCGAGCAAATAACCCTCTCGTATTTGCTCGACGCGATTATAACAATTTTTATTCCCTTATCGGTAAAAAATAATGCAGAAAAAACACCTGTATTACATTCACCCTTCATTGATCCTAAACCTTTGTTTTTAATAGGTAAAAAACCGTGAAACCTGAATACTAAGACAAACTGGCTTTATAGTCTTGATAATTAAATTCGCGCTGAATATCAAGGCTGCCATCTAGGCGCCGAATCACAATTGCAGGCATGTTGACCCCATTAAACCAGTTTTTCTTAACCATGGTATAGCCTGCCGCATTGCCAAACGCGATTTTATCGCCTATTTGCAAGTTAGCGGGTAAAGTATATTCACCAAAGATATCCCCTGCCAAACAAGAGCGACCATAGATGATTGTATTGTCTGATACATCCGCTGTCTTATTCATATCGACAGGTGAGATACTCATCGCTTCGGCATTAATAGCAGCAATGGGGGCTGACTCGCGATAAATTAATAAATCAAGCATGTGCGCCTCAATAGAGGCATCAACGACAGCCAAGTTCTTGTCGTTGTGCATGGTGTCTAACACGGTCGTGACCAGTGAGCCCGCACCATGGATACTCGCCTCCCCCGGTTCAAGGTAGACTTGCACGCCATAGGTTTCGCTAAAATCTTTTAATCTTTTAGCAAGTTTCTCTAGCGGATAGTCAGGAGCGATAAAGTGAATACCGCCGCCCAAACTGACCCAATCAAGCTGCTGCAAAACATCACCAAATCTGTCTTCAATGTCGGCCAAGCTCTTGCTAAAAGCCTCAAAGCTGTCATTCTCGCAGTTGTTATGAATCATCACACCCGTAATATCGCCAAGCACCGCTTTAATCTTATCTTTGTTGTACTCACCCAGACGGCTAAAAGGACGGGCGGGATCAGCAATGATGAATGACGAATTGCTGGTTTTAGGGTTCAGTCGCAGACCTATTGGTATATTTTGCGCCGCAGCTTGATCTTTAAAAGCGTGCAATTGCGAGATTGAGTTAAAGATAATTTTATCGGCATAGCTCAGCACTTCAGGAATTTCATCTGCGCTATACGCCACACTATACGCATGCGTTTCTTTTTTATTTTGGCCACGCTCTTCGCCTTTATTATTGGTATTATTACCAAAGGTCTCATGACCCAAACGTACTTCATTTAATGAAGAGGAGGTCGTGCCATGCAAAAAGGGACTCATAACATCAAACACGCCCCACGTAGCAAAACATTTGAGCGCCAGCAGGGCTTTAGCGCCTGACAGCTCGCACAGGCGGGCGATAACCTGCATATTGGCGACTATTGCCGCCTCATCCAGTAGATAATAAGGCGTTGCCGGCAATGATAAATGGGTGGTGTTTACTGAGTTTTTTGGATTCATAATAGGTTACCTAATAGTCGCTGTCGGCGTCATGACAGACATAAATATTTGCGCTATAGTAGACTAAATCCATCATAATTAGAATATGTTATGTCATTATCAACTGATTATTCCACCGCCAGCAGTCAAGAAAATTTATCGCAAATTGATCCAAAAAATATTCCTTTAGACCATCTGAATCCTGATGCTCGGGCGGTCTTGGATTTTTGGTTTGATAAAGACAATGAACCATATTGGTTTGCCAAAAATGATCAATTTGATCAGCAGATACATGATAAATTTGGCACAATTTGGCAGGCCGCAAAACAGGGTGAGTGCGTGACTTGGCGAAATACAGAAGTCTCAAAAGACAGTAACAGCTCAATCACCGCTTTGGCTGGGCGCTTGGCAGAAATCATTGTCTTAGATCAGTTTTCACGTAACCTACATCGCGGTCAAGCGTGTGCCTTTGCGCAAGACAATATGGCAGTAGTATTGGCACAAGAAGCGGTCCAACAGCCGCATTTTGATACACTACCGATGGAGTGGCGCCAGTTTATCATCATGCCGTTTATGCACTCAGAATCACTGTGGATTCATGAGCGGTATCTGCCACTGTTTGAACAGCTACAAGACGCTGTAACGCTGGACTTTGAACACCGTCACAAAGATATTATCGAGCAGTTTGGACGTTATCCTCATCGTAATGACACGTTGGACCGCGAGTCAACTGACGAAGAAGAAGCCTTCTTACAGCAGCCAGACTCGTCGTTTTAGTCTTGTAACTACGAGGATAAGATTATTAAAAATTCCGTGCTATTGATAGCTGGTGTATCAGCTTTAAAAATTAAAGTAGCTACTTAGGCTATTGATAAAAAGAACCAACATCAATTTGACGTTAGTTTTCAAGCGCCTTTCTTACTGGCGCAAAACTGCGTCTGTGCGCAGTTAGTACGCCATACGTCCCAATGGCTTCCATGTGTGCCCGTGTCGGATAACCTTTGTGTTTGGCAATGCCATATTCTGGGTGCTCGGCATCAAGGGCATACATGGTTTTATCGCGACTGACTTTTGCCAAGATACTGGCCGCTGCAATACTGGTATGACGCGCGTCACCCTTCACCCAAGCTTGGCAATCAATAGCCGATTTTTTTATGCCTATTTCATCAAGCATTGCATAATCTAAATCAGGGCAACGATTGCCGTCATACAGTACCTGAATTTGAGCATGGTGTTTCATTTGAGACGCTGTATGACTGGTTTCAATCCTATCTGTAATAAGATGCGTGACGATTTCCTCCAATAACACTTCCGTACATAAACGCATGCCAAGCATCGTCGCTTGCAGTATATTGACCTGATCAATCACCGCAGCTGGTATCTCAGCGACGACACAGCCAATAGCGTGCTGCTTAACCAAGGGATAAAGAACATCTCGCTTTTTTTCACTCAACTGCTTAGAGTCCGTCAGTATAGATAATGGCGTATTTTTGAGGGGCTGCCTCTCAATCAGTCCTGACCATGCCGCAGGTAATATAGCAGCAGCCACATTGACACTACCTAATAGCGGTCCGCGCCCTGCTTCATCAACGCCAATCTGTAGCGGTGTTTGCTCCCCGCTCTCTGCTGCATTGACCAAATACTGAGCGCGCAGCTCAGAGATATTCAGTTGACCCGACAAGTGGATGGGCGCTGCCAGTTGGACATATTGGCCTTTGATGTCAACTTGCTCAATACTAACGGCGATTGGTGTCATACAATTTTCTATCAAGGGCGGATTACTCATAGCGTTGGGGTGTCTTTTTATTCATAGAACGGGTGTTTATTAGTAGAACGGAACAGATTATGCGCCATTGCACATTAGGCTTTATGACCACCTTGAATAAACCATTGCTCAATCACGCTATGAGCAGGGTCGTGGTTACTTTGCTGTTGTAATAGTTGCTTTGTGGCTACTAGGTCTTTTAATTGCTCAGCGTAGGCACGGGGCTGCATTAGGCGCATGACCGTACGGCAAATATTATCACCACTCGCCTGTTCTTGAATAAGTTCAGGAACGATCGCTGTGTCAGCTAAAATATTGGGCAATGCAACATAAGGCACTTTTACCAAGCGCTTCGCAATTTGATAGGTCATTTGGTTTAACTGATAAACCACCACCATCGGTCGCTCAAGTAACATCGCTTCTAACGTTGCCGTACCAGAGGCCAGCATAACAACATCAGAGGCCGCCATCGCCTGCTGACTAAAGGCTGGCTGACTATCATCATAGACCACAGCGATAGCGGCACGCAGCTGCTCTGAGCGCCGATCAATGACATCTTGGACGATATATTGATGGTTTTGATCGACGGTAGGAATGATAAAACACAGCTTTGGATCTAACAATATAAGCTTTTGGATACCATCCAGCATCAATGGCAAAATCGCTGTGATTTCGCCGCGCCGTGAGCCTGGCATCACACAAATCAGCTGGCTGACGTCATCAAACCGTTCAATAAAAAACTGCTGCAAGCCGTCATTGTGCCAGACCAGCTCGCTACGGCGCTGATTGATAGGCGTGTCTAACAAGGTTTGATCAATAGTACGAAGTAGCGGATGGCCGACACAGATCGCTGGATGGTTATGGCGCTCATAAACTGACAGCTCAAACGGGAACAAGCACAACACCAGATTGGTCGCCGCTTTAATATTATGAATACGTGACTCACGCCATGCCCAAATAGAGGGACTGACATACTGCACACAAAATATGCCTTGAGGCTTTAGCTTCTTAGACACTCGCAGATTAAAATCGGGCGCATCAATACCAATAAACCAATCAATATCAGCCGCATCAAACGCCGTTAATAGCTCACGGCGGGCTTTGAGCAAATCGGGCAGCTGCGCCATGACTTCCACCAAACCCATCACTGCCAGACGCGCTAACGGAAAAATACTTTGCAGTCCTTGCGCTTGCATCTTGGTGCCGCCCACACCCACCCAGACAATGTCATCACGTAGATTATTCATCTGCTGCATAAAGTCCGCGCCCAAACTGTCACCCGACACTTCACCAGCGACGATACCGATGACGAGCGGCGCATCTTTTGATTGGAGCAATTGAGGGTAAGTCGCTGTCTCGCCGGTTAAATCAGTATGTTCATCAAAGGTAGCAGAATCGGTCATGACAAGTTCTCAATATTCAAAATTACAATGGGTACAAAATTTATGTTACTTAGATTATAACGTTTATGTCGTCATCATACGTGACGATGGCAAAAATAGCTAAATCCACCTATAGATTTTTTAACCATTGACCTATGTAAGGTGGCTGATAGGTCATCGTATAGTCAGTTCAGAATAAAAGTGGTACATCCGTGAATGGTATTCTACTAGTATAAATCTTCCTCGCTAGCGGTTCGCAAGCATGACAGAGACTTCTAAAATTCATATCAGCAGAACGGTTACCTTTTTAAAGTTAATCCACTACCGTCAGCAAAATTTTCAGCCTAAAAACCGCAATCAGGCCGTTACGTTTATGCGTTAACGCTCTTAATTATAACTAAGTTTTGGTTTCGATATTCCAGTTAGCAGTCAATTAACTGCGCGACTGCCCTTGTCAACCAACACTTTTGTCCGCATAATGAATATTCCTATAAATCAGCTAGATGATATATAACCATGACAACATCAGTTACCCATAATGCAGATATTGACGACGTGAATATTGAAAAGTTCATTCCTTTGATCACTCCCGCTGAGCTAAAAACCGAGCTGCCTTTATCAGAAAAAGCGTATAACACGGTTCTAAAAGGTCGCAACACGATTCAGGACATCTTGGATGGTAAAGATAAGCGACTGTTTGTAGTCATTGGCCCTTGTTCTATTCATGATATCAAAGCCGCCCACGAATATGCCGATCGTTTGGCCGTATTAGCCAAAGAAATCGAAGACAGTGTCTTTGTCGTGATGCGCGTTTATTTTGAAAAGCCCCGTACGACTGTTGGCTGGAAGGGTATGATTAATGACCCTGATATGAATGACAGCTTTGATATCGAAAAAGGTCTGCGTACTGCTCGTAAGTTGTTGCTTGATTTAAATGAAAAAGGCTTGCCTTGTGCCACCGAAGCCTTGGACCCTAATACCCCGCAATACATGCAAGATTTGATTAGCTGGTCAGCAATTGGCGCCCGTACCACTGAGAGCCAAACGCATCGTGAAATGAGTTCGGGCTTATCGTGCCCAGTTGGCTTTAAAAATGGTACCGATGGCGGTATGACAGTAGCCGTCAATGCCATGCAAGCAGTCAAAGAAGGCCATAGTTTCCTAGGTCTGTCAGCAGATGGCAAGGTTTCTATCATCAAATCTAAAGGCAACCCTTACGCTCACGTGGTACTACGCGGCGGTAACGGCAAACCTAACTATGATGAAACAGCCGTTGCACAAGCTGAAAACGAGCTAGCTAAAGGCAAAACCAATAGTAAAATCATGATTGACTCGAGCCATGCCAACTCAGGTAAAGATCCTTATCTGCAACCTATGGTCATCAATAATGTCGCAGAACAAATCCAAAACGGTAATAAATCCATTATCGGCATGATGATTGAAAGTCATCTAAAAGGTGGCAATCAAAAGCTAACGGCTGATTTAAGCCAGCTTGAGTATGGTAAATCCATCACCGATGGTTGCTTAGATTGGGACAGTACTGTCACGGCGCTACACAAACTACGTGATATGGTCAAAGACGTATTGCCAAATCGTTAAGCTAGATTGGCTATAAATTAGCGCCATCAGATACTCCATAAAAAGCCCGTCCGACACTCTGTCGGACGGGCTTTTTTGAGCCTACTGACCTATCAGTCTTCTAGGCATTAACCATTTGCCGCCTTTAGTACACTATCTAAACTTTCAAGTACGTGTTTAGAGGCAGCATGCTTTTGCAAATCCACGAGCTTATCATGCGCCATTTGACGACGGGGCTCAGCCAATGTGTTCCATCGTGCCAGCACTTGTAATAAGCGTGAGGCCAATACGGGATTGGCATCATCCAGCTTTTTAATCACGCTGGTATAAATATCCAGACCTTCTTGTGTCCATAATACCGTAGGCTGTGAACTAAAGGCGCTAATGACTGAACGCACGCGATTGGGTGTGTTCCAATCAAAGTCTTCATGCTCAAGCAATGCTTGGATAACCTCAGTACTCACATTATCAGCAGACGCTTGCACGCTAAACCATAAGTCAATGACCAAGTCATTCGCTTGAAAGCGTGTATAAAAGTCCGTCAGATACTCACTAGCATTTGCCACTTGGTGATTGACCATGGCTTTCAATGCGCCAAAGCGTTCGGTCATACAGCTGGCATTGTTATACTGCTGCTGGGCCCACTCTACTGCGCCCTTGACGTTAGCCGTTAGCGCCATGTCAAGTACGACGTTGCGTAGGGCACGTGTGCCGCGAGCGTCAGCGCTATCGTCATAAGGTTGCATTGGCAATTGTTTATAAAGCTCTGCCCACTGATCTTGCAGCGTATCTGCCACTTGTTGATACAAGCTGTCACGCTTCGCTTTAATCAACTCTGGATCGTAGTCTTTATGAATGGCAGACGCCAGCTCCTGTGCTGATGGAATATCAAGCAAGCGCGCAGCCAACATCGCATCATCAGCTGCTAATACGGGTAATGTTTGCGCCAACGCTTGCAAATATATATCAGGGCTGCTCTTTGTACCTTGACCTTGCAACAAAATACGATTAACGAGCATTTGGGTGACTTGCCAGCGGTTAAAACCATTGGTCTCATGTTTTAGCAAAAATGCCAAATCTTCATCTTGATAATCATAATTCAGTTGCACAGGCGCGCTAAAGTCACGCAGCAATGACACCACAGGGTCGCTAGCTACCCCTTCAAAAACAAAGGTTTGCGTGGCTTGATCTAACAGCAGCATACGTTCAGCCACAATGTCACCAGAGTCCTTGTCAAACAGCGCCGTCGCTACTGGAATTGGCAAGGGTTTTGGTGCCTCAAAACCGCTCACGTGACGTGTTTGCTGACTCAATGTAATGGTTAACGTTTGCGCCGCAGCATCATAATCTTGGTGACCTGAGACGACTGGTGTGCCTGGTTGGCGATACCAATCGATGAACTCCTCTATTTTATCATCAGTGATACTGAGCGCCGATAAAAAGTCCTCAACGGTCACAGCTTGCCCATCATAACGGCGGAAGTACTCGTCTGTTCCCTTGCGAAAATCGTCTGGCCCCAAGGTATTGGCAATCATGCGTACGATTTCAGCGCCTTTCTCATAAACCGTCGTCGTATAAAAATTATTGATCTCAACGAAACTCTCAGGACGCACAGGATGCGCAAGTGGCCCTGCATCCTCAGAAAACTGATGGGCACGCAAGGTGGCAACATCATCGATCCGCTGTACGGCACTCGACTGCTGATCCGCTGAAAACGATTGGTCACGATAAACCGTAAACCCTTCTTTTAAACATAGCTGGAACCAATCCCGACAAGTGATGCGGTTACCCGTCCAGTTGTGAAAGTACTCATGAGCGATAATGGCTTTGACGCTAAAACTACGCGCATCGGTCGTCGTCTCTGGACTCGACAATACGCAAGCGGTATTAAAAATATTAAGCCCCTTGTTCTCCATCGCGCCCATATTAAATTGGCTGACCGCGACGATCATATAGCGATCTAAATCATAGGCTCGGCCATAATTCACCTCATCCCATTCCATGGCGTCTTTTAAGGCTTGCATACCGACATTACATTTATCAATATCGGCAGATTTTGCATACAGCTCAAGCGCAACCTCTCGACCTTCGCTGGTGGTATAAACGTCTGTCAACACATCTAAATCAGCGACCACACAGGCAAACAGATAACTTGGCTTGTTAGTGGGATCATGCCAAATCGCATAATGACGGCTTGGCTCGTCCGCCACTTCACCGGCTTCGACTAAGTTACCATTGGCCAATAGCGTCGGATAGCGCTTATCCGCCTCAAGACGCGTGGTAAATATGGCCAGTACATCAGGACGGTCTGGATAAAAAGTAATCTTCCGAAAACCTTCTGGCTCACACTGGGTGACAAACATCGTATCATCACCACTACCCGCCATATAAAAACCTTCAAGTGCGGTGTTGGTCTGCGGGCAGATGCGTACTTGAATCTCTAACGTCACTTGGTCAGGTGCGTTAACTATCGTGAGCTTACCCGCTTCTTGCTGATAGTCCCCAATAGCCAGTTGGTCGCCATTCATACTAATGGCCAGCAGCTCTAAATCTTCGCCAAATAACACGAGATCTCCTGCTGCTTGGCGTACCATTTGTAGCGTACTGTCTACCTGCGCATACGCTTCAAACAGCTTAATGTCTAAATCAACGGTTACCACATCAAAACTTGGCTTTTGATAATCTTTTAAGTTAATTTTATGCGGGGCATGCGGCGGTACATCGGGCATTTCAGGATTAATAATTTGAGCATCGGTTTCAGCAGTAGACATATAAATTCCTATTATTATTTATGACATAAACAGTTGGGTAGTATGGTGAGCGCCATTAGCGCTAACGGCAATGAACAAAACTTTAAGCAAATTTTTAAGACGATGGATTATCAATAAACCTATAGCCCATAAACTTATGGTTACATTGACCTAAACTGCCAATTTTCAAGTACAGACCTTAAAATTATTACATTGATAAGCCAGTATGGATATCAGAATAGTGATTAAGGTAGAGATACGGTTGTCACGGCCACAGTCATAGAAAATTGACAAAAGGTATCAACCAAAAAATTGGCGTAAATCATCCATTGGATAATGATCACGAAAATGATTTAATAGGTTTACCGATGACCACCACTCGATAAACGGCCTATTATATGACAAAGCACACCGCCAGTCGCTCAGACATTACGCTCCCCCTACTTATAGATTACATTGATGCTCTGCTGCCATCGCTAGTCACACAGATAAAAACACCAACTACCCCTGAACAGAAGGATGAAAGCACTGAGTTATTATGGGCGGTGCAAGACAATAATGCCCGCTTAGCCCTAAAATCACAACTCAAAGACCATGTCATGAGTAAAGATGATGATAAGGTAGCAGACGCTGGGACATTGCAGCCATTAACTTTATCAGAGCTGATACAGCAACCAACACCGGATCGTTATGAGCTTGCTTGCTTTTGGCTACCCACATTATCGTCAGAGCTGCTACAGCAATACATTCCCCTATTCATGCGCTATCGCGATCTTTATTCCGCCCATCTGCTAATCGCACTTGATAGCACCATAGACTTAAAGGCTTATGGATTTACTCCATTTGATATCTTAAGCGAGCAGTCTTTCGACGTTGATCGTGTGAACCAAAAACAATCACCTTCATCAGACACGCCGTCCCTAGTGTCCGCCACACTTTGGCAATTTAACCTATATGATTATAAACAATTACCCAATTGGCTCAATGCAGATTACTGGGCCAATCCTGAGAATTGGGGCAAACACCGTTGGTAGTGGACAGCGATCAAAGCTTTGTATATCTGTTTGTAAATTCTAGAATTATTTACAGTAATACTACTTACATAAAGTAACACTTAGTATATGATAGATAGTAAATGTCTAAGTTTTATCGCAAGCAGTTTAAAAAAACAAATTTAATTAAAATTTTAGGAGCTCATCATGTCAACCAGTTTTTCTAAGATCGCGGTTCTTGCTATATTATCAAGCGCAGTTGCCCTAACCACAGGCTGTGCTACCAAACGTTCTACTTCTGAAGTAGTTGTGGCCCCGCTCGGTATTCCAAGTGGCCAAGCTGACTACACTGGCGCTGTCATCGTAGATAACCCAAATGCTGTTATCACTACCGCTGAGAACTTACAAGCGGTTGTCTATTTTGCTTTCGATAGTAGTGAGATTACCGCACAAGCAGCCAGTGTCTTGGACCAACACGCAGCGCTGCTAAGCTCAAATCCAGCAGCTGGCGTTGTTATCGCAGGTCACACTGATGAGCGCGGTAGCCGTGAATATAACATGGCATTAGGTGAGCGCCGTGCCCAAGCCGCCCGTGACTATCTTGCTGCTCAAGGTGTGCCCGTAAACAATATCCGTGTCATCAGCTATGGTGAAGAACGCCCTGCAGTTACTGGTAACACTGAAGAAGCTTATGCACAAAACCGCCGTGCTGAGTTGTCTTACTAAGACTGACGCAACCACCAATAACTAATAAAGCGTCGTTTAATTGATAAAAGCCCAGTAATATTGATTGCTGGGCTTTTTACGGTTTATTAAACTAAGATAACTCACCCTACTCGACACGATCAATGATGCCAACGGTAAAATTAACCCATCTTCAATACACTCAGCTCAACCCGACGACATGGTGCGCCACTGCGCAAGTAAGCGAACCTTTGTGTCTAAGTTTTGATACCTTACGGGAAAAATCGTCATGGTTATTGGTTTTTAATACGTCGACTATACACTTTAATAAAATGGTTGGTCTTAACTGGCAGTACTGTAGTCCACGCGTTATTTTATCGGCTCGTGAGATGGCCCATCAACAACGCCAAATACAGCGTAAAGGGGTGCGATTATTGCTACAGCAGCTCTTAAATTATCTAGAGCTTCGCGATACACTGGATGAATCAGACTTCCCCTATCAGCTTATCGACAGTAAACACTATGTGTGCTTTAGTCACACAGGTGCTACCCAAAAAAAAGCGATTAATCCAAACCTGAATCAGTCGTTGAATACGCGTTCAAATAGTAAAGTCGCTGTCACTATTAGCCGTCATCGACCTATAGGCATTGATATAGAGACTAACGACGTTGCATGGCATGTGGCGCAGCGTTTTTACTCAGACAATGAGCTTAGGGTCATACAGTCATTGCCAACCAGCCAACGTGACATTATCACTAAACTACTCTGGCAAATAAAAGAAAGCTTTATAAAAATTCATCAATACAAACTGGCACAAGGTTTAGGAGTAGATTATTCATACCTCATTGCTGATTTACTGAACGCTATTAGAGACCCGTCACTTTTGTGGGTCACGGCTGACTATCGCTCGCAATACCATGTTGCTATCCTACCCATTCAGCAAACTGTGGTTATTTTTTAGAGAAGTGATCACTGTACGACTTTTAAGACATTGCTTTTTCTTTACTTTAAACAAAAAAAACGATCCTTTTTAGGATCGTTTTTTTTCTTACTTTTCTTCTAACGACAGTATTTAAACTGGGCTTGGCTTAGAAGCGGTAAGTAGCACCAAGTTTGACAATTGGCATCCACTCAAGATAGTCTTTATCTTCTAACTCTGTTTCAGCAGCAGCAGCAGCGTCAACAGCCACAGCATTCAAAGGGTTCGTAGCACGCACTGTAGCGTCAGTTTTACCCATATAAGCTGCACCTAGCTCACCAAATAGACCGAAGTTATTAGTGATGTTAGGACGGAAGCCAATAGTAGCATAAGGTGCTAACTTATTACGATGCTCTAGTGAACCTTCTAAAGTTTCACCGTTACCTACAAGATAATCTTCATCATCAATCGTGAAAACACCATCTTCAGCACTTGCACGCACATCGATATCGTTATCAGGTACGATGATACCAGCGCCCATTGTGAACCAGTTACCAGCAGGACGTAACTGCACGCCTAGGTATGGGTTGCTAAAATCTGCATCAACATCATAGTTGACGTCATCTACATCAACGTCACCGCCAAAAAGATCAGCGACATCGCCACCAGCCCAACCAGCTTGTAGTTCAGTTTTCTCGTTTAGTGACCAACCGATGTTAGCACCATAACCCAGTGTACCAACTTCAGCACTAACTGAGGCTGGGTTCACTACTTTGCTAAAGAAACCTTTAGTACCACCAACGATAGCGCCAGTTGTATTGCTTACCACACCAGCGTCCGCATCGTATGCATAAGAAGCAGGCTCTGCTTCATAAGCAACCGCTACCGGCTCAGCTTCATAAACAACGGCATCATTGTCATCAACAACGATCACTGGCTCAGCAGCTAGTGCAGCACTTGATGCTAAAACGGCAGCAGAAATTGCTGTTAATTTAATAGTTTTCATAAATACTCTCCTAAAGTGTGGAATAAATCGCCCATAAAAAAATGATTATCTCGCTTTTGTGAATCAACCATTTTGTTGAGCAGATTAAAACAATTTTGCCTCAAAAAGTCACCCCTGAAGGCGCGCTTTTTATTTGCTATTATGTAAAGATTGCATAGGTATTGTAATAATTACCCTACCAACCTGCAAAACTTCGCCTTTTAGTTACACAATGCTCCTAAAGTAACCAAACAGCCTCGACATGAATATTAAGTGGCTTAATGTTCATGTAAAGGTATTACAAAATATGTCATTATAATGACTTACCTGCTTATTCAACTCAAGGGTAGTTATATAGCTTATTACTACAGTTTGTTGTGTTTTGTGAGCTAACGTAGCTATTCTTACTTTAAAACGAAATTCCAGACATATAGGCAGTCATGTAAATATTGCTATATAGTGTGACTAACGCTTGTCTGCGCTTGATATTATGCTAAATTAGAGTGAGTGATGAGTGTGGCGTAAGCCTTTGAATTGTCCCGTTTGTCCTATTTATAAATATCTTGCAATGTTTGCCGCTGTATTCTTTATTATTACTATTGAGCCATTTATATGCCTAAAGTATCGTCGATCACCCGTGTGCTAGAAATCATAGAGGCGGTATCTTATGCGTCTCTGCCTCTATCGCCCCTTGAGCTGTCACAAGAGCTAGATATACCTAAGCCGACCATTCACAGATTGATTCAGAATTTGGTCGATGAAGGGTTTTTGACCGTCGATATTGGTGGCGGTATTATTCCTGGTAAGCGGGTACGTAACCTAAGTGTTGAGCTTTGGCAGCAGCGGCTATTTTTTAATGAGCGGCAAATGATCTTGCAAAAGCTGGTTGACGAAATTAAAGAAACCTGCGGTATTGGTGTGCCCTATCATATGGATATGATCTATACCAACCGAGCACAAACGACCTTACCGCTACAGATTTATCTACCCGTGGGCGCAAAATCTCCCATGTGGTGCACCGCCACGGGCAAGCTATACCTAAGCCAGTTATCTGCTACCAGTCGCCACAAAATACTACAAGGTTTACCGTTAGATAAATTTACTAAAAACACCATTACCGATATTGATGCCTTAAATGACGAGCTTGACCGTATTGCTGAAACGGGCATCGGTATAGACAATGAAGAGTTTATCTCTGAAATGGTGGCAGTGGCAGTACCTATATTGGATAAGAAGTCACGCTATCTAGCCTCACTATACATGCATGCACCAACCATACGAGTATCTTTAGATGAGCTATTGACGCATGTACCACGTCTACAAAAAGCAGCACAGGATGTTCAGGCTCTTGTGTACGATCTACAAAGCTAAAAGCACCTAACAGTAAAAATAAAAAAGTCTGCCCTATTCAATAGGGCAGACTTTTTTATTTTACTTCTACGCATATATCTCAGCTACAACTTACATCACCAAATCAAATTAAGAATGTGTCACTGAGAGATACAGTGGCAATACTAGGACAGCACTGAGCTATCGTGACGCCCCATAATACTTGAGAAGTCCTTATCACCATTCTCTACAGTATGAGCCTCATAAAGCTCTGTCGCCTTGGCCCCCATTGGCGTTTCGACATTGGTATCCTGAGCCGTTTGCATGGCCAGATTGAGGTCTTTTTGCATCAGCTTACTCATAAATCCACCTTGATAGCCATTACTAGAAGGCACATTTTCCATGACTTGGGGATAAGGATTATAGACTTCTAATGTCCAGTTGCGACCTGAGCTTTGTAGCATAATGTCTGATAATACTTTGGGGTCTAAGCCATTTTTAACCCCTAAGTTAATGGCTTCGGCCGTTCCTGCCATGAGAATACCCAGTAGCATGTTATTACAGATTTTTGCAACTTGTCCTGCCCCATGGTCGCCGGCATGAAAAATATTTTTTCCCATCACAGCTAGTATTGGTTCAGCTTTGGCAAAGGCATGAACGCTACCACCCACAATGAAGGTTAAGCTACCAGCGACTGCACCGCCTGTACCACCAGAGACTGGTGCATCCAAGAAATCTATACCAAGGTTACTTGCTGCCTCCGCTACTACCGTCGCGTCAGCCGCTGCTATCGTGCTGCTGTCAATGACCAGTGTGCCTTTGGGCAACTCTGCAAGTAAGCCATTTTCACCTAAATAAACAGAATGAACATGCTTGCCCGCTGGCAACATACTGATAACAACTTGAGCGTTACTTGCTGCGTCTTTAGGGCTATCAGCAACGCTTGCTCCTGCTTGCTGTAGACGCTGTGTCGCTGATTCAGACAAATCATATACAGATAGCGAATACCCTGCTTTTAACAGGTTCTCCGCCATCGGCGCTCCCATATTACCAAGCCCGATAAAGGCTATGTTTGGCTTAGCACCATTTTTATCAGTCGTACTTGTATTTTGTGTACCCATCTCATCACTCCTTGATGATTGCTTATGTAGGACATTACTACAGATAGTCTGTCATTATTTTTTTGAGGCTAATTTATATCTCATACTTACGCTGCTTTGGTAAGCCAAATCTTTAGCGCACAAGCTCATTGCCTAACGCGTTTTCACTCAACCAATCGCCCAAAGGATGCTCGCCTTTGGGATAAGGATTTACAAAATGCTGTTGAATGTATGCGTGCCCTTCTGCACTCAAACAGTCGGCCAATGAACGTGACCACTGCGGATTGCGATCTTTGTCAATTAGTAGCGCCCGCACCCCTTCTTTGAAGTCCGGATTGGCGGCACAATGTACGGCCACATTGGTCTCTAAATATAAAACTTGCTCTATCGATAAATCAGTGACTTTATGATAAAGCGCATAGGTCAAAGCCGCAGTCGTGGGGCAACCGTGACGATAGGTTGCGACAGCTCGCTGTGTCCAGCTATCCTCAGCAAAGGCTGCATCTAACTGTGCCAGCGCTTCATCACTTTGGAGTACAGCATCAATATCCCCTAAGCCGCCGCTGTTCATCAATTGCTGTATAGGACGCCAATAGGTAGCCAACTTGCTAGGAGGTAAATCAGCCACTGGTTGCGCGGCAAGTGCACGGCTAACGATGCGATGAGCGCTATGATCATGACTGTTATCTGTGTTACTAGAATCCGTTGCCGCTTGCCAATTACTCTGTCTTAAGCGCTGAATAACAGCATCATAGTCACTACTGGCGACTGCATACTCTGCCAGATTGGCCAATAGAGCATCGTTACCATTACACATCGCGCCCGTCAGCCCTAAAAACAAACCAGTTTTGGCTGGCATGCGCTGTAAAAACCAACTGCCCGAGGCATCAGGAAACAGGCCAATAGTCACCTCAGGCATGGCAAAACGCGTGCGCTCAGTAACCAAGCGATGACTGCACGCCGCCATCAGTCCCATCCCGCCACCCATAATGATGCCATTCCCCCAAAGTATTAATGGTTTGGCATAAAAATGCATCTGCCGGTAGAGACGATATTCATGACTAAAAAACTCTGTCGCATACGGGTTTGGCAGTGGCGCACTGGTAGACATACTGTCATACAGCTTACGGATATCACCGCCAGCACAAAACGCTTTATCGCCTGCCCCTTTTAATACTAAAGCAACTATTTGATCATCACTCTGCCACTGCTCTAACTGTGCTGATAGTAACTGGCACATATCAACGCTCAAGGCATTCAAAGACTTAGGCGTGTTTAACGTCATGATGCCGATCAGATGGCCGCAATCTGTCGGCTCAGTATCAAATAACACCGATGCTTCCTGCTCTACAATTTTTTGATTATTACTATCATCCGTTGCTGTCATCAAGATCACCTACAAAAATTGAAAATAAAGTTACCATTAAGGCTAGGGCGTGTCCTCGATTCAATCGATAGTCATCTAAATGGACTAAAAATGGCTAAATCTTGCCAAACAGCGGCAAATAGTTGGTTAATATCTCGATATTATCTGCACTATTTTTCTTGTTTGACTGCAATTTATCTCATTTTTATCACCATTTTTAAAATGAGGACACGCCCTAAGTTTATGCCGTTTATTTATTTTGCCAGTTGGGTTTACGCTTCTCTAAAAACGCTTGAACGCCTTCGCGCTGATCTTTTGTATCGAACAACTTAACAAAGGCCTCACGCTCATGGATAAGGTTTTGCGCAGGTGGCGTGTCTCTTGCCGCTTGAATGAGTTTCTTGGAATAGCTGACGGCCACAGGTGACTGCTTAGCGACGTTTTGGGCTAATGTTTGTGCTGCTGCAAGACCCTCACCTTTAGCAGTGACTTCTTCCACCAAGCCAATACGCAATGCGGTATCGGCATCGACGCGCTCACCGCATAAGATCATACGCTTTGCCCAGCCTTCGCCAACGAGCCAAGGTAGATTTTGCGTACCGCCTGCACATGGCAATAAACCCACTCCTGTCTCTGGTAGCGCCATCTGTGCATGCGCCTCGGCGATACGAATATCACAGGCGAGCGCACATTCAAGTCCGCCACCCATCGCATAGCCATTGATAACCGCGATACTGACGCCGCGGTAAGCAGACAACGCTTCAAACGCTTCGCCAAAAGCAATGGCCATGCTGATTGCATGACCTTTATCCCCGTCTGAAAAGTTATTGAGATCCGCACCTGCTGAAAAAAACTTCTCGCCATCACCATGTACGATTAAGGCATAAATATCGTCCTTGGCATTTAGGTCAGTGATCAACTGTTTAAACGCTTGCAGACTGTCCATCGTCCAAGTATGGGCAGGCGGGTTATTCAGTGTGACGGTGGCGGTGTGACCGCTGATCGATAGTTTAAGATTGGTATAGTCTGTCATAAAACATCCTTGTTTTAGCATGGCTTTATTGGCAAATAACTGAATATATAGCTGTACTAGCGCAATTGACCCAACGCATCGTCTTGTAACAGTTGCCGTGAGACAATCACTCGCATAATTTCATTCGTGCCTTCTAAAATCTGATGGACACGCAGATCTCGTACGTGGCGCTCAAGTGGATACTCGTTTAGATAACCATAGCCGCCATGCAACTGTAAGGCTTCATTTGCAACCTCAAAACAAAGGTCGGTTGATAAGCGTTTTGCCATCGCGCAGTAGGCCGTGGCTTGCGCGTCATTAGTATCGACTTTATTAGCGGCAAGATAGAGCATTTGCCGCGCCGCAATCGTTTGAGTGAGCATATCTGCAAGCTTAAACTGTACTGATTGTAAGCTTGCAATCGGGCTGCCAAACTGGCTGCGCTCTTGGACATAATTGGTCGCCGTCTCTAGCGCTGACTGGGCCGTACCAATCGCACAAATCCCAATATTAATCCGCCCACCGTCCAAGCCCTTCATCGCAATACGAAAGCCCTGACCCTCTTCGCCGATTAAGTTTTCTGCAGGGACTTTTACGTCCTTAAAGCTAATCGTCCGCGTTGGCTGTGCTTTCCAGCCCATCTTATGCTCATTTTTACCGTACTCTATCCCAGCACTATCAGCGTCAACGACGAATGCTGACACCCCTTTTGGTCCTGCACCGCCCGTACGTGCCATAACCACTAGCACATCGGTCGAGCCTGCGCCTGATATAAAGGCTTTTTCTCCATTGAGCACATAGTCATCGCCTTGCTTCACTGCTTTGGTACGAAGAGAAGCGGCATCAGAACCCGCATTTGGTTCCGTTAAACAGTAGCTACCCAGCCATTTACCGCTGACCATATTTGGCAGATACTTTTTGCATAAGGCATCACTACCGAACTCACCGATCATCCAGCCGGCCATATTATGAATGCTCATGTAAGCGGCAACGGCCGTATCGCCCCATGCCAACTCTTCAAAAACCATGGCAGAGTCCAAACGTGGTAGCCCTAAGCCATCGTACTCTGGGTTGGTATAAAGCCCTAAAAAGCCAAGCTCACCAGTTTTTTTGATCACATCAACTGGGAAGTGCGAGGTACGATCCCATTCCGCCGCATTTGGCTTAAGCTCTTTTTGGGCAAACTGTCTGGCCGTTTGGCGAAAAGCAATCTGATCTTCGGTTAATGAAAAATCCATAGGGTCATCCTTGTGCGTGCGTAACAAATGTGGTGAATTAGAGTTGACGAACTATTATGTCAATATAAGTGCGGTTTGACGATAACAGCATCAAACTGCAAAGTTACCGTCAAAAAACTTCTCGCTGTACCGCAAATATAGTAGATCAACGACTAAATTGAAATAGTGGTATTGACGCCGCGGCTCGCCTCATCATCAAACCAGCGCGCAGTGACTGTCTTTGTTTGGGTATAAAACTGCACGGCTTGCTTGCCATAAGGGCCGAGATCACCAAGTTTACTGGCACGTGAGCCTGAGAATGAGAACATCGGTAGTGGCACTGGAATCGGTAAGTTGATACCGATTTGACCGACCTGAACGTCTTGTTGGAATTTGTGCGCGGCCGCCCCCGACTGCGTAAAAATTGCCGTACCATTACCATGTGGGTTGGCATTAAGCAGCTCAATCGCTTCATCAAGGTCGGCTGCACGCATGATACACAATACTGGCCCAAAGATTTCTTCTTTATAAATTTGCATGTCGCTTGTGACATTATCAAAAATAGTAGGTCCAACAAAGTTACCTTTCTCAAACCCTTCGACCGTGATACCGCGGCCATCCAGTAGCAGGCTCGCCCCTTCTTCTACCCCCGTACCGATCAGGTGCTCAACGCGAGCTTTGGCTGCAGGAGAAATTAGTGGACCTAAATCTTTATCGTTCTTACCCGCTGATACCACCAAGCCTTCTGCTTTGGCCTTAATATCATCGATCCAGTCACCAGCTGCCCCTACTAGCACCACAACGGACAGTGCCATGCAGCGCTGACCGGCAGCACCAAATGCGGCACCAGCTAGCTGGTTGAGCGTCTGCTCTTTATTCGCATCAGGCAAGATAACGCCATGGTTTTTGGCACCCATCATACACTGAGCCCGTTTGCCAGATTGACTAGCGCGCTCATAAACATGCTTACCAACGGCAGTAGAGCCGACAAATGATACCGCTTTAATATCAGGATGATCACAGATAGCATCGACGGTTGCTTTGCCACCATGCACCACGTTTAACACCCCTTCAGGTACGCCAGCTTCAATTGCTAATTCAACCAAACGCATGGTAACCATTGGGTCTTGCTCAGAAGGCTTAAGGATAAAGGTGTTACCGGTGGCGATCGCCATGGGGAACATCCATAGTGGAATCATCGCTGGGAAGTTAAAGGGTGTGATGCCAGCACAAACGCCTAGGGGCTGCCAGATACTATAAGTATCTACACCAGATGCGACGTTTTCTACAAAATCACCAATCTGCAAATTGGCAATACCTGCTGCATGTTCGACGACTTCTAAACCCCGAAATACATCGCCGCGAGCATCAGCGATGGTTTTACCTTGTTCTGCGGTCAAGATTTCTGCCAACTCATCCATGTGCTCACGAATGAGTGTCTGATACTTTAAAAAAATACGGGCACGCGTGGTAATAGGGGTCTTGCGCCATGTCTGAAAGGCTGTTTGGGCGGCAGCAACCGCTTGGTTAATTTCATCGTCCGTCGTTTGTGGGACTTTAGCGATGACTTCCTGCGTGGCTGGATCGGTGATATCAATCCATTCATCGGTATTCGATTGAGTAAACTGGCCGTTAATAAGCTGCTGGACGTGGTGCATAAGATATCCTTATCTTGTTTGCGAGACTACCGTTTAACGGTGTCTTTATATTCATAAAGGGGACGAATAACTATAAATTTTTCTCGATAAAACTTAATTCTAAAATGATTTAATTTGTATCGTTATTGACTATAACAATAAATCATTTTTAGGGTCAAGCGCTTTATCGAACTTTTATTTAAGTTGCGATCAATGTGGTGATCAATCAAACAAATTTTCTCTAAGACGTTAACAAATAAAAAAGCCCATGAGTCTTCATGAGCTTTCGTTTCGCATGGGCGTTGCACCATCAAAATTCGTTCTAAAAGAGACGTGAAATTAGTAGTCTTTCATAGACTGCTTGATGGCATCAATCGCTGCTGGATTATCAAGCGTAGACATATCGCCGGTGTCTTTATCTTCTGCCAAAGCACGAATAGCTCGGCGTAGAATTTTACCAGAGCGGGTCTTTGGCAGCGCTTGCGGGAAGTAAATGGCCGCGGGCCGAGCGATACCGCCCAGAGATTTAACCACCGCACCAACCACTTGTTGCTCAATGCGGAAGCGATTTTCGGTTGTCGCTACTTGTTCATGATCCTTTAACACACAAAAAGCGATGGGCAACTCACCTTTTAGCTCATCTTGAATGCCCACAACGGCGCATTCTGCCATCTCGGGATGACTGCTGATGGCCTCTTCAATCTCTTGCGTGCCGATTCGATGACCAGCGACGTTAATCACGTCATCGGTACGTCCCAAAATATAAAAGTAGCCATCTTCATCAGTCACCGCATAATCTGAAGTAGAGTACTGCTGACCATCAAACAGGCCAAAATAACTACTGATAAAACGCTCATCATTACGCCACACTGTCGTGAGGCAACCGGGTGGTAGTGGGGCTTTAATCGCTAGTAGGCCTTTTTCACCAGGCGCGCAAACCTTACCCGTTTCTTCATTTATCACCTGGGCATCATAACCGTACATCGGATAACCTGGCGATCCTTGTTTGTGCGGTTTGTGGTCAAATTTTGGCGTATTACTTAAGATTGGCCAACCGGACTCTGTTTGCCAGTAATGATCTAAAATAGGCACGCCTAAATGCTGGGTGAGCCAATTGGCCGTTGATTCATCAAGCGGTTCACCTGCCAAAAAGAATGATTTGACGCTTGATACATCATAGCGGGTCATCCACGTCTCATCTTGTTTTTTGAGCATACGCACGCCCGTGGGTGCGGTGAACAAAATATTAACTTTATTGGCCTCGACAATCCGCCACCAAATACCCGGGTTTGGACGATGCGGCAAGCCTTCATACATGACACTGGTCATGCCCGCAAGCAATGGGGCATAGATCGTATAAGAATGCCCGACCGCCCAGCCGATATCTGATATCGCCCAAAAAGTCTCGCCAGCCTTGCCATCGTAGATATAATCCATTGAGGTGGTAAGTGCGACGGCGTGCCCGCCCGTATCACGCTGCACTCCTTTTGGCGTACCCGTCGTACCAGAGGTGTAGAGCAAGTAAGATGGGGTGTTGGACTCTAACCATACCGGCTCAACAATGGCATTGGCCTCACAGCTACGGCGGCGTTCAGTGGCATAGTCCACATCAATGTCTTGAGGTTTAAATGGAAGTACGCCGCGATTCACAACGAGGACATGCTCAGGTTTTACATTTGCCTGCGCAACCCCTTGATTGACCAAGTTTTTATAATTGATGACTTTACCACCGCGCAGACCTGCATCCACTGTGATGACCATTTTTGCTTCGGCGTCATCCATACGAATTGCCAAATTGTGTGCCGCAAAGCCCCCAAACACTACCGAATGCACCGCCCCAATACGAGCACAAGCTAGCATGGCGTAAGCCGCTTCTAAAATCATCGGCATGTAGATAACGACGCGATCACCTTTCTCAATGCCGTGACGCTGTAGTACATCGGCAAAATAATTCACTTCTTTGTACAGATCATTATAGGTCAGACGACGCTTTGCATAGTCCGTATAAAACTCCACGCTATTGCCCAAATCTTTAAACGCATCGACAACGCCTGGGAAGGTTTCTGTTAACTCTTGATTGATCTCTGACGATAGCCAGATAAAGGCGTCTTGCTCTGCCCGCTCTTCTAGATGCCGATCCACACAGTTATAGCAAAGGTTGGTCTCGCCACCGACAAACCACTGCGCGAAAGGTAAATTGCTATCGTCAAGGATCTGCTCAGGCTCTTTGTGCCAATAGATACGCTTGGCTTGCTCGGCCCAAAACTGCTCTCGATCCGTAATTGAGTTATGATAAATATCAGCGAATTTAGGCATGTCTGTTGTTTGAGAAGAGACTGGATTTTTGGTTGGGTCACTCATAATAGCTGTCCTTAGCGTAAACGAGGTGTGAGGCAATGTTATTGAAGCAGTGTTATTTTAGTAGATAATATTTAATGAGTTACTGGTCATCCTTGCCAGAATTAAAAAACCGATACATAGTGTATCGGTTTAAAATGTAGCAGAGCCAATCATAAAGGTCAACTATTAAGCGTTCATCCGCCCAATCTTTTGACTGATGCACGCATTTTATCAGCTACTACCATTACACTTCGGTCTGATTGGCATACATCTCACGCATGACCTTTTTGTCATGCTTGCCTACCGAGGTTTTTGGCAGATCGTCGACAAACTTAAACTGACTGGGCACGCCATATTTAGGAATCATACCACGCTCTACTGCCTTTTCAGCAATGGCTTTAATATCATCAACACTGGTGTCTGGGCAAGCAGGCTTGAGGACAATGAGTGCTAGTGGACGCTCGCCCCACTGCTTATCGCGAACGCCAATCACTGACACATCTGCCACTGCTGGATGCAGTGATAAAATCGTTTCAATCTCTAATGAGGAAATCCACTCACCGCCGGATTTAATCACGTCTTTTAAACGATCCGTAATTCTAATATACCCATCAGGACGTATATAGGCGATATCTTGGGTATGCATGTAGCCGTTTTCCCATAGCTCCTTACCTGCATCGTCATTTTTCAAATAGCTTTGGGTCAGCCAAGGAGCACGTAATACCAGCTCACCCGTATTGTCTTCTCCTGTGCCCACTGGTTGGTTGCCTTCACCCCACACCTGAGCGTCAACCATTAGCACAGGCTTACCGGTCATACAGCGGCGAGCAATGTCTTCATCCTCTGTCATCTCAGGCTCATTTAGGCTAAATTCTGTCAAGCTGATAAGTGGCGCTGTCTCTGACATACCATAGCCCGTATAAACCTCGATGCCTTGAGCCATTGCCGTTTTTGCCAAGCCTTCAGTCAATCTTGAACCCCCAATGATCATTTTGAGACCATTAAAACTGGCATCACGATCTTGCGCTTCTTTGAGTACCATTTGCAAAATCGTGGGTACACAATGAGTAATACTCACCTTTTCATTGATAATCAAATCCATCAAAGCGTCGGGGGCATAACGGCCGGGATAGACTTGTTTCAGACCAATCATCGTGGCAGTAAATGGAAAGCCCCATGCATGGACATGAAACATCGGCGTCATTGGCATATAGACATCACCATAACTGACCCCTTGTTTATTCGGTAACATACCAAGGGTAGCCGCTTCTGTTAGGCTGTGTAATACCAATTGGCGATGGCTAAAGAACACCCCTTTTGGATCGCCGGTCGTGCCTGAGGTATAAAAGGTGGTTGCAATGGTGTTTTCATCAAACTCTGGAAAGTCAAACTCACTTTCAGCCGCTTCTAGTAACGCCTCATACTCACCCGTTACGCGGTTTTGGTTACCGCCGAAGACACCTTCGAACGTCACCCCATTGTCATCTAGCCAAATGATATGCTCAATGCTAGAGTTTTCAAACTGATAATCTTTGACCAAAGGCGCAAACTCAGAGTTGAGCAACAACACTTTAGGCTTCGCATGATTGATGGTATAAAGGATCTTTTCTGGTGACAGACGAATATTAACCGTCTGCAAGATGTACTCTGACATTGGCACGGCAAAATAAGACTCAAGATAACGATGGCTATCCCAGTCCATCACGGCCACCACATCACCAGCGTCAAGCTTCAAATCTGCTAAGACATTGGCTAAGCGATTAATACGGTTAAACAGATCCTTATAAGTAAAACGCTTTTTGTCAGCGTAAACAATTTCTTGCTCTTGCGAGACCGTCTTGGCTCGGTTTAACAACTGCTTTACCAATAATGGATAATCATAGGCAGACGGGGCGCTTTGGTAAGTATTTGACATAGGTTTGACTTCCTTGTGGGTCATATAGATGCGTTCTTTGTAGTTGTACTTAACGATAAATGGTTGTCATAAGACAGTAGCCACATACTGCTGAGCCAGTGTTTTTACGAACCTCTACCGCTTTTAAAAGCTGAGGGCTGCTGGTGCTAAAAATAAAATCAATCGCCTTTTCATTGATAGTAAAAAAAAAGTGCTTATATGTAAAGCGGCAAGTGAGTACTACCAAACCTATCGCTTGCTTTTTAAAAGCAGATTAAGCAGTGCGTGATTTAGTCTTCACCATGCCAAAACTGGCAATCAACAACGCCAAGACCTGTACGAATAGTAGCAACCATACCGTAAGCGACCACTGTCCCCGTGCATATACTATGCCGCACAGCCACGCCCCTAACGTACCTCCCGCATAATAACCCATATAATATAATCCAGACGCCAGTGAGCGCCCTTTCTTAACATTCACCGCGATATAGCTGATGGTTGCCGACTGCGTAATAAACACCCCTGTAGACATGATAGCCAGCCCTATCACCACACCCCATAATGGCATAACCAAGGTCAACAGCACCCCAGTGATAGAAATAAGGACAGCGGCTCGAACCGTACGCGCCGACCCAAATCGACGTAGCAGTGTGGTGGATAATGGCGTAATAATAACCCCTATCAAGTACACCGCAAAAATATTGGCAAGCGCGCCCGTACTCAAATTATATGGCGACTTAGCCAAATGCAGGTTGATAAAAGTAAAACAGCCGACGAGCGAAAACAGTACACAGGCACCAAGCAGACAGGCAGTCACCACATAGCGATTGGTCAGATGCTCACCTAGGGTCTGTATCGCTGAGCGAAAGTTTGGATTGGCCACAAAGTGACGCGATGAGGGTAGCATCTTAAAGACCCAGAGTGCGCCTATGAGCGTCATAGCCGCCATCACATAATAACCATAGCGCCAGCCGATCAGCTCATGCAAATGCCCAAGCAAAAATCGCCCCATAAAACCACCAAGCACCGACCCTGACACATAAAACGACATCAGCTCTGTCACCGCTCGTCCCTCAAACTCCTCACCGATATAAGCAATCGTCACCACGGTAATGCCCGGTACCGATAGTCCTTGCATAAAGCGCCACATCCCCATCCATCCGATACTTGGACTTTGCGCAATCAAGGCAGTAGGTATGGCCAAAAACAATAAAGCACCGACGATAAACGATTTGCGTCCGACCGCATCGGATAACATACCCAAAAACGGTGACATAATAGCAATCGCCAGCACGGTTGCACCCACCACCATGCCCGCTTGCACCTCGCTTGCTGACAGATCCAACATCAATACGGGCAAAATTGCCTGAATAGAATACACCTGCAAAAAAGCAAACATTCCAATCAAGCCAATCGTCAATTTCAGCACCCACGCAGGTGAGTAAAACGGCAGCTGATCAGTGGCACTAACGGGCGTCTTTGTGCTGGGATCTTGATTATTGAGGTTTGTTTGCGTGTGATCTTTGCTTTTATTTATATGATTCAAAATAGTGCTGACTGTGTTAGGAGCTTTTTTAGCGAAGGCTAGGTAGGCTAGGTGATAGAAATGGAACAATGATAACTGGGCTGAGCGTCAAAATAGAGCCAAAACTCGCGATAGAACGCTGAGTACTTTATATTATCACATCACATAGTAAACACAGGTTTCCGTGTGTTGCTTTTCTTTCGCCCTCACTGTACCCGTACGGCTGTTATGAATAACCTCCTCTCACCCTCTTGCATAGAGATTAGTGACATTTCCCTAACAACTCTTTTGTATTTTTACACATCTACATTGCTTCTCTCTTTTTTATTACAGACTTTTCCTCCTCAAAAAACCATACTTATTAAGTGCCACACATTAATAGGCCATACTAATATAGTCGACTCATTTAAAAAGGAGTATAAAGCGACTGGAATAAATTTTGCGCAGCCTCTGTGTTAGCAGCAAGCAAGGAAAATTTATACCAGTCGCCTGTAGCTATTGAGGTATCGATTTTATTTTGAACTGCCTATAACTAAATAATCCAAGAATGCAAAAATTATAACTATTAAGGAAGAAATCTATGGATGATGAGATTCATGATTTAGGCAAAGGGTTTTGGAGTATACGGGGCTCGTTTATCAAAAATGGCGTGTTTGATATAGGTGTACAATCGGCTTTGATAAAACTGGCCTCAGAACGATTTATTTTCTTAGACAGCTATACATTGACAGGGGATGTGCGTGAACAAGTAATGGGTTTGACCAACGATGGTAAAGATGTCGAAGCCGTGTTAAACGTCCATCCTTTTCACACCGTTCACTGTGCGCAAATGGCAAAAGATTTCCCGCAAGCGCTTTTTTATGGTAGTCGTCGCCATCATCAGCAAGTGCCAGAAGTACATTGGGCAAAGGATTTAGTCGAAAGCGCCACTGTCGCGGCGCGCTATACTGAACTTGAATTTTCTCTGCCTAATGGCATTTACTACATCTCGCCCGATGAAAATATCCACGCAGGCTCTTTACTGGTCTATCACCCTGCCAGCCAAAGTATCTACGTCGATGACACGTTTGAGATACCGCCTTCTAAGCTATTTAATGCCGTTCAACCTACTTTGGGCCTGCACCCAACGACCAAACAAGCGCTTAAAAATGCGAAAAATGCAGGTGAGCAATATTGCGCTTGGGCCACCGCACTGGCTCACCAATGGCGTGACACGCACTATTTTTGCGGTGCCCACTCCGGCTTGGTTGAGTTCGGTAAAGGGGAGTTTGAAGCAGCGCTGTTGTCTGCCGTTGCAGCCGCTCGCCCTGAACTGCAGTCGTTATAAGCTATAAAGGCGATAATTTAAGTAAAACCAGACGCTAATGGAACCATTAAATTTCAAAACCACCCACACTTTAAGTGATGGTTTTAAAGATTTTTAAACTATTATTAAAAAATAAGGAGAAAGATGAATGTCAGATAAAATACACGATTTAGGCAACGGTTTTTGGAATATACGCGGCTCATTTCGCCTAGGCGGTGTTCTAGATATTGGCACACAATGCTCACTGGTAAAGCTAGATTCAGGGCGCTTTATCTTTCTAGACAGTTATGCTCTAACGGATGAGGTTCGCGATGAGGTGATGGCACTGACCAATAATGGACAAGAGGTTGAAGCAGTGCTCAATGTCCACCCCTTCCATACCGTACACTGTGCACAAATGGCAGAGGATTTCCCGCAAGCCATATTTTATGGCAGTAGTCGCCATCATCAGCAAGTTCCAGAAGTGAGTTGGGCTGAGGATTTGGTCGAAAGCGAAGCGGTCGCTAAGCGCTATTCTGAGCTGCAGTTTTCGATGTCACAAGGCATTTACTATATCTCGCCTAACGAGATGATTCATGCTGGCTCCTTATTGGCCTATCACCCTGCTAGCAAAAGCTTACATGTGGATGACACCTTTATGAGTCCGCCGATGAAATTGCTAGAAGCGGTACTCCCTGAACTGATACTACATCCTACCACCAAAAAAGCACTAAAAAATGAGCCGAATGCGGGTAAGCAGTATTGCGACTGGGCAAGCAATCTTGCGCACGAATGGCGCGAGGTTCGCAATTTTTGCGCCGCCCATTCTTATTTGGTTACCTTTAACGAAGGTGAGTTTGAAAAAGCGCTGTTAAAAGCAATTGATAAAGCTCGGCCAAAGCTAGAAAACACTTAATCAACCGTATAGTTCGAAAATGTATAAAAAAAACAGGGCTACCATCTCGGTAGCCCTGTTTTTTGCGCTGACTATTTGCACTGGCTATGCCATTACCGATGATGACGCTATCGAAATAACAACGTCGCCAGCTCCTCTTCATTATTAATGACATCCGCCAATGTATAGCGCTCCAAAACGTTAATAAAGGCGGTTAATGCCTCAAAAAATACGCTTTTAAGTTGACACACTGGGCTAATGACGCAGCCTGGCGAACGCTCTACGGTTTCATCGATAAGGGTAATGGGTAGACCAGTCGAACGAGGGTGCCTGTCGTCACTGCTTATGGGTGTCGCAAAACACTCTACCAAGTCAAAGTCAGGCTCTATCTGTTTGATCAATACGCCCAAATTGATGTCTTTAGGCGCGCGCGCCAATCGTATCCCACCGTTTTTACCACGCACACTTTCTATATACCCCAGCTGTCCCAATTGATGAATAATTTTGGTCAAATGGCTTTTAGAGATACCATAGCTATTCGCAATATCGCTGATGTTTGCCAATAATGGTGGCTCCGGTCTCACTGCTAAGTAAATCAATGAGCGCAGTGCATAATCGCTATAATTGGTCAATCGCATTTGCCACTACTCCTACTTATTTTAATTTATAGTCCGGTCAATATAAAAGACAGTCAGCAGGACTGATACAAATTTTTTGCAGCCTCTGTCTGCGCAGGCACAGCAAGCAAGAAAAATTTGTATCAGTCCCACCTTAGTATCGACCAGATCATGACTGCTCTATTTTTCACCTCACTCTGGTGGTAAATCTTATTACTAACCAAACAACCCATCAGGTCTGGGACGTGCCAGCATCGGTAGGTAGGTGATGCAAAATAGTACAAAGCAGGCAATCCACGCACTTTGAGCGACCATAATCCATAATAAGTAATGGCTCATATCAACCAGCGGCAACAGTACCCGGCTGATAAATACCAGCACCATCAGACCATACATATATTTTACCATTTTGGGCGGCTGATGGATGTTTCGTCCAGTATGTCCAAGGGATACCCGCGTCATCATTGCAACCGTTATCATGCCAATGCCGGTAATAGCTAGCCCATGCATAGCAATGTTGTGATTATATCCTAACCACGGCTGCAACGCGTACAACAAAAAACTCAGACACATTCCCAAAAACGCGACATATAGTGACCAAAGCAGTGGCTTTTGCCAAATACCATGATGATACCAACCGACTAAACGGACCGTATTGACCCCTGCGACCCCAAGCGCCGTGAGGGTAAGTAAGTACTTATTGGGGTAAAATAAATCCACGATAAAAAATGCTAAAAAGAACAATAGGCTTGCGATATCTTGCGCCTTACTATTACGTAAAGTCACGGTTTGTTTTTCGCCTTTAGTATTAATCCCGCTAAGACCACGCTCAATAAAGAACGGCACCACGCGCCTACCAATGGTTAGCACCAACCCAATAATTAAATAAAAACCTAAATATGTCCCAATTTTGGTCATACTCATATCTGCTTTGACAATGCCCCAATAGCACAGACCATTACCCACGGTGAGCAGCACAAGCTTTGCCAAAATACCCAGTTGCTTATATTGCTTTACTTGTAGCACTGCTCGGCAAACCGAAAACGCCATCAGACCGATAAACAACAAATCAAACACTGCGCCAACATATAACCACGATATACTACTGCCCGCAATTGTCATCCCCAGCCCAAAAGCCAACCAGCTCAGACGCGCCAACAACCAACAACTAAAGATACCCAGTAACTTATAACCATAGGGCATCATAACCCCTGTCCACGTCTTTACCGCTGTCAGCAAAAACCCGGCAACTACTGCTAGTGCATAGCCATAAATCATCTCATGACCGTGCCAGTAGAGCGGGTTTAATACTTGGGCGTTGATGGCCGTATGACCAGTAAAAACAAAAGCCCATAGCACCATCGTGACCACCGCAAACAACGCGGCAGCACTAAAAAATATACGAAAGCTCAGATTAAGAATAGGATGCGGAGAGGTTGGCGGTTTGCTGGGCAAATCAATAGAGTGCATAGTGGCCTTCTTATGAACATATGAGTAAAATCCATCTTATAGATTCATTTTAAATGAATGTTATAAAACATACAATGGCCACCTGTGTTAATCCTACCGTATTTATCATCATTTTCATGACACTCATTGACTCTCATGGGCCTGACTGCTTAAATGGATTATCTTTAGGAGAACAATATGACTGAACAAAACGCATCAGACGAAAAGCGTCAAATCATCAATCGATTTTTGATGACTCTGACAAAAGAACAACCGCAAATGTATTACGCCACGACCTCCGAAATCGCTCGTAGCATCCATACAATGATAAAAGAACATACCAATCGCTTGTCAGTAGAGGAGCAAGCACTCGTCAGGCGGATGACGATGGAAGAAATCGAGGGTCTATTAGGGTTCCATGCTAGGTAAGAAATCATCGCAGCAACTGGCATTATTGATAAGCACCCAATAAAACGACTGCCACCAGAGCAGTCTTTTTAGTAGAACCTTGATTTAAAATATTTATTGGTTGTCTAAAACGTTTAGAACGGATAGTCACGCGGCGTATTCTGCATGGATATCCAATGCGTTCTGGTAAATTCCTCGAGTACCCATTCCCCATTGAAACGGCCAATACCTGAGTTTTTCTCACCACCAAACGGCACATTACTTTCGTCATTCACCGAGATGTCATTAATGTGGGTCATACCCGCTCTGATACCGCGAGCAAAGCGTAGACCTTTTTGCATGTCTGCCGTAAAGACCGCACTAGAGAGACCATACATTGAATCATTGGCTATCGATAGCGCCTCGTTTTCATTTTTAGCACGGATGATACCGACCAGTGGCCCAAACACTTCATTACGTGATAAATCCATATCGCGCGTCACTTCGGTAAAGATGTGCGGGGGTACGACTTGGCCTTTAATCTCACCGCTCAATACCATGTTAGCCCCTTCTTCTTGGGCTTTGGCAATCTTTTCTTTAAGCGACTCAACCTGTTTTGTATTAATGATGGGGCCGACTGCTGTCTCTTTTTTACTAGGATCACCGACATTTAGTGTCTTAACATGAGCCACAAAGCGCTCTACAAAATCATCATAAATCTCATCTTCCACGATAATACGGTTGATAGCAATACAGATTTGACCTTGGTGCAAGAACTTACCAAAAGCTGCCGCCTTAACCGCTTGTTCGATATCAGCATCCTTCAACACGACAAATGGGCTATTACCACCCAACTCAAGCGCCACTTGTTTTATATAATCGCCGCCATTGGCCAACTCGCCTATACGCTTGCCCACTGAGGTTGAACCGGTGAATGACACCAAACTCGGGATATCATGAGTAACGATGGCATCACCAATCTCACTGCCCGCCCCAACCACCACATTTAGCAGTCCTTTTGGCAGACCCGCTTCTTCAAATATTTTTGCGAGCAATAAACCGCCCGTAATAGGCGTGTCACTCGCAGGCTTTAACACCACAGCATTACCAAGCGCTAACGCTGGCGCAATAGAACGCTGCGTCAGATGCAGTGGGAAATTCCATGGACTAATAACGGCTACCACGCCAATTGGCTCACGGTAAACAAAGTTTTCTTTGCCGGGCGTATTAGACGGGCGAATCTCACCATGCACACGGCTCGGAAAAGTTGCCGCCTCAAGGGTAATCGCCCGTGCACTGCCAAATTCCACCATCGCTTTGATACGAGTGCTGCCCGACTCTTTGACAAGCCAATCGACTATTTCCTCTTGACGCTCATCTAAAATATTGACGACGTTATACATCACAGCAGCTCGCTCAGCTGGGGTTTGTTGTGCCCATTCTTTTTGGGCAGCACTTGCCGCTTGATAAGCCTCATCAAGCTGCTTATCCGTGGCTTGCTGAATGGCTACAAGGGTATCGTCATTATATGGATTGACGTCAGTATTAACGCTATTGTCTTGGCCAGCCTGCCACTTACCGGCAATGTACTGGAGATGAAAATCACTATACCCATTGGTTATCTTACTATTAGTATTGGTTGACATAATTATCCTTAGTTATTTTATGTATAAGGGTCATTGCAATTTTAAGTAAAGCTATACAGCTAGCAAATTAAGAGAGAAAATAATAGTTGGCGTCATTAGGCCTATTTGGTTATTTATCTTTTTCATTACCTAACTTATTCATTACCTAACTTACTACTCTTCGTAACGTGTAGCAAACCAAAACTTGCTAGACGACTGGTCTAATGCTAACATAAATGATCTTACAATGAGAATATTTCCTCATGCCATATTGTAGAAAAAACGTAACGTCATCACACAGCCATCGACAATAAGTGCCAAAATCGTGAATAAAAAATATAAGAACAAGCATAAAACGTATAATAAGTGGCCGTTCATGACATTTATCAATATGCTACCCCATACTCTATGCAAAAAACTTGCAAAAACTCTAGGAGAACATGACTACTATGTCTGCTAACGCAACCAAAATTCCACTAGATACCAAAACTCATTTGCTAGAAACAGGCTATCAACTGATCGCCAAAAAAGGCTTTACTGCTGTCGGTATCAAGCAGATACTAGACACAGCAGGCGTCCCTAAAGGTTCTTTTTACCATTATTTTGCCTCCAAGGAAGCCTTTGGCGAAGCCCTTATTAGCAACTATTTTGCCAACTACAAGGCACGTCTAAACACCATTGCTCAGCGAGATGTCAGCGCTCAGCAAAAGCTTTATGACTATTTTCAGAACTGGTATGACACTCAGCAAAATGGCTGTGATTATGATAAATGCTTAGTCGTTAAGCTTAGCGCTGAGGTGGCAGATATGTCGGAACCTATGCGTATCACCCTAAACGCGGGTTATCAACAAACCATCACTTGGCTTGCTGATCACATCAAAGCAGGCTGGACGGACAACTCAGTACCGCAGCCTGACAACCTCTCTGCTGAAAGCATAGCCAAACGTTGGTACTTTGCGTGGCTTGGTGCCAGCTTAATCGCCAAAATCAGTCAAACCAACACACCATTGGCAGAAGTATGGCAAATGACCACGTCACAGTTGGGACGCTAGCACCATAAACGCGACGCCATTATTAATGCAAACTCACTTATAAACGTGACTAAGCAAGTTATAAGAGAGTTTTGTAAAAACCAATAGACGACTGGTCTATTTAATGTACAATGCCCCTCCGTGCAAAAGCAAGCGGGTTAACATCATGCGTCCGACATCTTTGCAACCCATGCGTTTACAGTCTGTACATTTATTAATGATCTAACCATTTAGGAATACTATGAACAATTTCCAATATTACAATCCTGTCCGTATCGTCTTTGGCGAAGGCCAAATCACCCAATTATCAGAATTGGTGCCTGCTGAGGCACGCGTGCTTATTACTTATGGTGGCGGTTCAGCACAGCGCACAGGTACGTTAGATGAAGTAAAAGAAGCCCTAGCAGCAAGCGGTACACGCACCGTATTTGAGTTTGGTGGTATCGAAGCCAATCCAGAATTTACTACCCTCTTAAAAGCAGCTGACATGGTCAATGAGCACAACATTGACTTTATATTGGCAGTCGGCGGTGGCTCAGTCATTGACGGCAGTAAATTTGTCGCACTGGTATCTTCACTGACTGAAGCGGATGGGACTGTCTCACGCGAGCAAGCCTGGGACTCCCTGACCAGCTATTGTAAAAATCTCGACTCGGCTGTCGATTTGGGTGCTGTTCTGACCATTCCTGCTACTGGTTCTGAGATGAACTCAGGTGGTGTCATCAACTATAGTGAACGCCAAGCAAAACTGCCATTTGGTAACCCACTTGCCTTCCCTAAGTTCTCGATTTTAGACCCAGTCAAAACGTTAACTCTACCTGAACGTCAAGTGATGAATGGGGTGGCGGATGCTTTTGTTCATGTCATGGAGCAATACCTCACCTATCCCGTCAATGCAAAAGTACAAGACGCCTTTGCTGAAAGCTTACTCAAAATCCTCATTGACGAAGGTCAAGCGGTTGCACAAGATCCAGAAAACTTAGAGACACGTAAGAACATTATGTGGACAGCGACGATGGCTCTCAATGGCCTGATCGGTACAGGCGTACCACAAGACTGGACGACACATATGATTGGTCATGAGCTGACGTCACTTCATAGTATCGATCATGCGCGCACATTGACTATCTTACTACCGTCAGTGATGCGTGAGCTTAAAGCCAGTAAAAAAGAAAAGCTGCTACAGTATGCAAGAAACGTTTGGAACCTAACCGATACGGAGCAAGACGACGATGCTACTATCGAGACGGCCATTGTTTATACCGAAAACTTCTTTCGCGACCTTGGCTTGCCCGTCAGCTTAGCAGATGCGGATCTCACCGAAGCTGCGATAGATCCCATTATTAAGCAACTTGACGCCCACAAAATGGTGAAACTGGGTGAACACGGTAACAATGACTTAACCGTATCACGCCGTATCCTGCAACGTGCCGTTAACAGCAAAGCGTCTTAAGCCGTAACATCTGCGTAATAAACACTACATATCGTTATGCTATTTATAGTAGTTACTCTCTACAGAGTAACTACGCCATGCAAAATAAAAACCTAAAAACCAATAACTAAAAAGGAATCTTATTATGAGTTTTGATAAACAACAAAACCAAAAAACAAACCGTCAAATCAAACTTGCCAGCCGCCCAACAGGTGAGCCAAAAGCAGAAAATTTTGACATGATCACCAGCGACATCCCAACGCCAAACGACAACCAGATGCTCCTGCGGACAGTGTATTTATCGTTAGATCCATACATGCGCGGGCGTATGAGTGCGGCGAAGAGCTATGCAGAACCATTAGAAGTGGGTGATGTCATGATGGGCGGTACGGTGGCCCAAGTCGTTGAGTCCAATATTGATAAATTTGCCGTGGGCGACCTAGTCGTCTCAAACTCAGGCTGGCAGGACTATAGTGTCAGTGATGGCGAAGGCGTCCTAAAGCTTGATAAAGAGATGGCCAACCCCTCTTATGGTCTGGGTGTATTAGGTATGCCAGGCTTTACTGGATACATGGGGTTAACCGATATTGGCAAGCCGAAAAAAGGCGAAACCTTAGTCGTCGCTGCCGCTACCGGTCCAGTCGGTGCTACCGTCGGACAAGTCGGTAATCAGTATGGCTTACGTACTGTGGGTGTCGCAGGGGGCAAAGAAAAATGCGACTTTGCGGTTAATGAGCTTGGCTTTGACGCTTGTATCGATCATAAAGCCGATGACTTTGCCGAGCAGCTAAAAGCGGCTTGCCCAGATGGTGTCGACATCTACTACGAAAATGTGGGCGGCAAGGTATTTGATGCTGTCATGCCCCTCTTGAATGCGCATGCTCGTATCCCCGTCTGTGGTCTTGTCGCACAGTACAATGCGACTGAGCTGCCTGACGGTAAAGATCGTTTGAGTGTGTTGACGGGTCTGGTTTTAAGCCAGCGATTGACCATCAAAGGGTTTATCATTTTTGAAGAGTATGGCGATCACTTCCCTGAATTCCTAAAAACCATGAGTAAGTGGGTCGAGACCGGTGAGGTCAAAACCAAAGAATACATAGCTGAAGGCTTAGATAACGCACCTGATGCCTTTGTTCGTATGCTCAATGGCGACAACTTTGGTAAGACAGTGGTGAAAGTCGCTGACATTCATTAATCAAAATTGGTTGGTGAAAAATAACTGAAGCGTAGTCAATAACCACTTAACAACATAAATGGCTAATACTACTACTGAAAATTACTATCGCAGCACGAATACTAATATACGAATGTGATTAACCGTTAACAGTCAGTCAGCACTCATACCGATACCGTTTTCATGGGCTTATGTTAATGCGTTTCATTGATGACTTAAGCAATGAGCGTGACTGTTAATGATTTATGTTGATTGAACCCAATAACAAATAAGGATAATTATGAATATTTTAATGGTACTAACTTCTCACGATCGTTTAGGTGATACGGGTAAAAAAACGGGTTTTTGGTTAGAAGAGTTTGCCGCCCCTTACTACGCTTTTCTGGATGCTGGCGTCAATGTAACCCTTGCCTCTCCTGCTGGTGGTCAGCCACCTCTAGATCCTAGTAGCGATACTGAAGACACGCAAACCAAAGACACGAAGCGCTTTAAAGACGATAAAGAAGCTCAGGAGCATTTGGCCCATACCAAAAAGCTTGCTGATGTGAAAGCGGAAGACTTTGATTCGGTTTTTTATCCGGGTGGTCATGGCCCACTATGGGATTTGGCAGTGGATAAAAACTCTATCAACCTGATCGAGACTTTTGTGAAGCAAGACAAGCCTGTGGCCTTTGTCTGTCACTCTCCTGCTGTTCTCAAAAATGTCAAAATTGATGGGGAGTATTTGGTCAAAGGAAAGACAGTGACGGGCTTTACCAATTCAGAGGAAGAAGCCGTTGGTCTTACCGACGTTGTGCCGTTCTTAGTAGAAGATGCCCTAAAAGCCAATGGCGGTAATTATGAAAAAGCTGCTGATTGGGAATCATTTGTCGTAGAAGATGGTTTGCTCATTACTGGTCAAAACCCAGCGTCATCAGAAGAAGCGGCTAAACGTTTGATAACCAAGCTTAACGGTTAATGTATTTCAAAGATTCATAGAGCCGTCCACACCAAAAGGTTAGTATCATGATTCGCTTACATCATCTTAACCAATCACGATCGTTACGTGTTTTATGGCTTTTAGAAGAGCTAGGCGTGCCTTATGAGATCGTCAGTCATCAACGTGACGCCAAGACCCATTTAGCACCAGACTCTCTAAAGGCAGTACATCCACTCGGTAAGTCTCCGGTTATCGAAATGGATGGCCAACTTTATGCTGAGTCAGGTGCGATCACTGAGCTATTGATTGAACGGTTTGCATCAGAGCGCTTACGCCCTGCTACAGACAGTGCGGCATATGGGCGTTATTTACAGTGGCTGCATTTCGCTGAAAGCTCACTGATGTTACCTTTATCAGTTGAGCAATTTACTAAAAAAGCGGGTGTGGACGACAATGAATTTTTGAACGATTGTATCTGTCAGGAAAAACACAAGCTGTTAAGCTATTTAAACACAGAGGTTGCAGGTAAGTCCTTTATTGTTGATCACAAGCTAAGCGGCGCTGATTTTATGCTGTCGTTTGACTTAATCATGCTTGCCAAGCGCGGTGCGTTAGAGGACTATCCTTATGTTAAGCAGTATGCGTTACAACTGGCTAGTCGCGATAGTTTTCAGCGCACCATGCGTTTAGAAGCAAATTACGATCAATCAATTTGACATTTTGGCATTGTTTTTCAATGACCAAGCAATTATTTACTGTAGAAAAAACAGCTCTGAAAAGAGCTGTTTTTTCTGTTTGCTTGACCCATGGGTTACCTTGCGTGTTGGCAGACTAAAAATGTGTTTAAAAAATTTACTTAATCTGACAGCCTACCAGTGACGGTGCCATTCGCACTTAACCCAAGTCATGATAAGACAATTAATCTTTGAGTTCAGCCGCAAATTACGTGTATGTGACAAAAGCCAAAGAATAATTATGATAAAATTTTCCACGCTTTTCTTAGGTCGTTTTTTTAGTTTTATCGGTGTTCAATCACGCTAAGCTCAATGAGTATCAGTCCAACTGGCTCTATTTTCGTCTGGAATATTTTTTATGTCTCTCTACCTTCCTATAAAAACTATTATCGTACGCCCATGAGTCATGAATACCAATTCAAACCCCATGAACAGCCGTTTATGGTGGGTTCCCCTGCCAACCCTGACCACCCTGCACGCCGTAAAGTATTTTATTTACTGATTGGTATTTTTATTGGCATCACCGCCAGCTTCCAAAATGGTCTCTTGGTCGCCAATCTGACTCAAATCCAAGGAGAACTTGGCCTAACGCCGTTAGAAGGCGGTTGGATCTCCGTCGCCTACAATATGACCAACGCTTGTATTACGGTGCTGCTATACAAAATTCGCCAGCAATTTGGCATGTCACTCTTTAGTAAAATCACGCTGTTTTTTCTGTTAGTGGCCACCAGTTTACAGTGGCTGGTCAGTAGCCATCTGTTAAATACCACCGGTATCAGAATTGATCCTTACTATTTAGAGATCATTGCTAGAGGATTGAGTGGCATGGTGGCTAGCGCCATGACCGTACTCGCGATTTTCTATTGTTTGCAGGGCATGCCCGCCGCCAAACGCATCAGTGGTTTGATTTTAGGATTTGGCTTAGTACAGTTTGGCATCCCCCTATCACGGATCATCTCACCCTACTTGGCTGTCGATGGTCAGCTAGAAAATTTATTTTTATTTGAGTTTGGTTTGGTGCTCATTTGCTTTGGACTGATCAACCTTTTGGAGCTACCACCAGGCAATACGGAAAAAGTGTTTGAAAAACTTGATTTTCTAAGCTTTGCTTTTTTTGCAGGTGGGCTTGCCGCGCTGGCTGTGTTTTTGGTACAAGGTAGGATTGTATGGTGGACGACACCTTGGCTGAGCTACCCACTAATCATTGCCATCGCCGCGATTGGCATCGCTTTATGGATTGAGACACACCGCAAAAATCCGATGTTACAAGTCCGCTGGATGCGTAGCCGCAATATCATCGCTTTTACGGTCACAGGCGCTGTCATGCGTATCTTGCTCTCTGAACAAAATGTCGGCGCGGCCGGCCTACTTGCCAATCTTGGTTATGCTAATGATCAACTGATAAACTTTTATGCCATTATCTTGGCCGCCAGTGTGCTGGCACTGATCACCAGTATTTTTAGTACCAATGCCATGGATTTGCGCCGACCCGTGATTTTTGCAGTGGCACTGATTGCCATCGGCGCTTGGTTGGATACAGGCGTCTCTGTAAATTCAGCCCCTACCACGTTTTATCTCAGCCAATTCCTCATTGCTTTTGCTGCTGTTTACTTTATGGGCCCAATGGTTTTTGAGGGCATGTTTCGCGCTATTGCCAACGGTCCTGCCTATATTATTAGTTTTTCAGTGATTTTTGGGATCTCGCAGACGGTTGGCGGGCTCGCAGGTGCAGCTGTCATCCAAGCCTTTACTACGATTCGTACGCAAGTGCACTATGCAGATATGGTCAGCTCACTCAATTTAGGTAATCCGGCATTCAGTGCCCAAGTATCAGGGGCTCGCCTGGCATTATCCAGTCAAACCACAGACACAGCACAAGCAAACGTGACTGCGATGGGGCAAGTGTTGCAAGGCGTTCAGCGTCAAGCAACTGTCGCGGCATATAGCGACTTATTCGTCCTTATGGCCAGTATTGCCACCGGTGTTACGGTAATTTTGTTGATAAATTATTTTTATAATCGCTATCATAAGCGTAACCCACTTGCCAAAGAACTGGCGATTATTGCAAAAATGCGTGAATCGAAGTAACCGTGTTCATTGAGCTGACAACATTCGCGCCATTTAAGTAGCCATTAAAATACTTTAAGTATCTGTATATTCAAAACTTAGGAACGCGTCATGAGCCAAGAAAAATCCAGTGAGCTTAACCAAACACCTCAGACGTCAACTGGCGCTCCCGCTAAAGACACAGACATAGACACAGACACAGACACAGACACAGACACAGAATCCTATACCAGCTCATCGGTTACTGCTGTAAACGCTACGCAAAATAGACCAGACACACCAGAGCTAGAAACAGCTTCTGAGCCTCCAACCTCCTCACCTGTAGAGCGCTCTGTAGACAGCCATGAGCCGCCGATGCCCCCAAAAGAACCAATCGCGGATACGACTGGTTGGTCACCTAAGAAAAAATCTTATTTAAATTTAGGACTGTTGATTTTGTTGATTGTCATTGGGGTGGCGCTGATTTTATACGCATGGAAATTACCTCCTTTTACACCCACGGTACAGCAAACGGATAATGCCTTTGTTAAAGGTCAAACGACTATTATTAGCCCGCAAGTGTCGGGTTATGTGACCAAAGTCGCCGTGCAAGACTTTGCCAGTGTCAAAGCCGGTGATCTACTGATAAAAATAGACGATCGGACCTTCCAGCAACAGCTTGAACAAGCGCAAGCCAATACAGAGGTTGCGATTACCAATCGCTCCAGTAACGCGCAAGACACACAAACCAGTCAAGCGCAAATCGAAGCACGAGAAGCGGATTTATACAGCGCTAAAATCAGTGTGGACAGTGCGCGCGCAGACGTGGCGCGCTATCAAGGTTTAGATGCCATCGGTGCCGTGTCAAAAGCAGAAGTCGCTCACACCAAGGCACAACTCGCTCAGGCACAAGCGAGCGTGCAACAGGCGGAAGCCAATTTACAAGCTGCTCGTGAAAACCGCGAAAAAACCAGTGGTAACCGCTCTTCTTTGGATGCAAATATCAAAAGTGCTCAAGCAGGTGTGAAGCAAGCACAGATTAACGTGGCCAATACCATCATCACAGCACCTGAAGCGGGCCAATTGAGCCAAGTAAGTGTCAAAGAGGGCCAATACGTTAACGCCGGTACCCAGCTGATGTATATCGTACCAAAAGGCGTCTGGATTATTGCAAATTTTAAAGAAACTCAGATAGCAAACATGGCAGTTGGTGAACCGGCCACCATTCATGTAGATGCGCTTGGCGGTGCGGCGTTCAGTGGCCATGTCAGTAATATCTCACCAGCAACTGGCAGTGAGTTTAGTGCAGGCGCAGCCAATCCTGCGACAGGTAACTATATAAAAATAGCTCAACGTATTCCGGTACGAATCGACTTAGACCCAGATCAGCCTGGGCTTGCCCGGTTGCGTCCCGGTATGTCAGTCTCAGCTGCTGTCGACACCAATGCGACAGCAAAAAATTAGCATAAAAAAGCCACTGCAAATCCAGTTACACAGGTATTTACAGTGGCTGTTATCTGTCTTTAAAACCCTCTAACCGTTATGGTAGCAGGCGTTTGGTTGCCCAATTTACTACGCTCTCACTATTACGGCTGTCTTGTGTATAAACAATACGGTCGTGCATACGATTGGCACGGCCTTGCCAAAATTCTATTTTTTCAATTGTGACCTCATAGCCACCCCAAAATGTAGGGGTTGGGACTGGCGTATTCTCTGGATACTCTGCTTGTAATTCTTCAAACGTTTGTTGCATGACTTCACGATTGGCCACTTCCCCGCTTTGCGGTTGACTCACCCACGCCCCCACTTGGCTGTCATGGGGACGTTTTTGGAAATAAGCGGCAGACTTATCAGCGTCTATTTTAGTAACCTTGCCACTGATACGAATTTGACGCTCCAGCTCATGCCAAAAAAACAGCGCTTCTGCATTGGGATTTTTGGCAATATCATGCCCTTTTGCACTTTCATAATTGGTATAAAAAACAATACCCGTATCAGTGATTTCACGCAATAACACAATGCGCACACTCGGTGTATGATCCACACTGCAGGTTGCTAGACTCATGGCGTAAGGTTCTTGTACCTTCTGCTCTATTGCCTCATTCATCCATGCCTTTAAAAGCTCAAATGGCGATTCTGGTACGGACTGCTGATCCAGCACACCTTTTTCATATGACAAACGTTGATCGGTAAAATCCATGCTCATGGTAGTTCCTTCATTTAATGTGGGTATGTGACTCACTGTTAGCCTAATACCGCTTTAATATGGTCGGCTAAATCGTTCGCCAACACATCACACTCTATTTCATCATCAGACTCGACCATGACCCGAATCACAGGCTCAGTTCCTGACTGCCGAATCAATAAGCGCCCACGGCCTTCTAATGTGGCTTGCGCTTTATCAAAAGCTGTGACCAGCGCTTCATGCTCAAAAGGATCTTGCATTTGCGACAGACGCACATTGACCAACTTTTGCGGGAGCACTTCAAAACCTTCGACAAGGTCACTAAGAGCGCGACCTTGCGCCTGCATCACGGACAATACCTGTAAACCTGCGATGATAGCATCACCGGTCCGGCTTTTATCTAGACATAAAATATGCCCAGAAGGCTCGCCACCTAGTATCCAACCGTTGGCCTCAAGCTCATGCATCACATAACGATCACCTACTTTGGCGCGAGTAAACTCAATATCAGCCGCCTTTAGTGCTAACTCTAAGCCCATATTACTCATAAGTGTGCCAACCACACCTTCTGCCTTGGTTTGGCCTTGGGTAGCAAGCAAGTATAAGATGCCATCACCATCAATTAACTTGCCAGTTTCGTCAACCATCACGATACGATCACCATCACCATCTAAGGCAATACCAACGTCTGCTTCGTATTTGAGTACAGCTTTTTGTAAACCCTCAGGATGAGTCGAACCACACTCGGCATTGATATTAATACCATCAGGCGTGTTATTAATGGCAATCACATTGGCGCCGAGCTCACGCATGACTCTTGGGGCCACGCTATAGCCTGCACCATTGGCACAATCCACCACGACTGTCAGATGGCTCAAATCATACTGGTAAGGAAAACTGCCTTTACAAAATTCGATATAGCGACCTTTCGCATCATTGATCCGGTTGTTTTTACCGAGTTGTGCTGGATCAAGAATAGGCATAATCACGTCATTATCCGCCTCAGAGGCGGTCATGATGGCTTTTAACTTGTCATTAATAGAGTTTTGCATCTCATCAGACAGCTTTTTACCGTCAGCTGAAAACAGCTTAATGCCATTATCATAATAAGGATTGTGTGACGCTGAGATAACCACGCCAGCATCCGCATTAAAACTACGGGTTAAGTGTGCAATAGCCGGCGTTGGTAAGGGACCGAGCATATGAACATCGACACCAGCCGCATTGAATCCCGCTTGTAGCGCGCCTTCGATCACATAACCTGACAAGCGCGTGTCTTTACCGATGACCACGCTTGGCTTGCGCGCAGGATTGCCACTACTCTCTATTAACACCTGTCCCGTCACATAGCCCAATTTTAAAATGAAATCAGGTGTAATCGGCAACTCACCAAATTTTCCGCGAATACCATCGGTGCCAAAGTAGCTCATTATCTATGTTCCTCAAGTCTAAAAGTGAAAAGCCAAACGTGTACGCAGGCGATACTATCATTATAATAATCTGTTTTTGTATTTTACAAAAAAAACAGCCAACAATAACAAAGCATTGTTGGCTGTTTGTATCTTAAAGTCATTACAGCCCTGCAATTTAGCGGTTGTTGCTATGATACAAGACTAGGACACGGTTTTTAATTCACTCGATAGTTCGGCGCTTCTTTAGTGATTTGTACATCATGTACATGCGACTCTTTCATACCGGCTGACGTCACCTTGATGAACTGCGGGTTGGTACGCATATCTTCGATGGTTGCAGAGCCAGTATAGCCCATTGATGAGCGCAGACCGCCAACCAACTGATTCACAATACCAGCAACTGGGCCTTTATAAGGAACACGACCTTCAATACCTTCTGGTACTAATTTTTCCACGCCATCTTTGGCGTCTTGGAAATAACGGTCTGATGAACCATTAGAGCCTGACATTGCCCCAAGGCTGCCCATCCCGCGATACGCTTTGTAGTAACGACCTTGGAACAGTTCAACTTCGCCTGGCGCCTCTTCAGTGCCTGCCATTAACGAGCCTACCATAATGCACGACGCGCCCGCAGCAATGGCTTTTGCCATATCACCTGAATAGCGAATACCACCATCAGCAATCAACGGAATGCTGTCTTGCAGGGCACTGGCAACATTATCGATGGCTGAGATTTGTGGTACACCAATACCTGCAATGATACGAGTCGTACAGATAGAGCCTGGACCGATACCAACTTTTACAGCATCAGCACCAGCATCACGTAACGCCTTAGCCGCATCGCCAGTTGCGATGTTGCCACCGATCACTTGCACATGGGGGTAATTCTTCTTAATCCAAGACACCTTATCAATCACGCCTTTTGAATGACCGTGGGCAGTATCTACAACGATAACATCGACATCAGCGGCAATTAACGCTTCAACGCGCGCTTGCGTATCTGCACCAGTACCGACGGCTGCGCCAACACGAAGGCGACCTTGCTCATCTTTACAAGCATTTGGATTGTTTTCAGCTTTGGCAAAGTCATTCACTGTGATCAAACCACGTAAACGGAAGTGGTCATCAATGACGATCACTTTTTCAATCCGGTGCTCATGCAGCAGTCTTTTGATATTTTCGTTACTCTCACCTTCATGTACCGTGACCAACTGATCTTTTGGCGTCATGATTTGACTGACTGGCAGTGACAGGTTGGTTTCAAAGCGCCAATCTCTGTGAGTCACAATACCCACGACGTTATCAGTCCCTCTTTCGACCACAGGAACACCTGAGATATTATTGTCTTGCGTCAACTGTAGTAAGTGACCAATCGTCATCTCTGGATGTACAGTGATCGGATCGACAACCGTACCCGCTTCAAACTTTTTGACGCGGCGTACTTGGGTGGCTTGCTTTTCGATATCCATACTCTTATGTAAGATACCCATGCCGCCTAGTTGCGCCATGGTGATGGCCATTTCAGACTCAGTCACTGTATCCATTGCCGCAGAAATTAGCGGTAGATTAAGGGTGATGTTTTTGGTCAAACGGGTAGACAGATCCGCAGTTTTTGGCAAGACTTCTGAATAGGCGGGCAACAATAAAACGTCATCAAAGGTTAAGGCTTCATCGACAATTCGCAACATACAGACCCCTAGTGGTGGTTATTTTGATGGGTGGGATTTTTGCATTAAGACAATCAACTAAGATCACCGATATAACTGTATGATCTTCAAATCTTTTTTGATAAAGACTGACAATCACAGCGCTTTAAATAATCAGCAATGAGCCAGCTAAATACCACACTCGAAAATTGCTATTGATTTATCAGTGGTAAGGACACGCCTATGTGGCACCGCCTTACACTTAATCGCTCATTTATCCCTTAAAAATAACGCCATATTATAACAAATAAGCAGACGAATCGCATGCTATATTTATCAGAGTATTTTACTAGCATCTACCTAATAACACTGAGTCACTGCTTACTCATTTTTGTCCTTTAATATGAAACGTTCGGCTGGTAAGTAAGCTTTCTGTTCATGGTATAGATAATTAAGCATCTTCTCACGTACCTGACACTCTAAGTAAAAAGCACTCATAGGCCCATCAGATGCCACGCTACCACGCAGTTTAATGGTATTTTCGCTCAGCGACACTGTGACCATCTCAGGATCAGTTGTACCATCCCATAAGTCATTTTCCTTAACCACCTCAGTAAACTTGTCTCGAATGGCCTCAATATCTGCGCCATAGTCAACGTACAAGTAGACCACACAAGTTTGATGCACTTCTGTGTGTGACCAATTTTCTACAATTTCGGTAATCAGTCGGCGCATCGGCACAATCAATCGACGCTCATCCCACGTTTTTAGCACAGCGTAGGTATAACGCAAATCCTCAATCGTCGTCCAATCTCCCTCCATCATGACGGTATCACCAATGCGCACAGGCTGGGTCACCGCCACCTGCAAGCCTGCGATGATGTTACCCAATATTGGCTGCGCGGCGATACCGATGACCACACCTGCAATACCCGCCGAGGTCAATAACGTCTTGCCAAGGCCTTCCATGTTGGTAAATTCACTTAGCCCAATCCAGATACTACCGAGGATCATGACAAAAATAAAAACGCGGCGAAAAATCGATACGTATGTGCGGCGTCGGCGCTCCTTGTCAAAATGTTCTTCAGACAGATTTTCAATCTGCATATTTTGATAGCGGTTGGCAAAGAAGTTGATGATACGAATGCCCAGCCACATGGTACTAAACACCAAACCAATCCAAATCAGCGGGCGGGTTGATGAGGCAACGGCATCTAAATAAGGAAATCCACCTGAGACCAAGGTAAAAACCAGCAAAAAACTGATGGTGAACGTCAAAGGCACGGTTAGCTTACTGACCAAATCTACCAAACCATTGCTACTACCAACATACGTCCTATATTTTTCGTCATCGACATAGCGATTGATCAGTTTCCCCGTCACCTTACTCAATAGCCAACCAATCCCCATCGTAACGAAGAAAAATGAGAGGAGCGCCAAAAACTCCCACAAGGCGATACCAAAAAATTTAAGTTTTAGCCACACAGGCAGATAACGCTCAAACTCTGCTGGATGATATTGCTCATAAAGATTGTCGATATTGCCAACGGTCTGAGCAGAAAACACCCAAATAGGCGCGTTGTTCCCAACCCGTACCCGCTGCAAATAAATAGGCACCCGGCGCTCACGATAATCCATGTAACCAAGTTGAATAGAGCGTCTGGCCGTCCCCATTACGCTACTATTGTTACCCAGTGGCGGCTCAATCAAACCATCAGGACGATCTGGCAGCTCATCAAACACATAAAGTTTTTTTTCAGACAGTAAAAAATCAAGTTGTTTCGTCAACTCAAGGGCACGAGTGCGTTGATTCTCCTTATCAATCAGATTCATATTCAGCGCATGAGCTGCCAAGCCATACTGCTGCTTCATCACCGCTGACTGAAAAAACTCTAAAGTGGCAAGCGGTGTGGTGAGATTCGGTGGCTCAGCCAAAGGTGGCAAGCCTACATTGAGCTTGTCTAATAAGTAGTAACCCTCGTGAAACTCCCCCGTCAACCCAGCATCACCTTGTAAGGTACCCGCTTGTTCGACAGCGTTTCGCTCGGTAGGATCGAACATCTCTTCTGCGACACCAGAGACGCTCACGCCTTCGTCTTTAATATCATTGACTTTTTGGGTCGCGTACTCCGTGAGTGAATCGGAATTGCTTGCCGCATTGGCAGGGATACAAACCACACTCAGGACAATAACGAATAAACCTAGTAGCAATGGCAGGAGATTCCAGCACAGCGTAAAACGCTCTGGACTTCGGTAGTGGTCGCATTCAAAACCACTTGCCACAACCTGATCGCCAACAGCGCCATTTTTGAGAGTATTCATATTTTTAAAAACCACTAGTTTTAAAGGAGGTTATGTACAAAAATCGATCTTAATATAACCTTAACTTAATGCAGTCTACAAAAAAAGCCAGCCCAAGGCTGACTTACTTTATAACGATAAGTATGTGTGTTTTGTAACTTCTATCTTATGCACGGCGCCATGTTGTGCCAGCGCGGCTATCCTCAAGCTCGATACCCGCCTCTTTTAATTGTTCACGTATCTCATCCGCACGCGCAAAGTTTTTGTTGGTTTTGGCCTCTGCACGCTCGATGATTAGGCTGTCGATAGCCGCATCTGTTAAATCACCATCGGCTTTGTCACCAATCACTGCTTGCAAAAACTGCTGCACTGGTTGCTGTAAAACATTCAACACCTGCGCCAACGCTTTGAGTTGCTGCGCCAATTGCCAAGCGGTATCCATCTCTTCAGCTTTAACGGCTTTATTGATATCACGCGCCAGCCCAAATAACACGCTAATCGCCGTAGAACTATTAAAATCATCATTCATGGCTTTGATAAAGTCTTGTCCCGCCGCACTGCGATAAGCATCATTTATAGATGTCTTATCAACGACTAGCGTCTGTCCTTTTTGTTGTTCAGCCAGTTTCAATGCATTATACAGCCTGCTTAGGCTATTATGCGCTTCATCCAAGGCACTATCAGAAAAGTTCACTTGACTGCGATAGTGGCTCGATAATAAGAAAAACCGTACGGTTTCTGGCAGATACTTCGCCATCACATCACGAATGGTAAAAAAGTTATCTAGTGACTTAGACATTTTTTCGCCATCGACATTGATAAAGCCGACGTGCATCCAGTTACGTGCGTACTCGCAACCAGTCGCGGCCTCAGACTGTGCTATCTCGTTTTCATGATGCGGGAACTGCAAATCATGACCACCGCCATGGATATCAAAGGTGTTCCCTAAGCACTTAGTCGACATTGCTGAGCATTCAATATGCCAACCTGGACGCCCTTGTCCCCATGGTGACGCCCACTGCGGCTCATCAGGTTTTGCCGCTTTCCAAAGTACAAAATCAAACGGATTGCGCTTGTTATTTTCGACATCGACTCGCGAGCCTGCCTGCATATCATCAAGATTGCGCTTCGATAATTTGCCATACCCTGCAAAGTTATCGACCGCGTAATAAACATCGCCATTATCGCCTGCATACGCATAATTGCCCGTGACCAGCGTCTCAATCATTTGCTGCATCTCGTCGATATGATCGGTTGCCCGTGGCTCGGCATCTGGCATCTCACAGCCAAGTGCGCTCGCATCTTCGTGCATCGCTGCGATAAAACGCTGCGTCAGCTCCCCAATGTCTTCGCTGTTCTCGCGAGCGCGAGCGATGATTTTGTCATCAATGTCGGTAATATTACGCACATAATTAACGTCGTAACCCAACTGTTTGAGCCATCGCACTGCCATATCAAAGGCCACCATCACCCGCGCATGACCAATGTGACAATAATCGTAGACGGTCATACCGCACACATACATCCCTACCTGTCCTGCTTTGAGTGGTACAAACTGACGTTTGCCGCCAGTCATTGAATCATAAATGGCAAGCTGAGACATTGCATCGGCAAGTGGTGTGGACATAGTTAAAACGCCTTTTCATATAAATAGAGTAGATAAGATAACATTAACAATACTGGCCGCCTCTTGTTAGCAAGGAACACTGACTGCCACTGTTACGGTGTGATGATAACAATGACTGAAAAACGGCGACAATATAAAATTTAACCCATTATCTTAGCGAAAACAGCCATAAAATACTACAATGAGCGCGCAACTAACGTGATTCAATCATAAAAACAGGTAAGGATTTAGATATGGGCAACCGCTTAAGCAAAATATATACGCGCACGGGAGACGATGGCAGCACTGGCATGGCGGATGGTAGCCGAGTCAGTAAAGCCGACAGTTTGTTTAACGTCATGGGCGATATTGATGAGCTCAACTCGCACATTGGCCTAGTGCGTGCTCAACTACAAAAAAATACAGGGCAATCTATAAGCAAGGAGTTTTCGGAAGCCTTGGTCATCATTCAGCATTTATTATTTAACATCGGCGGTGAGCTTGCTATGCCAGAATATGAGGGCGTCAATGCGACTCATATTGAGTGGTTAGAAGAGCAAATTGACACAATGAATACAACCTTGCCACCGCTAAAAGATTTTATCTTACCGACAGGCTCAGTATTGGTCAGCCAACTGCACGTGGCACGTAGTGTTTGTCGCCGTGCTGAGCGCCAAGCGGTGCTACTACAACAGCAACGTCCGCAAGCGATTCGCGGTACAGCAGTGAGCTTTATCAATCGCTTATCGGACTGGTTGTTCGTCTCCGCGCGTTTTTGTACTGATCCCAAACAAGTCTCTGAAGTACTCTGGAACAGCCAAGTATTACAAAAATTTGCTGATGACAAATAGGTCTAGATGACAACAGCAGCCTATTGAAACGCTGCTATAAGAGACAAAAAAGCCCGCCACCTAAGATTGCGGGCTTTTTGCTGATTTGATATGACACCTAATTAACAGCGCTCACCTTACCGCTTAATCAATAAGTGGCGCTTTCATCTTCAATAATAACCATATCGATGCTTTCATCGTTAGGTACTGCTTTTGGTGCGGTGGCTGGGGTTGGTTTTTTGGCCGCCTCCGTAGGTGCTCTGTTATCGGTAGAGCTGTTTTGGTTACTACTTGGATTATTGATGGTCGGCGGCGTAGCAGGTTCAGCCGGGCGGATTGGCTCAACGGGCGTTACCGTTCTAGGCTGACGAGTTGGTGCTGACTGACTCTCATTGTTTTGTGCATTTGCACGGCGCTCAGCGGCCATTTGGGCACGCTGATCATCTATCGCTGATTTAAATACAGAACCTGCCATCACATCGGCCACCACGGTAATCAGTGCTGGCTGGCCAGCGATACGTGTCCGTACCTGTCCACCTTGAGTGCCCACCACATAGGTAAAGGCATCATCAACGAGCATATTGTTATTGATACGGATATTGTCTTGCGCTAAGCGTGATTGCAAGCTTGGCTGATTATTAGCGGCTTGTACTTGACTGGCTTGATACAAGTCTTCGCTTGGCAATGTCATGCTAACGCTTGCCTGACAGGTCGTCATACCATTGTTATTGGTTGCCTGTAAGACCGCCGCGTTTTGTATATCAATCATAACCCCATTTACTTTATCAGTGACAACGCCACTGGCCAGACTAATTTCTGCATCATTGGCATAGTTGGTAGCCAGCATTTGTGCTTGCTGATTGAGCGTATTTTTTAGAGCCGTTTTGAGACGATCTTGTACCATTGGATCATCACAGCTGACGGCGGTGGCTGCCGCATTCTCCGTCACATCTGACTCCTGCTCTGTGACCTCTGCCGTCTCGGTAACGTCCTCTTGCTCTGAGCGATCACAGCCTACAAGCGCCAAACTACATACTATGCCGACTCCAGCAACTTTCTGCCACTTGCTCAAACTCTTATTTGCTACGCTCATATTTATTTTGCTCCCATTTACTGATTCGTACCGCCACTGACAGACAGTGATTGATGCTCAAACCGTCACCCGAACTGTCATAGGCTTGAAAATCACATCATTATACGGTGTTTGGATGAAATGGTCATCAGTGTAGCCCATGGATGTACAAATAACGCCATCCATTATAGGTAAAACGGGTACTTGGTTGCAAAAACATAACAAACACCTCCCTATCCTACCTATAGACGCTGCTCATTTGGCCCTATATGCTTACTGGTAAAAGCAGCTCACAGCGTGTATTGATATGATAAAGTTCGAACATACGCTCTTATTAGGTCATCGCGGTGCTCGTGGTGAGGCATTAGAAAATACACTCATAGGTTTCGAGCACGCTCAACGTCTGAAGGCTCACGGCTTAACGGGGGTGGAGTTTGATGTGCAATTAAGCGCCGATGGCCACTTAGTTGTGTTTCATGATGATGACTTAGCGCGTATGTGCGGAGAGCAATCACGCCTTGATCAATTAAGTGTTGCTGAGATTCAACGTCATCGACAACTCGATCATCAAATTGCGACATTGGCTAGCATAGCGCCCGTACTAAGTGGCTTTACTTACATTGAGCTTGAGATTAAAACCCATGGCCGCACTGATTACGGCAAACTCATTAGAGCACTGAGTCAAGAATTAGTTGACAGCCCATTGGCCAACTTACCTATTGTCCTAACCAGCTTTGATGTCGAGCTACACGCACGGCTACAACGCAGCACACTATTAAGTCATGTCCCTCGTGGCTTGTTGATTCGCACTCCTGAGACTTTGGTAATTGCGTCCAACACTGCCCTACAACTTGGTTGTGTCCAGTTGGGTATTCATTACCCTCTGCTAAGCCAGTCGGTCATAGAACGTAGCCATCGTTATGGTCTGCCCGTGAGTGCTTGGACGGTCAATGATATCGATACCATTAAGCAGCTCATCAAATGGCAAGCTGACGTCATTATCACTGATTATCCTCGTCACTTATTACTGAATTGAAAAACCTATCCAGCCTTTTATTTACTTGAGAGGCTCTACATATCTATAGTGTTACTTACACTTTTACCCCCTGCCTGATAAGTCACCCGATATTTTTGTCAAAACATTCTATAATCCATACAAGTTATTGTTATTTAGCAATATTTTTATAGTGTATAAGTGTTCACTTTATTGGTTTTTTAAGGTACTATATAGGCTTAAATTAATACCGCTAGGGATATTATATGATTGCAAAAAAAGCACTTGGCTTCCCGCTTAAAGGCTTACGTTTCGCTATCAAATCTGGTGACACGCTTGTAAAAGCCGCCAGCGTTCAAGTCACACGCTTTAAAACACGTTTTGACGAGAATAAAACGAAAAGCTCACTCGATGAGCAACCTGTGGCTAAACGCAACTACGCGCACGCTGCCGGACAAGTTGACGTCTCTCCCAAAGAAGAGAGCCTTGACATGCGCGAGTTTGAATTTACGAAGGCACCCATCAACTGGATTCCAGCGACAATCTTGGTAGCCACGCCTATTGCTGCCGCTATCATTACGCCTTGGTACTTATTTACTCATGAGGTTAGCGCGCCAGTGTGGGGTGTATTTGGCGCCTTTATGGTGTGGACAGGCATCAGCATCACGGCGGGCTATCACCGCCTACTGTCGCATCGTGCGTATAAAGCGCATCCAGTGGTAAAAAACTTCTTGTTACTTGGCTCTACCTTAGCGGTGCAGGGTTCTGCATTTGACTGGGTATCTGGTCACCGTAGTCACCATCGTCATGTTGATGATCGCTTAGACGATCCTTATTCAGCGAAGCGTGGCTTTTGGTTTAGTCACATTGGTTGGATGCTACGCAATTATCCTAGTGGTAAGTTTGACTACAAAAACATCCCTGATTTGACCAAAGACAAAGTGCTACAAATTCAGCATAAGTACTATGGCTTATGGGTATTGGCATTGAATGTGGGTATGGTCGCTGCTGTCGGTTGGCTACTAGGTGATGTGTGGGGCACGTTAGTCCTTGCAGGTTTACTACGCTTGGTATTAACCCATCACTTTACCTTTTTTATTAACTCGTTATGCCACATGTTTGGTACGCGTCCTTATACCGATACCAACAGCGCCCGTGATAATTTCTTCTTAGCCATCTTTACTTGGGGTGAGGGTTATCATAACTACCATCACTTCTTCCAATATGATTATCGTAACGGCGTAAAATGGTGGCAGTATGACCCTACTAAGTGGTTGATTGCCGGCTTATCAAAGTTTGGCCTAACCACTGAGTTACGTACGGTTGATGATACGACTATTAAGCATGCCGAAGTGCAAATGCAATTCAAAAAAGCACAACAGCAGATTGATACAGCAGCAGTGAGTGGTCTTGATCTGCCTCATGCAATGAAAAGCTTCCAAGATCGTATCAAGTTTGAATATGATGCCTTCACTCAGACTGTAGAAGAGTGGCAAGCGCTAAAAGCCAAAACCATTGAGCTAAAAAAGACAGAGTTTGCTGATCGCATACACGAAGTTGATGACAAGTTAAAGCATGACTATGCCAAGATTGAACAAAAAATACTTGAGCATAACAGCAATCTAAAAACTGCGTTTCGCTCTATTGGCCAAAATACCAAAGCTGCTTAAACGCCAACATCTTGTGAATAGTTCATATTCCGTATTGTGACGTTATCCCTCCCTCTATCTGTAACAGATAGAGGGATTTTTTTATGTCATTTATAATAGGCTATGAGCCGTGTCCTTTCACTCATCACCTTTCCAAAAGTATGAGGCGCAAGGAAAATGAAGGTAAATCCTATATTTAGTAGACTAAGCAAGTTTGACACGGCTAATCGTATTTTTTGGGTGGGGTGTAAAACAGCTGAGCACGCTTGGTTTACAAGAGATGGACAGAGTGACACGATGCACTACGAAGGCTGTGCTATAGTGACTTCATTAATCAATCTTAGATCTCAATGGGAGCTGTGTATGCGCTATCAAAACACCTACGTTAATTTGGACACGCGCCTTTATCATGAGCAGCCACCGACACCATTGGACAATCCACGTGCAGGTCACTTCAACACACCGCTTGCGCAGCAATTGGGCTGGGCAGATGACGACGAGTTAATGGCGCGCTGGGTTGATATTCTTGGTGGTCAATACGTACCTACCGCGTTTAAACCACTGGCCATGGCCTATGCTGGTCACCAGTTTGGGCAATGGGCGGGACAACTGGGAGACGGGCGCGGCTTGTTAATGGCGCAAGTACTCGACAACAACGACCAATTGCAGGATTTGCATCTTAAAGGTATTGGTCTAACCCCCTATTCACGGATGGGGGATGGCCGCGCGGTGCTGCGTAGTACCATCCGCGAGTACTTGTGTGGACACGCGCTCACCCAGCTTGGTATTCCCTCCTCTAACGCCTTAGGGTTTGTCGTCTCTGATACGAAAGTACGCCGCGAGCGAATGGAAGCAGGCGCCGCCTTGATGCGTGTGGCTGACAGTCATATCCGCCTTGGCCATGTGGAATGGATTACTAGCTTTGCGCCAGATTTGCTCAGTGAATTTACCGACTATATGATTGATACTTACTATCCCACGTGCCGTGATAGTAAAGCGCCAGTATTAGCGTTTTTGACCGCCGTGGTGGAACGTACGGCGCGTATGATTGCTGACTGGCAGCTGATTGGCTTCGCTCATGGCGTGATGAACACAGATAACTTATCCATCACGGGAAGTACCTTAGACTTTGGTCCCTTTGGGTTTATGGAGCGCTTTAATCCTGCTTGGATCAACAATCACTCTGACCATACAGGACGCTATGCTTATCAAAACCAGCCCGCTATCGGTCATTGGAACCTCAATATCTGGCTGCCGCACTTTATGCGTCTAGAAGAGGTTACTCGTGATGGTCTATCAGATTGCTTGGCACCTTACGAAGCGACCTTTATGCAGCACTATCAGCAAGGGCTGTGCCGCAAGCTTGGACTGCCACATGAGAAGGATAGCTTAACGTTGGCCTTTGAGTGGTTGACACTGTTAGAAGACAACTTACTGGATTATACCAATAGTTTTAGGGCGTTATTGGGTCTTATAGCGCCTGATGAGCATCCTTATGAGCAGCAGCTGCTGGCAACGATGACAGCGGAGCTCGATCAAAAAGCACAAAAAGTGTGGCAAGACTGGTCAATCAGTTATTTGGCACAAATAGAGCTTGTATCTTTTGAACAAGCTATCAATGATATGAGAGCCAATAATCCTGTTTATGTCTTGCGTAACAGTATGGCACAGCGAGCGATTACTGCCGCCGAACAAGGTCAATTTGAAGAAGTAAATCGAGTGTTTAATTTACTGGGTGACCCTTATCAGGTACAAGACATCGCCACCGAGCTTGATAGTACCCCGCCTACGCCTAACGCCCCGCAAATGCCGATTAGCTGCTCGTCTTAGTAAACTGCGATAGTATTTGGAAACATTGTGAAATTAGGGTTGCTATATAGCCGTATTATTTGGCATTATCAACTAGCTAAATAATGAATATCATTTTATTATATTATTCGCAGATTTCACCGCTGTTGACTAGGCAGTGAATTGCCAATAATGCTAGAATAACGGTTTTTGTAGCATTGTTTTTTGACTTGATATTTAATCGCCGATTATTACTTCTTTTAGTGTCTCTGTACCCTTTGATTTTATCATTCGATGATTTGGATGAGGGTGAGACATTATTTTTTTATCACCATTTACTTTATTCCAATTTATTCCAACCATGGCAATTATTATGAATGACGATACCACTTTGAATACGGACACCCTTAGTACAGAAAAAGAGCAGTTTGAACAAGCTGCCTTACATTACCATGAGTTCCCACGCCCAGGTAAAATATCAGTTACCCCTATCAAGCAGCTGGCCAACCAGCGCGATTTAGCACTGGCCTACTCACCAGGTGTGGCAGTGCCTTGTCTTGAGATTGAAAGAGACCCAACACTCGCGTCTAAATATACCGCTCGTAGTAACTTGGTTGGGGTGATCACCAATGGTACTGCCGTATTGGGTTTGGGTAATATTGGTCCATTGGCGTCAAAACCCGTCATGGAAGGTAAAGGTGTCCTGTTCAAAAAATTCGCAGGTATCGACGTTTTTGACATTGAAATTGCCCAAAACGATCCAGATAAGTTCATCGAAGCCGTTGCGTCTCTTGAGCCGACTTTTGGTGGTATTAACTTAGAAGACATCAAAGCGCCAGAGTGTTTTAAAATCGAGCGTGAGTTGCGTGAGCGCATGAACATTCCAGTGTTCCACGACGACCAACATGGTACCTCAATTATTGTTGCGGCGGCGATGCTCAATGCTTTATTGATTACTGGCAAAAAAATTGAAGAGATTAAAATTGTCTGTTCAGGCGCAGGTGCGGCAGCCATTTCTTGTCTAGATATTATCTGTGCGCTTGGCGTTGATAAAAACAATATCTTTGTTTCAGACTCACGCGGTATTATTAGCACCAGCCGTGAAAACCTTGATGAAACCAAACAGCGCTATGCGCGCGATACGACTGCGACGACGATTGAAGAAGTCATGGACGATGTTGATATGTTCCTAGGACTATCAATGCCAGGCACTTTGTCTGAAGATATGGTTCGCCGTATGGCAAAAGACCCTATCGTCTTTGCTTTGGCTAACCCAACCCCTGAAATCATGCCAGAGCTGGCACATGCTGTCCGTCCAGACGTTATCATGGCGACAGGTCGCTCAGACTATCCAAACCAAGTAAACAACGCCTTATGCTTCCCTTATATCTTCCGCGGCGCATTAGATGTTGGTGCAACAACGGTTAACGAAGAGATGAAAGTGGCTTGCGTAAAAGCAATCGCTGCTATGGCACACGTTGAGGCGACACCAACCACCAACGTTAGAAACATCGAAAAAATGCAAAGTTTTGGTCGTGACTACTTAATCCCAGGTCCTCTAGAGCCAAACCTAATCATCGAAATCGCTTCTGCGGTTGCTAAAGCAGCCATGGACTCAGGTGTTGCAACCTTGCCTATCGATGATCTGCAAGCGTATCGTCAGCGTTTGTCTGAGTTTGTCTATAACTCAGCGTTTGTCATGAAGCCAATCTTTGCCCGCGCCAAATCCGATCCAAAACGTATTGTTTACTGTGAAGGCGAAGACAACAATGTATTGCTTGCGGTACAAGTCGTCGTTGACGAACAGCTAGCGAAACCCATTTTGGTTGGTCGTCCTTCAGTGATTGAAGCCAATATCGAAAAACTGGGCTTGCGTCTAAAAGATGGCGTAAACATGACTGTCGTCAATCCAGATGATGATCCTCGCTATAAAGACTACTGGCAGGGTTACTACGAAAAGAACAAACGCCGCGGTGTGAGTATTGAGCTTGCCCGTCGTGATGTACGTCGTAAAACCACCTTAATTGGCTCACTGCTGGTCGATAATGGCGATGCAGATGGCATGATTTGCGGCACATTCAGTCACTATCAGCTGCACTTAGAGTACGTTCAAAGCGTCATCGATAAAAAAGCAGACGTTAATGATTTTTACGCCATGAATGCCGTACTGATGCAAGATCGTAATATCTTTATCGCTGATACTTATGTGCATGAAGATCCAACAGCCGAACAGTTGGCTGAAATGACGGTCTTGGCTGTTGACCAGTTATGTCGCTTTGGTATCACACCACGTGTCGCGCTAGTGTCACATTCTAACTTTGGCGCTTCAAATCGTGCCAGCGCTGTCAAAATGCGTAAGGTTCACCAGTTACTGACTGATATGAATGTAGACTTTGACTTCGAAGGCGAAATGCAAGGCGATGCGGCGCTTAATGAAATTATCCGTCAAAACCATATGCCATCAAGCCCGTTAAAAGGGGCGGCGAATCTGCTTATTTTACCAACGCTTGACGCCTCTAATATTGCTTTCAACTTACTTAAGACGGCAACCGGCAGTGCCTCTATTGGTCCTATCTTATTAGGTACTAGCAAGCCTGTACACATTATGACACCATCGGCTACTGCACGTGGTATCGTCAATATGACCGCTCTTGCTGTTACTGAAGCTCAGGACCTAGAAAACGAAAATTATAGTACGTCATGCGTATGATAAAATTATAAGCGTACCATTAAGATAGGCGCTGTCATCTATTGACAGAGTCTGTCTGCTATACTAAAACCAGTCAATGCCGTTAAACAAGCATTGACTGGTTTTTTTTGATCAGTGTCCATTGGGTCAGCTCGCTCTTACTTAATAAACAGAGAATACTATGCAAATTTACCTGGTTGGTGGGGCCGTACGTGATCAACTGTTAGCGCGTCCTATTAAAGATAAAGACTTCGTTGTCGTTGGTGCCACTGTTGCAGAGATGCTTGACGCAGGGTTCCTGCAAGTGGGCGCAGATTTTCCTGTGTTTTTGCACCCTATTAGCCATGAAGAATACGCACTGGCACGCACGGAGCGCAAGCAAGGAGTTGGGTATCAAGGCTTTAGTGTGCATGCTAGTCCTGACGTCAGCCTAAAAGAGGATCTACAACGTCGTGATTTGACGATTAATGCCATGGCCATAGAAGTGATGAGTTTAACCGATGACACGCCAGTCAATGGTGAGGTGATTGATTATTATGGCGGGTTGGCAGACATAGCAAGTAAAACATTGCGCCATGTCTCAAGTGCATTTAGCGAAGATCCCCTAAGAGTGTTGCGCACCGCCCGCTTCTATAGCCGCTATTATGACTTGGGGTTTACCATCGCTGATGAAACCTTAAACTTGATGCGCCAGTTGGTTGGCTCTGGGGAACTTACGCATTTGAGTGCGGAGCGGATTTGGCAAGAGTCGAGCCGCGCAACCATGCAGCTATCGCCTCAAGTGTATTGGCAGCAGCTGTTTAGCATTGGCGCGCTCACAGAGTATTTTGCGCCATTGCACCATGCTTGGGACAATGACCACATACGAGAAACGGTGCAGACAGCTCTATATTTTTCTGGTCAGATGCAACTAAACTTATCACAGCGTTGGGCGCTATTGATGGCTAGTCTTAACGCAGATTTATTTAATGTGAGACATGTAGACTCAAACCCTAATGTAACCACGACTGTGACAGGTATTAACGAGATAGGCACTACTGCCAAAGTACCAAAAGCCCAAACGCAATTTGCCAATTTGTTCGTTCAACAGGCCAACAAACTAAGCACCATCAACAGTCTTAGTGCTGCTGAAAAAATTGACCTCATACAAGCGTGCGGTGCTCATAAAGAACCTGAAAATCTCTCACAACTACTCGTGACCAGCCATGTCTTACAGCTGGCAATACAGCACCGACAGATGATGATAGCGTTAGGCAGTTTCCACGCTATCAGTATGCAAGACATTGCGCCAGACCTAAAAGGCCCAGCGATTGGCGAGGCGTTACGATGCGCCAGAATTAAACATTTACAGGCACAAAACTCATATTAACAACTATTTAAAAAAACAAACAACGGCTGTGACTGCAAAGCTTGATACTACTCGATCAGGCAAGACTGGAGCAGCGGGCTTTGATAAAAAATATCTTTGATACGGTCATCTTTTACTTGAAAAATCGAAAAAATCAGGTATCATTGTGCGTCTAACGTTAGGGCCCATAGCTCAGTTGGTTAGAGCAGAGGACTCATAATCCTTTGGTCGTAGGTTCAAGTCCTACTGGGCCCACCAAATTCAAACCCTTACAGTCATTGACTTGTAAGGGTTTTTTATTGCTTAAATTTTATGCAAATGTACTGATGTAATTAATTTTTTGATACTATCTTGATACTTTGACCCTTGTAGTAATTAAAGTATGATGACTACTAACACTATGGTTACGTACTGCTGCACGGGTGATATATGAAGGTTAAACTTACGAAAAAATTTATTGATTCAATAGACTATACCGCTAAAGGTACTGATATCTATATGGATGATGTATTAACTGGATTTGCGCTACGTGTAGGTAAGCAGTCTAAACGCTATACATTGCATAAGCGCATTAACGGAAATCTGTATAGAGACGAAGTAGAAGAAACGCATCTAATTACGCTAACCGAAGCACGTGAAAAAGCAAGCATAATGATGGCTAACATCAAAAAAGGCATGCATGTTTATGACGGGCTTCATGAGAACCTAGAAGACCCGAAAGATAAGACCAATAATGTGCCAACACTGCAAGAAGCTTATGACTACTTCAAATCAACAAAGACGAGCTTAGCTGAAGGCACTATTACCACTTATGACCGTCAAATACTACATAAGCTGAAAGACTGGCTAAATATCCCTCTAAATAATATTACCAAGTCAATGATAAGTGATAAACATAAGGAGATAAGCAAGCATAGCGAAGCTCAGGCTAATGCAACTATGAGAGCTCTGAGATCAGTTTGAGCTATGCTGAAGAAACCGTACAAGTAAACTTGGTAAACTAACGACTCAACGA
>NZ_JABASS010000020.1 GCF_016107545.1 Psychrobacter namhaensis
ACTCAAATACTCAAATACTCAAATACTCAAATACTCAAATACTCAAATACTCAAAATTAGGATTGCTCTATGAAAGTCATTGCTGTGTTGAATCAAAAAGGAGGCAGTGGCAAGACAACTATTGCCACTCAATTAGCTCGTGGCTTGCAGCTGCAAGGACATAGTGTATTGCTAGTAGATAGTGACCAGCAGGGCAGTGCACGTGATTGGCGAGCTGTAGATGAAGATAATCCAGTACCAGTGATAGGTCTCGATAGACCTACGCTTGATAAAGATCTAAAAAATGTCTCTGATAAAGAGTATGTTGTGATTGATGGTTCACCACAAGCAACTAGTTTGGCTTTATCTGCAATTAAAGCAGCTGATTTTGTATTAATTCCTGTACAGCCTAGCCCATACGATGTTTGGGCGACTAGCGATTTAGTAGACTTAGTAAAGCAGCGTATAGAGATGACTGACGGTAAACTAAAAGCAGCCTTTGTAGTGTCTAGGGCAATCCAGAATACTAATATTGGTAAGGAAGTGGCTTCAGTTTTACTAGAGTACGGTCTACCTGTGTTAGATAGTAGAATTATGCAGCGTGTAAGTTATCCAAATAGCGCAGCATTAGGCAAGACCGTATTTGATACTGAGTCAGTGAACAGTAATGCAGTACAAGAAATGACGGTATTGGTTAATGAAGTTAAAACATTTTTTGATAAGGAGTAAATGATGAGCTTAGCAGCAGGTCGTCCCAGTAAGAAGGTAAAAGATGAGTTATCTTTGTCAGACGTGACCGATAGTCCTCAAAAAACGGCACGAGTAAACTTTAACATTGACAAAGATAAGTATATTGCATTCAAAAAGTTTGCGCTTGATAACCGAAAGACAGTGACTGAGCTATTAACTGAAATGATTGATGAGAAAATAGTTGAACGGTAGTTTCTGTAAGTTACAAATAAAGTAGCTCAGAATAAAGGATCATGCTAAATGTTTATTGAAAGTCATAAAATGGCTTTATCAAGTTTTAAAACAGATATAGATCTGTATATGGTCGATGGTGTGGTAGCAGATGATGAAGGAGTCTTATCTCTGTTATTCGGGGAGTATTTACGTGTCGAGAATATATTACAAAACTATGATGAGTTTGCAAGCCTAAAAGCACTGCAAGACTTGGATGTGACCGATGCTGACGCTGTTGAGACGTTTAAGGATGAGCATTACCTAAACGATGATGAGATAGCCGCTATGCAAACTATTAAAGTGCCTGCTGAACGTACCGTACAAGATTATCGCTCAACCTATAACGATATACGCGATTGGCTACGTCGTGAAAAGGCGGGTGACCAGCAAGATGAGTCTTCGATTGATTGGGATGAGGTTGTCTTTGAAATAGACTTGCTCAAATCACAGGAGATCAATCTAGATTATATCCTTGAGCTAATTTTTGAGCATAATAAAAACACCAAGGACAAGTCTGCTTTGGTTGAAGAAGTACGTCGTTTGATTCGAGCAAGCCTTGGCAACCGAGCCAAAGAAAGCTTGGTGGTAGATTTTATCAATCAAACTAACTTGGATAATATCCCTGACAAATCCAGCATTATCGATGCCTTCTTTAGCTATGCTCAGGTAGAGCAGCAACGTGAAGTCAAAGATATGATTGCGGCTGAGAATCTGAATGAAGATGCTGCTAAGCGTTATATTACCGCTTCTCTAAAGCGTGAGTACGCCAGTGAGAACGGTACAGAGTTGAATGCTATCTTGCCTAAACTAAACCCTCTCAACCCGCAGTATCTGACCAAGAAGCAAAGTGTTCTGCAGAAAATAGCAGCTTTCGTTGAGAAGTTTAAAGGTGTGGGTGGGAAGGTTTAGCTAAATCAATAGAAAGCTCTGCAAATAAATCATGTTTATCGAGAATTCTAGATAGTTCATTAAAAAATAGGAAGTATTAATGATTAACAGTGAATACCCTAATGGATCTGAATGGCGAAAATGGGATCTGCATATACATACGCCAGCATCGTTTCATTGGACTGGGCAGAAGTTCAATAGTGATCCTTGTGATCCTAGAAATGCGCCATTAGTTGATCAGATGATAAATGCACTCAATTCAGCAGAACCAGCAGTATTTGCAATAATGGATTATTGGACTTTTGATGGTTGGTTTGCTTTAAAGCATCGATTGAAGCAGGACGATGCTCCAAAGTTAGAAAAAACAGTTTTTCCTGGTATAGAATTACGTCTAATGTCACCCCTAAAAGGAGGAAGATTAAACGCACATGTAATTTTCTCTGACAATATTAAAGACCAAGAGCTCATAGATTTTAAAGCTAATTTGAAGCTAGAGTTCCCAGGAGATGGATGTAGAAATTTATCTAATGATGCTCTTATTGATTATGCTCGTTCGGTTCCTGAAGATAAGTTAAGGCATCATGGCATAGATATATCTAGGGTATTAGATCATACAAATTATGCTCTAGAAGCTGGTTCAATAATGGCTGAATTGAATTGTGAAAGTTACAAGGAAGCCATAACAAAAGTAAAAAATAAACAAGCTATAGGTTTTATGCCTTTTGATACTAGTGATGGTTTAACTGGAATAGAGCGTAATGCTCATTATGTATACGTTTTAGGATTATTCAAAACTTCGCCAATATTCGAGACTAGAAATATTAGCATTTGGGAGGCTTTTTCTGGTATTAAGACCACTAAAAATGAGCGGTGGTTTGATGACTTCCAAATAGCATTAAATAATACTCCAAGACTAGCTGTTTCTGGCAGTGATGCGCATCGGTTCATTGGTATTCAAGGAAATGATGATCAACGAGGATATGGTGATTACCCTTCAGGAAAAGCTACTTGGATAAAAGCTAATCCAACTTTCCAAGGATTACAACAAGCAATAAAAGAGCCTGCAAAACGCTCTTTTATAGGTGCAGTGCCCCCCAAATTAAAGTTGATAAGAGAAAATAGAAGTATATTCATAGATAAGCTAGAGGTGACAAAAGTTCCATTGTCGGCATTTAATGAACGCTGGTTAGAAAATACTAAACTAACGTTAAACAATGATTTGGTTGCTATTATTGGTAATAAAGGAAGTGGTAAAAGCGCACTAGCAGATATTATTGCGTTAGTAGGCAACTCAAAACAAAGTCATCATTTCTCTTTCTTAAAGAAAAACCGTTTCAGAGGCAAAGTGGGTGTACCTGCAAAACATTTCATTGCAAAATTGATGTGGGGAGATGAACAAGTTTTAGAAAAAAACCTAAATGATGATCCAGAAATTGAACATGTTGAGTTTGTTAAGTATATACCTCAAGGACACTTTGAAGAGCTATGTAACGATCATGTCGACGGTAAATCCAATTCTTTTGAACAGGAATTGAGGGCTGTTATTTTCTCTCATGCTAATGAAACTACTAGGCTAGGCGCCCATAATTTTGAACAACTTATCGAACAACAAGAAAGTGCGCTGAGGAGTAATTTTGATAGTTTAAGAAGCGTGTTACATAAGATCAATCATCAGATATCATATATTGAAGGACAGATGTCAGACGTAACTCGTAATACGATTAGCGAGAAATTGACTCAAAAGAATAGGTTGCTTGAAGAGCATTCAAAGGCTAAACCTGAGGAAGTCTCTGAACCAACCATCGAGTCTTCTGCAGAACAACAGCAAGTCTCTGCCGAATTAACAGATGTAAATCGGCAATTAGAAGCTATCTATATACAACAAGAAGAAAATAAGATTAAGCTGACTAAGTTGGCTTCAAAGAAGAAGTCTTATTTAAATATAAAAGAAGGAATTGAGGTTGTTGAAAGATCTCTGAGTCAGTTTAGAAGTGATCATTTGGTTGATGCGGTAACTTTAGATTTAACTCTAGAAAGCTTGCTTTCGTTAGAAGTACATGAGCTGATATTGTCAGAAACAGATACTAATATTTCTACTGAAATTACAAGAATTAAAGCTAGTGATGCAAATCTTGATATCAATAAAAACATTTTAATTTTAAGACGAAACGCTTTAAATACAAGATTAAATGGACCACAGCAGGCTTATCAGCAGTACCTAGAATTATTAAATACTTGGGAAGAAAAACAGGCTGGAATAGTCGGATCAAACGACCTACCTGAGACAATACTGGGATTGGAGCATCAGCTCGAAAAATTAAATGATTTGCCAATTGAAAGAGATGAGTTGCAAACCCAAAGAATTTCAATCACCGCACAAATTTTTGATATTCTAGATGAACAACGTATCAGCAGGGAGGCTCTATTCAAACCTGTTCAAGAATTAATTCAAAGTAATTCTCTAATACGCAACGAATATAAGCTGCAGTTTCAGTCAGAATTAAAAAGCAACCTAGATATGATCTACGATAGATTGTTTTTAATGGTTAAACAAACTGCCGGTGATTTTAGAGGGGAGAGTGAAAGCTTAGCGGTACTAAGAGAATTAATGGATAAGCATGATATAAGTTCTAAACCTTCTCTTATAAATTTAGTTCAAGAACTACATGGGAGGCTTGAGGAAGCTTCAAAACTACCAGGCATACAATCTTTACTAAAGAAAGATCGTAATGCTAATGAAGTCTATGATTTCATATTTGGGCTAGAGTATCTAAAACCTCAATATACTTTGATGTTTCAGGATGCACAAATAGAACAGCTTTCACCAGGACAAAGAGGCGCTCTACTTTTGATCTTCTACCTCCTGGTTGATAAAGACAATAATCCTATAATCTTAGATCAACCAGAAGAAAACTTGGATAACGAAACAATAGTTAGCTTACTCGTACCTGTGTTAACTGAAGCAAAGCAAAAGAGACAAATAATTATGGTTACTCATAACCCTAATTTAGCGATAGTTTGTGATGCAGAACAAATAATTCATTGTGAATTTTCTCGTTCAAACAGCAATGATATTAGTTATATTTCAGGAGCCATAGAGTGCAGCATAATTAATAATAAAGCTGTTGATGTATTAGAAGGGACTATAATAGCTTTTGACAACCGAAAAATAAAATATATGTAGGGCATTACACTAATATATACCTGTTTTATGAATGTACGTCTAAAAGACCGATTATCTAAATCAACTATGTAGAAGCTAACAACCTACCTAGAATTAGACTAAGGTGGTTTTATCACCTTAGTCAGCCTATCATTAACCTATACCCAAAACATAAAACTTCTAAACGATAACCTATCTATCATTTGACTTTTATTTGATATTAAATGATAGTAATATCTTGCTATTATCAATGAACATCAATTATTAAGTCTAACTGATACAAAGAGGTATTATGACCGTTCGTATTTATGTGAGAGCCAGCACTAAGGATCAAGACGCTACTAGAGCATTAATAGATTTGGTTGCCTTCAGTAGCCGCTATGGTGATAGCTATGTTGATTACGTTGAGCACTTCAGTGGTACAAAGCTCGATAGACCAATCTTAGCTAAGTTGCTAAAGGACGCCGAGCAAGGCGATATTTTATTGGTTGAAAGCGTGGATAGATTAAGCAGACTATCTCAAGATGATTTTTCGATTCTAAAGCAGCGTATTAAAGATAAGGGCTTACGATTGGTGGTGGCTGATCTACCAACCACACATACGATGAGTGACGGTATGACAGGTGAGATCCTAAAAGTGATTAACGATATGCTGATCGATTTATTAGCGACCATGGCAAAGCTTGATAATGACAAGCGTAGAGAGCGCATTAAACAAGGATTGGCCAACAGTGGCTATAAACCCACTGGTAAGAAAGCCAATACCGCAAAACACAATCGTATTAAAGCATTGGCTAGTCAAAACAATATGACAAAAGAAGAGATCGCTAAGGCGGTTGGTGTTGGCGTAGCTACCGTTTATCGTGTCTTAAAGCAGGTCAATAGCTGAGGTATTTTAAATATCGACTCAACGTGACCTTTGGTCTTGATTTAAAGGCATCGCAACGTCATAAGAAAATCGTTTTAATGCAATAAGGCTTTATAATAATCATTATATTGCATTCATAATTGTTTTTGCGCAAAATGGCTTATCTATAATCGCTTGAGCCACTCATGATGAATACCCCTATCTCAGATCCTATTGGCGCAGCATGGCTTGTCCGTTATGCCAGCATAGAGCTGGTTTCGCCTTTATATGTCAGCAGTAGTATCGGTGGGCGCAGACAAACCTATAAAGACGGTGACGTCATTCATAACGCTTATCAGGAAACCGCACGTCCACTGGACACTATCATTGCGCACTTACAGTTTCACATGCGTCATGAAGTACTGAATTTAGAGTTACTGGTTCGTCTATTTGAGCAGATAGGGGCAAATGACGTGCAAGCATGGGTAAACGCTGAGCCGACAGGCAGCTATGCCCGTAGAATGGCTTTCTTGTATGAGTGGCTCATGGATAAGCATTTAGAGGTACCGAGTAATATAGGCGGTAACTATGTGGATGCTTTGGATACCAAGAAGTTGGTTACTTCAAGTCCTTCGCAGGTCATCAAGAACGCTCGCTGGCGTATCAATGACAATCTAGCAGGAACCCGTCATTTCTGTCCGATGCTGGTAAAAACAGAGGCCTTTACGCAAGCAGCTGCACTCGATATTGCCACAATGGTTGACAAACTTAACGATGAATTTGGGCAAGACTTACTGATGCGCGCCTCCGTATGGATGACCCTACGAGAGAGTAAAGCCAGCTTTACTATAGAAGGTGAGGGAAAAGAGTTAAAACGCATTGAACGTTTTGCCGATGTGATGGCACGGCGTACCGGCACCGGTGACATTCCGCTTGATCCTGAATCACTAGCAGAGTTGCAACAAGAGATACTCGGTAGCAAAACGGTTATCCAGCAGTATGGTGTCCGTCAATCACCAGTTTTTGTGTCGCATACTCAGGTCAATGGCTTTAAAGAAATTGTGCATTATATTGCTCCACCAGCTGATGACATTGCTGATAAGTTAGAAGGATTACAGGTATTTATGGAAAAGACTGAGGGACAATCAGCACTGATGCGTAGTGCGGTTGCCTCCTTTGCCTTTGTATATATTCATCCGCTGGCGGATGGCAATGGCCGTGTACATCGCTTTTTAATTAATGACGTCCTCAGGCGAGACCAGGTCATTCATGAGCCGATTATCCTACCTATATCACAAGCCATTGCCGAGCATCCCTCAGACCGGCATGCCTATGATAAGATTTTAGACCGTGTCTCTGTGCCGCTCATGAAGCAAATCCGTGATCATTACAGCTTTGATAAACAGGCAGTTACCTACCCTGATGGTATTCGCTCAAACTTAAATTTTGGAAATACTCACCTGATTCAACCTGCATGGCGCTTCATGGATCTAACGCCTCACGTTCAGTACTTATCAGGACTGATTGCTCATGTTATTGAAAAAGAGATGCATAACGAGTCACAGTACCTAAGAAAGCATGACCATGCACGACTGGCGATAAAAGAGATTGTTGAGATGCCCAACAGCTATGCCGATAGAATCATTCGCAGCATGCTACAAAATAAGGGTGCTAAAAGTAATAAGCTACTGAAGGATTATCCGTTTTTGGCAAATGATGAGGTTTGGGACGATATTTTCTCTATCGTTGTAGAGACCTTTAAAGATGAAGCAGATGGTTTGAATAGTTAGACGAACCCTGCTATACGCAGGAAAGTCTGCCTTGATAATCAAGCTCAAGCTAGTCTCAATATTATCGTTCCAATGATGATTCGTTTGTAAAACGATTCGGCGAAAATACCGTAGCCTGAAAAGTAATCAATATTTTTCTTGACCCTATTCAAGCTAATAAACTACTAAAAATAGAATATGTTAAAGGAACTTTGATAACAGATTACTTTTGTTTGACAAGAATTATTACAGCTCCTAAAATTTGAGTATTTGAGTATTTGAGTATTTGAGTATTTGAGTATTTGAGTATTTGTTTAGCTATAACAGCTATCAGCTGACGCGAACACTTAGCTGTAGCTTGTATTTCAGAATAGCTATGCCCAGATTTTAGGAGGCTAGCAATAATCTTACGCTTTTCGGTATCTTTCCTACGCCCTAAATATTTACCTTCTGTCTTAGCATGAGCAATACCTTGCACCTGACGGTTATGTCGATCTTTATAGTCCTTTCTAGCAATAGCAGCGAGCATATCAAGCATCATCGAATTAATGGACTGTAATACGCTGCTCATAAATTCAGTGCTGCTCTCAGATTGAGGCGTCATATATGAGGTCGGTAGCTCTTTTGATACTACCCCAGATTCTTTTCTAATAGCATTCTTTTGAGAGTATCCCAATCAGCTTGGTTTAAACGTGCTAAGCGGTCAATCTGCTCTACCAAAATTATATCGCCTTCATAGGCATCATCGATCACTTACATTAACTGTGGACGTATTAAAGTTGCGCCTGATTCGTTTTCGACATAGAAGGCGGCAATTTTGTGATCATGATCAGTAGCAAACTGTATAAGCTCGTTTTTGGTACGCTTGGCATCTTATTCTTTGGTAGACGCTCGTAGACACGCTCTGATAAACATAAACACGTACAATAGTCTGTTATAAGTAGTTCCATTACAGCAGTCTATTTTAAGTCGTCTATTAATCGGTTTTTGATGCCTTTTAGATGGTTCCCTTGGGGTATACCCTACGATAACAGGAAAGCCATCGCGAATGACAAAACCTGTTTAGCTTTTAAACAAGACGGGTTTGTCGATAGTATGTAAGATAAGTTCGAAAAGTAACTGGAGTGTGAGGCTATTCATACTTGGTCTGAATTAAAGTTTTATTGTGATTAATTTCTGCTCAATGTTATTCATTTGTCGCCATGATGAGTGATGGCGGCTTGTGATTTAGTTAGGAAAAATAATCTTGAGTAATAAGATACGTTTGTGGCATTTGTAGCAGAGCTTGTTCTAGGCTTCTTTACTTACATTTTCCTGCAAGTTCTTTTTTAGTAAATGATCGAATATAAATGGGCCAAAAGGTAAGAGTGAGCCGAGTACGCCCGCAGGTATTGCCCAAAGAGGCATTTTCATTTTGATAGCTGAGCCTATAAGTATTATGATATAGGTAATAAACAACATACCGTGTGCCATACCGATGTATTTCACACCTTCTGGAATGTCCATCATATATTTTAGTGGCATGGCGATGAAGAGCAATAATAAGAAAGAGGTGCCTTCTAGATAGCCTATAAGGGTAAGACTTTTTAACGCTGTCTCTTGTTTTTTTCTAAGGCTGTGAATTTTTTCAATAGTTGGCTGAGCCTGTGACACTGTATTTTCCTTTTGTTATGATCAATAAAGAATTTATGGATTATTCAATGTCTCTATAATAATGGCTCTACGCAGAGCTTTTAAGTATTGAGTTTTAAGACCTAAAATGAGTGAGTACCTATACCAGTCATACATTATCTTCCAGTTCACATTTTATAAACATACTCAAGTATAAAAAGTATGTTTCCGTATAGAGTGACTACGACGCTAGTTCATTTTGTTTGTGATAATCGGCATCAATGTGCTTATTTATTACGCTTACTTTCTAAAAATATCATGTCAATTATAATCAATGCGACACCGACACAGACACCTATATCTGCAACATTGAAAATAGGATAATTCCATACATCAGCATAATGCACATGGATAAAGTCAACCACTTTACCAATTCTTAAACGATCGATTAAGTTGCCAATCGCACCACCAAGCATTAAGGCCAACCCCATAGATAATAGCTTGGCTGCACGTGGCGCTTTGATTAAATAAACCGTTAAAAAGATAGCCATTACAAAAGCTAAGCCTGAGAAAAACCATTTCTGCCAACCGCCAGCGTCGGCTAAAAAGCTAAATGCTGCCCCATAGTTATAAGCGAGTGTCCAGTTGAGAAATGGTTCAATGACCGGTACGGGGTCATTGAACGCTAATGTGGTTTGGGCCAACCACTTAGTCCATTGATCAAGTATTAATACCATTATCGCCAACAAATACCAGATAAAAGCGCGACTGCCATTGGCAACCATTTTTGGCATTTTGTCCAACTTACCTTTAGGTGTTATTGAGTTGCCTGAAGTCACGTACATAGCTTTAGGCGTATGATTCATGGTTTTAGAGTCAATCGATTGATGAGTACTACTCACAGCTATAGGTACTTTATTGTCAGCAATATTAGTACTAGCCGATTCAACGCTATTCAATTTAGTACTATCTAATCTGTCGGTAGATTCAGTCATAGTTGTTTTCTTTATCTATGTTTATACAATGAACAATGTTAAACGTATATGTTTTTGGTATACAATTATTAATCGCGCCACTTTCATAAACGGCTCCACTTACCGCTCTGGTTTTATGAAACTTACGGTAATAATTTTTTATTAGGGAATCTGTTGATTGATTTCAACATTAACCTGAGTCTGTTCAACGCTAATCATTATAGGATTACCCGATAAGTCGCCTGATTCTGCTATGGCATTACCGCTATGACTAATACGAGCAACGACTGCTAACTGAGTTTTGTCACTACGAGCTGAATTTAACGTGCGATCTGGCATCATCGCATCAAGATTACTTAAGCGGATACTAGCCTCACCTTGCTTGATAATACTAATGGGTAAACGTTTGGCGGCAAACGGTGGACCTCCTTTAACGTCACGTATCGCAACAAACAACACATCATCAGCTTTCACTAACGGTAATAAATTAGCGTTAATTTTCACTGTCACGTCAATACCTTCTAGCGCTTGCTTTTCTTGCGTGCTAACGTAGTTGCTTAACTCATCTAAGCTTGCTAAAGCTTTAGTATGATCACCTGGTTTGGCCACAATGCTGCCTTGTAAGCGTTTAATCCAACCTTGCGCTTGGGCAAAGTTACTACTACGAGTCTCACCCATTGCCATGAGCATTTGAGCCCGTTCATGCTGCGGATTCTTAGCTAATATAGCTTGTAATAGACGGCGAATATTGGCGTCTAACTGACCTTCATTAACAAAAAAACTAGTCTGAGCATAAGTAGTAGCAATCTCCTCGTTATCAGGTGCTAAACGATAGGCACGCGATAAGGCTTCTAACGCAGAGTCAGTCGCCTCCATCGATAAGAAAAGTTCAGATAGGCGCATCCAGCGATTAGGATCATCAGCGTTACGATGGACGTTGGTCTGCATAGCGCTAATCAACTGACGACCGTTTTCAGTCGCCCACTTTGGTGGCTTATCAATCTTAGCCGTCAATAGGTCATCAGCCACTTGTCCTACTTTGTCCTCGCTTGTCCACAAATCAAACACGGGCGTACGATTGCCTATTAGTAAGTACGCCATTGCAGCCAATATTGGGATCCAAGCTGCGACAATTAAACGGCTTTTGACATCAGGGGTGACCATAGGTGTTATCTGACGCTGCGCATCTAATAGCTGACGCTCCAGTTCCAGCTTTTGATTTTGATAATGGCTATTATTAATAGTACCGCTGTCTTTATCTGTTTGTAGCTCAGCTAAACGTTCGCGAAATACTGCAACATTAATATCTAGCAGTTGATTGTCTATTGGTTTGGACTGCAAACGCGGTGCTCGTAGCCATGGCATAATAGCAATTAGCGCAAATATAAGAGCAATCAGCAAGCTTAGAGCTACAAATAAGCCAAAAGTAGAAAATAGAGTCATTTTTTGTCCTCTATGCTAGTAATATCGTGGTCGACATTCTCAGCTTGCGATAATAGACGATCAAGCTCAGCCTTTTCCGCAGAGGTCAAGGCAGCAGTACTGTTCACTGTAACGCCGTTTTGGCCACGGGCGACAACTTGGCGGCGTTTACTTTGCCAAAACCAACCAACAATTAAGACGAGCAATAATAGTGGTGGAAAAAACCATAGGATCCATGTCGATGGTCGCATAGGCGGCTTGTAGCTAATAAAGTCACCGTAGCGCTCTTGCATATAGGCGCGTATTTCAGCATCACTACGTCTATCTTTAATTAAATCATAGACTTTTTGCTTTAGATCCTGTGCAATCGGTGCATCAGAGGCTGCAAGGTTTTGATTTTGGCATTTTGGGCAGCGAAACTCTTCTATTAATCCACGATACTGAGCTTCTTGCTGTGGTGAATCAAAATCGTATACGTCAATAGCTGCGTTTGCCGTCATGTTAAGCAGACACGCTAGTATTAAGCTTGCTAGTTTTAAAATTATATTGAGTTTTATTTGAGGAGCTCTTATTCGAGTAACGTTCATTTGCACATCTCCTCAACCTGAATGAGATCAGGACTATCGTTGTTCTTATTAGCCTCATTAAGTACGGTCAGGCACGGCTTAACACGCTGTTGCCAATTGGCTTCATTAATCTCACCAACAATATGCTGACGAATGATGCCATCTCCATCCACAACAAAGGTTTCGGGCGCACCAGTTATGCCTAAGTCTAGAGCAAACTGACCCAATGAATCCTGAATAGACATAGAAAATGGATCACCGCCTTGGTTTAAGTAACTGAGCGCATTACCAATCTCATCCTTATAATTCACACCAACGATATCAATGCCGCGCTCTTCTAGTTGCATTAAAAACGGATGCTCAATAATGCAAGTTGGGCACCACGAGCCCCAAACATTAAGTAAAAACGGCTTATCTGGCAAATTATTATTGGTGATAGTACGGGTAGTATCTGCTAATAACGGCAGCTCAAAGGCAGGAACCGGACGCTCAAGAGCGGTATTGGTCACAATGTCTGTTGGTTTACCTAAGCGCATGTACAATATAACTACCAAACCAAAAAAGAGGATAAGCGGAATTAAGAACCATAGCTTCATCTGCTTTTTTTTCATTGCCTTTGGGTTACGCTGCTTACTGTTTTGGCTATCTTTTTGCTCAGGAGTGTTATTCGACATAGTCATTTATTTCTCCTTTAGTGTCGACATCGTCGATGCTGAGATTGCCTGCTCAATAGCTACCTCATTGACTCCATCAGTAGCCAAACTACCAGTAACTAGCAACGGAGCTTTAACTTTTTTGATGCGGTATCGTTTATCAAGCATACTAATTAATCCACCTAGAGCCATGATAATTGCCCCTAACCAAATCCAGCGAATTAATGGTTTTACATAAATCCTTAATGCCCATTGGTTACTACCATCGGCAATAGGTTCGCCCAGTGCGACATAAACATCGCGCATAAGACTGGGGTCAATAGCGGCTTCAGTCGTTGGCATCGTGCTGATAATATAAGTACGCTTTTCTGGAGTCAGTTTCGCCACTTCACGACCGTCTTTGGATACCACGACTTGCGCTTGCGTTGCATCAAAGTTACTACCCTTTATTTCAAAAAATTCAGTTACTTCAAAATCGTAACCTTGAACATTGACTGTATCGCCAATACCCATTGCTACGTCACGCTCAATACTCAGGCTACTAGTAAAGGCTATGCCAATGACAGCAACCAATACGCCAATATGAGCAGTCTGTTGACCCCAATAGCTCAGACGCAACTGCCGCAAACCGTTAAAAAGATTAGGCGCATTCTTAGTTTTATCTTTAAAATCAACTGCCATCCATAGCAGTGCCCAAAAGCTAACGGCTAAAGTCACACCAATATTAAGCATAGACGATGGATTAACAAAGTAAGTAATAATGGCAGCTAATACTAAGCTACTAACGGCGATGACCATGCCTATACCCAGTAGTGGACGGGTGTCTTTTTTCCAGCGAATATTTGAGCCCATACCCATAGCTATTAATAACAGCCACGTTAAAGGTACAAATAATGCATTAAAATAAGGAGGGCCAACGGACACTTGTCCTAAACCAAAGGCATCAGCGATAATAGGGTAAAGGGTGCCGAGCAGCACCACTAAGGTTGCAATCAAAATGATGGCGTTGTTGATCACTAAAAAGGACTCACGTGAAATCAGCTGATATTGACTTTCAACGGTTAAACGCCAACCTCGAACGGCAAACATTAATAGACCACTACCGATGATAATGCCAAGAATAGCTAAGATAACCAAACCACGCGTCGGATCAGCGGCAAACGAATGCACTGAGGTAAGGACTCCAGAGCGTACCAGGAACGTGCCAAGCAAGCTTAAGGCAAAGGCGAAAATAGCCAGCATAATGGTCCATGCTTTAAACACCCCGCGCTTTTCAGTGACTGCTAATGAATGCAGCAATGCTAAGCCGACAAGCCAAGGCATAAACGAGGCATTCTCTACCGGATCCCAAAACCACCAACCGCCCCAGCCAAGCTCGTAGTAGGCCCACCACGAGCCCAGTGCAATACCAATGGTCAAAAACCCCCAAGCCGCGAGCGCCCATGGACGTGACCAGCGTGTCCAAGCAGCATCTAAACGCCCTTCCCACAATGCCGCCATACAAAATGCAAAAGGTACTACCATACCCACATAGCCCATATATAACATGGGCGGATGAATAATCAGACCGAAATCTTGTAGGACAGGATTTAAATCAGCGCCATCGACCGCTAGATTGGGTAAGGTACGCTCAAACGGTGACGAGGTAAATATCAGCATCGTTAGCATCATTAACTGTACACCGGCCAAAATAACTAATACCCGCGCACGCATTGATAACGGCAAGCCGCGACTAAAGTATGATACCAGTGCACACCATGTGGCCATGATGGTCATCCATAGCAGCAAAGAGCCCTCGTGTCCGCCCCATGTCGCCGATAACTTATAGTACCAAGGCAACAGCGTATTGGAATGCTGCGCGACGTAACTGAGGCTAAAATCATTATAATAAAAACCTGCTATCAAAGCGCCAAATGACGTTATCATGGCGGCAAACTGTGCCCAAGCTAAGCTAGGGGCTAGTCGTTGCCAAGCAACTTGGTTATGAATAACACCAATAGTTGGCAGAATTACCTGCAATAACGCCAATACAAAAGCGGTAAGCAAGGCAAAATAGCCCAATTCTGTAATCAACATACGGTCTAACCTTATTTACTCTAATGCGGTTGCAGTTTACTGTGGCGGTGGAATTTTTATTATTAGAACCCACCCCCGAAATCTGCTGCTATCTCTAGTTTTTAATTGATTTCGAAGGGTTTTATTTAACTACTTTAGGCGGATTTACCAGTGGAGGCGCTCCCTTAAAGCGCAGTAAACGTAACGCATTAAGAGTAACGAGCACTGTTGCTCCAGCATCAGCTAGAACCGCAATCCATAGTCCAGTAATGCCGAATACGGTCGTGATCAGAAAGACGCCTTTGAGACCCAAAGCGAAAATGACGTTCTGATGAATGTTGCGCATGGTGGCACGTGAAAGTGCGATGAGATGAGCCATATCCGTAACACGACTTTTTAATAATGCGATATCGGCCGTCTCAATGGCCACATCGGTACCACCACCCATCGCGATGCCAACATCGGCAGTTGCTAGCGCTGGCGCATCGTTAATACCATCACCAACCATCGCTATTTTGCGGTTGTTCTTCATCTCGTTAAGCAGGCGCAGTTTGTCCTCAGGCAACAGCTCAGCTTCCCATTCCACGTCTAAATTACTGGCAAGTGCTTGAGCGGTTAAGCGGTTGTCGCCTGTTAGCATGACGGAGCGCACACCCATCGCTTTGAGCTGAGCCACACCTTCATGAGCGTCGTCTCGTAATTCGTCTCTTAGCGCGATTAATCCAAGCACTTCACGGTTTTGCTCATCGAAAAGAACAGAGACGGTCTTACCCTCATTTTGCAGCGCCTCAATTTGCGCCTGTTGTGTGGATGAAATCAATGCCTCATCGGCTGCGTAAACAGGCGAACCGATAGCTAGCGCGCGCTCCGCGACAGTTGCGTGTACCGCTTTACCCGCAGTAGCAGAAGCTTTGGAAGCCACAGGTATAACAACTTTAGCGGCTTCAGCATGGCTGACAATGGCTTCAGCAAGTGGGTGACTAGAACCAGTCTCCACACTGGCAAAAAGTGCCAATATCTCATCTTGACCTTGAGAATTCTGACCTTGAATACTTGAGTCCTCTTGTGTAAAGGCAACAACATCGGTCACGCGTGGTTTGCCTTCAGTTAAAGTGCCTGTCTTGTCAAAAGCGACCGTCTTCACTTGGCCGATAGTTTCTAAAGCACTACCGCCTTTGATCAGCAAGCCACGGCGCGCACCAACAGCAAGACCAGAGGCGATGGCAGCGGGTGTTGATAGTACAAGAGCACAGGGACAGGCAATCAGCAACAGTGCTAGACCGCGATACAACCAAGTCGACCAATCTCCACCCATGGCTAACGGTGGAATGATAATAATTAGTGCGGCAATAGCCATCACTGCCGGTGTGTAATAGCGACTGAATTTCTCAATAAAACGGGCAGTGGGTGCTTTGGAGGCTTGGGCTTGCTCTACCAGCTCAATAATGCGCGAAATGGTGTTATCGGCGGCTGTCTTTTCTACGCGCACTTGGAGCACACCATCGATGTTAATTGACCCTGCAAATACATTGTCACCCATCGTCTTGGCAACAGGAACAGACTCTCCCGTCACGGGCGAATCATCAAGGCTGGACGCACCTTGAACAATGGAACCATCAGCAGATACCCTATCTCCAGGACGCACCAGCACAAGGTCATTCACTTGTAATGAAGTCGCTGGAACGTTACGCTGCCCACCTTGAGCATCAAGTAAAATTGCACTTTTCGGAACCAGCGATGATAAGGCTCTGATGCCAGCGCGAGCGCGATCAGCAGCGATACTCTCAAACAGTTCACCGATTGAGAACAAAAAGACAACTGCTGCGGCCTCTTCAGCTTCACCAATGATAAGTGCGCCAAGCACGGCGACGGACATCAGCGTTTCAATTGAAAAGAATGAACCTGTTTTAGCCAGTGCTAAGGCTTTGCGCGCAAATGGAAAAACGCCTACAATCACAGCGATGGCAAACACCCATATCCCATAAGCGGGCAACAGTAGTGACAGTGCATAAGCGCTGCCCATCAAAATACCGAGGCCAACAACCTGTTTGCCTTTTTGAGTTTGCCACCATTGCTTATCCTGCGGAGCCATCTGATTGTCGCTGTCAATATCAATAGCCGATACAGTTTGTTGACCAGTATTGGCAGAGATGCCGAACCCTAGGCTTTTGATTGTTTTTTCGATATCACTAGCCTGAGTCGGCGCACCAGGGGCTAAATTTAGCTCTAGCGTTTCTGTAGCGAAATTCAGCTGAACATCAGAAACCCCAGGCATACGTTTCAAAGCTGTTTCAATCTTGCCGATGCAACTGGCACAGTCCATACCTTCAATATGATATTTCATAATAATTTACCCTTTGAATAATGATATTATGAACCCTATAGTGGCTTTAGAGTCAAGGTTATTTATCTACAGTTTCGTAATTTTAATTTCTCTAGCGCTAGTCTTTACAGCCACTTTAATTATTTAAATCATAGAGGTTGTTATGACAATCAAAATTGGTGAGCTCGCTAAACGCACAGGTGCCACAGTAGAAACCATTCGCTATTATGAAAAAGAGCGTTTATTACCCGAGCCTTTTCGTAGCGAAGGGAATTATCGTTTATATAATGAAGAGCACATTGAGCGTCTACAATTTATCCTACATTGCCGTACGCTCGATATGGCTTTAGATGATGTGCGAATCTTACTTGAATACTGGGAGTCGCCTGACAAGGACTGCGGCGATGTGAATAACTTGCTAGATGAGCACATTCATGCTGTGGAAATACGAATGGAAGAACTGATGCACTTAAAGCATCACTTGACCGTTTTGCGCCAGAAATGTGCAAGTAGTGCACCAGCGTCATCATGTGGCATTTTAAACGCGCTTGTCGATAACTCCTGTCATGAGTAATGATATCAGTAGTGTTCATTTCTGACGGATCAAATCATGAAAGGTTAAATACGCCCTGATGTTAAGCACAAAAAAACCCAGCAATGATATTAAGATCACTACTGGGTTGGAGGAAATAACAACTATGTTGTGCTGACTTAGAAAGTCTTATTTATCATTCATAGCAAGGTAGATATTACGATCTGATGCGGATGCGTCATCCACGTATTTTGAATCGCGCCATGTCGTATAAGCATAGACACCACTGTATGGGCTGATGCTGTTCTGACGGAAATCAGAAATCCAATTTTCGCCATCAAATATTTGGATATGGCCATGCGGGCGCTTTGATGAGCGATCATAGACAATAACATCACCTACTTGGGTTGGCATATCATTACTGATTTTGCTAAAACCTGCTTTATCAAGCGTGCCACGAGTGGCGTACTGATAGGCTGAAGGATTGGGTGTAAATTCATAACCAGCTGATTGTAGTGCTTTACGTACGTAACGGGCACAATATCCAGAGCTGCCAGATAAAGCCACTTTTGAGGCGCGAGCAGCAGCGATAGCGGGGGCTGAATTGCTGTCAGGAACCTTATTGACTTGCTGCTGTTGTTTTTCAGCGTATAAGCGGCTGTTTAATGATGAAAGCTGATTCTCTTTTTGCTTGGCCTGCGCACTTAGGTTGCTAATTGCTTGACTAATTTCATCATTATTAGAAACATAAGCACCACTTTTGGTGCTATAGATGTTTTTTGATGAACCGTAGTTTGATGCCACAGAAGTATTGGTGATGGTATTATTTGTTTGAGAGATTGTGATAGCAGCACCACTCGTTTGTGCTATGCCCATACCCAGTACTGACAAAATCAATAAAGCCTGTTTCATAAATCTAATACCTACGGTTAATTCAAAATCGTCTGTTATCAACAACAGCGCAGTCAATTAAATCTCAATAACTCAAGTATATATATGTCATAGTGACTGATACTTCTGCTGCATATTATTCATATAAAAAATGATTATTGGCGATCACAGCTCATTGAAGTCTTACGAAGCTGTTACAAATCAAGCTGCTGACCAAAACACAAAGCCGACTTTAGCATAGGCTGTTTAGCCTGTCATCCCCCTTAAAAACCCCAAAAATACTTTTTTGATGTCGAAAAAATTGCTAATATCCCACATTTTACAATGTAAGTTTGTGTAACATGTACAGAATATAGCTGACTAGATTGACCACAATTTCTACTGTTTTATAAGCAAAAAAACGTCTGAGGGTTAAATCTATAATTTAGATTTAACCCTCAGACGTTTTTCTATTGGATGAAGTAATTACCCTATATAGGGTCTAACTAATTATTAAGATAATATAATAATTTATAATATTAATATAGATGTTAATTCCCTACTGGCTTATGTAATATTACGTAATTGTTTCGATACATCCTGTATATTCTTGTATTAACCCTTAGTTATTTATCTATTTTAAGGGTTAATAACCGATAAATCCGCTTACATTGTCATCAAAAGTTACAAATTCAAAGTTATTTTTAATTTTAAAGTCGCAATAGCTAATGAATTTTTTGATGAAGAATCATTTTATAAGCAATAGAACAGTCTTATACTTGCTTCATTCGCTTTTAACGCTAACACTATAATCAAAGTATTCTTAACTGCTAACACACTATAATTGCTGCTCTACCGATTCAATATCAGCATAAACTTGGGTCGTCCCGTCTTTATTGAGTTGCATAACCTGATAGGGCATGAATTTATTTTGATACTCCATACCCGGGCTACCAACAGGCATGCCAGGTACGGCAAGACCCATAGCTTGTACTGGCGGATTTTCTAAAAACTGCGCCATATATTTAGCGGGTACATGACCTTCAAAGACGTAACCATCAGTAGTGACTACAGTATGGCAAGAACGCATTTCATTTGGAACGCTGTAGCGCTCTTTAAATACGGCTAAGTCCGCAACATCTTGCGCGGTTGCACTTAGACCATTATCTTCTGCATGACTTATCCATTCTTTACAGCAGCCGCAATTGGCATCTTTATAGACAGTGGCTGAGACGTTTTTTAGTAGGTCTGGTTTACTTACTGATGTCATCATAGGAGTATTTATAACGTTTGGTTCAGCTGTCTTCGGAACAGTCACTACATCTTCAGTTGATGCCGATGTTGTGCTTGCATCAGATACGCCACTACTCGGTTGGCTACAAGCAAATAGTGATGAGGCGGCAAGTAATACTAACGTACTACGCAACCCCTTAGACAGATAACGATTGAATATAAGACTGGATTTTATTTTTAAGGGGGTCATAGTGCTCTCTCATGTACTGTAGATATTGTGAGCTATAGAAGGTCAAGTAACACTTCATATCGTTTGGTAATGTAGCATAATAACCCATCAAACGGAGTACGTAAATTTATCCATTGAGCAGTGCGGACTGGTATCATAAGCAGTTTTCATTTTGAAATGCTGCCTGTAGTATTAACAGGTCTATCCGAGTTTTGGATTTTGACTAAAAATTCAAAACTCATAATTTTGGATAATTTGCGATGCGCCTGTCTACTATTAATCTACAAAAGCGTTTGAGTACTCACTCAAATCAATTACCGCTATGGTTTACGCTAGTAGCAGCATGGCTTGCAGGGGCTATTTTTTTATTTGCGCTAGCGCCTCATGGGTTCTGGCCGCTAGCAATAGTGTCACCAGCGATTTTATATGCGCTGTTGGTACCAAATATGAGTGGTCGTCGCGCTTTTATTATCGGTGAAGCTTACGGTATGGGGCTATGGTGCGTCGGCGGCTTTTGGCTCTATACTGCCATCCATGATTATAGCGATACTCCAACGTGGCTCGCATTGATTATGATTGGATTGATGGGTCTCGGTATGGGACTGTTTCATGGATTTTTAGCACTAGTCTTTAACCGTATGGTAGGCAAACAACCCTTTTCATTTGCTGCTCTTTGGGTGCTACAAGAATGGTTAAAAACTTGGTTATTCACAGGCTTTCCGTGGCTGTTTGTTGGTTATGCATTTACTGAAGAGTATTGGTTATCGTCCTTAGCACCCGTTGCTGGTGTTTTTGCCGTCTCTTTTGTTGCCATACTATTGGCTGCAAGTTTAGTAGAGCTACTGCTTCGACGCAGTAGTTATGCCGTCGTTTCTGTACTGTTATTAGCCATTAGCACATCATTATGGCTGGTCAATCCGCAATGGACAAAACCTAAGGGCACACCTGATCTGTCAGTGTCATTGATTCAAGGTAATATTTCACAAGATATAAAGTGGCTGACGCAATATCAAGTAGAAACGCTAAAGATTTATGCGAAGTTAACGCGCACTGAGTGGGGACGTGATGTGGTGGTGTGGCCTGAATCATCTATTCCGATGTTTCAGGATGAGGCTGCGGGCTTTATTAGTGAAATGATAGAAATGGCCAATGCGACCAATACGACATGGATAACTGGTATCCCTTATAAGGATAAAGCGGCATTCAATGCCAGTACGGATAAGTATCCCCCATTTTACAATAGCGTGATTGCTCGAGGTGTAGAAGCGGAAGGCCTATACAAGAAGCAGCGTCTAGTGCCTTTTGGAGAGTATATTCCATTTGAAGGCGTGCTCGATATTTTCCCAAGTTTGGCCGGTAGTCAGGATATTAAGAGCTATAGTCGTGGTAGTGATCAGCAGTCACCGCTAAAGGTGCGTGAACACAATATAGGGACGGCTATCTGTTATGAGGTAGCTTATCCAGATACCACGCGTAAAAATGCCATCGATACTGACTTTTTGTTGACCGTCTCTAACGATGCCTGGTTTGGCACTTCAGCAGGACCATTGCAACATTTGCAAATGGTACAAATGCGCGCGCTTGAGAACGGGCGCTGGTTTATTCGAGCGACCAATACTGGTGTTACCGCTATCATTAACCATAAAGGTCGTATTGTAAAACGCGCACCGCAGTTTGAGCGTACTGTACTACGTGGTGAGATACAGGCACGGGTTGGTAACACGCCCTTTATGCTTATGGGAAATTATCCTATCTTGATAATAATAACCCTGTTATTACTAATAAGCTATTTTGGCAAAGGTCTAACCACACTTAGAAGACGAGGGTAATAGTAAACTTAATCATAATAATTTAATCAGCGTAAGTTTTTTATTTTTTCTAGGTAACGTCCTAACGCACGTAAATATAAAAGTTTTAAACTATTGATCACATAAGAACTGATTGAAAAAATTATGTTGACATAAGGCACGCGCCTCATACTTAAAAAGAGATAGCTATATACGGTCTATCATCTTTTAGTTGATACTTTCATTTAATGCACGCGATTTTTGATTGTCATCTGCCTTAGTACCAAATTCAATAGTTGCATGTTGTATATTCTGATGCGCCAAATCTTCCTTGATGTTTTCTTTCATAGTAATAGTCTCTTCAAACGTTATATCGGTCTTCGGTACAATATGAACTGTAAGAGCATTCTCAGTGGTACTCAAAGCCCAGATATGTAAATGATGAAAGTTTTGAATAAAATTATAGCTCTCTAAGATAGCAGTGATTTTACTGAGATCAACATTTTGAGGTACTCCGTCGATAGCAAGCTTGATACTCTCTTTTAGTAGACCCCAAGTCGATAACAGTATAACGACTGAAATAATCAAGCTAACTAGAGGATCAACGATATTCCAACTTGTATAGTAAATAATAATGCCCGAGATAACGACACCTACAGAGACCAATGCATCTACCATTAGATGCAAGAAAGCACCTTTGACATTAATATCGTCTTTTTGACCTTTGTAGAATGCAAAAGCAGAAACAGTATTTATAAATACACCTATTAGAGCTGTAATAATAATAACTTTTCCTGCAACTTCCGGTATCGTATCAAATCGACCCAAGGCCTCATACGCAATACCTATAACGATTGTAACTAACAATATGGCGTTAATAAGAGACGCCATTATAGAAGCTTTTTTGTAGCCATAGGTATAAAGCGTAGTAGATGCTTTCTGTGCTAATTTCATTCCAATTAACGAGATTATTAAACTGGCAACATCACTTAAGTTGTGGCTAGCGTCTGCGATTAAAGCTAATGAATTAGTTGAGTAGCCCACTATAAACTCGATGAGCGTAAATGCAGAATTTAGACCAATCCCAATATAAAAAGCTTTATTCATATTTTTAGGGTCTGGAGCTTGATGACTGTGGTTATCTGAATTACTCATAATTTACCCTTGTTTAGGTTGCTGCATTTTATTAAAGGTAGAAAATAAGTTTATTGCATATTTTCTATATTGCACAGTCAATATTGCTCTAATACCGTAGACCCACTTATTTTTATCAATAAACTGAGCCACAACTTGATTGTGTGTCCTATCTCTCCTTGGGCGAAAAAAGCGGATTTTACTGTAATCTAACTGGCTTACGTAAGCTTCTTGTTCTCATGTTCAAGCTCTTTAGTATGTGTAGCTTAGTCTTGAATGTTGGTTAGTATAGTTTCATTAGTGTGCTTTTTATGACATGACCACATAAAGGTGTAATCGTTTAATGCTTCAATCAGCATACGAACGGCGCGTTCTTTAATCTCAGGAGTGTAGGTTTGTCTTTTCATTATCGTATTCTCTCAGAAAGATGATTTACCGCTTCTTAACAGCGCGTGTAAAACCTTGCATCTGACGACTAAGCCGGTCTTCATAGTAAACTATCCCAGTATTGTCAGAAACTTAACGTCTTGTGAGGATGTACTAAGTGCTAACTTCAAAATAATTGAAATGCTTACGCTAAATGACGACAAGAAAAGCCTAAGCAATCTAACGAAGAATCAGATATTAAAAACCTAATCTGTATGACAAATAAAAAAATGCCTCTGGGAGTTGACTCCCAGAGGCATTTAGTTTTAAATGTAGATAACGGTTACAGTGTGTTGACGCACCCTGTAACGAACAAATAAGCACACAGACTGCGTTATTTGAACAGCATTAAATGCCCGTATAGGTGCATTTTATCCAAAATCTGCTTTCATATCAACTCTATTTGCTATACATTTTAAAAACTGCTTGTTCGCTCGTTACATTTTCGTGCTGCTCTCTCTGTACCCGTTACCCGTCAAATGGGTGGCAGGCCTCGGTGACGACTGCGTTTGACATAAGGGTGAGCTCCCTACAGGGGTGACTAGACAAAGGATCAGAGCAACGCAATGAGTGGTTACTTGTGCATATCGTAGCGGTATATTGGGCGAACGCCCTTGCTAGCGTATGACAGCACAGTAGCGGTTATGAGCGTGTCTAGGCGGTGCTATCAGCCGTAATCATAACAGCCGTAGCTTGATACAGTGATACGGTCTTGATGACGCGATGGGCGATGAAGTCGGCATGACTAATCACATCAAATTCAAGGAATGCACTAAAGTGTTTGTGAGTATTTTTATTATACTCATAATTGCTTTAGGGTGAGTGTTCCTTGAAATCTGCTCAAGGCTCCAAAATCAGCATAAATTCACTTAGGCTAATTTAAGTAGTATATAGCCCACTAGGCTATATACTATGAGAGTTCAGAGAAAAATTTAGAATATTTATTATACAACCATCATTTATTCAGTGAGTCGATATTGTCATGGTGGATTCATAAGCTTAGTGTGAATAGAACGGGATTGACTTATTTATTGTTAATTGTCTCTCGCATCTTTTCAATCTCTGCAGTCAATGAGCTACTCTTTTCCTGTTCTGATTGATAGTTAATTGAAAGCTCATCATACTGCTCACTCAATGCAGTGTGCTCAGTACTAAGCAAAGTTCTCTCATGATTTAACGTGTCGTGTTGCTTAATCAGTAGCTGATGATCTGCTTCAATCTTAGCTTGCTTTTGAGTAAGCTGCTCATTAATCCCTGATAACTTATCACGTTCAGCGATTATGGCCTTTAACTCTCCTTTCACTTCTGCTGTAAGATTCGTTATCTCGTTGCGCTCAATAACGACTGTCTTTAGCTCATCCTTAGTTGCTGTCAGTTCTGTTTGCAGACGCGCGATCTCTGCTTTATCGCTATTAGCAGTGGCTTCAAGCGTGGCCACCTTCGATATGTTGGCACTCAGCTCTTTTGATTGCTGATCAAAACTGCTACGCAGGTCACCAAGTTGGGCCTGAGCTGCCACTGTTTTAGCTCGTTCAAGTTCTAGCTGGTGCTGAGTATCGCTGAGTGTCTGTGTCAGCACATCCCGTTCAGCAGTCACTTGAGCCGCGGTGATAGCCGTTGCCTCTGCAGTTGCTGTGACCTCATCGAGCTGTTCTAACAAATCAGCCTGCTCACTCTCTAGGGTCTTAACCGCTTCTTGAGCCTCATCTGTCTCAGCTTGCGACTTGGCCTTAATACTCTCTAGAGCCTCCCGTTCTTTAACCAGACGATCATTGGCAATATCAATGGCCGTCTGCCACATATCCGCACCAAGCGTTTGTAAGCGTTCAGTGATACCACTTGGTAGCTCAACCTGTCTTAGCTGCTCTTCTTGTTGGTTATCCTGACGCCAAGACTTCATAGCTTCACTGATGGTCGTGAATGATCCACCACCCAGCGCCTTACGCACTTCGGCTAAAGTAGGTTTGATACCTTGTTCGTGCAGTTGATCAGCAATAGCATGAATTTGCTGTGTAGTAATGGCCATAATTATTGTCCTTAATTTTGTATGAGTAAATATGTAGCGTTTGTAGTATTTTTTATATAGTATAATACAATATACAACATACTACAATATAAGGCTTAAAAAAACCTCAAGTAATCTTGAGGTCACAATCATTAGATTAGGGCTAACGATCAGTTAAGTACTCTTCTAGCGCATTACTATCATTTATTAATGATTAGCGCCTGTTTGCTTGGTTTTATCCTTAAATTTGGCAATGATACTGGCCTCAGTAAAGAACGCTTATGGTTTAATACTGCCACGGCTAACACCTGACCAGTCGGTGACTTCTGGAATGTCTGATAGATCAATGTCGTCATCATTAAGCGTTGCTAAATGCTCTAAATCTACTTGTTGCTTGGCCGTTAGTGGTGGTAGCTCGTCTATTTGATAACTAACTTTGTTCACACTGGCTCCCTTTCATTTTTTTGACACGTCTAGCTGAGATAATGCGTATAACCTCACCATTATCTATTTCTGTTTGCGTATGGGCTACCAATAGGACGGCGGTACCGTCTACTGTACCCAGCGCTTGCCACTGCTTTTCATCATTTTCATACCTGTCTTGCTGACGCAGGCATAAAAGGTCTAGAAAAACTCGGGCGGCTGCCTCAAATAATAAACGGTGCTTACGCTGATTGGTGTTTTTTTTGTTCATCCCATTCAAATCTAATACTTATCTGTTCTCTCTGTCAGTATGCTCTTTATAGATTAGCAATTCATCTTGACTGACAGCTGTTACTTTCTGGTATTCAAAAGATAGCGGTACTTGATTGGTTTGCGCCACTTGGGTCAAGAACAATTTAATCGCTTGAGACGGCGTTAGACCATAGCTTTCAAACACGGCAAAAGCATTTTCTTTTAGCTCTTGATCGAGCCTGATATTATAATTAGTTGTCGTCATGGCATTACAAATGGCTTATCTGTGTACATATAATATAAACCATTTGTATAGACAGTACCAGATTAATCACTCTTTTTTCTTTGCTATGATTTTTGCTTAGGGAACGTATAACCTACCGCCAGCAAATGCTTTTTATGGGTCTTTAAAAAAGCTTCATCTCTTAATTGAGTGTGTAACCAGCTGATCACTTCTTGGGTACTTTTTCCTGAAGGCGCATAGCTACCAAATGGGGCATAGTTAGCCAATAGAGGCGCAAAACGGTCGATCTGTTTGACTGTTAAGGATGGTATATCTCTATTCTCATTATTCTGATTTAAGTCCTCCAGACTTTTTTTCTTGGTGGGCTTAGCTTTTACATTAAATTTTAGTCCTGTGACGGTACGACCACGTTTGACGTTTTCATAGGTGATTTTAATATCTGACTTTTCTGTTATTTCTTCAACGCTTGGGTTGATGACTCGACTTTTTAGGTTGTTAATACGTTCGTAAGATTTAGAAAGAGCTAGCTCCTCTCTAATTTCTTCAAGTGACATTGTCCACGAGCTCATTGCCTCATGTTTTTTGGCCAGATGGTATATATCTATTGAATATTCACCCTTCAGTTTAAGTACATCTTCTTTTTTATATTTAGTGAATGGATTATTTTCATCAAAAACCTTCAACATCAGTAGCACTTCATCTGTAAAACATAGAGACACATAGCCATCTTCATATATTGATCTGATGACCCACTGTACATTGACACGGCTACCGCGTTCATTTCTATAGCTAAAAAATCGCCTCATCATCGTTTCACTAGCATCTTTTAATTGAGTATAAGCAGAATCCACTTGAATGTTGCAAGCCTCTGCAAATGCTTTCGCGGTTATCTCTATAGTGTCTTTTTCAGTGGCATCTATCAAACGCACTACTGAACTAGCAAGCAACAGCAACCGTTTTTCATCAAGTGTCATTTCATAAAACGCTTGTAGAATACGATTTTGCATAACAACCCAATTTGCAGGGTATTTCTTCTCATATAAACCAACTTGGTTAGTCATATCTACGCCTTAATACTCAAATCTATCTAATTGTAGCATAATACCTGCTGATTGTAGCTTTTAACCTAGCTGATTGTAGCTTTTAACCTAGCTGATTGTAGCATTAACCTAGCTGATTGTAGCTTTATAGATCTTGAAGCCCTTAACTGGTAAGGTCTGAGAGCTTCCTAAAAGTCTTTAAAAATCTTTAAAAGTAAAAAATATGTTTTTATATTAAATAATAGGAAAAAAGCTCAAGAACTGACGGATTTGAGATGATAATATGAGCGACCAATCACTTATAGAACTGTTCAGTAGCTCAAAACGCTATGGTCAATTTACTCGGTATCAATCTTTATTCTCATAGTTCGGATTAAGCTTTGATCTTTGAAAATCTTCAAAAGCACGGTCAAAGATATTTTGAATGTCTTCATCTGTCATTCTGGCCAACGCTGTTTTCATACTCTCAGTATCAGTCTCATTTTTTGTAGATAACTTGTCTTCATTTTCAATAGTCATTATCGACACCTCTGTAAACACATCTTAAAGCATTGCTAAAACGCATAAAAAATACTCTTATATGCGTTCTACGCTCTGTTCGATACGATGGTAGCTAAAGCTATTTTAAAACGCTTAAAACAGCTAAAAATCGTCTTCTAGCATTTCGCTAATTAGAAGACGATTCAGTTGTACTGATGAATAGGCTATTGCTAACAGTAACAGTTATTGAGCTGCTGAATCGTCATCAAACAATGAACCGTACTCACTATCTTGATTGTCTTCATGTGAAGTAAAACTGCTTGATACCATCTTAGCCTCACCTTGCATCTTATGAGCAATTGACTTTAAAAACTCACGGTGCTTTTTCAAACGGACATATTTTTCATTATCGTGTGCATCTAAAAAAATAGCTTGCAGTTCATGATTGTCATCATCGTCTAATGCGTTGGCCAACCACTCCCCCAATATTTTATGTGCTTCAAGCCTGTCCTGATCAATCTCTTTTTTAAGAGCCTGTAATTGCTTAATCTTATTTGCAAATAAATCATCTGATATTACTGACATTACCTCATCCTTTTTTTAGCCAACTATGATAGAGTTGATCCTAGCAGTACATATACAGGTATGCAAGGTAGTAAAATACACAAGACCACTTCGTTTCGTGGGCGCAGTAGTATTTTAACCCTCTGTTAAGAGCGAACTTAGGAGTTTATGTAAAAAAGGCCCACAAGGGGCGCTATTTTTTTTACATAAACTCCGTCGTCCGGCAGGGGGCGAACCCCCTACAACCCCCAAAAAATCATCACTCAATATTGGGTTTTTTTGCTATGAATAATAAAGGTTTTCATCTGTCGGTTAGCGCCGTTAGTAAGGCGAAAAATCATAGCGTGGTGGCAAAGTCGGCTTATAATTCTGGCTCAAAACTGGTTGATGGGCAGTCAGGAGTCGTCCACGATTATACCAGTAAAGCTAAAGATAAAATCTTAAACTTAGTGGACAGTGATGGCACTAAATATACGCAAGTTATTGAGAAAAATGTGGTGCATATGGCGTTGATAACGCCAACTCTTGCTGGGGATCTAGCAGTGACACGTGAGGGTTTTTGGAATGATATCGAACGCATTGAGACTCGTAAAAACGCGCAATTGGGTACTGAGATTGATGTGATGTTTCCTGATGGGATCACCGCTGATCAGCGTATAGTTCTGGCCGAGCGCTACGCTCAAACCTTATCTGATCGTTATAACGTGCTTGTCGATGTGGCCATTCATCGGCCCCACAGTCACGAGAAACATGTGGGGGAGGTTGAAGTGGTTGAGCTGACCAGTCGTAATTTTCATGCCCATATTTTACTCTCAAGCCGTGAGATAGTAGCGGATGTTGAGGGTTATGCTTTATCAGCACGCAAGAATTGGCTGCAGTGGTCAACGGAGGAGCGTTTATCTAAGGGGTTAAACGGGCGCGGCGATGAGCTTAAATATCAACGCACCCTTTGGGCGGATATGGCCAATAAGCTACTGCCTGAGAATAAAACCATTAGTGAGAAATCCTACCGTGAGCTGGGCATCAGTCTTTTACCAAAAATGAAACTGGGCAAGTCATTGTATAAGGATATTCTCAAAGGCAATCGTTCAGTGATTCATGAGTACAACGAGACGATTGATGAGATCAATGCTTACATTGAAAAAAATGGTCTGGTAATTGAGTATGACGACAAGGGACGTATTGACCTAGAAAGCAATGAGCAAGAGGTTAACGGCGTCACAGTACATTATAAAAAGCGTAAGCCCTTTGCGCGAATTGAGCTCAGTAATATCCGCTTTGTAGATCCTGCCGCTGAACTTGAACCCGCTATCCCTAAAAATAACAGTCAGACGCATAGTGATGTGGCCAATGATCACGCACTTGATGAGCTTTTAGCAATTTCAGCCGACTTTGTGAGTCAAAAAAAGATGGTACGCAGCGCCTTATTTTCAACCATTGATGCGCTGTATGAAGAGTTAGCGCTTCAGTCTAAACAGATTATTACCATTGATAAAAACATTAAGAGTACCCAGCGGTTCACCAAGGAGGTGGGACAGGATTTTAGCGAGCCCCGCCAAAAAATGATTGAGCTTGCCCGGAAAATACATACGAAAGAGCAAAGCGAGGCACTAAAGACGGCTTTAGCGTCGGTTGATCAGTTTAGACAAGATGACACCCTACAAACAGGCCGCGCTGTTAGCCGCCTTGAAGAGCAGCTGTCACAGATTGATAAAACGGTGCTGAACAATAAAGCGGTTTTAAAAAATCTTATTCCCCTTAACAATCGAGTTATTGATGATCATAAGGCGCTAAAGGCCACCTTAAAACCGTTTGCCGCAACGCTGAATAAGCTGGCTACTGACTTTAAAGCGCTTGATGAGATTGATATTGAAAAAACTGAGCTGCAGCGGCACTGGCGGGAGACGTTTGAGGATTTGCAGGCGATCGAGATAACGAGCAACCTTGACACCTATCATAAGTTCGCGGCACTGGCAGATCTTGATGTTGAGCGTTTTAAAGCGCTTGAGCAAGAGCGTGAGGCGCTGCGTGCTCTTAAAGCGGTAGAGATAGATGATACCGCTGAGGCACGTTTGAAGATGCTTGTATCTGATGTAAAGACATTTAAAACCGCCAATAATGAAGACATCAAACAATTAAAGCTGCAAATCAATACCAGTCAAAAAACCTATCAGCGCCTATCGCCGTTTTATGAGCAGCGTATTGCCCTTCTTGATCAAAGTGAAGCGGTGATTGTGCAAGATGATGACTTATACGATGAGATTACCCGTACCAAGACCACTCAATTGAACGCAGATCGGCTTGATGACTGGCGCAACCGTACGATGAGGCTTCAGTACCAGCTCAACAAAGCACATGAGCAAGCAGAGCTTAAGAAAAAGGCTGAGCGTGCACGAGAGGAAGCAGAGAAGCGGCGGCAAGAAAAACAACAAAAAGAGCAAGATGCTACTGCCCTTGCGCGTACCCGACAGGCAGAAGTCAAGGCGTATCAGAGCAGGTTTGATAATATGCTGGTACGGGTTAAAGACCGTATTGATAAGATCGACTTTAAAGCGATTGATACTACTGCCACTGTGATAGAGGTGGCTGAAAAGTTAGCTGCTGAGGCCCTCGTTTTAAAAACGCTTCAGCATACTGATAACGTCACCGCGTTGCAAAAGCGTTTGCGAGACACGGATGCAGAACGGGTGACGATAGACAGAGATACATCGGTACAGACACTATTACAAGCGCTCGGCACGCTTCCTAGCGACCGTCATAAAATTGATACTATAAACGCGCTTAATGAGCGTTTTGAGCAGGTTCCTGACATCCGCGTGGGCACGCAAAATTTAGCGCAAATCTTGGCCGCACAAGTGCTGGATATAGACAAGGCTATTCAAGAAAAAGCGCGCCATTACTCGTCACCACGCCCATTTTAGTTGTGATGATTACAATAATGAGTACTTACTATGAATAAAAATGACCGCACTGAGCAAGACATACACGATCAACTTGTTAACCTAGTGACTTCATTGACTCCGGTCATTGGGGCCTTGCGTGAGCTGATTAAGCGAGCCGATGATGCGGTAGCGAGGCGGCTTGAGCGTTCGCTTAGCGGTATTGATAGCAAGGTGAATGAGGTGTCTTCTGCCATTGAAGAATTAGGTAGTAGCGCAAGCACGACTTCGCAGGCATTGAGTCAGTATCAAGAACTCGTGTTAAAGCAGCTACAAGCGGCAGTGACTGCTTTTACTGACAATGATATGCCGCGTCGTTATGATGACAAAATAGCAGGCATCATCACCGATATGAAACAGCAGATTGATACGGCTGTAGAGTCGGTCGTCACTGCTAAAAACGACAGCATAGAGGTACAAGTGAGTACCATGCAAGCGGTGGCTGACAAGCTTGGCGCAGGCGCTGACAATCTAGCCCTATTCACCAATCAGTACCAAGCTGGTCATAAGCAGATTATTGAAGATATTGAGACCTTTGAGACCACCACCAAAACGCGGATTGAACAGGTTGAGGGTAGAGCTAGTAAAGACTTGGACAAAATTCATAAGTCCATTGAGACTATGAGTATTAAAAGGATTGCAGCCGCTGTCGCAGCGGGTACGATGGCTGTGATAATAAGTTTGGTGGCCCTGGTATTTTGGTATGTGCCAAGCTTTGATGAGATTGCAGAGATGAGATACCAGCAAGCAGAGCTACAGCGCGGCATCGATGAGCTTGAAACGGGGTGGAAGCAGGCATTTGATAACGCTCAAAGTCAGCAGATTATTTTGGCTTGTGATGTTAATGAAGCGCAGCCTGATGCAATCAGCTGGTGCGTTAGAGCAGACAGTAAAAGTGTTTTGAGAGATGAGAGAGGCTTTGTTTATTATAAAATAGCTGGGGTGCCGCGTGCAGAGCCGACTGAGTAAAGGCATATGGTAATAGTAAGCCATATTGCCCAAAAGTGCGTCTTCTGAGACATATAAGACTGAAAAAAGCTTGTTTGATTGTCGTTATCTTTGTCTATATCAAAAAGCCAGATAATGACACTTTATCTGGCTTTAAGGGTTATTGTTTCTTGTTAAACAAGTTGTCTGTAAATATAAGCTAAAGCCATTACGCTGCTTGGTCAGTGTGAGCTGTGACCAACTCTATAAAAGCAGTTTCAAGGGTGCTTAACGCATGATCGTCAACGATAAGACCGTCATCTAGCTGTCGTTGCACCCAGACATAAACCGCTTCATCATTATAAAGAATGGGGTCAACACCAAGTAGGGTTGCCAGCTGTACGCCTTGCTGTATTTGTAAGCTTAATAACAGCTGAGAGGCTAACGTTTTAGTCTGTTCACTAAACCATGTGCAGCTATTGAGCCGAGATAGATTGTTATTCATTGGTATTCTCCTATAGACCATTATATACATATAATAAATAAAATGACTTACTACAGGTCAAATTATACCTATATTTTAATCTATTGCAAGAGAAAATAACCTTCTGTAGGTCTTTTTATTCGTTTAAAGACAATCACAGCTCATGACAACGTTATTTATGCTGGTGACTCACTGCTGTCCTCATTTATGATTTCGTATAAATCACCAACATTGATTCTAAGATAAGTACATAAAGACTCGATGACATCTAGATCAACGCGGGTGGCTTCTTCATGATACATGCGAGTAATGGTGCCACGATTGATGCCAGTATCTCTTGAGATATCGGCAATTTTAAGGCGTCTTTCACCCATGATGGTCGATAAGTGACACTTCACCATAGTGGTTCCCTCATTCATATTAGTGGTTTTTGATTGGTGAGCGGATTATAACGAATATGAGCGGCTAAAGTATTGCTTTTAGTAGCTCATATTGATACTTGATAGCTACACTTTATATGTTAGCAGTCAGTTTACTGGGGCATCTCAGTCTTTGACAAATTTATGCAGTTTTATGAATATTATTCACATAGAAATTCAGTCGATATCAAAGATATAGTTATTTTTTAAAAATGTTGCTATTCATCTAACTATTGAGTAAAGTCTTAATAATACTCAAATACTCAAATACTCAAATACTCAAATACTCAAATACTCAAATACTC
>NZ_JABASS010000021.1 GCF_016107545.1 Psychrobacter namhaensis
GTGCGTATTATAGACGCTTTTTTTATCAAGTCAAGAAGTATTTTTTATTTAGTTTTAACTTTTTTTCATACTCTCTATGAGTAGTAAAAGCCCTTTATCCTAATAAAGCATTCTGAGTGGTTATGCAGTTTCCTGCCCCTTCAGTCTGCCTTCCCTTTCGACTGGGTGGCATTATACGTGGTTTTAATGTGGGGTCAAGGGGTTATTTAATTAATTATTGATTTACTGCTTATTAACTCTATATAGGTACAAGAACAATGAATCATACTATCTAGCTAAGGTCGTCGGTAGGCTTGGTATTCTTTTTCCGTCTGGCTGGGGTTTACGGCGGGTGAATCCCTTGCTATCTAGTGTTTATAGACAGTTTTTGCTATAATAGTTGCTTACATAGTGTGGTTTCTCTGCTCTACTATTGAGTTTCTTCTATATAGGTAAAATACTGCTCCTTATTGTGAGCCAGTCAGGTATTATCCATGCTTGGTTTTTAAGACGATATATAAATTATCTTAGAGCAGAAAAGATGCGTATATAGTTTTATCACGTCTCACAATGATTGAATATAAATGATGTGGTCTCACGGTTATATGATTGATGGTTGCAGTCATCACTGCCAACGGACCCAAAAACAGGTGAATAGATTATGGTAGCGATTACTTTACCCGATGGTAGCGTAAAAAACTTCGAAGGCAATACAACAGTCATGGAAGTGGCGCAGAGTATTGGGGCAGGACTAGCTAAAGCAACGGTCGCTGGACGTGTGGACGGTCATTTGGTAGATGCGCATGACCCTATTGTTGCTGATGCTAACGTTGAAATCGTGACACCAAAAGACGCTGATGGCGTGGATATCATTCGTCATTCGTGTGCCCATTTGTTGGGGCATGCCGTCAAACAGCTGTATCCTGATGTAAAAATGGTGATTGGCCCTGTCATTGATGACGGCTTTTATTACGACATTTTTAGTGAGACACCTTTTACCCCTGATCACATGGAAAAAATCGAAAAACGCATGATGGCGCTGATCAAGCAAGATTATGACGTGATTAAAAAAATGACGCCGCGCGATGAAGCGATTGAAATATTTCAGTCACGTGGTGAAGACTATAAGCTTAAATTGATTAATGACATGCCGGGCGAAGAAGCCTTTGGCCTTTATCATCATCAAGAATATGTCGATATGTGCCGTGGCCCGCACGTACCAAACACACGATTCTTAAAAGTGTTCAAATTGACCAAAATGTCTGGTGCTTATTGGCGCGGTGATGCCAAAAACGAGCAGCTACAACGTATTTATGGTACCGCATGGGCCGATAAAAAAGATTTAAAAGCTTATATTCAGCGTATTGAAGAAGCAGAGAAACGTGACCATCGTAAGATTGGTAAGGCACTCAATCTGTTTCACATGCAAGAACAAGCACCAGGTATGGTATTTTGGCACGCAAACGGTTGGACGATTTATCAAGTACTTGAGCAGTATATGCGTAAAGTACAATATGATAATGGCTATGAAGAGATCAAAACGCCACAAATCGTGGATCGCAGCTTATGGGAGCGTTCTGGCCATTGGGGCAACTATGCAACCAACATGTTCACCACTGCCAGTGAAAACCGTGATTATGCGGTGAAACCGATGAACTGCCCTTGCCACGTGCAAGTGTTCAATCAAGGCCTAAAGTCTTATCGTGACTTGCCGTTGCGTATGGCAGAGTTTGGCTCATGTCATCGTAACGAACCATCAGGCTCCCTGCATGGCTTGATGCGAGTGCGCGGATTTACCCAAGATGATGCGCATATTTTCTGTACTCAATCACAAATTCAGCAGGAAGTGGCAGACTTTATTAAGCTCACCCTTGCGGTTTATGAAGATTTTGGCTTTGATAACATCATTATGAAACTCTCAACACGTCCTGAAAAGCGTGTCGGTAGCGATGAGTCGTGGGATTTTGCTGAAAAAGCACTGGCAGATGCGCTCGATAGCTCAGGGCTTGATTGGGAATACCTCCCAGGAGAAGGCGCGTTCTACGGCCCGAAGATCGAATTTAGTCTAAAAGACTCTTTAGGACGTGTTTGGCAGTGCGGTACCATTCAGGTTGACCCTAATATGCCTGAACGTCTGGATGCCGAATTTGTGAATGAACAAAATGAGCGCGAAGTGCCTATTATGTTGCACCGTGCGATCTTGGGTTCATTCGAGCGCTTCATCGGTATACTCATTGAAAACTATGCAGGTTGGATGCCAGTATGGCTTGCGCCGCAACAAGTGGCAGTCATGAACATCACTGATAAACAAGGCGATGCCTGCGAAAATGTGGTCAGTGAGTTAAAAAATGCAGGTATTCGCGCGGTTAGTGACTTGCGTAACGAAAAGATTGGATTTAAGATACGAGAGAAAACATTAGAACGTATTCCCTATATGCTAGTATTAGGGGATAAAGAAGTCGAATCGGGCAGTGTCAACGTCCGAACCCGTGAAGGTGAAAACCTTGGCGTGATGAGTGTTTCTGAATTTATTACATTAGTACAGACCGCTGTCAGTAAAAAAGGCCGACAGACCCCAAAAACAGATGAGGAGTAATACCTATTAAACAGTCCAACCGTTTGAACATCAACGAAGATATCAATGTCAAAGAAGTCCGTCTCGTTAAAGAAGACGGCGAGCAAATGGGCGTGGTCGATATCGAAACCGCGATGAAAGCGGCACGTGATGAAAATCTAGATTTGGTCGAATTAGTTCCTGAAGCCAAGCCTCCAGTATGCAAAATCATGGATTATAAACATTTCCTCTATGATCAAAAGCAAAAGGCAAAAGAAGCTAAAAAGAACCAAAAGCAGACTCAGCTCAAAGAGATGAAGCTACGCCCTAGTACCGAAGAAGCCGATTATCAGGTAAAACTGAGAAAAATCGTGAGTTTCTTGGAAGATCAAGACAAAGTTAAAATTAGCATTCGCTTCCGTGGACGTGAAATGGCGCACCAAGATATTGGCCGCAAACAACTTGATCGTATCATTGAAGACACCGCTGATATCTCAAACGTCGAACAGTACCCTAAGATGGAAGGTCGTCAAATGGGTATGCTGCTTGGGCCAACTAAGAAAAAGTAATCTATTGACCAGATTACTCATTAGTTGTGGCTGTTAGTGAGTCGATTTAGATATTCTGTACAGATACTTATAATCTTAACCATCAATATGCTGCGGGATATTGATGGTTTTTTACCATTTAGTGCTGTAAATAGTTATTTTTGAACATAATAAGTCCACGCTAATTTACAAAACCCATCTTCTCAACCTTTTTATTACCCGTTAATCTAAAGGTCTGCTCTGTGACTTTTAAATATAATTTTAATAAAAACAATGAAGTCCATCGTAAGTTTCTACCGTCTGCTAACTTATTTTGCGACTTACTTTTTTAGTCATTGATCCTAAATTTCCGCCCTTTTTAGACAATATAGGAATCTTCATGCAAGCATTGACGCCACCAGAAAACACGAATACGCCCAGTATCTCTTTGACCGCTCCTGAACCTGTGAAAGAAGTACAAAAAAGTGAAGCAGATCAAATGGTCAAGTTGGATGAAAGTCAGATTCCAGAGCTTGATGCCAAAGTTGATGCGTTTGTCGATCATGTGATTACCAACTCTGTGCACAGTCCTGAGTTTCAGCAAAACGTCCAATCTATCCATAACTTAGGGACAAAAGAGATTCGTGAATCGGCGCAGGTTTCTAACCGTATGCTCGATTTGCCCGCAAAAAGTCTCAATGAGAGCCTGTTTGACAACTCCCCTATTGCTAAATCTTTAACAGAGCTGCGCGGTATCGTCGAAGACTTAGACCCCAGTAAAAAAGAGCTAACCAGCTCACGTAAACTGTTTGGTCTCATCCCTTTTGGGAATAAAGTCCAAGATTATTTTCGCCAATACGAGTCTGCCCAATCGCACATCAATGCGGTCGTTACCAGTCTTTATAATGGTAAAGATGAGCTTCTAAAAGACAATGCGATAATTGAACAAGAAAAAGTCAATATGTGGGAGCTCATGCAATCGATTCGCCAATATGTCTATGTGGGCAAAAAAATTGATGAGCAGTTAGAGCAAAAAGTCTATGCCATAGAAGCGACTGATCCTGAAAAAGCGCGTATTATTAAAGAAGAGATGTTGTTTTATGTTCGTCAAAAAAACACCGACTTTTTAACTCAGTTGGCAGTGAACGTACAAGGGTATTTGGCATTGGATACCATTCGCCGTAATAACTTAGAGCTGATTAAAGGGGTCGACCGTGCAACCACGACCACTATTTCTGCCCTACGTACGGCGGTCGTCGTAGCACAGGCCATGACCAATCAAAAGCTAGTCTTAGATCAGATTACAGCCTTGAATAAAACGACGAGTAGTTTGATTGAGTCAACCTCAGCCATGCTCAAACGTCAATCTGGCGAGATTCATGAACAAGCCACCAGTAGCAGTATTGAGCTTGATAAATTACAAAACGCCTTCAATAATGTATATGATACGATGGATATGATTAGCAACTACAAAATTGAAGCATTAGAAAATATGAAGCAAACGGTCAATACTTTGACCACCGAGGTCGATAAAGCACAGAAATACCTCGATAAGTCTAATCAAACGACAGTGTTAGAAGTATCCAAAGAACTAGACAGTAAAAAGATAACCGATAAATCAAACACGGTCGATATCGATATTTAACTTAATCTAGACAGATTTTACTTGTGAAAGGTAATAACCCCTTGCTACTAAACACACATAAGACAATTGACGCAAGATATTGCAGTCTCGTTCGTGTTAAGATAGCCCTTATTAATAATTTTAAAAATAGATACGGTAATTTATGAGTTGGAATGATCCAAACGCCTCAAGTGAGGCAAAAAGATATGACAATCCCATCCCTAGTCGTGAGCTGATATTGAGCACGATTAATGAGCATGGTGAAGTCACGCATCAACAATTGGCAAAAGTCTTTAATATTGATGACCCAGACCAGTTTGATGCTTTAGGCAATCGCTTAAAAGCGATGGCGCGTGATGGCCAAGTGAACCGTGAAGGTCGTCCTTATCGCTATCGCACGGTAAGCCAGCAAGATGTGGTCACAGGCACAGTGTCTGCTCACCCAAAAGGGTTTGGCTTTGTCCTGTTAAGCGATATGCCAGATTTGTTCTTGCACGAAAAACAAATGCGCTGGGTATTCAATGGCGATACAGTAGATGCAATCGGGACGTCAACCGACAATCGTGGTCGTACAGAAGGCCGTATTGTTGACGTTGTAGAGCGCCGGCAAAACAATTTTATCGGGACACTGGCTCGCGATGAAGATGGCTACTGTGTCGAGCTTGGTAGCCCGAACAATCATCAGCCGATTACGGTGACTGATGATAATGTGCAAGCGCTAAATGCTAAGCAAGGCTCGCCTGTTAAGGTTGACATCATTGATTGGCCAAACCAGCATGAGTTTGCGACTGGTAAAATCACTGAAGTCTTGTCGGATGACAATGATCGCGAACTCATTATCGAAACCACGCTCCTTAATTATGATATTCCGTCAGATTTTAGTGAAGCGGCCCTTGAGCAGGCCAATAGCTATCAAGAACCGACTGAAAAAGATCTAAAAGGTCGCAAAGATTTACGGGATTTACCGCTGGTTACGATCGATGGTGAAGATGCCCGTGATTTTGATGATGCCGTGTTTGCCGAAAAACGCTCTGGTGGTAACTACCGCGTTTTAGTAGCGATTGCTGATGTGAGTTATTATGTGACGCCAAACTCGCCACTGGACCAAGATGCCTTTGAGCGTGGTACCTCAGTCTACTTCCCGCATCGCGTGATTCCAATGCTGCCTGAAGTACTCTCTAACGGTCTGTGTTCTTTAAATCCTGATCGTGACCGTCTGTGTATGGTGGCTGATATTAAAATATCACGAGCAGGCAAGGTAACCGGTTATGAGTTTTATCCTGCCGTCATGCACTCAAAAGCCCGCTTAACCTACAATCAAGTCAATGCTTATCTGGATAATCCAAAAGATGACAGCGTGCCCACCTCATTAACGGGCAATAAAGACGTTAAAAAATCTATCGATACCTTATATCAGTTGTATGAGCTGTTGCTCAAAAAACGTGAAGAGCGTCATGCGATGGAGTTTGAAACCGTCGAGACGTACATCAAGTTTAATGAGAAAGGTGGTATTGACGCTATTTTACCGCGAACTCGTGGGGATTCTCAGAAGCTTATTGAAGAGTGTATGCTACTGGCCAATACCTGTGCGGCAAATTTTGCGCTAAAACATGAGCTGCCAGTCTTGTATCGTAACCATGATAAACCTGATGGCGAAAAGTCAATGCGTATTCATGAATATGCAAAAAACTTTGGTTTAACTTTCCCAGAAGAAAACCCAACGCAAGCGGATTATCAGCGGATTATTGAAGCAACCAAAGATCGCCCTGACGCGATTAGTATCCATAGCATGCTGTTGCGTTCAATGATGCAAGCAAATTATGCCCCTGACAATATCGGTCACTTCGGCTTAGCTTATGACGAATACAGCCACTTTACCTCGCCTATTCGCCGTTACCCTGATTTAATGCTACATCGTGCTATCAAAGCGAAAGTGACGAATAACAAACAGCCAGTGATGGACTTTTCGCTCGAAGGTGCTGGTACTCAAACGTCTGATACAGAGCGCCGTGCAGAAAAAGCATCACGCTATGTAGAGTCTTGGCTTAAGTGTCACTATATGAAAGATCATGTCGGCGAAGAATTCGAAGGCGTTGTGACCACTGTCACTAACTTCGGTCTGTTTGTCACATTGACGGACTTATATATTGATGGTTTGGTGCACATCTCAAACGTTGGCGATGACTTCTTTGTTTATGATGAACAGCAGCAACAGCTTATCGGTAAAGACAAAGGCACGCTATTCGGACTTGGCGATTTGGTCAAGGTGAAAGTGGCTGGCGTGAATATGGATCTGCTACAAATTGACTTTGATTTAGTAGCTAAGCTGCAATCTAGTGAAATGAATCAAACGAAAAAAGGCCAAACTAAGAAAACACCCGCTAAAAAAAGCGGTGGTCGTAATAAAAATACTAGTAAAAACGCTAGCAAAAAAAGTTAATTTTAGCTAAAACCTTAGAATAATAAAAAGGCTAACGTCATCGTTAGCCTTTTTTTATAGGTGCATATTCATTGTATGTTACTACTCATTTGTGCCAAGCGTGCTTGGTCTGTCTGCTCAGCTTGATCGATCTTGCTGGTCGCATCGTCTAATATGGCTTTAGGCTGTTCGCCAAGAGGCTTGCTCGCGATATTTTCTGAGCCACTTACCGCCTTATCTGTATCAAGTCCTGCTGTGCTAGTACGACTGTTGACGATTTCTCTATTTTTGTCATGCTGATAGCCGTTAACAAGGTTAAAGCCAAGTAACGCAACTATGCCGACCAAGGCGAATACAATTAGGTGTTTTATTTGCATAAAAAGTGTCTCATATTTGAATAAGAATCAAAGACACATTTTATTGCATTTTTTATGCCCACTTTTTAGTGGGATTTGGTGTATCACTCTTGCGGACTGTTGTTATTTAATAAATCAGTCTCATCTGAGCTTTCGGCGATTTCTTGTTCGACTTTTTCCATCAGCTTATCATCAGGACGGGCGTTCAAGACGTCCTCAGCATCACGTCCTTGTAAAATATGCTTGGCTCGTGCTTTTGCTTGCTGTTTGTCTTTATCGTCAGTACGACTGCCGTCATCTTGATGGTTGTCAAGTGACTCAGGAAGGGTCGTGGTAACGGTCATGTCTGATTTAGCATTGTCAGTGTTAGCCTGCATATGCTCAAAGGCTTTTTCTAGTTTATTGTTGAAACGGAGACGATAAATGGGTTCTGGCAGACTGAACCCCGCATTTTCTAGGGCGTGCTTGGTCTCGCGAATAGCAATACTGCGCGCTTTGGCAAAGTCTGTTTTTGATTGATCCACCCAAATTTGAAACTCTAGGATGATATTAGAGTCGCCAACGTTGGTAATCACCGCAATGGCTTTAGGCTCATCTAAAACAAACTCTAATGTATATATAGTATCCAAGCCAACTTTTATCGCGGCTAATGGGTCATCGTTGGCATCCACGCCAAGCTCAAAGGTAAAGCGCCGTTCTGGGTTTTTGGTGTAATTTAAAATGGTGCCTTTAAAGACCTCCGCATTTGGAATGCGAAGCTGATTGCCATCTAAGGTCATAAGTATTGTCGCGCGTGAGGTCAAACGTACCACGATGCCTTCTTGTCCATTAATCACGATATGGTCACGCGCGCGAAATGGCTGACGAATACTGAGCATTAAGGAAGCAATGTAGTTTTCGATGGTATCTTTCACCGCAAAACCAACGGCGATACCGATGACACCCGCACCACCAAGCAAGGTGCCTAAAACCGTTTCAGCCCCGATTAAGCTCAGTGCCAGAATCAGACCAAAGACAATGAAAATAACTTTCACCGTCTGTGCCAATAATTCAGCGACAAACGGATTGGGCGTTAGCCGTTGCCACATTTTATTACGGTTAGACAGCCAGCTACCAAACCATGTCACCAGTGCAAATATGACAATACCAACCAATAATAATGGCAAGGCTTTGACCAGGTTTTTGACTTGCGCTTTAAGACCTTCATAGCCAGTCGTGACATTTTCTTGCACATCAAGGGTGCGATCAATCCGATCTTCTACCGTGACCACATCTGTCAGACGATTGGTTAAATTGATCGCTTGTTGCGCCTTTTTCTCGTTCGGCGTCTCACCCGTTAAGGTAACAACCCCTTGGGTAACGCTAACATTGACGGCTTGTAAGCCTTCTATTTCAGAAAAAATACCATTGATACGTTGACGGATGTCGTTGTCTTTTTGCGGGGTGGGTGTGGTTTCAATCTCGGCATTATTGGTGCTTTCACCACTGATTAACGGTGGCGGAGCGGGCTCAGGCAACGGTGCTGCGGGCTCTACGGCTTCACCGTCTGAGGTCACAGGGTCAACCGCCACCAGGTTTTCTGCGCTCTCTAATCCTAAGGCAGTGGTTAGACCTGTCGCTTCTTCAGCCGCATGAGCTGGTAGTGTACAAATGACGCTTAATAGCAACATCATCTGACCCCACGCCTTTATACACCTGCGTGCCATTGGATGGTCAAAGTAAGTGGCCATAAGCATCCCTTGCTTTTTACGAATTTTATTGCTGATTTCTCGTCACTACATTTTCAATGACGATTAACTGTCTAAATAAATCTGCGCCTCGCCCAAGTCTAACGTGCCCTCATAAATCGCGCGGCCCGTGATGATGCCTTCGATACAGTCGCCGTAAGGTTTGAGTAGCTCAATGTCCTTCATATCTGTCACGCCACCTGAAGCAATCACGGGCAAACCGCCTTCACGAGCTAAGTTCACTGTTTGCTGAACATTAACGCCTTGCATCATGCCATCACGGGCGATATCGGTATAAACGATAGAAGAGACGCCCACATCAGCAAAGCGCTTGGCAAGCTCAGTTGCTTTGGTATCGGTAACATTTGCCCAGCCATGCGTCGCAACCATACCATCTTTGGCATCGATACCAACAATAATATGCCCTGCAAACTCGCGGCACGCTTGGGCGACAAACTGAGGGTCTTCGACCGCTTTTGTGCCGATAATAATGTACGTCAGACCGGCAGTAATGTATTGCTCAATGGTGTTCATATTGCGCACACCGCCGCCCAATTGGACAGGTAGGCTCGGATACGCTTTGACAATGTCTTGAACCACTTGTCTGTGTACAGGCACCCCATCGAACGCGCCATTCAAATCAACCAGATGCAGCCTGCGTGCGCCTTCATCAACCCAGCGCGCTGCCATGGCGACTGGATCATCAGAAAACACCGTATCATCCTCCATACGGCCTTGTTTTAAACGTACACATTTACCATCTTTTAAATCAATAGCCGGGATAATGACGGGCACAGCACACATATCGCATTCCTTATAAAACAAATATTAAATAAACTGAGACACTCACGCTTGAACGTTGAACCATCAAACAATGATAGAAAAACATCACTCAAAAAGCGACTGAAAATATAAACAGATTTACAATCACCAATAATAGACTAAAAATCCACTTGGATAAGTACAAATGACAATATAAAACGAATAATCATAACCATAAGTTTTAGCAGATTTAAATACTGGCAACATTCGGTAAATTCAATTACTGACTGGCAATTTTAGGTCAATTTAGCGTATAATCCTAGGTAAATTTTAGTTGTTTCTATGTGATAGTAACCATGCGCTGCGCTTTTTATTAAGTCGTTCATGACATAAAGTCGCCTAGCGGTCAGGATGAATCGAGCAATAGCTAACTGCTTTACTACGATGTTGGCTGACGTATTGCTAAGAAGGGTTATATTAGAAATCTCAACTGGTAGCCTTTGAACAGTCTACTCTGCAGCACCAACCTCTAATTAGATGCCTTTCCTAACGTTTTTGTCGCGTCTCTATCATTAGCTAACTACATTAGAACAGTCATTACTGGCTCTATAGCAACACAGACTAAGTGAGTTTGTCTTTGTTGCTCAGCCAGTTTGTCTTTCAACCAGTTTATTATCTATCTTAATAGATCAAATTTGGCTGCCCTCACTCAATTGAGTATCTGTTTCTGTGATACTGAATCAATAAGGGCTGTCAATCGTACTGGTATTACAAGTTTTAATTTTTAATGAAACGTATGATAGGACTGTTTTCTTAGAGTCGTCACTTTTAGCGCACTGCTTGAGCGGCTGATTTTGATTTGATGGTTTTAGCATGCACCTTGGTAGCCAGTCGCCACTTTGGTAATTCGAATAAGACATTAACGTGTTGTTAAGGAGTCTAAGGTCAGCGTTAATACTCTTACTAGTAGTTATGATCATGCGTTATTTTCAGAGACCCTTTGTCCCTATCCTACTATAGGAAGAGATGTGTGGGGACTTTATTGAATGACGCAGATGTTCATGCTATCGATATACCAAACAGGATGTCTGGTATCGTTTTAGACTATGGACTAAGTTTTCGCTTATGATTACCATCAAAAAAGGTTTGGATTTGCCCATCACCGGTGAACCCTCCCGCGAGATATCTGAGCACCAACCGACACATGTAGCACTTGTTGGCTATGACTATGTGGGTATGAAGCCCACAATGAATGTCAAAGAAGGTGACGTCGTAGCAAAAGGTCAGCCCGTTTTTGAAGACAAAAAACGGGTTGGCGTGATCTACACTGCCCCTGCTGCTGGTAAAGTCGTCGCGGTTAAACGCGGTGAACGTCGTGTGTTCGAGAGCCTTGTGATTGCGGTCGACCCAAACGGTGAAGAAGTAGACTTTGAGCGCTATGACTCCCAGCAACTTGCTGACCTAGATTCTGAAGTCGTTGAAACCCAACTGCTAGCCTCTGGCGAATGGACCGCGTTTCGCACGCGCCCTTACAGCCGTGCGCCAGAAATCGGTGCTCGCCCTCATGCTATATTTGTCACTGCTATGGATACCAATCCATTAGCATTTGACCCGATGCTGCTGATTAATGAGCAGCTGCAAGCATTCAATGATGGGCTGGCAGTCTTGTCGACACTCAGCCCCAAGACCTTTGTCTGCCATCATGGTAATGCCCAGTTGACGCCAGTGGCTAAAACGGCTACTAATAATGTCACTGAGTATCATGCTTTTGCTGGTAAACACCCAGCCGGGCTGGCAGGTACACACATTCACTTCTTACATCCCATCATGCGCGGCGTCACCGTGTGGACGATTGGCTATCAAGATGTGATTGCTATTGGTAAATTATTTACCACTGGTCGCTTGTACACACGCCGTATGCTCAGCTTAGCAGGCCCTGCGGTCAACCAACCCCATTTGGTCATGACAGAGCGCGGCGCAGATATCACTGCACTGACAAAAGGCAAGCTCGCAGCTGGTGAAAACCGTGTTATCTCAGGTTCGGTGTTGTCTGGTCGCAAAGTGTTTGACAATATCGCTTATCTCGGTCGCTTCCACAATCAGGTGAGTGTGCTGACTGAGGGGCGCGAGCGTCCTGCGTTCCACTTCTTTACTCCAGGTAAAAACCGCTTCTCAAAACTGCCTATCTATATTTCGCAGTTCTTTGGTGGCAAAAAATACAACTTCACTACCACGAGTAATGGCTCACCGCGTGCGATGGTGCCTATCGGGGTCTATGAAGAAGTCATGCCCCAAGACTATCTGCCCACCCAATTATTACGCGCATTGATTGTCGAAGACATCATTAGCGCAGTAGATTTGGGCGTACTCGAATTGGACGAAGAAGATTTAGCATTATGCACCTTCGTATCTCCTGGCAAATATGAATTCGGTGATATTTTGCGTGACAACTTAACGCGCATTGAGCTGGAGGGCTAACCACGATGAAATTTTTACACAATATGTTCGATCGTATGGAGCCGTCTTTCACCAAAGGTGGCAAACACGAAAAATACTATGCCATCTTTGAGATGTTTGATACGTTTTTGCGTCAACCAGGCACAACGACCTACGCATCGTCACACGTACGCGACGGTATCGATCTTAAGCGGATTATGATTACGGTGTGGCTATGTACGTTCCCAGCGATGTTTTGGGGTATGTACAATATCGGTCATCAAGCACTGACGGCTATTGCTCAGTTGGGCTTGCAGCCTGAAGGCTGGCGTACGGTCATCACCAGCATGGCAGGCTACAACCCAGACAGTATTTGGGCAAGCTTTGTCTATGGTGCCATGCAGTTTTTGCCTATATATATCGTGACATTTGCGGTGGGTATTCTCTGTGAGATTATCTTTGCCGTGGTGCGCGGACATGAGGTCAACGAAGGCTTCTTTGTGACGTCAGTACTGTTTGCGCTATGTTTACCACCAGATATCCCGTTGTGGCAAGTGGCCTTAGGTATCATCTTCGGTGTCGTGGTTGCCAAAGAAGTGTTTGGCGGTACAGGTAAAAACTTCCTAAACCCTGCTCTATCAGGTCGTGCCTTCTTATACTTTGCTTATCCAGCGTACATGTCGGGCGACTCCGTGTGGACAGCAGTGGATGGTTTCTCTGGTGCAACGCCTCTTGGTCTTGCCGCACTTGGCGTGGTTCCTCAGGACTTCGTCGATGTCTATGGTAATGCCATCACGTGGAGTGACGCATTCTTAGGCAATATGCAAGGCAGTATCGGTGAAGTATCAACGCTTGCGATCTTACTGGGTGCAGTAGTCCTATTGTGGACACGCATCGCTTCATGGCGCATCATGGCCGGTTGTGTGGTTGGTCTGATTGCCACCTCTCTTGTCTTTAATGTGATCGGCTCTGATGACAATATGATGATGAGCTTGCCATTTTATTGGCATTTAGTGATCGGTGGCTTCGCATTCGGTGCGGTATTTATGGCGACCGACCCTGTCTCAGCTGCTCACACCAATAAAGGCCGCTGGGCATACGGTATCTTGATCGGTTTTATGACCGTACTGATTCGTGTCATTAACCCGGCTTTCCCAGAAGGCATCATGCTGGCCATTCTGTTTGCCAACTTATTTGCTCCATTGTTTGATTATTTTGTCACCCAAGCAAACATCAAACGCCAAACCGCTCGGAGGGTTCGCTATGTCCAAGCCCAAAAGTAATAATGCGAAAACCATTAGTGTGGCATTGACGCTATGCTTGGTGTGTTCAGTACTGGTCTCAGCCGTGGCTGTAGGCCTCAAGCCTTCGCAAATTGAAAACGCTCGCTTAGACCGTAACAAAAACATTTTGGTTGCTGCTGGCATGTATGATGCTGAATCTGATACAGCGAGTGATGTGGCCGAACGTTTTAAAGACTTTGAAGTCAAAATCATTGACTTAAACAACGGCAACTACCTAGATGATGATGCGCTAAAAGCTGCTGGCATCCCTGATCGCAATGCTTATGACGCCAGTCAAGCAACAAAAAACCAAGCGTTAAGTGAAGACTTGGGGGATAACGATCCTGCTGGTATTGGCCGCAAGCCCAAATATGCCAAAGTCTATGTCAAAAGTGATGACGCAGGCCAACCAGAAATGGTTGTACTGCCGATTCAAGGCTACGGGCTATGGGGTACGATTTATGGTTTCTTAACGCTTGAAAGTGACTTGAATACCATTAAAGGTATCAGTTTCTATGAGCATAAAGAAACCCCAGGCCTTGGCGCTCGTATCGAGGAGCCAGAGTGGCGCGCACAGTGGAGCGGTATCGAGTCTTATGACGAAAACGGTAACGTCGCCACTGGTGTGACCAAAGCTGGCACGCCAAAAGAAAACTGGGTCGATGGCATCAGCGGTGCAACACTAACTAGCCGCGGCGTCAGCAACATGGTTCAGTTTTGGTTAGGCGAGCAAGGCTATAAGCCTTATCTGGATACGCTACGTGAACAGAGCGGCCAACCGGTTGAAGGTGCAGACACGCAAGCACATCAAACAAAGCCAGCCGCTCAATCTAACACCGAATTGGCAGCATTACCGCCAGTAGCTAACGGCAAGGAGGCATAACATGGCTGATACTAAAAGCATTTTAACCACGCCTATCTTTGATAACAATCCCATTGCCTTACAGATCCTAGGTATCTGTTCGGCACTGGCGGTCACGACAAGCATGTCGAATGCCATGGTCATGTGTGTGGCATTGACCTTGGTGACGGCGTTTTCGAGCTTCTTTATCTCCATCATCCGTAAGCAGATTCCATCAAGCATACGTATCATCGTACAGATGACCATTATTGCTTCATTGGTTATCTTGGTTGATCAGGTGCTAAAAGCCGTGGCTTATGATGTCAGTAAAGGCTTATCAGTCTTTGTTGGCTTAATCATCACCAACTGTATTGTCATGGGCCGAGCCGAAGCATTTGCTATGAGCAACCCGCCCGTACCTAGCTTTTTAGACGGTATTGGTAATGGACTTGGTTACTCAGCAGTCCTGCTGTTCGTTGCCACGATTCGTGAATTGTTAGGCGCTGGTACTTGGTTTGGCATGACTATCCTACAGCCAGTCACTGATGGCGGTTGGTACATACCAAATGGTCTATTACTATTACCACCGTCAGCATTCTTTATCATTGGTTTATTCATTGCTATTGTGCGTATCTGGAAACCAGAGCAAGTTGAAGAAGCTGAATTTGTAATGAAGCCGCAGTCTAAAGGCATGGCTCATGGAGGCGGTCACTAATGGGACATTATGTTAGTTTATTTATAACCTCAGTCTTTATTGAGAACATGGCGCTTGCCTACTTCTTAGGCATGTGTACTTTTTTGGCCGTGTCCAAAAAAGTCTCAACCGCTATTGGTCTAGGTGTTGCAGTCATCGTCGTCATGGCCATCACTGTGCCACTAAACAATCTGTTGTTCCAGTTCATCCTAAAAGATGGGGCGCTGGCATGGGCAGGATTCCCTGATATAGATTTAAGCTTCTTAGGCTTGCTCAGTTATATTGGTCTGATTGCAGCTACCGTACAGATTCTAGAGATGTTTTTGGACAAGTTTGTGCCAGCGTTGTATAACGCGCTTGGGGTGTTCTTGCCCCTCATCACCGTAAACTGTGCCATCTTGGGTGGTGTTCTGTTTATGGTTGAGCGTGACTATCAATTCGGTGAATCCGTGGTTTATGGTGTGGGCGCAGGTTTTGGTTGGGCACTTGCTATTACAGCATTGGCAGGTATCCGTGAAAAACTAAAATACTCAGACATTCCAGCGCCGCTGCGTGGTCTTGGTATTACTTTTATCACGGTTGGTCTTATGTCGCTCGGCTTTATGTCGTTCGGTGGTATGTCCATTTAAACCGCAAAGCTTAAGGCTTTATTTAGCTATTTGACCTATTTAATTCATTTATTCGGTAAGCGTGCGGGTACAGCATCACATTTATGCCCTCGCACCCCTACCCCATAGATTAAGGATACCTACCATGGATTACGCTACGGCGATTGGTGGCGTTGCTATGTTTACCTTGATCATCATGGGCCTCGTCGCTATTATTTTGGCGGCGCGCTCAAGACTGGTCAGTTCAGGCGATGTTACCATCCATATCAATGATAATCCCGATAATGACGTAGTGACACCAGCAGGCGGTAAGCTACTGCAAACACTCGCGGGCGAAGGTATATTTTTGTCTTCAGCTTGCGGTGGCGGTGGTACTTGTGCGCAGTGTCGTTGCCGCGTTATTGAAGGTGGCGGCTCTATTCTGCCCACCGAAGAAGGCTATTTTACTCAAGGTGAAATTCGCAATCACATGCGCTTAGCTTGTCAGGTCGCTGTTAAACAAGACATGAAAATCGAGATTGATCCTGAGTTTTTTGATGTACAAAAATGGGAATGTGAAGTTATCTCTAATGATAACGTGGCCACTTTTATTAAAGAATTGGTTCTTAAAATTCCAGAAGGCGAAGAAGTTAACTTCCGTGCTGGCGGTTATGTGCAGTTAGAAGCGCCACCACATGAAGTGCACTATAAAGACTTCGACATTGCCGAAGAGTATCGAGAAGATTGGGAAAAGTTTGGCATTTTCAAATACGTCTCAAAAGTTGATGAGCCGGTTATCCGTGCTTATTCAATGGCCAACTATCCTGAAGAAAAAGGCCTGATTAAATTTAACATTCGTATCGCCAGTCCTCCGCCGCGTGGACCCGACGGTATCCCGCCAGGAAAAATGTCTTCATGGGTGTTTAGCCTAGTACCGGGTGATAAAGTGACCGTTTCAGGTCCGTACGGGGAATTTTTTGCCAAAGACACTGAAGCTGAGATGATCTTTGTCGGTGGTGGTGCTGGTATGGCACCGATGCGCTCACACATCTTTGATCAGCTTAAGCGCTTGAACTCTGATCGTAAGATTAGCTTTTGGTACGGGGCGCGCTCTATTCGTGAGATGTTCTATGTTGAAGACTATGATCAACTAGAAGAAGAGTTTGATAACTTTGAGTGGCATGTGGCGTTGTCTGATCCTTTACCAGAAGACAACTGGGAAGGCCCAACTGGCTTTATCCACAATGTCTTGCTTGAAAACTATCTAAAAGACCATCCAAACCCTGAAGACTGTGAGTACTACATGTGTGGGCCACCGATGATGAATGCGGCCGTAATCGACATGCTACACAGCTTGGGTGTGGAAGACGAAAACATCATGCTTGATGACTTCGGCGGTTAAGTCGGTTGGTTCAGTAAAAAAACATCGTTAAGTGAATAGAAAAAAGAGTCTCAATTGAGGCTCTTTTTTTATTTGTATCGCCAGTTTCAAGCAAAATTATTACATAAATAGTTACGTGATACTGGTACAAATTCTTTTTGTTGGCTACTCACAAGCGTGACAGACGCTACAAACAATTGATACCAGTCGCACTTTATCGTTTTCAACGTGAATCGACTATGGAAAATGCGCTCAACGGTCAGCACTACCAATTGAAATGGTAGGTGGCCTTGTCTATCCTATATTATTGATTACTGGAACATCACATTAAGAAAGGATTCTTATGAAAACCAAATATAAAGATTTAACCATTTGGATAACTGGGGCGTCTAGCGGTATTGGTGAAGCGTTAGCCATTGCTTTTGCCAAACGCGGTGCTACGATTGTCTTGAGTGGTCGTGACACTGACAAGTTAGAGTCGGTCAAAGAACGTTGCAAATACAGCAAAAAACATGTCGTCATTCCTTTTGACATTCGTGACGCTAGTCAAACGAAAAACGCTTATGACGCTGCTAAAACCCAAACGACTAAAATTGACTGGCTGATTAATAACGCTGGCGTCAGTCAACGCTCGCTCATTATGGACACTGCTGAAGATGTGGAACGGCAGATTATGGAAATAGACTATTTTGCGCAAACGCGTCTGACCAGACTGGTGTTGCCAGATATGATTGCACAAGGTGGCGGTAAAATAGTGATGGTGTCCAGTGTGGCAGGTTTATTAGGGACGCAGTATCGCGGCGCTTATGGTGCCGCTAAAGCCGCTATTCATATGTGGGCAAACAGTTTACGTGCCGAATTGCACGAACAGGGCATAAAAGTCGCGACCATATTTCCAGGATTTATCCAAACCAATGTCTCTATTAATGCCTTGACGGGTGACGGCAGCAAGCAAGGCACAATGGATGAAGCCACCAATAAAGGTCTAACCGCACCTGCGTTTGCCAAACAGGTCGTAAAAGCACTGACCAAAGGGGAAGAATACATTATTGTCGCAGGCACTAAAGAAAAGCTTGCGGTCAGGGTAAATCGGCTATCCCCGCCCAAGCTTTATAAACTCATCCGAAAGTCGCAAGTAAAATAGGCAAACTCTCAATTTTTTATCGACTCAAGGTACGCTTAACGTTACTGTGATTGGCCTTATTAGTGGCAAGGGGTGTAAAATAGGCAGCGCTTATTATCCAAAGCCTCATTCACCCTCCGCTATAGCAACGAGCTTATGAAAACTATAACTTCTCCCTCTTTCGTGTATGTCTTATCTTCTACCAACACTGTACGCGCCACCCTATCTGGCGTCGTCAGTCTTGCTAGTGCCTTAAGTCTCAGCGCTTGCCAGCAAACACCAGATTACAATTATCTGAGTGGTGAGACGATGGGGACCAGCTATCACATTAGTTATCAGCTGCCCGCTGACGCAGATGAAGCCGCCATACAAGCATCGATTGATGAGCGCTTACAGCAGATCAATGACAGCATGTCGACCTATCAGGCCGACTCTACCATCTCCCAGTTTAACCGAGTCAGTAAAAACACCCCCATCACTATCGATGCAGACTTTGATCGCGTGCTTGATATTTCACGAACTGTCTATCAGCAGTCTGGTGGCGCCTTTGATCCTACCGTGATGCCATTGGTAGATACTTGGGGTTTTGGTAGTACCATGACCGTTGAGCGCCTGCAAAGTCCGCCAACCGCCCTCGAGATTGCCCAAGCGAAAGCGTTAGTAGATTTTGAGAGTATCGTACAAAAAGAGCAAACGCTGTATAAAACCAAAGAAGGTGTCGGTCTAGATTTTTCTGCAGTCGCCAAAGGTTATGGTGTCGACGTTATCGCTGATGTACTCAAAGACAAGTATCAAATTCGCAACTATATGGTGGAAATTGGCGGTGAAGTGGCGACCTCTGGTGTCAATAATCAGCAGCAGCCATGGCAAATTGCTATTGACGCGCCTATCCAAGACAGCACCGTCAGCGAGCGCCAAACGATATCGGCCATTCGTCAACCCATCAACACGGGCAACCAAATGCACTTGGCAACCTCTGGCAACTATCGAAATTCAGTTATATTTGATGGTAAACGCTATAGCCATACCATTGATCCTACTACGGGCAGGCCTATTGCTGGTGGCGCCCCTTCAGTGACCGTTGCAGCAGACTCAGTCGCACTAGCTGATGCTTGGGCCACTGCGCTTACGGCCATGCCTTATCAAAAGGCGCTCACGCTGGCTGAAGAAAAAAATCTAGCGGTGCTGTTTGTCGTGCTGGGTGATGGCGCAAAACGAGAGGGGTCAGAGGATAGTACGGACAGCTGGCAAGTGGTACAAACACCTGCGATGCAAGCGTTACGGGCTGATAAGAGACCTTAAGCAACAGTCGTAGTACGGTAAACGACACGATAAGCATCCACGTGCCGTGCAAAAATTTGCTATACTATTAAGTAGTTAACATTAAAAGTAACTGCCCTATTCTTGAAAAGTGAGGTTTCCTCTATGCTTAGTCAACTGCTTCCTATGCTTGCTATTACCTTTACCGTGTTCGTCCTGTTCTTTGTCTTTATGGGCATCGGTTATATGGTCAAAAAAAAGCCGCTTAGAGGCTCTTGTGGCGGTGTGGCGAAGTTCATGGGGGATGAGAACTGCTCGTTTTGCGGTAATGATCCAAATAAATGTGACTCCCTCATTGCTGAACAGCAAGAAAACGCACTCAAAGCGGCCCAATTAGGCAAATCAGTGTAAACGCTTCATTTGTTACCATACGATGGTAGTGTTTACCTCACATTTGTTCCTATAATAGCGTCTAGTCCTTGGAAAGGGACTGGCGCTATTTTTCGTTTTGCCACTCACCTATTTATCGGTCTCCCTTTCTAACTAATTAACGTCTTATAGTGACTCTTTTATATTCACTCTTTTATAGTCACTAATCATATATAGTCACTACTTATATTCTGTATTTATCCTGCCAATAGGATAGCAAGTCTTATGTCTTGAGCGCCACAAGCGTTTTTGGCCACCCTCTAGGTGTGTTTTCTTGGTGTTATTGCAAGCGTCAGTGCTCCGGCGCTTTTTAATGACGTGTGCTTTTTCTTATTCTAATAAATAATAGTCGTGTTGCTATGTCTACTCCTTCTAATATGCCACCCCAGCCTCACTCTGACCCCTCGTCATCGTCTAAGCTGTCTTCCTCGCGCTTTATTTTTTGGCTCGTGTTGTGCGCCATGATTTTACTGGCGACCAATATGCGGGCGCCTATTGTTGCGCTTGGCTCTATTGCGCCCGTCGTGCAAGAAGCGCTCAACATCTCTGAGACCCAGATTGGCTGGCTGGGAGCGGTGCCGATGCTAACTTTTGCGGTGGGCGCGCTTATCGCGCCAACCATTGGCAAGCGGTTTGGACTTGAGAACACGCTCATTGCGATGATTGCCTTATTAACGCTAGGTATGATTATTCGCACTGTTGTTCCCACTTGGTTTGGATTTTTAAGTGGGACCTTGTTGCTGACGCTGGCCATCGGCTTTGCCAATACCTTGGCTGCCCCCGTTATTAAACAGCGTACACCCAAGCAGATTCCTTTGATCACCGGTCTATTTAGCCTCACCATGACGGTGACGGCGGGTATAGTCGCAGGGGTGGTGTTACCGCTGTCTGAGCAGGTAGGCTGGCAGTGGGCGCTGGGTGGGTGGTCGCTATTAGGGATCTTTGCCATCGTTATTTGGATATTTTTACGCTTACGTCTCGGCTCCTCTAGCCACCAAGCCGCTGTCCTACCTACGCCTGGCTCTTCAGAGATTTCGATGTGGCGTACGCCTTTTGCTTGGCAAATCGCGGTCTTTATGGGTTTGCAATCACTACTGTTTTATACGGTCGCCAGTTTCTTACCCTCTATTTGGGTCAGTAAAGGGCTATCAGCGGTGCAAGCAGGACAGATGGGGTCGGTGTTTCAGTTTATGGCACCAATCTCTATCTTAAGCTTAACTTGGCTTGTGAACCGTGGTCGCCCAATTCAAGCACTGGCGGTGTTTGCTGCTGTTTTAAACGTCATTGGCATTTTGGGCATCAGTTATTTATCGACCAATCTGGCGTGGTTGTGGTCAGGATTTATGGGAATTGGCTGCTCAGCGATTTTTACGTTGAGCATGATGCTGTTCTCTTTGCGGACGTATACCACCAACCAATCCAGCGAGCTGTCTGGTATGGCCCAAGCCGTCGGTTATTTGATTGCGTTTTTTGGCCCACTAGGCACAGGTTGGCTCCATGAGGCCACAGGTACTTGGGATTTGCCACTTTTTATCATGTTGATTTTGATGGTTGTGAACGTCTTGATTGCGTGGATGGTCAGTCGACCCGTGATGGTTGATGGCAAAAAGATGTAACGCGTCACAGGAGATAACCCTAATATAAAATAACCTTAGGATAATATTGGTGTCTGTCTTATTTTGCTACACTGGTTTGATTGCATATAGGACAGAATATCATGATGAATGTATCCTCTCGCCTCGCTCATTGTTTGCCAGCAGTGGCTATTTTGGCCGTTGTCTTGGGCATTAGCGGTTGTCAACAAGACCCTGAACCCAGCATAACGGATGACAATCAAAACACGATTAGTCAGACCGCCCGTTCTCAAACCTCTGAGACCCTATCCGAAACCAAGCAAACTATCTCTGCAGCCAAAGAGCAGCAATCCCAGTTAACGATATTAGCACTTGGTGATTCCCTGACGGAAGGGCTGGGCGTCGCTAGTGATGCCAACTACCCTGCGCAGCTAGAAGCAAGCTTACAAAAGCGGGGTTATAAAGACGCCAAAGTGATTAATTCAGGACTAAGCGGCGAAACCAGTACGGGCTTAGTCAATCGCTTGGACTGGGTATTGCAGACCAAACCCGATGTCACAATTTTGACGATTGGTGCCAATGATGCCATGCGCGGTATTGATGTGGCGACGATTGAAGCCAATATTCGTACTGCTGTGCAGCGTCTACAAGACAACGGCAGTACGGTTATATTAGGCGGCATGCAAATTTATGACAACCTTGGCTCTGACTATGTGCAGTCTTTTGCCGCCATATACCCGCGTGTGGCTCGAGACATGAATGTGACACTCATCCCTTTCTTCTTAGAAGGTGTGGGCGGCGATCCTAAGCTGAACCAAGCCGATGCCATTCATCCAACTAAAGAGGGCTACGCGGTTATCGTGAATGATAATATCTTGCCAGTCCTAGCGCCTACCCTTGAAACACTAAAAGCAGCCGACGCAAATGGTTCAGTAAATGCTAGTGAACCTGTAGCAAAAAGCACGCCTACTGAGACTATGTAATGACCTTATTCAATGCGACTACAGCATCAGAGCCGACATCAGATTCTAAAAATAAAGCCTTACTGACCGCCTCAAAACTCAATAAAACGGTACAAGTCGGTGAGCAAGCCTTGTCCATCATCAAAGACGTAGACATCTATGTCAATGCAGGCGAGTTCGTGGTCATCATGGGCAAATCAGGCTCGGGTAAATCGACCTTGTTAGGGCTGCTTGCCGCCTTAGATTACCCTGATAGCGGCTCTGTTGAATTGGCCGATCAAACGTTAAGCCAACTTGATGAAGATGCGCTCGCTGTCATTCGTCAGCGTGACATGGGCTTCGTGTTTCAATCGTTTCACCTACTGCCCACACTGACCGTCGCTGAAAATATCGCTTTCCCCTTAGATGTCGCAAGGCGTCCCAATCAAGCGCGCGTGAACGAGCTGATTGATGCTGTGGACTTGGGACACAGACGTGACAGTCTGCCCAATCAATTATCAGGTGGTGAGCAGCAGCGTACAGCGGTCGCACGGGCTTTGGTATCACACCCAAAGATCGTGTTTGCTGATGAGCCAACTGGTAACTTAGATGAGCAAAACGCCAATCAAGTCATGCAACTGTTATTGGACTTACGCCAACAAGTTGGTTCAGCGCTGGTAGTCGTGACCCATGACCCCGCGCTTGCTGAGATGGCAGATCGCGTGATTACCATGCATGATGGACGGATTGTATCTTAATGACCAAGACCTCAACGGATAAGTCGTCCATGAATAGTAATTCGATAAGCAGTACGTCAACTACTCACTCTGAGTCTCTCATCAGCCGAGTGTTCACGCGCAATTTAAGCGCCAAAGCCTTAAGCCGTAGCTGGTGGCAACGCTGGGTCTATCCGGTGTTGTTTTTATTGACGCTTACGTTATCGCTTGCCACTTATCTGACCCTCGACTCTATCCAGCAGTCGGTCGATACCTATGTCAATGACAATCAGCGGGCGCTCGTTGGTGGTGATTTGATATTGAACAGCCAACAAGACTGGCCAAGTGATGTGTTGGCGCAAGTAGATACGATCGCTGATGCCCAAAAAGTGTTTGATTATCAATTTAGCGCGATGGTCGTGACCGAGGAGCAAACCTTGCTTGCCCGCGTCAAAGCCGTCTCCCCCAACTACCCGCTTTATGGACAGGCGGAACTGGCGTCAGGCAAACCGCTTTGGCAACAGCTCGGCGCCGATAGTGTGGTGGTCGCGCCTGAAGTCCTTAACGGCTTAAACGCGGAGGTTGGTGATCGTATTACCATCGGCGATGCGCAGTTTACCATCAGTGATGTACTGACCAAAGAGCCTGATCGTCCGTTGACCGCCTTTGGTTTTGGTGGTCGCGTGTTGATGCAACAAGACGCGCTGGCTGCTACCAATTTACTGGGTCAGCGTAGCCGCGTCAATTATCGTATTGAGCTGGCGGGTGAGCCTGAACTCATGACTCAGCAGCGCGAACAGCTCACGCAAATATTGACCAATTATCCTGACATCGAGCTTTCTGATGCTGAGTCGGCTGACACTTCTGTCTCGCGTATCTCTGACAATGTCTTGATGTTTTTAAAACTGCTTGTCATTGCCGTACTCTTGTTATCGGCGGTTGCGATGTACGGCATCATTACCGCCTTTGTCACCAAGCAGCAGTCTAACAATGCGATTCGCTTAGCACTTGGCGAGCCGCTTGGTTCACTCAAACGCAGCTACTATCAGCTACTAGTCGTCAAATCTATCATTGCTTGTGTCGCAGCGACTATCCTAAGCTTTGGCTTACTACAAGTGGGACAACCGTATCTGATGGCGATCTTGCCGCCAGATGTGGGCCTCGCCATTAACCCTATTAGCGCGGTTAAAACCAGTGTCATCGCCTTAGTGCTGACCTTATTGATTACTCAGCGCGGTTTAAGTACGCTCAATACCACCAAGCCTGCCACCCTACTCAACCAAGGCGTAAGCACGCAGGCGCAAAACTTGCCTTGGTATCGACGCGTCCCCGTATTATGGTACGGGGTAATGCTCGCAGGGCTGTATGCGTTTTTTGCTTATGAAGTGGGCTCGTGGGTACTTGGCGCGCAGCTATTGCTTGGACTAATTGCCTTTGTGGCGGTATTTTGGGCGCTGGCGCGCGGTTGGTTATGGTTGCTTGCCAAATTGGCTAAACGCTCTACCATGGGCTGGATGCCGCGCATTGCCATTCATAACCTTGCACGTAAAGGCAATCAATCCGCACTATTTTTTGTGACTTTATCCTTATCGGTGGCGGTCTTAACCCTTATCACCACGCTCAATCACAGTATTAATGCGCAGTTTATTAACGCCTATCCTGAGGATGCGCCCAACCTGTTCTTATTAGATATTCAAAGTGACCAGCATGACGAGATCGATAATATCATCGGCGCGCCTGTGAGCTACTATCCGGTCATTCGCTCACGCGTGGTCACCGCCAATGATGTACCGGTACAAGATATCGTGCCTGCGGATGGCTTTGATGATCCCACGCGCGTCTTTAACTTAAGCTACGCCGACACAATCATGGACACCGAATTCATTACTGATGCGGTAGCAGACGATCAACTGTATGCGCCTGTTGATACACAAAACGAGCAAGATCCTGACCAAGCCGTCGTACCTATGTCTGTGTTGGACACGGCCGCTGACCTGCTAAATGTCGGTATGGGCGATCAGGTGCGTTTTAATATTCAAGGGATTGAGATCGTCGGGCAGATTACCAGTATACGCTCGCGTTACGAGCAAGGCCCCAGTCCTTTTTTCTACTTCTTATTTGAACCATCCGTATTGGCAGCAGCACCGCAAATTCAGTTTGCCACCGCGCATGTCCCTGCCGATGAGATACCAGAAATACAAGGCAAACTGGTGCGCGAGTTCCCAGCCGTCACCACCATCAATGGCACGGCCATCGCGCAGCAAATCCAAGAGTTGGTGTTACAAATGAGCCGCTTGGTCTATGTCTTTACCCTACTCGCTCTACTGACAGGTGTGATGGTGTTGATTAGCTCGTTGCTATCGACCTCGCAAGATCGTATGAAGGAAAGCGCGTCGTTCCGCTTACTCGGTATGCAAAAGCGCGACTTATATCTGCTCAATATCTTGGAGCTGAGTGTGCTAGGTATTAGCGCGGCGGCGTTCGCAGTCATTATCGCAAATGTGGGCGCGTGGGCGGCTATCACGCAATGGTTTAATCTGCGCTTTAGTGTGCCGTGGATAAGTTTAGGTATTGGCGGTGCGGCATTGATTGGCTTATTGCTTACGATTGCCGTAATTTATGTGAGATTGGTGATTGGGCGCGGGATTATGGCAAGGGTCAGGGCGATGATTTAGAGTTTGGTAGCTAACTTTAAAAAGTTGTGCTCCATTTTGGCTTTGCAAAGAAAAACCTCTTCATTAGGGATTTTTGGCTTGCTCTTACTTGTCGCTATCCATATAACCATCCTAAAATTTAGAAATCAAACTTGTGGATTTCGTCAGAATAATTACTACTATCAAGACTAAATTTGGCATTCAACCGAACTGAGCTATGCTGAAGAAACCGTACAAGTAAACTTGGTAAACTAACGACTCAACGA
>NZ_JABASS010000022.1 GCF_016107545.1 Psychrobacter namhaensis
AGTCGCCTAAGAGCTTATGCTTTTAGAATCCCCCACTTGAGCTTGGCGAATGTGGGGGGGAGTGTGTCAACTTGCTAAACCTTGCGCTAGCTTTCTTAAGACTTGCTTACTGTAGTAGATTTTTGTCTGCATAGCCTTTTTCCTATGTTAAAAACAATCGTCACGCTATAGTAAGCGCTCGTCAAACTCTGTATTTACAAACGTTAGCTACTACTTATTATGGACATTGCTAACAATCTATTGGCATCGCTGGATAAAAACAAAATCATGGTTTATAGTGATAATCGTCTCAGCCCTCATTATGATGACGCGAATGAATGCAATTTGGACGCTATTTCTACTATTTATCTAAACTATTTTTATCTAAACGATGCCAAAGGCGATGACAAAAGCGATGACTATGATTGATACAACTCAAGTAAATACGATGCCAAAAAGCGCCATTAATCATGCCAAAGTTCAGGCAAATAACGTGAGCAGTGATAAGGCAGCTTTTATGCAACACAGTCGGGTAAGCCAGTTCAGTCAGTCAGGCTTTACCCTCATTGAAATTATGGTGGTCATTGTCATTTTGGCTATTCTTGCAGGCTTAGTGGTGCCAAAAGTGGTGGGACAAAGCGATAAAGCTCGCGTAAAAACCACGGAAACAGCGCTTGCTACTGTGTCAAATGCACTTGATATGTATAAGGTGGACAATTCGCGCTATCCGACCACAGCGCAAGGTCTCGAAGCACTGACAACGCCGCCTGCGGATGCCAAAAACTATCCTGACGGTGGTTATATCAAAGGTGGGTATCCAACGGATGGTTGGGAGAATGAGATGCAATATGTCTCTCCTGGCAGTGAAGGGCGACCCTATGATTTATTTTCATTGGGTGCAGATGGGCAGCAAGGCGGCGAAGGGCAAGATGCCGATATTTATGCCCAGCTATAAGCGTTAGCCTGATGAGTTGTTAAAAATGGGTAATAAGATACGCCCTAGTCCATAGCTTATTTACGGATAAAAGCATCGCTAGCGAATACCGCCTATCAACCAATAATATGTTATTGGTTGATATTTTTTATCAGTAGATAAATGTGTGCCGTACCCGATAGGTGCTCACATGATAAAACAGCCCGATTATAGTGTTGTCTATATTGATACGCATACTGTTACTAGAAGCGTTGAGATTTAACCGTCAGTCATCACAAGCCGTCATTAAAGGTTCTTAAAGGTCATTATTTATGTTAATTAAAATGCCAATCGCAAAATCAGCTGCCGTCAATAATCGCACTGCTAAAAAGTCTTATATGCTTGCTATTGCCGTGATGAGTACTTCTTTAATGACGGGGCTGTCTATGATTTCTATGAGTGCTCAGGCGGCAGGATTGGGCGAGTTATTTGGGAGTAACAGTGCTGGGCAACCGAAGTTTTTGCCAGTCGATAAAGCCTTTCAAGTCAGCCCCATCACCAAAGCGACGGCTAAGGGTACGCGTTTATCGATCATTTTTAACATTACGCCAGGTCATTACGTTTACAAAGACCAGCTCACTTTACGTTTCCCAAAAGGGTTGAGCGCCACCCCATTTACTTTTAGTCAGTCGCCAGTCTCTATTAACGATCCTACCTTTGGGCAAGTGCCTGTATTTACGCAAAAAAGCGTGGTCGCCACCACCACGCTAATGACTACAAATGGTAAAGGGGCAAGAAATGCACCGATTGTGATTGGTTGGCAAGGCTGCGCCAAAGCGGGTTTATGCTATCCGCCAGAGAAGATCAAAACCACAGTTAATATCGGCGTGGCACGCAAATAGATAGTGAGCAGGTCGTCTCAGATGATAGTCATACAAGAATGTTAGCAATAAATAGGTAGCCCTTCATGTCCATTCAGCCAATAGAAACCCCCTCATCGCGAACGGTCAAACGTACTTCTAAACAGTCTTATCTATTGGCAATTGCTTTAACCAGTAGCACGTTGTTGGCGGGCGTGTCAGCCATGCCAATGACCACGCAAGCAGCAGGGTTGGGTGATCTCTTTGGTAACAATCAAAGTGCCGCGCCATCGAAGTTTTTGCCTGTTGATGAAGCGTTTCAAGTCAGTAGTAGCAGTACACCTACCAAGTCTGGTACGCGCTTGGCCATTAACTTCGACATCACCCCTAAGCACTATGTTTATAAAGACCAAATTAAGCTGACTTTGCCTGCTGGCGTGACTGCCGCCCCTTTTACCTTTAGCCAGTCACCGGTCTCAGTAGAAGATCCAACCTTTGGGCAAGTACCGGTGTTTGACCAAGAGAATATGGTCGCCACCACCACTTTGTCCAATAATAGTGGCAAACGCTTGGACAATGCCGCTGTGGTGATTGGTTGGCAAGGCTGTGCCAAAGCTGGGCTTTGTTATCCGCCCGAAAAGATTAAAACCACGGTCGATATCGCTGCAACCTCACAGCAGTCGGCAAGCGGTAACGCCAGTCGTGCGGCCAATGATTCCATAAACAACGATACTCTGGGGGAGAATGATCAGCTGTCTGCTAGTGCGGTAACGACCTCAACAGCAACAGCGTCTACTATCACTGACGGCAGTAGCTCCAATGCTGAAGCAGGACAAGTAGAGTCAGATGACGACGTGATTGATTATGCGTTAGTAGATGATGAGCTCACGGCTACCAACACAATCTCTGGGGCAGATGGCGAGGTCATGAGTAGTGCTGCGCCCAATGAAGATACGGCTGCTACTAGTAATGGGGTTGATAGCGACCCGTTTGGCTTGGCGTCTCATCCATGGCTGGCACTGGTGTTGTTGTTTTTAGCTGGTTTGGGCTTGGCGTTGACACCATGCGTACTACCGATGCTGCCGATCGTTGCCAATATCGTCGCTCGTGAGAAAAACCCAACGGTAAAACGCGGCGTTATCTTAACCACTAGCTACGCCATCGGTGTGGCAACCGCTTACGGTATTTTGGGCGCTGTCATTGCCGTGTTTGGTGAGTCGTTAGGGATTATTGGCTGGTTGCAAAATCCCATTATTCTTATTAGCTTTGCCATTGTTTTTGTCCTATTGGCGTTATACATGCTGGGTGTGTTCAGTGTCCGTTTACCAAGAGCCATTAGTAGTAAAATGCAGGGGTTAAGCCAAGCGGGCGATAGCAAGCTTGGTAGTACAGGCGGGAGCTTACTGGCTGGTTTCTTGTCAGCGTTGGTGGTGTCGCCTTGTGTTTCTGCGCCATTGTTTGGGGCGCTACTGGCAGTGTCGACGATTGGTAGTCCGCTATTGGGTTTTGCCGCCTTATTTATGCTTGGTTTTGGTTTATCAGCGCCGCTGATCCTAATTGGCGCTACCCAAGGTAAAATCATGCCAAAAGCGGGCGAGTGGATGAATTGGGTCAAGCAAGGTTTTGCCTTATTGCTCTTTGCTGTGGCGTTATTATTGATTGAACGGGTCTTTATCTCACCCGTGATGCTGATGGTATGGGCCCTATGGTTTATGGTCGTAGCAACTTGGGCGTGGAGCTGGCTGGGCAAAGGTCGTATGCTCACCCAAGCGCTAGGATTAATTGCCGGTATTTGGGCGGCTTGTTTGATAGTGGGGGCGGCATTGGGTAATGACGACAGTCTGCATCCGCTCGCGTCATTGAGCGCAGCACCGATGGTGCAGTCGGCTACTGGTCAGGCAACAACCAATAGTAACACAACAGATGAAACCATCACGACACTTGCAGAATTAGACACCATTATCGCGGCCAACCCTAAAGTGCTCGTGGATTTGACAGCGGATTGGTGCGTTGAATGCCGAATTATGGATAAAAACTTATTTCACAATCGTCCGGCACAAATGCAAGATTGGCAACTGGTGAGGCTGGATATCACAGAGACCAGTGCTGACTCCAAAGCCATCTTAGCCCGCTATCAGTTGTTTGGGCCGCCAGCCTTGCTGTATTACCAAGAGGGTCAATTGGTCAATCAACAAGTGGGGGAAATTGGCCGCTTGGAGTTCGAGCAGACGCTGACTAGACTTAACTAATACTTAATGCAATGATAAGGTTGTTGCTTAGTGCTTAATAATTTAAAAAAGGCCAACATACTGTGGTGACAGTGGGTTGGCCTTTTTATTTTTGTTAAATTCTACTTATGGTATTTTTATAAGTATTTGTTTTAACAGTAATTCTATTAGTTTACACTAATACTCAGTAGCGATAACGCTAGTATAGTGCCCCTCTTTTCACTACAATAAAGCAACAATGCTGCAGGAGCGTTACCAACGGTAATGGCTTCTGTTTATGGCCGAATTCATTGACTCTACCCTAATAAGGTTTTGACGGTCATATTCGTTATCTCATGTACTCTGCTGACGATCATGTCAGTTAGATAAAGGACACTTATGTTTTCCCATATTACGTCACAGCGTCAGTCTATGGATCTTATCAAAGCACACAAAACCCCCTTACCGAAAATGAATAAGCATTATTTAAATATAGCCGTTGGCATGGCGCTGACCTGTCTTACGGTACAAGTACAGGCTGCTGATAGTACGCAAACTTACAATGAGTTGCCCGCACCAGAGGCGGCGTTTGAGTATGAAGATTATGAGTTGCCCGAGGGTACTGATGCGCCGTCAACAAGTGCGAATAGCACTGCCCAAGAGCGCAAAATAGTCAGTAAAGAGTTTATTGGCCAACAAGCAAAGTTGTTTTTTGAGTGTACGCAAGTTCAGATTAGTGCCGCGCGCTTGGCTTGCTTCGACAAAGTCGCTGAGGAAGGCAAGACACCAAGTTACACCTCGACCAAGCAGTCGGTCGATCTGGCAAAAACATTTAAAACGACTATCACAGGCAATCCGCAAGTTGTCTTTGTAGAAGAAAATACCACTATTGTTGGTGCCGATAACACAGCAGCTGATGCAGTCGCTAATGAGGCAGCTGCCACGGACAGTTTAGAGACGGCTGGTTTGACGCAAAAAGAAGCGCAGACGTTGGAAGAGATAGGGGTTACTCAGACAGACATTGAGAAGTATACGCCGCTCAGTTTGTCTTATGATCTTGATAAAAACAGTGAGCGTGGTACGTGGACAGTACGGCCATACCGCCCGACTTATATATTACCGTTGTTTTATACCTTTGATCCGAACTTAGGGCCTAATACTCCCTCTCAGCCTGTAGAGCCTTTTACCTCTAATGACACACGTAATACTGAGTTAAAATTTCAGTTGTCTTTAAAGAGTAAAGTCGCTGAAGATTTGTTCGATACCAATGCTGATTTGTGGTTTGGTTATACGCAAGAGTCGCACTGGCAGGTCTATAATGAAGACACCTCACGTCCATTTCGTGCCACCGACTATCAGCCCGAGATATTTTTGACGCAGCCTGTGACAGCCGACTTGCCTTTTGGTGGTCGCTTGCGCATGTTGGGAGCGGGGGCTATTCATCACTCTAACGGTCAAGATGACCCGTTATCCCGCTCATGGAATCGCGCTTATCTGATGGCAGGCGCAGAGTGGGGCAAGCTGTCGGTGATACCGCGTTTGTGGGTGCGAGTAAATAATGAGAGCGCTAGTGACGACGATAATCCAGATATTGAAGACTACATGGGCTATGGTGATATCAAGTTCTTGTACGACTTGCCTGATCAGAAGAGCCTGAGCGGGACGTTGCGCTATAATCCTAGTACCAATAAAGGCGCCGCGCAAATCGATTATGTGTATCCGTTAACAGAAAATATCAATGGTTATGTGCAGCTCTTCCAAGGTTATGGTGAGTCCATCGTGGATTATAACTACGAGAACACCTCTATTGGCTTCGGTATTGTACTAAATGACTGGAAAGGTTTTTAATATAGCCAATCAAAATAAAAGTGGTACATACGGTCACAATGTTCTACTGGGTTCTATTGGTACAAATGTTCCTCACTGGCGATGCGCAAGCGTGACAGATAGTTTGCAACAGTCACCCCAGTAGAACCATACTCTTTTTTTTAAATGGATCGACTACAGTCCCAGCCCATAGAGTAAATGATGCATCGCTTAGCTCCTTATCAAACCGGATTATGGCTGGCAGAGTATGTTGATATACGCTGCCAGCTGTGCCGTGTCTATCGCAGCACCGCGCAGCCTCAGCCCTTATCGCCTTCCTCAGCACATGAGACCTCGGATACATTAAGCGCTCGTTCTGGCGCTGATTTTTTGCCAAGTGATCACACACGTTTTGCTCGCGTTCGCCAGCAGATCACTCAACGCTTAAAGAGCGGTCTGCTTTGTACGCACTGTCATCACAGTATTGCGTGGTTGCCAAAACCCTTCGCAGTAGATATTGCTGCTGGCACTGCGCTCTCGATTCAAGCCGCTACTTATTATGACTATCCGTTGCGTCAAGCCATTCGAGCGTTTAAACATCATGAAGATATGACCAAGTTGCCATTATTGCTACACGCTATACGGCAATTACCACGTCCCCGTGGTTGTCATCAAAATAACAGCGTGATTGTTGCCATGCCGACCACCGAGCAACGACTAATCAAACGCGGTTTCGATCCGGTTAGTATTTTAGCGGCACAATTGTCCAAACACTGGCGCATACCACTATGGCAAGGCGTCAAACGGATTGATAACACTGTCAGTCAGCAAGGGCTAACACGTGCCGAACGTTTAAGCAATTTAGACAATGCATTCGATTTGATCGAAAAGCCGCCTGTTAAGCGCCTATTGCTGTTCGATGATGTCGCTACGACAGGCGCTAGTTTGCAGGCGTTGGGACGAGCGCTATGTGGTTCATCTACTAATGTGGCAATGGCTGCCTCCGACATCTCTCCGCAATACCATCTATCTGCTTATGCGTTAGCGCATGGCAGCCAGTCATAAAAACTATCTTTGTCTATTCACAAACACTATTTTGTTGCTAATGTGTTATCTTGCCGTTATATTGTTGGAATATCTCACATTTATTGTGAACCTCTAAAAATACCGCGTTTGTCAGGTGATAAAACAAAGCATAAAAACGATGAAGTTAGATAGCGTGGGCTTCTAATGCCGTTGTTATCACGTCTATCTAAGATATTTATTAAGTATCGTGGAATAAAAATTGCATGACATTTAGTTAACACGTAAAGAAATTTCACGGGAGTTATTTCCGAATATATGACATTCATTGTCATTTTTTAATCACGTTGGTGTCAGACAGTGGCAGCTATAAATAGGGATCTGATGTGAACGCACCTGCGAATAATTTATCATCCAACCTACGAAAGACCGAATCAGGATTCACCCTAATTGAGCTGATGGTAACGATCGCTGTGCTTGCTATTATCGTCGGTATTGCTGCCCCTAATATCAGTACACAACTTGCGAATCAGCGCGTGAAATCAACGGCTGCGACTCTTGAAAATGCTTTATCAGAAGCCAAGGCTGAGAGCGTCATTCGTCGTCAAGCTCAAGCGGTCTCATATACTAATGGCACTACGGATGCGGGCACCATTACAATTGGTAGTCTCAAAACCTATCGTTATGATGCTAAAAGTACCATTAATGGGGTGACTGGGAGTATAACTTTTAATCCCAGTAAGATAGCTAGCGTAGCTGCAACATACAAGGTTTGTGATAGCAATACCAATGCTACTGCCAGACAGGTGTCCGTCAGTAAACTTGCCGTCATCAGTAATCAGGCTGGAGGAACGTGTCCATGATGTCATATCACTATCAAAGAGGCGTAGGTCTAATTGAGGTCATGGTTGCGGTACTGCTACTGTCCATAGCAGTGCTAGGATTTAGTGCGCTACAAGTTCGAGCGGTTAGTGCGACTGATGAAAGCTTGGTACGTACCAAATCACTAACATTGGCACGTAATTTGTCAGAAGTCATGAGAGCTTATCCCAATGCTTATGTCACAGGTAGCGGCACCAGTTTTACCACCGCCTCACCGACGGCAACAGGTGCAGTATCCACTGTACAAGCGGTGGTGAGTAGCAGCGCGGCAAATACAGTGACTGTAGATACTAAGACAATTGATATAACCAACCCTGCCAATGGTTGCTTGTCAACGGGTACAAAACAAGAGACTGTAGGTAGTGTTGTAAAGACAATACCCGCGCAAAATTGCAACATGAGTCAGTTGGCTGCGCGTGACGCGTTGATGTTCAAAAAAATAGCAAAAGATGAGGACATCAGTATGACAGTGGTGACCTGTCCCGGTACTACCACGCAAGCCATTCAGACTCAGATGTGTGTGATTGCTGCATGGAATGAAACTAAAGCCATGTTAAGTACCAGTGACAGCGCAGCATGTGCTAATGAAAACGGTGTGTATAAATCAGGTAGCCACTGCTTAATATCGGAGGCTTACTAATGGATAATCATCAAAGACGCGATTTGATTAGTGAGTCAGGATTTACGCTCATTGAGCTAATGATTTCCTTGGTACTCGGCCTCTTGATATCGGCAGCTGTTATACAGGTTTATATCATTAATATGCGAACTATTACTATACAGCAAAGCGCATCAGAGGTGCAGGACAGTACGATTTTTGCTATGCAGTCCCTAGAAGAGCATGTGCGTTTGGCAAATCTGGGTAATCCTGTCACTAACATCAATAGCCTTACCAAAAATGGCGGTGTAGTACTGACAGGCAATAATATTGGCGATGCTGCTTATGCCAATACAGGTTACTTTACCGTAAGTGCAGGACAGACAGGAGCTGCCGGTACCAATGGATGGACAGGCACATCCAATATGGATAAAGCCAGTGATCAGCTAACTATTCAGTATAAAAATAGTACAGGTCAGTCACTTTATGATTGCGAAGGTACGGAGATTGTCTCTGGCAGTGCTGATTGGGTAGTTGAACGCTACTTTGTTCGGGAAACTAAGGCAGACCAAACGGCAGCAGTTAAGGAGTTGGGACTGGCATGTGATGCAGGTAGGGTAACTGAAGCAGGCGCCGTATCAGGCTTTGGTGATAATGGAGAGATTATCATCTCTGCGATTGATCAGTTTAAGATACTGTTAGGTACTATGACTGATATCAGTAAAATGACTTATATGCCAGCAAAAACCTACTTAACACTGACAAATAAGCCTGATATCACCACGATTAAACTGGGTGTAGTAATCAGAAGCAGTACACCATTATTGAGTAGCACAGATAAAGACAGCTTTATGCTTTTAGATGAAACCAATACCCTAAAAACAGACAGCAGCCGTAGAAAGTTCTACCGCCGTGCTTATGAGTCGACTGTGCTACTACGTAATGCTCGTGTCATGTCAGTTACTGGTATTCCGGCAGCAGCAAACTAGTGAAAAAAGAGGCTATCATGTCTAATATGTATCCATATCGGGGCTCTACGACACCCGCCACTCAGCAGGGTGCTGTACTTATTGTAGTGCTACTGTTCTTGGTTTTGATCATCATGGCAGGCGTAATAGCGGTCAGGCAAAGCACTACCGATCTAAAACTGTCGACCAGTGATCAGATTAATACCTTGCTATTGCAATCAGCAGATAATGCCAACCAAAACATTGAACAGAGTATCAATAGTGATAGCAGTAGTGATATCTATAAAGACATGCTGTCACGTTCAGGGCCGTTTGGCTATTTTATGTTAGATGATAAAGGAAGGAATAATGAATATGTCTTTTGTTTTCGACCTCGAGATCGCTTTTTTAACATAAATAGCACGACGATTAGAACGCCTGATGGTGGTAGTGTAATGCCAAGCACAACAGGCTACTGTAATCCTGCCAAACCCGATGACTATGTTAGCAATCGGAATGCTAGTATGACACAGGTGAACGTTTCAATGACGCCGCCCAGTCCGACCACTGAAAGTTTTGCTAACTATACGCTTGGCCAAGGTAGCGATAAGGTATCCAGTACTGCATTTTTATTTGATATCAATAATATATCGGTGTTGCCCGCATATGGAAATACCAAGATCGGCAGCAAAGACTGCTTTGCTCAGACTAGCAGACCTAGCAGTTCGGCAGATAAAACAGACACCATATCAGGCTGCTTATCGAGTGCTGGCGTACCCAATACTACGGTATACCAAAAAGCGAGGGTGGAAAATCAATCACTGCGAACCAAATGTGTCAATTTTGGTAAAGGTGCAGGCGTGGTCTGCACATTGCCGCCAAATTAACAAGTGCGATAGAGATAACGGCTCAAGACGTCATGACCATATGGCTGATCGTCCTGATAATAATCAAAGGAGTGGATCATGAAATTACCATCTTACAACGCATCAGTCAGACCATTGTGGCGCAAAAATATTTTGGCGGTGGCCGTATTAATGAGCTTATCAGCGATCGCACCTGTAGTCAGCAGCGCTGATAGAAAACCCATCGGTGATTTGGAAATTTATAAGTCTCCAGAGCCTGGTACTGCCACCATATTTATGATGCTAGATGTATCGGGCAGTATGGGAAAGTCTAGTATTTATGCAGACTATGGTGCCTATTGTAATAATGGAAAAGGTAAAAGTTATGGTGAGCAGCAGTCAGAGGCTATAACGGCAGTAGTGCGTAATAATGACGGTAGTGCCAGCGAGACGATTACTTTTATACCGAATGGCTGTCAAGTGACGGGTGGTGCAAGTAACAATCAAGGCGAGGATAAAGGCAATAAAAAAGAGCTTGATCGATTATCTCGTTTACAGCAATCTTTGATAGAGCTGTTTGCTGATGAGATATACGAAGGTAAAAACACCAATGGGAATAAAAGAGTTGACGACAGTAAGATAGGCGCGATACCTGATGATTATAAAATAGGCATTGGTATTTTTGGCTACACTGGTGGCAGGCAAGGAAAGGTGGTTGTACCTGTCGGCAAGCTGACAGCTGCTCAGCGCGGCAAAATGATTAAAGAAATCATATCATTGAGTCCATCAAGTAACACACCTACAGCGCAGGCACTGGCAGAGGCAGGTGCTTATATGATGGGAACAAACACATCCTCGTTTTCAAACTATGATGCGGACTACTACTATAGCGGCTTTGACCAATCTGTAGATACATCAAAAAATAGTAATAAAACCAAATATCAATCTCCTTTGGATGCCAATCAATGTGGTGGAAATGGTATTTATCTATTGACCGATGGCGAGCCAAATGGCTCATCAAATGACGTTGCAAAATATGTCATGAATAATTCGTTGAAAGGCTCATCTCTGTCGGTAAATAGCTGTAGTGCTCTATCAGGTAACAGCAATCAAGCATGGGGCTGTATGGCAGAGTATGCGTCGATACTGAGCAACCCCAATAATCCTCGTAAGCTACCTATCAAAACGGCAACTGTAGGCTATGGCAAATCTTTTGCGGGTCTCACTGGCAAACGTAGTATCAGTGTCAATGAAAAAACCATTGAAGTTACAGATTGTGAGAGCGGCAACAATGTCGATAGAAATACCAAAAACCTATGTAAGCTCGGTGAACGCCGCGGCGATAATGAAGCCAAAACCTATGGCGATGGCGGATTTTACTATGTAGCAGCTAGCTCAAGTACCGATAGTGAGACTAACAAGGGCACGACTATTGCCAGTAGTATCTTAGACTTTGCAGAGAGTCTAAAGCCGTTTAATCGCACCATACCAGCGGGAACGATCACCGTGCCTGATAACCCTTATCAGGTGTCAGAACAGATGCCCTATGCCTATCTACCAATGCTTGCCCCTAATATTGACTCGGCAAACAGCATCTGGGAGGGTAATGTCAAAAAATATGACTTAAATGCAGGCACGCTATTTGGCAAGAATGATAACAGGTTGTACAAAAATGTAGCGGGTGATTTAAACTCGCAAACCCAAGACTTGTGGCAGAACGGTGACTTTACAGAAGAGGGTGTGGTCGCTAATGATAAAGTAAAAGCGGGTGGTGTGTACGCTCAACTCTCAACACCAGCTTCAGGTTTGGAGAGCCTTCGTGTGCTTTATGTCGAGGATTTTGAGTCAGCGACTAATAAAACGCCTGTACTGCGTAAGTTAAGTGTCGCAGAAGATGGTACACCGCAAGGGTTTAATGCACTTATAGATACCAATACTTATAATGAATTGAATAAACGCCGATTATTGAGCTTTTTAGGTTTTGGTAGCGTATTGACTGCTGACGGTTTGGCATCATCGGATACTAGTGTGAGTAACTTAAAGCTTACCAAGCCCACAGAAAGCATCAAGGTGCTGGGCGGCGTGGTACATTCAAAGCCTGCTGCGATTTCTTATAGTGCTAGCTTAGATGAAAATGGTCGTATTGGTACGACGCGGGATGATTATGTATTATTCGGCTCTATGGATGGCGCTGTTCACCTAGTTGATGCTGATGATGGTAAAGAAAGTGCTGCTATTATTCCAAAATACATGCTTGAGCAGCAGCCAAAAGCTCTGGTACAGGGTTCAAAAGTTGAAAAAGTGGGTGAGCCTTACTTTGGTGTCGATGCGCCATGGCTGGTTATGACTGACTATACTTATGATTTGGCCGGTAGTAGAGTGACCGTCGATAACTCCAGTGGCAACGGCATGTTTGCCTATGGCGGACTACGTATGGGCGGTGAAGCGTTTTATGGCATGGACATCTCTAGCAGCACACAGCCGGAAATGCTGTTTACTATCACGCCTTCAGGCTTGGATTATACGGCGTCAAATGACTTTCAGCGTATGGGTCAAGTCTGGAGTAAACCTACTGCTGCTAAAGTTCGCTTGACTAAAGATGCCGATCCAATAGATGTGCTGCTCTTCGGTGGTGGTTATGACATGCAGTATGAAAGCGACAGTTATGTAGCCACTGCAGCAGCACCTGCTAAAGGTAATGCTATTTATATGATCAACGCCCAAACAGGTGCATTGATCTGGTCAACCAGTGGTGAAACAGGTGGCAATAAGAATGTAAAGACAGACAGTATGATTCATAGTGTTACAGGTGGTATTACGGTGTTAGATCGCGACAATGACGGTCTCATGGATCATCTCTATGCTGCAGACCTTGGTGGACAGGTGTTCCGGGCTGATTTTCAGAATGCGCGCCCAGCCGAGTTTGGCTTTACTGCAGTAGACAACTTCTCTAATAGACGTGTTACCCGTGTTTTAAATACAACCACAGCAGACATGACACCTTATCGTTTTTATGAACGTCCTGTCGTCAGTTTCTATCGCAATGAGGGCGTTAGCGGGGAAACCATCAGTAATGCTGGTAGAATATTTGCGCTTGTGAACGTCATCTCAGGTAACAGAAGTGCGCCATTATCTAAACTACGTACTAATAACACCTATGCCAATCGCGTCTATGGAATCATTGATACCGAGGTTACCTCAGCATCTTTATATAATGAGGGTTTTACTCCAACCATCTCGAACTTGACAGAAACTAATTTGCTCAACCTCTCGGATGAGCTTGGTGACACACCAACTAACACTGCTAAGCAAAATGCTAAAAACAAAATGGCAAGAGGGGCTAATAACGGTTGGTACTATCCACTGACTCGCTTTGATGGTTATAAAGGAGTCAAGTACAACAAGGGCGTAGGCGATAGTGTAGTTATTAACAGTCTTCTGTACACCACGGTATATAATCCTGACAAATTTTATGGGGCTTTCGATTCATGTATAGCAAAAATTATGGGAGGCTCAGAGCGTCAGCTATATTGCTTGCCCTACGGCGTTTGCTCAGATGAAAGTTCAGTGTCGGGAACAGGTGGATATGTCCCTGCAGGTCAAGGCATTCAGGAGCTGACTCTTGGAGCCTACAATAAGAATAATACTGATATTAAAGTTTTGATTGGTACGACGACGATTCAAGATCGTATTGCAGTAGAAAACCGTACGAAGTATGGTACAGACCCTTCTAAAAATGGTAGTAACTTGAAAGATCTAGATGGCGTTACAAAAACGGGTGGTGATGGCTCGGCAGTGGAGTACTTATTCAATGAGCGCTATACTTTGCAGCCAAAAGAATGGTATGAGAAAAAGTAGCGAGCGGTTTTTAAACTAGACAATCATACTGATGATTAGCACCTATCAGATCGCCTAGATCATGACAGTCATTATATCGACTACGGAATACTATCCATGAGTGCGTCTATCCCCATATATCGTCGTAATAATGTTCAAGGTTTTACCCTCATTGAGCTGATGGTGATAGTGAGTATCATCGCTATATTGGCAACCATCGCCATTCCGAGCTATCGTCGTTATGCTGTCGTGAACGCTGAGCGCGAAGCACAAGCGAAGATGCTTCAGCTTCAGATCGAGCTTGAGCGCTGGCGAGCACGGGCGCTCACGTATCAAGGCTTTAAACCCCAAAAATTAACGACAGTCAGTGGCACGACTGCCACAACTTATGAGTACGACGAGACAGACAATAAAACCATTTATGTTCCAAATGGCAGTAATGCTACCAACTACCGTTATATGATTACGCTCGTTGATGGTACGGATACCGGTGAGTCACTTATATATACTGACGATCCTGATAATCCTAAAGTCGATAGTATCACCGGCCGCTCATGGAAAATGCTGGCCACACCCAATAGCACTGGCATTACCCAACATGCTCATTACATGGTACTGGCCAGTGACGGTCTACGCTGTCAAAATAAAAGTGAGGTAAAACTAGACGCCCCTGGTTGCGGTACAGGCGGGGAGGAATGGTAATGATCAAAAGTAGCAAGCATATACAGAGTGGCTTTACCCTCATCGAACTAATGATTGTCGTCACCATCATCGGTGTACTGGCTGCTATCGCTTATCCCAGCTATCAGCAATACGTCATCAAGGCCAAGCGTACCGATATGATGAGCGAAATGCAAAACATCGCCAGTCAGATTGAAAGCCGTAAGCTGGCGCAAGGCAGCTACAGCGCCATCAGTGCTCAGGTAAAAACCGACTTTGCGACTGCCTATCCAAGACAAGGTACGGCACTATATGATGTTACTATCAATCCAAGTCCACTAACACCACCAAATAATATTTTGACGAATAAATGGACAATCACTGCCACACCAAAGTCTGGTGCGCAGATGGCGGGTGATGGGGCTTTGAGTCTCAATTATCAAAATATCAAGTGTCGAGCCAGCGTTTGCGGGTCAGGTAATGAGTGGAATGATTAAAATAGTCCAGTCGACTGACAATTTTTGTCAACTATAAGCATGTGTGCGTACATAAATGAGAGAAACTGACAGTTATTGCTATGTTAAGCGTAACGTTTAGTGTCAGTGGAAATCATTACGGTAAATAGCTATCTAAAAATACTGTTGATAATCGAATACTTAGCAGATGCGGCGACTATGAGTGATGGTTTTGGCACGTTAAATGCAATATCTAATATAAGAAAGCATTACCCCTATAAGTGAAGATAAAAATACTAACCATTTTATCTTTATATATCCCTAAAGGAGTTCTTATGAACGCTCAAAAAGGTTTTACCTTAATCGAACTAATGATCGTTATCGCCATTATCGGTATCTTGGCGGCGATCGCTCTACCTGCTTATCAAACCTATACTAAAAAGGCTCGCTTTTCAGAAGTAGTTTTAGCAGCATCATCAGTGAAAGGAAATATCGATACTTGTTTCCAGACGCGCGGTGAAGGTGATATAACAAACTGTGACACTGCTGGTGAAGTTGGTGCGGATCTAACAGGCGCAGCTACAGGTGAGCAAGTAGCTAGTGTGATAATTTCTGACGGTACTGCTGCAACTGAAGACTCTGCAGGTACTGCTGTAACGATACCAGCTGGTGGCGTATTAGCAACAGGCGAAGCATCAGTTGATAGCATGGACTTTGCACTTATACCTGATGCTTCAGGAGATTCAATAGTTTGGTCCGAAGCTGGTACATGTATCGCTGCTGGTTTGTGCTAGTAGGATCTTATTGAGCAATATGATGATATAATCATGTTGCCTAATATTTAAACAATGCCCTATTAACCAAAATTGTTAGTAGGGTATTTTTATACCCAGTATTTGCATAAATTGATAGGAAGGTATGCTATGTCAAAACAAAAGGGCTTTACCTTAATTGAGTTGATGATTGTTATCGCCATCATTGGTATTCTTGCCGCCATTGCACTGCCTACCTATGAGAACTATGCTAAAAAGACCAAATTCACTGAGGTGATATTTGCGGCTTCAGCAGTCAAAACAAGCATTGATAGTTGCTTTCAAGGAAGAGGAAATCACATATTGACCAATTGTGATAGTATTTCTGAAATAAGTATCGATGCGTCTGGAGTGGCATCTGCCAGCAACGTCAATTCCATAAGTATTGCACCCAATACAGCTTTGGTAACGGTGATTGGCGAGCCTAGTGTGAATAGTGAGACGTATACATTGCTACCGACTGTGAGCAATGGCTCATTAAACTGGACCACTGGCGGCACATGTATCGCCGCGGGCCTTTGTTAACTCTCCGCATATACTAGGACATTAGACACATGGTTCAACAACCCATACGAATTTGGGCAGACTCATTCAGAGCAGCTGCTATCCATCTGCTAGTGAGCTTACTCATAGTAGGTGCATTAGCACTACTAATATTCAAGGTTTGGTATCCTATGCCATTGGCTACAGCCACTGGCGTATTTGCCATATTTGCTATGGTGTTCGTGGTAGATTTGTTAATTGGACCGTTACTCACGCTAGTTGTTTATAAGAAAAATAAAAAATCACTAGCGTTTGATCTCACCGTAATCGCAATCATTCAGCTTGCAGCGCTTGCTTTTGGTATCTATAGTCTATCGCAAGCACGTCCTGTATGGTTGAGCTTTTATAACAATCGGTTCGAAGTCGTGAGGCTTAATGATATAGAGAGTGTGTATCTTGAGAAAGCTACCAAAAAATATACTGAGATGTCACTCACAGGGCCCGAATGGGTAGCAGCAAGACCAGTAGGGGATGCCAAGGAAGTTGAGGATCTAGAGTTTGGCAATAAGCTAGGTGCAAAAATAGCGCATCAGCCTGCACTGTACTATCCAATTGAACAAGCATATTCTGAGATAGCAGCAAAAGCTTATGAGTTGTCTAAACTGGAAGCTGCTAATAATAAAATGGATATTAAAAAACATATTAATCAAAACTCGAGAGCAACAGGTTGGTTGCCGTTATGGGGGCAACAAGATCACATGGTTGTCTTGATTGATGAAAATGGTGTACCTCTGACGGTAGTTGATTTGCGTCCTTGGACAGAAGAGCAAATGAACACAGTACTGACATCTACTTTATAATGAAATAAACTAATAAAAAACCACCTAACCGCATATTGCCATTGAACTGACCCCCAAAACTTGGACGGTTTAGTTTAACCCAAGGACTGAGTTCTGT
>NZ_JABASS010000023.1 GCF_016107545.1 Psychrobacter namhaensis
ACAGAACTCAGTCCTTGGGTTAAACTAAACCGTCCAAGTTTTGGGGGTCAGTTCAAGTTGACAGCAACTTTGGGGCTTTTTTATTTTAAGCTTTCTTTACTGTGAAAATTAATGAATAGCGCTTATTTAAACAATCATCTCATCGATCAAGAAAGCAAAGTGACAATCAGATAGTAGGATTGGTAAATTAGTGTGCAGAAGACGCTTTGTCATCCTTACCACGCACTTTACCAATGGTCGTAACAATCGCCACCACAATAGCACCGATAATCAGCCCAACCAGTCCATTTAATAACGTCGCGGTCAAACCTTCAAACACCCCAGTGAGATGGGCAATGTCTTCTACGCCATAATGCAAAAAGCCGATACCGTGTACGATAATACCGCCGCCAACTAAGAACATCGCAATCGTGCCCGCTATCGATAAAAACTTCATAAGCTTGGGCGCGGCCGCGAGCATAAACTCGCCAAACTTGTGTTTGCTGTCACCTGCTTGTGATTTCTCAATCAGATGCAGACCTGCATCATCAATCTTGACAATGCCTGCAACCAAGCCGTAAATACCGACCGTCACCACAGCAGCCACTATCGAGAGCACGATACCTTTTTGGACAATATCGCCACCAGCAGCTGTGACCGCGCCTAAAGAGATGACAATAATTTCAGCTGACAGAATAAAGTCTGTCCGTATCGCGCCTTTAATTTTATCCTTTTCAAAAGCCACCAAATCTACGGTTTCATCGGCATTGGCTTTGCGATGGGCATTTTGCTCTTCATCATGCGGCAGTAGCGTCGGCCAAAATTTATGAATGACCTTTTCAGCCCCTTCATAACTCAGATACAGCCCTCCTATCATCAGCAGCGGGGTGATCAACCACGGTATAAAATAGCTGATCAAGAGCGCCGCTGGCACTAAAATCACCTTATTAACGGCCGAGCCTTTGGCGACTGCCCAGATAACAGGCAGTTCACGACTTGGCTTCACACCAGTCACCTGCTCAGCATTAAGTGCCAAGTCGTCTCCTACCAAACCCGCTGTTTTTTTTGCCGCGACTTTAGTCATAACAGACACATCATCCATCAATAGACTTATGTCATCAAGCAATAGTAATAAACTGGCACCTGCCATGTGTGCTCCTTAGCGTACGTTTAATTTGTTAAAATAAATAATTTTAAAAGGTGATTAGCAGTAGCCTACCTAGGCAGACGATGATATTAAATAGTACAAATGTATCTTGTCTTTTGAGTTTGTGCTTATTAATATCGCTATCATCAAAGCGCTTGATAAGGAGTAACCTGCTGCTGGAACAAGTGTTTTATCCCATCGAACGATTTTATAAGCACACGCTAGAGAAATAGTTACCAGTAGCATATGGTTATCAGTGTGACAACTAATGCATCTGTTCTATGACGCTCCACCCCTAAGATGACTCTATCTATTTACCCATCTAGACGACTCACCTGTAGCGGTTATTTATGATAAATATGCTAATATAGATGACACCCCCTCTTATCTTTTTTAGTCAATAAATGATAGAAAGCCCTGCAAAATTAACCCTTTAAAACACCATCCATACGCCTTATTATGTAGAACCATATACCCTTTTTTCTAAAAAACGAATTCATATTTAGGCAGCCGCCTACAGGACACCCCTATGTCATCCCCCGTAACAAAAAACATTTTTTCGCGCAGCCGTTTATCTCGTTTTATGATGGGCGCGTTGCTCGTGGTTGTGGCCGCTGGCTGCTCAAATAATGCAGCGGACGCAACCAACAACACCAGTGTCGTCAATAGTACAGAAACCAAGGTCAGTGCTGCTAAAACGTCAGCTGATAGTGACCCTGAAGTGGTAAAAGCGTTACAAGCAAATTTAAACGCTTCTGGCATCGAAGAAAACATCGTATCAGCGGTGCCAACGGATATGGAGGGTATTTATTGGGTAACGGCTGAAGGACTGCCGTCTTTTTTCACTGACACGTCTGGTAAACATATTATTCAGGGTCAAATCATCGCGGTGGGCGAAGCAGCCCCAGTTGATATCAGTGCTGCACTGGTTGCCAGTACCGCGCAAGAAGCCCTAAAAGCGGTGGATAAAAAAGAGATGATCATTTATCCGGCGAAAGGCGTGACTAAATCGGTGGTTTATGCCTTTACTGATGCAGACTGTGGCTACTGTCGTAAATTGCATGAAGAGATGGCGGATATCAATGCGCGCGGTATCGAAGTACGTTATTTGGCGTGGCCACGCAGTCAAGAGTCCGTTCCAAAAATGGAAGCCATCTGGTGCAGTCAGGATCGCAATGCCGCCATGGATCAGGCAAAAATGGGCGCCAATGTACAAGCGCCTAACTGCGCCACTCCTGTCCAAGAGCACATGGCGTTAGGGGCAAGACTGGGTGTGCGTGGTACCCCTGCTATCTTTACGGAAGCAGGACAACAAGTGGGTGGCTATCTCCCCGCGGCGCAGTTGGCTCAAGCGGTCGGTGCTGACTAAAGGGTTGCTCTATGACTTGATACCTTATTGGTATCTGTGAACATGGCGACATTGTGTAGACGTCACAACTGCTTGTCGGTATGATAGGATAAAGCGCTATGAAAAATCAGCAGCACACTTTTATTTGAGCACTTTTTATTCAACTATAATGAAACAGAAGTAAAACTGCTACTGTCAATATGCGCGCAACTAGTACGCTTAGCACCGCAAGTGAATTTGACCCATAACAGTTTTATAGTGGCTTCATTATATTTAACCTTTTGAGGATACTGTGAGCAATTCCATCAAACTAGCGATACTTGGTCTGGGCACCGTCGGCACGGGTGTGATCAACCTAATCAATGACAATTTAGATGAGCTAAAACGCCGTAGCGGACGCGATATTATCATTACCGAAGTGGGTACGCGTCGTCAACGCGATGATATTGATTCAAACATCATGCAAAACAGCGATTTGATGGCCATTGCGGCAAGCGATAATGTCGATATCGTGATCGAAGTGATTGGCGGTACTACCTTGGCCAAAGACCTCATCATGCATGCCATCAAAAACGGTAAGCATGTGGTGACCGCAAACAAAGCGCTGTTGGCTGAGCATGGCAATGAGATTTTTGCTTTCGCTGAAGCCCACAACGTCCATGTCGCTTATGAAGCAGCTGTGGCAGGCGGCATTCCGATTATCAAAGTGATGCGTGAAGCGCTGGCTGCCAATAAAATCGATTGGCTGGCAGGTATTATTAACGGTACTGGCAATTTCATCATGACCGAAATGCGTGACAAAGGTCGCCCGTTTGCCGATGTACTGTCTGAGGCGCAAGAGCTGGGTTATGCAGAAGCAGATCCAACGTTCGATGTTGAGGGTATTGATGCCGCGCACAAATTGGCCCTACTCGCCTCTATCGCCTTTGGTATTCCTTTGCAGTTTGACAAAGTTTACTGTGAAGGGATCACGGGTATCACCTTGCAAGATGTGAACTATGCTGAAGAGCTTGGCTACCGTATCAAACACTTAGGCTTTGCGGTACGCCGTGATGGTCAAGGCAATGCTGACGATGCGGGTGTTGAGCTACGTGTACATCCAACACTTATTCCACAAGATGCGTTATTGGCCAATGTCAACGGTGTAAAAAACGCTGTGCTAGTCAACTCGCATCCGCTTGGGCAGACGCTCTATTGTGGTGATGGTGCGGGAGCTGGCGCGACCGCTTCGGCTGTGATGGCTGATGTCATGGACTTGGTTCGCGTGCTGGGTAGCAAGGATAACGACGAGCAAAGCAACAGCGTTCAAAACAACCATGGTCATCACGTCCCGCATCTGGCGTTCATCCCTGAACAGCTATCAGACACCCCGATATTACGGGCTGAGCAGATGATTACTGGTTATTATTTGCGTGTACATGCTTATGATAGCCCTGGCGTATTGGCTGATATCACTCGTATCCTAAGCGATGCAGGGATCAATATCGATGCGATTTTACAAAAGCCTGCGCACAAAGTAGGCCAAGTACCAGTGATTATCTTGACGCTACCTGTGGTTGAGAGTCAGATGAACCTCGCCATCGAAAAAATTGAAAAATTAGACACCATTACTGATAAAGTAGTACGCATTCGCTTAGATGAGCTTGCATAAGTCAGATACTTAGCAGACCCGTCACTTAACAAGCGAAACAGTGGTTAGTTAGTAGTTACGTGACAGTTCATAAGCACTTGTTTTTACTATCAGTAAAACACTTTCATTTAAAATACGTAAAAGGGAATAATAACGATGTCAAATGATGCAATTGTAATTTTAAACGGTGCCCGTACCCCAATGGGCGGCTTCCAAGGCGCGTTAAAAGACATGAGCGCGACAGAGCTTGGTGCTGCGGCCATTAAAGCTGCTGTCGCACGCTCAGGCGTTAGTACTGACAACATTGATGAAGTCATCATGGGCTGTATCTTAACTGCAGGCTTAGGCCAAGGCCCTGCCCGTCAAGCAATGCGTAAAGCGGGTCTATCTGATGCAACTGGTGCCGTGACCATCAATAAGCTGTGCGGCTCTGGTCTAAAAGCAGTGATGCAAGCCCATGACGGTATCAAAGCGGGTAGCTTCGATGTGGCAGTGGCGGGCGGCATGGAATCAATGACCAATGCCCCTTACATCATGCCAGGCGCGCGTGGTGGCTATCGTATGGGTCATCAAGAAGTCAAAGATCATATGTTTTTAGATGGCTTAGAGGATGCTGAAACGGGTAAGCTCATGGGCAAATTCGCTCAAGAGATGGCCGACGAAAAAGGCTATACGCGTGAGCAGATGGATGAGTTTGCTATCGAATCGCTAAATCGCGCGCTCACAGCGATTAAAGATGACCACTTCAAAGACGAGATCGAGCCCGTGACGTTTAAGACGCGTAAAGGCGAGCAAACGGTCGATACCGATGAGCAACCTGCCCTTGCCAATGCTGAGCGCATCCCAACTCTGCGTCCAGCATTCGCAAAAGACGGTACGATCACAGCGGCAAACGCCAGCTCAATCTCAGATGGCGCTGCTGCTGTCGTGGTCATGAAAGAGTCGCAGGCAAAAGCGGAAGGTCTTGATTATCAAGCCCGCATCGTTGCTACTGCTTCAAACTCACGCCACCCAAGCGAGTTCACTATTGCACCGATCGGGGCAATTGAAAAAGTCTTAGCTGGCGCTGGCTGGTCAGTGGCTGATGTCGATTTATGGGAAATCAATGAAGCCTTTGCGATGGTTACCATGGCTGCTATGGACGAGCTAAAAATTGAGCATGCTAAAGTAAACGTCGAAGGCGGCGCATGTGCGCTGGGTCATCCAGTAGGCTGTTCTGGTGCCCGTATCCTCATTACACTTATTAACTCGCTCAAACGTACAGGTGGCAAAAAAGGCGTGGCGACGCTTTGTATCGGTGGCGGCGAAGCTGTGGCCGTAGCCATTGAATTACCTTAAACTTAAATTGCCCTAAACGTGGTTAGCGTTAAAACTTATTCCAAAATCAAAACTGCGAATAACCGTATCAATTCGCTTAGTATAAAGTTTTACGACGTTTAAAACGTTTACTTATTTTCTTACTTCTTTTTTGAAAACCGCAGCGCTTATTGCCCTGCGGTTTTTTTGTGTTTGTCTCATCTTCATGCAGGTAGAACATTGCGTTATGTAAAGGTACGTTAACTTATCCCCCTAGGTGGGGTGCCACACTTACAGCCTATTACACGCAATTACTGCAAGCCCACACTTTGCTACCTTGCTCATATATCTCATCCAAAATCATGATGTTACGATAATTACAAGTTGAGGTAGCGGCTAGGCGCAAACTAGCTAGCCAACTACTGACATCGTTTTACATCAATTTTCGTTTTATAGAAATTTTTGTAATGAAGCAATTTACTCTTAGAAGTTTTAATATTTAAAAATATAACTATTAAACATTAACTCATAAAAAAGGAAGACAATAATGAGCCAACTAATCCGTTTAAAAGATATTCAAGCCACTCACCGTGACCTTATTGGTGATGACTATTATGACCCAACTCACAAAACCGCTTACGGCGTTAACGAAGAAAAAATCGGTAAAATCGAAGGCGCGTTGGTAGAAGACACAACTGGCCGCATTCGCTATTTGATCGTTGATGCTGGCGGTTGGTTCAGTTCAAAAGAAGTGCTAGTACCAGCTGGTTTGGCCCGTATTGTTGGCGATGATGTATTCTTTGATAGCTTGACCAAATCACAAGTTGAAGCCATGGAAGAGTATGATCACGATTATCAGTACAGCTATAAAGAACAGTACGAAAAAGATCGCCAAGCATTTACTGCCGATACTGTTCCAGCAGCAGAACGTATGGACATTGAAGATCACGCCTATGATGCGCCAAACACGCTAGAGCTATTAGAAGAACGTTTAACAGTCAATAAAGATCGTATCGTGGCTGGCCTAGTAAAAGTGGGTAAGCACGTTATCACTGAAGAGCGTAACGTCGATGTTGAGCTAGAAGAAGAGCATGCGAACATTCAACGTACCAACGTAGATCGTCCGACCGATCGTCGCATTGGTGATGGCGGTGTTGATGACACGGTCGAAGTTCAGCTAGAAGCCGAACGTGCCCGTGTTGGCAAAGAGACGTATGTCTCTGAAGAAGTCAGCGTTGGTAAGACCTCTGAGCGTCACACTGAAACAATCGTTGAAACCATTCAGCGTGAAGAGTTAGATGTTGACCGTGATGGTAATGTTGTTGACCGCGAAGGCAACATTGTAGACCGTGATGGCATCACTGCTGAAGACGTGCGCCGCGCTCGTGGTATGTAATCAGCTAATTTGTCACATATTTTGTAGCACTATTCTACAAAAAAATAGAACTATGTGACTGTCATAAGCAGCTGGATTTTTATTCAGTGATTAAGGCCAGAGCACGTCTCTGGTCTTTTTTATGCTTCTCTATATTGCGCTTATTTACAAGACTGCGATCATCAGCACTTATAAGACGTAAACACGTCAAACAACAAGAAAGATGTATGGAAAGTACTTTTCAACATTTGATAATAATAAGGAGATCACAATGACAACCGACAATATTAATAATCTGCCTGAGCACAAGTTAGACAATTCCCAGGATAAGCCAGACACCGATCACCAGTCCCGCCTTCAACAAAAAAATGAGGAAAATAATACCGGGCAAATCGGCCACCTAGAGCTACTAGAAGAGCGTCCTGTGGTCAATAAAGAACGTTTGGACGTGGGCAAAGTCACCGTAACAAAGCACACTCGCACCAAGACTATTGACGTACCGATTGAGCTGGTAGAAGAATACATCACTGTACGCACCGAGTTTCATGATGCCGAGAGCCAAGACTTACTCTCTGGAAATTACGATGAAAAAGACGTGTTACGTCATGTTGAACCAGCGTTAGATAGCAAAGCGGTCATCACTGTTAATGATAAGCAAGTTGAGATCGGTGAGGCGCCTATTGAGATAGTAGTCTCACGCCAAGTGGCAACCGTTACAAAAGATACTTATGCCGTGCAAGAAATTGATATTAGTAAAAGCACGCACACCCATACGGATAGTATCCAAGTGTCGCTTCAGCATGAAGAGCTTGATGTTAAAGAAGAAGGGTTTTTAGAACATGAGACTGGGAATACTTATAACAAGTAAGACTCGGGTTTTGCACCACTACCGCCAAGCCCCTACCATTAAAAAAGCAACGCGAACGTTGCTTTTTTATTCTTATTCAGTGCTGTAACAAACTTAGCTTATATCGAATCTTCTTCTGTTTTCTTACACTCATAAGTGCTTATGTCTGCTGTATCCACGCCTGCCGTACGCATCACACCTGTTTCCCGGTCGTCATGGGCGACGCGCCATTGTACAAAACCTTCGCCACCATCAATGGCAGTTTCTGCTTTAAAGACTTCAGGGTTGGTCGCATCGTTGGTCTTAACTAACGTGGCTGTGCCTTTATCGGTATCAATGATGACTTGCTTCCCAGCATCTTTATAAGTGGCTTTGACCGTAAGCTCAGGGGCACATAAATAAGTAATCTGACTTACGCCCCCATTAATAGAAGCAATGGTGTCGCTTTCTACTTCATTAACGGTCGCGTCTTCACTATTGACCAATACATCACTAGGTTCTGCAGGATCCGCAGACATGGGTACTGATTGCTCTGCACTGATGCTGTCCTCTAAGCTTGGCTCTGGCTCTTGCTGCTGTTGACAGGCGCTGATGGTTAGTGCGCCAGCCAGCAAACCCGTTAAGGCAATAGAGGTGCGGCGTTGTTTTAATAATTCTAAATTCATAACACTCTCCAAAGTAAATATGCTAAATACTATAGCGTGTCCATAAATGCACGCCTATGTTGAATTTGTAAGTAATCGCTACAAAGCGCTCCATAACTTTAAAATAGCAGATTTTTTGCTCATTAAGAAGCGCCCTAATCCTTTAGTCCATTCACAAAAAAAGCCCCTATCTATTTTAGATAAGGACTTTTGATTACCTACTCACCATATCTGCTTTGCAATCTTTACGCCAATTTTAAAAACTTGGGTTGCTAGGCAAACAAGTATAACCTTTGGTAGATTTCACCAGTTCATCGCCGCTACTCACGAGTGATGAGCTAGGTATTAGATTTTACCATGGCACTGCTTATACTTAAGTCCTGATCCACAAGGACAAGGCGCGTTGCGACTGATATTCATACCAGCGTAAGGATTTGACTCACTAGCACTGCTGCCATTACCGGCCATAGCGCCACTCACAGCGGCCGCCGCGCTGCCTGCCAGCGTGCGGTCTTGTGTCTGTTTTTCTGCTTTATCGGCCGAGGCACTGTCTAAATTATCCACCTCATTGTGTTCGAACTGCATTTGCATCTGCGCTGCATTCTCACGTTGCTGGGCTTCTAACGCTTCTAGCTCTTCTTTGGTTGGGATATGCACACGTGATAGGTCTTGCACCGTCTCAGATTTAATGGCGCCAAGCATCATTTGGAATAACTCAAACGACTCTCGCTTATATTCTTGCTCTGGGTTTTTCTGCGCATAGCCGCGCAAATGAATCCCTTTACGCAGCTGATCCATTTGCGTTAAATGCTCTTTCCAATGCTTGTCTAGGCTTTGGAGCATAAAGTGACGCTCAAGTTGGGCAGCATCTTTTTCGCCCATCTGCTCACGACGACTGTGATAACGATCTAGCGCGGTTTGAATGATTTTGGCGCGTAATCCTTCTTCATCCAAGCGGCGATCTTCATCTAGCCAATCGTTGATTGGCATCGATATCTTAAACTCATCCTCAAGCTCATCTTCTAAACCATCGACATTCCACTGGTCATCGATAGAGCCTGGCGGAATAAACTGACTAATCAGAGCGTTATAGACTTCATGATGCATCACTTCGATGGCCTCTAACAGATCCATCTCTGCCAGTAAGTCATCACGCTGACTATAGATAACTTTACGCTGCTCATTGGCCACGTCATCATATTTTAGTAGATTTTTACGGGCATCGAAATCGCGACTCTCAACTTTACCTTGCGCGTTTTCAATCGATTTGGACACCATTTTGTGCTCAATGGCTTCGTCTTCTTTTAGCCCCATGGCACGCATCATATTAACCACGCGATCGCCTGCGAAAATACGCATCAAGTCATCTTCAAGCGATAAAAAGAAGCGTGACATACCAGGGTCACCTTGGCGACCCGCACGACCACGTAACTGGTTATCGATGCGGCGCGACTCATGACGCTCAGAACCAATGATATGCAAACCACCAGCCGCCACCACTTGATCATGCTTGACTTGCCACTGCGCTTTTAGACGCTGCATTTCTTCGGGACTGACCGCATCAATATCTTCGATAAACGACTGCCAATTACCGCCCAATATAATATCGGTACCACGGCCCGCCATGTTGGTCGCGATCGTGACCGACTTTGGACTGCCCGCCTGCGCGATGATTTCTGCTTCACGCTCATGCTGTTTGGCGTTCAATACATTGTGCTTGACGCCTTCTTGATCGAGCAAGTAGGACAGCTCTTCACTGGCCTCAATGGTCGCGGTACCGACCAGTACTGGCGCACCTTTGGCTTGGATTTCTTTAATCTCGCGTATGATACCTTTGTATTTGCCTAGCTTCGTTAAGAAAATCTGGTCATCCATATCGATACGAGCAATCGGCTCATGCGTTGGAATCACGATGACATCTAAGTCATAGGTTGATTTAAATTCTGCCGCTTCGGTATCCGCAGTCCCCGTCATGCCAGACAATTTGTCATACAGACGGAAGTAGTTCTGGAAAGTCGTTGTGGCCAGCGTTTGGTTTTCTGCTTGAATCTCGACGTTTTCTTTGGCTTCCATCGCTTGATGCAGCCCTTCAGACCAGCGGCGGCCCGGCATGGTACGACCGGTGTTTTCATCAACGATGACCACTTCACCATCATCAACGATATAATGAACGTTTTTGACAAACACATGATGGGCGCGAATGGCAGCTTGCACGTGAGCCAGTAAGGGTAAGCGGCTTGGGCTATACAAGCTTTCGTTTTCACCCAGCTCGCCCACTTCGATTAAGAAGCGCTCAATTTTTTCATAGCCTTTTTCGCTAATCTCAATCTGACGATTTTTTTCATCAATCCAGAAGTCTTCTTCTTCATTATTCTTATTGGCTTCTTCGTCTTTTGAACGTTTGAGCACAGGGATAATGGTATTAATCAGGGCGTACATACGTGACGAATCTTCGGCTTGACCCGAGATAATCAGTGGCGTACGTGCCTCATCAATTAAGATAGAGTCAATTTCATCAATGATACAGAAGTTCAGCGGGCGCTGCTTTTTTTCGCTCAGACTAAAGACCATGTTATCGCGTAGGTAGTCAAAACCGTATTCGTTGTTCGTACCGTAAGTAATATCGGCTCGATACGCATTGATCTTCTCTTGTGGCGGCTGCTGTGAATAAATCACCCCAACGGACATGCCCAAAAAGTTAAATAATGGACGGTTTAACTCGGCATCACGCGCGGCCAAATAATCGTTGACCGTGACCAGATGGACGCCTTTATCGCTGATCGCATTGAGATACATGGCCAAGGTGCCCATCAAGGTTTTACCCTCACCAGTCTTCATCTCAGCGATTTTGCCTTCGTGCAAGGTGATACCACCGATCAGCTGCACATCATAGTGACGCATACCATTGACTCGTAGCGATGCTTCGCGGCAGACTGCAAACGCTTCTGGTAATAAGGCATCTAAGCTTTCACCGTTTTGGTGGCGCGCCTTAAACTCTGCCGTTTTTTGTTGTAATTGCTCATCAGATAGGGCTTGTATCTCAGCCTCTCGTGCGTTGATCTTGCTGACCACTTTGCGCATGCGCTTTAGTTCGCGGTCATTTTTCGTGCCAACAACACTGCCTACAATCTTTGATAACATAATTTTTTGACCTATGGAAATATTCGATAATTAGTGCGCATTCGCCAACGCTTAGCTCGCCGCCTTGTCATCATCCAGCACAGTACCATTTAGTGAGGTACTGCCTAATATAGTCAGCTCAGAATAAAGGTGGTACATCCGTTAATGGTGTTCTATGGGTATAAATCTGTCTCGCTCGCTGTTCGCAAGCGTGACAGATGCCTCAAAATTCATACCAGCAGAACTCTTAGCTTTTTCAAGTGAACCGACTATACAGTGTCGCCTAATGAAGTATCGCCCAATTAAGTGTGCCGTCATTATATATGGTTATGACGCTGATGGATACAAGGGCAAAGGCCAGATATTTGCCGACGTAAAAACGCAACCGGACGTGTTAAAATAGTGTTTATAGGCTGAATCTTTCAAGCGTTTTCATTGACCCTTTAAGCGGAGTAAGTGACCAATTCTCACCCGCTATTTATTCTTATAAAAATAACCATTGCGCCGCCCGTAAACCCATTTAATCATAAGAGATCCTGCATGTCCGTTAAGCCCGCTGCTCAACCCCCTACTCTCTCAAAACCTGCGCCAGCAAAATACGCGGTATCAAAACAAGACACTACTGCCCCATTATCCGCTGACCGACTAGTGATAGGCGATGCCGTTTATCACTTGGCCGACCATACGCCGATGATGGTGCAATATCTAACCATGAAAGCCAACTATCCACAAGCGCTACTGCTGTACCGGATGGGCGATTTTTATGAGCTGTTTTTTGATGATGCTAAGCGCGCAGCCCAGATATTAGATATCACCTTGACCCGCCGTGGCACTGATAAAGCCGGTAACACGATTGCCATGGCAGGTGTGCCATTTCATGCAGCCGATAGCTATATGGCAAGATTGATTGCGGCTGGGCAAACGGTGGTGGTGTGTGAGCAAATCGATGAGTCAGCGACTAACAGTACAGCTGACAGCGCATCCAGCCTTCCTAATATGGGCAGCAAACAAAAGAAGGATAAAAGCAAGCCTACCATCATGCGCCGAGAAGTGGTTAAAACCCTGACAGCAGGAACGATCACCGATGACGCCTTAATTGCGCCCAACCACACCCCAACCGTGGTCGCCATCGACCTCTCCATTCCCACAAAATCTACTGGCAAGCAGCCTTTGCACGCTGCTATTAGCCAGATGGATTTGGCCGCTGGCACGCTCACCACACAAACGCTACATGCCAATCACGGTGACATGGAAGGGTTACAAACCCAAATGCTGACGGTGCTCGCACGCTTCGCCCCTAGTGAATGTATCATTAGCGAAGCGCTCAGTGAAAAAGCTGGCGAAGACTGGATGCTGTGGTTACGGCAAAACCTTGACTGTCCAATTATCGAAGTCGCGGCCAACGACTTTCATCGTGAGCATGCGACCACGACACTTTGCCAGCAATTTGAGGTGCAGCGCCTTGATGGTTTGGGGGTTGCAGATAACCCACTGGCTCAATCTAGCTGTGCAGCACTGATACATTATGCGCGGCAAACCCAGCAGCGTCATGTGCCGCAAGTCAACCAGCTCATCGTCGAGCACAGCGATGACTACTTAATTATCGATGCGGGTAGTCAGCAGAACCTTGAGCTGTTTACACCTGTCAGTAGCACTGGCACCTCATTAATATCTGTACTCAATCACTGTCAAACTCCGATGGGACGACGCTTACTCGTGCAGCAAATGAAGCGCCCACTGCGGCAGCATGACCGTATCAATATGCGTTTAGACGCGGTAGCCAGCTTACTAAATACAGCCAATCCGTCCAGCCCCTCTGATCCAAGGATGACTGATAACCGACTTGTCACAAGTTTGCGAGAGACGCTAAATACCATTGGCGATATCGAGCGTATCAGTAGTCGTATCGGCCTGATGAGCGCCAAACCTCGCGATTTGCGTAAGCTTGCTGACGGCATCAAAAGTAGCGCCGATCTCGCTACCCTACTGACGGACGCAGGCATTAGCCATGAAGATGCAGGTTTATTATCAATGCTAATGCAGCAACTGCCCGCCCAGCTACCGGTCGTACAGTCCGTCGCCGAATTGATTGAGCGTGCCATTGTCATCGAGCCGCCCGCGCATATTCGTGATGGTGGCATGATAGCCGCCGGTTTTGACAAAGAATTTGATCGCCTGACCCATCTCCATGACAATATCCAAGTCACTCTAGATGAAATGGTAGAGCGGGCGCGTCAAGACAATCAACTGCCCAGTCTCAAAGTTGGCTTTAATAAAGTCAGCGGTTTTTATTTTGAATTGCCTAAGATGCAGGCAAAAAACGCGCCTGCTCATTTTATCCGCCGACAAACGCTTAAAAGTAGCGAGCGCTTTATCACCGATGAGCTAAAAAACGTTGAGACAGAGTATCTGAGCGCGCAAACCTTAGCATTGACTCGTGAAAAAGAGTTGTACCAAGCGCTATTAACTAAGCTCAGTAGCCATTTGGCAGAATTGCAACAGCTAAGCGCGGCTATCGCCCAAATAGACGTATTAAGCAATTGGGCACAGCTGGCTATAAATTACCATTGGCAACGTCCAGTGATGGGCAGTGATGCAAAGGACAATAATGCAAAGGGCAATAGTGACTTAGAAACCAATCACTTAGAAAACGATCACTTAGAAAACAGTAGTCATGTAAAGAAAGACAGTCACACCAGTATCGATATCAAACAAGGCCGTCATGTCGTCGTTGAAGCCGCGTTAAAGCCAACGAACACTGACAATCACAGTCACACGCGGCAAGCCAATCATTTCGTTGCCAATGATTGCGAATTGGGCAGTAGTGAACATCCTGAGCGCCTGCTGTTGATTACCGGCCCTAATATGGGCGGCAAATCGACCTATATGCGCCAAACGGCGCTTATCGTTTTGCTCGCCCATTGCGGCAGTTTTGTCCCAGCCGTGCAGGCTCGTATCGGCGATATCGATCGCATCTTTACGCGTATTGGCTCAGCCGATGATTTGGCTGGTGGCAAATCGACCTTTATGGTGGAGATGATTGAGACGGCTAATATTCTCAATCAAGCCACCAATAAATCGCTGGTACTAATGGATGAGGTTGGGCGCGGTACGGCCACCACTGATGGCTTGGCAATCGCCCATGCCTGTGTCAATCGATTGCTAGAGATTGGCTGCCTGACGTTATTTGCCACTCACTATTTTGAGCTGACGCAATTGGCGGAGCCTGCTAAAAATAGCCAAAGCAGCATTCGTAACGTGCATGTCGCCGCCAGTGAAATCGATGGCCAGTTGCTACTCCTGCATCAAATTAAAGAGGGCGCTGCCAGCTCCAGTTTTGGACTACACGTGGCAAAGATGGCCGGTATCCCGGCTCAGGTTTTAGATGATGCCAAGCGTTACTTAGATACTCACTTAGAGGTAGATAACTTAAAGCGAGACAGTCTAACAGCGCCCACGCTACATGTGGAGACGCCAGTACCTCTTGATGACAAAAATGACTTAGCTAAGTCAGTAAACGATAAACGCCAACATGCAAAGCACCATGAGTCAGCAGAAGCCAATGTCAGCCATGTTAATGAAACACAAAACATGACTGACATTCCACAGCAAAATCAGCTGTTTAGCTTACAAGATGAGCTTAGTGCAATTGATCCTGATAGCTTAACGCCTAAGCAAGCGCATGACTTACTGTATCATCTAAAGAAAATCATCAGTCAGTAAAGGGAATTGTCAAATAGCCGTAAAGGCGCTAAAATACGCTTTATTTTCAGTCTATTCTATAGTCAGTACAAAGTAACATTGATACGTTAATAGCCCTGTGCCGCTGGGATAAGTTTTCTTCGCTTGCTGTGCGACTTCGTCACTCAAAGGCGTCAAAAATTTATCCCAGCATACGATATCAGTGTTAAAGTGCACCCACTATATTTAGCCATAAGCCAAATCAATAACAGGTAGACCTCACTATGACCTTTGTCGTTACAGATAACTGCATTCTTTGCAAATACACCGACTGTGTGGAAGTCTGTCCTGTGGACTGCTTTTATGAAGGCCCAAACTTCCTCGTCATCGACCCTGATGAGTGCATCGACTGCGCACTATGTGAGCCTGAATGTCCGGCCAATGCCATCTTCTCAGAAGATGAAGTGCCAAAAGGACAAGAGGTGTTTACCCAGCTAAATGAAGAGCTGGCACAAAAATGGCCCAACATCACCGAGATGAAAGAGCAACTGCCAGAAGCGGAAAAGTGGGATGGGGTGGAAGGTAAGATTCAGTATTTAGAGAAGTAAGTAAATTCTTTAAAACTGCTTAAAGTATTAAAATAAAGAAAACCACCTAATGTGAACTGACCCCCATAAGTTGGACACAACTTATGGGGTATTTTTATGCGTTACGA
>NZ_JABASS010000024.1 GCF_016107545.1 Psychrobacter namhaensis
TCGTTGAGTCGTTAGTTTACCAAGTTTACTTGTACGGTTTCTTCAGCATAGCTCACGTCTAAACAGGGTCATAAACTCAGCAATAATAGCAGTGTAAATTCGCATTGTTTAAGGGTTATCCTCAGCTCACTTTTCGGTGAATGATAGTACACGCTAAGTAAAATATGGCCTTAAAATTTGCTGCGAAAATGCTTTAGCTTGGAAAATACACCAAACGTGACTCAATACTTAGCGAACTTCTCACTCTCGCAATGGTTACTCTATAGATTGACTGACCTCTCTCATAACACAGTAAACTAACTAGAATTGCTCACCACTCCAATGATACTCTTACAAATAAGACTGTTTAAGCTACGAAGCTTCTGCTCCGGTGGCCCACTACATAAGCAGCGAAAGTCATAAACTTTGTTATCATACCCAATGCAGTAAAAAAACGTACCAACAGGCTTCTCTTTGGTCTCAGAGCCTCCGTGCTTTAGTAAGCCAGTACACGCAACATGTAAGTCAGCGTCAAACATCTTTTTGGATTTGATGACCAACTCATGAGTAACTTCTAATGATTCAGCAGTATACTTATCAATCAATTGACTTGAGACGTTAAGGACATTCTTTTTTAACGAAACGTCATAACACACCAGTCCGCCCATCAGAACATCCCCTGAGTACGGACTGACTGAAAACCGATGCGACAAATATCCAGCGGTTGCACTCTCGATAAATACTACCGTTAATTCATTATCTGCCAGTAATTTTGCACAACTATCAGGCATAACGGCCTCCTCAGTAAACCAAAAGCCCATTTCACGTGAGTAAAATCATTTTTTATCTAAAAGCACGATGCTTAATTACAGATTATATCGAATGCTTATAATAAAAAGACCGCACAGTATTTAAATGCGGTCTCTTATACTTAAATTTTCTCATATTAGTATAGTGTTGTTTATCTTAAATAAGATTACATACACGTTTGAAGATCTAGGTTCAATAGTTGTTTTCGCGACGCCATGTATCTACATCACGCTCAGCATCTTCTTTGGAATGACCGTAGCGCTCTTGGACACGTCCCACGAGCTTATCACGGTCACCTTCAATGTGAGTCAGATCATCATCTGTCAGATCTGCCCATTTTTGTTTTACTGAACCTTTAATTTGGTTCCAATTACCTTTCAAAGTATGTTCATTCATAGTGGTACTCCTTTCCATTTTTTATAGTCAAAACTTTTATAGTTAAAACTGAGTAACTCAATTCTATTAAAAATCAGTAAGCGCTATAAAACTTACGCTAACCTCCCTAATATTAGGAAAGGAGGATTGAGCTGTCTGTATAAAGAATGTTCACAGTAGTACTTAACTGCTATGTTAGTTACGCTAACCTTTCAATGGCTCTATTTTTGTTATGAGAAAGCTTTTAACGTACATTTTTTATGTAAAGTATCTGTCTTTAGCGCAACTCACATTAATGGGCGAAATTCTATAATAAGGAGTTCTTGTACCTCATTACTATAGACTCTAGAGCTAGGCATACTCATTCGTGCCTCTAAAAAACACTTTTTTTAATAAAAATATTCATTTAAAAACAAAAAAAATCCGATCACATTAAGTGACCGGATTTTTAGTATTTGGTGGAGATGGCGGGAGTTGAACCCGCGTCCGCCAGCATTACGCTCATGAATCTACATGTTTAGTTTCTGTCTTTAGTTTTAATCCGCACCGATCCGACAGTCAGGATGGATTGGACGATTCTCTACTTTTGAACCCAAGCGATTGAGACAATCCCTTGTGGCGAGCCTACATGCGGACGCTTCAACTTAGTTAACCAACTGTAGGTGATCAGCAACTAAGTAAGCAGGGTTTAAGCTGCTAGAGCGTAAGTTTCGTCGTTTGCGACTATAACAATATATGTTTGATTAACGAGAGGACATACACTCTCGACATGCATCATTGAGTTTCATCACCAGCGTCGAAGCCAGAACATCCCCAATAAGGTCGATTATTATATAATACTTATAGGCTAGTTTTCAACCTATAAGACAGTGGTATTACATTAAGTTACAGCTTAATTATCTAAGCCAATACCTTATTCAACCATTGTCCGATATTTTGAATCTGCGGCATACAAACCTGATGCGCCATCGGATAAGTATTGTATTCGACACCATAGTCTTTTTTCGTTAGTAGTTGATGCGCCTGCTCGCCCAAAACCACAGGAACGACTGGGTCGTGAGTACCATGCTCAATGAGAATCGGCATGTTTTTATTAGCAGTGCTATAGTCGATGTTGTCATTGGTCGCCAAGTACGTAGAAAGCGCCATCAACCCAGCCAAGCGCTCAGGGTAGCCCAATGCCACGTGATACGCCACTGCCCCGCCTTGCGAAAATCCTGCAACAACAATGTGTTCAGGGTTGACACCGCGCTCAACCTCGCGACGAATTAAATCCTGTATTTGCTGAGACGACTCTTCAATCTGAGCAGTATCGACTTTGCGCTCTAGGCTCATCTCTAAGATATCGTACCAAGCTGGCATCACCATGCCACCATTTACCGTTACGGCACGCTTAGGGGCATGCGGAAAAATAAAGCGGACAGCCATATCATCAGCCAAGCCTAGCTGCGGTACCACAGGTTCAAAGTCATGACCACTAGCCCCCAAACCATGAAGCCAGATGACGGCTCTATCTATCGGCTTTTGTGATGGGTTATGCTCAACAATGACCGTGTCTAAATAATTACTCATACTCTTTAGATTCCTTTAAATAAGAATGATACGTACAACCGAATTTTATTTTCAATAAAGCGGATTTTTTGCCGCATATTTTAGTTTTTTATAGTAATGCTGGTTATTCTACCGCTTTTAAGCAAAACCATCCGTCAAAAATCATTCACTCACAACCTTAATTTTCAGCCATTTGTCATATTTTGCTAGGATGGAGAAAAAACTGAAAACATTTTTTATGCTACGCTCACTTAATAGGCAGATACATAGTGCTTTGAGTACTGTATGACGCCTTATGATGATTTTTCAATGTTCATAGACAAACAAGCTTGAAACAACGATTTGTCATGAACTGTCTACTACCTTAAAAATAGGCGGTTACTGAGGCACATTTTCAAACCAACGGAGGTTTATCGACTCAATTACCCCTCTCTGGAACAGTCACAAAAAAGGAAACAGGCACAAAAAAGCCCCTTGTTATTCCTAGTGACCGCTAATTAGGAAAACAAAGGGCCAATAACACGACAAAAAACCGTCTAAACGATCGCCTGTACTGGCTGTTTTACGTCAGCGTTTTGACCTCGATGGCGCAGATAATGATCGAGCAACACAATCGCTAGCATGGCTTCAGCAATGGGCGTTGCCCGTACACCAACGCACGGGTCGTGACGCCCTTTAGTCAGCATATCAATCGCCTCACCTTGAGTATTGATACTCTTGCCAGCCGTGGTGATGCTTGACGTGGGCTTAAGAGCGATACTGACTCGAATATCTTGGCCTGACGAGATGCCGCCCAAGATACCGCCAGCGTGATTGGCCGTGAAGCCGTCTGGCGTCATCTCATCACGAGAACGATGACCAAACTGCCCGGCGACCGCCATACCATCGCCAATCTCGACCCCTTTTACCGCATTGATACTCATCATGGCATGGGCAATATCCGCATCCAAACGATCAAACACTGGCTCACCAAGCCCAACTGGCACACCACTGGCAATCACTTCAAGACGAGCACCGCAAGATGTTCCTTCACGGCGTAGGTTATCTATCAGTGCTTCAAAACGGCCAATGGCTTCTTTATCCGCACAGAAAAACGGATTGCTATTCACAAACTCCCAATCAATTTGGCTGGGGTCTAAGACGTTACTGTATTCATCCCCGATTTGGGTGACATGACCACGGACTTGAACTCCCAAACGATCTTGTAGATATTTCTTAGCAATCGCACCAGCCGCGACCCGCATCGCCGTCTCACGTGCTGATGAGCGTCCACCACCACGGTAATCACGGAAGCCATATTTCATACTATAAGTATAGTCAGCATGACCCGGACGAAAAGTGTCTTTAATCTCACTATAGTCTTTTGATTTTTGATTGGTATTACGAATCAATAGACCAATAGAGGTGCCTGTTGTTTTGCCTTCAAACACACCAGAGATAATCTCAACCTCATCAGACTCGCGGCGCTGGGTTGAGTACTTTGAGGTACCCGGTTTGCGGCGATCCAAATCTACTTGCAAATCCTCTTCAGACAATACTAAGCCTGGTGGCACGCCATCGACGATTGCCATCAGACCTGCTCCATGCGACTCACCACAAGTGGTCACCGTAAAAACCTGACCGATACTGTTGCCTGCCATATTTATCCTTAAACAAGTAAACGCGACTGCTGTCTATTTGACCAATTATTTATAGTGTTGACTGCTTACTGCCACAGTGTCTCAACTACGTACCCATATAACTACTGAATACCATCCAACAACTGCACATAAGCGGCAAACAGCTGACGATGTGCCATTAACTCATCATAAGTAATAGCAAAAACCCCGTGACCACCGTGAGTAAACTTTAACCAATCGAACTGAATTTCAGGATACGCTTGTTTTAATGCCCATTCACTATCGCCCACTTCACAAATCAATAAGCCTTCTGGGCTTAGATACTCTGGCGCTTCAAATAAGATGCGATGCACCAAATCTAACCCGTCTTGACCCGCTGCTAATGCGTGCTCAGGCTCGTATAAAAACTCAGGGGGTAGGTCTGCCATAATGGCCGCATCGACATACGGTGGATTAGTTACGATCAGTTCATACTGGTTTTCAGTAGGAATTTTAGCGAACAGATCTGACTCAATGACATTCACTTGATGACCAAGATCATGATGATCGACGTTAACCATGGCTACTTCTAGGGCGCCTTTATCAATATCAACGGCATCTACCAAAGCATCGACGAAGCGCGTGGCAAGGGCAATAGCAATACAACCTGAGCCGGTACACAAATCTAAAATGCGTTCAGGCTGCGACAGTTGCTTGACGTCTAAACCATGATCGTAAAATACAGCGGTCTGCTCGTTGACACTAAGCCCAAGCGGCTTGGCCAATTCATTGACCTCAAAATACGGATGAAACTGCTGACGTATCAACTCTGCAATAGGTGAGCGTGGAATTAACACCCGCTCATCAACATAAAAAGGCAAATCACAAAAGTAGGATAAGTTAATTAAGTAACTGAGTGGTTTACGCTCAGCGATACGCTCTTCTAACAAGCTCAGTACCAACTGCTTCTCTGATGTGGTCAGGCGACAGTCCAAAATCTGCTCATTCGCTGACCAATCTAAAGAGAGGGAATGCAAAACAATCGCGGCGGCTTCAGCAAACTCATCCGTCGTGCCTTGAGCAACCACCACATCATAGTTACGCAGCTGAGTGACGGAAAAACGAATAAAGTCACGAATACTGACCAGCTGCTCACGTGCTTCTTCCAGCTCTGCATGCAGGTTGGCAAATTGGTCGTCCTCACCGAGAAGCCCAGTTTCCAAATCATACTCCATCGTACTGTCTAAACCCTTAGCCTCATTATCGTTAAAGTATTGGTTTTGAAACTCTTCTGCGCTCATTGTTTGGTCTTCTGACATATCGCACCTTGCTGATTGCATGTTCACTGACTACATGCGGATGGGTTAAACCGCTTTTTGTAAAAAGCCGATCTATTAAATAAAAATCTCGTCATACATTATAGACACAAACACTAAGTAGCGCCAATATTTGCACACGTACTGGCGTTTGCCTTTATAAAGATAGCGGTAATAATCCAGTATTGCCCTATACACACTCTCGCTCAGTTATTACCCAACTGTAGTGAATACGTCAACGGTTGACGTTTAGCAAGCCTTAACCGAAAAAAGATGTGTCGAAAGTTTGCGAAGCAACCGAATTATGCGCATAATAGCCGCATTAATAGCAACCACAAGTGATTCAACATGATGAAAATAAAGCCTATTATTACTGCTATATCTATTGCTGTCGCTAGTGCCAGTGTGAGTGCGCTCGCCGCACCTGCTGATAGCACTCGCACATTGCCAGTACGCACCGCTGATTCACTGCCTAGTATTGCCAAAAAAGTGAGCCTCAATGTACAAGAAACTCGCAGCACCTCACTAGACAGTCGCGACCCTACAGCAGCTCAGCCCAAGCCAACTAACGATAAGCCTGCTAATAGTAAGCCAGCTAAAAATAAAGCAGACCCTAAACCCGCTGACAGTATGACGCAACTCATCGATTCAAAGAATAAGTCAGCCGCCTCTGTGATCTCAGAAGCACCAGCGGAACCAAACTCGACCACTGCCGATAATATGAGCGCAGCAGAGCTGACCCTTAAAGATGAGCAGTCTGACAGCACGGATGATATTAGCGAAGGTCAAGCCGTTGCCGCGCCAAGTGACATCTCATCTATTGATTCATCTGATCCGCTGGCTTTTGAATTGCCTGAGAGTGAAAAACGTCAAGATTTCAGTGATGACCCTACCATCAAAAACATCGAAGATAAAGATGGTAAAAGATACACCACACTGAACTTGTCCAACTACGCCAAACAAGTAAATGAGGCTGTCTGGTCCCCTAACATGAAAGTCAACTCAGCGATGACCATTAAAATGCAGGCTTTGCTCGATTGGAACCACGCCTCTCCAGGTCCTATCGATGGCGGCTGGGGTATGAACAGCAAAAAAGCCCTTATCAACTTCCAAACCATGAAAGGCTTGCCAGCAACGGGCAAAATGGATCAAAAAACGTGGAATGCGCTGATCAAAAATATTCCTGCCAATAAACCTGTGCTCGTAACTTATACACTAACTGAGGATGATATCAACACCAACTTTGCGTCCACGCCTTCTGGATCAGAAGCCAAGTCAAAAATGAAAGGTCTGTACTACCAAGACATCAAAGAAATGCTTGGTGAGCGCTTTCATATGGATGTACGCTATCTAGATAAGCTAAATAAGAGCAAAGAGTATAAAGCTGGCGAAACCATCACGGTCCTTAATACGCGCGGTCCACTTAATCAGCGCATCAACCGCGTGGTTGCCAACAAAGCGGACAAAACATTGTACGCGTATAATGGCAATCAACTGGTAGCGACTTACCCAACGACTGTGGGCAGTGATGCCACCCCTTCCCCACAAGGGACGTTTAAAATCATCAATAAAGTAAAAATGCCTTGGTATAAAGCGACGGTCGGTGAAGGCACGCAGAAAAAAGTTCACATGCTACCACCAGGGCCAAACAATCCTGTCGGCGTTGTATGGATGGGCTTATCTAAACCTTCTTATGGATTACATGGCTCCCCAAAACCTGAAGGCATCAGTCGCCAAGCATCAGCAGGTTGTGTGCGTTTGACCAACTGGGATGTGTTAGAAGTTTATGCCAATATCGAAAATGGTGCGACCGTTGAGCTCAAGTAATTAGCCACGGTAATATCAAAAAAGACCTCTACACCGAGGTCTTTTTTATGCGTATTGGTTTTACGTCTACCTAATAGATTGTGTGGGTGCAACTCACAACCTCCGCTCAAACTTAAGCTTTATAACCTTCTTCATTGCCCGTAATACTACCGACTTTTTTTGTAAAAAACATGCCTGCTGGGATGGAAACCAAAATACCCAATAATACCGCTATTTGAATATGAGGAATCTCATTAAAGCCTGTGATTAATGCGCCAATGATAAAAACGCCAATGGTGACTGTTGCGGCTATTGAATAGATGACAGAGAATAATGGCCAGTTCATAAGTTATTCCTCATTTTAATTGTGGATATACTACCTTTATACACCAATCCCACATAAAAAGTAAGTATTTATTCTAAACCTTTAGGCCAGTTATATCAGGTGACGACGTATAAAAACCCTGTTATTATTAAGGTTTTTATATTAATCCTTTTACCCCCTAATTATCGTCTTTCAACTATCTCCAATTACCTCCTCTTTTCTTCTGATGTGTCGCAAAAACCCCCTATACCTTTAGCTATTTATCATTACAATAATGACTTTCTGTTAACTCTTAAAAAAGCTACCTTTTATGACCTTACCTGAAGAAAACCCATCTAATGAGTCGGTGACACCAGACAACTCAGCGGAGACTGGCCACCATGCTACTGAACCAGAGGCTGGAACTCAGACTTCGCCTGATGCCCCTACACTAGATGCGGCAGTAAGTCATGACAAAACAGAGGAGCTTGATCAAGATATACCCTGTGCACAAATGCCTGATGCACAAGTCAAGGTAGAGTCGCTTGCGCCTGATGTGGTAGTCGCCACATTAGAGCCGTCTGAGGCTGAGTCACCGTCAACCGCTGAAGACTCGCCAGCTATAGGGGAAAAATCACGGACAAAATCAGAGTCAGATTTTTTTCAATCAGACTCTGCGGACTCAACAGCAAAGCCCTCTCAAGACAGCGGGGAAGTATCCGTTGAAGCAGAAGCTGCTCACCCTGCCACTGCCCAAGAGACCTCTATCCAAAAGACCTCTATAGACAAAATGGATGGTCAATCAGCGGACACATCCACTTGCTCCCATATCCCTACAACAGAAACACTAGCCTCTACTCATCAACAAAAAACCGAAGATGGAACCAAAGACGATCACAAAAATGGGAATCCGGACAATCAAAAGCATCAGGATAGTGACGATATAGAGAGTACCAACAAGCACAGCGAACAGGAAAGTGACGAAGAGGAAGAAGTCAAAGAAGAGAAAGAAGCCAAACTTGAGTCTTATAAGCAGTTTGTCGCTGAACAATTTAGCAACCAAAAGGTAGATTATCCAGAGGTGCGAGTCAAGATTGAAGCAAGCGCCCTGCCTAGCAGAATGTACTTTATCATGAATACGCTCTCCGCCATTATCGCCAGTTATGGGCTGGTGACCAACTCAGCTGCTGTGGTCATTGGCGCTATGCTGGTGGCGATGATGCTGGGTCCTATCACTGGAGTCGCACTAGCAATTATTGACCATCGCATGCCGCTGCTACGCAAATCACTTATTACGGTGGTTGTTGGCGTGTCATTGGTGGTACTGGTCGGTTTTGTAGTTGGCTGGCTCCACAAAGATCAGCCATTGACCGCAGAGATATTGTCGCGCACTCAGCCAACTTCCATGGATTTAATGATCGCGTTAGCTGGAGGCACGGCTGGTGCCTATGCGATGGTGTCTCCGCACCTCTCGGTCGCCGTTGTAGGCGTAGCCGTCGCCACCGCTTTGGTGCCACCTCTTGCTGCTAGTGGCGTTTTATTTGCCAATGGCGAGATGCAGCTTGGGTTTGGCGCGCTTTTATTAGCCGCCACCAACATTATTGCCATTCAATTTACCAATGCCCTTGTCTTATGGGTATTGGGCTTTCGCCGATTGGTTGATGATGACTATAAATCCAATACTTATCTGACTTTTTTGCAGCGCAATGCGGTGACTTTATTGCTGCTGGGCGGCTTGGGCGCGTATCTGACTATCAACCTACAGACCAATGCCAAGCAGCAAGTGTTTGAGAGTAGCGTAAAAGAAGCCATCAACAGCTACTTTATCGATAAGGGTAACGTACTAACCAACACTCAATTCGACACCTCAGAAAACAACAAAGTCGTACGAGCGGTCATTCGCGGAGAGACGCTGCCAAGCTCATACGATGTCCGCCAAATTGAAACCATCATTACCCAAGATATGGTCGAAAACTTCCCCGAATATTTGCCGATCAAACTCCAATTGCGTTATCTACCAGTACAAGTCATTGAGTCCAACCCATTGGTACAAGATAAACTAGATAAGACCGATGCGGCGATTTTGACCAATTAACATTATATCCTGTAAAGTGAGCGGCAGTAGGTAGTCACAGAATAACCTAGCAGTTGTAACTCTTATACCAAGAGCTTGGGCGTTTGTGCTAAAATCGCATGCAAAATTATTTTTCTCAATTCTATCCGTCAGTAAGGAGCCGCTGTGAGCCAGCCATTTCGCTCAGCCGATATTCGCCAAGCTTTTATCGATTTTTTTATAAGCAAGCAGCACACCCAAGTCCCATCGTCTAGTTTGATTCCGCATAATGACCCGACGTTGCTATTTACCAATGCCGGTATGAATCAGTTTAAAGAGACATTTTTGGGCATGGAGCCACGCGACTATACACGTGCCGTGACCTCACAAAAATGCGTTCGTGCTGGCGGCAAACACAATGATTTGGACAATGTCGGCTATACCGCGCGTCATCATACGTTTTTTGAGATGCTCGGTAACTTCTCGTTTGGCGATTATTTTAAACAAGCAGGTATCGAGTACATCTGGGAGTTTTTGACATCGACTGAGTGGCTGGCGATTGATAAAGATCGTCTCTATGTCACCATTTATGAAACCGATGATGAAGCCTTTGAGATTTGGAATAAAAACATCGGTATTCCAAGTGAGCGCATCATTCGTATTGGTGATAATAAAGGCGCGCCTTACGCGTCAGATAACTTTTGGACCATGGGCGACACGGGTCCTTGTGGGCCTTGTACCGAAGTCTTTTATGATCACGGCGCCGATATCGAAGGCGGCCTACCAGGTACGCCAGAAGAAGATGGCGATCGCTACATTGAGATTTGGAACTGTGTGTTTATGCAGTTCAATCGTCAAAAAGACGGCACGCTATTGCCACTTCCTGCGCCAAGTGTCGATACCGGCATGGGGCTTGAGCGTATTAGTGCCATCATGCAAGGCGTCCACGGCAACTACGAAATCGACTTATTTGTCCATTTAATGGATGCGGCGGCTGAGATTTTAGAGATTAAAAACGAACAACAGTCATCGCTAAAAGTCATCGCCGATCACATTCGTGCTGTGGCATTTTTGATTGCTGATGGCGTGACACCAAGTAATGAAGGTCGCGGCTATGTATTGCGCCGTGTGATCCGTCGCGCGGTACGTCATGGCAACAAACTTGGCGCCGATAGTGAATTTTTCTATAAGATGGTTGCCCCACTCGTGGCTGAAATGGGCAGTGCCTATCCTGAGCTAAAAGACAAGCAAAGCGCTATCGAAAACGCCATTCAAAAAGAAGAAGCACAGTTTGCTAAAACATTGGCACAAGGTCTACGTTTGCTTGCCAGCGAGCTTGAAGGCTTACAAGATGGCGATACGCTGTCTGGTGAAGCGGCATTCAAACTGTACGACACCTACGGCTTCCCGCTTGATTTGACCGCCGATATCACTCGTGAGCGCGGTATTGCGATTGATGAAGCGGAATTTGATGAACACATGCAAGCACAACGTGAGCGTGCTCGTGATGCGGGCAAGTTTGATGTTGATTATAGTAGCGTCATCCAAGTTGAGACGCCAACGACCTTTGTGGGCTATGAGCAGCTTGAAGAAGACGGCGTGACCATTGACGCGCTTTACCAAGATGGCAATCCGGCAGACAGCTTAACCGAAGGTATGGAAGGCGTTGTGGTATTGGATCGTACCCCATTTTATGCTGAAGGTGGTGGTCAAGTTGGTGAGCTGGGCGAAATTCGCACCGCAACTGGTGTCTTTGAGGTTCAAGATACCAAGAAATCTGGTCAGGCCATTATCCATTATGGTGTCGTTACCATGGGTGACATCAGCACCAAACAAACCGCGGACGCTCAAGTGCTCTCTAGCATCCGTGCAGCAAGCGCCAAAAACCACTCTGCCACTCACCTACTGCATGCAGCGTTGAGAGAAGTGTTGGGAGAGGAAGTCACGCAAAAAGGCTCACTGGTCTCAAGCGACGTGCTACGTTTTGACTTCTCCTATGACAAACCAGTCAGTGCCGCTGAGATCACGCGGATAGAGCGCTTGGTCAATGAGCAAATCCAAGCCAATACCCCTGCTCGTATCGAGCACATGTCTATCGATGAAGCGATGAAACAAGGGGCCATGGCGCTGTTTGGCGAAAAATACGGTAGTGAGGTACGCGTACTCACCATGGGTACAGACAGCACCTTGGACGGGCAGCGCAAGCCTTTTTCTATCGAGCTGTGCGGCGGCCTACATGTTCAGCGCACGGGTGACATTGGCGTCTTAAAAATTACTAGCGAATCAGGGATTGCTGCGGGTGTTCGCCGTATTGAAGCCGTCACTGGCATGAATGCGATTAAAAACATTCAGCAAAGCGAACAACAACTGAGCGAGCTTGCCAGTCAGCTAAAAGTGAAACGTCCAGAAGTGGCGCAGCGTGTGCGCACCATGGCCGACAAGCAGCGCGACCTAGAAAAACAACTGGAACGTTTAGAGCAAAAAATGGCCAGTGCTCAAGCTGCAAGCTTGCTCGATGACGTTCAAACCATCGCAGGCACACCCGTTCTGATCAGTACTCTACGCGGTATCGATGGCAAATCTATCCGTACATTGATGGATGACATAAAATCCAAACTGCCAGACAGCGTGATTGTCTTGATTGGCGATAAAGACGAGCAGTTGGCCCTAGCAGCTAGTGTGGCTAAGTCTGTCACTGCTCAAGTAAAAGCCGGTGATATTATTCGTCATTTGGCAAGTGAGCTTGGTGGTAAAGGCGGCGGCAAACCCGACTACGCACAAGGTGGCGCACCAAAGTCTAGCAACAGCACAGCGGTTATTGAGGCGCTCCCTGCTTGGATTGAAGGCCAACTTAGCTAAACCATCAACCCAATACAGTACTATGTGCTTTATCCCCCTCCATGCGCGATTGGTTATAACCACTATAACCAATCGCCATACATCTAAGCCACACTGACACTTAACGTTGTGACGCAGATATGATATAAAGGTCAACGTTTGAACACATTGTTCATTTATTGAGTTTAAACCACGAACATTGAATAAATAAAAGACATAGGGCGCAACTCTTATAATACGGCCTTAACTATGGAAGCATTGATTGAGAGTCACATTGGCGCTCATCAATGACAATAAAAGGTCATTAATGAATAACAGGTAGGTTTTTATGGCGTTAATAGTACAGAAATACGGCGGCACCTCGATGGGCAGTATCGACCGCATCAAAAACGTCGCCAAACGAGTCAAACGCTGGCATGACAATGGTCATCAAGTGGTCGTTGTGGTATCTGCCATGAGTGGTGAAACCAACCGTCTGATCGATCTGGCACGCCAAATTAGCACTCAGCCTGATCCTCGTGAATATGACCAAATGGTCTCAACGGGTGAGCAAGTCTCTATCTCCTTACTAGCCATGGCAATCAAAGAGCTTGGCATTGGTGCCCGCTCACTTACTGGTCGTCAAGTCGCGATCAAAACGGACAATGCCCACAATAAAGCGCGTATCGAAAGCATTGACGATAAAAACATACGTGAGCAATTAGAGGCAGGCAATGTCGTCATCGTGGCAGGCTTTCAAGGCATTGACGACGAAGGCAATGCAACCACGTTAGGACGTGGCGGCTCTGATACCACTGGCGTCGCTATTGCCGCAGCATTGGGTGCTGATGAGTGTCAAATCTACACAGATGTCGATGGGGTGTATACCACCGACCCTCGCGTCACCTCAAAAGCCAAAAAGCTTGAAAAAATTACCTTTGAAGAAATGCTTGAGATGGCAAGCCTTGGCTCTAAGATTCTACAGATTCGCTCAGTAGAGTTCGCTGGTAAATATGGTGTGCCTTTGCGTGTACTATCTAGCTTTGATGAAAATACCGATGGCAGCTTTGACCAAGAGTTTCAAGACAACGTTGGCACCCTAATTACGATAGACGAAGGAGACAGTATGGAACAGGCAATCATCTCAGGTATCGCGTTTAACCGAGACGAAGCAAAAATTTTAGTGCGCGGTGTACCCGATCATCCTGGTATCGCCTCTGCTATCTTAAGCCCGATTGGCCGCGCCAATATCGAAATCGATATGATTGTACAAAATCTTTCGGACAACGGTACAACCGACTTCACGTTCACTGTCAACCGCACGGACTTGGACAAGACCTTAAAAGTACTTAACGAAGAAGTCAAAGACGAGATTGGTGCGAAAGAAATCCTAGGCAACAGCGAAGTCGTCAAGGTCTCCTTAGTGGGCGTGGGCATGCGTTCACACGCTGGTGTCGCTAGCCTCATGTTCCAGACGCTCGCTGAAAACAACATCAATATCCAAATGATATCGACCAGCGAAATCAAAGTGTCTGTTCTCATTCAAGATCAGCACCTAGAAAAAGCCGTTAAATCGTTACACACGGCCTTTGGTCTTGATCGTGAAGATGGGGAAAGCAAAATCGCTGGGTTATAAGCCTCCCAAAATCATTGAAGTATAGATTTAGCAGTTACGGTTATCAATTAATTGGCTACTCATTACTTTCAATAATACTTTAATCAAATAGGGTCTTTTTAGATCCTATTTTTCTTTTTTATTATTGCTAGGATAATTGTTTACCTAATAGTTTTGTGAAAAACCGTGACAGTATCTGTTATGCCCCCTATAATGGGGCTTTCATTTGGGCTAAATGAATCTACCTATCATTGCCGCTATAGCACAGCGTTAAGTATTATGGTTATTATTAATACATTGCCTATCTAGTGCTGCGGTGATGTCCTGCAATTGAGAAGTAATCTGATGAGTAATAATTTTTTGATGCGACATAAGGAGTGTGACGCATGTTAATTTTGACACGCCGCGTGGGCGAAACGCTAATGATTGGTGATGAGGTCAGTGTCACTGTCCTAGGTGTTAAAGGCAATCAAGTACGGATTGGTGTGAATGCACCTAAAGATATCGCTGTACATCGCGAAGAAATTTATCAACGTATTCAGCATGAGCGTACTGTACAGTCGCAAATGCAGCATCTAGAGCAAGGCAGTTTTGCGCCTTCATTTGATGACGAAGACTACTTTAATCGCTAAGCTAAATAAGCTAAGTTATCTAACGCTTAACTATCAATAATCATTGAGCACACATAAGCATTGTATTTTCATAAGTACGGTATTTTTGCTTTTGAATCTGCTCTGAGGTCATTTATTTATGAGTATCCGCCAATCAGATGTATCGGCTCTACTTAATGGTTTGAATAAAAAAGCCATTGGATTCAATGATGTCATCAGCTTTATTGATGATTTTTATCGTTATGCACCTGCCCCTTTTGTGAACGGAATGGTACATAATGCAGCCGGCGAAAACGAAGGCAGTGCGAAGATTTTTGGTTTTGCCAAGCACCACGGTCTTAATCAGTTAGACACGCTAAAACTGTTCGGCGAACATTATGCCAAAGTGTTAGCGACGCCTAACGGTACAGACCATGCCAATATTCGCAATTTTTTACATTGGGGCTGGCAAGGGTTTTTGATGCAAAAGAACCCATTAACGGTTCGTCCTAGCGTTGATACAACGGCGCTGTAGCTGTTTATGAATTGAATACGTCATTTATCGAGCAACAAAAAAGCCACGCTAACTATGAACTGACCCCCATAAGTTGGACACAACTTATGGGGTATTTTTATGCGTTACGA
>NZ_JABASS010000025.1 GCF_016107545.1 Psychrobacter namhaensis
GCTGCGTAACTAAAATCTCCCAAGTTTAAGTCTACGGGATTGACGGCAGGGGTCATACTGAGTTGTACATCTTTATTTTTACAATGTATGGTCTTTATCATATCTACGGGTACATGATCAGAGATTAGACACTCACTTTGCATTAGAGACTTTTTATCATCATTTATAACGCCATTTTCTGACCATGATTTAGCATATATATCTGACCATGGGAATTCTAACAAATCGTATTTACAACTTATTAAGCTTGAGTCTTTTCTCGCTGCGTTTCCCTTAGAAAATAGAGTGTAATCTTTAATGATTATTTTTTTGTCAATTTCTAAGATAATTATATTACTATGATGCTCTTTTTGCATTCTATATAGCATAGCGTTTCTAGGGTTGAAGTAAAATGGTACATAGTCATGGATCTTAGAATCATGATAATGCTCGGTACGATCTCTTAGCGAGTTAACATTTCTATCGCTAATATTGGTATATTTATCTACTTTACTATGTGATAGTAGGCCTTTTTCTAATATATGATTTACGTTGTCGATATGCGTCATATGAAATAACCTAATATGAAGCCTATCTAATAGAGCAAATTTCAATTTTTCTGTTTGAAAGTCCAATAAATATTTATTCCATCCTATAAATATATTTCCATACTCATCCTCCAAGTAATCACCATATTGCTCTCCCTCAGTAGTTAATCTATAAGAGTTATCAGACTTATCAACTAAGTTTATACTCAGTAGATAGTCATATAAAAAGGGATGAGCATTTATACCTATTATTTCCCCATATGCTTCAGTTTTAATAGGTGGTGGGCTATCAATATTAAATTTAGAGTATCTTTTTATAAGCCTTAAAGTTATTTCGCTTTCTGATAGAAGAGTTAGATTGCAAATTGTATTGAGATTTCTTCGAATTTTGTTTCTAAGTTCGCCTTCTACAATCTTATGTATGAGTCCAGGCATTGCACAGCCTGAAATTTCAGCTAAAACAATACCTGGGTATTCAGAGTTTATAGCTTCTATATTGTTTAAAAGCTTTTTTACGCGTATTTTCAGCATAGGCATTTACTATTTATAATATGCAATCAGGTTTTAAGCGGTTAAATCGCGATAGGAATTACATGCGTCTATATATCCATTCATACATGCTTTGCCAAGCCAATCACTTGCTTTAATAAGATCTTTATCAACACCTCTTCCATATTTATATATTAGCCCTAAGTTATATTGCGATAATACGTAGTTTTGATTAGCTGCTTTCTCGTACCATTTAATTGCTGTACTTACATTTTCTGGTACCCCTATACCATCTTGATAAAATACACCTAAATTATGTTGAGCTTCTGCAGAGTTTTGATCAGCTGCTTCAGAAAAATACTCAATAGATTTAGTCATATTCTGTTTAGTATCTTGACCTCTATAGTACATTAAACCGCTATTCATTAACCCTTCTATGTGACCTTTTTTTGCTGCACGCTCATACCACTTCAATGCTTCAGCGTTATTTTTGATAACACCTTGACCATTTGCATACATTACTCCAAGGTTAAAGTCAGCTTTAGATTCTCCTTTCTCTGCTGCTATCTTGAACCATCGCATTGCCTCAGTATAATCCTGTTTTATACCATTTCCTATGTAGCTAAGTATACCTAAGTTAAGCATAGCATTAGAATTACCATGTTCTGCAGATTTTCTATACCACTTTATAGCCTCATTAAAATTCTGAGGCAAATTAATTCCGTTTTGGTAAGAAAGTGCTATATTAAATTGAGCATCTGGATGACCTTGGCTTGCTGCATCTTGCATTAACTTTATTGCTTTAGATACGTCTTGTTTGACGCCTGTACCATCAAGGTATATTGATGCAAGGTTAAATAAAGCGTCAGTTTGACCTTGAGAGGCGGATTTTTCAAACCAATAAATTGCTTTGTTATAGTCAACTGAATAACCTTTTCCTTCTAAGATTAATAATGCTAAAGTTAATTGAGCTACAGAATGATCTTGATTAGCTGCTTTTTCATACCATTTAATAGCCTCTATATAATCTTGATCGACTCCTTCTCCATTCTTATACATAATCCCTAAGTTAAACTGAGCTGCCGCAAGTCCACTATGAGCTGCTTTCTCATACCATTCTTTAGCTTTAAAATCGCTTTGAGGAACTCCTTTACCTGTCTTGTAGCGTACCCCTAGACGTAATTGAGCAAAAGAATTATTTTGATCTGCTGATTTTTTTAGCCACTCAGTAGATCTAATGCTATCTGAGTCTCCAAGTATTAATCCTAGTTTGAGTTGTGCCTCTGAATGATTCTTATTTGCAGCTTCAAGATACCACTTGTATGCTCCCTCGTAATCATTATTGCCTTCACAAACTTCTCCAAGATTAAAATATATAGAGCTTCTGTCTATTTCTTCATCATTAAAATTATCACTTAAGGAAAAAGGTATGTTACCTATATTGTCTTCTCTTTTACTAATAAGAGAAGCAAGTATCTCTTGAGACCCTTCAAGCTTTTGATCTACAGATTTCTCATACCATTCAATAGCAGTATCGTAGTTTTGACTTACTCCTTTACCATGTTCATACATATTACCAAGGGCAAGTTGTGCAGGTGCATAGCCTTGCTCAGCTGATTTTTGATGCCAATATGCAGCTTTAATAAAATCTACTTCTAAGCCATCGCCTTTGTAATACATAATTCCTAAATTGAACTGAGCAAACGAATAGCCTTGTAATGCTGCACGATTAAACCATTTAAAAGCTTCATCATAGCTCTGATCTAATCCAGCACCATTAATATACATCACTCCTAGCTCATATTGAGCAGCAGCAAAACCTTGATTAGCTGCCTCGCTATAGAGAAAGGCGGCCTGCTCTAAGTTAATGCCAACACCATTGCCACCTCTAAATAATTTTCCAAGATTAAATTGAGCATTTGCAAAACCTTTATCTGAAGATTTTTGATACCATTCTGCAGCTTTAGAGTAATTCTTTTTATCTAAATCTGTTTCATAGCTTAAGCCTATACTGAACTCAAAGCTGCCGTCATCTGGCCCCTTACCCGTAGTATTTATGTCACTTAATGATACTTGGTTTGTTTTATTCTCATAGTTGTTTTTTTTACTTCTGAAAAAATCAAAAAAACCCATATCTTTCACTCCATTATTTATATCGCTTAAGAACAAACCCCAATTTTGACAACTTTACCTAAGTAAAATGCTAACTAGAGAAAGGTTGCTAACACTATGCATAATACAGTGTTGGCAACCTTTTTTACTTCTATCAAAATCAGTCATACCGTATATGAATTTATGATATCAATATCCTTATAACCGCATTAATGAGGTAGTTGGCATCTGACAAATCTCAAGCCAGCCTATAAAATAATTTCTCTTATGCGTTCCTATTGGTTGGCGTTACTCATCATTGATAGTCCTTAACTTTTCACATAATCTTTCTAGGTTAGCAATAACATCTTCTACAGTAGTTTGTTTGGTGTTAATGAAGTAAGCAGGATGAACTACTGTATCTAGCTCTTGTTTTGGACTTATGCGTTCAAATCCTGAATCTAGTAATAAGTCTTTAATTGGTTCGGGATAAGAGTTGAGAGTGCTGTTTTTAAAGATGATGTTAAAATGGTCATCTGCTTTTGTTATTTCAATAGAAAATAGCTGACCATCAAAGTCCCAGCCTTTTACGTGTAAGCCTGCTGACTCATATCTGGATTTAACTTCATGATAATGTAAATGGGTAAAAGGTTTTAGTAAAGAAGGGAAGGAGTCTTCGATTTTTCGCAATTTATTTTCAATAACCTTAGTATAAAACTCAGAGTGATAATGATTTCTTTGCGATTTTCCAAGAATTGTGATCTGAGAACCTTCAAACTCTATAAATCCTCTTTTGCTATATCCAAAAATATTAAAGTGCTCAATGAGCATTTTACGCCAATATTCAACCTGATCTTTTTCCAAAGCCTGATTATAGATTTTCTCTAGTGAATTAGTAATATCATCATTATCATAATTTTTATCATCTAATACGGCTTTGATATATTCTTGCTTAGTTTCCATCTCATTAGAGCCGATACGTAATAGACGTTTCCAACTGTGATCTCGACTAATATTATCCTTAGTTGAACGTGTGTGTAGCATATTAAAACGAGTATCTCTTTTGGTAAAGTAGACCCCTTTACTAAGTACAGCTCGTTCCCAACGGTACTCGAGATTACTAATGCTATCTTCAATCAAGCTAAATATTCTACCCGCTGATTTCGCATATTTATTAAATTGAATAAGATATTGGTTGTTATCTATCTCATTCCAATTGCAATCCTTATGTTCGCGATAAAATGCTAAAACTCCCGAAAAATTCAACAGAAAACCAATTTGACCCTTAAAAAATGGGTGATTCTCTGCCGTATAAATTGCCGATTGCCAGTCTTCTGACTTTAATAGTAAATGAGCCTTTATTCTTTCTTCTAGAATTTGGTCGCCTAAAAATCCAGTTATATTAGTATTTTTCACTAGGATATCTAGAACTGGCTCATCAAGCTCGTTTAATGCCTCAATTGAATGTAAGGCACGATAAAAGTCGTCTGAGCCGTCGACGATAGTATTTTCAGTTAGGTTGTAGATAACGCGTGTCCAATTTCTCAGTTCAGTCTGATTTAATGACGAATCATGCTTTGACAGGTAAGAGTAAAACGCAAAAAATCTAAGTTTGTCGACATAGCTTGTTTCATTCAATAGAACTTTTTCGAATGTTGCTTCTTCGGCATAGTATTTCTCATTAGGAAGGTATGTTTTTAGTTGTTGAGTAGAGCTTTGGTCCTCGATTAAGTCAAAAATCCTGATTAGACGAATAATAAATTTTTGGTTTAAGCAGTTTAGAATTTCATATTCAGATATTGTAGTAGGCAATAGCTTAGATCCTATACCCATAAGTACGCTTAAACTATCTTTTGCTGGTGCTTTAGAGGAGTCTTTATTATCTAGCAGGTATTGATATAAGATGATTAAGCGAATGAAGTTCATAAGCTCATCATCGTAAGTGTTATCCTGCGAGAATAGGTTTCTATAAGGCCAAAATAAATCTGCCCAATGGGTATCTATTTTATGGATAAAATATTTATAGCCATCTACACGGTTATTATTAAACCCTGTAATATCCAATTTATAGTCCGGCCAGCCGTCAGTGTACGATTCTATAATTTGCTCAAGCTTGGCCTTGAAGTTTTCAAACGAAGTCAGAGGTTTACCACGTGCATTCATTTTAATATAAAGCTCGTCGGATAAACCAAAAGACTCTAAACGCAAAAACTGAAATGTTATGTAAGGAGTTTCTGTATTTATTAGTCTCTGGTATAAGCCACCTTCATACACTGAGAATTTTTTCTGAATGGCGTCAAGCATATGCAAGCAGGCTTGAACAGTAGGGTCTTGCTTCCATGATAGATAGAACCAATTACTGTCGCTAATAACCCCACTTACTGAATAGTCGTTTAAGTCCTCTGGTTGAGTGAGCTTGTTTTCAAAGTTATCATCTGCAGTCAAGGCATCAAAAAACTCCGTTGAGCTGGGACGGGTTTTATAAGTGAAGCGTGATTTATTATTTATTGTGAAACGTTCTCTAAATTCAGCAGTTCGATGGTTTTTAACTGCTAAAAACCAGTGTAATAAAAATAGAGTGGTCAGTCGTTGCTGGCCATCAAGTACCGAAAATATGCCATAGTCAATATTTCCATAAATAAAGTCTAAATCTAGAGATTGATTGGTATTAGTATGATCAGTAGTTAATGCCAGGTATAAAGCATCTAGGAACGTATTTCTAACTTCATACTCGTCTTTTCTACCTTGAGCATAGTCGCGTTGGATGATTGGAATCTCAACAAATTCGACTCGATCAAATAACCCATTAAAGGTCAGCTTTTCTCCCATATTCATTATTGAGCTCCCGTTTCAGTAAAAAAGTCAGTCATGATCTCTAGCATAGCTTCTTGATAGTCTTCGCTGTCCTTTTTCCCCCAGTACAGCATCTTGTCTACGTTTTTACTGTAATACTTCAAAAACACGTTTTTAGTGCATAAAGGTACATAGGTAGCTTGTTTATCCAGCTCGATTATCCGTTTTCGTTTGATAGGGAAGATGGCATTTTTGTAGCTGCGATTAGTGGAGCTATCAAGCAAGGTTAAGTTACCTATAGAACTGTCTACTTCATCATTACTGTGGGGATCATATAATTTGATGACACGGTCGTATATATCTTTAAACTGATCCTTGGTCAAGGATGTAGAACAAAGGTTTATGGCCTGGGTTTTGATAAGCTGTGCTTCAGCCAAGTCGTTAGGTGGTAGGAGGTCTGGTTCAGCTAGTGTGTTGTTATCAGAAATATACTCAATAACCTGCTCAAGCCACTGCTCTTGTTTTTCTTTACTTTCTGGAATTTCTGAGCTAACAGAGCGGATGTGCTCTATGTCCCACTGATCCAGTTTGAATTTTTCAAACTGAAAGCGAGCATTAGAGTCTGGATTGTTTAGTAGACTTGCAATATTAAATAGCAGTAGGATTTGGCGTAGGTTGTTTGTCGTACTAGTTTCGTAGCTCAGCTCAGCTAGGTAGTTATCTATTGTATTCCTTAGATTACTATGAGATAGAACATTATCTATCTTCACGCTAAATATCAGATGAAGGATGCGCTTGATTAAGCGCTGATGAAAATCTTTTTTACCTTTGCTATTACTACTCAGCTTAAATATTTCAGAAATACTGATATTTTGAGATACTAGGTAGCCGATTAGGTGGAATAACGTACGGTCGTTAAACCATTCTTCTAAAGTCATAAATACTTTTTTGACTTTGAGCCATTCATTGCTTATATCGACTTGATCATTAACAAACCATTCATTGAATTGGATAAAAGTTTTAAACTTATCGTTATCGATAATATTTTGACTGTTTTTAAATTCTAATGCTCTAAGCTGTAAAATAAACTCAATACGGTTGGTTTTGATGTTCTCATTACTTATAAAATACCAAAACGCATCATCCTGCAGGTTTTTTTCAATTGAATCCCATTCTTGAGATATCTTCACTTGTTCTAATCTTATAGATTTATTTTGTTCTTTTATACTTTGATTATTATCAATAAAATTGCTAGATTTTAAAAACAATGCTTTCACAAGTTCAGCGTTCACCAATGGAATTTTACCCATGTTTAATCGAGTAAATACTTCAGTAGCATTTTCATGTTCACCAAGCTCATACCAGATAACTTTAACATTTTTGCCAATCTCATCTTCATTAAGCAAAGTTTGAATAAGCTGTATTCGATAATTGCCTTTATCTTTAAACCACTCATCGACGGCCTTTTTGGCCTCTACAATATGGAAGAAATCGATGTTGTCTTCGGCTTGATCCTCGTTGATATTAGCTAAGAAATCAGAAGAGTCAGTTCTAGTCTCATAACTGATTTGATATCGAGATTTTCCAACTAAGGGAAGGATTTCCTTAAGGCAGGTTAAGATAATATGGATTGTGGTTAAGCGCTGTTGACCATCTACAATCTCCCATTTGTCGCCATGCTCTTTAACTACTATGGGCTGTAGGCAGTAAAATTTATCTTTAGCATTCGTACTATTTTCGACTTGCTGTTGGAATTCTTTAATATCCTCAAGTAGGTCAGTTACTTGTCTCTTAGTCCAACGGTAACCTCGTTGATACGCTGGTATATAAAACTCTTTGTCAAGTAAATCATTGATTGGCTTTAGCATTAATGCATTATCTTGCATTGTGATTCCTCAATTTTCAATAGTGAATGTGGTAATCATATCTTGCCAGTCAGCAACTGCTGCATCATACCTTGTTTAATATCCTGCGTTTTAGCAAGTCTCGTTTATAGCGCTTGGATTTCTATGTCCATATGGGAGAGGATGGTGGCGATGGCGGTTTGTTCCTTATAAGTAGGAGTAAGGATTAAATAGTTTCTTACCACATAAAACCCCAAGTTGCTCGCACTTAACTAAGAAAAATACAAATATTAAAAAACCATGCAAGCTATATTTCATAAAGCTTATAGAAACATTCTATTGTATAAGAATGAGCAAGTATATGTTAAATATTAAGGTTAGTAGATACTTAAATATCCGTAATTATCAAGGGTTTGATACCTACATTAGTTGTTATAATTAACTTTGAACTGTCAGGCAGAGCAACAAATTTACAGAATTATATAATAAACATTAGTTCTTTAGATAGCCTAGTTTTCATTTATTGAATTAATATCTATATCGTCAATAGTCTAGTATAGCGCATAACCTGTAAATTTATTTTATAGGTTGTCCTCTATACTAGCCTCTATGATAAACATATAGGTCTACCATTATGACTGCTTCTCTTGATGATTGTTCTTTAACAGATATTCCTTTGATCGCGCAAGCTTGCTCAATTACCTTTCAAGGTAATGCCAGTAATAACCTGCAGCAAGATGCTTTTTTCTTTTTAGATAACTGGTATCAAGAAGACTTGGGTGTGATGGCAGTGACACCAGTTGCGGCGCCATTTTGTTTAGCAGTGTCTGATGGCGTCGCAAGTTCCAACCACTCACAATACTGCTCAAAGGCAGTGGTAAAAGCAATCAGACGGTTATGGAACGAGCAGAAGAGTATTAATTCAGATAATATTCATCAGCTGATTAATCAAACCAAGCACTCAGCTAAGTGTCATGGTGCGGCGGCAACCCTCGCGATGGTTATTGGAGAGTTCGATAGTGACAGGGCGTTAAAAGCAACGATTACCCATGTGGGTGATAGCCGTGTTTATTGGCTGCCTAAAGGCGCGTCACAATGGCAGTGTCTGACTCGAGATCATAATTTATTGAACGAGCTCATTGACCAGCAGGCACAAGAACAAAGCCGCCAAGCAGAGTTTTCTGACTATAACCGAGAAGGTATGGCAGGAAGTCTATATAGCATTACTGAATGCTTTGCATTGACGGCTGATGATAGTTACTTAAGTAGTGAAGCACCAGAAGGCAGCTCTTGCAAGATTGAGGTTAATAGCGGCGACTGTATCTTGGTTTGTACGGATGGCATTCACGATTTAGTGCCGAGTCACGAATGGCAACCTATCAGTGCTAAAACTGATTTACAAGATTGGCTAATCAATCTTAAGAACCAAGTTTATGACTCTGATGACAATGGCACTGCAATCTTGGTTCGTTTTGATTGAACATGTATTCTAATAATGAGTTTGTCACTTCATCAGTCTAATAGAGAAGCTACCATGCCTGCACATCCAATCGCCAGCTATACAAAGTCAGCACGTCTATTTGTTTTATATCAGTGCCTTCCTCGGAGTGAAGCGGATGCTGTGTCATTGACAGAGCTTATGCAAAACTACGGTGATGATCCTGATAATTATACAAATGAGCGCAAAAACTTAGAGAACGATCTGATTGGCTTGAATCAAATCTTTAACGATATCTTCTATAGTAATGCCTTAATCCGAGTGCCAGCATGGGGCCAGAATATCAGTGGCAAGACAGCACGGTTTTATATTGAGACGAGTTTCAGTATCGATATCATCAATGAGCAAACAGTGTTCTTTTGGGAGATGCTTGATAAATATACCGCAAACTATTTACCAGTGTCTTTTAAACAAGGAATTACAGATAAGCTCACCCAAATACGACGGCAGGATAAGGAGAATTTCCATCAAAGTCCGCTAGGGCAATGGCAAGATCATCTCATTACATTGCCCAGTATCGTGCAAGCACCACAACTTGATAGTGATGTGTTTGGAAGTATTCATCAAGCTTTGCTACAGAATCGTCAATTACAAATACGCTATCAAAACAAGTGGGAAGGACAGCCAACTCAAAGAGTGGTTTATCCCAAAGGACTGATCTTTATTGACAATATGATCTATCTCACAGGCTTCAATCCAGTAGATGATCATATGGATGATAATAAACTGTTAGAGGAGCATCGCAATTTTGCAGTCAACCGTATTACCGAGGCAGTAGTCATAGATGAGCCAATACCTGACTGGGTAGGGCGTGACATTTTTACATTAGATAGCTTACAGAATCTAGGCAAGCTAGAGTGTGGTAAAAATATTGAAATCAACTTGGTTTTAAAAGTACAGAAATATGCCTGTCAGCATCTTTATGAGCGTCCATTATCGATAGATCAGAAGATTACTATTATTGATGACAATTGGAATCAAGTCAGCGCTACGGTTGCTAATACTACTCGTCTGCAAGATTGGCTGGTCAGTATGTCGCAATTGTCCGTCGTCATTGAACCATTAGAGCTAAAGGCAGTTATTCTGGAGCGCCTAGAAAGTGGGATGCAGCTTTATAACAATGATTGATGATTTCACTTTAAAGAGGAGCCGAGTATGACAGTAGGTAGTAGTGTTAAAGATAAACAGACTCTAAAAAACGACATTAACGTAGAACGTAGCGATGAGCTTCAGATAAAGCCCATACCTTTAACTGCTTTATATACGCCGCAGGCGGACAACTACCTCTTGTCTGAGGTTGGGTTTATTGTTATCGAAGACTGCTGGAATGAACAATCATTGCTAGCGTTAAAAAGACAAACAGGTTTGGGCACATTGTTTGCGCTACAAACCACGGATAAGTGTACTGATAGATTCGAGGTAATAGATGGGATCGTCATTTGCAAGGCGGATGAAGTTGAGCAGGTAAAAACCGTGTTTGAATCGATACTATCTGATCGGGATAAAGTTGGTATAGATGTTAATGATATCAAAAGATCCTGCGGGGCTGAGAAGTCTGCCCAATTTATACAGGCTAGGGTAACGGGTAGGACTGATTCAGAACAAATAAAGAGTGCCGTTAATCAGCTACTTAATCAAATTCCTAAAGGTCTTAGTATCGAGTATATGATGCTTGATATTGAAAGTGATCATAAGCTATCTCTTGATGAGTTTTTTATCGTTACAACTGCTGTTGAAAGTCGGATTGCTGACGATGCAGAAGTGTTTTACGGCAATAGGATGATTGATAGACCTGACCATTGCTGGATGGGAGCGATATATGTGACTGGTTAGCCTAGCATTGACTATATATAGTTTTACTCACGTTGTGAGCGTGGCAGGTAGGCAAACGCTCATTACTTAAATAGCAAGGAGTGTGAAAAATGACAATGATAAACAAGGATCTATTTGATGATTTTATCCAAGCTCAAGATGCTATCTATTCACAAGTGATTGAAGAGCTGACCCAAGGTCGTAAGCGCACGCATTGGATGTGGTTTGTTTTTCCACAGGTGAAAGGGTTAGGGCACAGTAAAATGTCTCGACGTTTTGCGATAGATAGTCTGGAGCAAGCACAAGCGTATTTGCAGCATGAGGTGCTTGGAGCACGGCTAATAGAGTGTACTGAACTACTGCTGTTGCATCCTGATAAAAGCGCTTTAAATATCTTTGGTTCACCGGACAATCTAAAGCTGCACTCTTCACTTACGTTATTTACTTTAGCATCCCCTAATAAAAAATGTGTTTTTAACGAGCTTTTGGATCAGTATTTTGAAGGCAGTTACGATATAAACACGATAAAAATGCTAAAGCAAATCAATGACCAGCAATATAAGTAAATAAAACCGAGTGTGATTTAACTAGTGCCAAAATTTGATACTTCTAACCACATCAAAAAACATTAATTATCAGTAAGTATAACGATGAAATACCATATAGACGAATCGTATATAGATGACACACCTAAAGCATTCCTATATCAACGAATTATGGATCGTTACCCTAAGTCTGCTATTGGTTGTTTTATTATCAGTGAGGATTGGGATGAGCAGGCGCTACTAGAGCTAAAAGAGAAGTCAGAGGCTCGGTTTTTAGTAGGTTTGCAGATAGATGATAATGAGTTTAAGTGCTTAGATATCATAGAGGGTATTGTTAGGTGTCAGCCTGAAGACGTAAATCAAGTAGTTAAGTTATTGAATATCAGTCCACGTGGCTTAATAGGTATAGATGTTAACGATATCAAAAACTGACCCCTGCCGTCAATCCCGTAGACTTAAACTTGGGAGATTTTAGTTACGCAGC
>NZ_JABASS010000026.1 GCF_016107545.1 Psychrobacter namhaensis
TTGAACTAATCGATAAGTCTCAGCAATGAGATTTTGAGTTAGTCATAAAAAAGCCATCCTTTAAGAGGGTGGCTTTTTTTGTGGGGGCGCGGAAGTGGTATTATTGATAAAAAGTGAAGTCTCGATAAGATTCTTTGGCAAAATTTGCCTGAGCTAAGAGCTATTAAGCGATAAACATAAGAGGAAGCGCCGTGTTTGTTATAGAAGATTTCCCCATTCATGCAGCAGAGCGTCAGCACGTGATGCAAGCGGTGGCGGATATTGAAGCTGTGGTACAGCCACAAGATGCGTGGTCTTATCAAACATTGCTCCAACTCCTTGAACAAGATAGCATCCACATACTAATTGTCTATGGGCAAGAGCAGCCTGCTTCTGTGAACGGAAATAAGGTGCTTGGCTACTGTTTATATCAAGTGGTTTTTGAGCAAGCAGAAATTCTACGTATTGGGACGCAGCCTGCTTACCAACGCCAAGGTATTGCCTCGCAACTTTTTGCTAAATTAAACACAGAGTTAAAGACCCGTCAGGTAGAGAGTCTATTGTTAGAAGTGCGTGCAGATAATGCCCCTGCCATTGCTCTATATGAGCAGCAGGAATTTGTGGTGATTCATCAGCGTAAAGGCTATTATCAACGGTTGGGTCAGTCTGCTGTTGACGCGTTGATTATGCAGCGTGTTTATTGTTAAGTGGCTCAAGACGTCTTTTGTCACTGTGAGGGTGCTTTCTTTTTGCATACTTCGATATCCAGCTGATAGTCACTGTCTGCCTTCATGCGCTCCAGCACCTCGATACGTTCGCTTAGCAACTCTACCATAATGTTGATATTGGCTTGTTGGTTTTGGACCTGTGCTAACTTTTGCTGAGTCAGTGTCAGCTGCAAATCAATATCGAGTTGACCGTCGTAATAATCATTAAGATTTTCTCTGATTTCTATAAGCGTAAAGCCGATGGCTTGGGCGCTTTTGATCAGCTCGATACGTTCAATACACTGGGGGTGAAACTCCGTATATAGACGAGAACCTGCCTGCCGTTTACGGGACTTTAGCAAACCCAATTGGTCATAATGACGAACGGTATCTTTGGTTGTATTGGCTTTTTTTGCTAGGGCGCCAATTAATAAGAATGAGGTATCAGGTGCCATAATGATCTCGACGGTAGGTAAATATTTATAAAATATTATAAATAACAAAATGGAGTGTGATAGGTAGTAGCAGTCGCGCTTAACGTTGTTTGAGTTGCCAAGGCTCTACGGTATCAAGTAGCGACACTGCTAACGGTTTGTGAGAGTCGTTTTGCCATTTTACTGAGCGATCACTCAGTAGGGTACCCAGTTGATTGAGAAAATCCACTCGCGGTAAGGTGATGGCGCCTAAGCTCATAAGATGGTCATTTGGAAGCTGACAGTCAACGAGCGCTACATGGCTTTGTTCGCACAAACGCATCAATCCCCAAAACGCTAGTTTTGAGGCGTTAGAGGCGCGGTGAAACATGGATTCGCCAAAATACACGTTGCCTATTTTTAATCCATAAAGCCCGCCGATCAGCTGTCCTTTATCATCCCAAACCTCGATACTATGGGCAAAGCCTTGAGAATGCAGCTCAGTGTACGCTGCAATCATCTCTTCATGAATCCATGTATGCTCGCCCTCAGGTAGTCCGTCGCTACGGGGTAAACTACAAGCATGGATCACCTCAGCAAAAGCATGGTTTAGGGTCAGCTGCCACCGTGCGCGACTGGCTTGCTTACGCAGAGACTTACTCGGCTGATAGTCACTTGGCACCATCACACATCTTGGTTCAGGACACCACCAAGCGATAGGCTCATCTTCATTAAACCAAGGAAACAGTCCCTGCGCATAAGCAGAAATCAGGGTGTCGGGCGCTAAGTCCCCACCCATAGCGACGATACCAAGCCCCTCAGGATCGATAGACGTAGGATCAGGAAAGTCATAACGCCCAAGACTCTTTAGAGCCTCAGGTGTGATGGGATGATCATTATACTGTGATAAGTTAGCCATTTAGTCTTCTTGATCAGCAGTCAACGTTGACGCATACGTGTGATCAGACGCATTTGCTTCCCCAATGGCGTCCAAATATTTCTCTGCATCAAGCGCTGCCATACAGCCAGTACCAGCAGAAGTAATGGCCTGACGATACACATGATCTGCGACGTCACCGGCTGCAAATACCCCTGCAACACTGGTTTGTGTGGCATTACCATTTAAGCCGCTGTTGACGATAAGGTAGCCATCTTTCATATCGAGCTGATCTTTGAACAAATCAGTATTGGGCTTATGACCGATGGCAACAAACATGCCCATCGCTTCTAGTGTTTTGGTGCTACCATCTAGCGTAGACTCGATGACCACGCCATTAACGCCCATGTCATCGCCGACCACTTCTTTTACTTGATGGTTCCATTCGATTTTGACATTACCATTTTTGGCTTTTTCAAATAACTTGTCCTGTAGGATTTTTTCAGAACGCAAGCTGTCACGGCGATGGACTAGTGTGACCTCAGAAGCAATGTTAGAGAGGTACAACGCTTCTTCGACGGCGGTATTACCACCACCAATGACGGCCACTTTTTGGTCTTTATAAAAGAAACCATCACAAGTGGCACAAGCTGATACGCCCAAACCTTTAAATTTGGTTTCAGATTCTAGTCCCAAATATTGAGCAGATGCCCCTGTTGAGATAATCAAGGCATCACAAGTGTAGTCGCCATTGTTACCTGATAGCTGAAAAGGACGCTCATTCAAATTCACGTCATTGATATGATCATAGACCAATTCAGTACCGAAGCGTTCGGCGTGGGCTTTCATACGCTCCATTAAAGCAGGTCCCGTTAAATCATGAGCGTCGCCTGGCCAGTTATCGACTTCGGTGGTGGTCGTTAATTGTCCACCCACTTCCATACCTGTGATCATGACAGGCTTGAGATTGGCACGTGCCGCATAGACGGCAGCGGAGTAACCGGCTGGGCCTGATCCTAAAATAATAAGCTTTTCGTGACGTGGAGCTGTAGTGGCAGATACCATGAGTTGTTCCTTGCTAAAAATAAGAATGAAAAATGTGAGTTATTAGTAGAATAAAAAGATACTCTTCAAAAGTTGTGACGAATATGGTTTTTCTAATTGCTGTGTGATAATAACATAAGGGCATACGGCAAAAAGTGCAAGTTTGCTAAAACAAACACAGGTATCATTAGAATTAAAGCATGTGGGTCTTGAAAGAGGATTTTGAAACATGGCTAAAAAGATAGTGGGTATTTTATAGGGTTTACGAAATAGGGTTTACGAAAAATTGTTAGAAGTATCCTGTCAGCGGTTTTGACGAGTAGCTCGTGTTTTGTGTCTAAATCGTATATTGGCTTACTTTCTTGCATGCTTTCTTTAGAAGACTGTCGCCACTATACCTATGTATTTGTTATTATAAGAAGTTATGCCAAGTGTGGTCGTACCTAAAAAATGACGGTTATCTATCGTTGTTAGGAGGGATAATGGCCTTTAAACACTTAGCTAGGTATATTTATGTCAGCACTTTATGTCAGCATGATTAGGCTTAGTCATGCGCAGACGACCATTTAGTATTAATAACAAGGCAGATCTTACGTGATATCAGCACCGCTTATTGAGTATTTAAAAAAGGGAATATTTACCCTCCTTGGGTTGATACTGGCCGTTTACCTGTTTGTCATTTTGATGACGTACACAGGCAATGATCCTAGCTGGTCGCACATCAGTAGTGATATGACGACGATTAATAATATGGGCGGTGAAACTGGGGCGTGGTTGTCTGATTTACTCTATAGCTTCTTTGGTTTTGGCGCATGGTGGATTCTGGCGTTTGTGGTTTATGAGTCTATTCTTATTTGGTGGGACAATAAGCCAACGTTTTGGCTCATGCGCTTGGTTGCTTATGTGTTTTTATTATTAAGTGCCAGTGCTTTATTTGCCCAGTTTGTGTCTTTGATCCAGCAGATTACCAATCCCGCATCGACTGAGTTGGAAGGTGTGGCGGGTGGTATTATCGGCCTTGAATTACAAGTGCGTTTGGCGCAGCTGTTATCGCAGTGGGGGAGTGCGCTTTTCTTGGCAGTATTTGTCATTATTACCGCCACCTTTGCCTTTAACATTCATTGGTTGACGATCTATCGCAAGGTGACGGCGCTATCATGGCTCGGTGCTGGTGTAAAAAATAAAGACAGGGACAATACCTTAGCCACGCCAGAAAATAACGCTTCCGAGAACGATGATGAAAGCACAGTAAAAGATCATACAAAAAAAGAGGCGTCAGAGTACGAACAATTACCACTTGAGCTGCAGACAGCGGAGCATGCTAAAACAGTAGATAACAGCGGTCGGTTCAGCAATGCGTTGTCAGATTTTTTAGTAAACTCGGGGCTTGCTGATAGTGTGAAAGCGTCCATGGCAACAGCGACACAAGCTACTACCTCTGATCAAACCTCTGTGTCTAGTAATGGAAAAAGCGACTATTTAAACACAGTAGCCGTGACCCCTAGCGGCACTATGGCTCGTGATACGATGGCCAGCGGTACTACGGACAGTACTACCGCCCCCACGAACGCATCGGCGTCATCGAGTCCTACTATGATGCCTGTGCGTAAAGTGGAACCAAGCTTTGCGTGGAATGATGCCAGTACCGTCGATGATTTGTTAGCAAGCGAGCAAACGAGTTATAGCGCTCATCGTGTGAATCGCGCCGATGCTGATACTTTAGTTTCTAATGATACCGACCTTGAATCACCAAATGAAGCTGCCCTAGCGTCCACACTCACCCCAGAGACAGAGCTGGCAGCGGCTCAATCAGCTGTGAATCCACAGACAACCACTATTCAGCCATCAGTTGATGATTTGGCATACAGTGACAGTCGTCGCCAAGTTACGACTGAGTCTAGCTCTGCTGAACTAGAGAACACAACGGTAGCCGTTGATACGTTGGCAGAGGCTTGGTTAGCAGAGCATGCTGACGTCTTGGAACCTACGACTCTTGAGTCTCCTGACCCCGTTCAGTCAGACAACATCGCTGAGCCGCTAGTATCAGAAAAAGTAACGTCTGCGCCAGATGTTACTCCTGATGACTCAAACACACCCTCGCAACAGAGGACTGACGAACCAGCTGAGCTGTCACATAATGTTGAAGTGCCGAGCGTGACTGAACATCCAGCTGCTCTAGCATCGACAGAAGCTACTTCGCCGGTACCAGAGGATACTGCCTCGGTCTCAGCAGTGGCTGACATGACGCCAACCAACACACCGCCTACCAATCCAAAAGCTGCCCCAACGGTAGAGGCAACGAGCGCTAAGACAAATACCCCATCGGCTAACGCGATTAAACCTTTGATGAGCTTTGCCGTGCCAGAGGGTGATAGCAGCAATCGTATCACCGACATGATGCCAGATGATGACACGAGTACGGATGACGAGGCACATGCCCCAGTCATGCCAGATATCAGTGATGATGCAGCCTTTAGTCAAAAATCACGCTCGATGCAAACGGCCGCTTATCGCAGCAGCTTAACCCCTATTCCAGAAGTGTCTATACTCGATAAGCCTGATCCTGATCGTAAGCCTAGCTATACCGTGGCTGAACTTGAGCAACTTTCTGAATTGTTAGAGATTAAACTGCAAGAGTTCAACGTTAAGGCAACCGTCGTTAATGCAATCCCAGGGCCTGTGGTCACTCGCTTTGAAGTGGAGCTTGCCGCAGGGGTAAAAGCCAGTAAGGTCACAGGCATTTCACGCGATTTGGCGCGCTCATTATCGATGGCTTCTTTGCGGGTGGTCGAAGTCATCCCAGGCAAGCCTTACATCGGTATTGAAGTGCCCAATAAAAAACGCGAAATGGTACGCTTAATTGAGCTGCTCAGTACCGAAACCTTCAAAGACCCTAAAGCGCAAATCAGCATGGCCATGGGTAAAGATATTGGTGGTAACCCAATCATCACGGATCTTGCCCGCGCGCCGCACATGTTGGTCGCTGGTACCACAGGTTCTGGTAAGTCTGTACTGGTCAACTCCATGTTGCTCTCGATGCTACTCAAATACACGCCAAATGAGCTGCGCCTTATTCTGATTGATCCAAAGCAGCTAGAGCTTGCCAACTACAATGACATTCCGCATCTGCTGACGCCAGTCGTCACGGATATGACCGAAGCTGCTAGTAGCCTGTCATGGTGTGTGGCAGAGATGGAACGCCGCTATCAGTTGATGAGTTTGCTTAAGGTTCGTAAGCTGAACGAGTTTAATAAAAAAGTCGTTGCGGCAGAAAAAGCAGGCAAGCCGATGCTGGATCCTTTGTGGCGACCGAACGACAGTGTCAGTATCAGTCAAGCGCCCAAGCTAAAAACTTTACCGATGATTGTTATTGTTGCAGATGAGTTTGCCGATATGATCATGCAGGTCGGTAAGCAAGCAGAAGAGCTGATCACACGCTTGGCACAGAAATCGCGCGCCGCTGGTATTCACTTGATGCTCGCCACCCAGCGCCCATCCGTAGATGTCATCACAGGTTTGATCAAAGCCAATATTCCAGTACGTGCGGCTTTGCGAGTCAACTCAAAGGTCGATTCACGGACGATCTTAGACAGTGGCGGGGCCGAAGACATGTTAGGTAATGGTGATATGCTGTTTTTGGGGCCAGGTCAAATTGAACCCGATCGGGTACATGGCGCATACGTTAGTGATGAAGAGGTCAACCGTGTCTGTGACGCTTGGCGTGAGCGCGGTGCACCTGACTATATCGATAATATGGCAGGTAACTTTGAGTTGTCTAGCCCGGGTGGGGGCGGTAGTACGGCTAACGCTTCTGGTGAGGACGACGACCTTTATAATGACGCAGTGGCCTTTATTATGGAAACCCGTAAAGTCTCCGCTTCTAGCATCCAGCGTAAATTTAGTATCGGCTACAACCGCGCCGCCCGTATTGTAGACTCCATGGAAGAGGCAGGATTGGTCAGCTCGATGGGTAAAAGTGGTAAGCGTGAGCTACTGATGTAAAGGCTGGTCAGTTGGACTAAATGATTCAAAAGCGAGCTGCACAAGTAGCTCGCTTTTTTAATGCCGTTTTTAAGGATTGTTAAACAAATATTGGTAGGAAGTCTGTCCGACTATGCGCTAACCCGATATACTAAGTAAAATCATTTACCATGGAAGGTTAATTATGTTTAAAGAATATACTCAGTATGATGCCATAGGGTTGGGCGCACTCGTCAACTCGGGTGAGGTGAGTGCGAAGGAGCTGCTGGACGCAGCTGTTTATCAAGCGAACAAGATGAACCCAAAGTTAAACGCCATTATTCACCGTTTTGATGAGCGCGCTTATCATGCTGCGCGCGCAGGATTGCCGACAGGCGTTTTCAATGGCGTGCCTTATTTGCTAAAAGACTTGTCTTTTAGTTTCGCTGGTGAACCGATTACGATGGGCAGTCGCAGCGTCAATATCATCTCAGAAAACGACAGCGAAATCGTTAAGCGTATGAAAGCTACCGGCGTGAATACCTTTGGTAAGACCAACACCCCTGAGTTTGGTTTGATTATCACCACTGAGCCAAAAGCCCATGGTGCCACTCATAATCCCTTTAAAAAAGGCTATAGTTCTGGCGGATCTTCAGGCGGTAGTGCGGCGGCAGTGGCTAGTGGTATGGTACCAATGGCAGGCGCGGGTGATGGGGGTGGATCGATACGTTTCCCTGCCGCTTGGTGCGGCGCATTTGGACTCAAGCCGAGCCGTGGTCGCAATCCAATGGGTCCTAGGTTTGGTGAAGGCTGGGAAGGAGCAGTCGCTGATCACGTGATTACGCGCTCAGTACGGGATAGTGCCGCGATGCTCGATGCTACGAGCGGTGCAGAGATTGGTGCGCCATTTGTGATTGGCGCGCCTGACGGCACGTTTTTGCAAGCTGCCATGCGTGCACCGCGGCAGTTGACCATCGCCTTACATCAGCAGCCATTGATCGCCAACACCACTGTAGATAAAGAAGTGCTTGCCGTCCTTGAGCAAACCGCAAAGCAACTAGAATCTATGGGTCACCGCGTGGTACCAGCTGAGCCAAACATTAATATCGAGCAGTTTTGGCACGACTTTATCGTCGTGGTTTGCGCACACACCGCCTTTACGATAGATAATATCGCGCGTGACTTTGGCGCTGCCCACATCAAAAATTTAGAACCGCAAACCTATAACATGGCGCTGCTAGGTCGCTCGCTGTCAGCGGTCGATTTGGCGCACGCCAAACACGGTTGGCACAACAGTCAGTATCAAACGGGTTTATTACTCGAAACCTACGATATGATTTTGTGCCCGACTGTACCGACCACTGCTGTGAAGCACGGCGTGCTACCGCCAAGTCGTGTGGATGAGATGCTGATGCGTAGCGCTGAAGTGCTCAATAAAGGCATAGACATGGGTAGGTACGCCTTTAACTCAGGCATGATTGAAAAGCTAAGCCAGCCTGTGCTTGGTAAAATGGCCTTTACATTATTGGGTAATGTCACAGGATTGCCCGCGATGTCAGTACCAGTCGGTATGAGTAAAAAAGGCTTGCCCATTGGCATGCAATTAATCGGGCGCATGAACGATGAGGCGACCCTGCTTAGTGTGGCAGGCGAGATGGAGCGGGCTGGGTTATTTACCAAACCTGCGTTTGAAAAGTAGCTTTACGTTCAATACGTGCTAATCAAAGCGATAGATATCCATACCCAAACTATGATGCGCCATGCTTTGATGAACGACAGAGACGCGCTGACCTGCCCCTAAGGCAAAAAATAGTGGTAGCAGATGCTCGTCGCTTGGATGAATGTCTTGATAATTAGGATATTGCTGCCAGTCGAGAGCGGTGGGCATGTCTATTTTAAGCTGCTGTAGCAACCATAACTTAAACGCTTTTGCTGTCTGATCGATGCTGTCCGCTTGCCAGCGCAGTGCTTGTAAATTGTGCGTGATGTTACCTGAGCCAATAAGCAAGATCTGCTCATCACGCAGGCGAGCAAGCTGTGCGCCCAACTGATAGCAAGCGACACTGTCATAGTGCTGCGGTAACGATACCTGCACGATAGGCACATCTGCCTGTGGGTATAGGTGTTTGAGCGGCGCCCAAACCCCATGGTCACACGCTCGCATCGGATTGACGCTACAAGTAATACCGCGTGCGGTGAGTTGATGCGCGAGGGATTCAGCAAGAGCTGGCTGACCTGCCGCAGGATACTGGATTTCGTACAACTCAGGAGCAAACCCGGAAAAGTCATGCCACGTTTTTGGCTGTGGATTACTGCTGATTTCAAGCTTTGCCGACTGCCAATGAGCTGACATAATAACGATGGCACGGGGCTTGGGTAAGTTTTGCCCAATACGTGCCAGCGCGCTGGTGGTGGCAGACTGCTCAAGCGCCAGCGTGGGTGCGCCATGTGAGATAAACAAGGCTGGTAGCTTTGCCATGTTACCAGTACTGGTTATGATAGCAGATGTGTCCGCCCAAGCTGTTGCTGCTGTGATGGGGGGCAGCGTACTATCGTGATGATCGTCACGTGGACGGTGAGTCTGAGAGGCGTTGGGTGTCGCGCGTTTTGGATATTTCATGATCCCTGTATTAGGGCGCGCGCCAGTTTTTCAATCTGTTTTGCCAGTGATATTTTTAGATTAAAAACAGTGGGTGTATATTTTATTCAATTACCACGATGATAAGGGTGGTTGTTATTGATACTCATCGCTCGGTATAACTGCTCCATTAACACCACACGAACTAACGGGTGCGGCAGGGTCAGCGCTGATAATGACCACTTTACATCGGCTTTTGCTAACACTTCTGGCGACACCCCATCTGCACCGCCAATGACTAAGGCAATGTCATCACCTTGCTGCATGCTGTCTGCCAGTTTGTCCGCCAGCCCTTCTGTTGAAATCATCTTACCTTTGACATCCAGTACCCATAGCTGTTCGCGCCCTGTTGCGTTATGAGCGGCCAAAATTGCTTGACCTTCTTGCTCACGGTATTGTGCTAAATTGGCATCTGAAGGGTTTTTTGCCCGTTTTGCGGCGGCAATTTCAACGATCTCTGTGCTCAGCATGGGTTGGATACGCTTAAAGTACTCATCAAAACCCGTCTGCACCCAGTTTGGCATTTTATTGCCCACACTCAAAATTCTTACTTTCATAGGAAACACCATTCTAATAGTTGAAAAAACGTAATAGCAAAACGCTACGCTTAAATTACTGTAACAAACCTGACTTTTACAATGCTTTTTTTTATGCTTTACTAAGTTTTGATAGACACTTGTTCTTTATATAGTCGTCTCTTAGCGCTGTTTGGCAGAGCGATGAGCAAGTACCCCATGTTTTTGTCGTGCTCCTAGCCAGCATTTTGGCCTTAGGAGTAAAAGGGATATTAACGTTTTTAAACGAAAGGAGTCGTTCATGAACCGTAGTATATCAAGTTTTCTCACGCTTACCGCAGGTGCCCTGCTATCTACCTCTGTTTTTGCCGCCTCTTTGGACGGCACGCAATGGCAAACCATTGATGATAAAACAGGAGAAAAAAAGGCCATCATTCAGTTGTACGAAAACAATGGTAGAGTGTCCGGAAAAATCATTAAGGTGCTTGACAGAGAAAAGGCCAAAGCAGTCTGTACTAAGTGTCCGGGTAGCCTAAAGAACCAACCTATCGAAGGCTTGCGAATTTTAACAGGTCTAAAGGCCGATGGTAATAACAGATGGCGTGATGGTAAGTTGGTCGATCCTGAATCAGGTAAAGTCTATTCGGGTAAGTTGACGTTAAGTGATAATGGTCAAAGTCTCGACTTACGTGGCTATGTTGGCACACCACTATTTGGTCGCTCACAAACTTGGCAACGCATCAAATAACCGTTTGACGCTAGGTAGACTGTTTATTAACAGTCATTGTTATTTGAAACCAGCCACTTAAAACAAACCATTTACAGTAAAAGGGTAGCCAATAATCATGAGTGAACCGACCCCCATAAGTTGGACACAACTTATGGGGTATTTTTATGCGTTACGA
>NZ_JABASS010000027.1 GCF_016107545.1 Psychrobacter namhaensis
ACAGAACTCAGTCCTTGGGTTAAACTAAACCGTCCAAGTTTTGGGGGTCAGTTCAAACTGTGATAGTCAGGGGGCTTTTTACTTGTATGCTCAGGGTGTTACACACTACCCTTAATAGTGGCTGATAAGCGATTACGCCTGATCCAAAAATGGATAGTCGGTATAGCCTTCAGTACCGCCACCATAAAATGACTCTGGATGCTGCTCATTAAGCGGCGCTCCTGTACGAATACGCTCAGCCAAATCAGGGTTGGCAATATAGTCACGACCAAAAGCAACCGCATCAATGTAGCCTGCCTTGATGTTTTGTTCCGCTTTTTCGGCCGTATAGCCGCCCGCCGCGATAATCAATTGACCAAAAGCCTCACGGGCGCGCTGACGAAACGCATCACTATAAGGCGTACCACCTGCCCAATCAGGCTCTGACAAATGCAGATACATGATGCCGCGTTTATTGATCTGCTCGATCATCCAGATATTTTCGTCTTCATTGTAGCCCGCTTCTACATTGTTAAAGGTACCAAGCGGTGAAATACGAATACCGACATGATCAGCGTCCCAAGCAGCCACACAAGCATCGATGACATCCAGCGTTAAGCGCGCGCGGTTCTCACGGCTGCCACCATACTCATCATCACGCTGGTTGGTTTGCTCAACCCAAAACTGATGCAAGAGATAGCCATGAGCCCCATGAATCTCTACCCCATCAAAACCGGCTTCTTTGGCATTTTTGGTGGCTTGAGCAAAATCAGCAATCACTTGCTTGATCTCATCAAGCGTCGCCGGACGTGGCGGCGTCGCCTCAACACGAATGGCCTGATTGTCGCTATCGCGTAGCGAGGTGCGCACACCAACATTCACATCAGAGGCAGAAATTGGCGCTTGGCCATCAGGCTGTACGCTTTCATGCGCCACCAGACCAGTGTGCCATAGCTGTACGACGATCTTTCCGCCTTTAGCATGGACATTATCAACGATGGTTTTCCACGCAGTGACTTGGTCTTGAGTGTGAATACCAGGCGCGCCTGCATAGCCTTTTGCCTGAAAAGAAACCTGCGTCGCCTCAGTGATAACCAGTCCAGCCCCAGCGCGTTGTGAGTAATACTCACCAGCAAGGGCGGTCGGTACATCACCCGGTTCGATCGAACGTAGACGGGTCAGGGGTGCCATGATGATGCGGTTTTTTAGGGTTTGGGTGCCCATTTTGACGGGTTCAAATAAGTTATCGTGTGCCATAAAAAAGCCTTGTTTGTTGTTATAAAACGCTAGCAATAGGTTGATTGATCTTGAGAAATAGCGGTCAGTTTCGTGGCTCTGATTGAGTCAATCCGCTATTAATAAGCCGTGATCTTTATAGGGGTAAACGTTATTATTCCAAGTCAAATTTACAAACAAAAACACTGACTTAAGCACATCCTTGGTATTTAAGTAGCGATTAATTATCACCCCTTATAAGCCTATTAAGCTAATAAAATCAATCCGGTTTCATGCTAATGGCATTTTTTGGCACCCAGTGGCGGTTACAACGTTTTTCGATGCGTTAGGCTGAGTTAGATGTGACCAAACTTACATATGCCCTATGAGGTCAGCATCTTTTTAATCGAGATTTCTAAAGACAGATAGGTGCCAAACAGTATCACCACCGAGCCAATAATCGCTGGCGTGTCCAAGGCCTCACCAAGCAATAAGTAACCCAAAATAATCGCAAAAATAGGAATGACCAGCGTGATACTGGTCGCCCGCATCGGGCCAATACTTTTAATCAGCTGATTCATAAAGATCAGAGCGATGGCCGTCGAAAACACACCGATACAAATCACAGACACCCAAGCCGTCAGACTGATGCTCTTGCCATAAGGGAACTCATACAACGCAATGGGTAGCATGATAACACTGGCAATAATGAGCGAGCCTGCGGTAATCGCCACTGGCGTCACATTGTCCAAGTAATTTCTAGTGATGTTTGCGCCCACGGCATAACCCACGCAAGCCAGCAGTGCGTAGCCCATCGGTAATAATCCAGATCCTGAAGTCACACTCTGCTCGCCAAATAAGCTCTCACTCATCAAAATGACCACACCAACAATCCCAATAACCAAACCAAGAATTTGCTTCTTTGAGAGCCTGTCTTTAAAAAACGTGCTGGCGATAAAGCCACTCATCATCGGTACAGAAGCATTGAGCACCGCCAATACCCCAGCATTGACGGAGCGTGCCGCAAAGGCAAACAGCATGAAAGGGATGGCCGCTGAAAACAGACCGACCAGCGTCAACACTTTCCAATTATCACGAATGCCCTGCCTGTTTTTCTTCTTTAATAACACAAAAACCAACATGGTCAGCCCAGCCAATACCACCCGCAGACTGGCAAAGGCTAAGGAGCCAAACTCAGGCACACCAATACGATAAAAAATAAAAGACAGCGACCACATAAAGGACAGCGTTAAAAAAATCATGAGGTCACGGTTGGTCATGGGTACATCCTATCAAGCGTTGGACGGCATTTGTTTATAAAAAATGCTCAGTCATAAAAGTGGCATGGGCTAAAAAAACCACGATGATAACTTTTTAAACGCTCAATGGGTATGGTATTTTCTGTATTTATCGTAGGTTTTTTGGCTATAAATCAACCTTGTCCAAAATAAAGTCAATGTCCTTATCACCGCGCCCCGATAAATTGACCAAAATGGTCTCATCTGCCGACATATCTTTGGCAGTTTTCATGGCATAGGCGATGGCATGCGCCGACTCTAGAGCCGGAATAATACCCTCAAGTCGTGACAGCGCCATAAACGCCTCTAAGCACTCGCTGTCTGTCGCCGACTCGTAAGTGGCCAATTGTAAATCTTTTAAATGTGAGTGCTGCGGACCAACGCCGGGGTAATCCAGACCCGAGGCGATTGAGTGCACAGGGGCAGGCTCACCTTTTTCATCCAATAAGACGTAACATTTAAAACCGTGGATTTCCCCTTTCACACCCAGCGACATAGTGGCAGCATGATTGGGCGTCTCTAGACCCTCGCCCGCTGGCTCAACGCCTATTTTTTCAACGCTGTCATCCGCCAAAAACCCGCTAAACATCCCAATGGCGTTCGAGCCACCACCCACACAAGCCACGACTTTATTAGGCAGCTTGCCCGTGGTCGCCAAAAACTGTGCACGCGCTTCGTGCCCGACCACAGACTGAAAATAGCTGACCATCTCAGGATATGGCGCAGGTCCCAATGCTGAGCCAATCGCAAACATACTGGTATCCAGCTCGTTTAGGTACGTCTCAAAGGCACTATCGACCGCTTCTTTTAATGTCCCTGCGCCGCGTGAGACAGGCACGATATTGGCACCCAAAATTTTCATACGGCTCACGTTTGGGTGTTCTTTTCTAATATCGACAACACCCATGTGTATCTCACACGCCATGCCCATTAAGGCCGCTGCCGTTGCCAATGCGACGCCATGTTGCCCCGCACCCGTTTCGGCAATGACCTTGGTTTTGCCTAATTTCTTGGCTAATAGCACTTCACCCAAGCAGTGATTGATTTTGTGCGCGCCAGTGTGGTTTAGGTCTTCCCGCTTAAAATAAATCTGCGCCCCGCCGCAGTGCTCACTCAAACGCTGGGCATGATAAATCGGACTAGGCCGGCCGACGTAAGTCTCACGCAAACGCTTCATCTCGGCGATAAAGTCATCCTCTTTGATAATCTCACGAAAACCTGTCTCGATTTCGGCCATAGCTTTGGCAAGCTCAGGATGGCCGATTTTGCCACCAAACTCGCCATATAAACCGTCGTTACTTGGTAAGATTGATTGATGTAACCCATAGCTATTGGCTGTATTGTGCTTCGTCATAGTTAAGCCTTATCATTTTAAAATGAGAATTAATATTGGCATTTTTGCCGTATTGTTTAGCATGTTTGATGATAAAAATATTTTGATGTATTTACGTTCTAGTACATTGAAACAGGATAGTAAGGGAAATTTCTTATTTGGTCAAGTTAAGGAATATATCTAACAGAGTGGAGTAGCGGATGAATTTGGACGCGTCAAAGGGCACAAAAATACATACGTGCAAGATAGCGCATTAATCTCTGGTAGATCAGGCGTCAATCCGTATGTATTTATCACGAGATTTGCTGAGCTTAATATGGCGGCTATTTTGGGTAGGTGATTGAGGCCTTATAAGAACTGGTTAGATAAGAAACAACACTCTTGAGGAGCGTTTTTTTGGTTTGGGTCTATCATTGGTTTTATTGAGAGAAGCATTAGACATTGGGTTACCGCTGTCGTTAATATGTCCTATATGCTTCTACTAATAGTAGTTTTGAAGTCTAAAGGTAGCTTGTGTAATAGGTCTAATATCTGTAAGTAATTTTTAGCTTTCTCCTGAACCTAATTTTTTAATTGCTTTATCAATACTTTTTAACTGCTCGTTAGTTTTTATTAAAGTTTCCGAAATTTTCTTATCCCAGTTTGCATCAGAAATATCTGTTCCATAAAAAGCTTCCACAAAAAGCTGAGATGAACTAGATGATCTATTAAACCAAAACATAGAGTTAGCTCTTCTGTATTTAGCTTTCACTGTAATATTATTTACTCCAAGATATTTTTTCAGCCCTCCATATTGCCCCCAAGAAATAATAATTTTTTGGCCAGGGGCTAAGAAAGGAATCCCATCTACGATAGGGCCAGATATCATAGTCTCTGGCATGCTCTGAGGTTCTACTATACTGAAAGCTTTTTCAGGTAAATCTCTGGACGTTTCAAAACTTATATTTTCTGCTGGCCCTTTACCTATATTTTCAATAATTAAAATTATAAGTGAAGGTCGCTTCTTATCTGTATCAACATAAACAATAACTTCTGGATCAGTTGAGGAGCGGTAGACTGCATAAGTTATGGCAGCTGAGGCTGTTGCTACTAAAGCTATAAACACAGATATCCAATTTGCTAAATCTATTTGCATAAGCAAAACCTCAAGAAAGCTAACGTTAGTAGATCAAACTCAACTTCTATCTACTTTACCAGTTTGTTGAGCTTTACACTTTAACTTTTAAGAATACACTTAAAATATAGCCATATAGTACTTACAATTAGGATTATATACGGCTCCCCAATTTGATTCTTCCATACCACATAGCCATTGAATTCCAAACTTGCATCGGCAACAATGGCAATACCTATTAACGACACTAAAACTAGAAAAACCCTTCAATAAAAAGGACAATAAATAATGAAACTACGCATTTTAAAATCAAGCGTTACCAACCCTTGGTTTAACCTCGCCACCGAAGACTGGATCTTTCAAGCACTTGACGCAAATTCACACACGCTATTCTTATGGCGTAACAGCGAAACCGTGGTCATCGGGCGCTCGCAAAACCCATGGGTGGAATGCAAAATTGATAAGATGGAAGCAGATGACATCTTTTTGGCGCGGCGCCAGAGCGGCGGTGGCGCGGTGTTTCATGATTTGGGCAATACCAACTTTACCTTTTTATCGCCTAAAGACAGCTACGACCAAGACGCGAACTTTACCATCATCATCAATGCGCTAAAGAAGTTAGGCATAGAGGCGGATTTATCTGGGCGTAACGACATGCAGGTCGGTGATAAGAAAATATCAGGCAGCGCTTTTAAACATGCAGCAGATCGCAGCTTTCACCACGGGACATTACTGGTCAATGCCAACATGCAAAAGCTGGGCGATTATCTCAATCCACATCCGCTAAAACTCAAAGCCAAAGGCATCAAATCTGTACGCGCGCGTGTCGCTAACCTGAAAGAGTTTAACGAAGACATCAATCACGAGAGGTTATCCGATGCCATCATCGAGGCGTTTTGTGAACATTATGGTGACACTGCGCCAGTAGAAGAACTCGATGAAGCGAGCCTCGCCAAGCAGCCGGCGCTCAATACCTACTATCAGCAAATGGCAGACTGGGAGTGGCGCTTTGGCAAAACCCCTGAGTTTAGCCATCACATCGAGACGCGCTTTGATTGGGGCATTATCGATTTGCACCTTGATGTGAAGCAGGCAGTGGTTAGCGAGGTCGTTATTTTCTCTGATGCGTTAAACGTTGAATTGATTGATCTGCTCAAAGAGACATTAACGGGTGCTAAATACAATAAGAAAGAGATCAAAGACAAACTTGACGGATTAGCAACAGCGCGACCTGAATTGGCAGCGCAGGTGGAAGATGTTGAGAAATGGTTGGTTGGGGAGATGGAAGGTTAGACAAAAAAAGCAGCGAGGTAATCTACCTCGCCGCTCTCATAAGTTCTAAACTTCTAATCCGACGTTAAATCTGAGCGGCAACTTCTGCCCCATCACGAATCGCGCGTTTGGCGTCCAGCTCAGCGGCAAGCTTTGCCCCGCCGATCAGATGGTATTGCGCGTCTGGTGCATCACCGACGTTTGGCATCAGCTCAACCACTGATTCTTGACCTGCGCAGACGACGACACTATCGACACGTAGCAGCTGGGTTTGACCTTGATTATTGGTGATCCAAATCCCTTCGTTGGTGATTTTGTTGTACTGGGCGCCTGATACTTGGATGACACCGTGCGATTTGACATGGGCGCGATGTACCCAGCCTGTGGTTTTATTGAGGCCACTACCCAAGCGACCTTTGGTACGCTGCATGAGATAAACTTGGCGGATCGGTTGTATGGCTTCAGGCTTCGTCAGACCTCCATCGGTTTGATAATCAGTGTCCTCAGTCACGCCCCATTCTTCACGCCATTCGCTAACCGACTGAGCTTTTGGCCGGTAGCTTGGATCTTTTAACAGCTCAGGACCTAACTCATCAAGTGGCTGGCCGTGGCGCGCCGTGAGATACTCACTGACATCAAAACCAATACCACCAGCACCGATGACGGCCACGGTATCGCCAACAGATTTTTCACCAGAGAGCAGCTCTGCATAGCTCATTACTTGTGGCAAATCAGCCCCTTCAAGCTTACCGATTAGGCTTCTAGGTACGACGCCAGTAGCGACGATGACATGATGGAATTTGGCTTTCTCTAACATGGCTTTATCGACTTTGGTATTGAGTTTAATCTCAACGCCTAAGTGCTCAAGCTCATTGATATAGTAGCGAATGGTCTCAAAAAACTCTTCTTTACCAGGGATGACTTTGGCATAGTTAAATTGCCCGCCCAAGATATCTTTGGCTTCAAACAGCGTCACATCATGACCGCGCAGCGCTGCTACATGCGCCGCCGACATGCCAGCGACACCGCCACCGATGACCGCCACCTTTTTCGGTTTCTTGGCTTTTTTATAGACCAATTCAGTCTCATAGCACGCTTGCGGATTGACCAGACAGGTCGAGCGCTTATGTTCAAAAGTATGATCAAGACAGGCTTGATTACAGGCGATACAAGTATTGATGCGATCGGCTTGACCGTTTTTGGCTTTATTGACCCAATGCGCATCAGCCAAGAACGGACGCGCCATTTGGATCATATCTGCCTGACCACTGGCGACGATATCTTCTGCTGTGTCTGGCATATTGATACGGTTGGCCGCCATCATAGGAATATTGATGTGCTTTTTAATTTCAGCGGTAAAGTCAACAAAGGCAGCACGCGGCACGCTCGTCACAATGGTCGGTACGCGTGCTTCATGCCAGCCGATACCTGTGTTCATGATGGTCACACCCGCCGCTTCCAAGGCTTTGGCTACGGTGATCACTTCGTCCATGACATTGCCGTCTTTGACCAAATCAATCACGGATAAGCGAAACAGGATAATAAAATCCTCTCCTACTGCTGCGCGTACCGCTTTCACCACATCGACAGCAAACTTCATACGACCCTGAATATCGCCACCGTATTGATCAGTCCGTTTATTCACGTGACGCGATAAGAACTGATTGAGCAAGTAGCCCTCAGAGCCCATGATTTCGACACCATCATAACCCGCTTGCTTGGCCAAACATGCTGAACGTGCGTAATCCTTAACGGTTTGCTCAATGTTTTTAATGCTCATCTTACGCGGTTTAAAAGGCGAGATTGGAGACTTTACCGGACTGGCTGACACCACAAATGGATGATAGCCGTAACGACCACTGTGCAAGATTTGCATGATGATTTTGCTGTCATATTTATGGGCCGCTCGGGTGACGCGCTGATGATTGATCACATCAGCTTTTGTATTCATGGTGCCACCAGCAGGGAGCAACCAGCCTTCGCGATTGGGTGAGATACCGCCAGTAATCATCATCGCCACGCCACCTTTGGCACGTTCGGCAAAATACGCCGCCAGCTTGCCATAATTATAAAAACGGTCTTCAAGGCCCGTATGCATAGAACCCATGACCAAACGGTTTTTTAACGTGGTAAAGCCCAAATCTAACGGCTCAAACAAATGCGGATAGTGTTCGTTGGTGCTAGCAGTATCAATCATATTGGCTTGGCTGGCTGGCATATCATTTTCCTTATGAATGGGTTGTGAGACTCGGGTGTGCTCATGTTTAGTCTATTTAGATAATTATCGATTGAGTTGGGGATACGCCCTAAACAGGCTATAGGATTTAGCGTTCCTGTCATCGTAACACAACGCTATTATTAACAGCTACGCAGACAAGCGACTGATGAGTGAGCACTATGTTTGTCAAGCGACTTGCTCAGGTTAGCGGATATCAGCAAGCGCTAAAAAACATACTCGCTTTTCATATGGCTTTGTCTATAATGGACGGGCAAATATTTATCGTGAACCCCCTATTAGATTGCGACAAAACAGATCAGCAAACTGTCGTCTCAATCCTGTCGTGTCAGTGGCTTAAAAGCCGTGACAGACAGCGACTCTGCCTTTTATAGCAAGTTGATAGCGTGTTCACCGAATTATAAACGCAAGATAAAGGACTATCCCATGACAGATTTTCACACAGGTCTCGGCAAAAACGCTGCCAATCATCAACCGCTCACCCCGATCGATTTTATCATCCGCAGCGCACAAGTATATCCTGATAAAACTGCCATCATCTATGACGACCTAGCGCACAATAATCTGACACAAACATGGCAACAGACCTACGATCGTTGTCGGCAATTGGCAGATGGTCTGCGTAAGTTAGGGATTGATAAAAACGACACCGTGGCAGTCATGATGCCGAACACACCCGCGATGGTCGAATGCGCCTTTGGGGTGCCCATGTCAGGCGGCGTGTTATGTACTCTAAACACACGCCTTGATATCAACGCGCTAAGCTTTTGCTTACAGCACTCAGAAGCCAAGGTGTTAATACTAGACAGCGAGTTTGCTGAGCACGCTGAGATGATCGCTGAAGCATTTCCAAAATTAATTGTCATTCATGCGACAGATGCCGCAGTTGATGTTGAGCGCTTTGGACAAATGAGCTACGAAGAATTGGTTGCCAGCTCTGACAGCTTGGATAATTGGGAAAAACCATCGGACGAGTGGGATGCCATTGCTCTGAACTATACTTCTGGCACCACAGGTAAACCCAAAGGCGTGGTCTACCATCATCGCGGGGCGACACTCAACGCCGTATCCAACATCCTTGACTGGGATATGCCAAAACACCCTATGTACTTATGGACGCTGCCCCTGTTTCATTGCAACGGCTGGTGTTTCCCGTGGACAATCGCTGAACGTGCGGGCGTCAACGTCTGCTTGCGTAAAATTGATGCTGATTTGATTTTACAATTGATTGCCAAGCACAAAGTGACCCATTATTGCTCAGCGCCAGTGGTACACAATATGATTGCGGGCGGTAAGCCTGAATATAAAGCAGCGATTAACCATAAAGTGCGGGGCTGGGTCGCTGGTGCACCACCTTCTGAAACCATGCTTGCTGCCATGGAAGCGATGGGCTTTCACATCTCTCACGTCTACGGTCTCACCGAAGTATATGGACCTGTCACCGTCTGCGCTGAGCAAGACGCATGGGATGCGCTCGATGTCACCGCTCGCGCGCAAAAAAAATCACGTCAAGGTGTGAATTCTCATCTCATGACAGGATTTGAAGTGTTTAAGCAAGGCACCACTGAACCTGTGTCTGCTGATGGTGAAGAGATGGGCGAGTTGGCACTGCGTGGCAGTATGGTGATGAAAGGCTACCTAAAAAGCCGTAAAGCAACCGAAGAGGCCTTCGCTGATGGTTGGTTCCGGACGGGGGATTTGGGGGTTAAATACCCTGATGGCTACATCAAAATTATGGACAGACTGAAAGACATCATCATCTCAGGCGGTGAGAACATCTCTAGTATTGAGGTCGAAAACGTCTTATACAAAATGCCTGAGATCCAAAGCTGTGCCGTTGTCGCCGCACCGCATGACAAATGGGGCGAAGTACCAGTGGCCTTTATCGAAATCCATGACGGTAGCACCTTACAGCGCGATCACGTGATGGAGCACTGCAAGCAGCATTTAGCAGGATTTAAAGTGCCTAAATACATTATTTTTGCGGAAATACCCAAAACCAGCACCGGTAAAGTGCAAAAGTTTGAGCTGCGCCAAGCGGCCAAATCATTGGCACACGAAACCCCAAAAGTGACGGCCAGCGCTAAGTAAACTTTTATTAAGCGTTAATAACACTGAATGATCACTCAACAAAAAGGGTCAGACTGAACTGACCCCCAAATGTTGGACGGTTTAAGTTTATATCAAGGACTGAGTTCTG
>NZ_JABASS010000028.1 GCF_016107545.1 Psychrobacter namhaensis
AAACTAAATAAAAAATACTTCTTGACTTGATAAAAAAAGCGTCTATAATACGCACCTCATTAAGGGAAGCAGTTAATAAGAAGGGTGATAAATCATTCATAATTAACAAGCTAACTTATTGAAACAAATTAAAAAAAGAAGTTGACAGCGTATTAAAACATGATATGATAGTCAGCTCGCTAATTAGCAATAACCACATTGGATATTGAGTATAATTAGTCAGAAACACCTAATACTGGACGACAGTATCAGACATTATTTAAAAGCATAACTAAAGAACAACTTGTGTGGATTTTTGCTGATTCAGAATGCTAAAAAATAAAGTTGGTTGCCTACCTTTTCGGTAGAATGCTAACTATAAAAATTATCATTTAAGACAGCAGAAAAACTCAAAGTTAATTCATTACGAACATAATTTTTAGCGATTTTGCCAGATTAAATGAGCCAAGTTTAGAAGCTTCTTTAAAGAGCTTCATAGCAAGATTAAACTGAAGAGTTTGATCATGGCTCAGATTGAACGCTGGCGGCAGGCTTAACACATGCAAGTCGAGCGGAAACGATACCAGCTTGCTGGTAGGCGTCGAGCGGCGGACGGGTGAGTAATACTTAGGAATCTACCTAGTAGTGGGGGATAGCTCGGGGAAACTCGAATTAATACCGCATACGACCTACGGGAGAAAGGGGGCAGTTTACTGCTCTCGCTATTAGATGAGCCTAAGTCGGATTAGCTAGATGGTGGGGTAAAGGCCTACCATGGCGACGATCTGTAGCTGGTCTGAGAGGATGATCAGCCACACCGGGACTGAGACACGGCCCGGACTCCTACGGGAGGCAGCAGTGGGGAATATTGGACAATGGGGGAAACCCTGATCCAGCCATGCCGCGTGTGTGAAGAAGGCCTTTTGGTTGTAAAGCACTTTAAGCAGTGAAGAAGACTCCTCGGTTAATACCCGTGGACGATGACATTAGCTGCAGAATAAGCACCGGCTAACTCTGTGCCAGCAGCCGCGGTAATACAGAGGGTGCAAGCGTTAATCGGAATTACTGGGCGTAAAGCGAGCGTAGGTGGCTTGATAAGTCAGATGTGAAATCCCCGGGCTTAACCTGGGAACTGCATCTGAAACTGTTAGGCTAGAGTAGGTGAGAGGAAGGTAGAATTCCAGGTGTAGCGGTGAAATGCGTAGAGATCTGGAGGAATACCGATGGCGAAGGCAGCCTTCTGGCATCATACTGACACTGAGGCTCGAAAGCGTGGGTAGCAAACAGGATTAGATACCCTGGTAGTCCACGCCGTAAACGATGTCTACTAGTCGTTGGGTCCCTTGAGGACTTAGTGACGCAGCTAACGCAATAAGTAGACCGCCTGGGGAGTACGGCCGCAAGGTTAAAACTCAAATGAATTGACGGGGGCCCGCACAAGCGGTGGAGCATGTGGTTTAATTCGATGCAACGCGAAGAACCTTACCTGGTCTTGACATATCTAGAATCCTGCAGAGATGCGGGAGTGCCTTCGGGAATTAGAATACAGGTGCTGCATGGCTGTCGTCAGCTCGTGTCGTGAGATGTTGGGTTAAGTCCCGCAACGAGCGCAACCCTTGTCCTTAGTTACCAGCGGGTTAAGCCGGGAACTCTAAGGATACTGCCAGTGACAAACTGGAGGAAGGCGGGGACGACGTCAAGTCATCATGGCCCTTACGACCAGGGCTACACACGTGCTACAATGGTAGGTACAGAGGGCAGCTACACAGCGATGTGATGCGAATCTCAAAAAGCCTATCGTAGTCCAGATTGGAGTCTGCAACTCGACTCCATGAAGTAGGAATCGCTAGTAATCGCGGATCAGAATGCCGCGGTGAATACGTTCCCGGGCCTTGTACACACCGCCCGTCACACCATGGGAGTTGATTGCACCAGAAGTGGATAGCTTAACCTTCGGGGAGGCGTTCACCACGGTGTGGTTGATGACTGGGGTGAAGTCGTAACAAGGTAGCCGTAGGGGAACCTGCGGCTGGATCACCTCCTTATAGATGGCATTCGGTCAGCAAGAATTCACAACAAGTTGTTCTTTAGTTTAAGCTTACGTTTATAGCATAAGCGTATTTAGGGTCTGTAGCTCAGCTGGTTAGAGCACCGTGTTGATAACGCGGGGGTCGGTGGTTCAAGTCCACCTAGACCCACCATTTTACATGGGGCCATAGCTCAGTTGGTAGAGCGCCTGCCTTGCACGCAGGAGGTCAACGGTTCGACTCCGTTTGGCTCCACCACACTATAAACACGCAGTAAGCTTTAAGTGCAAATAGTATTAAATAGAAACGAGTGATTTATCTTTAGATTGCTTCTTTCTGTTTTATACAGAACTTATGACTCGACGAGAGCATAGGAACTATTTAAAAACATAGATATGAGTCTGGGTTAGGATGAGCGTGTTCACGCGCACATCTTAACCTTAGTAATCAACCTCTTAACGACATCAGTTGTTATCCCAGGGGTTGATTACTAAAAAAAGTAAAGAGAACTGAATCAAGCGTAAACATAGGTGATATCGTTATCATTAATTAGAGTGTATAACACTTAGCAGTCGAAAGACTACTTGGGGTTGTATGGTCAAGTAATGAAGCGCACATGGTGGATGCCTTGGCAGTCAGAGGCGATGAAAGACGTGACAGCCTGCGATAAGCTTCGGGGAGGCGGCAATATCCTGTGATCCGGAGATTTCTGAATGGGGAAACCCACCTAGCATAAGCTAGGTATCTTGTACTTGTACAAGAAGCGAACGAGGGGAAGTGAAACATCTCAGTACCCTTAGGAATAGACATCAATTGAGATTCCCCTAGTAGCGGCGAGCGAACGGGGAGAAGCCGATTAATGCTAATGTAGAAGAACAGCGTGGGAAAGCTGACCGTAGTAGGTGATAGTCCTGTATTCGAAACATTAGCGTTAACATATTAAGTAGAGCGGGGCACGAGAAATCCTGTTTGAAGATGGGGGGACCATCCTCCAAGGCTAAATACTCCTGACTGACCGATAGTGAACCAGTACCGTGAGGGAAAGGCGAAAAGAACCCCTGTGAGGGGAGTGAAATAGAACCTGAAACCGTGTGCGTACAAGCAGTGGGAGCCCACTTGTTGGGTGACCGCGTACCTTTTGTATAATGGGTCAGCGACTTATATTCTGTAGCAAGGTTAACCGTTTAGGGGAGCCGTAGGGAAACCGAGTCTTAATAGGGCGTCTAGTTGCAGGGTATAGACCCGAAACCGAGTGATCTATCCATGAGCAGGTTGAAAGTGCCGTAACAGGCACCGGAGGACCGAACCCACTGTCGTTGAAAAGCCAGGGGATGACTTGTGGATAGGGGTGAAAGGCTAATCAAACTCGGTGATAGCTGGTTCTCCCCGAAAGCTATTTAGGTAGCGCCTCGGACGAACACCATTGGGGGTAGAGCACTGTTTCGGCTAGGGGGTCATACCGACTTACCAAACCGATGCAAACTCCGAATACCGATGAGTGATATCCGGGAGACACACGGTGGGTGCTAACGTCCATCGTGGAGAGGGAAACAACCCAGACCGCCAGCTAAGGCCCCAAATTCCTAGTTAAGTGGGAAACGAGGTGGGAAGGCATAGACAGCTAGGAGGTTGGCTTAGAAGCAGCCATCCTTTAAAGAAAGCGTAATAGCTCACTAGTCGAGTCGGCCCGCGCGGAAGATGTAACGGGGCTCAAACTAGGAGCCGAAGCTGCGGATTTGAATTTGTTTTCAAGTGGTAGGGGAGCGTTGTGTAAGCCTGTGAAGGTGTGTTGTAAAGCATGCTGGAGGTATCACAAGAGCGAATGCTGACGTGAGTAACGATAATGCGAGTGAAAAGCTCGCACGCCGGAAGATCAAGGGTTCCAGTCCAACGTTAATCGGGGCTGGGTGAGTCGACCCCTAAGGCGAGGCCGAAAGGCGTAGTCGATGGGAAATCGGTTAATATTCCGATACTTGTTTATGATGCGATGGAGGGACGGAGAAGGTTATGCCAGCCTGGCGATGGTTGTCCAGGTGGAAGGATGTAGGTTTATAGCTTAGGTAAATCCGGGCTATTTTATACCGAGATCTGATAGCAAGCTGTACTTGTACAGCGAAGTGGCAAATACCATGCTTCCAGGAAAAGCTTCTAAGCGATAGTCATAAACGAATCGTACCCTAAACCGACACAGGTGATCAGGTAGAGAATACCAAGGCGCTTGAGAGAACTCTGCTGAAGGAACTAGGCAAAATGGTACCGTAACTTCGGGAGAAGGTACGCTGCTGATGGTGAAGGACTTGCTCCGTAAGCTATTGGCAGTCGCAGATACCAGGCTGCTGCAACTGTTTATTAAAAACACAGCACTCTGCAAACACGAAAGTGGACGTATAGGGTGTGATGTCTGCCCGGTGCTGGAAGGTTAATTGATGGGGTTAGCGTAAGCGAAGCTCTTGATCGAAGCCCCAGTAAACGGCGGCCGTAACTATAACGGTCCTAAGGTAGCGAAATTCCTTGTCGGGTAAGTTCCGACCTGCACGAATGACATAATGATGGCAGCGCTGTCTCCAGCAGAGACTCAGTGAAATCGAAATCGCAGTGAAGATGCTGTGTACCCGCGGCTAGACGGAAAGACCCCGTGAACCTTTACTACAGCTTTACATTGAACTTTGACCTGACTTGTGCAGGATAGGTGGGAGGCTTTGAAGCCGAGACGCTAGTCTTGGTGGAGCCAATCTTGAAATACCACCCTGGTCATGTTGGGGTTCTAACTCAGGTATAACAATACCGAGGACAATGTATGGTGGGTAGTTTGACTGGGGCGGTCTCCTCCTAAAGAGTAACGGAGGAGTACGAAGGTGCGCTCAGACCGGTCGGAAATCGGTCGTAGAGTATAAAGGCAAAAGCGCGCTTAACTGCGAGACCCACAAGTCGAGCAGGTACGAAAGTAGGTCTTAGTGATCCGGTGGTTCTGTATGGAAGGGCCATCGCTCAACGGATAAAAGGTACTCTGGGGATAACAGGCTGATACCGCCCAAGAGTTCATATCGACGGCGGTGTTTGGCACCTCGATGTCGGCTCATCTCATCCTAGGGCTGAAGCAGGTCCTAAGGGTATGGCTGTTCGCCATTTAAAGAGGTACGCGAGCTGGGTTTAGAACGTCGTGAGACAGTTCGGTCCCTATCTACCGTGGGCGTTGGAAATTTGAGAGGATCTGCTCCTAGTACGAGAGGACCAGAGTGGACGAACCTCTGGTGTTCGGGTTGTCACGCCAGTGGCATTGCCCGGTAGCTACGTTCGGATGGGATAACCGCTGAAAGCATCTAAGCGGGAAGCCCACCTCAAGATTAGATTTCCCTAAAGAGCCGTTCAAGACTAGGACGTTGATAGGCAGGGTGTGGAAGCACAGCGATGTGTGTAGCTAACCTGTACTAATTGCTCGTTTGGCTTGACCATACAACACCCAAGTGGTTTGTATACCAAGTCTAATTAATCTATCTTGTATGACTGTAGTGGTCATAACGAAGAAAAGAATATTTCGATATCACCTTTAACCTTGATTCAGTTAGGTTACAAGTTGATCGGCAACAAGCTAATACTTGATGTCAATAAAAACAACAATAGACTCATATCTAACCCCCTTTGCTGACGACAATAGCACGATGGCACCACCTGATCCCTTCCCGAACTCAGAAGTGAAACATCGTAGCGCCAATGGTAGTGTGGTTCGCCCATGTGAGAGTAGGTCATCGTCAGCTC
>NZ_JABASS010000029.1 GCF_016107545.1 Psychrobacter namhaensis
AGTCGCCTAAGAGCTTATGCTTTTAGAATCCCCCACTTGAGCTTGGCGAATGTGGTGGGAGTATGTCAAAAGTGTATTGAGAGATTCATATTAATAACTTTTGGTGTCTATCGTTTCAGCCATTGGCATCAGTCATTAATACGTCACATCGACTTTATCGCTATAACGGTAAGTACGTATCAGGCGCAACTCGACAATGTCTTTCATGTCTTTAGTAAACTGGCCAAAAGGAGCCGCTTGCCGTACTGACTGCTTAGCCGCTTCATCTAATATCGTTGAGTTTGAGCTTTCTAGCAAGCGAATGGCTTTAATGTTACCATTATTACTAATAATGACCATCAGGCGTACTTCGCCCGTGATGCCTTGGGCCCGAGCTTGTACCGGATAGTGCAGGTTGCCAACGCGCTCAACATGCTCACGAAAAGTATTGATATAATCAGCTGCATCGCCGCGCGTCGTTGAATTGCTATCCATCGTCACCACTTTTGATTTGGTGGCATAGACCTGCTGACGTTGCGAGAGTTGGGCTTCGAGCGTTGCGATCTGTTTACGTAGGCGCTCTTCTTGGGCCATGACATCATCTTGTGCTTGTTTGCTGTCATTGTCAGACTCTACCGCCGCTTGTCGCCAGCTTAAGGTGGTTCGCAGATAGCTTTCTTGGTAGCGCTGCTGGCGAACTTGACGCTGTAAATTAATGACATCTTGTGTCTCGCTCATTTGCTCAGCCGCCAGTGGACTGATCTGATCGGTCTCTTGCCTTAACGTCTCATGTATCGTACCGCCGCCTACTTGTGAGGCATTGGCAATAAAATGTGCATCTTCATTTGGCTTCATGTTATCTGTGAGCACTTTTGCGACATCTTGCATCATTGCAGCGGGGTCTTTGCCCGTAGAAAAACTGATACCAAAGATAATGAGGGCATGGACGGCAACGGCAATAAAAACAGCAACAGGCAAGCTTACGTCACGCTTAGGCGCTTGTGCAGAAAAATGATAGCTTTGCGAGTCTTTGATATAGGCCACAATAGGTCTCAGACATTAAGTATAGATCGAGCGAACACCAAGTCCGATCGTAGTAGAGCTGGCAGTGTATGCGAGTGCTATCATAACATGACTTAGAATTGTGCTGCTAGCGTAACCGTAAATGGGGCACGTCCACCCACTCACACCGTATTGATAATAGTTTAAACACCGTTTTTTAGGTAGTGCGTTAACAAATACGTTTTTTTAGCTTGCATCCGTTAAAATATACGTGCAATGTTATTGATAAGTTGTAATCAAATACAGGGGCAGATTTATATCTTAGCGCTGCTAGTGACTTGCATAGACGCCATTTTATAGTTTTTAATAGGTGATCTGTACCGCATCTCGTCAATGATGCCCCCTATAATGATAAGGATAATAAGTTTGAGTGGCTTTGATAACATGAGTGATAACGTGAATAATTCAGACAGTTTTGATGAGTTCTTTGAGGATATTGGCGACCGTTTTGATGAGTCTTTCAGCGGTGGCTGGGATCGCCTCACCCAGTCGATCAAGCAGCTATACAATAAAACGACCGATAAGCTTGAAGATGAAATCCCCCTCCCTGTCGCTCAAAAATACGTCAATGATGCCCTGCAAAAGTTTGTGACCGACAACGTCAAAGCCATCTTAGAGTTGCGCGTTGAGATACACGATCACTGGTTTCGCCTATACTGCACGGTTAATGCGGGTGGTATTTATGCTGAGGTAGCCAGTAACTTTAGTTTGGTCCATGTGCAGCTTGACCGTAACGTTCAGCGCTTTGTGTTTGGCCAGCAGACTTATACCGATGTGCTAAACCTACGCTGTGAGTCTTTTCTTAAACGCCAAGGTATTAAGCTATTTATCTGGTTTTATCACAGCATCCTAAAAAAAGACCCTTTAGGGTTCATTCTGTCTTACATCAATATTGCCCGTGCAAAAGATGAAGTCATTTATCTTGATATTAATCGCTGGCTTAAGAAAAACAAAAAAATCATCAGTACCTTACACAAGGTGCAGGTGAACTACGGCGAGCTTGAAGAAGAACAATTGGTTTTAAAAACCCAAATCAATTATCGGGATTTATTGGCGGCAAGCAGCAACGAAGACATCATTAGCGATGATGATGAGCCTGAGCTGATGCAAGGCCCTATCAACCCGATAGATGACGCCACCGAACCCAGCCAAGTGTAAAGCCGGTAGACTGTCACTTTATAAAAAAGCGCTGACGCTAAAGACAGGAGTGAACCGACCCCCATAAGTTGGACACAACTTATGGGGTATTTTTATGCGTTACGA